>NZ_JBICTR010000005.1:0-809978 GCF_043197735.1 Nonomuraea sp. NPDC049028
CGTCTACCAGGGGTTTCTTACGTCGTCAGGCGAACACCAAGCTCGCGATCATGCTGTGACCAGCACCCCTGCCGCCTGGGGATGAAAAAGGTTCAGTGTATTGCGTGCCGTGATCCGAATGCAGGATAGTCGATCGCTCGTCCGGCTTGCGACGGGCTACTGCCATCGCTAACGCATTCACCACGAGATCGGTGTTCTGGTGAGCATCGATGGACCAGCCGATGATGCGTCGCGAATAGGCGTCCATCACGGCGGCGCAGTACGTCTTCCCTTCGCTCGTGGGGTGTTCGGTGATATCGGTCAGCCACAACCGGTCGGGCGCCTCGACGTCGAAGCGTCGCTGCACCAGGTCCTCCTCGGTCGCCTGGTTGACCAGGTTGCGGCGGCCCTTGCGCCGGTAGATGCCCTGCAGGCCGGCCACGCGCATGAGCCGCTCGACGCGCTTGCGGTTGACCTTCTCGCCCATCCCGAGCCGCAGTTCTGCATGGATGCGCGGCGATCCGTAACTGCTGCGCGAGTCAGCGTGTATCTCGTGGATCATTTTCGTAAGTTCTCTGTTGCGAAGTTTCCGCGGCGGCTCGGGCCGACCGAGCCAGTCGTAATATCCCGAGGTTGACACTCTCAGGACTCGGCAGGCCACCGCGACCGGGATAGCGTCGTCGGCGAGTTCACGGACCAGCGAGTAGATTACTTTGGGAGGACGTTCTCTCTGGCGAAGTAGGCCGCAGCCCGCTTGAGAATGTCGTTCTCCATCTCCAGTTGCTTATTGCGGCGGCGCAGCTCGGCGAGTTCCTTCTTTTCCGCACTGGCCAGACGGTCGCCGGCGCCGGCATTTTCGTCGGCGTCGGCTTGGTTGAGCCAGTTCTGCAGGCACGACCGGCTGATGCCCAGGTCTTTGGCGAGCTGGAGGAGCGGTTTGTCACCTTGGCGGGCGAGCTCGACCGCGCGGCGCCGGAACTCTGGCGGATGTGGTGCGGGCATGGAGGACATCCTTCCTGATGATCAAGGGTGACCTCAGGCCAAGTGTCCGGAGAACAGGGGGAAGCTCAGTCGTAGGTAGCAGTGGATCGCCTGTGCTCCCTTCCAGGGATTTGGCCGCTGCCCGTACTCTCTCCACCCATGAACAATCACGCAGCGAAAGTGAGGCCATCAGTGCTGCATACCTGGGTCAGCACCGCAGGAGGGCCACTAATCGCCGTCCCCAAATCCAAGCTGAACAGCTGGGCGGGTGTGGATGACAACGACGGTCCCGTAGAAACCTGGGGCGACTACGGCCGAGCCTGTGCCGTTGGAGGCTACATCGGCCTCGTTACCGTTGGTACGCAGCAGGCCCTTGTTCTCGGCGACGAACCTGCCATGACGACCTATCTGCCGGCCGAACGCCTCTTCTTACGCTGGGCCGCTGCAAACTCCGAGACTGAGCTGGTTGAGGCGGCCAAGAGAGCCCTCGCAGTGGAGCCGGCCTGGGACGATGATGAAGACCTGAACTGGGAGGTACGGGAAGCTGTCGTGCTCTTCGACTCTGCAATCCCCGGTGCTGAGCTGGAGCCCGACGAGCGCCTCATTATTGATCTTGAGCCTGGACGGTACAGGGTCCGAGCCACCTATACGGAAAACGAGGACTATCGGATGATCCTCGTCCAACTCCAGCCAGCAACCTGAGCTTTGGGCGTAATCTGCGCCTGTGCCTTTCCGCGGATCACGTGGTCTGGCCCGGAGTTGCTTCGGTGGCGTAGGCCAAGCGCACGTCTACCCGGCAGGTGGGCCGCGTTCGACCCGGACCCGCCCTCGGGGCCATGACCAGAAAGCACCGCGCGAGGGCCGCCCGGCCTGCGGCCGGGTGCCCCTCTGAGGGTGACAGGCCGGGTATGCGTCTTTGCAAGCAGGAAGTCCGGAGTTCGAATCCCCTAGGCTCCACAGCACGTAGAAGGCCACTTCCCATGATCGGGAGGTAGCCTTTTCGATCTTGTACAGCTGCAAAATACAGCTACAGCATCAACTTGCCTCGACACGCTCAGCCTGCTCCTGAGGGATCGGGAAGCCGTAGCGCTGTGAGATCTCCTTGAGGGCCTCAACGCACGCTGACTGCACCGGCTGGTAGTCCGCATACCGGAGCTTCACGCTCGCGTACGGCTTGTTCGGACACGGACCTCGCCCCGCAGTCATCCCATGCCAGCCGCAAAGGCCTTTGTATCCCTCTGTGTCTGGGCTGTGATTCTCTCGCTCGTAGGGCTTCACCCAAATCACGACATGCGCCATGACTGCTGACCTTACGAGCGCTGGGCAACAAAAGGGTTGAGATTCGCTGGGGCGAGGTGTTCCAATCGCTGGTTAACCGCACGTGGGGACGCCCGCGTGCCCTGGGAGGGTTTCCGCATGTTGGAAGAGAAGCTCGACGCGCTCTCGCAGATGATGGCCGAGCACATGGCCATGCCATTCTCGTCTGGCTTCCGCGGCCTCGACGTCGAGGACCAGGACATGGTGATGCTCGACGCGGACATCTATGGCTTCGCCGCAGGCGTCCTTAAAGGCCCGCTCAGCGCACAACACCGCTCTGGCCTGACGCGGCTGGCGTCGGCGTGCGAGAAGGTCCTCCCGATGATCGACGATCAGTATGCGACCAAGTACTACGGGCATGTGCGCGACATGGCCGCATTGGCCGCCGAAATCGAGAGCCTGCGCGAGAAGTAGTCATCTGACCAGTACATTCGGCACCAAGGCGTGAAAAGAGTAGCGCGGTGAACAACCCGGTGAACGCATGCGGTCGCGGCACTAAGAAAGGCCATCCCTCGGAAGGAATGGCCTTCAGCGATCAATCTTGTTCTAGCGTTCTAGATGATCTCCCAGGCGCTTGAGTGCCTTGCGTGTCTCCCCCGAGGACACTTCGCTGTAGATGTTCATGATCACCGCGATTTGGGAGTGGCGGAGGATCTGCATGGCGACCCGCGGGTGGACGTCGAGGGCGACGAGCAAGATACGCAGGTCTTGCGGGTGGCGTGGACATGGACTTTGCGCACTCTGGCCTTGGCGCAGGCGTTCGCGAAGCTGCGGCGGAAGTTGGACGGCTCGATCGGACGGCCACTGGCGGTGGTGAATACGAACCCTGTGTCCTGCCAGCCCTCTCCAGCCGTTTCCCGGGCGGTGTCACACGCTCGTTGACGGGCACGGAGGGCCGTCGTGACGATCTCAGGGAAGGGCAGGGTGGCCTCAGAGGCGTCCGTCTTGGTCTGGCGGTGCAGCAGCTTGCCCGCGACGCGCTGGAGCTGCCAGCCGATCGTCATCTCGGCCTGGTCGAGATCGACGTCCTCTCAACGCAGCCCGAGAGTTTCGCCCAGGCGCAGCCCGAGGACAAGCACCAGGGCGTACGTCGGGTACATCGGGTCCTCCTTTCTTCGCGCCGACTCCAGGAAGGTCCGCACTTCCTCGACCGACCACGTGGGCGGCGTGTTGGACGGCGTCGGTCAGGGTGTCGGCGGTGACCCAGGCCGATGGTGGTGCGGTGGGGCCGCCTGGACCGTCGAGGCGGATGACGGCGTGGAAGTGGACGGCGCCGCGTCGCTGGTATTCGGCGACTTTGGCGAAGGAGGCAGTGACGTGGTGGCGGAGGTCTTTGAGGGCTAGGCCGCCGAGTTTGGCCAGGTGGTGGCGTAGGGAGTCCCGTGCAGGACATGACACGGCGGTGCGGGAGGTGGGGGTGTTGTTTCGTCCAGCTCGGGCTAGATGACCCCTTCGTCGGCTCTCGGCATCGGACACCGGAGCGAGCCCACGCGCCGAAGCCGGGGGCGCATACCCCTGCGGTACACCGGGCTGCTACGTGGCTGTTCCGTGTGGGGGTGGAAAGCAGCCTGAACTACTTACAGACGAGGAGGCTTCCCCCCCAAGTCAGAGCCAGTTCCTCAGACCGAGCGACATGTTACTCGTGCACAGGACGGAGATCATCTGGATCGACGGGTAACCGAGAGTCTCCGTAGCGGGAATTGACGGCGATGATGGCGACGAAGCATGTACAGATCACCCACCCACGGTCTCATCGGCTTGCGAGACGACGCCCTGAGTTGAGGAACGAATTCTGGCTCCACCTGGCGAAGTACGCTGGACCCACGGGGTGAAGCGGATTCATGTTCGGTGAGAACTGGCCCCACCCCGGGGGCATGGTTGAAGCATGAGTTTTGGTACCAACCTCAGCGCGGTCTGGTACCAGGCCCGGAGCTCCAGTCGCCTTGATCACGAACGACGTTTGGTACCACTGTCGATGAGCTGGACTGCGTCAGCCTGCCAGTCGGGCGAGGGCCAGTGCGTGTGCCTGGTCGAGGGATTCCGCGGCAGCGCAAGGGACGTCCGGCTGCACGCCGGTGCCCTCCCAGTTCGTGCCGGAGACGGGGTTGATGGCGCGGCCGGTGGGGACGGTGGTTTCCAGGTGGGGGTGGACGGTCCAGCCCTCGCACGGGTGTGCGCCGCCGCGGGTGGGCTCGCCGACGACAACGGCGCGGCCGAGCTGCTGCAGGTCGTAGGCCAGTTCCTCAGCGGCGGAGAAGGTGCTGTCACTGGACAACACGTACAACGGTTTACTGCCGCCGAAACGCGCGCCGGGAACGTGCGGCAGGCTCCAGGACTGCTCGCTGCGCTCGCCGCTGCGCCAGTACATGGTGTTGAGGTGGGTGCGCTCGTCCAGGAGGTAACTGCAGACGAAGGCGACGGTGTCCGGGTCGCCGCCCCGGTTGTTGCGAAGGTCCACGATCAGCGCCTGGGCGCGGGAGGCCAGGGTGAGCGCGGCGCTCAGCGGTTCGGCGGCCCAATCCAGCGGAAACAGCATCGGCGCCAGCTCCACCACGGCGACCCCTCCCTTGAGCAACTCCACCCGGGGCGCACCGCCCAGCGAGGCGTCGAAGTCCCGGCGGATGGAGTCCAGGGTTGCCGCGCCCTGCTTGGGGGACACCGGGTCGGCGTGGTGCTTCAGTCTCAGGTGTTTGTCGTTGTTGACGGACTGCAGGTCCGCGGTGACCAGACGGGCGAGTTCCTCGGCACTGCCGACGTCATAGGCGCCCTGGGCGAGGCGTCGTTGTAGCAGGTCGGCGAGCTGCTCGGCTATCTCAGGGAAAACGTAGTGCTCGGTCAGCAGCCGGGCTGTCTCGTCGATGACAGGGGCGGGCTGAAGGTTCGTCAGAGTCGACATGGCAGGGAGTAGATCACTGCCCTGACGAAAACGTCAAAGACGTTGAAAACCTTCGGTATGCGTGATCAGTCTTCACACTTGCCACCTCCTGAGGATGTTCTGGAGATCGGCGCGGCTGAGCAGTTCGCGGCGCTCGCCCACCCGTTGCGTCAGCGGTTGCTCTTCACCCCTGGGCCACCAGCGGCACAGCCCGACCACTCCGAAGGCCCGCCCCCACCTCACCGGCCTTCGAGGCGACGGCCGCTGGGGTGGGGCCAAATCTCGCTGGTGATCAAGCCTTGATCGCCGCTGATGGGTGGAGCACCGGCCAGCCCATCAACGTCCGCTCGACCAGCGCGCGTAGCGGCGATGTCCCGGTCACCTTCGCGGATGTGTCCACGGCGCATCGGCTGCTCGGCTGACGCAGCAGTGCCAGCGCGGCCAGCGCGAAGGCGGGGAGCAGGGCCCAGCGCAGCACCTGGTAGCCCACCTCCTGCTGTTTGGTCGTGGTGCCGAGCGAGGTGCCGATGCTCTCGTACACCTCATCCAGCGAGCCGGCCGTCTGGGCGTTGTAGGCGCGTCCGGCAGTGCCTTCGGCCAGGGTGCGCAAGGTTTCCTCGTTGGGCGGGACCTCGAGGCGGCGTCCGTTGATCTCGACGGCACCGTTGGGCGTGCCGAAGGCGATGGTGGAGACCGGGACTCTGGCTGCGGCGGCGGCCTTGGTCGCATCGGGTACGACTCGGCCGGAGGTGTTGTCGCCGTCGGACAGCAGCACGATGGCTGCCGGTGGTGGATCGCTCGCCGAGCGTTGGTCGAAGGAGCGGATCGCGTCCAGGCCGGAGAAGACGGCTTCGCTGATGGCGGTTCCGGGAGCGGGTTTCAGCGCGTCGATCGCTCGGATGGCCGCCGTGTGGTCGAGGGTGGGCGCCACCACCACTGCCGCGGATCGGGCGAAGGAGATCAGGGCGACGTTGAACCGCTCGGGCAGGCTCGTGATGAACATCTTGGCCGAGCTCTTGGCGGCCGCCAACCGGGATGGCGGAATGTCGGTGGCGACCATCGACAGTGACACGTCGATGGCCACGATGATCGTGGCCCGCTCGCGGGGAACCTGAACGGAGGCGGCCGGGCGTGCCGCGGCCACGATGAGCAGAGCCATCAGCACGACGAACATGGCCGCCGCGATGTGCCGCGGCCAGCCGGGACGGGCGGGCGCGACCAGATCGAGCAACCTCGGGTTGGTGAAGCGCGCCATCTGCTGGGGCCGCCGGAACTGGACGGCGATGTAGCCTGCCACGACGACGGCCAGGACCGCGAACGACCACAGCCAGCCGCCGGCCAGAAAGGTCATGCGTCCTCCCCATAACCCATCGGCCGGGGGAGGGCCGAGTGTAGTTCTCCTCCTTCTCACCTTCGCACGCCTTCAAATGGGTCGGCGCCCGCTACCTGCGCACTCTGCTGGGACGGGGCGACCGTCCGGAACGGACATCGCCAGCGCCCGCACCGCGTTCGTGTGACGTGTCGGGCCCAGGGCCTGCCGTTCGGGTCGGAACAGTCAGAGCTCAAGCACCATCAGGATTTCGTCGCGATCATCGCCGCGCGCGAGCCGCAGCGCGCCAGGCCAACGGCCGATCTCTTTCCAGCCCTGCCGCCTATAGAAGTCTTCGAGCCCAACTCCACCACGGGCGGCGAGGCGGAGTTGTTCGAGCCCCATCTCATCGCGGGCCAGATGGCGCACGCGGTGCATCAGTGCGGCTCCGATCCCCTTGCTGCGGAAGTCGGTGTGGGTTTGGACGTGATGGACCGTTCCCCAGTGGGCGATCAATGGGTTGGCATCTCTGCGCACGTTCAGCCAGCCAGCGAGCATCCCGTCTACGAGAGCCAAGAGGAAGCGGCTGCGGTGCGAGTCGAGGCCGGCGATGAGCTGATCAGCTACTTCCGCCACCTGATCGAAGGTGACAGAGGGAAACGGGAAACCGGCCGCGCCCCCGGCGTTGGTCACCGTGACCCAGCACTCGACCAGCTCCCGCCGCAGTCCGGGCGGCATCTCGTCCTGGCTGGTGACCTGGAGAAACTCTGTGACTCCCGCATGCGGCATGGCCACAGCCTGGCAGACGGCTCCGACAGGAGGGAGAAAGGGGGACTCCGGTCGCTAAGCTCCGGCGAGGTCGTAGGTGGCTGAGCGCTTTCCATTCATGCACTGGCCCACTGCGGACGGGTCACCGGGACCACGGTAAGCAGACGATCAAGTCCTTTGAAATCCCTGGGATTGCAGGTGTACAGAGGAAGCCGGTTCGCGATCGCCACGCAGGCGATCATCAGGTCTGCGGTGCGGGGGCGTGGTTTGCGTCCTGAGGCGATGACCGCCGTCCACAACTGGCCGTACTCGCGGGCCGCGGTGTCGTCGAAGGGGAGTGGGTCGAATTCGGCTTCGGCGGTCTGAAGGATCTTCATTCGCTGGGCGAGTTCCTGCGGTCCTGTGGCCGCCAGGACGCCGACCGAGAGCTCCGCGGTGGTGATGGCACTGATCATCATCTCATCGGGGAGTTCGTCGGGATCGAGGCCGGCGCGCAGGATGAGGATGTTGGTGTCGAGCAGTCCTAGGGCGTGGGTCATCCCTCGTCCTCTGCGAATTCCTGTCTGCCGTATGCGCGATCGTAAGGGTCGTAGAGATCGTCGTTGGCGTGGCGGTCCATGTCCTCGCGATATTTGGAGTCGTCCAGTCGTGGCATGCCACACGACACAGCGGCGAACTCGGCGCGCGACACGGCCCGGCGCCGGCGGCGGAGAGGGACCAGATCACCGATGTGATGGCCATTACGGGTAACGGCGTATCGCTCCCCACGTTCCAGACCATCCATGATCTCCGCTGACCGATTGCGCAGGTCGCGTTGAGAGATCTCATGGGAGTGGTCCGGCTCAGGAGTACTCACATCCGAAGCCTACAGCGTTGTGCCATCCGGTGCTACAAAGTAGCACTCCACGATGCATGTCAAGCCCGCAGGAGCTGTAACTGATGGGAGCGGCACGATAGGTTGGTCGGTATGGCTGCTCAGCCTGTGGAGCCCGTTGCGCCACGTGATGCGGCGAATCTTGTTCGCTTTCGATCCGTGGCGGGCAGCCGGGTGCCGTGGGCACGACCGTCAGGGCCGGCAGGCCCTGACGGCCGCGACCGGCTACGCCGCCATGCCCGCGTCCAGTTCCAGGTGGGAGCCGGTGAACGTGGCCCTCAGGCGCCGATCGTGCGTCACCACGACCAGCGCGCCACGGAAAGAGGACAGCGCCTCTTGCAGCTGCTCCACGAGCATCGGTGACAGGTGGTTGGTCGGCTCGTCGAGCAGGAGCAGGTCCACGGGCTCGCTCACCAGCCGCGCCAGTTCGATCCGGCGCCGCTGCCCATAGGCGAGCTCCCCGAGGCGCAGCCCCAGGTCTGACGGCCGGAACAGCCCCATGGCGAGCAACGCGTCCGCGTGCTCGTCCAGGCTTCCGGGACGTCCGTGCGCGTAGGCCCGCAGCACGGTCAGGTCCGCCGGCTCGTTCTGCGGAAAGACTCGCGTACCCTCGGTGCCCAGCTCATCCTGGCGAAGAACCCCGGCCCGCAGCACGTCCCCGGAATCCAGCTCGTCCTGCCGGAAGAATCCGACTCGGCCGGTCCGCCGTACCTCGCCCGCGTCGGGTCGCAGCTCTCCGGCGAGGACTCGCATCAGCGTGGTCTTGCCCGCTCCGTTCGGGCCGGTGACGAGCAGCCGCTCACCGGCGCGGACAGCCAGGGATTCCAGGTGCAGCCGCCCCGCCACCACCACGCTGTCGAGCACGGCCACCTCGGTCCCGGCGGTGGCTCCCGTGGTGGTGAAGGCGGCGGTGAAGCGCAGCGGCTCGGGCGGCGGCGGCGCCGGGTGGTCGGTGAGCCACCGTAGCCGCTGCTGAGACTGCCGGATGCGCCCGGCGGCCCCGTGTGTACGCGAGCGCGCCCGCCAAGCCCCGGTGCCCATACCCGCCTTGGCCGTCTTACGAGGGATCGAGGCCAGTCGGCCCGCGTTGGCCGCCACCAGCGTGGCATGCCGGTCCAGCTCCGTCTTCCACTCCTCGTGGGCCCGCGCCTGAGCGGCGCGATCGGCGGCCTTGGCGGCGAGGTATCCGGTGTATCCGTCGCCGTAGCGGCGAACCTGCCCGTCGGCGACCTCCAGGATGGCAGTGGTCACCCGCTCCAGGAACATCCGGTCGTGCGTGATGGCCACGACCGTGCCCCGATGGGCGCGCAGGCGCTGTTCGAGCCAGGCCACGGCCTGGCCGTCCAGGTCATTCGTCGGCTCGTCGAGCAACAACAGCTCAGGCGCGGACGCCAACGTGGCGGCCAGGGCGAGCCTGGCGCGTTCGCCACCGGAAAGCGTGCCTAGCGGGCGGCTCCGTTCGAGCCCGGGCAGCCCAAGCCCGTGCAGCGCGACCTCTACACGAGCGTCGGCCTCGTAGCCGCCCCGCGCCTCGAACTGCGCAACCAGCCCCGCGTAGACGTCCAGGTCCGCGCGAGCCTCCGCCCCCGCGCACGCCTCCATGCCCGCTGCGCCGAACGACCGTTCGGCCGCCCGCATCCTGGCTTCGAGCTCGCGCAGGTCGGCCAGTGCCAGATCGACGGCGTCGGCCACCGTCGCATGCGGCGGCAACGCGAGCGACTGCGGCAGGTATCCGACGCCGCCGGGGGCGACGACCACGAGCTCGCCGTTGTCCGGCCGCTCGGCGTCCGCCATGAGCTTGAGCAGCGTGGACTTACCCGACCCGTTGTCGCCGATCACCCCGATCCGCTCGCCGGGTTTGACGGTGAGTGACACCCGGTCCAGGACGACGCGGGTGCCGTAGCGCTTGGTGATCTCGTTGAGTGCCAGTTGGGCAGGGGTACGCAGAGCTCCTCCTTCTCTTCTCAGCGCGGACGACAGGCGCGACGCCCGCGGCGACCAGAACAGCTTGAGACAAGTGATCAGCCCCGGCGCCTTACGGCTGAGGCGCTCCCAGGCCCGGTACTCCTCCATGCGGGCTTGGCCACACTGGGGCAGTCGTCATGCCACCTCCTCACTCATTTGAGACGATACGATCCGTCTCGTTGAGCTGAGTATGGGGGAGTGCCGACCCGATGTCAAGACGGACCGTCTCGTCTCGCTCGGCGGTAGGTTTCCGGACGTGTCGGGAGTTCGAATCTTCTAGGCTCCACTGCACGTCAAAGGCCACTTCCCATGATCGGGAAGTGGCCTTTGGATCTCGTACGGCAGGCGTCCACTCCTCGTCACCGTCGTGGCTTTACGGCCAGTTGTCACGTTTGGTGTAGGTGGGATGCAAGTGACGATCAAGAGCCGGTCCATATGTTCTTCTCGTTAGGAAAACCTATGAAAAGGACGGTCCCTTGCCCCGCTCCTATGGCGAGTCCAAGCTCGTCGTCCGCTACCGAGCCGGTCTACGGCTGCGGCGTTCGGGCTCTCCGCCCGCGCGAGTGGTGAGTGACATGAGACTCCTCTCCTCAAAGTGACATTTGGCAATCAGTCAAGACGCATCCGGAGGATCGCTGTGAAGAGCATCAAGAGAATCGCCCTCGTCTCCGCCATCTCTGCCTCCCTGGTCGCAGTCATGGGCGGTGCCGCCAGCGCCTCGATGTCCGCGGACACCGGCTCGACGTACGTGGCCTACGAAGGGCCGGGCTTCACCGGCCAGACACAGGTCATCGACAGGTGCGGCACGACCAACCTCCGCTACCGCGGGTCGTACAAGTGGTACGGCTCCGGCCAGTCCGGCCGAATGCACAACCAGATCAACAACAGAGGGCCGGTGCACTTCGTGCTGCCCACCAACGGCAACGCGAAGCAGGCGACGGGCGTCGGGTGGAAGAGCATCTTCGTGGTGTGCTGACGCCCACCTCTTGACCCGGCGGCCTCGCCCCGGGGATCGGTGCCGTTGATGCCCTGCGGTACATCGGAACGTGCCGGGTGTGACCAGAGATCAGGACGTTCAGGATCGGGACGTTCAGGATCAGGACAAGGTGTCCTTGACCGCGATCTGGCCATCCTCGACGACGAACTTCTGGTTGGTGTTGTTGGGGTCGCACTGCCACAGGTACACCTGGATGCCGTTGCCGCGTCCGTTGGTGGCGTCCAGGCATAGGCGGTTGCCTGAGTTGAGGGTGGACTTGAGGATGATCTGGCCGCCCTGGATGACCCAGAGCTGGTTGGCGTTACCTAGGCACTGCCACTGGTAGACCCGGGTGCCGTTGGTTCGGCCGTTGGAGGAGTCCAGGCACATCATCTGGCTCGTGCCGATGGTGTCTTCCACCTTGATGAGGCCGTCCTCGACGACGAACTTCTGGTTGGTGTTGTTGGGGTCGCACTGCCACTGGTACATCAAGATGCCGTTGCCGCGGTAGTTGCTGACGTCGACGCACATTGCGGTCCCGACCGGGATGGTGCGGTTGGCGGGCTCTTGACCAGCGGCCAGCGCAGGCGGAGCAGTGACCGCGCCCATGGTGGCGGAGATGACGGCGGCGGCCAGCAGATGGCGAGCAAGCATGGGTGCCTCCAGAAGAGTTGATCAAGACTCGAGCACCATGACACAACCGAACGTAGTTGATCAATCACCGTCCGCACAAAGCTTGGTGCGTCGCGATGTGATGCCCGCCAGGGGCGAAGCTTCGGGCATCCGCGCTTGCGGTTCAGGATGATCCAGAACGTACAGACTGGATCACATGGCACGTCACACCCGGACGGAGGCCGCCGTCGAGGGAGGCGTCCCTAGTTCTTCGACGGGTACGTCGATGGCACGCTGAGTGGTGAGACTCGCGCGTTCGATCCGATCGAGGCGGAACCATCGGATGGCCTCGCGGCGCCGGCAGCGCGCCACGAGGAACCAGTGCCCGGCCGTGAACGCGAGCAGCTGAGGGTCCACCCGGCGCGTGGTCGGCGTACCGTGACGATCGCGGTAGTGCAGCGAGAGGACCTTGCGCTCCTCAAGGGCATGTTCGATCGCGTCGCGTCGGCGCGGATCAGCTGCCTCGGTGGTGCTGTGGTCGATCCAGATGCGCTCGGTCAAGTCGTCCGCGTGCCGTCGCGCCTGCGGGTCCATCACCGCCAGTACTTTCACCAGGGCGGCTCGAGCCTGCCTGTCGAATGGTTGTCCCCGGTGTGCCGCGATCGCCGCGGCGAGCGCGCAGGCTTCGGTGGCGGTGAAGTTCACCGGTGGCAGGGTGGCGGCACGATCGACGACGTATCCGCCAAGCCGGCCCGTGCGTGCCCAGACTGGGAACCCGCCCTGTTGCAGAGCGGAGATGTCGCGCTTGACGGTGCGGATACTGATCTCGAATGCGGTGGCGAGCTGCTGGGCGGTGCGGCCTCGGGGACCCGCACGGCGGAGATCTTCGCGGATCGCGTAGAGCCGGTCGGTGCGGTTCATTCATAAATGGTGCCATAACGGTGACACCCAGCAGCTCCAGAATCGGAGCATGACGAAGTCGCGAGAACCCATCCTGTTGCTGAGCGGTGCCGGTCTTCCCGTCTGGATCTGGGACCAGGTGCGCGAAGAACTGGCCGCGTCGCACCAGACGGTGGTCGCTGAGCGACCGCGTCATGATCGCGCTTCGCTCACGGAGTACGCCGCCGCGGCACTGGATTCGGCACCGTGGGAGCGATTCGCGGTCGTCGCGCACTCCAGTGGCGGGACTGTCGCAGCGGAACTCATGGCCCTCGCGCCTGACCGGGTGGGCGCGTTCCTGGCGGTCACGGCCGTCGTGCCGAAGCTGGGACGCAGCTTCGTCGCGTCGATGCCGTTGCCGAACCGGCTCGTGCTGAGCCTGGCGATGCGGCTGGCCGGCACCCGACCGCCCGATGCCGCTATCCGGCGGGGCGTGGCCAGCCGCGTCGACACGAAGACGGCCGATCGCATCGTGGCGGAGTTCCACCCCGAGTCTGTGCGTCTCTACCGGGACACGCCGCAAGGCGGTGGTTTTCCCGAACGTCGAGGCTACCTCTCCACCAGCCAAGACGCTGAGCTCCCGATCGGACTGCAACAGCGGTTCGCGCGCAACCTCGACACGAGCTGGAACGAATCCCTCGCCAGCGGACACCTGCCGATGCTCGAAGCGCCCGACGCTCTCGCCCGGCGAATCGAGAACTTCCTCGCCGACAGACCCAGTTGACCGAGAGGCGCACGAGGGCCACCCCCATAGTTGGGAGTGGCCCTTCTACTCAGCTCCAATGAAGCAGCTTCTGACGGCTCAGTTGTAGGGGTTGTCGTAGGTCACGGATTTGGTGCGACTGTTGTAAGTGTTGCCGGGATAGAACCAGCCGCCCGTCACGTACAAGGTGACATTCGTGAGGGTAGTGGAGTGGGTGTATTCACCGTCGTAGAGGTACAGGTACAACTGGCAGCCGGGGGGAGCAGTCGCCGTGCCCGTCTGGCTCGGATAGAAAATGGTGCTGCCGTTGGCGGAGACGTAGAAGTTCGGCATTGGGTAGGACCCGCTCCCCCAGCACAGCCGGAGCGCGTACCTGAACTTCGTGTTCCCATCGTCGAATGCCAGCGTGCCGGTCAGCTGGGCGAGCATGATCGACGGGCCGGCGTTCGAGGTCACCGTGATGGACACGGCCTGGTCAGGGCCGTAGGCGGCGTGCGCGGGGGTGACGGGCACCAGGATTGCCGCGAGTGTTGCGATGGCGACGGCGACAGAGCTAGCCGCACGACGTACTTTGGAGCGTGTCAATTCCAACCTCATCTCTCGCATGATGTCGGCGGAGCGCGCACGGAGACTATTTTCGGGGTCTCCAGGTGTCCAGAGAGACGATCGAGAGCCATTGATTCGGCCGGCATTAACTTGTGCCATAGCGGCTCTCGCGAGGGTGAATCAGGCGTGCTACCAGGTCGGGGATCAGCCTGCGGAGCCGTAATACCGACGTGACGGGTGAAAGTTTCATTTCACCGGACACCTGCGGTGGCGATGGGGTGCCGGTACAAGCCGCAGGAGCAGCGATGAAGCAGGCTCCGCGCCGTCAAGAACTTCCTGGAGCTCGGCGAGTGTCCGCCGCCGCGTCGTCCTGGTCGGTCAGGGGCGTCGGCTCGGCGGCCGCCCCGCCGTCCTGCTCGTACGAGCCATCCTGCTTGTACGAGGCCGACACCAAGATCTCTTCGGCGTCCTTGTTACGAGTCACCCAGAGATAGACCAGTGCGCCGAGGAACAGCACGATCGACGTCCACTGGTTGATCCGCAGCCCCAGGAACGTCACCGCGTGGTCCACCCCGCCAACCGGGTCGATCCGCAGCCCTTCGATCCAGAACCGCCCCAACGTGTAGCCGGCGACATAGAGGGCGAACAGCCGGCCATGGCGGAGTGTGAACCGCCTGCCGGCCAGGATCAGCCCGAAGCCGAGGGCCACGTCCCACAGCGACTCGTACAGGAATGTCGGGTGGTAGAGCACGCCCGGCCGGCAGCCGTGCGCCTGGTCGATCTCCAGGCCCCACGGCAACGTGGTCGGACTGCCGTACAGCTCCTGGTTGAACCAGTTGCCCCAGCGGGCAATCGCCTGCCCGAACGCGATGCCGGGCGCGATCGTGTCGCCCACGTTGGCCCTCACTAAAGGGACACACGGATGGCGGTACCTGTTCACCGATCTTAGTTTCTCCGACCCTGACCTCTACTGGATCGCCGATGATATGCAGGCGATGCTGCATCATTTTCCTAGGCTGTTCTCGCAGTATGACTACACACCGCTACACGAACGCCTCGAAGAGCGCCTTTAGGAAGGGCCTCCGCTTCGCTCCGAGCTGTTTTTCGTTGGGCATGCCTTCGGCGCGCAAGGTCTTTCGCTGTGAGCGCTTCGTGCTTCAGGGGATCAGCAGAGACGAGAGCGTTGCCGGGTATCTTCCATGTTCTGAGCAGGGCTCCTCAGAACCGGCAGTGGAGGGCCGTCGCATCGTCGAAGGTGTTGCCTCGTGGCCAGCAGGTGCCGTTCGGGTCGGACTGCTCTATCACCACCGCTTGGGTTCACCGGTCTACACAGGATCGTTATGGGAAATCCCTTATCTCGCCAACACCACCCTCTTACTCTTTTCCCTGCTATATCCCCCAAGCAAGGATACTGATGAAGCTCTTATTCGCAGGCCTCGTAGCAACGGCCGCGGCCGTGTCCGCGGTGGCCGTACCCGCTCAGGCGGCATCCGTAGCATCCGTGCAGGCCGCTCCAGCGGACCCGGTGAAGGCCCTGAAGTCCCAGCTGGTCCCGGGAAAAGGCGTGAAAATCACCGAATCAAGCAGCATCACCCTCGATTTCACCACCGACGACCAAGCTATGCAGGTACGGGTGAACACCCGCACGGCCGGCACCCTGGCCTTCGGCAAAGGCAATGTAGCGGCCGCCGACCTCCGTGTCCGCATGTCCTCACGCCAGCAAGGGCCCAACCCTCCCTACCGGGTCATCGCTGAGGGCAGAAACGCCTACGTGACCAACGCCGGCATCGCCAAGGTGCTGCCTTCCGGTCGTTCCTGGATCCAGTCGAAGGCCGATGGGCAGGAAAATACCGCCCTCAGCGTGGGCGTCACTTCAGCGGAACTGCAGTTCATGGTGAAAAACGCATCAGAAGTGGCGACCGGCGAATATCAGGGGACCGCCAAACTCACTGACTTCCGGCACGACAAGTCCGCCGGTGAAGGCAACGTCGAGTTCCATCTGTACTTCGATCAACACAACCTTCTCACCCGCACGGTCGTCGACACGACGGCCTACCCGGACGGCGACAGCACGGCCTATGACCAGATGGTCTTCCACACCGATACCAAGTATTCGGGCTGGGGCGCCAAGGTGAAGATCGCCGCACCGGCGGCTCGTAAGGTCATCAGCGAGAAGAAGCTCAACACGAAGACCCGCAAGGCCGCCATAAAGGCTGGCTATCCGGAGAGCGGTCCCTTCTAAACCAGCGCCGTAACTAGCACCGTTCGAGCGTGAGCAGCGGCTCAGCGAACACCGGCGCCGGCGCGTCGGGGTTCGCGGCAACCGCCTCCTCCAGGCGGCGGAAACCGGCCTCCAGCTCGTCCGGACTGAGCTGAGCGAAGAACGAAAGGGTGCGCAGGCGCAGCCGTTGGAGCATGTCAGCACGGGTGCCGACGGACGGCTCGGTAACCGTGCCGAAGCCGGCAACGCGCCAGCCGTCCGACGTGAACATCTCGATGACCTCGTGCAGCGGCTGGAACAGCGCGGCGTCCGCCGCGAAGCCGCGGGGGAAGTGCTCCAGCCACCACGGCCTGGGATGGTGGTCGCTGAAATTCGCGCGCAGTAGCAGCCGCCCGGCGGGCCTGAGCACCCTGGCCAGCTCCCGTACCGCCAGCGGTTTGTCCTGGACGTGGTGCCAGGACAAGAACATGAGAGCGTAATCGGCACTGGCGGACGGCACCGGCATGTCCTCGGCGGAGCTCGCCAGATATCGCACATCGGGATGCCGGGACTGCGCCTGCGCTATCTCGCGCATGCGGACCGACGGCTCGACGCCAGTGACCGGCCCGAACGCTCGCGCCAGGGCGGGGGTGAACCGGCCGGTCCCTGCGCCGACGTCCAGCCCCACCAGCGGGCGCCCCTCGGGCAGCACCGCTGCGAAGGCGCTGATCCATGTCTGCTGCTGCCGCTCGGTAAGCGCGCGGCCACGCGCGTAGTCCTGGTGCTGCTCCGTGTCGTAGTCGATCCGCCTCATCGCCGCTCCCGGTCAGCCGGGCCACAGCGAACCGTCGGCCCGATATATCGACTGGATACATCGGCAAGATATGCGGCGTCGCGTCATGCCACAAGTGGGGCCATGACGGTCAGGAACGCGGGCTTCGCCCGGCGAAGCCGACTGGATCTGGACCCGGGGGCTAATCCGAGCCTGTCCGACCTACCAGTTCCGTGAGGCGGCGTTCGAGGAAGCGCCGTTCGGCGCCGTCGCCGGTGAGTTGCCTCGCACGTCGATAGGCGTCACGCGCCTCGTCGGTACGCCCGAGGCGTCGCAGGAGTTCGGCCCTGGTCGAGTGCAGGTAGCGGAAGTCGTCGAGACCGAGTTGGTCGACGACGCGCAGACCGGCCTCGGGGCCGTCGGTCTCGGCGACGGCGATGGCGCGGTTGAGCTCCACGATGGGCGAGCCGGTCAGGCGGGCGAGCCGGCCGTACAGGGCCGCGATCTGCGCCCAGTCGCACGGCGTCTCGGCGTGCAACGAGGCGATGGCGGCCTGCAGGACATAGGGCCCACGGCCGCGCAGGGCGAGCGCCCGGTCGAGCTCGGCGCGTCCGGCGGCGAGCTGTTCGGTGTTCCACAGGGACCGGTCCTGATCGCCGAGCAGTACGAGCTCGCCGTCGCGGAACCGCGCCTCGCGACGGGAGTCGTGCAAGAGCATCATCGCCAGCAGCCCGTGAACCTCGGGGCCGTCCGGAAGCAGTTCGGCGAGCACGCGCCCCAACCAGATCGCCTCCGCCGCGAGCTCGTCGCGGCCCCCGCCGAGGGTGCGCAGGGTGAGCGCCGTCATCATTGGTAGTCGGCGTAGACCTGCTTCTGCTCCTCCTCGGACAACGCGGCCTGTTCCTCAAGCGCGGTGCCCTGAGAGATCAGCATGACGTACTTCATCGTTTCCTCCTCGTCGCTACCAGATTGGTCGCGCAGTAAGACGAACGGCGGGTCGCGAAATCGACAGGTCGGCACTGGAAATCTGACGCGACCATGATCAGGCGTCGGGGTCAGGGAGCGGTGAGGTGGGCGCGGATGGCGGCGGCGCCGGATTCGGTAAGCCAGTCGGTGAGCGTACGCAGTCCGGGGTGGATGACGCGCAGCGACTCGATGTCGGCGTGCCATCGGTGACCGGTGTGCCAGTGTTTCCTGATCTCGGCGACCTCTGAGCTGATGGCGGCGGCCTCTTCATCGGTGACCTGCTCGTACCGGACCGGAATGCCCGTGGCCTCGGTGATCGCGGCGGCGGCTTCGACCGGGGTCGGTTCGTCGCCGGCCAGTTCCAGGGTTCGTCCGGCGAACCGGGTCGGCTCCGCGAAGGCGAGCGCGGCGAACTCGGCGATGTCCTCCAGCGCGATGATCTGCATGGGCTCGTGCGGGGTAAACAGATGGCGGTGTACGCCGTTGGAAATGCCGTCGATGCCGATCGCCCCGTCGCTGAGATAGTTCGTCATGAACCGTACTGGACGCAGCACGGTAGGCAGCGCGATGTGGTCGTGCAGGTACTGTTCGATCAGCGCTTTCCCCGCTGAACCTGGCACTTCTGTCGATGCCGAGGCGAGGGTGCTGAATACCACCTGCTTGATTCCCGCCGCGGCCGCCGCGTCGATCAGCGCCCGGCCACGGGCCACCTCGAGGTCTGTCGTGAAGGATAGGGGCGGTATGCCGAACAGGGCGGCCGCGCCATCGAGTGCCGGCGGCAGACTGGCCCGATCGTCGAAGTCGCCGCGTACGAGCTGGGCACCCGCGGCGGCCAGTGCGGTAGCGGCGGGTGCGGTCAGGTCGCGCACCAGGGCTCGCACCGGCCACCCTCCGGCAAGCAGCCGCCGGGCGGTGGCGCCGCCCTGCTTGCCAGTGGCGCCGGTGACGAGGATGGCGGAACCGAGATTTGCCGGCGTCACGGTGGTCATGGCGTCCTTTTCGGAGACGACGGATTCGGAGATGACGGATTCGGAGATGGTGGATACTGACACGATCCGGAATGCTCCACCCCCTTCCACGCCACGGACAAGGATTACGTGACATGACCGCAGCACCGGCGCCAGTACCGGATGCGGCACGTGCCGAGCGGGCCGATGCCCGCCGCAACCGAGAGATCGTGCTGCGCACCGCGATGCGCGTGTTCGCCGAGGAAGGGCGGGAGGTGTCGCTTGGCCAAATCGCGCATCGTGCCGGGGTCGGCGCCGGGACCGTCTACCGGCACTTCCCGAGCAAGGAGATCCTGGTCGAGGCGGTGCTCGCCGAGCACGTCCAGGGATTCGTGGTCTCCGCGGGTGGATGGGCCGGCCGCGCGGCGCCCGGTGACGCCCTGTTCGGGTTCCTGCTCGAAGTGATCGAGAAGCTGGCCGACCGCAAGCACGTCTGCGAAGCGCTCACCGCTGACAAGGGTTGGCCGCGTGCCGTGCTGACCGCCGCGGCGCAGCGGTTCCACGAGGCGCTGGCGGGCTTGCTGCACGACGCGAAACAGGCTGGTGCGATACGCGCCGACGTGCGGGTCGACGATCTGGCCGCGCTGACCGTCGGCGGCGCCGCACTGCGTTCGGCACACCGGGACCTGGCACGCGGTACGCGGCTGGTGCGGCTGCTGCTGGACGGATTGCGTACCCCTACTGTCACGAAAGCCAGCGAATTACGTGACGCGCCCTCCCGTCAGCGTCACGAAACCGCGGCCCCCAGCGAGAGGCGCTGCGAGGAATGCGGTGCTCGGCTGCGCATCCGGGCTACCGGGCGGCCACCCCGCTACTGCGGTCCGACCTGCCGCCAGCGCGCCCGCCGCCGCCGCGTCGCCGACGGCGGCATGGAACCTCTGCCGTCATCGGCGGCGCCGTCGCAGCGGTGACCGCCTGGGCTCCACCGCAGCGAGGATGCGGGGCGGCGTGATCCACGACCGCACTCATTGGGCGTCGGCTCCGGGCGTGCGGTAGGCGGCGAGGAAGACCCGGACGGCGGCATCGGCGTAGTGGTCGAGCTCGGATGGGGCGAAGCGAATGTCGTCGCCGCAGAGCATGACCTTGTTGACCGGGATCGAGGAGACGAGCCAGGTGAAGTGGTTGGCCGCGAGGACGGGATCGTCGATACGCAGCAGCCCGCGGCCGGTCAGCTGCTCGAAGCAGGACGCCAGCGCGGCGTGCACGCGCTCGGGACCCGCCTCGAAGTAGGCGTGGCCCAGGTTCGGGAAACGGCCGGCTTCGGCGATGACGAGGCGGCGTACGCGCAGGTGGGATGGTTGCGTGAGGGCGTGGACGAACTGGCGCGCGACCGCCCGCAGGGTGGTCTCGACATCATCCGTGGCCGCCAGGTCGACCATGGCGTTCCGGAAGATCTGATCGATGCCGACGAGGCGGTCGAGCACGATCTGCTCGAACAGGCTCTCCTTCGGCCCGAAATGCTTGTAGATCGTCTGCTTTGACGCGCCCGCGGCAGAGGCGATCTCGTCGGTCTTGGCACCGACGTAGCCGTCACGAAGGAACACCTCCAGCGCCGCATCCATGATCCGGCGCCGTGTCTGCGCGTGCGTGTCTGCGGCTTGCGGCATTCAGGCCCTCCAGGGTTCGCGCCGTTGACACTCTCCGAAGTGTACCGTACGGTACTGTTCACTATGTCGGTACAGTACCGTACGGTACGACTTGGAGGAACCAAGGTGGGCACTGTCCAGTCCAAGGACGGCACTGAGATCGCCTTCGACGTCTGGGGCGACGGCCAGCCATTGATCATGATCGACGGGGCCACCGCCCATCGCATGGTCAACCCGACCAATGGTGAGGTGGGGCAGCTGCTGCGCGAGGAGTTCCGGGTCTACGCCTACGACCGCCGTGGTCGCGGCGAGAGCACCGACACCGCACCGTACGCGGTGGAGCGCGAGTTCGAGGACCTTGCCGCTCTGATCGACCACGCCGGCGGGTCGGCCATGGTGTTCGGCTGGTCCTCAGGGGCCGTGCTGGCCCTGCACGCCGCCGCCGCGGGCCTGCCGATCACCCGGCTGGCGCTGTTCGAGCCGCCGTTCGTCGTCGACGACAGCCGCCCGCCGCTGCCGGCCGACTACGTCGAGCGGCTCGACGCCCGCGTCGCCGACGGCCGTCCGGGTGACGCGGTGGAGCTGTTCATGACCGCGGCGGCCGGCGTCCCCGCCGAGGCCGTCGCCGGTATGCGACAGGCCCCGTTCTGGCCCGCCGTGGAAGAGGTGGCGCACACCATCGCCTACGACGGGCGGATCATGGGCACCACCATGTCCGGCGCTCCGCTGCCCCGCGACCGCTGGGCCGCGGTGACCGTGCCCGTCCTGGTCATGCACGGCACCGGCACCATGCCGTGGCTGATCACCGGGGCCCAGGCGCTGGCCGATCTCCTGCCCACCGCGACCCTGCGCGCCGTATCGGGCGAGAACCACGGCACCACAGCCGACGTGCTCGCTCCCGCGCTGCGGCAGTTCGCCCAAGGTCGCTAGGAAACGCCGGCGGATGACCCTTGCCGCGTCCACCGGCGAGGCTCACCGGGGGTGGCAGGCGAGGGCTCTACACTCGCTCGCCATGACCCGATTAACTGATCGTCTCGGTCCTGCCTCCCTGCTCATCGCGCTGCTCGCCATCTTCCTCGGCCTCCGGCTGACCCAGGACTGGGTGCGGCCCGGCCTCGGGGTCATCGCGGCGGCGCTGGCATGGCCTGGGGTGCGGAAGCAAGCCACGATCGCGACGGTGTACAACCGCAGTACATCGGTGGCGGGGATGTCGGTGGCGGCGGTGGCGATCGGTCTCAGCGCGGCGAAGTTGGCGTCCACCGCTCTCTTTAGCGCTGGCGGCAAGGGGCGGACGGCCGCTGGGAAGCACTCGGCGGAGTCCTGGAGCGCAATGACGACATCACCAGCGGCCTGCGCGGGACTCTCACATTGCGGATGCCGTGATCCGGTTCATTTCGGCCAAGGCTGAGTTCTCGCTAAATCACCGAACCCTTGAAGGAGGCAGCTGTTCCGTGGGTAGGTTCAGCGAGTTTCTGGCTGCTCGATCGAGTCTCAGGCCGCGCGGGCATGTGGTGACGGCTTGCGGCGACGTCACATGATCGCGGCTGCCCAGCGTGGGCCGATTCTGATGGTGTCGGGGCTTGTGCTTTCAGCGGTTTACGCGGTCGGCCTCCATGCGGCGATTCACTACGCCGTCGATGCGACCAACGAGTACAACATGGGGATGAACATCAGGTCTGGCGCGGACCTGACCATGGATCCCGGGGGCCTGGCAGAGGATCTGGCCGGGATCCGAAGTACCGTGCGCAGACTGGCGTTTCCGGTGAGTGCTGTCACAGCCTGCCTCAGCGTCATCACCCTTCTGCTGCCCCGGTTACGAGGGCGGATCAAGCTCAGGGTGCTGGTCCTGTCGGGCATCTTGTGGGTGATGTATCCGCTCACCGTCCTGTTCACCCTGAGCAGGTGGGGGTCGATCATGGTCGGTGACGGCGGTGCCACTGGTGTCCCCCATCGGTTCGCCGGCTGGCTTCCGCTCGGAGCGCTCATCTTGTGCGTTGGCGCGACGCTGCAAGCGATCGGCCTCGTCCTGCTGGCCCGCCGAGGGACGACCAATTCCCGCGTAGACAATATCCCGCGACATTAACCTGCGATCAAGACAGCGGCCCAAGCACCCCAGCCCGGCTGACCGACTGGCCGCAGGGTGATCGGCCCAGCCGGGAGACGGCCCTGGCGATCCTGCGCCGGGCGGTCGAACCCGGGGTGAATCACATCGACAGTGGTGGCGAAGTGCGGTTCATCGCGCCTGACCATCCGAGTCTTCTCGGTGGGCAGTCGTAGAAAGGTCAAGCGAATGAAGCAGACAGCGGGCCTGTTTCAAGATTCGCCGCTGACTGCGCCATGGGTATGGGCGCCGGCTTCCGGGTGCCTGCTGACCGGCCTAAACTCTAAAATTAGCCCTGTTCGAGGAGCCGTCCGGGGACGACTGCAAGAGCGCCAGGGCGTAGAGAGCAGCCCAGCAAGCGGCGTGGCCGCCGGCTGTTTGTTGACCTCATGAATCCTGTGTGCGCGTGCTCGGCGGCCGGTTCGAGGACATGCCGTGGTAAGGCACGGCCCGCAGACCGCAGAAAGAAACGGTCGAGCTCATGTCATCACGGTTCGTTCCTTACTCGCCTGATGTGGAGACTATCGATCCCGACTTCGACAAGAAGTTGCAGACGGTGATCGGGAAGACCGAGCAGTACATCGCGGAATCGGTCACGGCCGAAGGCACGGGCTTGGCCGTTCGCGACGCACACGCCAAGGGGTATGGCCTGGTCAAAGGGGAGATCGAGATTCTCGATCAGCTTCCCGCCGAGTACGCGCAGGGCATTTACGCCACGCCGGGAAGGCATGGCGCGCTCGTGCGCTTCTCCAACGGCTCGCCGCATACGGGAGCCGACGCGCGGCTGGGGCGTGCGATCGGCCTGGCGCTGAAGGTGTTCGACATCGATGGCCCGACTCTGCTGGAAGACGAACCCGACTCCGGCACGTTCGACTACCTCCTGATCAACGCGCCGGTCTTCTTCTGCAACACCGTGGATCACTACTTGTTCATCCAGGAGTTGTTCCTCGATGCGCCGAAGTACTTCGCCGAGGGCGCGCCCGGTCGCCATCGCTTCTACCGCGAGTTCGTGACCGGGAAGGGGACGCTGGCCCAGGACGAGTGGGCGTGGGAGGAGTTCCTGGCATTCCTCAAAGTGCAGCAGCGGGCCATGGTGAACGTTCTGTTGTCGACGTACTGGACAATGGGCGCGGTCCGGCACGGCGACTACATCGCCAAGGTGCGCCTCGCTCCTGACCCCGCCTTCGCTGCTGCGGTGGTCCATCGCAGCATCGATGTCACGGCGGCGGAGGAGATGTTCCGGCCGGCTCTGATAGCCGAGCTGAGGGACCGGCCTTACGCATTCGACCTCCAGGTTCAGCTCTGCGCCGACCTGGAGCTCATGCCGGTCAAGGATCTCACCGTCGAGTGGCCCGAGCAGCTGTCGCCGTTCGTCACGGTGGCCAAGCTCCGCTTCCCGCAGCAGGACATCTTCGATGAGGGGACGCTCATGAAGATGGACGCGCTGTCCTTCACTCCATGGCGGGTGCCGGCCGCGCACGTGCCTCTCGGCGAGATCATGCGAGCACGCAAGGACGTCTACCGCCACTCCTCCCTCCAGCGGCACCGGCTCAACGGACAAGAGCGCCAAGAGCCGCGCAGTGCTGACGAGGTGCTGCCGTAGGAGACAGCGCTCAACGGCCTGACGTACTCCACGGATACACGAGGTGGTGCGATGACAGACAGCGACGGCAAGGCCCAGACCTTGGAGTTGACGGACATCCAAGGCACCGTGCTGAGACAGCGCCCGTGGCCCTATACGGGTGCCTACTTCCTGCTGCGCATCGACGATCCGGCGGACGGCCGGAAGATGTTGCGGCAGCTGGCGCCTCAAGTGGCCTCGGCCGACCGATGGTGGAACCCTCCCAGTCACGCGTGGTTCAGCGTCGCGCTGAGCCACGCAGGTCTGCGCGCCCTCGGCGTACCGCAGGCATCGCTGGACAGCTTCCCTCCCGAGTTCCGCCAGGGAATGGCCGCCCGCGCGGCAAGGCTCGGTGATGTCGCTGAGAGCAGTCCCGAGCACTGGGATCCGCCGCTGGGAACCACTGACGTCCACGTCGCGTTGTCGGTGTTCGCGCCGGAGGATACGGCACTGCAGTCCGTGCTGGACGGAGCCCGCGAAACCCTGAACGGCTTGCCCGGGGTGTCGATGATCTACCGGTTGGTCGCGAGCCAACTTCCCACCAGGCGTACGCATCTGGGATTCGTGGACGGCATCGGCGAGCCCGACATCGAAGGCGCCGGGGTGGCCAGCATCCTCCGTGCGGGCGACGACCACTATGGCTACCTGCCGGGCTTCGGCCCCACCATCAGGGCCGGCGAGTTCCTTCTCGGCTACGCCAACGAGTCCGGGCAGGTCGGGCCGATGCCCCAACCGAACGTCCTCGGGCGCAACGGCACCTACGTCGCCTTCCGCAAGCTGCACATGCGAGTGGCCGCCTTCCGCCGATATCTGAAGGACAACGCCTCCTCGCCCGAAGAGGAGGAGTTTCTCGCGGCGAAGATGGTCGGTCGCTGGCGCAGCGGCGCACCCCTCGTACTGACTCCCGAACATGACGACCCGGCCCTCGCGGCGGACCCGCACCGAGCCAACGACTTCAACTACCAGCAGGAGGATCCCCGCGGCCTGCGATGCCCACTCGGCTCCCACATCCGCCGCATGAACCCGCGTGACGCCCTCTCGGACACGTTCGTCGACATCAAGATTCACCGAGCCCTGCGCCGAGGCACGACCTACGGTCCCATGCTCCCGGAAGGGCAACTGGAAGACGATGGGGTTGATCGCGGCATCGTGTTCATCTTCATGGGCGCCGACCTGGTACGGCAGTTCGAGTTCATCAAGACCCAGTGGGCCAATGACGGAGACTTCGTCGGTCTCGGTACCGAGAAGGACCCCGTCGTGGGGGACAACGATGCCACCGGGACCTTCACGATTCCCCAGCAGCCCATCCGCCGACGGCTGAAGGAGCTCCCACGCTTCGCGATAACCAAGGGGGGTGAATACCTGTTCATGCCCGGCATCCGGGCGCTGAACTGGCTCGCCGAACTCCACACATGAGCCACCGTTCATGGTTCAGGCACGAGCGCGGAGCAACGGCTGACCTGCCCAGAATAGGACGACCATCATGACCACGAACACCCAACAGCCTAGCCGCCCAGGCATAAAGGACGGCAGGACCAGCGAGTTCACCCTCTTCTTCAACGTCAAGCCCGGTCATGGACAACAGATCCGCGACATCTTCCAGCAGCCGGGATTCGAGGAAAAAAGAAAGGAGATGAGCGCGCGCATCGGTACCCTGCACGACGCGCGATGGGTGCTCTTCGACAATGACACCCGACTGTTGTTCGCCACGAACTTCGATGGCGACTGGGACGCGTATATCGACGACTTCGCCGCCCAGATTCCGGACGTCTTCGACGCCGTCCTCCAGCACACCGAGGACTATCCCGGCATCCACGATCCCAACATCAAGGACCTCATCGTCGCGCACCAGGAGACGGCATGCTCCTACTTCCGCACGATCCCGAACGCGACGGTGAAAGACCTGCAGAAGGCGATGCGTGTTCAGGAAGCCTTCCAGCGCCTCCTTGACGAAGCGAGCTGATCATCCGCGAGCCCTTAAAGTGGTCGATCGTGGCAATGAATCGATGGGCGCTGGGCGGCGACCTGGGCGTCGCGAGGATCGGCTACGGAGCGATGAAGCTGACCGGCTGGCCGCAGGGTGATCGGCCCAGCCGGGAGACGGCTCTGGCGATCCTGCGCCGGGCGGTGGAGCTCGGCGTGAATCACATCGACACCTCGCACTACTACGCGCGTGACGGAGTGGCGGCCAATGAGCTGATCCGGGAGGCGCTGTCTCCCTACCCGGCGGACCTGGTGATCGTGACCAAGGTGGGCGCGCTGGTCGAGGGCTCCGATGTCGCCTTGCCGGCGGCCGAGATGACCGGCCTGACACCGGACGGCCTGCGCCGCGGCGTGGAGGCGAACCTGCGCTCGCTCGGGGTTGACCGCCTGGACGTGGTGAATCTGCGAATGGGTGGCCACGACCGCTCCGAGACGTCCCTGGCCGCGCCCCTGACAACGCTGCTCGCGCTGCGCGAGGAGGGCTTGATCCGCCACCTGGGCGTATCGAACGTCACCGCTGACGAGTTCGCCCAGGCCCGCGCGATCGCGCCCATCGTCTGCGTCCAGAATCTCTATAACCTGTCCAAGCGCGATGACGACCCACTGGTCGACGCCTGCGCGGACGCGGGCATCGCCTATGTCCCCTACTTCCCTGTCGGCGGGTTCCAGCCGATCAAGGCGGGGCACCTGGACGCCATCGCCGCCCGCCACGGTGCGACGGTGCCGCAGGTGGCCCTGGCCTGGTTGCTGGCCCGATCCCCTAACATCCTGGCGATCCCCGGCACCGGCTCACTGGCGCACCTGGAGGAGAACATCGCCGCCGGCACACTGAAGCTGAGCGAAGAAGACCTCGCTCAACTGGGGTAGGCGCATGCCGCCCGGACAACCCGTTCCGAACGTCAGAGTCGCCAGTAGACCGCAGTGGCGTCGTCGTGTGCCTTGCCGCGCGGCCAGCGGGCGCCGTGGGGGTCGGTGTGCTCGGCCGTACGGACCTGGCTGATGAGTTCGGCGGGACCGTCGGCTTCCAGGATGTTCAGGAGGCCTCGCCAGCTCGCGAGGTCGAAGCAGTCGACCAGGCGCGATGCCCCATCGCTGAGCAGCGCGGCAGCCCGTACCGCGTCCGTGGGAACGCTGCCGGTGAGAGAGTGTTCGGCGGCCAGGGGGTCGGTGGAGGCGACCCAGTAGCCTCCGTCACGGTTGCGGTGCTGGAGCTGGGCTTCCACGGATCCAAGGCGTTCCCGCTCGTGCTCCTTGGAGCCGGTGGGCAGGGTGTCCAGGTGCGTTCGCAGGGTCGCCGTGACATCAGCCAGGCGATCATCGCTGACCACCATGGGTTCCGCGGCGGAGTTCAGGTCCAGGACGAGGATGGAGTCCGCCAGTACCAGCCAGTCCAGGGACTCCGTTGTCCGGCGGAGTAGGAGCACGGTTGCCGCGGGTGATCCGGGATGGGCGAGGTCGCAGGTCGAGGAGTGCAGAGAGGAGACGGTCTCGATGCCCTCGGCCAACACGTCGGCCAACGAGCGGTCGTCGGCCGTCAGCGTGGCGAGCGTGGAGAGTAAGGACGAGCCGAGTATGCGCGTGTACCAGGCCACGGTGTGGACGCATCCGGTCGGCAGGCGTGCGGGATAGCCGGCGCCGTCGAGAACGACCACCGCGTCAGGGGTCGCGCCGACGAAGTCTTCGTTCTCCCGGTTGAGACCACCCACCTCAGTGGCGAAGGCCAGGCTCACGCTGGTCAGCTCTCCTCGTGTCGGTGCAGCGGACTTGCCGACTCAGCGTACGGCGACGACAGCAGGTGCCGCTCGCGTGTCACGAGCGGCACCTGCTCCGTTACGGCTTGCTCAGACGGCTATGGCCTGCTTCAGACGGCGCAGCCCCCGTCGGAAGCGCCGTCACGAGCTCCCCGTCAGACGGTCCCCTCCCGGCCGGTCCCCTCCCGGCCGAACTCCAGAGTGATCCGAGAGTTGATCTCCTGGGCCTTGGGGGAGTAGGCGGGGTAGAACTCCTTTCCGCACTCCAGGTCCTTCAGCGCCGCCTTGATCTCCTTGTCCAGGTACGGCTTGGCCTCCTCCGGCTTGAGCTTCGGCTTCAGGACGAGGGTCTTGCCCTTGGGCACCTTGGGCAGCGGGTCCTTCCAGGTCTTCTTGGCGACCTCTGTGACCTGCTGCCAGTACGTCCTGCGGCCCAGACCGTTCAGTGCGCTCGGCTTGGTCTCGCTGACTCCCAGGCACTTGGCGAACTGCTTGCCCAGCTGCGCAAGCTGCTTGTCCTTGTCGAGGACACTCAGCTCCTTCTTCAGCGCGGCTTCGAGCTGATTCCAGTAGTCGTCCTGGGAGGTGACGGTCTTGCCCAGCACCTCCTTGGCCGCCTCGGAGAAGCAGGCGTCGTCGGCGGCGCGCCACTTCTTCAGCCCGTCGGCCGAGAGCGACATCATCGTCTTGTTGTTCGGGTTGTCGGGGCGGGTGGGGTTGACCACCTCGTCCTTCGGGAAGGCGTTCTCGGCCCAGACGCCGAAGCCGTACTTGGCCCGATACGTCCGCAGCGCCTTGAGGTCACCCTGAAGCCGCTCCCACTCCCCGGGCTGCCAAGTGTGCTTGGGCATCGGCGTGGCCACGTAGTCGAAGCCCTTCTCCGTCATGCAGGCGACACGCTTCGCCTCCAGTTTGGTCTGCGTCTCGTACGCGGCATCGGCCCCCGAAGGGGGTGATGTGAAAGCGCCGAACGAGCCGACGAGCACGGTGGCCGCGATGGCCTTGGCGATGAGCATGGGTCGTTCTCCTTTTGCTATGAGGGCATGCGAAACAGAACTTCCGGCCGAAAAGGCCGGATCGGGGGAAAGTCTCAGCAGGGGATCTTCATGTGGGACGCCTTCGGCGCCACCTCGGGCAGCCCGGGTACGAGATCGACGGCGAGCACGGCGGTGCCTTGCCTCGCGCCCTTCCTTTCGGTGATCTCGTCGGTGGGGGTCTTCACCTTTCTGTCCCTGGTGTTGACCGTGCGTTCGCCCAGGTAGCCATAGGTTTCCCGGTCGAAGATCAGCTCGGACCGGGTGCCGTTGCCCTCGTCCATGGCGACGGCCAGGCCAGGGCGGCCGGCGGCGTCCACGGTGTCGCCGATGAGCACGATGCCGTCCAGCCCAGCGGCGACCTGGTACAGCGCGGCGCCCAGGCTGGGCCGTACCACGGACTCGGGGACCAGGCCCTGGAGGGAGTGCCAGATGCGCAGCGGCTCCTCGCCCGTATCGGCGACGATCTTCGCGCGTACCTGGCCGGAGTCCGTCGGCCAGGCCCCCAGCCGCGCGTACGCCGGCTGGCCGGGACAGGCCCCCGGCTCGTACACGATGTCCTCGACGCCGCGGTCCCAGTACTTCCGGGGCGCCGGTCCCGTGGCCGACAGGGCCTGCGTGCGGCTCAGCCAGGGCTTGCCCACGTCGGCCGCCTCCCAGCGCTCCTCGTTGACCAGCACCTTGGTGTACTGCGTCCTCCCCGACCGGTCCTTGGTGTACAGGCTGCGCTGGGCCAGCATCTTGGTGTGGACGTACTGGCCGCGGGGCGGCACCATGTCAGGCTGGTCGGCGGCGGCCCGCGCGGCCAGGTTGAGCAGCGCTTTGGCGTCGGCCGGAGGCGCCGCGACCAGGTACCCGGGGGTGCGCGGATCAGAGCCGCCCAGACCCACCTCGGTGACAAGGATGCCGGCGGTGAGCGTCACCGCCATCGCGCCGACCAGCGCGACGCGCCGGACCGGCAGCACGGTACGCCACCTGCGGCGCGGACGGTCGAACCGGGACACCAGGGCGGCACGCGAGCCCGCCAGTTCGCGCTCGGTCGCCTCGGGCACCTCGGCCAACAGCCGGCCGAGCTGCTCCATCTCATCCATGATCTGCTCCTTCCAGCGCCTGGCGAACCTTCTTGCGCGCCCGGTTGAGCCGGGATCGCACAGTCCCGACCGGGACGTTCAGCGCCTCGGCCACCTCCTCGTACGTCAGCTCCGCCCACGCCACCAGCAGCAGCGCGTTCCGGTCCCCGGTGCGTAACCCGGCCAGCGCCGCCATCAGCGGCCGGTTGACCGCGAGCGTGCCCACTCCGTCCTCCACCGGCCCGCCGGTGATCTCCGCCGGGTCCACCCCGCCCCGCACGTACGCCCGGTAGCGGGCCACCTCGCGCCGCCGCCGTTTGCCGATCACGTTCGAGGCGATGCCGTACAACCAGGGCCGGGCACTGGCCTGGCCGTACTGGTAGCGGTCCCGATGCTCGAACGCCGCCAGGAACGTCTCGGACACCACGTCCTCGGCCGAGTCGTGACCGAGCCTGCGAGCCGCGAAGCGGTGCAGGGCGGGCGCGTGCCGGTCGAACACCATGGCGAACGCCTCCGGCTCCCGCAGCGATCGGCGGATCAGATCGGTGTCGGCGGCCTCGGCTATCGCCGGTTCGGCCATGAACTGGTCAGCTCCTTCATGCGGTGCCTTGTGCGGCAAGTGGGCAGATTCGCATGTACTTACCGCTGCTCCGCCGAAGAGTTCACGTCGGCCCGATATTTCTCCGCTGATGGCCGCTCCCGTTGAAAGGGCCTCCGCTTCGCTCCGGGCTGTTCTCCCTGGGCACACCTTCGGTGCGCGCTTCGCGCACGAGGGGCTCAGGCGTTCTCCCAGGCGCATAACAGCATGAGACCTTCCGGTGCAGCAGGCCTTTGACGCCGCTGTTGTCACCGGAAGGTCGCTATGCGCTGTGTGAATTTCGGGCGTACCCGCGACGGGCACTGGGTCCAGGCGGCTCCTTACTGTGGAGTGGTGGGTGCGATGCCTGGGCGTACGGCGATGGACTGGCTCAGCGGACGCTCCCCACCCGTGAGGAACGGAGATCCCGTGGCCTCCTTCAGCGTGCCGCCGGATCCGATCTGGAACGCGGCCAGCTGGTTCGTGTCCCGGATGGCGGCGAAGACGTCCCGGCCGTCCGGCGTGATCGCGACCGCCGCCACCTCGGCGTGGTCAGGGGTGTGGACGGGGGAGTCGGCGGTCGGCTTGAGCGAGCCGTCCGCGAGGATCGTGAAGCCGAGCAGGCCGCCGCGAGCCGTGTCGACGTCGGGGTCGTTGCTGGCGACGTACAGGTGCTGACCGTCGGGCGTGACCTTAAGACCGACCGGGCCGGTGGGCGCGGGGAACGGCGATCCGGGCACGGGCGTCAGCGCGCCGTCCGCGCCGCGCCGGAACCCCCACACGTTCTGCCCGACCAGCGAGGTCACGTACACCAGGCCGCCGTCCGGGCTGATCGCGATCCCGAAGTTGGCCTGCCCGACCTTCGCCACGTCCTCCGCTGGTCCGAGCGTGCCGTCGAAGCGGACGGCGAATCGGGTGATGACCCGTGGCGGGCTGTCGGCGGTCTCGTCCACATCGGCGTACGAGAGGTAGAGGAAGCGCCCGTCGGGGGACAGCACCGTCTGCTTGGGGTTGTCGGAGGTGGCGCGGAAGTCGCCGAGCTTGCTGGGTCTGCCGTCGAGACCGATCCGGTACGCCGAGATCGTCCTGTCGGCGGTGTTGGTCACGTACAGGGTGCGCCCGTTCGGGGAGACGGTCGCCCCCCACGGCTCGTCGCCGGTCTGGACGATCTGCGGATCCGGCTGGAGCGCGCCCTGCGCCCCCACGCGGAACACCGAGAGCGTGTCGGAGTCGCTGTTGACGACGTACGCGGTGGCCCCGTTGGGGGTGAGGGCGATGCCCCGGGGGAACTTGCCGAGGGTGGACACGGGCTTCCCAAGCGGTTTGAGGACCGCCCCCGGGCCGATCGCCAGGGAGGAAACATCGCCGGAGCCGGCGTTCGTGACGTAGACCACGCCGCCCGACGGCGGCAGGACCGGCCCGGTGGCGGCGTGGGCCAGGGCGGGAGAGGAGACGGCGAGCAGCGCGACCGCGGCCAGGACGGCACCGCCCGCTCGCGTGGACGACCAGATGGACAGGGATGACTTCTTGTACTTCATGGATTTCCCCATGGTTCGACAGATGGGCCTGCACCTGATGGGCGTGCCATCCCGTTCCATCTGTCTTTGAGGGTTCCATGTCCGCCTCTACATAGTCCGGTTCCCATGCAGGCGCCGTCGTTCCCACCATGCCCAATCGGAATCGGGGGACGTAGGCGGAGCTGGTGAGGTTCGACGGAGGTCCCGGCCGCATCCGGGTGTGCTCAAGGGCGATCACCGCCGCCATGGGGCGACGGCCGAGCCCGGGAACATGATGGATCAGAGCCAGGCGGAAGAGGGGGATCATGACGGGATACGTGCGGTGGTAGGACATGCGTACCGAGCACATCGAACGCGCCGGTGGCGACGGAGTCCTCTATGTACGTACCAGCGACTCCATCGTGGCGCTCTCCAAGGAGTACAGATGAGACAACACGTGCGCATTCCGTTGCCCGACGGCGATTCACTGGCGGCGACAGTGGCACTGCCGGAGGGGACGGCGCCCGTGGCCGGATGGCCGGGGGTGGTGGTCGTGCACGAGATCTACGGCGTCGAACCGGACATGCTTGAAGTGATGGACCTGTTCGCCGAGCGTGGGTACGCGGCGGTCCTGCCTGATCTGTACAGCCACGGGACCAGGATCGCGTGCCTGGCGCGGGCTATGCATCAGCTCGCGACCGGTAAGCCGGGTCGGCCGACGGCCGACATTGACGCGACCCGGCGGTGGCTGGCCGGTCGTGCGGACGTCGACGGTGCTCGGCTGGGTGTGATCGGGTTCTGCATGGGGGGCGGGTTCGCCCTGGCGTATGCGGCGGGCGCGCCGCCCGGTGTGCGGGCCGCATCGGTGAATTATGGGGCGGTTCCCCGGCGTCAGGAGGAGCTGCGGTCGGTGTGTCCGGTCGTGGGGTCCTATGGTGGCCGCGACCAGGGATTTCGGTCGCACGGCAGGCGGCTTCAGGAGCATATGGCGGCGCTCGGCATCGAGCACGACGTTGAGATCTATCCGGAGGCCGGGCATTCCTTCATGACCGACGGCCATCATCCCATCGCGAAACTCGCGCTGTTTCCGTTGCGTCATGGTCTTGTCCGCTCAGCGGCGGACGACGCGTGGCAGCGTACGTTCGGCTTCTTCGACCAACACGTAGACCAACACGTGGCTGGCGAATAGCTCGAAATCGCTAAAGAGGAGAAGCGCCCGGTTCAGTACAGACGGGCGGTACTTCGGCTGATAGCCTAATTCACCATGAGGAAAGCTATCGTCGCGTTAGTGATCGCCGCTGCCACGCTCTTCTCGCTGTCCGCGTTCTTCGCGTCGCCCGCCTCGGCGACCGACGGGACGATCATCTCAGAAAATTGAAATAGGCTTTCTCCCCTGTTTCGGTCCCGTCAGTAACACCATTTGAGGCTGAAGGCCACCACCCATGAGTGGGTAGTGGCCTTCGATGTCGTGCTTCTTTATCGCACTGTTCTAAGGGCTAATCGCAGTGCTCGAAGCCGCTGGTGTACGAGCTGCTGCCGACCGAGCCGCCCCACTTGACGCACTTTCCGGGCGCGCTGCGCTTGACCGGTCCCGCGTAATAGTCGTAGCTGCCCGAGTCGGTCGACCGGCTTTCCCCTTCCGGTTCCAGGAAGGCCGACACCGCCGACGCCGTGCCGAGGCTCGTCGTCTTCAACGTCGCGACGCAGTTGTAACCATTACCCGAGTTGTAGAGCAGGTAGGTGCGACCGCCAGTGAGAGCGGCGGAGTCGATGACGGAATAGCCGCTGCCGCAGACCTCCTCGGCGGTGTAGGGGTTGCCACCGCAGGCGTTGGTGCTCGTGACGGCCTTCTTCTGGCCCAAGGACACGGTCACGCCGTCCACGGTCGGGCTGGTGTCCATCGCGCCGCTGGAGGTTCGCTGTTCGTAGTGCAGGTGGGGAGCGTTGGCGCCGCCCGTCGAGCCGACGGTTCCGATCGCGGTGCCCTGGCCGACGCTCAGTGAGCCGCCGGCCGCCTTCACCATGGTCGCGAGGTGGGCGTACCGGGTTCTGGTGCCGTCACTGTGCTGGATCTCTATCCACTTGCCATAACTCGTGCTTCCCGCGTCGTAGAAGTACGCGGTGCCCGCGGCGGTGGCGCGTACGGTCTCACCGTTGATGTCGTCGCCGCCGTAGTCCTGCCAGTCGATGGAGCCCGATGGGTTGTGGTTGGGGGTCCAGTTGTTGGCGTAGAAGGTCTTCCCACAGTTGAACGGGCTCTTGTGGGACACCGCCATGACGCTGCTGTCCTGCGCTGAGGCGGCTTGGGGGATCAGCGCCGTCGCGAGAGTGAGCGTCAGGGCGGTGATCGTGGTTCTGAGGGTCTTGGGCCAGGTCGGCTTGCCAGTTGTGGGCATGCTTGCCTCTCTGAACGAGTCGTATGGGGGGATACGGTTAGGCGCCCAGGTCCTGATGTCGGTGAGCCTCGTGGTGACAGAGCTGCGTCGGGAGGGTCGATCATGAAGATAACTCTGAAAGTTCTCTTCATCAATCTCTGTGACATGAAATTTTGCGGCTGTTCCCCTTATGGTCGTGCGTTCAACCAGGACGCGACCTGTGAGCGGCCTTCGTGCGAGAGCGGTGAGTCGAACCCCGGGAGACGACGCCATCTCCGGCCGGTAGCGTCAACGCCATGCGGCTTCATGTGGGATGCGCGATGTGGACGCACGTGCCCTGGCAGGGACGCTTCCTGCCTCATCCGCTTCCTCCCGGCGAACGCCTGCGGGCCTATGCCACCTGGTGCAACGCGGTGGAGGGCAACACGACGTTCTACGCGACACCGGCGCGGAACACCGTGGAGTCGTGGGCCCGGCAGACCGACCCCGACTTCCGCTTCGTGGTCAAGCTGCCCAAGTCGATCACGCACGAGCGCCGTCTTACCGGTGCGGGCGCCGACGAGGAGTTGCGCGCGTTTCTGTCGGCGATCGAGCCGCTCGAATCGCGGGCCCACGCCCTCTGGGTCCAATTGCCGGGGTCATTCGCACCCACCGACCTCGGAACCCTGGCGGGTTTTCTCCGTGGCCTGCCTCCCTCGTACAGATACGCCGTTGAAGTGCGTCACCGGGCGTTCTTCGACGACGCGCGGTCAGTACGGCTGCTCGAAGGCGTGCTCGCCCGCGCCGGTGCCGAATGGGTCCCGTTCGACACCACCACCCTTTTCCAGAGCCCTCCGACCAGCGACGCCGAACGAGACGCGTGGACGAAGAAGCCGCGCGTGCCGCGCCGGTCGACGGCTCTCACCGACCGTCCGATCGTGCGTTACCTCGGCCGGGACGCCACGGAACGTACGGTCGAGGGCTGGCAGGAGTGGGTCGCCACGGTCACCGAATGGCTGCGGGAAGGCCGCTCGCCGACGGTGTTCGTCCACACCCCCGATAACGCCGACGCGCTGACTCTCGCCCGCCGCTTTCACGACGAGGTACGGGCCCGGGTGCCCGAGGTGGAGCCGCTCCCCGAGCCCATGCCGAGCGAGCCACTGACCCTGTTCTGAGCGAAGGCCACGCGCCCCTGCCCTATATGGATTTCACCCACGAACGAGCCTTGGCCATGGGCATCGCAAGCTCGTCCTGCACGAGACGTACCGCTTCGTCCTCGTCGCCGCGCACCTTGAGCTGGCGCACGCGACCAGTGATGTCCATGGCCCTCATCGGGTCTGTGTACTTGTGTATGCGCCGCTGCCGCATGACCTTGACCAGCTGCATGACCCAATAGATGAGGAAGCTGAGAAAGAGTCCGGCGAAGATGAGAGAAATCACCGTTTCTAGCACGGATTGATCTTAGGATGCGGCCGCCGCCTCCCACGGAGTCCACACGGGGGATTCGCCCAGCTCGCACGTAAGCTTTGCCTTTTGACGGGGCAGCACAGTGGGCGGCCGACCTGCCGATTCCCCGCTCTCGACCGCCGGAGTCCTGACCCCTCGGCCGTGGTCGTCTACGAGGTTCACCACGCGGACGCCTCGCTGCCCCCGATGGGAGACGTGTCCGTCATTTCGGCATGTCGACATGGTCGCGAGACGCTTTCAGGGAAGGACGCCCGCCCATGACGATCTCTCTCACCGGCCGCCCCACAACCGGCCGCTACACAGTCGGCATGGCCACGAGCGCTGCCGACGTACAGGCCGCGCAACGGCTTCGCCACGAGGTCTTCGTCGAGGAGATGGGGGCGCGGCTCGACAGCCCGATCTCCGGTCTCGACGCGGACAGGTTCGACGCGTACTGCGACCACCTCCTGGTCCGTTACGACGACAAAGTGGTCGGCACCTACCGGTTGCTCCCTCCGGGACGTACGGACCGGCTGTACTCCGACGCCGAATTCGATCTCCGCAACCTGGCCGTCCTCAGGAAGGACCTGGTCGAGGCGGGCCGCACCTGCGTACATCCCGATCACCGCGCCGGCACGGTGGTCAGCCTGATGTGGGCGGGCATCGCGCGCTACATGGTGAACGGCGGCCACAAGTGGCTGGCGGGTTGCTGCTCGGTACCCCTCGACGACGGGGGCGCGGTCGCGGCCGGTGTCGTCGAGCGGGTGCCGCTGGGCCCGGCGGAGTACCGCGTAACGCCGCGCGACCCGTGGCGGATCAAGGGCGCCGCCCGTTCCGACCGGTTCGTACCGCCTGCGCTGCTCCGCGGCTACCTGCGGCTGGGCTCCTGGGTGTGCGGGGCGCCCGCGCACGACCGTGACTTCGGTACCGCCGACTTCTTCGTCCTGCTCTCGATGGCCAACGTCAACGCCCGCTACTTGCGGCACTTCCTGGGAGAACCGCAGTGACCGTCACCGCGGCCGGCCCGGTGGAGCTCAACCCGTGGCTCCGCATGGGCCCGTGCACTCCCGACGCCTGTGTGGAGCCCCCGGCCGCGCTCGCCGGTCCCCTCCGCCGCGTGGCGCGGCTTCTCGCGGCCGTTCTCGTGCTGCTCGCGGGCCTCACGATCGCCCTGGCGACTCGCCGAGCCGGTACGGCCTGGCGGGCGGAGATCACGAAGACGTGGGCGCGGCTGCTGTTGCGCGTCCTTGGCATCAGAGTCAGAACCACGGTCGGCGTCGCCTTCTATACCGAACCACAGCCCGCGCCGACCGCACCAAACGCACGAAGCGCGCTGACCGCGCCTACCGTCCCGGCAGCGGGAGGCGCGCTTCTCGTGGCCAACCATGTCTCCTGGCTCGACCCGCTGGTCATGGCGGCCACGGTGCCGTCACGGCCGCTGGCGAAGCGGGAGATCGGTGAATGGCCGCTCATCCGTACGCTGGCCGCGGGTTCGGGCGCGCTGTTCATCGACAGGGAACGACTCTCCGCCCTGCCCTCGGCCGTCGCCACGGTCGCGAACGCCCTCAAAGCAGGCGACACCGTGATCGCGTTCCCCGAGGGCACGACGTGGTGCGGACGTGGGATGGGGGAGTTCCGGCCGGCCGTGTTCCAGGCGGCGATCGACGCGGGTGCCGCCGTACGCCCGGCCACACTGCGCTACCGCGAGGGGGACTCGACGTCGACCCGCGGCTGCTTTGTCGGAGACGACTCGCTTCTCGCCTCCCTCCTGCGGGTGACCGCGACCCGCCACCTGGTCGCCGAGGTCACCCTCTTCGCTCCCGTACGGCTCGCGCCCACCGGGCAGCGGCGGCACAAGGCGCGCGCCACGCTGGCCAGGATCGCCGAGGCCCAGGTACGCGCCGGCGTCGTCGAGCAGCACGGGGAAGTCGTTGTGCGGCACGAGGAACGCACCGACGCGCGTGTTCCTGGGCGGCGCCGTGAGATGGCACCACTATCGCCATGACCTGGCCCGATACCGCCGTGAAATGGACACCAACCCCCGAGTTGCCCGTCGTCACAGGACGACGGGCAACCCGGAGCGTCCTATCGAGCCAGGGACGCAAGGGTGTCCGGCTTGTTGGTGATGATGCCGTCCACCTCATAGCCGATCAGCCGACGCATGACGTCGGGGTCGTCCACCGTCCAGGCGAAGACCGCCATCCCCAGGCTGTGGACGCGCCGCACGTACTGCTCGGTGATGTTGCCGTACGGCGGGTTGATGTGGGTCGCGTACGCCGCCACCTTCGGCAGGTCCGCCATGGCCGGCGTGCCGAGCAGGCCGATGGGCACCTGGGGCATGGCGCGGTGGAACGTACGCATCGAGGCCCAGCTGAACGACTGCACGACCAGCCGGCCGGAGCTCAGCCATGAGGCGTTCTTCCGTAGCTCGTCGGCGACCCGCTTTTCGATGCCCGGGTAGAGCTCCGGTGCCTTGATCTCCAGGAGCAGGCTGAGGCCGCTGCCGTCCATCTCGCTCAGGGTCTCTCCGAGGGTCGGTACGGGCTCGCCGTCGTACTTGGCGGCGAACCACAAGCCCGCGTCCAGCCGCTTGATCTCCGCGAGCGTGAAGTCGCCGACCCGCCAGGGCGCCCGGCCGGGGAAGATGCTCTCGACGTCCGTGGTGCGGGACAGCGTCGTGTCGTGCATCAGGACGAGCTTGTGGTCCTTGGTCTCCTGCACGTCGAGCTCGAACGCGTCCGCGCCCAGCTTGTCGGCCAGCTGGAACGCGGTGATGGTGTTCTCGGGCGCGTCCGCGGAGGCTCCGCGATGCGCGACGACCTGGGGGGCTTGGAAGTAGATCGCCGATGACGGGGTGGCGGTCGCTGTGGGGGCTACGGTGGCGAGGGCGGCGAGGGACGTGGCGATGATGGCTCCGAGTCGGGGGAACATGGGGGCTCCTCTGGCTTGGGAAGGCAGCCGGCAAACCGAACTTGACAACCACGTGTGACGCGGAGTTGAGGGGAGAGCAACCCGCCGATGCCAGGGAGATGAGCATTGAGGACACCGGCTGTCCGGTCAGCCGCTCCCGCCCACGACGCGTTCCTGACGCTCCGGCTGATTGCCCTATGTCATCGGTCGAGCACGTGTCGTAACAAAGCGTTCCCCGTTCGACGGCCCGCCACGCGCGGCCGTCCTATCCCCTGGGCCAGTGCGGATCTTCGGTGTAGATCACGACCTGAAACGCATATGGCCTGTTGCGATCGTAAGTAGAGTTCTGGCAGGGTCCCACGGGAGATTCAGGATCGAGCGATGAACGAGCAGTGGCGGGAAATCGGCGACCGGGTCTATGTCCGGCGCCATGAGTCCTTCGACATGAACGTCGGCCTGATCGTCGGTGATGGCCACTGCCTGGTGCTCGACACCCGCGTGTCCCACCGGGAGGCCGCCGACCTGATCGAGGCGATCAGACGGGTCACCACCAGCCCGTGGACGGTCGTCAACACCCACTCCCATTTCGACCACTACTTCGGCAACGCGCTGTTCCTGCCGGGCGAGATCTGGGGTCACTCCAGGTGCGCCGAGGAGATCGAGCTGTACGGCGAGCAGCAGCGGGCCAAGTGGATCGAGCGCCTGCCCGAAGACCGGCGGGCGGAGCTGGAAGAGGTGGAGATCGTGGCGCCCGACCACACGTTCACCTCGACGGCCACGCTCGACATCGGCGGCCGGCTCGTGCACCTGAATCACTTCGGCCTCGGCCACAGCAGCAACGACATCGTGGCGCACGTACCCGATGCCGGGGTGGTGTTCGCCGGTGACCTGATCGAAGAGGGTGCCCCGCCGGCCTTCGGCGACTCCTACCCGCTCGACTGGCCCGCCACGGTGGCCGCGATGCTGACCGAGCTGCCCGAGCGGGTGATCGTGCCGGGACACGGCGCGGTGGTCGATCGCGCCTTCGCCATCGCCCAGCAGGCCGAGCTGGTCGCCGTGGCGGAGCTCGCCACGCGGGCGCACGTGGAGGGCCTGCGTGACCTGATCACCCAGTTCCCCTACCCCGAGGACGTCGCCAGGCAGGCCATCGAACGGGCCTTCCTGCAGCTCGACAGCCAACTGGCCTGACCGTCGCGCACGAGGCTGGACAGCCGTACTGTCGTTTTCTATAGTGCGTATTGCAATATAGAAGGAGGCATCATGGCACGACGCCACGACCTGGTCGGGCTGACCGTGCTCGCCATGCTCTCGGTACGTGCCAGCCACCCCTACGAGCTGCACCGCTTCATCGTCGACACGCACAAGGACTACGTGACCGGCCTGCCGCGCAGCCTCTACCACGCGGTCGAACGGCTGGCGAAGGACGAGCTGATCGTGCCGACGAAGACCGACCGCGAAGGCCGCCGGCCCGAGCGGACGGTCTACGAGATCACCGAGGAGGGCCGCCAAGAGCTGGCGACGAGGCTGCGCAGGATGCTGGAGCAGCCGGATGCCGACCGGCGCACGCTGGTGGCCGCCGTCTCCCTGATCGGCGCGTTGCAGGTGCCCGACGCCAAGCGGGCGCTGCGCACGCGTACGGCCTCCATTGAGGGGACGATCAGCGGCATCGAGGCGCACCGGCGGGCGATGGCGGAGAGCGGCCTGCCGGAGATTCTCATGCTCGAGATGGAGTGCGAGCAGGCCCTCTACACGGCCGAGCTGGCCTGGTTGCGCAGCGTGCTCGACCGGCTGGACAAGGGCGAGCTCGACTGGTCGGGCACGGTCAAGCAGTCGCTGATGGTGCAAGTGCTGGAAAGTTGAGTGGCCGCCGGGGTGCGCCAACACCCCAGCGGCCGGAAATCCGAACAAGGCGCCTGCCCTGTCCAGGACTCGCAGTCTCAGGATAGGCGCCGCGACAACAGGAGCAGTGCCATGTCCACTGAGATCAGAGACCTCCTCGCCAGGCTCACCGCGGCCTGGAACTCCGGCGACGCGGCGGCCTACGCCGCGCTGTTCACCGAGGACGCCGACTACATCACCTTCTTCGGCCTGCACCTCCAGGGCCGGGAGGCCATCGAGGTCGCCCACCGGCAGCTCTTCCAGAGCCCGATCAAGCTGACCGGAGGCGGCGGCGAGCCCATCGTCAAGCCGCTGGGCGACGGCGTGGCGCTGGTGATCTCCGGTGGCTGCTCTACCGTCGACGGGCGGCCCGACCCGAGCCGCGACTCGATCGTCACCTTCACCGCCGTCAGCACGCCCGGCGGCTGGCGCTTCGCCTCGTTCCAGAACACCCGGGTGCGCACGCCATGAGGAAGTCCCTGCTCGTCGAGGTGTCCGGGGTGGTCGAGGCGCCACCTGAGCAGGTGCGCGAGGCACTGGTCAACCGCGACCCGCTGATCGACCGCGAGGGCCGGTTCACCGTCGAATACCACCCGGGTCACACCATGACCGTCGAGGTCACCGACCGTTCGATCGCCTACCAAGGCGGCTGGTGGTACCGGGCCGAATGGTCGCTGACCGGGCACCCCCAGGGCACGCTCATCGTCCATCGGGTGTACAACATCGCCGAGCGGATGCGGTGGGCCGTACCGCTGGCGAACCGGTTCTTCATGGGCTTCGACGAGGCCACACGCGAGGGGTTTGCCGAGGGGCTTGCTCAGATAGGAGGGGACTTGGGGTGCTCCGTGCACCTCACTTAAGCTCGCTGAGCGTAGACGCCGACCACCCCACGGGAGCCGTCGGCGTCTACACCCGAGCCGGGTTCGAGATCTGTCAGCGCGCCACGATGTACTCGCTGCCGATCACGCCAGCCTGATCTTGCCCTTCACCAGCTTGATCTTCTTCTTGGCGAGCGGACGCTTGGCCGGACCTTGCACCACCGCACCCGTCAGGGCGCTGAACTGGCTGCCGTGGCACGGACAGTGGATCTTGCCCCCGCTTACGCTCGCCACCGTGCAGCCCTGATGGGTGCAGATGGCGCTGAAGCACTTGAAGACGCCCTTCTTCGGGTGGGTGATCACGTACTTGCCACTAACGATCTTGCCTTTGCCGACCGGGATGCTCTTGGCGCTGGCCAGGACCGGACCGGCGGCCTCCTCTTCGGCCTCGGCGGGTCGCGCCCACAGGAAAACGGCTCCTGCTGCGCCTGCGGCGGCGCCACCTCGGGTGATCAGTGCACGGCGTGTGAGCATGATTGCCTCCTTCAACTAACCACACGATGAGAAGTGGCTAGTGGTTCAGGGGAAATCTCGCGATAAATCCACCTTCTTCGGCGAGCAGCGTGCCGCCGTGCAGCAGCGCGATGTCCCGCGCGATCGGCAACCCGAGCCCGGCCCCGCCGACATCCCTGGCCCGCGCCTCGTCCAGCCTGGTGAACCGGTCGAACACCGCCTCACGCTGCCCCACCGGAATCCCCGGCCCGTCGTCGAGCACCTGAAGCACGGCCTGACCGTCCTCCTGGCGTACCCGCACCCGTACGACCGCCGCGGCGTGCCGTACCGCGTTGTCGACCAGGTTGGTCACCAGGCGGGCCAGGTGCGCCCGCGAGCCCTGGAAGACGACGTCGGGCTCTACGTCCAGCTCCATCCGCAGCTCGGGCCGCCGCTTGATGCGCAGCGACTCCTCCGCCGCCACCTGGCCGAGGTCGAGGTCGCTCGTACGCAGCGGCTCACCCGCGTCAAGCTTGGCCAGCAGGAGCAGGTCGGCGGCCAGCGACTGGAGGCGCTCCACGTCGGCGAGCGCCTCGGCGGTCAGCTCGCTCGGCTCGGCCAGTTCCAGCCGGGCCCGCAGGGTGGCGATGGGGCTGCGCAGCTCGTGCGCCGCGTCCGCGACGAACCGTTTATGCGTCTCGACGGCCGTCTCCAGCCGGTCGAGCGTGCCGTTCACGGTGGTCGCCAGGGCGGCGATCTCGTCGCCCGAGCTGGGTACGGGCACCCGCTGGTGCAGGTCGCGGGCCGTGATGTCGGCCACCTTGGCCCTGATGGCCGCGACCGGGGCGAGCGTGCGGCCGACCGAGAACCAGGTCATGCCCGCCACCACGAGCAGCAGCGCGGGCACGCCCGGCAGGAGGGCGCGGTTGAGCGTCTCCAGCGCCTCGTCGGCACTGACGAGCGAGGCCCTGGCCCAGATCTCCGCCGATCCGCCGGCCGTCGACACGGGCATGCGCGCGACCGCGAACTCACTGCCCTGCGCCCAGCTCGTCGCCGCCGGGGCCCCCACTGTCGTGAGCATGACGTCTGGATCGGCGATCCGCAGCGCGAGCGCCGGCTGAACCACCAACCCGCCCACTAGGTCATCGGCGAGGCGCGCCCGTGCGCCCGCGGTCGGCCCCGTCGTGGGCGCGTCACTGGAGGTACGTGTCAGCCCGCTGATGGTCGGTGCGTCACTGGAGGGGCGCGCCTTTCCTGCTGTGGGCGGCTCTCCCGCCGACGGGCTGCTGGAGGTGCGCGCCCGTCCAGTTGCGGCCGGCGCGCCGGAGGCGGGCGTCTGGGCAGTCGTGGGCCGGCTGAGCAGGGTGGTCAGGTCGACGGTCTCCGCGTACGGAGCCGCGGCCACGGCCTTCCTGGCCGCCTCCGCGCCCGCGCTGCTCTGCAGGCTGCCCCGCAGCGCCAGCACCAGCACGACCGCCGCCAGCCCCAGCGCCACGGCCACCACCAGTGTCGCCGCCGCGGTCGCGCGCAGCCGTACGGACGCCATCCCCACGGGCAGCCGTCCCAAGGTCAGGTGTCGCAAGGTCAGGTGTCGCAAGGTCAGGTGTCCGCGCCACCAGGTCATGCCGCCTCCAGTCGGTACCCGGCGCCGCGCACCGTCACCAAGGTCGTCCTGCCGAACGGTTGATCGATCTTGCGGCGCAGCGCGCTGATGTACACCTCAACGATGTTCGGATCGCCGTCGTAGGAGAAGTCCCAGGCCTGCGCCAGCAGCTCGCTCTTGGAGACCACCTCGCCGGCCCGCCGCGCCAGCCCGTGGAGCACCGCGAACTCCTTCGGCGTCAGCGCGATCTGCACCTCCCCCCGGCGGCACCGCAGCCCGGCCGGATCCACGACCAGGTCCCCGACCGTGATCGTCACCGGCCGCTCGTGCCCACCCCTCCGTACGAGAGCGCGCAGCCTGGCCAGCAGCACCACGTACGAGAACGGCTTGGCCAGATAGTCGTCGGCGCCCGTGTCGAGCGCCTCGGCCTCGTCGTAGATGCCGTCCTTGGCGGTGAGCATCATGATCGGCGTCCAGTTGCCGGCCTCGCGCAGCCGGGAGCACACGGTGTAGCCGTTCAGCCTGGGCAGCATCACGTCGAGCACGATCACGTCGTACGTGTTCTCCGAGGCCATCCAGAGCCCGTCGCGCCCGTCATAGGCCACGTCGACGGCGAACCCCTCACCCGCCAGGCCGCCCTTGACCAGATCGGCCAGCCGCTGCTCGTCCTCCACCAGTAGCACTCGCACACCGAACAGGGTCCCGCACCCAACCTAAAGCCAACCTGAAGATCATTTAGGGCGCCTTCAGGATCACTTCAGGTACGGCGGGCCAGGCTCGGGGCGTCCGATCGTTTCCAGCAAGGAGATTCCATGTTCAAGCGACGTCTCGCGGTCCTCGGCGCGGTGGGCGTGCTCGTGCTCACGGGCCTGGGCGGATCCGCGATGGCCGACGAGGCTCCGTCGGCCGTCCCGGGTGTCAAGGTGACGTGTACGACGAGCGACGGCAAGACCATCGCGTTCGCCGAGCGGGCGCGCACCCTTGGGGACCTCGCCGCCAAGCCGGGCGAGAAGGCGCCTGAGGGCGGTGTGGCCCTGCGCCTCCGGGACGACCAGACGATCGAGATCGAGTCGCTCCCGGAGGGGGCGGTCACGAAGGCGCTCCCGGCCAAGCCCGCTGAGGGGTTCACTGCCGAAGGCGGCGAGCCGGCCGACGCCGGGAAGACGGGCATCGCCCGGCCGACGGAGGACGGCAGTCTACCGACCAAGATCGCCAAGACGGTCGCCGTCAAGTGCGAGCCGATTAAGTGAGGGCCGCGCCCGCCGTAGCACCGGGGGTGTACGGCGGGCGCGTTCACTCGAACCTGACGGGTGCGCATCCACGGGGGCGTTCACTCACTCCGGGAGCGACGGGTGCGGCCCCAAAGCCCAGTACTCGAACAGGCCGTGACCCACGAGCCCGTCGTACTCGAAGCGCCCCACGGCGTCGACCATCCCCCACATTTTGGACGCGTCGTCGGGCAGCGTGTACGTCACGCCTTGCACGACCGGCTCCGCGCCCTGGTACATCCCGTGCTTCCAGTCCGGCTCCAGGCCGTAACCGGTGCCGACCATGAGGTGGACCGGCAGCACAGGGGTGCACCGTACGTCGAACGCCTTGCCGCCGGGAGGTGAGAAGGTGATCGTGGCCTCGACGACGTCCCGGGTCCCGGGCGCGTAGACGGGGTGGTACTCGGGCCGGCCCAGATACTCCTCCTCGCGCCCGTCGGACCAGACCCTGGTGGCCTCCTCCAGGACGCGGCGGCCCTTCTCGTCCTCCTGGATGATGCAGAGGATCGCGTGGTCGTCGAACCGCATGGGCGTGTACAGCCAGTAGAAGCTCCCCGCGTTCTTCGCCTGGATGCCCGGCGGCTCGGGCTCGCCGACGGGCCTGATACCCCAGGACCGGTCGCGGGTGCCCTGCCATCGGTCAGGGGTGACGGATATCTCGTCGTCCCCGATGCGGATGTGGCCGGACCAGACCCCGGTCTGCGCCAGCCGTACGGAGTCGAAGATGACCCGCTCCTGCCAGCGGACGAAGTGCCGTGGCTCGAGCGTCGCCGGGATCGTGCCCTCCCAGGTGAGGTCGAAGGACAGGCCATGCTCGTTGGGCTCCAGGATGATCTGGAGCCGTTTGAGCCCTTCGATGACCTTCACCTGGAACGGGCCGATCTCGGTGTTCATCCGGTCGGTGCCGAGCTCGCGTGAGGCGCGGACGACCCGGTGCAGGTTCCCGTAGCGGACGCAGGCGAAGGCGTCGGTGACGCCCAGGTTGGGGTACTGGCCGGCGCCGACGATCAGCATGAGCTCGTCGGTGCCGGGGTGGCAGTTGAAGTAGTAGCGGTCGTAGAAATTGCGGTCCGAGGTCGCCACGTGCCGCATGACCTGAGCCGCCTGGTGGATGGGGTAGTCGTCGAGCGGGGACAGCGCCATGCCGCCGGTTGTAGCAAGCGCTTGGTGTAGACGTCAACGCCTATGGGCGGAAACGCGAAGCGCGCCCCCCGCTCGATCGAGTGGGGGGCGCGCTTTCGCGCGGATCACGTCATCTTGCGCGATGCCTCATCCGCCTTGTCGGACATCTCGGACGCCATCCTCTCGGTGGTGTCCGCGGTCTTGTCCGCCTTGTCGCCGGCCCACTGCGACGCGTCCGAGGCCGAGTCCTTCATGTGCTCGGTCCACTGCCGGGCGTTACGCCGGTAGAACAGATAACCGAGCGCGCCCACAGCGATACCGGTCAGAAGGATCATCACTGGCATCCCCCGCGACCTGCGCGGGGTCGGGTCGATCCGCTCGGCGGCGTTGATCAGCATGGCGCTGACCTTGGGGGCGAGCTCATCCTCGACCCGATGCGCGGCCTCTTCCAGCCTCGGGGCCGCCCAGTAGCGGGCGTCCTCGATGCGATGCGCGGCGACCACCTTGGCCTGATCCGCCATCACCTTGGCTTGATCCGCCATCACCTTGGCCTGATCCGCCATCGGCGTCATTTGCCGGCCAGTTCTCATGGCCCGGGCCTTCATACGGCCCATCCACGTGGTTGGGACTACGATGACCACGCGGCGATTTTTCAGTGTCAGGGACACAACAACCTCCCCTGCTTGATGGGGCCCCGAGCCTGACCTTCCCGTAGCGAAGCGGCTCAATCATGGCGTCCGTGGCAGGATGGCTTTTGCGGCCTAACGACCGTGGTCATCAAAATCCACAAAACCAACCTTGTGCATAGAGGGGGGCAGCTGTCTCGTGGCCGAGAAGCTGATCGCAAACCTGCAGACAAATCGCGGAAATATCAAGATAGAACTCTTCCCCAACAAGGCGCCCAAGACGGTCCGCAACTTCGTCGAGCTCGCCGAAGGCGGCCGTGAGTGGACCCACCCGGGCACCGGGGAGACGAGCACCGGCCGTTACTACGACGGCACGATCTTCCACCGGGTGATCCCCGGCTTCATGATCCAGGGCGGTGACCCGCTGGGCGAGGGCATCGGCGGCCCGGGCTACGACTTCGACGACGAGATCCACCCGGATCTCTACTTCAACCGCCCTTACCTCCTGGCCATGGCCAACGCCGGCATCCGGTTCGGCAAGGGCACCAACGGCTCGCAGTTCTTCGTCACGGTCGTGCCCACGCCGCACCTCAACGGCAAGCACACCATCTTCGGCGAGGTGATCGAGGGCCAGGACGTCGTCGACGCGATCGCCAAGACGCCGACCGGCCAGCGCGACAAGCCGGTCGACGCGGTGGTCCTGGAGTCGGTCACGATCGACCGCGTCCAGGGCTGACCTACGTGGGCTGACCAGGTACCACCCAGGATTGACCTAGGCACACATCCTGGGCTGACCCCGGCGAACCGTCCAAGGCCGCCCAAGGCGCACGGGGCGGGCTGAACACGCCAGCGCGGTGATGCCGCGCAGGCCATAGGCTGCGGTCATGACCAGCCAGCCGCCCAGCCCGCCCCCGCAGCCCGAGCAGCCTGCGGAGACCGTGCCGACGTGCTACCGGCACCCCAACAAAGAGACTTGGGTCCGCTGCCAGCGTTGCGAGCGTCCCATCTGCCCCGACTGCATGCGCGACGCCGCCGTGGGCTTCCAGTGCCCCGAGTGCGTGAGCGAGGGCAATCGAGGGGTACGCCAGGCGCGGTCGGCGTTCGGCGGCGCCGTGGTCACGACGCCATACGTCACCTGGGTGACCCTGGCGCTCAACGTGCTCGTCTTCGGCGCCCAATATCTTACGGGCAACGCGGTCACCGAACAGCTGGCCATGCGGCCGTACAACGTCGTCGCCGGGCATGAGTACTATCGGCTGCTCACGTCGGCGTTCGTGCACGACGGGCCGTTCCACATCCTGTTCAACTGCTGGGCGCTCTACGTCATCGGCCCCTACCTGGAGCGGGCCTTCGGGCACACCCGCTACCTGGCCGTCTACCTGGTCAGCGCGCTGGGCGGCTCGGTGCTCGGCTACTGGCTCGACCCGCTCGGCCAGTACACGGTCGGGGCCTCTGGAGCCATCTTCGGCCTGTTCGGCGCCGTGTTCGTGGTGGGGCGCAAGCTGAACATGGACGTACGCGGCATCGCCGTGCTGATCGCGATCAACCTGGCGATAACCTTCCTGGTCTCCGGCATCAGCTGGACCGGCCACATCGGCGGCCTGATCACGGGATCGGCCCTTGCCGGGGCCCTGGCCTACGCTCCCAAGAGCAACAGGACCCTCTGGCAAGTGCTGACGGTCGTGGGAGCGCTGGCCATCCTGGTCGTGCTCGTGGCCGTCAGATCCTCGGCCCTCCTGGGCGGCGTGGGCTGACTTCCCCAGGGTGTGGAAAAACTGTGGAAAAAACTAACGCCAGCGGGTGGAGAGCACGACCCCGAAGATGATGAAGACGAACCCGATCAGCAGATTCCAGTTGTGGAGATCGCCGATGAAGGGTGCGCTGGGCGCCACGTAGTAGACGGCGATCCACAGGATGCCGAGGATCCACGACACCACCATCGTGGGAGCCAGCCAGCGCGGGCTGACCGTGACCTGCTGGGACTTCTGCGGCGGCGTGTAGACCGCCTTCTTGCGAGCCTTGGACTTGGGCACTGGAAACTCCTGCTGGGCGCCTGGGCATCCGGGTTGTCCACAGGCTATTAGTTTTGAGCGTAATTGCTTTGAGCGTAGTGGAAGCGTGCCCAGGATAGTCGCCACGCGCACGAGATGGCGATCCCCGGCCTCCGGATGGGCCGCGCTTACGCTGAGTGAGTGAGGGCCGTGCTGCGGGCCGCGGGGGAGTCGAGCATCACCGCGGGCCTGATCCTGTTGTTGTTCTGCGCCTACCTGCTGTGGGGGACGGGCGTCTATACCCAGCGCATGCAGTTGCAACTGCAGCAGGAGCTGGTGGAGGAACACGCGCGCCCGGAGCCGGCCAAGCTCCGGAAGATCGAGCTGGGCCGGGCCGTGGCCATGCTGCGCATCCCGAGGCTCGGACGCGACTACCACTACGCTGTGGTCGAGGGCGTGGACGCGGAGCACCTGAAGAAGGGCCCGGGCCACTACCCCGGCACCGCCCTCCCCGGACAGATCGGAAATTTCGTCGTATCGGGTCACCGGACCACGTACCTGGCGCCGTTCAACCGGATCGACGAGCTCCAGCGCGGCGACGAGATCATCGTCGACGCCCCCGAGGCCCGCTACACCTACCGGGTGACCTCGCAGGACGTCGTGTACCCCGACGAGGTCGACGTGATCGCCTCGGTGCCCGGCAAGCCCGACACCAAGCCCATCAGGGCCTACATCACGCTGTCGACCTGCCACCCCGAATACTCCGCCGCCCAGCGGCTCATCGTGTTCGGCGTGCTGAAGAAGACCGAGCTCAGGATGGAATGACATGTACGGATGGCTCTGGGACAGGCTGCCCGGCGGCACGGGCACCAAGCTGCTGGCGGCCACCGTGCTGGTCGCCGTGGCGGGCGTCGTACTCTGGTATGCCGTGTTCCCGCTTCTCGAACCCGCGGTGACGCTCGACGAGGTGACCGTACGGAAATGACCCGCGTGCTGGTCGTGGACAACCACGACAGCTTCGTCCACACCATCGTCCAATATCTGCGTGAGCTGGGCGCCGCGTGTGAGGTGCGCCCGCGCGACGACGTGCGCGTGAGCGACGCCGACGGCTTCGACGGCGTCCTGGTGAGCCCGGGGCCCGGCACACCGGAGGCGGCGGGCGTGAGCGTCCCCCTGGTGCGCCACGCGGCCCTGCGCGGCCTGCCGCTGCTCGGCGTCTGCCTCGGGCACCAGGCGATCGGCCTGGCCTACGGTGCCACCGTGTCGCGGGCGCCTGAGCTCGTACACGGGCGGACCAGCGCGGTGTCGCACGACGGGCTCGGGGTGTTCGCCGGGATCCCCTCGCCGGTGCGGATGACCCGCTACCACTCGCTGGCCGTACGGCCCGACACGGTGCCCGCCGAGCTCGACGTGACCGCCCATACCGAGGACGGCGTCATCATGGGGCTGCGGCACCGCACGGCGCCCATCGAGGGCATCCAGTTCCATCCCGAGTCCGTGCTGTCGGAGCACGGGCACCGGCTGCTCGGCAACTGGCTGCGCGGGATCGTGTAACGCTCGACCGCCGCCGGACGACAGACAGATGAGCGTCCCCGCCGTCGCCCCCGAGCGGCGGGGACGCTCTTTTACGTGTCCGACGTGCCAGGGCCGCCCCCCGGTGTGGGAAGGCGGCCCTCTTTTACGTGCCTGACGTGCCGGAGCCGCCCTCCCGGTGTGGGAGGGCGGCTCCGTCGCCAAGCTCTGCTCAACGCCTCGCGGGTCAGCCTTGGATGCTGTCGTCGTCGATCGGTGAGTCGTCGGTCGGCTGCGTGTCGTCCGTGGGCGAGTCGGTCGGCTGTGGCTGGTCCGTCGGTTGGTCCGTCGGCTGTGGCTGCTCCGTCGGCTGCTGCTCCGGACCCGTGGAGACCACGATCGTCACGGTGGTGTTGGGGTTCTGCGGTGTGCCCGCTTCGGGGTTCTGCTGGATGACCGTGCCCTGAGGCTGGTCGTCACTTGCCTGCGGGACCGCCTTGACCTTGAAGCCCGCCCCTCTGAGCGTCTTGGTGGCGTCCGCCTGGGTCAGGCCGATCACGCTCGGGATGGCGGTCTGCTCCTTGGGCACGTAAAGCGTGACGGTGCCGTCCTTCTCGACCTCCTCGCCGGCCTTGGGATCGGTCTCGATGACCTTGCCCTGCGGCTTGCTGGAGACCTTGGTCTTGACCGTGCCGGTCAGCCCGACCTTCTCGAGGATGTCGTTGGCCTCCGCGGTCGTGGCGCCGATCAGCCCGTCGGGGACCTTCACCTTCGGCGGGCCCTTGGACACGACCAGCTTGACCGTGGAGTCCTTCGCCACGTTGGTGCCTGCGCCGGGCTCGGTCCTGATCACGGTGTCCTTGTCGTACTCGGCGCTGGCCTCCTTCACCACCTCGGCCTTCAGCCCCAAAGTTTCGAGCTGGGTCGTGGCTGCCTGCAGTCGCTGCGCGGCGAGCGAGGGGACCTTGATCTCGCCCGTGGGCTTGTCGCCGCCGCTGCTGAACACCACGTAACCGATGCCGATGAACGCGCCGATGATCAGGAGCGGGATGACGATCCAGGCCGCGGTCTTGAGCGCGGTGTTGCCGCCGCCGCTGTTGGCGCGCCGTCGGCCGCCCCGGCCGCCGTGCCCGCCCTCGTCGTACTCGTAGGGGGGCACCGCGCGGGTGCCCTGAGTGGCCGGGCCGGTGGCGGCCTGGGTCGCCGTCATCATGCGGGTGCCCGCGCCGTAGTTGCTGGTCATCGCCATCGTCTGGGCGTCGACCGGCATGCCGGACATCGCCCGCTGGATGTCGGCCCGCATCTCGCCCGCGTTCTGGTAGCGATGCGCCGGGTCCTTGGCCATGGCCTTCAGCACGATCGCGTCGCACCACGCGGGGATCTCGGGATCGATCTGCGACGGCGGGATGGGCTCCTCGCGTACGTGCTGGTAGGCGATCGCCACCGGGGAGTCGCCGGTGAACGGCGGCTGGCCGGTGAGCAGCTCGTAGAACACGCACCCGGTGGAGTAGATGTCGCTGCGGGCGTCGACCCGCTCACCGCGGGCCTGCTCGGGCGACAGGTATTGGGCGGTCCCTATCACCTGCGCCGTCTGCGTCATCGTCGCGGCCGAGTCGGCCATCGCGCGGGCGATGCCGAAGTCCATCACCTTGACGTCGCCGTTGCGGGTGATCATGACGTTGGCCGGTTTGATGTCGCGGTGGACGATGCCGCCGCGGTGGCTGTAGTCCAGCGCCCGCAGGATGCCGTCGACCAGCTCGGCCGCTCGCTCCGGCAACAACCGCCGGTCGGCCCGCAGCAGGTCGCGCAGCGTCCTGCCGTCGACGTACTCCATCACGATGTAGGGCACCGGGGCGCCCTCGCTGACGTCTTCGCCGGTGTCGTAGACCGCGACGACCGCCGGGTGGTTCAGCGAAGCCGCGGACTGCGCCTCACGGCGGAAACGCGCCTGGAAGGTGTGATCGCGCGCCAAGTCAGAGCGGAGGGTCTTGATCGCGACTACGCGGTCCAGCCGGATGTCTCGGGCGCGATAGACCTCGGCCATGCCGCCGCGCCCGACGACGCCGTCGAGCTCGTAACGACCTCCGAGTCGCCGAGGCTGAGTCATTTCCTGCACTGTCCCTTACCGTTCATCTTGGGTACCGGCCTGCTCGCGGGCCGCCGGTGTCCATCATCGACCCCGTGGCGCATCACGTCTCCTCCTTCGGCGGGTTTGTGACACCCGGGTCAGGCGAAGCACTTGGTGTCGGAGTTGTCGGTGTAGTGGTGGGCCTGGGCGTCGGTGTGGGAGTCGGGGTACGGGTTGTCGGGGTGGACTTGGGGGTTGGCTTCCTGGTTGGAATTGCCGTCACGCTTACCGTAGCCGACCGTGAGGGTACCGGCCTCTTCGACTTCACCGTAACGACGGGAGGTCGTCGAGTGTGAGTCTTGGTCTTGGACGGCTTCCATACCGGGGTCACGCTCACCGACTCCGACGGGTCGGCGATGCTGGGCGGGCCGGACACCGCGTCGCGGTCCATGAAAGTGAAGGCGCTGAGCCCGACGGCGGCGGCGCAGCCCGCGCTGGCGAACAGCGCCAGCGTCAGCCTGCCCCTGCGGCGGCGGGGTGGAGCGGGCGCCGCACCGGGCCGCCCGGTGATCGAGCCGGGGGACGGCGAGCGCAGCGTCGTGGCCGTCGGCGTGGCGAGGTCGTCGGTGACAGACCCCTCATCCGGCCGCCCCCGAAGGCCCTCGTGCTGCCGCCACTCCTGGAAGCCCTCTTGCCGCTGCCGGCCCCGGACGCCTTCCTCCTGCTGGCGTACGCGGAAGCCCGCCGGATCGGTGAGCATGCTGAGCTCGGCACCCGACTTGTTGGCGGCCAGCGACTGGCGCAGCCGCTGGGAGCGGTCGGCGACCTCCATGGCCGACGCGGGCCGCTGCCGCGGATCCTTGGACAGCAGCACCATGACCAGCTCGCGCACCGCGGCGGGCACGTCGACGCCGAGCGGTGGCGGCGGGTCGTTGAGGTGCATGAGCGCGATCGCCACCGGCCCTTCGGCCTGGAACGGCGTGCGCCCCGACAGGCACTCGTAGGCCACCACGCCCAGCGAGTAGAGGTCGGTCGACGGGGTGAGAGGAAGACCCTGCGCCTGCTCCGGGCTGACATATTGGGCCGTGCCGAGCACGGTGCCCGTCAGCGTCACCGGAGCCGACTCCATGGCGCGGGCGATGCCGAAGTCGGTCACCTTGATGGTGCCCTCGGGCGTGACGAGCAGGTTGCCCGGCTTGATGTCGCGGTGGATGACCCCCGCCGAGTGGGCGGCGTGCAGCGCCTTGGCCGTCTGGTGCACGACGTCGAGCGTCACTTCGGGCATGAGCGAGCCGTTGCGGGTCAGGATGGCGGACAGCGGCTCGCCGTGCACCAGCTCCATCACCAGGTAGGCGAGGTCGCGCTGCTCGCCGTAGTCGAAGATCTGCGCGATGCCGGGGTCGGCCAGGGCGGCCGTGATCCTGGCCTCGTTGCGGAAGCGGCCGCGGAAGGACTGGTCGTCCTGGATGTGGCTGCGCAGCACCTTGACCGCGACCTCACGGCCGAGCAGCTCGTCACGAGCACGCCAGACATCCCCCATACCGCCCGAGGCGATGCGGGAGAGCAAGAGGTAGCGGTTACCGAGCCGCATGATCCAGCAGAGTAGCGGTCATCACTTGTTCAGCACCGCCTCCATCACGGCTTTGCCGATCGGCGCGGCGGTGTGGCCGCCCGTCGCCTCGGCGCCGACGTTGGCCGCGCCCGACTCGACGATGATCGCGACCGCGACCTTCGGGTCGTTGGCCGGCGCGAAGCTGATGAACCAGGCGTGCGGCGGCTGACCGTCGGACGTCTCGGCGGTGCCGGTCTTGCCCGCCACGTCGACGCCGGGGATCTGCGCCAGGTTGGCGGTGCCGTTGTTGACGACGCTGACCATCATCTCGCGCAGCTTGCCCGCCGTCTCGGAGCTGACCGCCTCCGACAGCTCCTCGGGCTTGGCGTCCTCGACCGAGTCGCCCTTCGAGTCAGTGATCTTGTTGACCAGGTACGGCTTCATGACCTTGCCGTCGTTGGCGATGCCCGCGGCGATCATGGCCATCTGCAGCGGCGTCATCTGGTTGCTGCGCTGGCCGATGGAGGACATGGCGATGGCCGCCTTGTCCTCCTTGGGGCCGAAGGAGCTCTGGGCCACCGACATCGGAATGCCGATCTGGGTCCCCATGCCGAACTTCTCCGCCTGCTGCTGCATCTTGTCGTAGCCGAGGTCCATGCCGATCTGGCCGAACGGCGTGTTGCAGGACTTCTCCAGTGCGTAGACCAGCGGGACCTTCCCGGCCCCGCAGGCCGCGCCGCCGTAGTTGGGCAGGCTGATGTTGGTGCCGGGAAGCGGGAGGCGCTGCGGGGCGTCCACGACCGTCTGGGGGCCGCGGCTGGAGTCGTCTTCGAGGTAGGCCGCCGCGGTCACCACCTTGAACGTGGAGCCGGGCGGGTAGGTGCGGTCGATGTTGCGGTTGAGCAGCGGCTGGCCCTTGTCCTTGGCCAACTTGTCGTAGAGGGGGAACACCTCGCCCTTGTTGGTGCCCGACAGCTCGGTCGGGTCGTAGGTGGGCAGCGACACCATCGCCAGGATCGCCCCGGTCTTCGGGTCGAGCGCGACGACCGCGCCGCGCTTGCCGCTCTCGCGCAGCGCGTCGTAGGCCGCCCGCTGGGCCTTGGGGTTGATCGTCACGTCGACGTTGGCGCCCCTGGTGGGCTCACCGGTGAACAGGTCGATGCTCCGGCGCAGTAGCAGGTCGGGGCTGGAGCCATCGAGCAGTTTGTTCTCGGACCGCTCGATGTTGGACTCGCTCTCCGGCGAGAAGAAGCCGGTGATGTGCGCGTAGAGCTTGCCGTCGGGGTATTCCCTGAGGAAGCGGAAGTCGCCGTCCTTCTTCTCCACCGACTGCGCCAGGATTACCTTGCCACCGGCGGTGATGCGACCCCGCTCCACGGCGTAGCGCGCGTAGTAGTTGCGCTGGTTACGGGAGTCTGCGCTGTATTGCTCCGCTTTTACGGCCTGCACGTAGTTCACGTTGATCATCAGAAGTGCGAACATGGCCAGGCAGGCCACGGCCGCACGCTTCAGAGTGCCGTTCATCGCTGGAACACCTGCGTCATTCCCTCGTTCTGGATCGCCTGGGGCGGAGGTCGCCGTGCCGAGTCTGACATGCGTACCAATAGTGCGATAAGGATCCAGTTAGCCAGCAACGCCGAGCCACCCTGGGACATGAACGGGGTGACCAGGCCGGTCAGGGGGATGAGGTTCGTCACGCCGCCGACGATGATGAAGACCTGCCAGGCCAGGATGAACGACAGGCCGCCCGCCAGGAGCTTGGAGAACGGGTCGCGGGCCGCGAGCGAGGTGCGCAGGCCGCGCTGGACCAGCAGGGCGTACATCATGAGCAGCGCCATCAGCCCGGTCAGGCCCAGCTCCTCGCCGGTCGCCGCGAAGATGAAGTCGGAGAACGCCAGCGGGATCAGGTAGGGGTGTCCCTGGCCGAAGCCGGTGCCCAGGATGCCGCCCGCGCCGAACCCGAACAGGCCCTGCATGGTCTGGTAGCTCTTGCCGCACATCGGGTCGCCCGGAGGATCCTGCTGGCAGATGTCGGCGTTGCCGTAGTAGACCTTGTTGGCGGGGTCGAGCCAGACGTCGAATCGGGCGCCCACATGGTCGAAGACCTGCCCGGCGAGGAAGGCGCCGCCGACGAAGAGCAGGATGCCGATCAGCACCCACGACGTGCGCTGGGTCGCGATGTAGAGCATCGCGATGAACGTGCCGAATATCAGCAGCGAGGTGCCGAGGTCCTTCTCGAAGACCAGCACCAGCAGGCTGAAACCCCAGGTGACGAGGATCGGGCCGAGGTCCCTGGCCCTGGGCAGGTCGATGAAGAGCAGCCGCCGCCCGGCCAGGGCCAGCACGTCGCGCTTGGCCACCAGGTAACCGGCGAAGAAGACGACCAGCGCCAGCTTGGCGAACTCGCCGGGCTGGATGGAGAAGCCGCCGATGCGGATCCAGATCTTGGCGCCCTGCACCTCGCTGAGGCTGCCGGGCAGCATCGCGGGGATGGCGAGCAGGACCAGGCCGACGGCGCCCGCGGTGTAGGTCAGCCGTTGGAGCACGCGGTGGTCGCGCAGCACGATCAGGGTGATCGAGAACATGACGACGCCGAGACCGGTCCACATGATCTGGTTGGCGGTGGACGCGCCGCGCATCCCGGAGGCCTCGAGGCGGTAGATCGTGACCAGGCCGAGGCCGTTGATCAGGGTCACCAGCGGCAGGATCAGGGGATCGGCCCAGGGCGCGAACTTGGCCAGGACGAGGTAGGCGGCCAGCATCAGACCGCCCAGCCCCAGGCCGTACGTCAGCATGCCCGAGGGGATCGCGCCGTCGAGAGCCAGCCCGACATTGGCATAGGCGCCCATGACGATCACGACCGCGAACGCGAGCATGGCCAGCTGGGCCCCACGCCGCTTGGCCGGCATGAGGACGGGGGCTTCCGCCACTTCACTCATCTACTGCGGTTTCGCCTTCGTCTTCGTCGCGCTCGCGGAGGGCGAGGCGGTCGCGGTCGGGGTGGCGGCCTTCTGGTCAGTCGGCTCCGCGGTGGCCTTGAAACCGTTGATCCTCGTCATGCCTTCCGCCAGGGTCTTGACCTCGATGCCGCCCTTGATCAGTGCCTGGTCGGGCTCGGAGAGCTGGGAGAGCGGCTTGCCGGTGTGCTGGGCGACCGAGAAGAATTCGAACGGCCCCACCTCCTGGCGGATGCCCCGGAACACGACCACCTCGTCGCCCTTGGCCCCGACGAAGAACTGGTCCTGGGTCCACTGCCAGCCGAAATAGCCGCCGGCGCCAATGGCGACGACGGCCACACCCAGGACCGAGACCAGCATGGGCCACGCCCGGCGCCGCTTGACCGGCCGCCGGGCCGCCTGCGGGCCCGGCTCGTCGAAGTCGTCGTCGGTGAGCACCGGCTGGGGCGCGGTCACCGCGCCCGGCCGGCCCGGCGAGGTGTCGTGCGCTTCGAGCCGCAGGCGCGTCATGCCCGCCGCCCCGACGGTCGCCGACTCGGTGGTGGGCGCCTGCTGCCCCTCGGCGAGCTCCAGCACGTCGGCCAGGACGCAGGTGATGTTGTCGGGCCCACCACCCCGGTTGGCCAGGTCGATCAGCTGACGCACGACCTCTTCCGGGTCGTCGATGTTGGTCAGCGTGGCATGCAGGGTCTCCGCGCTCACCACTCCGGACAGGCCGTCGGAGCAGAGGAGATAACGGTCGCCCACCTGCGCCTCGCGCAACGTGAGGTCGGGATCGACCTCGCCGCTCCCGTCGAGTGCCCGCAGCAGGATCGAGCGCTGCGGGTGCGTCGCGGCCTCCTCAGGCGTGATGCGCCCGTCGTCGACCAACTGCTGCACCAGCGTGTGGTCGTGGGTGATCTGGTAGAGCTCCCCGCGTCTGAGCAGGTAGGCGCGCGAGTCGCCGACATGCACCAGGGCCACCGAGGTGCCGTTCCAGAGCATGGCGGTCAGCGTGGTGCCCATGCCCTTGAGGCTGGGATCCCGGCCCACCATCTCGTGCAGCTTGCGGTTGGCGTCGCGTACCGCTGCCTCGATGGCGTTGAGCAGGTCACCACCCTGTTGGGCCTCGTCGAGAGAGGCCATTGCGGCGATGGCGACAGAACTCGCCACCTCACCGTGTGCGTGTCCGCCCATACCGTCTGCGACGGCTAGCAGACGGCCGCTTGCGTACGCCGAGTCCTCGTTTCCTTCGCGGAGGAGGCCGACGTCCGAGCGGGCGGCGTAGCGGAGTGCGATGGTCATTTGCGCAATTCAATGACTGTCTTGCCGACGCGGATCGGAACACCGAGCGGCACCGGGGTCGGGCGGGTGACTTTTGAGCGGTCGAGATATGTGCCGTTGGTCGAACCGAGATCTTCCACGATCCACTGACCGTCCTGAGGGAAGAGCCGGGCATGCCGGCTGGAAGCGTAGTCGTCGGTGACTACCAGCGTGGCGTCGTTCGCCCGGCCAATGGTGATGGGCGTCTCCGTGAGATTAATGGTGGTGCCTTGCAGCGGGCCACCCGTCACAACGAGCTGGCGTGGCTCGCCCTTCTTATTCTTCGGCTTAGCCGCCGGTTTGGTGGGCTTGATGCCCTTGCGTGGACCCGCGGGGGCCGTACGTGATCCGAACAAGTCTGTCCGGATCACGCCGACTGCGGCAATGACGAAGAACCACAGCACAGCCAGGAAGGCGAGCCGGATCAGCAGCAGCGTGAGCTCGGACATGGACCGTCTGTCTACCCCTAATCGCGCCGGAACACCAGTGTCGTACGCCCCAGGGTCACTCGCGTGCCGTTCTGGAGCTCGACTCTGCGTACCGGCTGGCCATTGACGAACGTGCCGTTCGTCGATCCGAGATCGACTAGGGCGACTAGCTGACCCTCGACGCGCAACTCCGCGTGGTGGCGAGAGACGCCGGGGTCGACGAGACGAAGATCGCAGTCGGTGCCCCTGCCCAGCAAGGTCACCGGAGTGGTGAGCTCGTAGGAGCGGTCGCCCTGCGGATCGTCCTGAGTGGACACGAGCAGCCGGGGCCGCCCGTTGAACGCGTTGGGCCTGGATGGTGGCAGATCACTCGCCGGCTGGCGAATTTCGTCCTGCTCCACCGTCGCGCCGCGGATGACTCCCGACCTGATGCGGAACAACCCCACAGCCAGGTCGGCGGCGGTTTCGAAACGAACCCGGACCGGTCCCACGAAGGAGTAGCCCTGTTCTTTGGCGTACTCCCTGGCGAGGTTGGCCAGCTCGTGGCTGATGCTGTCGGCATAGACCTCAAGCCGCTCGCTGTCGGTCGTGGACAGTTCAACCACGAAGTCGTTGGGCACGAGCGTCCGACCTTGAGCGACGATCGCCGCACGCTCATCCATCTCCCGCTGAACCGCGCTGGCGACCTCGACCGGCTGAAGGTCAGATTTGAACGCCCGCGCAAAGGCCCCCTCAACCAAGCCTTCGAGCCTTCGCTCGAAGCGCTGAAGGACTCCCACCGGGTACCTCCCTTCCTCCGTGCATATGATCGCGGCCACCAAACGCGCACCGCGCCTGGCCTCCGCTCCTCCCACGTCGCGGGTGGTCCCGGCGCTCGTCGGCTGTCGCGCCCAGCTCCTCCGCTCCCGTGTCTTATGCGATCGTATCCGGGTTCAGTACCAGCGGCTGTTCCGTGCTACTGTTTCTCCGCACCCACAAGGGCGGGTGGCGGAACGGCAGACGCGCACGGTTCAGGTCCGTGTGTCCGAAAGGACGTGAGGGTTCAAATCCCTCCTCGCCCACTCGTTGACGGGGACCCTATGGTCGCCAGCCCCCTCCGGGGGGCTTGCTTCCCTCGGGTCCCCTCGTCGTTTACACCGGGGGGCGACCCCCGGACCCCCAGCAGGAAACCCGCTGGTGGCTGCTCACCGGCCGGTTCCTTGCCTTAACCCGATGGTGGTTGTTCACCGGCCGGTTTCTTGCCTTGCCCGCTGGTGGTGCTCTTCGGGCGGTTTCTTGCGTTAACCCGTCTCTGGTGGTCTTCAGTCGGTTCCTCGCCTTCACCCGCCTTGGTGGTCATCGGGCGGGTTCTTGCGTTGAACCGCATGTCGTGCTCTTGGGGCTTGAATCCTTGTGTACGCGGCAGACCCACAGTGGCGAAAGAGGGGCCGGATCGCAAGGGGCGGGGACTCCTGTTTTTGGAACCTTGTGGGCCCGCGTTGGGAACGGTAGGCCCGGCCGGTTGCAGATCGCTTTCGGATGGCTTTCCGGCCGGGCGTGTGTTATTGCCCACACTTGTGGGGTTAGGCGGCCATTGCTCGGGTGTCGAGGAGTTCGCCCACCAGGTCGGTCAGGCTGACCATTCCGATGACCGTGCCGCCCTGGCCCGTGACCAGCGCCAGGTGGGCGTGGGCCTCCTGGAGTGCGGTCACCGCCTCGGGGACCTGGGTGACGCAGGGCAGGCGGGGGACCGGGCGGGCCAGGTCGCCCGCTGCGCGGTTGGGATTGATCAGGGCGTCTCGGGCATGCAGCACGCCCTGTACGTCCCCTGGAGCGCCCACCAGGAGGCGTAGGTGGCCGCTCTCCGCCGCCGCCTGCTTGATGCGCGTGGCGTTGGCCGACGCCGGCACGGTGACCACCTGGTCGATGGGGACCATGAGGCGCTCGATGCCTTCTGCCTGGAGGCGGAGGGCTCTGGTGAGCAGGTCATGCTCTTCTCTGTCCAGGAGGCCCATCCGGCCCGACTCGCCCACAAGCATGGCGAGCTGGCGCGGGGTTCTGGTGGTGGCCAGTTCGTCACGTGGGACCACGCCGAACAGGCGCAGGATCACGTTGGTCAGGCCGTTGAGCGCCGACAGAAGCGGGCTCATCAGCGACGTGAAGCCGCGGAAGGGCAGCGTCAGCAGCAGGGCGGCCCGCTCGGGGTGGGTCAGCGCCCAGGACTTGGGGGCCATCTCGCCCACCACCATGTGCAGGAACGTCACCAATGCCAGCGCGATGGTCAGCGCGATCGGCATCCGCATCGACTCGGGCACGCCTACTGCGGCGAAGACCGGCTCCAGGTAGTGCTCGATCGCGGGCTCGGTGACCTGGCCCAGGCCCAGCGTGCAGAGCGTGATACCGAGCTGGGCGCCGGCCAGCATCAGGGACAGTCGCCGGCCGCCGCCCACCGCCGACTTCGCGGTGATCCGCACCAGGCGGTTGCCGTTGGCGGCCATCTCCTCCAGGCGGTGCCGCTTGGCGGAGACGAAGGCGAACTCGGCCGCCACGAACAGCGCGTTCAGCAGTAGTAGGGCCAGGCTGATCAGGATCATCGTCATCGGACGGCCTCCGCGTGCTGGACCGGTGCCAGCCGTACCCATTCGGGGACGCGGCGGTTGAGGGACAGGACGGTGAGTTCGGCCTGGTGCTCCTGTTCGTCCTCGGCGAACGGGTCCGTCTCCGGGATGACGGGCACGGTCACGGTGTCACCGGGCTCCGGCATACGCCCCAGCCTGGCGAGGACCAGCCCGGCGAGCGTGTCGTAGTCGTCGCTCTCGGGCAGCGAGACGCCGGTGGCCCGCTCGACCTCGTCGAGCCTGAAGCGGCCCGGCACCTCCCAGATACCGTCCGGCTGCGCGACCGCGCCGTCCGGCTCCGGGTCGTTCTCGTCGATGAGCTCGCCGACCAGCTCCTCCGCCAGGTCCTCGACGGTGATGACGCCGGCGAGGTCGCCGTACTCGTCGATCACACATACCAAGTCGTCCTTGGCTGAGCGCATCTGATTCAGTACGGCCGGCAGCGGCAGCGAGTCGGGCACCAGCACCGCGGGGCGGGTGATGCCGATGATCGAGCCGTCTTCGAGACCGGAGGTGATCAGCTCGCGTACGCCCGTCACACCCACCACGTCGCCGTCGGCGCCGAGCACCGGGTAGCGGGAGTGGCCGCACTCGCGTATGACCTCCACGAGGTCGGAGATCGGCTGGGAGTCGCGGAGCACGACCACGCGCGGGCGCGGGACCATGATCTCCTCCGCGTTGCGGTCGCCGAACTCCAGCGCCCGCTCCAGCAGCTCCGACAGCCGCGGCGGCAGCTCGCCCGCCAGGGTGGACTCGGCGATGATCCGCGAGAGCTCCTCGGGGGTCGCGCCGTGCTCCACCTCCTCGACGGGCTCGATGCCGATGCGCCTGAGCAGTCCCGTGGCCGCCGAATCGAACAGGCGGACCACCGGGCCGACCACGGCCAGGTAGACCAGCGTCGATCCGGCGAGGAACTTGGCGACGGCCTCCGGCCTGGCGATGCCGAGATTCTTGGGCGCCAACTCGCCGAGGACCATCTGGACGATGGTCGCGACGAACACACCGATGGCCACGGACAGGCCGGTGATGAGGCCGTCGGGCATGCCGGTGTCCGTCAACCACGGACGAACGATCGTCGCTATGGCGGGCTCGGCCAGGAAGCCGACCAGCAGCGCGGTGACGGTGATGCCGAGCTGCGCGCCGGAGAGCATGAACGACAGGCGGGAGGTCACCTGGAGGGCCTTCTCCGCGGCCTGGTCGCCGGCGGCGGCCTGCTCGCGCAGGAGGCCCCGGTCAGCGGCCACGAAGGCGAACTCCTGCGCGACGAAGTAACCTGTCGCGGCGGTGAGCAGGAAGAGGGCGATGAGCCCGAGGTACGCGCTCACCGGGACGAGCTCCGAAGAGGTGAGCGATCAGGGGATCCCGTGCGTCCGCACGGGCGAATATTCCAAGGGTCCGGGGCGGACACGATCATCCTTTCGATGGCGGAAGTCCATAAACCGTAACGATGCAGATGGCAGCAATGTTTCCGACGTGACGCTCCGCTAGTTCTGCGTACTTTTCCGTGGGAAAACCTTGGCGAGACGTCTTCACTGGTGGGGGGTTGGACGTAGCGTCTATGACAACCGAAGGGGAAAGAGGCCAAGTGTCTGAGGAAGACCGGACGAGAGCCATGCGCTCGCCGGGCGATGGTCGCCCGCTGCCGGGCAGGAACGGCGACGGGCCGCGGTCGGGTGGTGCCCCCGCGCATCGGATTCCGTCGACGCAGCAGGTCCCTCCGCCGGCTCAACAGGCGCCGCCGACGAACCAGTCGCCCTCCGACGCGCCGCGCGCCGGTGGTTCGCGCGTGTACGGCCGCGAGCGCTCAGGCGGCAGCCCGATGAAGCCGTTCACGCCCAAGGCGGAGCCGGCCCCGTCGGGGCCGAAGCCGCCGCGCAGGCGGATCAAGGGCCGGACCATCCTGAAGATCGTCGCCGCCGTGGTGGCACTGCTGATCGTGGCGGCAGTGGGGCTGTTCTTCTGGATCGACTCTCGGCTGACCGGGATCCCCGGCGTGCTCGACGGCGAGGGTCACCCCGCCGACACCCCGGGCACCAATTGGCTGCTCGTCGGCTCCGACAGCCGCAAGGGCCTGTCGGCAGCCGACCGCAAGAAGCTCGCCACCGGCAAGGCGGCCGGCCAGCGCACCGACTCGATGATGCTGCTGCACATCCCGGCGGGCAGCGACAAACCGACTCTCATCAGCCTGCCGCGCGACTCGGCGGTCACCATCCCCGGCAAGGGCCGCAACAAGCTCAACGCCGCGTACGCCATCGGCGGCCCCAAGCTGCTCGCCCAGACGATCGAGTCCGTCACCGGGGTGCGCATCGACAACTACATGGAGATTGGTTTCGCCGGGTTCGTGGACATCGTCGACGCGGTCGGCGGCGTCGAGATCAACGTCCGCGCCGCGGTCGACGACCCCAAGGCCGGGCTGAAGCTCAAGAAGGGCGTCCAGACGCTGACCGGCGCCCAGGCGCTCGGCTACGTCCGTACCCGCAAGGGCGGCGCGCTGCCCGACTTCGAGCGGACCAAGCGCCAGCGCCAGTTCCTCGGCGCGGTCGTGAAGAAGGCGGCCAGCCCCGGCACGCTGATCAATCCGTTCACCTCGATCCCGCTGGCCATGAGCGCCACCGACGCGGTGGCGGTCGATTCGAGCACGGGCGCGTTCGACATGCTCTCGCTGGGGCTGGCCATGGGCGACAGCCCGGTGACCACGGTCGTGCCGTTCGGCGGCAACGAGATCGCCGGCGGCGGCAGCGCGGTCAAGTGGGACAGGGAGAAGGCCACCGCCCTGTTCAACGCGATCAAGGAGGACAAGCCGGTGCCGAAGGAGATCCTCGACGCCGGCTGATCCCGTCTTCTTTCTGGTCTTCTTGCTGTCCTTCTTCTTCTCCTCCGAAGGTGGAATCCCTTCGGGGGAGAGTCCTGCCACGACGGGCCGTCAACCCCTGCTGTAGCTAGCTTCCTGCGGTGGTGGCGCCGGTGCTGGCGCCGATGGCGGCGGTGGTGGCGGCGATCACCATGACCGAGTTGATCGCGGCGATCGTCTTGGCCACCGCGTCGCCCGCCCAGTCGCCCTCGGAGATCTCCTTGATGCGGGCCTTGTCCGCGCCGGGGAACGCCTTGCGGTCGAGCTTGGCGGCGTGCATGACGGCGATGAGCACCGCCGTACGCCCGTCGGGCTCGGCGCCCGCCAGGACGCCGCTCACGCGCTGCCTGACCTCCGCCTCGACGCTGCCGTCGGCCTCCGGCCAGCGGGTGGTGGGGAAGATACCGAGCACCTTGCCGCGCTCCTCGGCCAGCACGCCCGTCTCGGCGAGCCGGACGAGCAGGCGCCGGCGCAGCTTGGTGGAGTGGAACCGCTGGACCCACCAGTCGGGCTTGCGCTCCTTGCGCTCCTCCGCGATGCGGGCCAGCGCGGCGTCGAGTTCGTCGTCGCCCAGCGGCGTGGCGTCCTCGAGGGACACCTTCTTGCCGGTCAGGGCCACCCGCTCGTTGATCGCCAGCTCGGCGAGGATCGCGCCGCCGAGCGCCGGATCCAGTTGACTGGCGCTGATGAGTTGCTTGCCCTCCTTCTCGCTGTACGCGAGCAAGAGGAGTTCTTCCGCGATCGTCACACTCATTCCCTGACACTAACCTGCCGCTCATGGGTATCTCCGAGAAGTTGCACGCGGCCGGGCGCCCCCTCCTCGAGGCGCAGCTCGCGCATCCCACGGTCGTCGGCATCGGGCGCGGCGATCTGACGGAGCCGGTGTTCCGGTCGTGGCTGGAGCAGGATTATCTGTTCCTGCTGGACTATGTGCGGGTGTTCTCGCGGTTGGCCTGGCAGGCGCCGGCCGCGCATCTGGGCGATCTCGTCGACCTGGCGCACACGACCTTCCATGACGAGCTGAGGCTGCACCGGGAGCTGTCGGCCTCGTTCGGGGCGACCTTGGAAGGCGCACGGAAGGGGCCGGCGTGCGCGGCCTACACGACGTTCCTGCTGGAGTCGGCCGCCGATTATGGCGAAGGGCTGGCCGCGCTTTATCCGTGCATGTGGGGATATTCGCAGCTTGGTCGGCTCTTGGCGGAGGACTTGCCCGCCGAGCCGCGCTATCGGAGATGGGTGGAGACGTACGCCGATCCGGGATTTGCGGCGCTGACTGTGCGGATCGCCGAGATGATCGACCAGGCCGATCCCGAGCCCGCGCGGGCGGAGGCGCTGTTCCGCGAGGGGATGGCGCACGAGCTGGCGTTCTGGGACGTCCCGTAGTTATCCACAGGCTGTGGATGACGGTGCGTCGTACCCTGGTGGCATGCCTGAACTCCCCGAAGTGGAATCGCTCGCCGGTTTCCTGCGCGAGCGGGCGGTCGGTCGCACGCTCCTGGGCGTCGACGTGGTCGCCTTCTCGGCGCTCAAGACGTTCGACCCGCCGGTCACCGCGCTCGGCGGGCTGACCATCACGGGCGTGGCCAGGCACGGCAAGTTCCTCGACTTCGACTGCGACGGCCTGCACCTGGTCATCCACCTGGCCCGCGCGGGGTGGCTGCGCTGGCGCGAGGACCTCTCGGGCGCGAAGCCGGTCCGTCCGGGCAAGGGCCCGCTGGCGGTACGGGTACGCCTGGCGCCCGACGACGAGGGCCTGGCGCCCGGGTTCGAGCTGACCGAGGCGGGGACTCAGAAGCGCCTAGCCGTCTATGTCACGAAAAATCCTGAAGACGTGCCGGGTGTCGCCGCCCTCGGCCCCGACCCCCTCGACGACGCCTTCACCGTGGCCACGCTCAAGGCCATCCTGAACGGCAGCCGTACCCAGGTGAAGGGCCTGCTGCGCGACCAGAAGGTGATCGCGGGCATCGGCAACGCCTACTCCGACGAGGTGCTGCACGCGGCCAAGATGTCCCCGTTCAAGATCGCCTCGACCCTCACCGACGACCAGATCGCCGACCTGCACGAGGCCATTGTCACCACGCTGCGCGAGGCGGTGGAGCGGGCGCACGGCCTGGCCGCGAAGGACCTCAAGGCGGAGAAGAAGTCCGGCCTTCGTGTCCACAACCGCGCCGGTCAGCCGTGCGACGTCTGTGGTGACACCATCCGCGAGGTGTCCTTCGCGGACTCCTCGCTGCAGTACTGCCCCACCTGCCAGACGGGCGGCAAGCCGCTGGCCGACCGCCGCCTGTCCCGCCTGCTGAAGTAACGCCTCCGTGCCTATGGTCATGCTCTGACGATGATGGGTTCCTCGGGCTCTCCGGACCTGTCGGTCCCCTGCGTGGGGATGGGCGGGCGTCGGCGTAGGCCGGTGGCCATGATGAGCGCGGCGACTGCCGTGGCGGCCAGCGGTACCAGCAGTGCCGTCCTGATGGCCGCCAGTCCGGCCTCTGCGGAGGTCGCGTCGCCGAGTGCCGCCACGCTGACCGCCGTGACCATGGACAGCCCGAGCGCCGCGCCGAACTGGAAGGCCGAGTTCAGCAGCCCACCGGCCAAGCCCTGCTCGTCCTCCGCGATGCCCTCCGTGGCGACGATCGTGAGCGGGCCGTACACGAAGGCGAACATCAGCCCGATCAGCAGCATCGACGGCAGCATGGCCGCGTACGACCAGTCCATCCCGACCCCCACGAACAGGCCGTAAGCCGCGAGCCCGGACAGCAGGCCGCCGAAGATCACCCGGGCGTTGCCGTACCTCTGCACCAGCCAGGGGGTCAGCGTGGGCGCGAGCGCCACGTCGGCGGCGGCGGCGAGCAGGGCCAGCCCGGTCTGGACGGTGGACCAGCCGCGCAACTCCTGCAGGTACAGCGTGACGAGGAACTGGAAGCCGAAGAACGACGCGGTGAGCAGCAGCGCCGTCAGGTTGGCGCGCACCAGTGGCGCGGAGCGCAGGATGCCCAGGCGGACGAGCGGAGTGGCCGACCGCCGCTCGATCACCACGAACGCCGCCAGCAGCGCCACGCCGCCCGCGAACGCGCCGACGGTCCAGGCCGGGCCGTCGGTGGGGTGCTCCAGCCGTACCAGGCCATAGACCAGCAGCGTCATCGCGCCGGTGATGGTCGCGGCCCCGGCCAGGTCGACGCCGCCGGCGGGCCGGGGCGTCCGCTGCTCCTTCAGCAGCGGGACGGCGGCGATCAGGATCGCCAGCGAGAAGAGGACGGGTGCGAAGAAGACCCAGCGCCAGCCGATCGAGCTCAGCAGACCGCCGATCACCAGCCCGAGCGCGAACCCGGCGGCCCCCGTCCCCGCGTACACCAGCAGCGCGCGGTTGCGCTGCCTGCCCTCGGGGAAGCTCGTGGTGATCAGCGACAGCCCGGCGGGCATCATGAAGGCGGCCGCGACCCCGGTGAGGAACCTGGCGACCAGCAGCACCCACCCCTCGGTCGCGAACCCGCCCAGCCCGGAGAACACCACGAACACGCCGAGCCAGAGCAGGAACATCCTGCGCCTGCCCAGCAGGTCGGCCGCCCGGCCGCCGAGCAGGATGAAACCGCCGCAGCCCAGGACGTAGGCGCTCACCACCCCGCTCAGCATGCCCGTGGACAGCCCCAGATCCGCCCTGATCGACGGCAGGGCCACGTTCAGCATGGCCACGTCGGTGCCCTCGATGAAGATGGCTCCGCACAGCACGATCAACATGCCCCAAGCGCGTTTGGACATGGTCAACTCCTGGTTACTTATCGGCATTCGGTTATCTCTGGTAACCATCCAAATCATCCGGCAGTATGAAATGTCATGGAAGACGGCACTTCTAAGTCACCCGGTTACTGCGAGAGCACCGTGGACGACGACTACGACGTGTGGCAGTGGGACACCAGGGAGGACTGCGAGGTCCGGCAGATACTCGACCGGGTCGCCGACAAGTGGTCGCTGCTGGTCATCGCGCTGCTCGACTGCCAGAGCCTGCGCTTCACCCAGCTGCGCCGCGAGATCGACGGGGTCAGCCAGCGGATGCTCAGCGTGACCCTGCGCCACCTGGAGCGCGACGGCCTGGTCAGCCGTACGGTCCACCCCGTCGCGCCCCCGAGGGTCGACTACGCGCTCACGCCGCTCGGCCGGACGCTGCACCAGACGATCAAGAGCCTGGTCACCTGGACCGAGGAGCACCGGCAGGAGATCGCCACGGCGCGTGCTGCCTACGATGAGCGACGCGAGATGATGGAGGCATGACGGTTCCAGAGATTCCGGCAAGCGACGTTCCCGCTGACGCCTACCTGCTCGACGTGCGCGAACAGGACGAATGGGTGGCCGGGCACGCCCCCGAGGCGGTGCACATCCCGATGACGCAGATCCAGGGGCGGGTCGAGGAGGTGCCGGGCGACCGGACCGTCTACGTGGTCTGCCGGGTCGGCGGCCGGTCGTTCCAGGTCGCGGCTTGGCTCAACCAGCTCGGGCGCGAGGCGGTCAACGTCGACGGTGGCATGCAGTCCTGGGCGGGCGCGCGCCGCCCGATGGTCAGTGAGACGGGGCGCCCGCCGTTCGTCGCCTGACGGATGGCATAATCCGCTCGACAACTACACAAACCGCGGGAGCTCGGGGTGCACCGGGCTGAGAGGGCGACTGATCTGTCGCCGACCGCATGAACCTGTCCGGGTAATGCCGGCGTAGGGAGTGTGAGATGACGCATGTCGTCGACGAAGTCCCGCTGACCCTCGAAGGGACGCCCCCCAAGACGCTCGGGCTGCTCGACCAGGGGGCCCTGTGGGCGAACCTGGCGGTGAGCCTGCTGGGGTTCAGCGGCGCGCTGTTCCTGCTCGACCCGCTCGGCGGCAGCCCGCTCAGCCTGACCGCCGCCCTGCTCGCCGCGCTCGTCGGCAGTCTGGTCGGCACGGCCATGGTGGGGCTGTCGGCCATCCCGGGCACGCAGACCGGGCGGCCGGCGATGGTGCTGCTGCGCGGGTTGTTCGGGGCGCGGCTGTCCTACATCCCGACCGTGCTCAACATCGTCCAGATGATCGGGTGGGGCGCCTTCGAGCTGTGGGTGATCGCCAAGGGTGCGATGGCCATCTTCGGCGACGTGGTGCCGTACCAGGTGTGGGTGGTGGTGGCGGGGGCGTTGACCACGTCGCTGACCATCTGGCCGCTCGGGTCGGTCCGGCTGCTGCGGCGTTACGTCACCATCGGGGTGATCATCTCGCTGGTCTGGTTCGCGGTGGCGTTCCTGTCGAAGGCTCCCCCGCAGGGCGGCGGGTCGTGGACGGCTTTCGCGCCCGCGGTCGACTACGTCATCGCGCTGTCGGTCTCGTGGGTGCCGATCGCCGCCGACTTCGCCCGGCACTCCAGGTCGAGCCGGGCGGCCTTCGCGGGCGTGGTCGGCGGCTACACGCTGGCCCAGGTCGCCTGCCTGGGGCTGGGCGTCTACGCGGTGGCCATCGCCGGGTCCGCCGCGGTGGCCGCCGACGGCACGGCCGTGTTCGGGGCGTTCGTCGCGGTGCCGCTGGGCGCGCTGTTCTTCGCGATCCTGGTGCTGCGGGAGGCCGACCAGTCGTTCGCGAACGTCTACTCCACGACCATGTCCCTGCAGAACCTCATGCCGCGCGTCGACCGGCGGGTCTTCTCGATCGCCATCGGCGTGCTGACCACCGCCATCGCGCTGGTGGTCGACGTGAACTCGTACGGGGCGTTCCTGGGCGTGATCGGGGCGGTGTTCGTGCCGATGTTCGCGGTGCTGGCGGTCGACTACTTCCTGCTCGGCGGATCCTCGGGGTGGAACACCGACGAGGACGCGCCCGCCCGCTGGTCCATGCTGGTGCCCTGGGCGCTCGGTTTCGTGGCCTACTGGCTGACCACCTCCACGCCCACGGTCGCGCAGTGGGACGGCCTCTGGGCGGCCGTACGCGAGGCCATCGGGTTCACCAGGCAGCCGTGGATGAACGGGGCCCTGGGCGCGGCTCTCGTGGCGGCTCTGGTGACGCTGGCGATCGGCTGGGCGACCAGGCGCGCGTCGATCACGCGTCGTTGAGTACGTACCTCAGGCCCGCGAGCGTTTCTCGATGTTGAGGAGATGACGCTTGGCGGCCTGGCCGCCCGCGTAGTCGCCGAGTTCGCCGTCGCCCGGCACGATCCGGTGGCACGGCACGACCACACAGACGGGGTTGGCGTTGAGCGCGTTGCCGACCGCGCGCAGCGCGCGCGGGCGGCCGATGCTCTCGCCGATCTCGTCGAGGGTCGCCGTCTCCCCGTAGGGCACGGCCATGGTCTTCTGCAGCACCGTACGGGCGAACGTCGTGGCGATGGACAGGTCCACCGGCGTGGCGAAGGCCCGCAGGCGCCCGGAGAAGTAGGCGTCGAGCTCCCTGCGCACCGGATCGAGCCGCCCGGGGTCGGGCCCGACGAACGCGCCCACATGCCGGACGACCAACTCGAAGACGGTGTCCTCCGACTCGAAGCTGCACGCCACGATGCCCTTGCCGCTCACCGCCAGCACCAGCCGGCCGACCGCGCCGTCATAGGTGCCGAACGCCACATCGGGCGGCACCTCGCCGCGATAGGTGGCGGAAGTCACCCGCAGCAGGGCATCGAGGTCTCCACTGGACATACCCGCCACCCTCTTCCGCCGCCCTGAAAGGCCGTGCCCGCAGCGTATCGGACGGATCGCCCGACGAACGCCGCACGCCACAGGCACTATGGAGGTGTGGGTGACGACAGAGCAGGCAGTGACGATGAGATCGCTCGCGCGGTGCTCGCCAGCTCGCCCAACGCCGTGGTCGCGCTCGACAGGGACCAGACCGTACTCGTCTGGAACCGGGCGGCGGAGCGGCTCTTCGGCTGGTCGGCCGAGGAGATGCTGGGCCGCAGGGCGCCGATCGTGCCGGGGGAGCTGACAGCGGAGCACAACGCGGTGCTCGAACGGGTGCGCACGGGCGGCCAGGTGTCGCTGCGCACCAAGCGGTTGCGCAGGGACGGCACCGTGCTCGACCTGAGGGTCGACACGAGCGCGCTGCTCACGGGCAGCGCCGTGGCGGGCTACGTCTTCGTGCACCATCTGACCGAGGCTGACGAGGCCGCCAGGAACCGTATGGCGCGGCGGGCCCGGCTGGTGCGCCGGCTCACCGACGTGGTCGGCGACATCAACGCCGAGCTGGAGCTGTCCACGGTGCTCGACCGCATCGCGGCCAGCCTGACCGAGCTGACCGGCGCCGACGCGGGCGGCTTCGTGCTCATCGAGGGCGAGCGGCTGCGGCTGGTGAGCGCGCACCAGTTGCCCGACTCGCTCAAGGACGTGACGGCCGAGCTGCGTACCAGCCTGGTCGGCAAGCTCTTACGTACCGGGAAGACGGTGATGCTGGAGTCGCAGGGGCTTGGCGACCTGGTGTGGGCCGAGCTCGACGGGCTGCACACGATCGCGCTCGGCCTGGCGGCGGTCGGTGGCCGTCCCTACGGGGCGCTGTACGCGCTGTTCGCCGAGCACAAGCCCGGCCATCTGGAGCTCGAACTCCTGGAGCTGCTGGCCGGGCACGCCGGCATCGCGGTCGGCAACGCGGTGGCCTATCAGGAGGCCGTACGCCAGCGGGCACACGAGCGGGCGGTGTTCGACGCCAGCGCCGACGGCATCGCCGTGCTCGACCGCGCCGGGCGGGTCAGCCAGTGGAACCCGGCCGCCGCCGAGCTCACCGCGACGCCGGGAGAGGCCGTCATCGGCGGGCCGCTGCCCTTCCCGCTGCCCAGCCCGGGAGAGAAGCTCACCTACCAGCTGGAGAGCGGGCGCTGGCTGGACGTGGTCAGCGCCCAGATCGTGGAGACCGGAGAGGTGGTCGTCGACTTCCGCGACGTGACCACGGCCAAGGAGCTGGAGGAGGCCAAGGACCTGTTCCTGGCCACGACCAGTCATGAGCTGCGCACGCCCATCACGATCGTGCGCGGGTTCGCCAGCACGCTCGACGCGCGCTGGGACAAGCTGAACGACACCGAGCGGCGCTCCGCCGTCCACACGATCGCCGAGCGGGCCAGGTCGCTCGGCCAGCTCATGGACCACCTGCTGCTCGGCGCCAGGGCGGGCGCCGACGAGCCGCCGGTGCGCATCGAGGCGTTCGATCTGGCCGAGCGGATCCACGCGGCCACGCTCGGGCTGCCCGTGCTGTCCGACAGGCACCGGGTGGAGGTGGCCATCCCCGACGCGCTGCCGTACGTCAGAGGCGACGCGCTCGCCACCGACATCATCCTCGGCCAGCTGCTGGAGAACGCCTTCAAGTATTCGCCGACGGGCGGCCTGATCAGCGTGGGCGCCTGGCCCGAGGACGACGCCGTGGTCGTGGTCGTGGACGATGAGGGCGTCGGCATCGCCGCGCCGGACCGGGAGCGGGTCTTCGAGCGGTTCGTCCAGGTCGACAGCGGTGACCGCCGCAGGTTCGGCGGAGTCGGCCTCGGGCTCTACATTGTCCGCAGTCTGGCCAGGGCTCAGGGCGGCGATGTGAGTGCCCATCCGCGACCCGGTGGAGGCACTCGAATGCGGCTCGTGTTGGGCAACGCTTCCCCTATCCGATCCGACACACCGATGCGGTAACGAGGTGGTAACGGTTACGCTGATCTATCGTCCGATGTGTACAAGCTGTGATCGAGATGCGGTTTCTGGGATCGAGTAACGGGGCATTTCGGTCGTACCGGGGAGTGTTCCCGTGGGGGGCACTGGGAGCGGGGAGGTGGGTGTGTCAAGCGTGGTGCTACTGCCGTACGCGCCGTCCAGTGTCGCCGTCGCCCGCCAGCGTCTGAGCACTGACCTGCAGGATCGCGGTGTTTTCGCCACCGCGATCGACGATGCCGTCCTCGTGGTGAGCGAGCTGCTGAGCAACGCGCTACGGCATGCGCATCCGCTGCCGTCGGGCATGGTCAGGGTGGCCTGGCTGCGGAGCGACGAACACATCGAGGTCGCTGTGAGCGATGGCGGCGCGGCCACCGAGCCCCGTGCCGGCCGGCCGACTCTGTCGTCGCTCGGGGGCAGGGGACTCGGCATCGTCGAGTACGTCGCGGAGAGCTGGGGAGTCCGCCACGACGGTGACATCACGACGGTGTGGGCGATCTTGCACGCCCCCAACGGATTGATGAACGGGCAGGTCCACGCACTGCGAGAGGCCGGATAGCGGCTACGCGCTCAGCGGCCGGCCGGCCAGGATCGCGCGCTCTCCCACGGTCCACGCCGTGGAGATCAACAGGTAGAGCGCCGCGCCCAGCGGCAGCACCGCGGCGGCCAGCACCGTGCCGAACGGCATCAGCGGCATGATCCTGCGGATCAGCGCGGGCTGCTCGTCGGGCAGTGTGGCACTGACTTTGCGGGCTGAAATCCACGCCACGACCGCGATCAGCGCGATGACCACGGCGAAGACCGAAAATGGCACACTAACCAGACCGTAATTGGTGACGATTCCCGCCACATGCTGCCCCAAAGGGGCGCCCAGCAGGTCATGGCCCAGGAAAGCGGTTGGGTGCGTGGCGACCCGATACATCACCCAGATGAACGGAAGCTGCCCCAATCCCGGGAGGATCGTGGCGAAAGGTGAGGTGCCTTCCTTCGCGTACAGCTTGGTGGTCTCCTTGGCCAGCCGCTCGGGGTTGCGCGACCACCGCTTCCGCAGCTCGGCCAGCTTGGGCGCCAAGCGCTTCTGGACCTGTGCGGCGCGGGCCTGGCGGATGCTGAGCGGCAGCAACAGGAGGCGTACGGCCACGGTGAACAGCACGATGGCCACGGCGGCGTTGTCGCCGGACACGGCCAGCAGAAATGACACGAAAGAGTCGAACATGAGCCCTTCAATCAAAGAGAGATGGATCAGGGCTCACTGAAGAGAGCCCCGCTTAGCCGGAAGCGGGGCGCGATGACGGGGCTCGTGGCCGTGGCCGGCCTGCCGCCGCGGGATGGCGCTGGCGCTGGAAGGCCGTGCGCCGGGCGTACATCAGCGGGAACCCGGGCGCGTCGCCGCCGATGGCGGGCAGCAGCCGGGCGGCCCAGGTGGCGAGCAGCAGGATCGCCACCATGGTCACGCCGATGAGCCAGGGGTCGAACAGGAAAAGCGTCACCGTGACGAGGACGACTTCCCGACCAAGGTGACGGCGATGAACACCAGAAGGGCGACCACACCGATGATGAGGGCGACCTTGAGCAGGCCCATGATCATGGGGATCACGAAATTGAACAGCACGAAGAGGCCTAGGAGGGCCCCCAGCACGAGCATGACGACGCGACTCATGCGCCCACCGTACGTCCTGCGAGCATGATCCGCGAGGCTTACGAAGCAATGACGTAAGTGTCGATTCGGCACGCTCCCGCCGTACGGTGAAAGGGTGAACACGCGCATCCTGGTGGTCGACGACGACCCGACCGTGGCCGAAGTCGTGGCGCGATATCTGGAGCGCGACGGGCACGAGGTCGAGTGCGTGGGCGACGGCGCCGAGGCGCTGCGGCGGGCGCTGGCCAGCCCGCCGGATCTGATGGTGCTCGACCTGATGCTGCCGAAGATCGATGGGCTGCAGGTGTGCAGGAAGCTCAGGGAGCGCTGGCCGGTGCCGGTGATCATGCTGACCGCGCTCGGTGAGGAGATCGACCGGGTGGTCGGGCTCGAAACCGGCGCCGACGACTATGTGACCAAGCCCTTCAGCCCGCGTGAGCTGGCGCTGCGCGTCCAGTCGGTGCTGCGCCGCGCCCGGGGGGCCTCTGTCACGGGTGGCACGGGCGTGCTGCGTGACGGCGACCTGGTGGTCGATGTCGGGGCCCACGAGGTACGGCTGGGCGGGGCCGAGGTGCTGCTCACCGCCCGCGAGTTCGACCTGCTGGCCTACCTCGTGCGCAACCCTCGGCAGGCGTTCAGCCGGTCGGCGCTGCTCAACCAGGTGTGGGGATGGTCGTTCGGGGACTCCTCCACGGTGACCGTGCACGTCCGGCGGCTACGGGAGAAGATCGAGCCGGATCCGACCGCGCCGCGGCGGATCGTCACGGTCTGGGGCGTGGGATACCGGTACGAACCGCTCGAACTCGCCGGTGACCCACATATCGCTGGCGACCCACTCGACGGTGCGTCGTGACTCCCCATCCCGCGGTGATGAGCGATCTGGGGATGATCGTGGCGGTCACGGCGGGGCTGGGGCTGCTGGTCGGGATCCTGGGCGTGTCCGTCATGTGGCGGCTGCGTACCCGCTCGATCGGGGTCATGCTGGCCGTCGTCATGGTGGTCGCGATCGTGGCGACGCTGGCCGGCGTGGTGGCGATCACACTCAAGATGATCATCGAGGGCGCGGTCAGGGACATCGTGCTCAGCGTGGTGGCCGTCGGCGGGCTGGTCGGGCTGGGGGTGGCGTTCGTGCTGGCCAGACGGGTCGTGGGGGAGAGCAGGCGGTTGGTGGCGGCCGTACGCGATCTGCCGTTCACCGCGCCCAAAGGGCTGCCGTCGGAGCTGCAGACGATCGCGAACACACTGGAGGAGGCGTACGAACGGGAGCGCGCCCTGGAAGGGGCCCGGCGCGAGCTCGTCGCCTGGGTGAGCCACGACCTGCGCACCCCGCTCGCCGGGCTGCGGGCGATGGCCGAGGCGCTCGAAGACGGCGTGGTGTCCGACCGCAGGACCGTCGCGCGCTATCACGGCCAGATCAAGCTGGAGGTGGAGCGGCTTTCGGCGATGGTCGACGACCTGTTCGAGCTGTCGCGGATCCACGCCGGAGCGCTGCGGCTCACCCCTGCCCGGATCGGGCTCGCCGACCTGGTCGCCGACACGCTCGCCGGGGCCGAGCCACTGGCCCGCGCCAAGGGGGTGCGACTGACCGCCGAGGCGGCCGAGGCGGTCCCCGTGCGGGCGGACCCGAACGCCCTGAGCCGGGCGCTGGGCAACCTCGTCGTGAACGCGATCCGGCACACGCCATCGGACCGCACGGTCGTGTTGCGGGCGGCCGTCGACTCGGGCATGGCCTGCCTGTCGGTCAGCGACTGCTGTGGGGGGATCCCCGACGAGGACCTGCACCGGGTGTTCGAGGTGGCCTTCAGGGGCGAGGCGGCCCGGACCCCGACCAAAGACGGCGGGGCCGGGCTCGGCCTGGCGATCGCGCAGGGCATCGTGGAGGCGCACGACGGGGTGATCGGTGTGGTCAACGACGGGCCGGGCTGCCGCTTCGAGATCCGGCTGCCGCTGGTCTCGGGATAGCGCGCCCGTCAGGTTTGGGACTTCAACCGGACTCCGGAAGTGCGCTGTCGTGACCGGCGCCGAACGACTCCGACATCGCGCGGAACGTCGGGCACGGCCAGCGCCACATGCAACTCCGGCACCGCAGGATGGGGTGCTCGGCGTCGCTCGTGATGCCGCCCGCGTCGCGCGGCTGGTGGAGGTCGAACAGCCGCAGCCCGAGCTCGGAGAATCTGAGCAGGTCGTCGCGGGCGTCGGCGAGGAAGTCGAGGTCCTCGCCGGCGAGTTTCGTGTGTACGGGGACGAAGCCTTCGTGATTGATCAGACTACGCAGGCGCCCCACTCTGTCATGCCACGAGGTGGCCTTCTCTGTGCGGATGAGGATGGCTTCCAGTCGTTCGCGGAGCCGTCGTCGGTGCGGGTCTTCGGGTTTCTCTGTTCTCATGAATGCTCGGGCCCGTGGGTCTCGCCCGGCCCCTCCTTCTCAAGTGAAGTAGTGACCAGAAGCGAGGTGCCGGGCCGCCCCCCTCTCCGGCCATGCCGGTGTCACACAGTCAAGCTTCGCGTACTCTCTGTTTTCATGGAGTCCAAACGGAGGACAAAATCCTGAGGTTGCCCTATCGGCGTGACAACGTGACCGGAAGCCTCCGCGCCGCTAGCCTGCCCATGTGGAGCTCAAGGTCTCGACTCGATCACATGCCGGCCATGCGCTAGTCGCCATCACCGGTGAAATCGACCTCTATACGGCACCCCACCTGCAGGCGGAGTTCGCTCGGCTGCTGCAGGACGGGCCCAGCCGCGTGGTCATCGACATGTCCGGCGTGGATTTCTGCGACTCCACGGGGATGAACGTCTTGCTGTCCGCGCTGAAACGCGTCAAGGAGCAGGGCGGGGCGCTCGACGTCGCCGCCCCACGGCCGGCCGTACGCAAGATTCTGCAGGTCACCGGTCTCGATTCGGTCTTCACCGTGCATGACGAGGTGCCGCAGGAGTTCCTCATCTCCGAGGGGTCATGAAGGATACGGCAGTTATCGTCCCGGCCAAGGACGAGGCCGACCGCATCGGTGCCACGGTCACCGCGGCCCTCGCGCTGCCCGGCGTCGATCTGGTCGTGGTCGTCGACGACGGCTCGACCGACCAGACCGGCCGGGTGGCGCGGGCGGCGGGGGCCAGGGTGGTCCGGCACAGCCGCAACCGCGGCAAGGCGGCGGCCATGGAGTCGGGCGCCGAAGCCGTGCGCCTGCTCGACGGTGAGACGCCGCACCACTTACTCTTCCTGGACGCCGACCTGGGCGACACCGCCCGGGCCGCCTCCCCCCTGATCGAACCGGTGCGCGCCGGCACGGCCGACATGACCATCGCGGTCTTCGCCACCCGCGTCAAGCTGGGCGGCCACGGCCTGGTCGTCCGCCTGTCCAGGGACGGCATCCGCAGGGCCACCGGCTTCGAGCCCGCTCAGCCGCTCAACGGCCAGCGCTGCATCACCAGAGACGCCTTCGAGGCCGCCCGGCCGCTGGCGCACGGGTTCGGCGTGGAGACGGCGCTGACGATCGACCTGCTGCGCAAGGGCTATCGGGTGGAGGAGGTCGAGGTGGAGATGGCCCATCGGGCCTCCGGCACGGACTGGCGGGCCCAGGTGCATCGGGCCAAGCAGCTACGGGATGTGGCACGCGCGCTCGCCACTCGGGAGCCGCTAATCACCCAAAACCTCGACAAAATCCGCCCAAAGCGCTAGCCCCCTCCGCTCCTTTACCTGGCAAACTTCCCCAACTTTCCTGATCGACCGGGAAATGGGCGGTTTTCCCGGTTTGTGGGCATCGGTGGTTGGGGGGCATCGGGCTTGCGCTGCGCCGGCTTCGCCGACGGCAGCACCGTGATCGACGGCAGCGCCGTGACCGGCGACGTGCTGGTGGCCGCTGACGGCGTGATGTGCGCTGCCTTCGAGCTGCCGGACGGCTTGTTCAGCTGCCGGACGGCCTGTTCGAGCTGTCGGACGGTTCGTGCGAGCTGCCGGACGGTTCGTGCGAGCTGCCGGATGGTTCGTGCGAGCTGCCGGACGGTCTGTTGGAGCTGTCGGATGGCTTGTTCGAGCTGCCGACCGCGGGGCCGTGGCGGAACAGTGGCGGAACTGTCGGTGCGGGTCTGTTCACTGTGTTCATGGACACCGAACCGCGGCGGCGCGGGCCATTCTGGGATGTGCTGGCCGGGCGGGTCCCGCCGCCGGCCGCGGCCGAGACCCTGGGCTGGCAGCTGATCGAGGTGGATCCCGAGCGGGGCACCATCGAGGTGGCGTTCGAGGCGAGCGAGCGGTTCGTCAATCCCGTCGGGGTGATCCAGGGCGGTTTCCTCGCCGCGATGCTCGACGACACACTGGGGCCGGCGCTGGTCGCGACGCTGCCGGAAGACCAGTTCGCGGTCACCCTCGACCTGCACGTCCAATACCTTCGCCCGGCGCGGCCGGGGCGGCTCACCGGCCGGGGGCGGGTGGTGCGGCGCGGCAGAGAGGTGTGCTTCCTGTCCGGCGAGCTCATCGCGCCCGACGGGAAGACCGTGGCCGTGGCGACCGCGACCGCTCACCTCCAGACCCGCCGGGGCTGAGGGGATGTGGACCTCGTGTGGTGAGCACGTGTGGCCGGGGGCGCGCCGCCTCGCGTTGCGCCTGCCCACGGGCGTGTGATCGCTTGGCCGGGTGCCGGGTGCCGGGTGCGGGGTTCCGGGTGCCGGGCGTGGGATACCGGGCGCGGAATGCGGGGTGCCGGGTGGGCGGATTGGGCTCGCGGGGTTGGCGCGTGTAGATCGAACACGCGTCCGGAGTGCGACGTCCGGAGTGCGACGTCCGGAGTGCGATGTCCGGCGTCCGGCGTCCGGAGTGTGACGTCCGCAGTGCGACGTCCGGAGTGCGGACGTGCGCGTGGTGGACGGTGGTTGCTGGCCGAAATCTCGTACGTGTTATGCCCGTAGAGACCACTAAAGTGGCTCTTGGACGAGCGTGGCCGGGGGCCGCGGTCAACCTCAGGAATGGAGTGTCATGAGCGATGACAGCCCCACCGGCCAGTCCGCATGGGAACGCATTGACACGACCATCCCCCATTCAGCCCGCGTGTGGAACTATCTGCTGGGCGGCAAAGATCACTTCGCGCCCGATCGCGAGGCCGGTGAGCTGCTGCTTCGGACATTTCCTGACTTCGCCGAGGTTGCTCGGCTGCAGCGGGAGTTCCTCATCCGCGCGGTCACGTACCTGGTGGAAGAGGCCGGAGTCCGGCAATTTCTGGACATCGGGACCGGCTTGCCGACGGCCAACAACATCCACGAGGTCGCTCAGCGCACCGCCCCCGAGACCCGGGTCGTCTACGTCGACAACGATCCCATCGTGCTGGTCCACGCCCGTGCCCTGCTGACCAGCACCGAGCCGGGCGTCACCGCGTACATCGACGCCGACGTACGCAACCCCGACGTCATCCTCCAAGGCGCGGCCAAGACTCTCGACTTCAGTCAGCCCATCGCCCTGGTGATGTTGAGCATCGCCGGGCAGGTGCCCGACGAGGACGACCCGTGGGGGATCGTCGACCGGCTGATGGCCGCGTTATCGCCGGGCAGCTACCTCGTGCTCAGCGACGGCACCAACACCAACCCGGCCCTGATGGAGGCCGTCAGCGCCTACAACAAGGCGGCCGCCAACTCCTATCACCTGCGCAGTCCCGCCCAGATGGGTACGTTCTTCGAGGGGCTTGAGCTTGTCGAGCCCGGCGTCGTACCCACTCCCCAGTGGCGGCGGCGCAGTGACGCGTGGGACGAGCCGTCCAAGCTGGTGAGCGCGGTGTGCGGGGTCGCGCGAAAGCCGTAGGAGCTCCAGGACATCCATCGCGCTCTCTGATCCGAACCACCTGTGACCGGCGCCACGTCGGTCACGGCGGGAGGGTGCATGGAAGCGGGACGCGAACCGGGCCGCATCGAACCGGGACCCACGTCGGGCCGTATCGAACCGGGACGTGCGTCGGGGGGTTTCGAAGCCCGGTATGGGCCATCGAGTCGCGGCGAGGGCCGTGGGTCGGGGGATTTCGAGGCCCGGTATGGGTCGTCGGGTCCTGGTGAGGCGGGACGTGGGTCGGGCGGTTTTGACGCCCGGCGTGCGTCGCCGGGCCGCAGCGAGACGGGGCGTACCTCGGGCCGTGGCGAGGCAGGACGTGCCTCGGGCCGCGTCGAAGCGGGACGTGAGCCGGGCTGGGGAGGCGAGCGGGTCCCTGGGGTCGAGGAGTTGCTGGAGGACGTCGCGCGGGGGGACAGGGCGGCGTTCGAGCGGCTGTACGAGGTCGTGGCGCCGCGCGTGTTCGGGCTTGTGCTGCGGGTGCTCCGGGATCGGGCCCAGAGCGAGGAGGTGGCTCAGGAGGTCCTGGTGGAGGTGTGGCGTAACGCCGCGCGCTTCCAGTCGGGCCGGGGCTCGGGGATGGCCTGGGTGCTGACGATCGCGCATCGCCGGGCGATCGACCGGGTCCGTTCGGCTCAGGCGAGTATGGATCGCGAGGAGCGAGCGGCCCGGATGGACGTGCACCGGCCCTTCGACGAGGTCGCCGAATCCGTCGAAACCCGGCTCGAACGCGAGCGCCTGCGCCGCTGCCTGCAGGGCCTGACCGCGTTGCAGCGAGAGTCGGTCACCATCGCCTATTACGGCGGATATTCCTATCGTGAGGTCGCTGAGCTGGTCAAAGTCCCGCTCGCGACGGTGAAGACCAGGATGCGCGACGGGCTGATCCGGCTGCGCGACTGCCTGGGGGTGGAGCGATGAGAGGCATGACCGGCGGGCCCGATCCGCACACGCTGGTCGGCGCGTACGCGCTGGACGCCGTCGACGACGAGCTGGAGCGGCGCCACTTCGAGGACCATTTGACCGGGTGCGCCGAGTGCGCGCTGGAGGTCGCCGCGTTCGCCGAGACCGCGGCCCGGCTGGGTTCCGCCGTGGCCGTCGAGCCGCCGCCCGGCCTCAAGGAGCGGGTATTCGCCCAGATCGACCAGGTCCGGCAGGTCCCGCCGACCGTCGCCGTACCCGCCCAGGAAGACAGCTGGGGGACACCGCGGCGCCCCGAGCATCGGGCTGGGCGGCGCCCACAGGGGCGGGCCCAACGGTCTCGGCCGCGGCTGCGGTGGCGGCCGCTGGTGGCGGGCGTGGGCGTCGCGGCCTGCCTGGCGGCGGCCGTCGTGTTCGGTGTCGGCGCCTTGCAGGCCCGTGACGAGCTGGACCAGGTACGGCGGATGAACCAGGAGGTCGCCGCGGTGCTGACCGCGCCGGACTCCCGCATCGCCACGGCCGCGGCCAAGCAGGGCGGTCGCGGCACGGTGGTCGTGTCGCGCTCGCGGGGCAAGATGGTGTTCCTGGCCGCCGGGCTGGCCGATCTGCCGGAAGGCCAGGTCTATCAGCTCTGGCAGCTGGCCCCTGGGCGGATCAGGTCGGCCGGGCTGCTCAGCGCCGACGCCGCAGGCCGCACGCAGCCGGTGATCGCCGCGCCGGGACCCGGAGTGGCCAAGCTCGGCGTCACCGTCGAACCGGCCGGCGGCTCCGCACAGCCGACCACCCGGCCGCTGTTCCTGGTCAACCTGCCCGCCACCTGACCCCGTCACCGCGCGACACGGTCACCGCGCGGTGCCCACCACCTGACCCCGATCGCCACTCATCCACGGTTGCCCATCCATCCGGAGGTCGGCCGCGAATACCTGGTACGGCAGCGCCGGCGAGCGCGTCACTCGAGGCCATCTCGTGAGTGACGCGCTGACCGGCCCGTTGTTGAACGGTTATCCGGCGCACCGCGTATCTCCACGTGACCCATCCCCACACCCCCCAAGGGGAAGCATGCGTTGGACCACGATCGTCGGCGCCCTGCTCTGCGCGACACTGGCCGGTGGGTGTGCCGCGTCGGCGGCGGGAGCGCCCGCTGCCATGGCCGCCTACGACCAGCAGGACGTCACCTTCAGCCAGGAGATGATCACTCATCACCGGCAGACCATCCAGCTGGCCGAGCTGGTCGCCAAGCGCACGGACACGCCGTACGTACGCGAACTGAGCCAGAAGCTGGAGACCAACGAGAAGGCCGACATCGAGAAGATGTCGTCGTGGCTGAAGTCCTGGCAGGTGGCCGTACCGGCCGAGGACACCAAGGGCGTCGCCGACCAGGTCGCCCAGCTGACCCCGAAGTCCGGTAAGGCCTTCGACAAGCTCTGGCTCTCGCTGATCTCGCAGCACCTCGACCACGGCGTCATGATGGCCACGTCCGCCCAGAGCGGCGGGAAGCACGGTCCCACGATCGAGATGGCGACTCGGCTCGTCTCCGAGCAGACGGCCCAGATCGCGGAGATCAAGGAGCACCAGGCCTGATCGTGACCCGTACACAGGACTCGCGGCGGCAGGTGGGCGCGACGCGCGCCAGGCTGCCGATGCGTCTTGCGCGGTCGGCCTCGTTCACGGTCGTCTGCGTGGCCCTGTCCGCCATCGGGCACTGGCTGGCGGGCGGCAACGCCCCAGGGCCTGGCATGGTCGCGGGCGCGGGCGCCGTCGTGCTGGCCGCGGCCACCGCTATGGCCGGCAGGGAGCGATCCCAGCCGCTGATCATCGGGCTGCTCGGCACGGGGCAGGTGGGCCTGCACGTGCTGTTCGCCTCGACGGGCGAGTCCCCGCACCTGGCGGATGTCCATGGCCAGAGCACCTGGCCCGGCATGTTCCTGTGTCACGCCGTCGCCACGCTGCTGACCGCGTGGTGGCTGGCCGGCGGTGAGGCCGCCCTCTGGTCGTTGCTGCGCCGTCTCGCCTCGCGCGCCGTACGGATCCTCACGCCTGTCGCCGGCCCTCTCTGGCCGCCCGCCGCCCCCGTGGCCGCGGATCTCGTTCCCGACCGGCCGCGCGAGCGCATGTTGCGGTACGCGGTCGTACGGCGCGGCCCCCCACTTCGTTCTGCCTGACCCCCTCAACGACGCGAGCAGTCGAGCGCGTCGTGTCCGGCATTTCCGAAAACGAAGTGGAGACTCCCATGCTTTACCGCCGAATCGGCACCGTAGCCGCGGCAGCCCTGGCCCTCACGGTGGGCCTCGCGATCCCCGCCCTCGCCCATGTCACGATCAACCCCGGGACCGCGGAGAAGGGCGGCTGGACCAAGCTCGCCTTCCGGGTGCCCAACGAGCGTGACGACGCCTCGACCACCAAACTCGTCGTCACCTTCCCCACCGACCATCCCCTGCCCTTCGTCTCGGTCAAGCCGGTTCCCGGCTGGAAGGCCGAGCTGACCGAGGGCAAGCTGCCCGAGCCCGTGGTCGCCGACGACGGGGACAAGGTCACCGAATCCGTCCTGAAGGTCACGTGGACGGGTGGCAAGATCGAGCCGGGACAGTTCCAGGAGTTCGAGGTGTCGGTCGGGCCCCTGCCCAAGGACGTGGACGAGATCGCCTTCCCGACCGAGCAGACCTACACCGGCGGCGAGGTCGTCAAGTGGGCGGACGCGCCCAAGAGCGACGGCACGGAGGCGGAGCACCCGCTGCCCACGCTGAAGCTGGTGGCGGCGGCGTCCGGCGGGGAGCACGCCGGGATGGCCATGACCACGGCGGCTCCGCCCGCCGCGCAGCAGACGGTCGCCGTGATGAAGCAGTCCGCCTCATCGTCGCCGACGTCCGACGGCACGGCCCGGGTCATGGGCGTGGCGGGCATCATCGTCGGGCTCCTGGGCGGCGGTTTGGGGCTGGTGAGCCTCAGACGGCGCTCCCCGGCCGCCTGACGCGCCGCTCCCCGGCCGCATGACAAGCCGCTGTCACGCCCTTCCCGATGAGTTTCCGGCCGTTAGCGTCTTCAACTCTCTGTGTTTACCTGAGTAAAACGGACATCAGCGTAGCCTCGTCGCTTTCCGGCCGAGGTCGGGAGGCGATCCGGTGGAAGCCGATGCCGCGTCCGTCCGGCGAGCCGGGCGGACCGTGGTTGAGAGCCGCGTTGTCGGGGCCTGATTCCGCATTCCCAGATGGGGTGCGGCTCTTGGGCCACCGCCCCGCCGGACGCTGTCCCGTTGGTGCGAACACCAATGGGGGCGGGGACCGAGCGCCAGTCAGGCACCCGGCTGTTGCTGAACATTACCATACGATTACTTTCGGTAGCGGTCGGTCGGAAGCTTCGATCACAGTTCTTCTGGCAACCACAGGTTGGCGTAGCGAGCGCTAGCAACGGTTCATAGCCTGTCTACACCCGCGACAGCGGTAGCAGCAGGCGGAGGGGCGCGGTGATGAGCGACATCCAGCAGCAGGTCCAGCAGGCCATCGCCCGGATGGTCAAGTCCGGAGCCGAACGTGGCGTGCAGGTCGCCGTCTACCAGCACGGCGAGCAGGTGGTGGACGCCGTGGGGCCGCTGGGCGTGGCCGACGAGCTCTACTTCGGCATGCCGGCCGCCGAGCACGGCCGCCTGGCCCGGCTGGAGGACCAGGAGGGCGCCGCGGACATGATGGCGGGCATGCCGCCGGACTCGCCGATGTTCAGGGCGGGCCCGGCGGCAACGTTCCCGTCAGCCGCTCTGGGCAACCGGGCGGACATTCTGGCGGCCGACATCCCGGCGGGCGGCAAGACCTCGGCCCGCGCCATCGCGCGCGTGTACGCCGCGCTCATGGGCGACGTCCCCGGTGTGCGGCTGATCTCTCCGGAGCGGCTGCGCGCGTTCGCGGTGACCAAGAACCGGCTGACCGCCGACTTCTCCGCCGCCACCCAGCTCATCCAGATCGTCTCCGGCCACTGATCCCTGCGTGAACGAGTACTCCAGGCGGTTGTTCCTGCGGCTCGGCGGTGCCGCCGTGGCCGGTGGGCTGGTCCCCGCCGCGCGGGGATCGGCCCACTCGGCGGACTTCGCCCTCCTGCGCCGCCGGTGGCGGGACGTGACGGCGGGCGGGGGGTTCGACGCGACCGCGGAGCCGTACCGGACCAGGCTCGTACAACTGGGCAGCACGGCGGCCGGCTACCGGGACACCATGGCGCCGACCGGCACGTCGCTCTGGCCCGGCCTGGCGTTCCCGTCCTTCGTCCAGACCCCGGTGCGGCTGCAGGCCATGGCCCGTGCGTACGCCTTACCCGGGACCGGCCTGACCGGCGACGCGAGCCTGGCCGCGGCCGTCGCCACCGGTCTCGACCACTACCGGCGGCAGGTGTACGCGGCGGGCGCCCGCCCGGTCGGCAACTGGTGGCCCTGGCAGATCGGCACCCCGAAGCGGCTCCTCGACGTGGCCCTGCTGATCGGCCCGCACCTGACGGACGCGCAGAGCCGGGCGCTGAGCGAGGCCGTGGACCACTTCGTGCCCGAATGGCGCCTGGACGACTACAGCGGCAACAGCACCGGAGCCAACCGGGTGGACCTGTGCACGGTGACGCTGCTGCGCGCCATCCTCAGAGCCGACGCGGACAAGGCCGCGCTGGCCGTCTCGGCGCTGGAGCCGGTCTTCCCGTACGTCACCGAGGGCGACGGCTTCTACCGGGACGGCTCGTTCATCCAGCACACCTCCATCCCCTACCAGGGCGGATACGGAATGGTGATGCTGTCCGGCCTCGCGACGCTGTTCGCGGTGCTGCGCGGCACTCCGTGGGAGATCGCCGCCCCGAACCTCTTCGACATGGTCGAGCGGTCGTTCGCGCCGTTCATCCACGACGGCTTCTGCATGGACCTGGTCAGCGGGCGGGGGATCGGCCGGGATGCGTACGGCGACCACAGGAGGGGGCGGCTGATCGCCTCGGCGATCCTGCTGCTCGGGGACGCGGCGCCCGTCGCGGCCCGGACCCGCTGGCAGGCCATGGTCAAGGGCTGGGCGGTACGTGACACGGTCCAGCCGATGCTCGAAGAGGCCGACCTGGGGTTCCACGCCCGCCTGGCCGCGATCCTGGACGACGAGACGATCCCCGCGGCGCCGGAACCGGCGGGGCACAGGCTGCTGCCGATGAGCGCCCGCGCCGTCCACCGGGGGCCGGGCTGGTGCGCGGGGCTCAGCATGGCCTCTTACCGGATCGGCCACTACGAGCACGGCAACGGCGAGAACTTACGCGGCTGGCACACCGGCTCGGGAATGCTCTACTGGTGGGCGAAGGGCCACGGCGACCAGTACTCCGACTCCTTCTGGGCCACCGTCGACCCCTACCGCCTGCCGGGCACGACCGTCTCCACCAAGCGGCTGGCCGACGGCGCCGGCGCGGCGTGGGGCGACACCTGCCCGCCGGGCCGCTGGGTTGGCGGCGCCACGGACGGCAGGTACGCGACGGTCGGCCAGCACCTGAACGGCCTCCAGAGCACGATGGAGGCGTTCAAGTCGTGGTTCTTCCTCGATGACGCCGTGATCTGCCTGGGGGCCGGGATCACCGGGCGGGACGGTGTGCCGGTCGAGACCATCGTGGACAACCGCCGGACCGGCGCGCTCCTCACCCTCGACCAGAAGGCGGGCTGGGCGCACCTGGCGGGCCACGGCGGCTACGTCTTCCACGGCCTCCTGCGCACGCTGCGCGAGAACCGCGCCGCCGGCTCGGTGACCCGGAGCTATGTGACCCTCTGGCTCGACCACGGGATCGACCCGGACGCGGCCGGTTACTTCTACGTGCTCCTCCCGGGCGCGACCCCGGCGCGGACCCGCGCCCGCGCCACCGACCCGACCTGGTTACGCGTCCTGGCCAACACCGCGCGCCAGCAGGGTGTCCAGGTGCCATCGCTCGGCCTGACCGCCGTCAACTTCTGGAACGCCGGAGCGGTCGGTGGCCTGACCGCCTCCGCTCCGTGCGCGGTCCTCGTCAAGGAGTGCGGCGACGGCACGGCCACGCTGACGGTGTCGGATCCCCGGCGCGACCTGAGTGAGCTGACCGTGACCTGGGACCGGCCGGTGACCCGGGTGCTGCGCGGCGATCCGCTCCTGGTGAGCGCCACGACGGGCGCGGGACTCACCCTCCGGTGGGGGCGGCTGTCGGACCGGGGCGGCAGCTCGAAGACGATCACCGTACGGCTGGGCTAGGGGCGACCTCGCCTACAGGTCCAGGCGGACGCCGTAGGACTCGAGCCAGACGTTCAGGTCCAGGGCCAGCTCCAGGCTCATCCTCGACATCGTCGTGGTCGTCTTGCCGACCGGGGCCGCGGTGAGCTCCCTGACGGCCGCCGCGTCGAGCAGCGGCAGGACCGGCGCCGTCCCGGCGCGGACGAGGCCGCTCAACGTGTCGCGGAGCGCCTGCTCGTAGGCGACGTCCTGGGTCGCCGGGTAGGGGCTCTTGACCCGCCGCAGGATCGACTCGGGCACCAGGTCGCCGGCGGCGGCGCGGAGCAGGCTCTTCTCCCGGCCGTCGAAGGTCTTCATCGCCCACGGCGTGTTGAAGACGTACTCGACCAGCCGGTGGTCGCAGAACGGCACCCGGACCTCCAGGCCGACGGCCATGCTCAACCGGTCCTTGCGGTCCAGCAGGACCGGCAGGAACCGGGTCAGGTGCAGGTAGCAGACCTCCCGCATCCGCCGTTCGAGGGCGTTCTGGCCAGGCAGGTACGGCACCTCGGCCAGCGCGCTCCGGTAAGTGTCCGCGGTGTACGACGGCAGGTCGAGCCGGTCGAACAGCGCCCTGTCGAGCAGATCGGCCGGGTCATGGTCACGCAGCACCATCGCGAGCCACGGGAAGGTGTCGGCCTCGACCGCCTGCGGCGCGTGGAACCACGCGTACCCACCGAACAGCTCATCGGCCGACTCACCGGACAGGGCCACGGTGGAGTGCTCGCGGATCGCCCTGAACAGCATGTACAGGGAGCCGTTCATGTCACCGAGGAAGTTCGGGATGTCGAAGGCGCGCACCACCGACGAGCGCAGGCGCGGGTCGGTCAGCTCCGCGGTGTCGAGCATGATGTCGGTGTGGTCGGAGTCGACGTAGCGCGCGAGCTCCTGTACGAACGGCGCGTCCGGATCACCGCGCAGCTCGTCGGGCTGGAACTGCTCGGCGTATCCGGCGAAGTCCACGGCGAAGGACCGGATCTGCCCGTGCTTCTTGGCCAGCGCGGTGATGGTGCTGGAGTCCAGGCCGCCCGACAGCAGGCTGCACAGGGGCACGTCCGAGACGAGCTGGCGGCCCACGATGTCCTCGAGCAGGGCGCGGATCGTGCTGACGGTGACGTCGAGGTCGTCGGTGTGCTCGCGTGGCTCCAGCGCCCAGTAGCGGCGGATGGCCAGCCCTTCCCGGCGTACCCGCAGCAGGTGGCCGGGGCGCAGCTCGCGCATGCCCTTGAAGACGGCCCGCTCCGGGCTCCTGCCCAAGGTGAGCAGTTCGCGCAGGCCGTCCGTGTCCACCACCGGCTCGACCAGCGGGTTGGCGAGGATCGCCTTCGGCTCCGAGCCGAACAGCACGCCATCGCGCAGCGGGTAGTAGTAGAGCGGCTTGACGCCCAGGCGGTCGCGCACCAGCAGGAGCTCCTGGGCGTGGTCGTCCCAGATGGCGAAGGCGTACATGCCGTTGAGCCGGTCGGCGACACCCGCGCCCCATTCCAGATAGCCGTGGAGCACGACCTCGGTGTCGCTCCTGGTGCGGAAGCGGTGCCCCTTGGCCGCCAGTTCGGCCCGCAGCTCGACGAAGTTGTAGATCTCCCCGCTGTAGGTGATGACGACCGGGCCCTCGGCCGTCATAGGCATGTGGCCGCCCTCGACGTCGATGACCGCGAGCCGCCGGTTGCCGAGTATGGCGTGCGGTGACAGCCACAACCCCCGATCGTCCGGGCCGCGGCAGCTCATGGTCTCGGTCATGGCCTGGGCTGTGCCATGTTCACGGGCCAGGTCGCGGCTGAAGTCCACCCATCCGGCGATTCCGCACATGCGAGAGTCCTCCCAAGGGTTTGGGGGTGTCTTCATATCGGGATACGTGCAACGTATCCGTGCGTAGGCGGTTGGTCTATGGACGGGAACGGAAGGGCTCGTACAAATCAGGCGCTCAACCGCTGGAATGGCGGTATCGGGCGAACCTTTCAGTCCTAACTGGATTTGCCGAAATTGATCGACCCGAAAATGTCGCCCGCTTGGAGCACCGGGCCGGTGATCCGGGCGTCGCCGCTGATCGTGTTGGACACGTCGTGCTTGGTCTGGACGAGTCTGGCCGTCTCCGTGGTCCACGACGTCAGGTTCTGCCCGAATTCAGCGTCTTCCTGGGCGCGTTCGACCAGGCTTTTGGCGGTTTCCTCCGGGGTTTGCGCTGTTTCGATGGCGGCTACGGCGTCGTCGCCGAAACGGCGGCGTACGAGGCCCGTCAAAGAGGTCCAGGCATTCTTGCCGGCTTCGCCCGCGGCGCCGCCGACAATCGCCGATATGACCGCCGCCAGAGCGGGAATGACGCTCGGATCCATCGCGCAGCTCTTTTCGTCAAGGACGTTCTCCCAGACTAGCGCTCCGCTTGCCACGATCCAGTGCGACGGGAACACTACTGAACCGTGGCTGGGCCGGAGAGCGCTGGGCAGGCGAACGACGCTGATATACGCAACGAGGTGTCCGGACAGGTGTCCGGCGGGGTGGTGCAGGCCAGGGACATAGGGTCCGTGACCATAGGCGCCACGCCTCCGCCGCCCGTACGGATCCCCCGGCAGCTGCCCGCCGCGCCGCCCGGCTTCGTCAACCGGACCACTGAGCTGGCGCTGCTCGACCGCCTCCTTCTCCTTGAGGAGGGACCCGCGATCGCGGTGGTCAGCGGCCTCAAGGGAGTCGGCAAGAGCGCGGTCAGCCGCCGCTGGGCGCACCAGGTCCACGAGCGGTTCAGCGACGGCCAGCTGTACGCCGACTTCGGCGCGCTGCGGCACCGGGGCGGCACCGAGGTCAGCGACGTCCTCGGCGGGTTCCTGCGCGCGTTCGGCGTCCATGAGGAGTGGATCCCGGCGGAGCTGCCGGAACGGGCGGCCATGTTCCGCTCCATGACGGCCGACCTGCGGCTGCTCGTGCTGCTGGACGACGCCGAGCACGCCGCCGAGGTGACGCCGCTGTTCCCCGCCTCCGCCGCGAGCGCGGTCGTCGTGACCAGCCACCACCAGCTCGGCGAGCTGCTCGTCGCGGGCGCGCGGCCGGTCAGAGTCGCGCCGCTCCAGGACGAGGAGGGGGTACGACTCCTCTCGGGCATGCTCGGCGAGGACCGGGTCGCCGCCGAGCGGGAGCGGGTGAGCGAGCTCGTACGGCTGTGCGGCGGCCTGCCGATCGCCCTGCGGGTGGCCGGGCGCGGCTGGTCCAACGGCCGACATGGACGGTCGAGCGGCTGGTCGGCGAGCTGCGGGACGCCGAACGACGGCTGGACCACCTGATGACGGAGGGCAGAGCGATCGTCGAAGCGGTTTTCGACTCCGCGTACACCGGGCTGCCGGAGCAGGCGGCCCGGCTCTACCGCCTGCTGGGCACGCTGCCCGGCCCCGGCTTCTCGGCCGGGGTGGCGCGGGCCGTCCTGGAGAGCGAGCCGGACCACGCGCTGGACCTGCTTCTCGATGCGAGTCTCGTCGAGGAGCTCGACGGCGACACGTACCGCTTCCATGACCTGGTCCGGCTGCACGCGGCCCGGTGCGCGCGGCGCGTGGACCCGCCCGAGGCGCGGGAGGCGGCGCTGCGGCGGGTGGCGGAGTGGTACCTGGGGCAGGTGGCCGCCGCCGACGCCGCCATGGGTCCCCGGCTGCGCCTGGCCGACCATCGGGAGCGGTTGTCGGCCGTCGGCCTGCCGTTCGCCACACCTGGAGCGGCCCTCGACTGGCTGGAGAAGGAGCGCCCCAACGTGCTCGCGCTACTGCGCGCGGCGGCGGCAGGTGAATGGGACGAGCTGGTCTGGCAGCTGGCCGAGGCCCTGTGGCCGCTCTATCACGAGCGCAAGCACTACGCGGACTGGATCGAGACCAACCGGCTGGGCGTGGCCGCGGCGCTCCGCGTCGGCGACCGTGCCGTGGAGGCCAGGATGCGGAACCAGGTGGCCCGCGCCCACCTGGAGCTCGGCGAAACCGACCAGGCCCAGGCCGAGCTGGTCCACGCGCATCAGGCGGCCCGCGAGGCGGCTGACCCGAGGATGGAGGCGGTCGTCCTGGAGTCGCTCGGGCAGGCCGCCCTGGCCCAAGCCTCCGCCTTGGAGTCCCTCGGCCAGGCCCGGGGACTGATGGAGGATGCCGTCGCCCACTTCGCCGCCGCGCTGGCCATCCACGAAGGGCTGGGCAACACGCGGGGGATCGGCCTGCAGAGCTACCATCTCGGCCTGGTCCACAGCCGCGCGGGCCGGCACGAAGCGGCGATCGCCGCCTTCGACCGGGCTCTGGCTCTCATGATCTCGGCCGGTGACCGGCTCAGCCAGGGGAAGATCCACCTCGTCCTGGGCGAGGCCCACCGCGAGCTCGGCCACTCCGCGCAGGCGCTGCACTCGGCACGGATCGCCGTGGACATCATGCGCGAGCGCCGCATTCCGGCCAAGGAGACGCGTGCCCTGGAGCTGCTGGCCGACCTCGACCCCAGGGACGCCGGGGGCTATCTGCGGCAGGCCATCGCGGTCTGCCTCGCCTCCGGCAACCTGCCCAAGGCCGAGGAACTCCGCGCCCGCCTGAGCGGCGACTAAGCGAGGTCGATGGCCGCTTCCCGGTCGCCGACCCGGACGGTGGTCAAGGGGCCGTCGCCGTTGACCAGCCAGCCGTACACCGCGGACGGCAGGCACCGGGGGTCGAGGTCGCCACGCGCTCCGGCGGACGCGGTGACGTCGAAACGCCGCCCGTCCCGTAGCGCCAGACGGACCCGCCGCGCACCGACCACCTCGGCCGCCATGAGACAGCCGGGATAGCACCGCAGAGTCTCCGCCGCCCAGCCGTCGGCCGGGTCCCCGCGGACGATGATGGCCGCCGTCTCCAACCGCCGCCGGTCCGGCTCCTCGGCGTCCACGACGAGATGCGGGTCTCGTACGCGCTCCCCCTCACCGGTCACGGGGAAGCGCTGCCCCGCGCCGGCCACAGGGAAGCGGCGCAGGGACACGGTGCCGTCCTGGACCTCGGCTTCGACCAGGAACGAGAGCACCTCGCCACGCTCCCCCAAGGGATCGGGCAGCGCGGTGGCGGCGGGCTCGGGTCCGGGTTCGAGGTCCATCAGCCGGTACGCGACGTGCCGTAACAACGTGCCCGCCCGGCCGGACTCGCCCAGCGTCCGCCCGGTGACCTCGTCATAGGCACCCGGCCGGTACGTGTCCATGATCCGCTCGATCTGCCCCAGCAGGTCCCGCCGCGGGTCGAGGCGGGGCAGCGCCCGGGACAGCGCGGCCGTGGGGGAGGCCGGATCGAGCTCCTCGGCCTCCCGACCGGACGAGGCCAGGAGGGTGGGGCGGCCCAGCGCGGCGCCGTAGAAGGTGACCGACCCGTGGTCGCCCACGACCACGTCCGCCGCCAGGAGCGCCGCCTGCCAGCCCTGCCGGGGAGGCAGCAGCACCAGGCCGGCGTCGAGGGCGTCCCCCAGCCACAGCCGGACCTGCAGGCCGCCGTGGCCGTACCAGACGTTCGGATGCGCGGCCAGGACCACCTGGTACTCGTCCACCGGCAACTCGGCCGTCAGCCGCGCGACCAGGTCGTCGTTGGCGCCGAGCAGGGAGTGTTCGCCCCAGGTGGAGCTGATCAGCACCAGCTTGCGGTCGCCGGTCCCGAGGGCGCGCCGGTAGCGGTCGCGCCGCGCGGCGTTCGCCAGGATCCGGTCGAAGCACGGATCGCCGGTCACCACGGCCAGAGGCACCGCCTCCGGGCATTCGCCCGCCAACCGGGTCAGCTGCTCGTGGTGCGGCAGGGCGATGGCCGCCGGTACGAGCCGGCCGTCGTGCACCAGCTGGCGCCGGGCGAGACCCGAGACGCCGCCCGCGGCGGGAAGCAGCCGGTTGTGCCCGGCGCCGTGCGGAACCAGCAGCAGCGGGGCCCTCAGCCGGTGCAGGTCGCCGTTGGCGCTGGCGGAGACGGCCAGGTCGAAGGGAGTGTCCACGGCCTGCGCCCAGGAGACGACACGTGCCTCGACGTCCCGCAGATAGTCGCCGATCCCGTCGTCGAACGCCGAACCCGCGGCGACCGTGAACAGCACCTGGACGCGAGGATCCGAACGGAACAGCGGCAGCACGTCCAGCAGCCGGCTCGCCGAGGTGACCGTACGCGCCACCGCGAGGATGTTCCGGCTGGTGCCGACCGTGCGCCAACGGCGAGACCCGGCGCCGATCGGTACACGAAGCCAACCCTCGCCGCTCACCACCACTCCGACCGGCCCGATTCCGCAGTAAAAGCCCACCATATGCCGCGAACCCGTCGTACATGGTACGCGGCCGCCCATTCCCCGGGAGGTCTTGTCGATGGATGAGGCGGCGGCGTGGGCAGCCGTCGATGCGGCCTGTTCGGCGCGCCAATACCGGGCCGCGCCGGCCGCCACAGCGACGGCGGCGTGGGGCGCCGGTCTGGGAGGGCCGCACGTGGGCGAGCGCCAGGCAATCACCTTTTCCGTCATTTACCATTTTCCTGGTGTGTCGTTGAAGAGCCGGGGGAAGCGCCGATCGCCTCTCCGGTGAAGACGATGAATTCCCGGCATGATGCTTTGGGGCGCCCCTCCTCGCGCGATGCCGCATTTCCCGACATATCCGATGCATTCGCATTATGTGGCCCCATGTTGTGAAATGAGGCTTTGCCTGTCGCCGGGAGACCGGGCCGCTCGCCGGGATTATGGTGGGATATGTTCATGCCGTATCGGCGTATCCCGGGAAACCGAATCCGGCGCTCTCATCCGATCCCCATCATCATCGGGGGAACGATCGTCATTCAGGGAGTGATCTCTGGTGCTCAAGCGTCTGCTTCTCAGCGCCGCCCTGGCGGCGTCCACCGTAATCGTCACCGGAACGGCCACCACGCAGGCCGCCAGCGCCGCGAGCGCCTGCCCGCCCACCGCCCAGCTCGCGGGCACCACGCCGCAGAGCGTGGCCAAGAAGTGCAAGTGGATGTGGGACAGTCACCACAACTGGTGCAAGTTCTGCTGGAGCCACGGCCACTGGTCCAAGCAGTGGTGCAAGAGCGGCGGCGGCGGTGGCGGCATGGGCGGTCACGGTCACGGCCATGACCACTGGTGGGATCACCACGACAATGGTTGGTGGAACGACGACCACTGACCCACCAGCACCGACCCACGCACAACGGACGCTCCGCGCGGCATCATCGCGCGGAGCGATCCCCCATGTAAAGGCGCATTCTTCGGCGTGCTTGGTGGTGAATTCCGGAATCTCGCGTCGGCCGGAACCAGGCCCCTGCGGGGAGTCAGGAAGTCGCGCTCGGAGGCGCCAGGCCGAGCATCCGGGTGGTGATCCGGTGCAGGTGGACGCGGAAGCGGTCCACGCTCCTTTCGCCTTCGGAGAAGCTGGAAAGGGGCGTGCTCATCGTGGCGTAGCGCACGAAAATGATGACGGACCAGGCGATCGCTCGCACACAGAGCTCCACGTCGGCCTCGGAGTCCATGAGGCCCGCCGCGGCGGCGCTGTTGAACTTGCTGTAGACCGCATGGACCAACGGCTCGTTGTAGATCTGCTCCAGGTTCTGCAGATCGGCGGCGTCGCCCAGCCAGCGGTGCATCAGCAGCGCGGAGACGTCGGGGTTGTCGAGGCAGAAGTTCAGGTAGTCGTCGACCAGGGCGTGGACACTCGCCGCCAGTTGCGGCGCTCCCGACTCGTCCAAACGGGCGAGGGCGTGCTCCAGCAGGGCCTTCTGCGCGGTGTAGCCGCGCCCCATCACCGCCAGATAGAGCTCCCGCTTCGAACCGGCGAGCTCCATGACGGTCTCGATGCTCAGGTCGGCGGCTTCGGCGATCTGCCCCATCGTCGTCGCGTCGTATCCGAGGGCCGCGAACAACCGCGTCGCGGCCGAGATGATCCTTTCCACGCGGCTCCTTTCCTGAACGCCCGCGATCCGCTCCTCCATACGCGAGGTAACCCCCGTCCACTCCAACAGATCAGCTGTCAAGCCCGGGCAAAGCGACACGCGGCACGCCGGTCTGGCATCATGCGATCATGCGAATCGGGACGCTCGGCGCAGCTCGCATCACCCCCATGGCGCTCGTCAAGCCCGCCCGCGCCGTGCCCGAGGTCGAGGTGGCGGCGGTGGCCGCCCGGGATCGGTCGCGTGCCGAGAAGTTCGCGGCCAAGCACGGCATCCGGCTCGTCCACGACTCCTACGAGCAAGTGATCGCCGACCCCTCCCTGGACGCGATCTACAACCCGCTGCCGAACGCCCTGCACGCCGAGTGGACGCTCAAGGCGATCGAGGCGGGCAAGCACGTGCTGGCCGAGAAGCCGTTCACCTCCAACGCCGCCGAGGCGCGGTCCGTCGCGGACGCCGCCGCGAAGTCCGGCGTGGTGGTCATGGAGGCGTTCCACTACCGGTATCACCCGCTGATGGAACGGGCTCTCGAGATCGTCGCCACCGAACTCGGCGAGGTCCGGCATGTCGAGACATGGATGTGCTTTCCGCTCCCCAATTTCTCCGACATCCGCTACTCGCTGGAGCTCGGCGGCGGCGCGCTCATGGACGCGGGCTGCTACGCGGTGCACTGCCTGCGTACGCTCGGGCCGGGCGAGCCCTCGGTCGTGAGCGCGGCGGCCCTGCTGCGATCACCGGGCGTCGACCGGGCGATGGCCGCCGACCTGCGCTTCCCCACCGGCGCGACCGGGCGGATCCACGCCTCCATGTGGTCGGGAAACCTGCTCAAGATCGCCGCGCGGGTCGACGGCGAACGCGGGTCGCTGCGCATCACGAACTTCATCGCCCCGCAGCTCTTCCACCGGATGACCGTGACCGTCGACGGCCGGCGGCGCCGCGAGCGCGTCGCGGGCGACGCGACGTACACCTGCCAACTACGCGCCTTCGTGGCGGCGGTGGAGCAGGGCACCCCGCCGCTGACCCCGCCTGCGGACTCCGTCGCCAACATGACGGTCATCGACGACATCTATCGCAAGGCGGGACTTCCCCTCCGCGGCATCCAGTAGCCGGCCCCGGCCCTCACACGGTGAGCATCCCCTGTCCAATTACCTACTTGAACATCCTATATAACTGGTAGGAAATTGGATGTTAGGCGCCGGGATTTGGAGGGATGACCGTGGATATGCCGAACTTCCTGGTCGTAGGGGTTCCGAAGGCGGGAACGACGGCCCTGCACGCCGCTCTCCAGCGGCATCCGCAGCTCTTCCTGCCACAGGTGAAGGAGCCCAAGTACTTCCTCACCGACGGCCCGCCACCGGCCAAGGGCGGGCCCGGCGACGTGGAGACGTACCGGGAGCACGTCTGGCGCCGCGAGGACTACGAGGCGCTGTTCGCCGCGGCGCCCGCGGGGACGCTGGCCGGCGAGTGCACGCCCTTCTACCTGTACGACCGGGACGCGCAGCGGCGCATCAAGGCGGCCATCCCGCACGCCAGGCTCATCGTGATCGTGCGGGACCCGGTCGAGCGCGCCCACTCCAACTGGACCCACCTGTGGTCGGCCGGGCTCGAACCGATCGGCGACGTGGTGCGCGCCTGCGAGGCGGAGAGTAAACGGATCGCGGCCGGGTGGGCGCACTTCTGGCACTACGTGGGACTCGGCCGGTACGGCGAGCAGCTGGCCGCCCTGTACGAGCTGTTCCCGCGCGAGCAGGTGCTGCTCTTCCGCTACCGGGACCTCGTCGACCGGCCGGCCGACACGCTCGACCGGATCTGCGGCTTCCTCGGGGTGGAGCGGGGGCTGCTGACCGAGATGCCGAGGGAGAACGTGACGGCGCATCCCGACGCGAGCCCCCGGCACGCGGTGCTGTCCTCGGTCCGGCGGCTCCTGCCCGGGGCTCTGGCCGATCCCGTCGAGCAGCTGCTCCAGCGGCGGGCCGCCCCGCGCCGCCCTCTGACCTGGGAGCAGCGGCGCCAGCTCATTCCGTACTTCACCGACGACATCCGGCTCCTTCAGCAGGTCACCGGCGAGGACTTCAGCGACTGGCTCAGGCCCAGGGAGCGTTCGGGCGGCCTGGTCGGCAGCCGGCCGCCCGGCCAGCGGCAGTCCAGGAACGGGCGCCCGCACCCGTCCTGACGATCAGCGGCAGCCCCAGAAAGACCGGCCACCCTGACGATCAGCGCAGCTCGGTGCGCAGCTCGTGGGCTCCGTCGGCGCGGGTGTACTCGTAGTACAGCCGGATCCGCCCGTCCGGCAGGTCGACGATGTCGAGGTAACGCAGGCCGCCGCCCGCGTGCGGCGACATGGCCGCCGGGGCGGTCCCCACCGGGGTCAGCTCGCCGGGGTCGGTCCCTACGGCGATCCCGGTGCGCTCCTCGTAGTTCTCGGCCGCGCTGGCCCGCCCGTCGTAGAAGGCCAGCACCCGGTCACCGTCGAAACGTACCGAGCTGATCCGTACGCCCCGCCCGTCCCACAGCCCCGGCCGCCCGCTCAGCGCCGTGCCGTGCCACGTCCACTCCAGGCCGTCGGCGCTGGTGGCGTAGTCGGTCACCATCTGGTCGGCCTCGTCGGAGTCGGCCAGCGGATGGCAGGAGGCCCACAGGTGCCACTTCCCGTCGCGCCGGACGATCACCGAATCCTTCACACCGGTCTTGGGGTCGCCGGGCAGGACGGTCTCGCGCGAGCGCGGGTCGAACCCGGCGGGGTCGTCGCTCTCCAGCACCTCCACCCGCCAGTGCTTGGTGCCCGGGGTGGCGCAGCTCAGGTACAGCCGCCAGCGTCCGTCCTCGGTGCGTACCAGGGTGGGCCGTTCCAGGGACTCGGCGGCCATCTCCTCGCGAGTGATCGTCGTCAGGGTCTCGAACCGTTCGCCGTCCACCGAACGGGCCACCACCACCGCGTACCCGCGTCCCTCCCCCACGGGGCGGCGCAGCCGGTAGGCGAGGTAGATCAGCCCGTCCGCCGCGACCGCGCTGGGACCCCCCGCCCAGTGCCCTTCGCCCGCGATCGGTGGCGCGATCGCGACGGTCGCGCGGTCAGGGTCGGGGAGCAGGGCAGCGGGAACGTCCGTGGGGTTCGACATGGACTCGAGGCTAGGCCACGACGTGGAGTGCGACACCGCTGCTCACCGACCCTTTGCATTCCCTTATTCCTACCTAAATAGTATGGATAATACACGCCCTGGTCCACGCAGGGCGCATCATGTGGACCGCCTCCCCGAACATGCAGGAATCGGTAAGGGAAGTGACCTGGTCGTCCGCATTCCTCCATCGACGTGGTCACTATGTGCATCGAATGCTTACTCGTTGTCATTAGGGGCGATACCTACGGCATTCCCCCAGCTGCCGAGACGAGGGCCGGGTACATGAGCGAAACCACGACGAAAACCGCTGTGGACGAGGTTCACGTGCTGTGGACCTCGGAGGGCATGAGCTGCGACGGCGACACGGTCTCGGTGACGGCGGCCTCCAATCCGAGCCTCGAAGCGGTGCTGCTCGGCCTGGTGCCCGGATTGCCGAAGGTGCATCTGCACAACAAGGTGCTGGCGGCGGAGGTGGGCAAGGACTTCATGGCCCCCTTCCACCAGGCCGCGGAGGGCCAGCTACGCCCGTTCGTCTTCGTGGTCGAGGGGTCGATCCCCAACGAGCAGATCAACGGCGACGGTTACTGGACGTCGATGGGGAACGACCCGGTCACCGGACAGCCGATCACCGTCAACCAGTGGATCGACCGGCTCGCGCCGCAGGCGTGGGCGGTGGTCGCGATAGGCACGTGCGCGACGTACGGCGGCATCCACGCCATGGCGGGCAACCCGACGGGCAGCATGGGGCTCGGCGACTACCTGGGCCACGACTTCCGCTCGGCCGGCGGGCTGCCCATCATCAACGTGCCGGGCTGCCCGGTGCAGCCCGACAACTTCATGGAGACCCTGACCTGGCTGCTGTACCAGGCCGCTGGGCTGGCTCCCATGATCCCCCTGGACAAGGAGTTGCGACCGACCTGGTTGTTCGGCAAGACGGTGCACGAGGGGTGCGACCGTGCCGGCTACTACGAGCAGGGCGACTTCGCCAAGGACTACAACTCCCCCAAATGCCAGGTCAAGGTCGGCTGCTGGGGGCCGGTGGTCAACTGCAACGTCCCCAAGCGCGGCTGGATGGGCGGGATCGGCGGCTGCCCCAATGTGGGCGGCATCTGCATCGGCTGCACGATGCCCGGCTTCCCGGACAAGTTCATGCCGTTCATGGACCAGCCACCCGGCGCGCTGGTCTCCTCCACCGCCACCGGGGCGTACGGGTCGTTCATCCGCAAGCTGCGCGGCATCACCAACAGGACGGTCAACAAGGAGCCGAAGTGGCGCCACAACCGGCCTGAGCTGACCAGCGGCTACCAACCGGACCATAGCTAGGGGAGAGGGAACGTCGCGGTGACCATCCGATCCAAGGAGGCTCAGGAGACTCGGCAACTGGTCGAGATGTCCTGGGACCCGATCACCCGCATCATCGGCAACCTGGGGATCTACACGAAGATCGACTTCAACAACAAGGAAGTCGTCGAGTGCAAGAGCACCTCCTCGTTGTTCCGGGGCTACAGCGTGTTCATGCGCGGAAAGGACCCGCGGGACTCGCACTTCATCACCAGCCGCATCTGCGGCATCTGCGGCGACAACCACGCGACCTGCTCGGTCTACGCCCAGAACATGGCCTACGGCGTCAAGACGCCGCCGCTGGGCGAATGGATCATCAATCTCGGCGAGGCGGCCGAGTACATGTTCGACCACACCCTGTTCCAGGACAACCTGGTCTTCGTCGACTACTGCGAGCAGATCGTCAAGGAGACCAACCCCACCCTGCTGCGCAGGGCGGAGACCACCGAGGCACCGCACGGCGACATCCACGGGTACCGGACGATCGCCGACATCATGCGGGCGTTCAACCCGTTCACCGGCGCGATGTACCGCGAGGCGCTGCAGGTCAGCCGGGTCACCCGGGAGATGTTCTGCCTGATGGAGGGGCGGCACGTACACCCCTCGACGATCTACCCGGGTGGCGTGGGCACGGTGGCGACGCCCCAGCTGTTCACCGACTACCTGTCCCGGCTGCTCAGGGTGCTCGACTTCGTGAAGAAGGTCGTCCCGCTCAACGACGACCTGTTCGACTTCTTCTACGAGGCGCTGCCGGGGTACGAGGAGGTCGGCAAGCGGCGGACGATGCTGGGCTGCTGGGGTTCGTTCCAGGACCCGGCCGTGGTCGACTACGACTACCGGAACATGGGCGAGTGGGGCCGGGGCATGTTCGTCACTCCGGGCATCGTCCTGGACGGCGAGCTGCGCACCACGAGCCTGGTGGACATCAACCTCGGCATGCGGATCCTGCTGGGCAGCTCGTTCTACGACGACTGGGTGAACGAGGAGGTCTTCGTCACCCACGACCCGCTGGGCAACCCGGTGGACCGGCGTCATCCGTGGAACCAGACCACACTGCCGAAGCCGCAGAAGCGCGACCTGGCGGGCGGCAACTACAGCTGGGTGATGAGCCCCCGCTGGTACGACGACCGCACGGGCGATCACCTCGCGCTCGACACCGGGGGCGGGGCCCTCGCGCGGCTCTGGACGACGGCGCTGGCCGGCATCGTCGACACCGGAGGCGTCCGGGCGACCGGCAGCAGCGTGGAGATCAACCTGCCCAAGAGCGCGGTCCTGCCGGAGATGCGGTTCGAGTGGAAGATCCCCAAATGGTCAAACACGATCGAGCGCAACCGGGCCCGCATCTACTTCGTCGCCTACTCCGCCGCGATGGCCTTCCACTTCCTGGACCAGGCGATGGCCGAGGTACGCGCCGGCCGGACGCGGGTCTTCGCCGACTTCGACGTGCCCGATGACGCCATCGGCTGCGGGTTCCACGAGGCGGTACGCGGGGTTCTGTCCCACCACATGGTGATCCGCGACGGCAAGATCGCCAACTACCACCCGTACCCGCCCACGCCGTGGAACGCCAGCCCGCGGGACGTCTACGGCACTCCCGGTCCGTACGAGGACGCGGTCCAGGGCATGCACATCTTCGAGGAGAACGGCCCGGAGAACTTCAAGGGCATCGACATCATGCGTACGGTCCGCAGCTTCGACCCCTGCCTGCCGTGCGGCGTCCACATGTACCTCGGCGACGGGAAGGTGCTCAAGCAGGTGCACTCCCCGACGCTGGGCACGAGCATCTCCGGTTAGGGGCGGACGATGTCACTGACCGACCGTGAGGTGGCCGACCGGCTGGCCCGGGTGGACGCCCTGCTGGACGGCGTCGAGTCGCTGCCCGACCCGGAGTCCACCATCGAGGTGCTCCAGGCGCTGCTCGACCTGTACGGCGAGGCGCTCGCCCGGATCGTCGCGATCGGCGGGGAACGGCTCGGGCCGGCGCTCGCGCAGGACGAACTGGTCTCCTACCTGCTGGTGCTGCACGACCTGCACCCGCTGGACGTGTCCGCCCGGGTGGAGAAGGCCGTGAGCGGTGTACGGCCCCGGCTCGGCGGCGCGGCCGTGGAGACGGTGGCCGTGGCGGACGGCGTGGCGAGCGTACGGCTCCTGCGCGGTCGCGGCGGCTGCGGCACTGCCGATCGGGCGGCTCTGCTGGAGGAGGCGATCCGCAACGCGGCCCCGGAGCTCGACCGGGTGGAGATCGAGGAGATCGGCCCGCCACCCGTCTTGATCTCCATCGACGCCTTGCGCCGCAACCCCGGCGCGCGGACGTCGTGAGGGAGCGCGGCATGGCACGAGGGGGTCTGCGCGGCCTCATCGACCGGACGGCCGAGCGACGCGCGGCTGACCAGCCGGCGGCTGACCAGGATGCGGCCGACCACGGCGGCAACCCCTGCCGGTGTGAGCTGTGTGCCGCGCCCATCCCCGCCGACCACCGGCACCTGCTCGAACCGGCGGTCCGCGAACCGCGCTGTGCCTGCCGCCCGTGCGCGCTGCTCTTCGAGCATCCACCGGCCGAAGGGGACCGTTACCGCCTGGTGCCCGACCGCCGGTGGTATCTGCCGGACTTCGTCCTCGACGACGCCACCTGGGCGTCCCTGGACATTCCCGTACAGATGGCCTTCGCCTGTCACGACTCGGCCGAGGGCCGGACCGTGATCCGATACCCCGGCCCGGCCGGCGCGGTCGAGGCCGCGGTCGAGCCGGCCGCCTGGGCCGCGGTGGAGGAGGCCAACCCCGTGCTGCGGCGGCTGACCCCCGACGTGGAGGCGCTGCTGGTCAACCGGACGCGCGACGCGCGAGACCACTGGCTGGTGCCGATCGACGACTGCTTCGCCCTCGTCGCCGTGCTCAGGTCTCACTGGAAGGGCCTGGCCGGCGGCCAGGACGTCTGGAACGAGGTCGGCGCCTTCTTCGCCGAACTGCGGCGCCGAGCCAAGCCCATGCCCATGCCCGTGGGCGTGTCGAAAGGAGTTCCACGATGACCGGCTCCATCAAGGTGGGCCGCCCCGATGCGCGGCCCGACATGACCGCGCATCTGAAGGGCGTCCATGAGGGCAACTCGGTCGGCAACTACGAGCAGCAACCGGGTCACCTTCCCGACGGCCGCTCGACGGCGGCGCGATCCACCGGGATCAACCCGAAGGACCATGACCCGATCGACCCGGCCATGCCCAACCTGTCCCCGGCATGAGGCCGGACTCCGCCTTCGCCACGCGGGAGGACGCGCCGCCGCCGGCGCTCAGGTTCGTGATCGAGAGCGCCGAGGCGGTGGAGTTCGCCGCGGTGCCGACGGTGCGGTTCACGCTGCGGATCGACGGCGCCGGCCCGTCGCCGATCCGCAGCGTCGCGCTGGACACCCACATCCGCATCGACGCCGCCCGGCGCCAGTACGACCCGCCCACCCGGCGGCGGCTCACCGACCTGTTCGGCGCGCCCGAGGATTGGGGCCGGACGTCGAGGAGCCTGCTGTGGGCGCGGGTGGTGACGCAGGTACCCGGCTTCGACGGGCACACGGTGGCGAGCATCGACGTGGCCTGCACCTATGACTTCGAGGTGGCGGTCGCCAAGTACTTCCACTCCCTGCCGGACGGTGAGGTCCCGCTGACCTTCCTGTTCAGCGGGACGATCTTCTACCTTGACGCCGGCCTGCTGCGGGCGGCCCGGATCCCGTGGGACACCGACGTCGCGTTCCGGATGCCGGTCCAGGTCTGGAAGGACGTCATGGAGCACTACTTCCCGCGCAGCGCCTGGCTCCGGCTGGACCGCGACGCCTTCGACCGGCTGTACGACTACAAGGTCCGGCACACGCTGGCGACCTGGGACGACGTCGTGTCGGCGCTGCTGGTACGCGAGCGTCAGGGAAAAGAGCAGGACGGTGGCTGATCGATGGACCAGGTGACAAAGGTCGCGCGCGCGGTCCTGTACGAGGGCTACCTGCTGTGGCCCTACCGCCCCTCGGCGCTCAAGAACGCGCAGCGCTGGACCCTGGGCGGCGTCTACCCGGAGCGGTGCGCCGAGACGGGCGACTCCTCGCTGATGCGCACCCAGGTGCTGATCGAGGCGGACCCGGCCGACACGATCGACGTCCGGGTGTGCTTCCTGCACTCCGTCGCCCGCCAGGTCGCGCGCGGCACCGGCGAGGAGCTCGTACCGGTCGCGGAGCTGACGGCCGGGGGCGAGCGTCACGTGGCCAGGGACGAGGCGACCGAGCGGGAGGTCGCCGCGCTCGGGCTCGACCTCGCGGGTCTCGTCCAGCGGGCCGCCGTGGTGGACATCGACATACCCGAGGGCGGGGACGTCGAATGGCTGATCGGCCCGGACGGGCGGGGGGTCGGAGCGCTTTCGCGCAGCTGGCGGGCGCTGCGCGGGTGGGTCGAGATCAGCGCGGAACGCCCGGCGCCCGGCCTCTTCCGGATCACCGTCGAGGTCGTCAACACGACCGGCTGGGCGGGCGGCAGCCGTACCGAAGGGCTGAAACAGGCGTTCCTCTCCGCGCACACGGTCCTGCACGCGCCGCGCGGCCGTTTCGTCTCCCTGACCGACCCGCCGGAGGAACTGCGGCCGCTCGCGGAAGGCTGCGACAACGCCGGCGCCTGGCCGGTCCTGGTGGGCGAGGAGGGCGAGCGGCACACCATGCTCTCGGCGCCGATCATCCTGTACGACTACCCCCGGATCGCGCCGGAGAGCCCGGGTGACCTCTTCGACGCCACTGAGATCGACCAGTTGCTCACCCTGAGCGTGCTCGCCCTGACCGAGGAGGAGCGGCGGGAGATCCGCGACGGCGATCCCCGGGCCAGGGAGATCCTCGACCGATGCGCCTCGCTCACACCCGAGCGGCTCATGCGGTTGCACGGCACGGTACGCGAGATCCGTCCGCTGATCGAAGAGGAGCCGGTACATGACCGCGACGGATGACTTCTGGGCCCGGATGGAACGACGGGGCCCGGACACGGTGATCGTGGACGGCGTGACACTCGGCGCGGGCAGCCGGGTGCGGCTGCGCCCACGATCGCGGGCGGACGTCTTCGACCTCGCCCTCGGCGGCCGGGTGGCCGTCGTCGAGAGCGTCGAACAGGACGAGGCGGGCGCCCTCCACCTGGCCGTCACCCTTGAGGAGGACCCCGGCCGCGACCTGGGAGAGGCGAAGCTGCCCGGACACCGGTTCTTCTATTCCGCCGAGGAGGTGGAGCCGATCGTGGCGGAGAGCCGGCCCGCCCGCGTCCTGGTCGCGGGCATCGGCAACATCTTCCTGGGCGACGACGGCTTCGGCGTCGAGGTGGCGCGGCTGCTGGCGGCCGAGGACCTGCCGCCCGGAGTGGACGTCGTGGACTTCGGGATCCGCGGCATGGACCTGGCCTACGCCCTGCAACGCGACTACGACACGGTGATCTTCGTGGACGCCGCGCCCCGTGGGGAGGCTCCCGGGACGCTGACCGTACTCGAACCGGCCGAGCCGGAGGCGGGCGTACCCATGGAGACCCACGGCATGGATCCGGTACGCGTGCTCCGGCTGGCCGCCGAGCTGGGCCGGATACCGCGCCGGGTGCTCGTCGTCGCCTGCGAACCGGAGACCGTGATGACCGGGGAGCCGGACGAAGACGTGCTGGTCGAGCTGAGCGAGCCGGTACGCGCGGCCCTCGGTCCGGCACTCAAGACGGTCCGATCCCTTGTCGAGACTTGATCGAAGCCATCGATGGACCGGGGTTACCGAAAACCGAGGAGGTGGAAACGGATGAGGAAGGGGCCTGTGGTGGCTCTGGTGACGCTGTGCGCGGCCGTCGCGATGATCGCCGCGCAATGGCCGGAGATCAAGCGCTACCTGAACATGAGAAGGATGTAGGCACTTCATGCATGAGCTAGGAATGTGCGAGGGCCTGGTCGACCTGGTCCGGCAGCAGGCGGACGGCCGGCGGGTCACCGGGCTGCGGGTCCGGATCGGCGCCCGCCACGCCGTCGTGGGCGAGGCGTTCGACCATGCCTTCGCGCTCGCCGCCGAGGGCAGCGCCGCCGAAGGGGCGGCGCTCGACCTCGTCGTCACGCCCGTCACCGTGGACTGCGGGGCCTGCGGTCACCAGTCGGAGTCCGTCGACGTGCTCGCGGTCTGCGCGCGGTGCGGCGACGACGACGTGGACGTCAGCGGCGGCGACGAGCTGGTCCTGGAATCGGTCCAGTTCAAGGAGGAAGCCGATGTGCCTCGGGATCCCCGGTGAGCTGGTGGGGGACGTCGAGGAGCACACCGACCTCGCCATGGTGGACGTCAGCGGGGTACGCCGCCGCATCAACATGGGGCTGCTCGCCGACGACCACCTCAAGCCCGGCGACTGGGTGCTCGTCCACGTGGGATTCGCCCTGTCGAAGATCTCCGAGGCCGAGGCCAAGGCCGTGATGGACATGCTGCACGGCCTCGGGCAGGCGTACACCGACGAGATCGACGCGCTCAAGGAATCGGACATCTCATGACCCTCCTCTGCAAGGAGCGCGATGCGCTTCGTCGATGAGTTCCGCGACGCCGACGCGGCCCGGGCGCTGGCCGCGCGGATAGCCGCCCGGTGCGAGCCGGGACGCCGGTACAAGTTCATGGAGGTGTGCGGCGGACACACGCACACCATCTACAAGCACGGCATCGAGGACTATCTGCCGGAGGCCGTGACGCTCGTGCACGGGCCGGGCTGTCCCGTCTGCGTCATTCCCATGGGCCGGGTGGACGACGCCGTCCACATCGCCCGGCAGCCCGATGTGATCATGACGTCGTTCGGCGACATGATGCGGGTGCCCGGGGGAGCGGCCACGTTCCTCGACGCCAAGGCCCAGGGCGCCGACATCCGGATGGTCTACTCGCCGCTCGACGCGCTCAAGATCGCCCGGGACAATCCGGACCGGCGGGTCGTGTTCATGGCGATCGGCTTCGAGACCACGGCGCCGTCGACGGCGGTGACCGTGCTGCGGGCGGCCGAGGAGGGCATCGACAACTTCTCCGTCTTCTGCAACCACGTCCTGATCATCCCGGCCGTCAAGGCGATCCTCGACTCGCCCGACCTGCGGCTCGACGGTTTCATCGGGCCCGGCCACGTCTCGACGATCATTGGCTGCCGGCCGTACGAGTTCATCGCGCGCGACTACCGGCAGCCGTTCGTGGTCGCCGGGTTCGAGCCGCTCGACATCCTCCACGCGGTCGACCTGCTGCTCGGCCAGCTGGCCGAGGGCCGTGGCGAAGTGGAGAACCAGTACGCGCGGGTGGTCCCGTGGGAGGGCAACCGGATCGCCATGGAGGTGATTGGGACGGTGATGCGCGTACGCCCGCACTTCGAGTGGCGTGGGCTCGGCTTCATCTCGCACTCGGCGCTGGGGATGGCCGAGGAGTACGCCGCCTTCGACGCGGAGCGGATCTTCGACATCCCCGGTACCCGCATCGCCGATCCCATGGCGTGCCAGTGCGGCGAGGTGCTCAAGGGAGTGCTCAAGCCGTGGGAGTGCAAGGTGTTCGGCACCGCGTGCACCCCTGAGACGCCGATCGGGACCTGCATGGTCTCGTCGGAGGGAGCGTGCGCGGCGTACTACAACTTCGGCCGGTTCAGCCGGGAACGAGTGCGGGAGGCGACCCGGGCATGACCACCGAGAAGCAGGTCCTCGACCGGATCGAGCGCGTACGGCGCCGCCGCGCGGTGGTCCGGGAGGAACGCATCACCCTGGCGCACGGCTCCGGCGGCAAGGCGACCCGGACGCTGATCGACGCGGTCTTCCTGGAGGCGTTCCGCAATCCGCTGCTCGCCCCGCTGGAGGACGGGGCCACGCTGGCGCTGGGCGGTTCCCGCGCGGTGTTCACCACCGACGCGTTCGTGGTCTCCCCGCTGTTCTTCCCCGGCGGCGACATCGGTGACCTGGCGGTCAACGGCACCGTGAACGACCTCGCGGTGTGCGGGGCCCGTCCGCTGTACCTGTCCGCCGGGTTCATCCTCGAAGAGGGGTTCCCGGTCGGCGACCTGCGGCGGATCGTCGCCTCGATGGCGGCCGCGGCGGAGGCGGCGGGCGTCACGATCGTCACCGGCGACACCAAGGTGGTCCAGCGGGGCAAGGCCGACGGCTGCTACATCACCACCGCCGGGGTCGGCGTCGTCGAGCGCCCGGCCACGCCGTCCATCTCCGCGGCCCGGCCCGGTGACGCGGTCATCGTGTCCGGGCCGATCGGTGAGCACGGTGTCGCCATCATGCTGGCGCGCGGCGAGCTCGGCATCGAGGCGGACACGGTCTCGGACACCGCCCCGTTGAACGGCCTGGTGGCCGAGCTGCTGGACGCCCTCCCCACCCAGGTGCGGACGATGCGGGACGCCACCCGCGGCGGGGTGGCCACGGTGCTGAACGAGGTGGCGAGCGCCTCGGGTGTCTCCGTGGTGATGGACGAGGAGTCCGTACCGGTTCAGCCAGCCGTTACCGGGATGTGCGAGCTGCTCGGGATCGACCCGTTGTACGTCGCCTGCGAAGGGCGGTTGGTCGCCGTCGTCGACGGCGAGCACGCCGAGCGGGCGGTGGACATCATGCGCGGCCATCCGGTCGGCGCCGGGGCCGCGATCATCGGATGGGTCGGGGAGGACCCGCCCGGCCTGGTGCTGCTGAGGACCGCCTTCGGCGGCACCCGCATCGTGGACCTGCTGGTCGGCGACCCGCTGCCGCGCATCTGCTGACGCCCGGCGACCCGTTCAACGGGTCGCTCGGTCCTGAGCCCCCGCCACCACGGCCTGCCCGAGACTGATACCGCCGTCGTTGCAGGGGACGCGCCGGTGCAGCAGGACGCGCAGGCCGTGGCGGCGCAGCCCGTCGACCACGGCGCCGAGGATGAGGGTGTTGCAGAACACCCCGCCGGACAGCGCCGCCACCTTTAGACCGTTGGCGGCCGCGACCCGCGTCGTGGCCGTCACCACCGCCTCGGCCAGCCCGTGGTGGAAGCGCGCCGCGATCACCTCTGCCGCCTCGCCCCGGCGAAGGTCGCCGACGACCGCGCGGATCAGGTCGGTGCTGCGGATGACCGTTCCGGCGACGGTGACCGGATAGCCGCCGCGGACGCCCGGGTCCGCCCGCTGCTCCAGCTCCACCGCCGCCTGTCCGTCGTAGGTGACCGTGTCCCGGATCCCGAGGAGCGCGGACACCGCGTCGAACAGCCGCCCGGCGCTCGACGTCACCCGTTGCGCCGGGCCGTTCGCCACGAGCGCCGCCACGGCCGGCCACCGGTCCTGATTGCGGCGGACCACGTCGAGGTCGTCGAAGGACCCTGGGCCGTACGCGCTGTGCAGGAAGGCCGCGGCCATCCGCCAGGGCTGCCGGATCGCCGTCACGCCGCCGGGCATCGGCACCGGCTCCAGGTGCCCGGCCCGCTCGAAGCCCGCCAGGTCGGCCACGAGCAGCTCGCCGCCCCAGATCGTGCCGTCCGTGCCGTACCCCGTGCCGTCGAGGGCCACGCCGACGACCGGGCCGCTCTCGCCGTTGTCGGCCAGGCAGGAGGCTATGTGGGCGTGGTGGTGCTGTACGCCGAGTGGCTGGACGCCGTCGAGGGTGAGGGCGTACTTGGTGGACAGGTATTCCGGGTGGAGGTCGTGCGCCACCACCTCGGGCTCGATCCCGAACAGTCGCCGGAAATGGGCGACGCCGCCGGCGAAGGCCTGCATCGTCGCGTAGTTCTCCAGGTCGCCCAGGTGCTGGGAGACGAACGCGTGGTTGCCCGTCGCCAGGCAGAAGGTGCTCTTGAGCTGCGCTCCGCAGGCGAGGACCGGGCGGGGGAACGTCCAGGGCAGCGCGAGCGGCGCGGGAGCGTGCCCACGGGCTCGCCGTACCGGAACCTCCGCGTCGCGGAAGACCCGGACCACCGAGTCGTCAAGGCCCGCGTGAATCGGCCGATCGTGGGTGAGAAAGGCGTCGGCGGCCAGCCGCCGCGCGTCCTCGTCGCGGTGCGCGATGGGCTCGCCCGACAGATTCCCGCTGGTCAGTACGAAGGGGCGGCCCAGTTCGCGGGCCAGCAAGTGGTGCAGGGGCGTGTACGGCAGGAGCACGCCGATGTCCCGGTTGCCGGGCGCCACTGAGACGGCGATGGGCGAGCCGGGGCGTCGTGGCAGCAGCACGATCGGGCGACGCGCGCCGGTGAGGGCGGCGACCACCCCGCTCGCCTCGCCGTCCAGCACACACAGCTCGCGTACGGCGGCCAGGTCCGGCGCCATCACGGCGAACGCCTTGTCCCCACGGTGTTTACGGACCCGCAGCGCCGCCACAGCGTCCTCGTCGGTGGCGTCCACAGCGAGATGATGGCCGCCGAGTCCCTTCACCGCCAGGATGGAACCACCGCGGAGCAGCGCCGCCGCCTCGGACACCGGATCGCCCGCGACCATCGTGCCGTCGGAGGTGTGCAGGACGAGGGTGGGACCGCAGGCGGGGCAGCACACCGGCTGGGCGTGGAAGCGACGATCGCGGGGGTCGCGATACTCCGCCGCGCATGCCGTACACATGGCGAAGGTCCGCATGGTGGTCGCGGCGCGGTCGTACGGGATGGCCGTGATGATCGTGAACCTGGGGCCGCAGTTGGTGCAGTTGACGAAGGGGTAGCGGTAGCGGCGGTCGGCCGGGTCGAACAGCTCGGCCAGGCAGTCGTCACAGGTCGCCGCGTCCGGTGACACATGCGCGCGTGGGACGCCGCCGATCACGCCTGGTCCGCCGGGCTCGTTGTGGACGCTCATCTTGCTCGGTACGCACGTCCCGCCCGGTCTACCCGTCTCGCTAGGTCTGCCCGTCTCGCTCGGTCCGCCCGTTTTGCTTGGGACGATGCGAAAGCCGCGGGCGCCTGTGGGCGGCACCGATTCCACGCTCACCCGGTCCACGACCGCCAGCGCGGGCGCGTTCCATCGGACCGCCTCGACCAGTGAGTTCACCGCCCCCGCTGGGCCTTCGACCTCGATGAACACCCCGAAACCGTCGTTGCCGACCGTGCCCGACAGGCCGTACCGGACGGCCAGGCCGTGGACGAACGGCCGGAACCCCACGCCCTGGACGATGCCCTCGACCCGGATCCGGGAGCGCACGATCGGGTCCAACGGTCAGTCCGCCTCGTCCAGTGCCCGCCGAACCGACTCCCACAGCACATGGCACACGGTGGCCTGCGCCTCCTGGATCCGATGTACGGATGAGGATGGGATGACCAGCAAATGATCTACGGCACCGCACTCGGCCAGTTGGCCGCCTCCCGAGCCGGCGAGCCCGACGGTCACCATGCCGAGGCGTTTGGCCTCCTGGAGCCCGCGGACCACGTTCAGCGAGCCGCCGCTCGTCGAGATGCCCATCGCGATGTCCGTACCGGTGCCCAGGGCGGCGAGCTGCCGGGCGAAGACCGCGTCGAAGCCGATGTCGTTGGTGAGCGCGGTCAGCAGCGCGACATCGGCCGTCAGCGACATCGCCGGCAGCCCTCTGTGTCTGTGGCCGGGAGCGAGGAACAGGTGGGCCACGGCCTGCGCGTCGGTGCTGCTGCCCCCGTTCCCGAAGGTGAAGAGTCGACCGCCGCCGGAGAATGCCGCGGCGAGCGCCCCGGCGCACGCGGCGATCCGGGGGCCGAGCAGGGTGAGCACTTCCCGCCGCAGCGCGACGATCTCCCTGGCCTTCTCCGCCGTGGACCGGGTCACCGTGGCCAGCAGCGCTTCGACATCGCCCGCCGCAGAGGACAGGAAGGGATAGAGCGCGTCACTCACGGCCCTCTCCCCAGCACCGCGCACTCCGGCACCGCTCTCTCCGGCACCGCTCTCTCCGGCACCGCTCTCTCCGGCACCGCTCACTCTTGCACCGCTCTCTCCGGCACTGTTCTCTCCAGCACCGCGATGGCTTCTTTCGCGTGCACCAGGACCACGTCACCGGCCCGCGCGTCGACCAGCCGCACGCTGATCTCCTCCGCACCGACGGCGGTGTCGACCAGTGCGAGGTGGCCGGGTAGCAGGGCGACGATCCGGACGGGTACGGCCGTGTCCGAGCAGGTCACACACACCTCGCCGGGACAATCCGGACTCGACCGGCCCGAACCTCCCGGCGAATTCACCGGACTCGACGGGTCCGAACCTCCCCGCGAATTCACCGGACTAGACGAGTCCGAACCTTGCGGCGAAGTCACCGGACTCGACTGGTCCGGATCTCCCGGCGAGGTCATCGGGAGACCTCCGTCGCCGCGAGCAGAGGGTCGTTCAAGAACACATGCACCAACTCCCACAGCACGTGATATGTCGTCATATGGAGCTCGCGGGCGATCCGCGGATCACGGCTGCGTGCCGTGAGAAGGTGATCCACCACCGCGCTGTCGAGCCCGCCCGCCTTCGTCAACGCCAGTGTCGTCATGCCCATCTCACGCGCCACGGCGAGCCCCGCCGCCACCTCGTCACAGTCGTCGTCGACCGTGATGCCCACCGCGACGTCCCCGGCGCGCCCGAGCAGCCGCAGCTGGGTCGCGAACACTCCCGCGCGGGCGAGCCCGCTCATCGCCGACGCGTCATTGGCCAGCGAGAAGGCCGGCAGGGCGCGCTTCCCCACGATCACCGGATGAACGAACTCCACCGCGAGATGCGCCGCGTCGGCCGCCGACTGACCGGTGCCGAAGCTCAGCAGCCGACCGCCCCGATGGAAGCACAGGGCCACGGCATGACACGCGCGGGCGATCCGCTCGGCATCCTCCGCCAGCGCGAGGCCGGCTTCGTCCCGTTCCTGGAGAGACGTGCCGAGAGCGAGTGTCATGGATGATCCTTTCCTCGGCTCTCGATTCTCAGTGCCCCGAAAGAAAGGCTGGCAATCGCGTTTTACAGGAGGTTGGAGTTTCGTTTCCTTTTAGCGGCGACAATGTATGCAAACGGTGGTACTGGCGCAGAGAAAAGACCTCAACCGGCGCTGATTCGGTGGCGGAAAACCCAATAAGTCCAGCTCTGGTAGAGCACCACCAGCGGCAGGAAAATCGCCGCGATCCTGGTCATGATGCCGAGCGTCTTCGGCGTCGAGGCCGCGTTCTGGAGGGTCAGGCTGTAGGCCGGGTTGACCGTCGAAGGCAGAACGTTGGGATACAGGACCGCGAACAGGCAGATCACGGTCACGCCGACGGCGACCGCGGACAGCAGGAACGCCCACCCCTGACGGCCCTTGGCGACGGCCCCGAGCGCGGCCACGAAGGAAAGAGCGGCGAGGGCGGCCAGGATCACCGTGCCGGGCCCGCCGCCGTGGAACTGCGTCCAGACCAGGAAGATCACCGCGAGCAGGGCCGCGACGCCGCCGCTCTGCAGCGCCAGCGTGGTCGCGCGCCGGCTGATCTCGCCGCTGGTCTTCAACGCCACGAAAACGGCGCCGTGCGTGACGAACAGAAACAGCGTGGTCAGCCCGCCGAGCAGCGCGTACGGGTTGAGCAGATCCCCGACCGTACCGACGTAGTCGTGATGGGAGTTGAGCCGCACGCCCCGCACGATGTTCGCGAACGCGACCCCCCACAGCAGCGCGGGCACGAACGAGCCGATCGCGATGCCCGCGTCGCACCACCGCCGCCACGTCACGGAGCTCCGCTTGCCGCGATACTCGATGGCCACTCCGCGCACGATCAGCGCCAGCAGGATGAGCAGCAGCGGGACGTAGAACCCGCTGAACAGCGAGGCGTACCACTCGGGGAAGGCGGCGAACGTGGCCCCGCCCGCGGTGATCAGCCACACCTCGTTGCCGTCCCAGACGGGGCCGATCGTGTCGAGCATCGCCTCGCGTTCGCCGTCGTTCCGCGCCATGACGTGCAGCAGCATGCCGACGCCGAAGTCAAACCCCTCCAGGACGAAGTACCCGACCCACAGGATGGTGATCGCCACGAACCAGATCTCGGTGAGCTCCACTACCCGATCCCCCTAGTAGGCGAAGGACGTCTCGCCGCCGTCCTGCGGCTCGGCACCGTCGGCGGGCGGCGGGGCCGCTCTGCCGTACTTGATCATGAGACCGACCTCCACCAGGGCCAGCGCGCCGTACAGGGCGGTGAAGACGATCAGCGAGGTGAGTACGGTCCCCGCGCCGACGCTCGGTGAGGCGCCACGCGCGGTCTTCATCTGGCTGAAGACGATCCACGGCTGCCTGGCCATCTCGGTGAAGATCCACCCGAAACTGTTCGCGAGGAAGGGCAGTACGACCGACCAGACGGCGGCCTTCCAGACCCAGTCCTTGCCGTGGATCCGTTGTCCACGGGTCATCCAGAGCAGGAGGAGCGCCACCAGCGCGGCGAGCATGCCGAAGCCGATCATCAGCCGGAAACCCCAGTAGGCGACCGGGATGTAGGGACGGTAGTCGCCCTTTCCGAACCTGCGCTCGTAGTCCGCCTGGACGTTGTTGACGCCCTCGACCTTGCCGCTGAACGAGCCGGTGGCCAGCTGGGACAGCAGGCCCGGGATCTCCAGCTGGTAGATCGGCTTGGTGCCGTCCAGCGTCCCGATGGTGAACAGGGAGAACGGCGCGGGCTGCCGCGTCTCGTAGAGCGCCTCGGCGGCGGCCATCTTCATCGGCTGGGTCTGCGTCATGATCTTGCCGAGCAGGTCCCCGGAGACGAGGGTGCCGAGCGCGCCCAGCAGTACCGCCGCGATGCCCAGCCGAAGCGACGGACGAAAGACGTCAACATCCCGCTTTCTAGCCAGATGCCAGGCGGAAACCGCCATGAAGATCACGCCACCGGCCAGCCAGCACCCGAAGATCGTGTGCGGAAAGGTGACCAGCAGCACCTTGTTGCTCAACACGGCCCCGAAGTCCACCAGCTCAGCCCGCCCGTCGAGCCGGAAGCCCACCGGCCACTGCATGAACGAGTTTGCGGCCAGAATGAAGTAGGCGGACATCATTGTGCCGAACGCGACAATCCAGATGCACGCGAGATGCACCTTCTGCGGCAATCGCTCCCAGCCGAAGAGCCACAGCCCCAGGAATGTCGACTCCAGGAAGAACGCCAGCAGCGCCTCCATCGCGAGTGGCACCCCGAAGATGTCGCCGACGAACCTGGAATAGCTACTCCAGTTCATCCCGAACTGGAATTCCTGCACAATCCCCGTCACCACGCCCATGGCGAAGTTGATGAGGAAAAGCGTCCCGAAGAACTTGGTGGCGCGAAGGTAGGCCACCTTGCCGGTCCACACCCAGGCCGTGTTCAGGATCGCCACCAGCAGTGACATCCCTATCGTGACGGGCACGAACAGGAAGTGGTACACCGTAGTGACCCCGAACTGCCAGCGTGCGAGATCCACGGCATTCATGGCCACTACTGTACGTATCCGACCATGCCCAGTGCGTCATGACACACTGGGCCGGAAGTAGCGTACTCGCGCGGGGTCAGTCCCAGGTGGGGAGGTGCTGCTCGGGATAGCGGGCGCCGAAGCCGCCGGTCGGGAGGATGTCGGCGATGCGCTTCAGATCGGTGTCGTCGAGGGTGAGGTCGGCGGCGGCGACGTTCTCCGCCAGGCGCTTGGGGTCGCGGGTGCCCGGGATGGGGACGATGTCGTCGCCCTGGGCGAGGAGCCAGGCCAGGGCGAGCTGGGCGACCGTGGCGCCCTTGGTGGCGGCCAGGTCGGCGAGCTGGTCGGTGGCCGCCACGTTCTTCTCGTAGTTGCCGGGCTGGAAGCGGGCGTCCCAGACTCGCATGTCGGTGGCGTCGTACTCGGCGCCGGGCTTGGCCTGGCCGGTGAGGAAGCCCCGGCCGAGCGGCGAGTAGGGGACGAACCCGATCCCGAGCTCGCGCAGGACGGGGAAGAGGGATTCCACCTCGCGCTCGAACAGGCTGTACTCGGTCTGCAGAACCGACACGGGATGTACGGCGTGCGCGCGGCGGATGGTGTTGGCGCCCGCCTCGCTCAGGCCGAAGTAGCGGACCTTTCCGGCCTCGACGAACTCCTTGACCGTCCCGGCCACCTCCTCGATCGGCACACTGGGGTCGACGCGGTGCTGGTAGAGCACGTCGATGACGTCGACACCGAGGTAGCGCAGGCTGTTGTCGACGACCTCGCGGATGTGCTCGGGACGGCTGTCGACGCCGCCCTCCCGGGTGCCGGTGAAGTCGAACCCGAACTTCGTCGCGATGACCACCTCGTCCCGCACCGGTGCGAGCGCGGCCCCGACGATCCGCTCGTTCTCGCCCTGTCCGTAGAGCTCGGCCGTGTCGAAGAACGTCACTCCCAGCTCGTGGGCCCGGCGGATCGTCGCGGCCCCCTCCTCCTTGTTCGAGGGTCCGTACGCCAGGGAGATCCCCATCGCGCCGTATCCCAGAGCCGACACCGTCAGGCCCTGTTGTCCGAGATTTCGCTGCTGCATGATGCGCCTCTGTTCCGAATGTTAGAAGGCTCTTACATAAAGTAAGAGTACTCTAACATCTGGAAGAGGGGACAATCGTTCGCCGTGAGCAGTCCAACGACACCGCAACGCGGTTACCACCACGGCGACCTGCGCGCCGGTTTGATCCGCGAGGGCATCGCACTCCTGGCCGAGATCGGCGTGGCGGGTTTCTCCGTGTCCAAGGTCGCCGCCCGCGCGGGTGTGTCGTCGGCGGCGCCCTACCGCCACTTTCCCGATCGCGAGGCTCTGCTGGCCGCCTGCGCGGCCGCCATCGTCGCCGACATCGCCGACCTCCTGGCCCAGGCGGCCGAGCAGGCGGGGCCCGATCCGGTCGACCGGCTCGCCGCCACCGCGGGCGCGTACACCCGCTATGCCCTGGACCATCGCGCCGGCGTCGACCTCGTCTACTCGTACGACTTCGGCGCCCCCTACAAGCAGACCGTCCAGGAGCAGGGCCGCCGCCTCATGGACACCCTCATGGCCCTGACCTCGGCCGCCCTGCCCGACGACGTCTCCTGGGCCGAGACGACGGACTTCGTCTACGTTCATCTGTCCATGGCGCACGGCTACGCCACGCTGGTCCCAAGAGACGCCCGGCCACCGCAGGAAATCGACAACCTGGCCACCCGCGCCGTCGCCGCCGCCCACGACCACATCACCGGCTACCTCTTGCGCCTGCGCGACCGGTGAGATCCCCTGGCGAAGCCCTCAAGGCGTGATCACCGTCGTCAGGCGTCAGCCTTCGTCCGAACGCTCCCGGGCACGGTTCATCCGCAGCGCTTCGGCGAGCTGGTCTTCCAAGATGACGATGCGGCAGGCGGCTTCGAGGGCGGTGCCCTGGTCGACGAGCTCGCGGGCCCTGGCCGCCAGACGTAGTTGGTAGCGGGAGTAGCGACGGTGGCCACCGCTGGAGCGTTGCGGCTCGATCAGTTTGGCGGCGCCCAACGCGCGTAGGAAGGCGGCGGTGACGCCGAGCATCTCCGCGGCCGCGCCCATGCTGTAGGCGGGGTAGTCCTCATCGTCGAACCGGTCATTGGCTTTGCTGGGTGCGAGTGTGGGGTCGCTACGCGCTGGAGATGTTTGATCCATAAATGCCTTCCGCATGCGTCAGGGGGCCCCGGCGCGCATTGCGCCGGGGCCCCGAAGAGGTTCAACACCATCTACCGGCCATCTGGCCGGTCTACTGTCGTCCGCATCAGCCGTAGTGGACGGCCATGACGCGGGGATCGCGGATGCGTGACCGTGTACCACCTTCCCATCTGTGGAACTCCGGTACCCGAGCGGCGAGTGATCAGCCGGCAGCGGGCGATCCCGATGGCGTTCAACACTCCCTTCTCTTACTCGAACTTCTTTTCCTACTTCTCGTGTGGCAGCACATCCACGGCCAGGGCCCCTTGCCACTGCGCTGGCCCCGTCAGTCCGACCTGCTGCCATCACCTGGTATTTCGTCAAACTCATCCGGGCAGTTCGTCGTGGTGCTGGGGTCTTCGTGTTCTGCCCGGTTGGATCCGTTCCTTGCGATGTCAGAAACTCTAGCTTCCGTCATCGCGAATGTCTACCGCAGCCACTACAGATTTTCGGCAGCCGGTGGAGCAGGCCCTGAGCTCGTGGTTGATCGTCTTCGCGGTACGGAACGGGCGCCACGCGCGTGCGACACTCGGGGGGTGACGGGCCCGCCGAGCCGTCCCGGCGGCAGCTGGACGGCCACCGCCGCCGGGTCAGGCGCGCAATGTGGGAGGCCTCAGCGTGAGCGTGCAGCGTTCGCAGCCGTACCGGCACTTTGACACGGCGCTGATCCGCGCCACCGCGCACGGGACTGAATTGGATCTCCCTCCATGGCCCGAGCCGGATGTCCCGCCGCCCCCTCAGCCGTATGTAGCGCCGCGTCCCGAGCCGGATGGGGCGCCATGGCCCGAGTCGCATGTCCCGCTGTCGCGCGAGCTGGATGACGAGGCCGCCGTTGAGCGGTGGTGCGAGTGGCTCGTCCAGGTCTGGGCGCGGGAACCCGTGGCAGCGGCTGTCTCGCTGGCCAGTCCGGTTCTGGCGGCCCAGATCGAGGCAGTCTGCGCGGGCCGTCGGCCCCGGCCCGGTCGCCTCCGGCGTATGGCGCTGTCACTGGCCCGGTATCTGGTGCGGATGCGCGGCCGAGCCACGCCTTTCGGGACGTTCGCGGGCGTGGCCCCGCTCCGCTTCGGCGCGGCGCCGGAGTACCAGGCCGGAGTCTCGCGTACGCGGACGGTGGCGGACGGCGTGTGGCTGGCCGCGGTGATCGCCCGGCTGGAATCGGACCCGGAGCTGCGGCATCGCCTCCCGGTCATGGTGAACGATCTCGCGTTCGTACGGGGGGAACGCCTCGTGGTGCCCTGGCAACCGCACGCGGGCGATCCGGCTCGAAGCGAACTGACGGAGGTGTCGGTACGGCACAGCGCGGCCGTCCGCACGGTCATGGAGCTGGCCCAGGCACCCGTTCGGGCCGGTGACCTGGTCGACGGGCTGGCCGTCACGTTCCCCGCTGCCAGGGTCCCGGCGATCGAGGCGATGGTTGCGGAGCTGGTCACGTGCGGGGTGCTGATCACCAGCCTGCGTCCTCCTTCGACCAGCGTCGACGGGCTCGCGTACGTGCTCGACCGGCTGCGAGACACGGCGGCGGACTGGCCCGGCGACGCCACCCCGCAGGGCCAGGTACGAAAGGCCGACCCACAGGACCAGGCACAAGAGGTCCCGCAGGACCAGGTAGAGGCCGTTCCGCAAGGCCGGCTACGAGAGGCCGTCTCGCAGGATCAGGTACAAGAGGCCGCCCTGCTGGGCCGGGAATCCGAGGTTAGCTCGCTGGGCCGGGGGTTGGAGGTTGCCGGGTTGGTTCGGGAACTGCGGGCGATCCACGTGGGGCTGCGGGCGGCCGACCGCGCGACCGGCGCGACCGGCGAGGCCGCCGTACGGGCCAGGCGAGCGGTCGGGGAGCGGATGCGGGACGTGGTGCCGGTCGAGGTCGCTCAGCCGCTCGCGGTGGACCTGCGGCTGGGCGGCACCGTCGTACTTCCTCGGGAGGTGGCTGCCGAGGCTGAGTCCGCCGCCGGGGCGTTATGGCGGCTGACGCCGGACCCGGCCGGGCATCCGGCCTGGCGGGAGTACCACGTCATGTTCCTGGACCGGTACGGGGTCGGCGGCGTCGTACCGATCGAGCAGCTCGTCGATCCCACGGCGGGGTTGGGGTTTCCTGGCCATTACGACGGGCCGGCCGTCCCCGCGCCTCTGTCGCGCAGGGATCAGCGCCTGCTCGCCCTGGCGCAGCAGGCGGCCCTGGACGGCGAGCGGGAGATCGTGCTGGACGACGCCGCGATCGAGGCTCTGGCGGCGGACGGGATGGACGGGGCGCGACCGCTCCCGTACATGGAGCTGGTCGCCGAAGTCTGCGCGCCCACCGCCGACGCGCTGACCGCCGGAGCCTTCACCCTGACGGTCCTCGCCGTCGACGGCACCGCGGCCGGCCTGGCGGGCCGCTTCACCGATCTCTTGCAGGACGGCGACGGACAGGACGGCGACCCGCGTGACGGCCTCCCGCGTGATCGCGACCGCGACCAACAGGACAGTGACCGGCAGGCCAGTGATCGGCAGGCCAGTGATCGGCAGGACAGTGATCGGCAGGACAGTGACCGGCAGGACAGTGATCGGCAGGACAGTGACCGGAGGCCGATGGTCGGTGTCTACAGTCGGTTGCCCGTTGCGGTGGACGGTGCCGTGCCGGTGCAGTTGTCGTTTCCGGCCCGGCATCCGCGCGCCCAGGACGTCGCCCGTACCCCACCCCTGTTGCCGGAGCTGATCACCCTGGCCGAGCACCGTGCCGGCCCCCACGGGCGGATCCCCTGGCGGGATCTGGCGGTTACGGCGGACAACGACCGCATGTACCTGCTGTCGCCGTCGCGGCGGCAGGTGGTGGAGCCGGTGCTGAGCAGTGCGGTGGCGCGGCATGCGATGCCGCCGATCGCGCGCCTGCTGTTCGAGATCCCGCGTGCTCGGGCGGCTGTGGTGTCGGCCTTCTCCTGGGGGGCGGCGGCGTGTCTGCCATTCCTGCCGCGAATCCGCTACGGCCGCAGCGTGCTCGCGCCCACCCGATGGCGCATCTCCACCGACGTCCTGCCCGGGCCGGACACCCCGTGGCCGGAGTGGGTGCGGGCCATGACAGAACTGCGCGCCCGCCTGCGGTTGCCCGCCGTCGTGTCCGTGGGTACGGCGGATCGCCGGCTGCGCCTGGATCTGGACGAGCCCATGAGCCTGGCGCTGCTCCGCGCCCACCTGGACGGCGCCGGCGAGGCCGTCGTCGTGTCGGAGGCGACGGGACCGGCGGACCACGGCTGGTTCGGCCGCCGCGCGCATGAGGTCGTCATCTCGATGGCCGCCACCGCGCCGCCCGCCCGTGCTCCCGCCGCCGTGACGGTGCCGGGGCCGCTGCCGCTGGTCGGGCGGGAGGACGGGGTTCTGCCGGGGGCGCGTGTCCTGTACGCCAAGCTGTACGGGGATCCCGGTGTTGTCGACACGATCCTCACCAAGCACCTGCCCGACCTGCTTGAGACCTGGGACGAGCCGCCGATGTGGTGGTTTGTGCGTTACCGCGACCCTCGTCCGCACTTGCGGTTGCGCCTGCACCTGGCCGGTGAGCACGACTACGGTCCGTCCGCCGCCCGGGTCGGGGCGTGGGCCGCCGTGTTGCGCGGTCGCGGCCTCGTGGGTGACCTGGTCCTGGATACGTACCACCCGGAAACCGCACGGTATGGGTCGGAAGAGGTCCTGGCCGGCGCGGAGGCCGTCTTCGCGGCTGACTCTGTTGCGGTGGTCGCCCAGCTCGCGGCCCTGTCGGCGACGCGCCACGTACACCCGCACGCGCTCACTGCGGCGAGCCTGGTCGATCTGACGGCCGCCCTGATGAGAGGCCAGGCGGCGGGGGCGCGTTGGCAGATCGAGCACCCTCTGACCGGGCATGCTGCCCCGAATGACCGCGAGGTCGTCCGCCAAGCGGTCGGCCTGGCGGACCCGAGCGGGGGCTGGGCAGCGCCTGCGGCTCTCCCGGGCGGGGATCGGGCGACGCTCGCGGCTCTCCCGGGCGGCTGGCGGATCGTCAGGGCATGGGAGCATCGGCGGCGAGCCGTGGACGCCTACCTGGACCGCCTGCCACTCGGTGCTCCACGTCTGACCGAATCGTCGGTGGTGGCGTCGTTCCTGCACATGCACCACATACGGGCGCTCGGGATCGACCGCGACGCTGAACGCCGGTGCCGCAAGCTGGCCCGCGCCGTCGCGCTGACCTTCGCCGCCCGCGACGACACCCCACCCGGCACCGGCGACTGACGCCGCCCGCGACGACACCCCATCTGGTGCCGACGAGTGACGCTGCCCGCGACGACTCCCCCGGACCGCAGTGCATCGGGGCGTGGTCGTGGCTGATATCGCTCGGCGGTCGTGTCCTGACTGATCGCCTGGCGCAGTGGTAGGTATGGACTGTGGCCCCTTTTTTCCGGACCAACAGCCCGGAATTCGACTTCCCGCCGTTCGCCGGGCTGCCGCCGACCCGCTATGTCCTGGCCGCGGCGCCGCGTTCCGGCAGCAATATGCTCGTCCGTACGCTCTGGCACACCGGGCGGGCCGGTTTCGCCGACGGATATCTGGCGGACACCCATGTTCTCGACTATTTCGAGCGCTGGGGATTCGACACCGCCGATCCGGAAGGCCGGGTTAAGGACTATATCGGCCGATTAATGACCTGCCGGACCAGCCCGAACGGGGTTTTCGGCATCAAGGTGCATGGCGAGCACCTGCAAGGGCTCGAGGTCGACCTGGACGAGCTTCTCATGTCACCCCAATACATCTGGCTGCGGCGCAGGGACCGGATCCGGCAGGCCATCTCGTACGTCCTGGCGAAGCAGACCGGCGTCTGGATCGTGGACGGGATCTACCTGTCGACCAGCCGGGCGCAGTCCGAGCCCCACTACGACTACGCCGAGATCCGCCGCCACCTGCAGCACCTCGACGACGAGACGAGGGCGTGGCAGCAGTATTTCGACCGCCGCGAACGCGTCCCCCACGTCGTCTACTACGAGGACATGCTCGCCGACTACCCGGAAACCGTCCGCGGCTGCCTGCGGCACCTGGGCGTCGACCCGCCCGAATCCCTCCCCGAGCCCGGCATCAAGCGCCAGGCGGGTGCGGTCACCGAACGATGGCTGGAGATGTTCCAGCGGGACAGCGCCCAGGACGGAAGCGAAGCATGGGTGAGCGCCAACCGCTAAGGGCCGCTAAAGGCGCCGTTAGCAGCCGTTAGGGGATCGTCGAGCTGAGCGGCCAACGCCTGATCCGGTACGGCGTCCACCACACGTACCGCCCCACCTGATGCAGCAGTTCCGCCCGCAGATACCGCTCCGTCACCGTCGGCGCCAGGCTCGCCGCCCGCACGCCCCGCAGCAGCGGCGCGATCGCCTCCTCGCGGTTCGGGTTGCGAATGACGAGGCGCCTGAACGAGCCCGTCCGGCGGTCGCGGATCTCGATGAAGCCGGGACCGAGCCGGTAGCCGCACTTCGCGATGTGGAAGGTGTCGCGCCACTCGGCCGCGATGCCGTCCCCGGCGGACCCCGCGTACACGGCCGCCGGAGGGTGCAGGTGACTGAGCGGCCGCCAGCCGGCCGGGCCGACCGACATGCGGAGGGTCCAGTCGACCGCGATCCCGTGGCTGGTCAGCTCGCGGATGACGGCGAGGGCGGCCACCGCCGCCGCGCCGCCCGGGTCGTCCAGATCGACCATGTCGTCCAGCTGGGCGAGCTGGACGCCGTCCGCCGCCAGCCGGGACACGGTCGCGAGGGGGTCGCCGGTGACGTTCACACGACCCGCGTACATCCCCCGGACCCGCATGGCCGCCGGGTCGCGATCCTTCCACAGCGTCATCGGTACGTGAGCCGGAAGCCCGGCGACGGTGCTCATCGGGGTGTCCCCACTGGTACCGCAGCCTTCGAGAGTGCCGGTACGAGCGGTTCGCCGCGACTGAGATTCTCGCCGTCGAGCCGCATCAGGTCCTGGTTGGCGACGGCCGGGGCGACGTGGACCGCCTGGCCGGCGTCGCAGAAGATCAGGCCGAGTTCGCGCCAGCGCGCGAGCAGCTCGTCGATCCGCTCCTCGGTCACGTCGTCGTGCCGGGCCGCGGCCTTGCGTACGAGCGCCGCCGGGCTGTGCGGCGTGTCGAGCAGGCGGAACACCGTCAGCTCCAGCGGTTCGGTGAGGTCGAGCAGGTGCCAGGAGAAGCCGGGCCGGGTGTCGACGAACACGATGTGGTCGCCCAGGTCGCAGTGGGTCAGGCGGCTGCGCGGGTAGGCGTCCGTCCAGGCGGCGACGGCCGCGCGCAGGCGGTCGAGGCAGTCCGCGTCGATGCCGCGGCGCGGGGAGTCGAAGACGTAGACGAGGTCGGCGAGCTCGGCTTCGGGCAGATCGTAGATGTGCCGATACTGCGCGGCCGGGCGGAGCTCCCCGAAACCCAGCTCGGGCCGGTCGAAGTACGGGCTGAAGCGCTCGACCTTCAGCCGGGTGGCGTTCGACGGCGGCATGAGGTGGACCAGGGCGGGCACCTGGTCGATCACGCTGTCGTAGTCGGCCTCGGACTCCTCCGGGAAGCCGTAGAGGTAGTTCCAGTTCAGGTTGATGCCGACGGTCTCCGCGTCACGCAGCAGCCGTACGTTCAGGCAGCCAGTCACTCCCTTGTCCATCAGGGTGAGCACCCGGCTGCTGAGGTTCTCGATTCCGGGCTGCATGTAGTCGATGCCGGCCGCGCGCAGGATCTCCAGCTGGTCCCGGCGCAGGTTCGACTTGATCTCGTACCCGATCCGCAGGTCGTAGCCGGACTCCTGAAGGCGCGGCGCCATCGACGTCAGGTAGGCCATGTCGAGGATGTTGTCGGTCACCCACACGTCGAGGACCCGATGCCGTTCGACCAGGCTGAGGATCTCCGCCACGAACCGGCCGGGGTCCTTGCTGCGGAACTGCATGAGCGAGCCGTTCAGCCCGCAGAACGTACAGTGGTGCTTCTCGCCCCACCAGCAGCCGCGCGAGCCTTCGACGGTGAGCCGCGGTTCCACCCAGGTGCCCGCGAGGGACCTCGCGTGCTGTTCGAAGTAGTCGCCGAAGTCGGGCGGGACCAGCGCGTCGGGCGGTAGCGGCCGGGCCTCCACCGCGTTCACGACGGACTCGCCGCTCGGCCCGCGCCAGCACAGTCCGGCGATCTCGCTGACATCGCCCCCGTCCCCGCCGTCGGCGCCGATCGCGGAGAGCAGTTGCGGGAAGGCCAGCTCGCCCTCGCCGCGTACGACGAAATCGATGAACGGGAAATTGCGGTGCATCGCCGCGCCCTGCGGACCCTCGCAGTTCGCGCCTCCGAACACCGTGACGGCATCCGGCGCCTGCCTCTTGACCGCGCGTGCCGCCGCGAGGGCCGCGGCGTTCTGCGCGAAGGTGGCGGTGAAGCCGACCACGTCCGGCGTCATGGCCGCGATCCGGGCGGCGGTCTCCTCGATGAACAGCGGCGCCAGCTCGTGGAGTTGCGTCGCCTTGGCGAGCATCGGCTCCGGCACGCTGCCCCCGAGGAACTCGGCGAACTCCGCCACCTTCCACCGAGGCCGCTCGTTCAGCGCCGCCGAGAAGATCCACTCGCTGTGACCGGAGAAGTAGGAGCTCACGAAGGTGTCGTACTCCTCGAACGTGAAGCCCACGTGCTCGTCCACCCAGTCGATGTAGTCGAGCTTGGCATGGACGACGTCGACCTCGGCGTCCGGGAACACGTCGAGGACCCGGCGTTTGAGCACGCCGAGCGAGAGCGACGGCGCGTCGATCGACGACCACGGCATGTCCACCAACACGATGTGCATGGGTTTGTCCCTCATCTCCAGGTCGTACGTCTTACCGGGTCACCACAGGCCGCGCCGGGACAGCGCGCGACGTGCCGCGTCGCTCTCGGCCGTCGGCTCGGCCGCGAACGCCGTGGCCACACGTTCGGAGATCACGCCGCGAGTGACCCCGGCGGGCGTGGCGAAGTACGCGTACGGCACGCTTGCTTGGCCGGTGCCCGGCGTGGCCTCGCCCCAGGAAGTGAGCGAGGCCGGCGCGTACCGGCGCAGGGCGGCGTGACCGCGGCCGGTCTCGACGATCCCCTCGCTCTCGATGACGAACGACAGCGGCTGCTCGCACGCCAGCGCCGCGAACAGGGCGATCATCAACTCGTGGTCCACGGTCTCCCGCAGGATCGCGGCGTCAGCGACCCGCTCCTCTGTCAGGTCGAGCAGGAACGCGGCGAACGCCTCCTCCACCGACACTCCGGCCCCCGAGTACGGGACCAGCCGGAACCTGCTGAAACGCGGCGACCCGAGAAAGCCGTCGAGCAACTCCGCATCGCCGATGCCAGCCGCGACCAAGGCGGACACGCTGCGCGGGAACGCCGACGCCAGGCTGCCACCCGCACCGAGCCGCCAGATGGTCGAGCGGAACCGGCGGGCGGCGGCGTCGAGCTCGTCAAGGTCGATGGTCTCCAGGCACTCCAGCTCGCCCGCGTCCGCCGCCACGGCCGCGGCGCCGTCGGCGGCGAGCCGCTCCCGCAGCCGGCCGTCGAGCAGCAGCCGCATGATCAGGTCGGCGAGCTGCTCACCGTCGAGGGACCGCGCCGCCGAAGTGCTCATCACGTCGTCCCGTCGCGCCATGCGCCTACCAGCGCCTTCAGGCGGCCGTAGTTCCGCCGCGACTTCTCGACCAGCCGGCCGTCGTCGCGGAACATCGGGTCCTCGTAGGTCACGCCGAGCAGGTTGGGGCAGCGCGGCAGCAGGTACTCGGTGAGTTCGAGCTGCTCGTCCAGCAGCACCCCGTGATGCAGGTCGCGGAACTTGCCCTTCACGATCTGGCAGCCGGACAGGTGCAGCTCGCGGCAGCGTTCGAGCGGCAGCGCCTCGATGTCGTCGACCATGTGGCGGCCGGTTCGCCCGCGCAGCCACTGGTAGCTGAGCAGGTGGCCCACATCCAGCGTGACGTGCACGCCGGCGTCGTCGGCGAGCCGCCTGAAGTACCCGAAAGCGTCGAGGTGCCCGAGAACGAACGACCCGCCTTCGGTGAACCCGGGGAACTCGACGTGCAGCGGCAGCTCCAGGAGATGAGCCGTCTCGGCCACGTTCCGCGTGGCGATCTCCAGGCCCGGCTCGGTCAGCGGCGGCGGCAGCGGGTACGGCAGCGGATAGCCCCGGAGGTTCCAGATGCCAAGGTCCTCGACCACCCAGCGGAAACCGTAGCGAGCCGCGAGTTCGTTGGTGAACTCGGCCGCGGGGCGCCGGTCGTAGCGCTCGGGCGTGCCCATGTTGAACTCGGTCTGATGGAAGGCCCGGCCGAGCCCGGCGGGCAGCGCCTGGAAGAAGCGGTCGTAGGTGCGGACGTAGTCGGCCGCTCGCGGGGTCGCGCGTGAGCGGGGCTGGTAGGCGAAGGCGGCGTACGCGAAGTCGTCGCCATGGCGCTCGGCGAAGGCGCGCACCCGTGGCGTGATGTCCCCGCCGTCGTCCGTCTCCACGAACCCGACGCCCCGCCGGCCGAGCGACCCGCCGCCCCACGGCATGTCCATGAGGAGACCGAACCCCAGCCTGGCTGGGCCGGTCTCGCCGGCCCGCATGGTCCCGGTCGTGATGTCGGTCGTCATGTCGGCCTCCTGAAGGGCTCGCCGCCCGCGACCACCGGCGGCGTCTCCCGATGCTCCTCATCCGAGCGTTCCGCGCCCGCGTGTTCCTCATCCGTGTGTTCTGTGCCTGCCGTCGCCTCGACCAGGCGGGCCAGCAACCGCCCTCCCTGGGAGGTGCGTGCCACGAGCACGCCGTCGGCGCGCTGCTCGACGTCGCGCCGCGGCAGCGCGTAGAACCGCTCCCAGACCAGATCAGCCACCAGAATCCGGCGGTACGTGTCCGCTTCGCGCTTCGCCCCCGTGAACCCGGCCGCGTCGACCTCCGCCGGCACCGTCCGTACCCATGGATACGGCCTGACGGCTGCGACGGTGGCTCGGGCCCCGGTGCGGCGGGGCAGGATCGCGCTCACCTTGCCCGGCTTGACCGTGTGAAAGACGCGGACCAGGCGATCGAGCGCCTCCGCCCGAGTGGGCCCGCCGGGCACCGTCAGGGGATGCCCGACCCGCCCGGAAAGGTAGCTCAGCTCCGGATTGCCGGCGAGCGCACCCGAGGTGTCCAGCGAAAGGCCGAAGCCGTCCGGGTCCCCCGCCAGCCTGCTGCCGGGCTCGGACACCATGAGCTCCAGCGCGTCGATGCCGATGCGCTCCTGATTCGCCGCGAGGAAGCGCAGGGACTCCTCGAACTCGGCGGGCGTCTCGTCGAAGACGTACCCCATCACCGAGAACCGCAGGACGATGCCCGCCGCCGCGACGTTCTCGACGATCCGCTGGTAGTCGGCCGCCCGCACGCCTCTGTCCATCAGGTCGAGCAGCCGCTGGGAGGTCCCCTCATAGCCGACCGACATCAGCTCGCACCCCACCTCGGCGAGGCTCCGGCAGAACTCGGGGTCGGCCAGGGTGGCGTCCAGCCTGCTGCGTACGCCGAACCCCACATTGACGCCGCGCTCGCGCACCTCGCGCATCGCCTTCACGATCAGCCGCAGGTTGGTGTTCTCATCGGAGATCGACACGAAGGCCGCGCCGGTGTCGCGGACCACGCTCTCCACGGCGTCGGCGATCTGGCGCACCGTACCCTGCTGGTAGGCGCCCGGCGCCAGGGACCGATTGCCGTACGAGCAGAACGCGCACCGCCCCCAGTAGCAGCCGACGCACGAGATGATCGCGACCTCCATGGTCTCGTTGAGGTACGACCGGACCGGCAGCCCGGCGAAGTCGGGCGGCCCGAGGTCGTGGAAGCGCAGCGTGACCGGCTCCTCAGAGCGATAGGCGGGCGCGGTGCGCGACAGCCAGGTCATGCCGGGGACCGCGTCCGCCGGGATGTTCCCGTCCAGCGCGTCCAGCCAGCGTTCGAGGGGCTGCTCGCCGGCGGTCCAGCACAGCGCGTCCACCGCGGCCCGTACGCCGGGCAGCCGCGCCAGCTCCTCGTGCCGGAGCATCACCTGCTGGCCACCGAGGCAGATCTTGGCGTCCGGCCGCAGCCGTCTGATCCAGGCGGCGATGAGCAGCGCGGGGGCGAGCTGGCTGAAGAACGCCACGGACAGGCCGACCACGCGCGGCCGGTGCCGGGCCAGCAGCGCCTCGACCATGAGGTGCAGCCGCTCAAGCGGTATCCCCGACGCGGCGGGCGGCAACCGGGCGGACCGCCGCACCGCGTCGTCGAGCTGGGCCAGATCCTGCCACGTCCGGACCAGGAACGTATCGCGCACCAGCAGCTCGATCGCGTGATGGGCGAGCCTGACCGCACGAGCGGGGCCCAGCTCTCCGGCCGGCTCCTTCCGCAGGACATGCGCACGGAGCTCGTCGACGTATCGGGCCACGACGTCGGCCATCGCCCCTCGGTACCAGGTGCCCGCCCCGTCGTCCGGCTGCTCGCGCACCACGTCGCCCAGCAGTTCCGGATGCTCCAGCAGGTCGTGCAAGAGGGCGATGTTCAGATCGGCCTGGTGGACCCGCCGCCCGTGCCGCCGTAGATGACCGGTGAGATAAGGCAGGCTCAAATAGGGAAAGAACCTGGCTTCGGTCTGCGGCGGAAACAGGAGCAGAACGTCGGCGTCGCGCGATTCCACCGGACCGGCCGACAGCCTCGTCAGCCCTTGGCGGGTAGGTCGCCGGTGTCCTCCGCCGCCTTGTAGGTGTAGGAGTGGTACGACCCGCTGAGCTTGAGCTCGCTGGATTCGATCACCTCAAGCTGGTCCAGCTCGGTGAATTCGTCGTCGATGACCATTTCGGGTTTCACCGCGACCACGGTGCCTCCTCGTGGGAATCTGCCAGGCAGTCTGGCGGTCCCGGCGGCAGTCAGCGCATGGACCGCACCCTTCTTAACCTGTTCAACGATAGTCACGTCATTCCGCACGTCAATAGCCGTCGAAAGCAGCCAAGGAGATGCATCTATTCCGGCCGGACATTAAATCGGGCGGGCCGATTCCAGAATGAATAGTATTCGTCACCCGGCGGTGTGGGTCGAGGCGCTGTGGTAGTCGGTATAGGTATACGGATTATCGAGGATGGTCGTCTCGGGAATGTCGGGGTTCATCCCCTTCTGCCATGCCTCTTCGCCCATCGTCGAGCGCAGATACTCGATCGTCCGATCGGCGGCGCGGCGGGCCGCGGCGAGGTCGACGCCGACCAGGCGGTGCTCGTGCTTCACCACCCGGCCGTTGACCAGAACCGTGTGCACGTCCCCGCGCTGAGCCTGGAACGCGACGTGCCCGTACGGGTTGAGCAACGGGAACGACACCGGCGAAGCCTCGTTCCTGATGAGAACCAGGTCGGCCTTCTTCCCGGCGGCGATGACGCCGAGATCGTCGCGGCCGAGGGCGCGGGCGCCGCCGCGGGTGGCCCACTCCACGACCTGGTCGGCGCGCAGACTGCAGTGCGTGACCGTGTCGCCCCTGGCGTGCGCCTCCAGATGCTGGCGAGAGCGGTCGGCGCCGAGGGTGGCGCGCATGGCGGAGAACAGGTCGCCGCTCCACCAGACGCTGGTGTCCATCGACAGTGACACGGGAATGCCGTGGGCGCGGATGGCCCAGGTGGGCGGGTAGCCCTGGCCCGCGCTCTGCTCGCTCTCGGTGGAGACCGAGATGGAGCCGCCGGTGGCGGCGATGCGGTGGTAGGAGTCGGCCGACAGCGACGCGGCGTGCACGTACACGGTCTCGGGCGTCATGAAGCCGTGGTCGTGCATGAGCCGGATGCCGTCGTCGCCGGTGGCGCCCCACACTCCGGCATGGGTGGTGACCGGGACGCCGAGTTCGCGGGCGACCTCGAAGGCCGGCCGCTCGGGGAAGGCGGGGTCGCCCAGGACGTCAAAGGCGAGCTGGAAGCCGAGCAGGTCGTCACCGGTGATCCGGCGCCGCACGAAGTCGCGGAACTCCGGCGTGCCCGTCCACGCCGCGGGTGGCTGCTGGATGTTGCCGTACGCGAGGACGTACCGGCCGGGCGCCGACTGGAGCGCGTCCACGGCCGCGTCGGCGTGGTCGACCGTCTGGAGACCGTGCGACCAGTCGACGACGGTCGTGACCCCGGCGTCGACGGCTTCGAGCGCGGCCAGCAGGTTGCCCGCGTGCACGTCCTCGGGCCGGAACAGTTTCCCGTGCTCCAGGTAGTACCAGACGAAGTACTGCGTCAGGGTCCAGTCCGCGCCGTAGCCGCGCATGGCGGTCTGCCACATGTGCCGATGGGTGTCGATCATCCCGGGCATCACGATGCCGTCGCTCGCGTCGATCTCGACGGCATTGTCCGGCACCTGCAGATGGGGCCCCACGGCCCCGATCCGGTCGCCGGCGACGAGGACGTCCGTGCGGGGGAGCACCTGCCGCCCTTCGTCCATCGGGAGCACGGTGCCGCCGCGCAGCACCACGGGCCGTCCGTCCATCGACTCCATCGCCCTCTCCTTACCGCCTCGCGCCGCGTTGCCGAACGAGTGTCCGCTGTACGGTCAGCGCAACTCTAGAAGCGCGGCAGAGGATGTCAAGCAGGGGATTTTCCGGTTAGAGTTCAACGGACCAATGTCCGTTGAACGGACGACGGAGGGTGAGTCAATGAGCGATGGGCCGCTGTCAGGTGTCCTGGTGGCCGACTTCTCCCGGATCCTGGCCGGTCCGTACGCCACGATGCTGCTCGCGGACATGGGCGCCGACGTGGTCAAGGTCGAGGGCCCGCAGGGAGACGACACGCGTACGTGGATGCCGCCGGTGCGCGAGGGCGTGTCGACGTACTACCTCGGCGTCAACCGCGGCAAACGGTCGATCGCGCTGGACCTGCGCGACCCGGCCGACGCGGCGGTGGCCAGGGAGCTGGCCCGCCGCGCCGACGTACTGATCGAGAACTTCAAGCCGGGCGGGCTGGCCAAGTTCGGCCTCGACTTCGCGTCGGTACGGGCCGCCAACCCGGGCGTCGTGTACGCCTCGATCACCGGGTTCGGCTCGGGCGCCGGGCGCGACGTGCCGGGCTACGACCTGATGGTCCAGGCCATCTCCGGCCTGATGAGCCTCACCGGCGACGCGGACGGGCCGCCGTACCGGGCCGGGATCTCGGTCTTCGACGTCATGGCGGGCAACCACGCCGTCATCGGCATCCTGGCCGCGCTGCGGCATCGCGACGCTGCGGGGCAGGGGCAGCTGGTCGAGGTCAACCTGCTGTCGTCGGCGCTCACCGGGCTGGTCAACCACAGCTCGGCGTACGTGGCGGGCGGCACCGTGCCGTACCGGATGGGCAACGCGCACCCGAGCGTGTTCCCGTACGAGCCGCTGCCGACCGCGGACAACGACCTGATCATCGCGGCGCCCAACGACGGGTCGTTCCGCCGGCTCTGTGAGGTCCTCGGCATCCCGGACGTCCCCAGCGACCCACGGTTCGCGCGCAATGTCGACCGGGTGGCGCACCGCGAGGAGCTGCGGCCCATCCTCGTCGAGCGGCTGGTCAAGCGGGGCGCCGTGGAGTGGTTCCAGCTCCTCGTCGAGGCGGGGGTGCCGAGCGGGCCGATCAACACGATCGACGGGGGCTTCGCGATGGCCGAGCGCTTCGGGCTCGACCCGGTCGTGGCCGCCGGGGAGGGCGAGCGCGCGATGCCGACGACACGGCATCCGATCAGGTTCTCCGAGACCCCGGTGAGCTACCGGCTACCACCGCCCGACCTCGACGAACACGGCGAGGAGCTGCGCGCATGGCTGACTCCGTGAACGGCGGTTACCCTACGGCGCTCGGCGCGTCGACGCCCACGTCGATCACGCTCCTCGGCCACGACCTGGCCGATGAGGTCATGGGCAAGGTCGGCTTCGGCGAGCTGGCCTTCTGGCTGGCCACCCAGCGGCGGCCGACGCCGGGCGAGACCCGCGTGTTCGAAGCCGTGCTCGCCGCGCTGGCCGACCACGGGTTCACGCCCACGGCGATCGTGACCCGGCTGACGTACCTGTCCGCGCCCGACTCCGTACAGGGCGCGCTGGCGGCCGGGCTGCTCGGCGGCGGGTCCCGCTTTCTCGGGGTCACCGAGGACAGCGGCCGGTTCCTGCACGACGTGCTGACCTCGCTCGACGGCCCGCCGCCGGACGACGACGCCGGGTGGGACGCCGTCGCCCTGGACGTCGTGTCGGCCCAACGTACGGCGGCGCGGCGCATCCCCGGCCTCGGCCACCACGTGCACAAGGAGGTCGACCCCCGGACGCCGCGGCTGTTCCAGATCGCCGAAGAGGAGGGGCTCCTCGGGCCGCACCTGTCGCTGTTCGCCGCGATCGGCCGCGTTCATCCGCGAGTGCTGGGCCGTACGCTGCCGCTCAACGGGGCCGGGGTCTGCGGCGCGGCGCTCGCCGACCTGGGGCTGCCACTGGAGCTGCTGCGCGGGTTCGCGTTGCTGGCCAGGACGGCGGGGCTGATCGGGCAGCTGGCCGAGGAGCTGCGTCGCCCGGTGGCCAACGAGATCTTCCTGTCGGTCGACCTGAACCACCGGTCCGTCTCACCCGAGCCACATCCCCCAGGAGGTTCGCATGGCTGAACTGGTCGCGGTGATCGCGTCCACCCACCATCCCTTCTTCTACCGGGCCAGCACCGCCACCGGGGAGGACCGCCCGCCGTTCGCGGACGAGTGGGTACGCAAGGTGGAGGCGTTCCGGGAGACGCTGACCCGGGCCCGCCCGGACGTGCTGGTGATGGTCGGCTCGGACCACTTCCACCAGCTGTGGCTGGACAACATGCCGCAGTTCCTGGTCGGCAAGGCCCCCTTCTACGACGCGAACTTCTACAACGAGGAGCGCGAGTTCGGCCTGCCGAGAATGCTGTTCAAGGGCCAGGAGGACCTGTCGGCGTACGTGCTGCGGCAAGGCATGGACGCCGGGTTCGACCTGGCCTTCTCCAACGAGCTGCGGATCGACCACTCCATCACGTGCCCGATCATCACGCTCCGGCCGCAGAACGACCTGCCGATCGTGCCGATCTACACCAACATCTTCGCGCCGCCGTTACCGCGCCCGGCCAGGTTCGTCCAGCTCGGGAGGACGATCCGGCAACTGGTCGAAGCGTGGCCGGCCGACAAGAGGGTCGCGGTCATCGGCACCGGGCACCTGTCGCTCGAGCTCGGCGGCCCCCGCCAGTTCGGCCCGCACGGGCCCGACCCGGAGTTCGACCAGAAGGCCGTCGGCTGGATCGCGTCCGGGGACATCGAGGGCTGCCTGGCCGAGGTCACGCTGGACAGCCTGTGGACGCCGGGCAACGCCACCCACGGGTTCATGGACTTCATGTTGATGATGGGCGTCGCGGGCGAGGGCAGGAAGGCCGACTACGTCGACACGTACGACCTGTTCCACACCATGGAGGCCTACTTCACCTGGTATCCCACCGGAGGCGGCTCATGAGCAAGTACCTGCTCGACAAGTTCCTGTTCACCGTCGACCGCGATCCCGAGCTCGTCGAGCGCTACCGCGAGGACCCGCTCGGCACGGTGGCGATGTGGGAGACCGACTACGCCAACCGCATCCTCAACTGCCACGACGGTGAGTCCTCCACCTGGCTGCGGTTCGACGACGTCGAGCGCGAGGCGCTGGCCACGCACGACTATCCGGCGCTGTTCGGGCTGGGGGCGCATCCCTTCCTCACGCTCACGCTGTTCATCGCGATGTTCGAGCGGGACCACGAGCCTCTGGGATTCCAGCTCGAGTACGCCCAGCGGCTCGCGCACTTCGCCATGCCCTATCCCGACATCGCCACCTGAGCCGCTGGGGTGATCATGAGGCGGTGACCTCGGGCACCGTCTCATACTGCGCCCAGTCGGCGCTGATCGCGCCGGCCGTGGTGAGCAGCAGCGGCAGGTATTCCTGGGTCAGCTTCCGTACGGAGGTCTCGGCGGCGTGCACGTTGACGTTGACGGACGCGATGACCTCGCCGAGCCCGTTGCGCAGGGGCGCGGCCACCGATCGGATGCCCAGCGAGAGCTCCTCGTCCGTGAGCGCCCAGCCCTTGGCCCGCACCACCCGCAGCGCCGCGTCGCGCTCCTCCGCGTCCGGCTCCCAGCGCGGCTGGATGCCCGAGCGGCTCGGCTCGGCCAGGACCCGGCCCACCTCAGCGGGCGGCAGCGCGGCGAGCAGCACCTTGCCGAGCGAGGTCTGCAGGGCCGGGAACCGCGTCCCGATCTGCACCCGAAGGGCGACGATCTTCGGCACGGCCACCCGGGCGACGTACACGATGTCCGACCCGTCGAGCTGGGCGATCGAGGAGGACTCGTTGGTCTGCTCGACCAGCCGCTCCAGATGCGGCCGGGCGACCTCCCACAGACCCATCGAGCGCACGTACGACATGCCGAGCTCGAGCACGCGCGGGGTGAGTGCGAAGCCACCCTGCTCGGCCCGCGCGTATCCCAGCTCCTGCAGGGTCAGCAGGATGCGCCGGGCCGTCGGACGGGCCAGCCCGGCCGCGGTGGCCACCTCGGTCAGCGACATGCTCGCCCGTCCCGGCTGGAACACTCTGATGACATCGAGGCCACGGGCCAGCGCCTCGATGAAATCGGGTCCGGTCTCGGCGCGCGCCATGGGAGGTCTTCCTCTGCTCGGTTGTCCGCATGGCGGCGGCGTCCCGGCCGTGGCACCTGCGGCGAATCGCCTGATTATATCAGCGGGCGACCGCCAGTCGGACAGTTGTCCGAGCAGGCTGGTTCTAGCCGCCGATCAACCCGAAGACGGCGATGGAGACCGCGTAGCAGAGCGCGATCACGACGGCGCCCACCACGTTCGCGCGGGCGGAAGTCGTCCGGCCGGGTACGAGCCATCCCGCGAAGACCCTGTTCACCAGCGGCATGGCCAGCCACGTCAGGACAGTGACACTCAACACGTTGCTGAGGAACATGGCGAGATATCCGGGCAGGTGCGCCATCGCGAACCCACGGACCGCTGTCAGGTTGAGGATCATCACCGTGGGATAGAGAACGAGCAGCACGGTCATGGCCTGTTTCCAGCTCGGCGGGGCGCCGTCTCCCGCTTCGCGGCCGAACTGGAACCAGCCGCTGAACGCCGACTGGACCTTCCGCACGTCGTAGTCGACGAAGTAGTCACGACCCTCCTCCAGCAGTTTCGCGCGGCTGTCGGACCCGAGCCATTCGTCCAGATGCTCACGCGTGTCGTAGCGCAGCAGCACGACCCAGCGATCCTGGACACCACTCACGGGCTCGAACTCCTCGGTGCCCATGAAGCCCGCGAACCTCTCCTGCGCTTTACGGACCTTCTCCTGCCAGCGCGCGAAGTCGGCCTCGCGTCCCGGCCGCACATTGTGCGAGATCACCGCCGTGACGGCTTCCCGGACCGCCGTCCCCCCGGCGAGAACCTCCTGCGACGCGGGCTCCTCCAGCATCGGGCGAACCTCGTCGAGCAGTTTCCGCCGCACCTCGGAATCAAGCCACGCGGTCAATTGCCCGATGCTGGAGAAGCGAAATACGACGACCCATGAATTCTGCTCGCCGGCGATCGGCGGATAAAGCTCGGTGCCCTCGAACCCGGGGAAACCACGGGCGATCTCAGTCGTCTTTTCCTGCCACCGCTCATAATCATTGTCGCGGCCTTGGCGAACTGTCGAGGAAATAACCACGGTCGCGCCCTGACCGTCGGGACTGTGGCCACCACCAGGCTTCATAAGGCCGAGTGTAGTGCAGCAACGCCCGGGTAAGGAGCAGGATGCGGCGGTTGACCAGATCGGCGAAGGGCCGAAACTTCAACCGCCTTTTACGGATCGGAGGGTTCGGAATGGACTCCAAGGATTTCATGGCGGAAGCGGTACGGCTCGCTATCGAGTCCGTAGAGAACGGTTGGGGCGGCCCTTTCGGTGCGGTCCTCACCAACGATGGAGAAATCATCGCCCGAGGGCAGAATCGCGTCCTTCTCACCGGCGACCCCACGGCCCATGCCGAAGTGGAGACCATCCGCAAGGCCATTCAGATCTTGAATTCCCGGGCCCCCTCCATACCGGAGAGCCAACAGAACGAATCGACACTGGAGCTCGTGCCACGCCCTGAGGGATCCCCGGATCTCATGCCGGAGCGGGCCCGGATGCTCATGGGATACACGCTCTACAGCAGTGGCGCCCCTTGCCCGATGTGCATGAGCGCCATCTACTGGTCACGTATCGACAGGGTCTACTTCGCCTTCGACCTGGCGGCGACGAAGAAGATCGGCTTCGACGACGAGTTCCAGTACCAGGACTTCACCCGGCCTCTCGACGAGCGAAGGATCCTGATCCAGCAGGCTCAGCCCGAACTCGGCGCCAAGGCCTGTGCGGCGTGGATGAACAAGCCCGACCGGCACCCGTACTGACCGGGTTGTTCAGGTGATGGTGATACGGCCGCTCCAGGTCGCGGCCGCGGCGCGATAGATCGTGAACAGCCCACTGTCGAAGTACGGGGAGACTCCCGTGTCGTAACGGCCGTCGCCGTCGGTGTCGGAGACGCCGGTCGTGATGCCGTTGAGATAGCCGAGGCCCTGGTCGTCGCGGTAGCTCTGCAGCCAGGAGGAGCCGAGGGAGCCTTCGCCGGTGAACGGCGAGTCGACGCCGACGGGCTGGTCGGCGGGCGGGTCGGAGAGCCTCATGACAAAGGTCTGCCCGGTGGATCGCTCGAGGGTCGCGCCGGTGTAGGGCCGAGTCCCGTCGGGGTGGGGACCGGCTGGATAGCCGAAGACGTCGACGGCCGTCGTCGTCGTCTGGTCGATCGTCTGATTGAAGGCGAGGCCCTGCGCGCCGACGATGTCCGCCAGCCTCCCATTACTGGTCAGCGCTCCTGAGGCGGAGGGGACGACGCCGTAGTAGACGTTCACGAAGGCGAAGTCGCGGTCCTGATCCCTGTACGTCGTGAAGTCGTAGTGGGTGAACGCCTGCTTTCCGACGTACAGACCGAACGGGGTGGCGCCCTCGGAGTAGCCGGGCACGAAGGCCCACTTGTCGACCGTGGCCGAGGCGCCCTCCATGTCGTACACGCAGTGCGCGTCGGTGGCGACGAGGTTGCGGTACGCCGACTGGACGGCGGTGCCCGAACACCAATGCGGCTGACCGTCGGCGCCGACGAAGAACACCTTCCCCGAGGTCTGAGGCAGCTGCCCTTCCGCCTCCGGAGGCACCGGCACCACCAGACCGGGCTTACCGGACGGAACGACGGCGTCGGACGTGCGTTCCCCGTGGATCTCGGCCGGTGGGGCGTAGGGCGTGGCGCTCTTGAGGTTGGCGCCCCCATCGGCGAGCCAGAACGTCGCGACCTGCTGCCCACCCGCCATGCTGGCCAGCGGGGCCGACACCACGTCCGCGGCCTGAGCGGGCGTGGCGACGGCGGTGGCGCCCAGCAGCCCTACGCCGACACCTAGCGCGAGCAGCCTGCGTCGGATCATCGATCATCCCCGTTCCGTTGTGGCGCGTCCATGACGGCCTCATCAGCATGGAAAGCCGGTCTGGACCGACCAGCACCAAGATCGTAATCCGCGCGGGTCGTCTCGGGAAGACCTAATGCGAACTTATGTTCGACATTATGTGGAGCGTCAATTGCCACGGCTCGCACCAGAAGGCCACACGGCCTTGAGGCAGATGCCGTCCGCTGCTTTGGCGGGGATTTACGTGGGATAGACATGGATCATGTCCGGGCGATCCTCCCGGCCGAGAGCGGCGTGTCCGTGGGAGGCAGCAGGTGTTCGAGAGCCCGCGTCCACTGGTCGGCAGAACCGCCGAACTGGCCCACCTGTCAGGTCTCCTGGACGCGCGGAGGCAGTGGGTCTTTGTGCTGCTGACCGGTGAGCCGGGCATCGGCAAGACCCGGATGCTGGGCGCGTTCGCCGACCTCGCCCGCGAACGTGGCGTTACGGCCATCGCCGGACGGGCCACCGAGTTCGAGCGCAGCGCGCCGTACGGGATCGTGCAAGACGCGCTCGCCGACGCCCACCAGCATCCCGACCTCGCCGGACACCTCGATGGGCTGCGCGCGCTGCTGTCGCGGGAGAGCGGGACGGGTGACCTGGCCGGTCTGGACCGCCACCGCCGCTTCCGTGAGATGCGTCAGGGCGTGGAGCGAATGGGCGAGTCGAGCACGCTGGTGGTCCTGATGGACGACGTGCAGTGGGCCGACGACGCCTCGGTGGAGGTGATCGACTATCACATCAGACATCCGCCGAACACGAGCGCCGTGATCGTGCTCGCCTGCCGTACCGGCGAGCTGCCCAGAGGGCTGGCCCGGTCGCTGACCTCGGCGAACGTCGTCAACCTGCCGCTCGGCCCGCTGTCGGCCGCCGAGGCCGACACCATGCTCGCCGGGCAGCCGTCCCGTCCGGGGAGGCGGCAACTGTCCCGTCCCGGAAGGCGGCGGCTGTACGAGCGCAGCGGCGGCAACCCGCTGTTCCTGGAGATCCTGGCCACGCTGCCGGACACCCCGGCCGCCGACCTCGCGGAGGTCACCGGTGCTCTCACGGAGGTCACCGGGACCGATGCCCTTGACCGGTTGATCGCGGCCGAGCTCGCCGGGCTGGACCCGGACCGGCAACTGGTGGCCCAGGCGGCGGCCGTCGCCGGTGACGACGTGGATGTGGCGTTCGTGGCGGCCGTCTCCGGGCTGGACCCCCGTACCGTCGAGCCGGCGCTGGACGAACTGGTGCGCCGAAGGGTCCTCGGCACGGCAGGGCGGGCGCTGGTGTTCAGGCATCCGCTGGTTCGCGCGGCCGCGTACCAGCTGGCCGGGCCCTCCTGGAGGAGGGCGGCACATCGCCGGGCGGCGGAGCACCTGCTCTCGCGGGGCGCCTCGGACGTCCGCCGCGCGGTGCACATGGAGCACGCGATAGGCGTGGGCGACGCGGACGGGGCCGCGCTGCTCGTCTCGGCGGCGGGAGCTGTGTCGGTCAACGCGCCCGCGACGGCGGCGCGATGGTTCCGCGCCGCGCTGGAGGCGTCGCCCGCTGACGCGACGCCGGAGCTGCGGATGTCGCTCGCCGCGGCGCTCGCCGTGTCCGGGCGGTTGGAGGAGGCCCGGGGGCTGCTGGACGAGCTCGTACGGGAAGGCGACGGCAGCAGGGACCGGGCGGTGGGGCTGCTGTCCGCGATGCAACGGTCGCTGGGACGGCTGGAAGAGGCCAGGGCGCTGCTGACCGGCGAGCTGGCCAGGGTGGACGATTCCGCGGGCAGGCCGCCCCTCCTGGTGGAGCTGGCGGCGATCGACCTCTTGCAGGGCCAGTGGGACTCGGCCGCGGACAACGCCTCACAGGCCCTGGACCAGCTGGACCAGGAGAGCCCCCAGGGGGAGCGGGCGACCGTGCGGAGGTCTCCCCGGCCGGGGACATCGGCCTCGGCCGTCACGCTGCTCGCGGTCGCCGAGCTGTACCGCTGTCACTTCGCCGACGGATATCGCCTGCTCGCCCGCGCCAAGGCGCTCATGGACGCCCTGACCGATCGCGAGCTGTGCGACGACCTCGGCTTCGTGGCACCTCTGGCGTGGGGCGAGTTCATGGTCGACCACCACGACGACGCGCTGCGGCACCTGGCCCGCGGGTTGCAGGTCGCCCGTGACCACGGTCGCGACAACGTCGTCCCCCTGTTGCACGCGGCACGGGCCATGGTCCGTTCCGCGCTGGGCGAGATCGAGGCGGCGCTGGCCGACGCCGAGGAGGCGGAGGAGATCGCGCGTCATCTCGGCAGCGCCGAGATGCTCGCGTTCGCGCACGTGGTCAAGTCCCGGCCGCTGCTGTGGCAGGCGGGTCCCGAGGCCGCCGTGCCGCTGGTGGAGGAGGTGCTGCACGGTCCGGGAATGCGCTCGGCGTGGTGGCGGACCATCGCCGACGACGTGGTGTCGGAGGTGCTGCTGTCGGTCGGCCGTACGGAGGACTGCCGGCGGTTCCTGGCCGCCCGCGTCGGTGGCGATCCGTCGGGGCTGGGGCCCGGCGCGGCGAGTGTCTTCGCCCGTCGCGCGCGGGCGGAGGCGGCCTGCGGCGACTTGACGGCGGCCGGGCAGTGGTACGAGCGGGCCGTCGCGGTCGTGGCGTCGGGAGCGCCGCCCGCCCGGTCCGCCGACGTCGAGGCGGCCCGCGCGACGCTGGCGATGGCCGCGGACCGCCCGCACGAGGCGGACGCGGCGGCTCGCGAGGCCGTGGCGTGTCTCGTCACGGCCAGACTGCCCGTCGGCGAAGGCTTCGCCCGGATGCTGCTGGCGGAGGTGAGCGCGGACGCGGGCGACGTCCGCACGGCGCAGGAGCAGCTCGGCCAGGCCAAGGCCCTGTTCACGCGGGTCGGTGCGCCGTGGCCGGCGGCGCAGGCCGGGCGCAGGCAGCGCGGCACCGCGGCCCATGGGGCGGGCGGGCGGCTGTCGGAGCGCGAACGCGAGATCGTCGAGCTGGTCGGCGAGGGCCTGACGAACCGGCAGATCGGCGAGCGGCTGTACCTGAGCCCGCGCACGGTCGAGACGCACCTGGCCCGGGTCTTCCGCAAGCTCGGCGTCAACACCCGCGCGGCCTTGGTCCGCCGGTCGTCGGGTCAGGCGTGAGGTCACCTGGACATGGTGGATGGGCGGGCCCGGCCGCGGGATCCGTTGAACGACGTACCCCTGACAGGGCGGCATCCGTGAAATGACGGACCTTCCCGATTACGGGTCGGTGGCTCTTCGCCGGTGAATGGCCACGTGGTGAGAATTCGGACGGATCACCCGAGCACCACGAACGGAAAGGCCTCCATGGGCACCCCCAGAAGACTGATCACCGCATTACTCACCGCCCTCATCGCCCTGACCGGCTTCGTCGTCGCGTCACCGCCGGCCAGCGCCGACAGACTGGTCGCCGAGGCGTCGCTCCACTCCTGGCACGCCAACAACCAGAACAAGACCATCGACACCACGGTCAAGGTCTACGCCAGCGGCAACGTCTACGGCGTCTCGACGGTCGAGTCGGGCGTCTACCTCACCGGCGTCCGCCTGTGCGCCAAGGCCCTGCTCCTCAACGTCGACGGCATGGTCATCGGCGAGGTCGGCGGCGACTGCTGGGGTGTCAACGGCACCGCCTTGGGCTACTCCAAGCGTACGGAGAACTGGTCCGGGCAGGTCTCACCGGACATCGCCGAACAGACGTACGCGGTGTCGATCGTGCACTGGAACAACGGCATCGACTGGGGTCAGGTCCTCGGCTTCGCCAAGTTCATCTGGACCGTGTACAAGACGCTCAGCACCGACGGCTCCGACGCCTCGGCCAACACCGTGGTCCTGCCCAACTACCAGCCCATCCAGTTCGCCGGCAACAACGGCAGCAGCGGTGGTGGTGGCGGTAGCCCGCACAACCCCAAGCCGAACGATCCCTGACCGGAACCTCTTGGGGTGGCGCGACGACACATTCGCGCCACCCCTCCGGGCGTCACGCCGCGCCCCAGCCAGGTCAGCCCGGTTCCCGCACCCACGACCTCTTGAAGACCATCAAGCACCCTGGGGAATGCCGATCGAACGACACCGACTCATCCTTCAACTCCACAACCGGGGTGAACCCCACCAGTTCCCACCCCTCCGCGCCGAGTTCGTCGCACTGCCGCTGCAACTCGCTGCGGCTGACCTTTTCGCCGAGTCGCTTCATCTTGTACTCCCACACCATGCTGCCTGCCTCCCGCGCGATCACCCGTCCAGGTAACCCCGGATCGCCGCGTCACGCTACCGCGAGGTGGCCGCCGTCCATGGCCGGAGCTTTTCGGGGTTGCGTACCGCCCAGATGCGCCTGATCCGGCCGTCTTCGACCTCGAACGCCGTCACCGTCACAGTGACGTCGTTCTGCTGAGCCACCAGACCGGGCTGACCGTTGACCGTACGCTCCAGGATGGTCAGGTCGGGTGCCTTGCCGGCGAGGGCGAGGATGTAGCGGGCGATCCGCTCGCTGCCTTCGATCGGGTGGAGTCCGGCGCTGACCAGGCCGCCGCCGTCGATGATCGCCGTGGCGTCGGGGTCGAGGAGGCCGATGAGGGCGTCGATGTCCTTGGCCTCCCATGCCTGTTTGAAGTCCCTGACGATGCCGGACTGCCGCGCCGCCGGAGTTGTCGGCGCCTGCGAGGCAGCAAGACGGCGGCGGGCCGAGGAGGCCAGCTGGCGGCAGGCCCCCGGCGTACGGCCGACGATCTCGGCCACCTCGGCGAAGGAGTAGCGGAAGACGTCGTGCAGGACGAGCGCGACGCGCTCGGCGGGGGTCATCGAATCGAGCACGACCAGGAAGGCCATGGTGATCGACTCGTCGAGGGTGACGCGGTCCACCGGGTCGACCGGCCGCCCGGTGATCCACTCCGTGGGGTCGGGCAGCGGCTCGGGGATCCATTCGCCGACGTAGCTCTCGCGCCGGGTCCGTGCCGAGCCGAGCAGGTCCAGGCAGATGCGGCTGGCGACCGTGGTCAGCCAGGCGCCGGGGACTTCGATGGCGTCCTGCTGCTGCCGGGTCATGGCGTACCAGCGGGCGTAGGTCTCCTGTACGACATCCTCCGCGTCGGCCAGGGAGCCCAGGAGGCGATAGGCGAGATTGATCAGCTGACGCCGCTCACTCATGATCGCGCTCAGTCCCGGATCGGATGGGGTGGTCATGGTGACGATGGCTCCCTTGCTCGCGGCTGCCCTCACCCGTTCGACGAGACAGCCCACGGGACTGTGAGGTCGGCGCGTCGCCTGACGTTTTCCGCGGTTGTTTCGTCGGACTGCTGGGACCCGGATCGCAGTGATCAACAATGCCCGGGCCGGCTTCCTCGACGGAAGTTCTCGCAGCTGACAACCGCAAAGGAAAGCTTATGTTCACCGCTTATGTCGCGGTCACCATCTTCGCCGCGCTCTTGTTCGGCAGCGCCGCCGTCGTCTACCTGATCGGCCACGAATTTCCCAAGGCCCAGGCGGACATGAAGCGCCTGCCACGGTCGTGGGTACCGGTGCTGGGCATGATGCTGGCGGCGGGCTCTTTGGGGCTGCTGGGCGGGTTCGCCGTGCCGATGCTGGGCACACTCGCCGCCTACAGCCTCGTGCTGTACTTCGTCGGCGCGCTCCTGGCGCACCTGCGAGTGGGTTCCCGCAAGCTCGTGAACTGGGGCGGATTCTTCTTCACCGCGGTGGCCGCACTAGCCGTGAACCTGGCCTACCACTGGTCGTGATCCGTAGAGATCGAGAAGGGAAACTCGAACTACACCGGGTAATGAAGGCGAAGCGTGGCCGTCGCGCCGCCGTCCGGGGCGTTGGCGAAGGCGAGATCGGCGCCGATCACCCGTGCCTGTCCGGCGGCGATGGCCAGGCCCAGGCCATGGCCGTGGCCACGCTCGGCCCCGCCCGTACGGAAACGCTGCGGCCCCTCCGCCAGCAACCTGTCCGGGAATCCGGGGCCGTGGTCGCGTACGACGATCGTCGTGTCGTTCACGGCGACCTCGACCGGAGCGCGCCCGTGGCGGTGGGCGTTGATGACCAGGTTCGTGATGATCCGGTCGATGCGCCGCGGATCGGTGTCGACCACCGGATCACCGGTCACCGTCAGCCGAACCGCAAGCTTCGTCCGGGCCACGCACTCCTCGACGACCCGGCCCAGCGGCACCGGACGGCGATCGGCCCACTCCGCGCCCGCGTCCAGCCGGGAGATCTCCAGCAGGTCCTCCACCAGCGCCCGTAGCACCCGTACCCGGTCACGTACCAGGTCGGTGGCCTCGCTCTCCGGGAGCAGTTCGGCCGAGACGACCAGCCCCATCAGCGGGGTACGTAGCTCGTGAGCCACATCGGCGGTGAAGCGCTGCTCGCTCAACAGCCGGTCCCGCAGGCTGTCGGCCATCGAATCGATGGTGGCCGAGATGTCGGTGATCTCGTCACCGCCCCGGCCGCCCATCATGCTCCTGGCCTCCAGGTCGCCGTCCGCGATTCGCCGCGCGGTGCGGGCCACCCGCCTCAGCCGCCGGTTGGACGTCTCGGCGGCCAGCACGGCCAGAGGTACGACGATCGCGAGCGTGACCAGCGACGCCTTCACGATGTTCCGGTCCAGGGCCCACAGGCCGCGTATCTCCGAGCCCATGTCGATCTGCACGGCCAGCACCTGGCCGTCGATCTGCTGCGCCGCCCACATCCAGGGAATGTCCGGCCGGCGGTCGTCGTACCAGGTGCTGAACTCGCCGGTGCTCCTGGCCTGTCGGAGCAGCGCGGGCGGGACCTGAGCGGGCTGCGGCGCCTCGCCCGTACGCCGGTAGGTGTCCACCTCGGCCAGCAGCGCGCTGAAAGCCCGGTCCCTGCCCAGGCTCATGGACCGGTCGAAGGCGCTCCGGTGGACCAGCACCCCGACGGCCAGCGCGACCGCGCAGGACGTCACGGCCACCAGCGCGGCGATCTTCCAGCGCAATGACCGCCAGTTCAGCAGTCCGCGTGCGGCCTTTCCCACGTCAGCGCCGCAGCTTGTAACCGAAGCCGCGCACCGTCTCGATCCGGTCGGCGCCGATCTTCCTACGCAGCCGCTGCACGCACAGGTCGACGACGCGGCTGTCCCCGTCCCAGCCGTAGTCCCAGACGTTGCGCAGCAGTGTCTGCCGGTCCAGCACGATCCCCGGATTCGCGGCGAACTCCAGCAGCAGCCGCAACTCGGTGGGAGCCAGCTCGACCAACTCCCCGGCGCGGCGCACTTCCAATCCCTGCGGATCGATGGCCAGGTCCCCGAAGACCAGGCCGGTGGTCTCCTGGAGGTGTTCCGGGCCCGGAGCGAAGGCGGCCCGGCGCAGCAGCGAACGGATCCTGGCCACCAGCACGGAGGTGTCGACCGGCTTGACCACGTAGTCGTCGGCCCCCGCCTCCAGCCCCGACACCAGGTCGAGAGCGTCGCCCCGCGCGGACATCATCAGGATCGGCACCAGGCTCCACTCCCTGACCTGCCGGCACAGCCCGATGCCGTCCAGCCCTGGCAGCATCACGTCCAGGAGGAGCACGTCATGCCGCTCCTCCCTGAACAGTTCGAGGCCGGTCAGGCCGTCGCCCGCCGTGCTCACGCGATAGCCGTAGCGCTCCAGCACCATCCCGACGGTCTTGCGGATCACTTCGTCGTCCTCGACGAGCAGCACGGTCACCGGAGCCGACACCGAAAGCGACATTTCTCCCCAAAGGCCTGAGGCAACAGACGATACAAGCCGCCGACATCCGCGACGCCTCAGCCGTGTATCAGCCACGAATCAACCCTCATACGGAGGAGGGGTATAGTCCGCTCTCTACAACCCGTACATAGATGTACGAGATAGCGAGGAATGCGGATGCCATCCATTCAAGTGCGGCTGTCGGTGAACGGCCGCAAGCATGAGCTGGAGCTGGACACCCGGGTCAGCCTGCTCGACTGCCTGCGCGAGCACCTCGGCCTGACCGGTACCAAGAAGGGCTGCGACCAAGGGGCCTGCGGCGCCTGCACGGTGCTGCTGAACGGTGAGCGGGTCAACTCCTGCCTCGTGCTCGCCGCGCAATGCGCGGACGCGGAGGTCACGACCATCGAAGGGCTGGCGTCGTCAGAGGTCGGCCGGGCGATGCAGGAGGCGTTCGTCCGCAACGACGGCCTGCAGTGCGGCTACTGCACCCCGGGCCAGGTCTGCTCGGCCGTGGCCATGCTCGCCGAGTACGAGGCGGGGGTGCCCAGCGCCATAGGCGAGCCCGGTCTGACGGACACCGAGATCAGGGAACGGCTGGCGGGCAACCTGTGCCGGTGCGGCGCGTACAACGGGATCCTCGCGGCGGTGCGGGAGGTCGCCCGGTGAACCCGTTCTCCTACGTACCGGCTACCGACACCTCCTCGGCCGTTGAACTCGCCGCAAAAGGGGCGAAGTACCTGGCAGGCGGCACCAATCTCGTCGACCTGATGCGCCAGGGCATCGAGACGCCGCACGAGCTCGTGGACATCACCCGGCTACCGCTGGCCGACATCGAGGAGCACGCAGGCGGCCTGCGGATCGGGGCCCTGGTCCGCAACACGCGGGTGGCCGCCGACGAGCGGATACGTGATCGCTACCCGGTGCTGGCCCAGGCCATCCTGAACGGCGCCTCTCCCCAGCTGCGCAACCGCGCCACCGTGGGCGGCAACCTGATGCAGCGCACCCGCTGCGGCTACTTCTACGACCGGCACTCGGCCTGCGGCAAACGTGATCCTGGCGCCGGCTGCGACGCTCTCGACGGGTTCAACCGCACGCACGCCATCCTCGGCACGAGCGAGAGCTGCGTCGCCGTACATCCGTCGGACATGTGCGTGGCGCTGGCCGCCCTGGACGCCGTGGTCAACATCGCGGGCCGCGATCCCGTACCGCTGGTGGACTTCCACCGCCTGCCCGGAGACACGCCGCACCTGGAGACGGCGCTCGCGCCGGGGGAGTTGGTGACCTCCATCGACCTGCCGCCGGCTCAGCCGGGCCGCTCGGTGTACCTCAAGGTGCGTGATCGGGCCAGTTACGCCTTCGCGCTGGTCAGCGTGGCCGCCGTCGTCCGCATGGAAGCGGGCCGCGCCACCACCGTACGCATCGCGCTGGGCGGGGTCGCCGCCAAACCGTGGCGCGCGTACGAAGCCGAACAGCTCCTGACCGGCACCACTCTCGACGACGAGCTCATCCACCAGGCAGCCGAACAGGCGCTGGCCGGCTCCCGCCCACGCGCGCACAACGCGTTCAAGGCCGAGCTGGCCCGGCGACTGATCCGGCGAGCGTTGCAAGGAGTCAGATCATGAATCTCGCCGCACGCGGCTTCACCCTCGCCAGCAAGGCGCTGACCAGGCTGGCCAGACTCCTGCCCGACGGCAGGCCCGATCCCCTGGCCCACCACCGCGCCGAGCTCGGCAGGCCCGCCGACCGGCTGGACGGCCGCGCCAAGGCCACCGGCGCCGTCCGCTACACGGCCGAGCGGCACCTCCCCGGCCTCGCCCACGCGGTCGTGGTGGGCAGCACCATCACCAGAGGCCGGATCACCGCCGTCCACGTTCCGCGGGCGCCCGGTGTGCTGCTCGTGATGACCCACGACAACGCGCCCGCGATGAAGCGCACCCCCGCGTACGCCACCATGAAGGGCCCGCTCGGCGCCGCCGCGATGAGCCTGCCGGTGCTCAACACCGACGAGATCTTCTGGTACGGCCAGCCCATCGCGGTCGTCGTGGCCGAGTCCCTGGAACAGGCCCGGTACGCGGCGTCGCTGATCCACGCCGACTACGAGCCGTGGCCCGCCAGGCTGTCGATGGCCGACGGGAAACCGTACACTCCCGCGCACGCCGTGCTGGAGGAGCCCGTGACCAGGCGCGGCGATGTCCGTACGGCGCTCGGCGCGGCGGCGGCCACGGTCGAGGCCGAGTACACCACGCCGCTGGAACACCACAACGCCATGGAACCGCACGCCACCGTGGCCAACTGGGAGGGCGACCGCCTCACGGTCTACGACACCGCGCAGTACCCCTATGGCGTCAAGGAGATGCTGGCCAAGAAGTTCTCACTCGCCGAGGAGAACGTCCGCGTGCTGGCGCCGTTCATCGGCGGCGGCTTCGGCGGCAAGACTCCGGCCTGGCCGCACGTCTGGCTCACGGTGGCGGCGGCCAAGCTCTTGGGCCGTCCCGTCAAGCTCGTGCTCTCGCGGGCCGACGTGTTCGCCATGACCGGCGGCCGGGCCCCGACCCGTAGCCGCGTCGCGCTCGGCGCCGACGCGACGGGACGGCTCACCGCGCTCGAACACGACGCCCTGGCCCCGTGCACGACCGACGAGTTCGCCGAGGCCGCCGTGGTCGCCTCCCGCCATCTGTACGCCTGCCCGAATGTCCATGTCGTTCAGCAGGTGGTCCGCCTGGACCGCATCCAGAACGCCTTCTTCCGTGGCCCGGGCGTCGCCCCCGGATCCTTCGCGCTGGAATCCGCCATGGACGAGCTGGCCTGGCGGCTCGGCCTCGACCCGCTTGAGCTGCGCCTGCGCAACGAACCTGAGCGGGACCCGATGAGCGGAATCAGCTTCACCAGCCGCCACTTGCGTGAGGCGTACGCCCTGGGCGCCGAGGCGTTCGGCTGGTCACAGCGCCCACCCGCGCCCCGCGCGACGCGGGACGGCCGCTGGCTCATCGGGCATGGAATGGCCGCGGCGATCAACCCCGACGCCGTGCTCATCGCCGGAGTCAAGCTGCGCCTGTCCGCCGACGGCACCGTCACCATCCGCAGCAGCACCAACGAACTGGGCGCCGGCACCTCGACCGCGCAGAGCCAGGCCACGGCCGACCGTCTTGGGCTGCCTCTCGACCGGATCCGCTTCGAGCAGGGCGATTCCAACGTGGCCAGGACCCGCATCCCCGGTGCCTCGGCCGCGACCACGACGCTCGCCTCGGCCGTCTGGTCCGCCCGCGACAACCTCGTCCGCGAGCTGCTGAAGCTGGTGCGCGACACCGACTCACCGCTGGCGGGACGGTCGTTCGAGGAGGTGGACACCCGCGACGGTGGCCTGTTCGGGCCCCGTGGGGGTGAGAGCTATGAGCGCATTCTGGCCAGGGCAGGGCAGGAGGCCGTGGAGGTGGCGGGGAAGTCGGCGGTGCCGTACCAGACCATCAAGCGGGGCACCTACTCCTACGGTGCGCACTTCTGCGAGGTGCGGGTCGACGAGGAGACCGGCGAGGCGCGCGTAACGCGCTGGGTCGGCGCCTTCGACGGCGGCAGGATCGTCAACCCCAAGCAGGCCACCAGCCAGATGCGCGGCGGCATCATCATGGGCATCGGCATGGCATTGACCGAGGAGACGCTGCTCGACGAGCGCACCGGCCTCATCGTCAACCGCGGCCTGGCCGAGTACCACGTGCCCACGCACGCCGACGTGCCCGACATCGACATCCACTTCGTCGACCAGCCCGACCCGCAGACCCCGCTGGGCGCCAAGGGCATCGGCGAGCTCGGCATCGTGGGGGTGGCGGCCGCCATCGCGAACGCCGTCTACCACGCGACCGGCGAACGCGTCCGCTCCCTCCCCATCACTCCGGACAAACTCATGTAGCCAGATTGGAATACGGTAGGGGGGTATAGTATGTTGAAGGAGTCGAAAGCGTTCCTGACGGCCGAGGAGGCGGTATGACATGAACACCGCGAGCAAACTAGGTGCCTACGCTGTGGGGCTGGCCGTCGTCTTCGGCGGCGCCCTGGGCGTCGGAAACGCGGTCGGGGAAGGCACCCCCGCACCGGCGCCCCCCAGCCATGGGAGCGCCCACACCACTCCCACTCAGGTCGGCGCAAAACCGCAGGACGATACCCCCGGGGGGCTGCAGGTGTCCCAGAACGGCTACACCCTCAATCCGTTGACCACCGTCAAGACCGGCGAGCCCACCGATTTCCGGTTCGCTGTGACAGGGCCCGATGGCAAGCCGGTGACCGACTATCAGGTTCAGCACGACAAGAAGCTCCATTTCATCGTGGTCTCGCGTGACCTGGCGACGTTCCAGCACCTGCACCCCGAACAGGCCGGCGACGGCGTGTGGTCGGTGAAGCTGACGCTGGACGCTCCTGGCACCTACCGGGCCTTCGCCGACTTCGCTCCCGCGGGCGGGAGCGGTCTGACCCTTGGTACGGATGTGCCGGTCGCGGGCGACTACGCGCCGCGGGCCCTGCCTGCGGTCAGCCGTACGGCGGAGGTGGACGGTTACACGGTTACCCTCACCGGTGACCTGGTTCCCGGCCAGGCGAGCAAGCTCACGCTGAGCGTGAGCAAGGACGGCAAGCCGGTGACGGATCTGCAGCCATATCTGGGGGCGTACGGCCACCTGGTGGCGCTGCGGGCGGGGGATTTGGCCTATCTGCACGTACATCCAGAGGAAAGCGACAAGGCCGGGCCCGAGATCACCTTCTACGCCGAAGTGCCCAGCGGCGGCGACTACCGGCTGTTCCTGGACTTCCAGCACGCCGGCAAGGTGCGCACCGCCGATTTCACCGCCCGAGCAGGGGCCGGACAGCCCAAGCCCGCGGCGGAGCCGAGCGTCAGCCCGTCCCACGGCGACCACACGCACTGAGTAGAAAGGGGGAGTGATGTCTTCCCTCACTGAAGGCAGAGCTGTCGAACTCACCATCGGCGGCATGACGTGCGCATCCTGCGCCAACCGCATCGAACGCAAGCTGAACAAGCTCGAAGGCGTGACCGCGACCGTCAACTACGCGACGGAGAAGGCGAAGGTCACCTTCCCCGATGGCGTGGATCCGCAGCAGTTGATCGCGGAGGTGGAGAAGGTCGGCTACACGGCCGCGCTGCCCGCCCCGCCCAAGACGGAGGCGCAGCGGCAGGAGGAGCCGGAGGACGAGCTGCGGCCGCTGCGTCAGCGCCTGCGCACCTCGTTGGTGCTGAGCGTGCCGGTGGTGGCGATGGCGATGGTCCCGGCGCTGCAGTTCACCAACTGGCAGTGGCTGTCGCTGGTGCTGGCCGCGCCGGTGGTGGTGTACGCGGGCTGGCCCTTCCACAAGGCCGCCTGGACCAACCTCCGGCACGGCGCCGCGACCATGGACACGCTGATCTCGCTGGGCACGCTGGCCGCGCTCGGATGGTCGCTGTGGGCCCTGTTCTTCGGCACCGCGGGCACGCCCGGCATGACGCATCCCTTCACGTTCACCATTGAGCGCTCCGACGGTTCGGGCAACATCTACCTCGAGACGGCGGCGGCGGTGACCGCGTTCATCCTGGCCGGTCGCTACTTCGAGGCCCGCGCCAAACGCCGCGCCGGCGCGGCACTGAAGGCGCTGCTGGAACTGGGCGCCAAAGAGGTCGAACTGGCCGACGGCCGCCGCATACCCACCGAGCAACTGCAGGTCGGTGACACCTTCGTCGTACGGCCGGGCGAGAAGATCGCCACGGACGGCGTGATCACCGAGGGCAGCTCCGCCGTGGACGCCTCGATGCTGACCGGCGAATCCGTGCCCGTCGAGGTGAAGCCCGGCGACGCGGTCACCGGCGCGACGGTGAACGCGGGCGGCCGTTTGATCGTCAAGGCCACCCGAGTGGGCGCGGACACCCAGCTGGCGCAGATGGCCAGGCTGGTCGAGGAGGCGCAGACCGGCAAGGCACAGGTGCAGCGGCTGGCCGACCGCATCTCCGGGATCTTCGTACCGATCGTGATCGCGTTGGCGGTCGGGACACTCGGATACTGGCTCGGCACGGGCAACGGCGCGGCGGCGGCGTTCACCGCGGCGGTCGCCGTACTGATCATCGCCTGCCCCTGCGCGCTGGGCCTGGCCACGCCGACCGCGCTGCTGGTCGGCACCGGGCGGGGCGCACAGCTGGGCATCCTGATCAAGGGCCCGGAAGTGCTGGAGTCGACCCGCAAGGTCGACACGATCGTGCTGGACAAGACCGGTACGGTCACCGAGGGCAAGATGACCCTGGTCGCCGTCCACCTCGCTGAGGGAGAGAACCGCGAAGAGGTCCTCAGGCTGGCGGGCGCGCTGGAGCACGCCTCCGAGCACCCGATCGCCCAGGCCATCGCCCGCGAGGCCCGATCCGACGCCACGGTGGAGGACTTCGCCAACGTCGAAGGGCTCGGCGTACAGGGCATCGTCGACGGCCACGCGGTGCTGGTCGGCCGTCCCCGGCTGCTGGCGGAGTGGTCCCAGCACCTGCCCGTCGACCTGGAACGCGAGCTCGCCGACGAGCAGGCCAAGGGCCGCACCGCGGTCGCGGTCGGCTGGGACGGCCAGGCCCGCGCCGTGCTGGTGGTGGCCGACGTGGTCAAGCCGACCAGCAAGCAGGCCATCGCCGACCTGCGGGCACTCGGCCTGACACCGGTGCTGCTGACCGGCGACAACGAGGCCGTGGCCCGTACGGTGGCGGCCGAGGTGGGCATCGACGACGTGATAGCCGAAGTGCTGCCCGCCGACAAGGTCGACGCCGTCAAGAAGCTGCAGGCCGAGGGCAAGGTCGTGGCCATGGTGGGTGACGGGGTCAACGACGCCGCCGCCCTCGCCCAGGCCGACCTGGGCCTGGCGATGGGCACCGGCACCGACGCCGCCATCGAGGCATCCGACCTGACCCTGGTCAGGGGCGATCTGCGGGTGACGGCCGACGCGCTGCGCCTGTCCCGCCGCACGCTGTCGACCATCAAGGGCAACCTGTTCTGGGCCTTCGCCTACAACGTGGCCGCCCTGCCACTGGCCGCGCTCGGCCTGCTCAACCCGATGATCGCGGGGGCCGCGATGGCGTTCTCCAGCGTGTTCGTGGTGAGCAACAGCCTGCGCCTGCGCCGCTTCAAGTAATCCATTCGCGTGGCCGAAGGCGCTCATCGCCTTCGGCCACTCAGTGGTGATACTGGTGCACCACCGCATGGCCCTTGCCCCGGGAGATCAGCCACTTGTTCACCGGCGTCGTCACCACGAAGGCCACGACCAACGACCCGGCCAGCGACGCCCAGAACAGCCAGCTGGTCAGCCCCGCGTCCATGGCACCGGGCACAACCACGACCACCGCGTTGTCCATGATCTCCATCACCGCGATGGAGACGGTGTCCGCGGCCAGCGCCACCTTCAACGCGTCGCGAAAGCCGAGTCCGGCCCGCAGCACGCCACGCATGGTCAGCCCGTAGCCGAACACGAAGGCCAACACCACCGACAGCACCACGGTGGTGAAGTTGGACAGGCCGGCGGCGGTGCCGATGACCATGCCCAGCACCTCGCCGATGGCGCATCCGGTCAGGCAGTGCAGGGTCGCCTGCGCGGCCACCGTCCACGTGGCCGTGGGAGGGGCGTGGTGACCGGTGGCCGGTTGATCGCTGTGGTCCATGATGCTGCTCCTTAGCTGGCGTCAAGCCTTGAGCATACTCATAGGGGGTATCTCATCGCATTTGTCGCTGGTACGGCGGCGTGTATCCAGCTCGCCGGTTCGTAAACTGGCCGGGTGCCGAAGCTGTGGAACGAGACGATCGAGACGCACCGCCGTACCGTGCATGACGCGATCCTGGACGCCACTGTCGAGCTGGTGCGGGAGCGTGGGCTCCTGGCGGTGACGATGTCGCAGATCGCCGAGAAAACCGGTATCGGCCGCGCGACGCTCTACAAGTACTTTCCCGACGTCCAGACCATCCTGCTGGCCTGGCACGGCCGCATGGTCGCCGGGCATCTGGAGCACCTCGCCCAGGCGGTGGAGCGCGAGAGCGACGCCCGACTGCGGCTCGAAGCCATGCTGGAGACGTACGCCCTGATGCATCGGCGGATGGCGCGGCATGGCTTCAGCCCCGATCTCGTCATGCTCCTGCACCGGTCCGAGGACGCCGGCCGCGCCCAGCGGCGGCTGCATGACATGCTGCGCGACGCGCTGACGGATGCCGCGCGGGCCGGTGACGTACGTGAGGACGTGGCGGCGGACGAGCTTTCCGCCTTCTGCACGCACGCGCTGCAGGCGGCCGTCGACCTGCCCTCGGAGGCCGCGGTCAAGCGCCTCGTCTCCCTTACCCTGGCCGGGCTGCGACCGCGCTGAGCTGATCTCCCTACCTGCGTTCAGCGGGCCTCGGCCGGCTCCGGCGGGCTTCAGCGGGACTCAGTGAGAGCCCGCGGAGGACCGGCGGCGGCGCCGGAGATGGCCGGTGATCAAGACGGCTTTCGCCAGGGCCATCACCAGGATGATCCCCAGGACGGCGTCCGAACCCAGTCCCGCCCACTGCGGGATCGCCCAGTCGAGGTTGATGGTGCCGTCCGTCTCGGACCAGTCTGCTTTGACGCTCTTGGGCCTTTCGCCGCCTGCGTGCGGGCCGTGGCCGGGGCCGGTGGGCAAGCCGAACCGTGAGGAGCGCGGAACGGCGGGTCGTAGGCTGGTCGTATGGTGAAGACCGCGGCACGGCAGCCGGTACCCGCCCGGCGTGCGGACGCCGAGCGCAACATCGCCGCGATCCTCCAAGCGGGGACCCGGCTGCTCAGCGCCGACCCCACGGCCAGCGTGGCCGACATCGCCAAGGCCGCCGGGGTGGGCAGAGTCACCCTTTATGGCCACTTCCCGTCGCGGGAGGCGCTGGTGGACGCGGTGCTCGACCACGCGGTCGGCGTGGCGGAGGCGGTGCTGGCGGACGATTCGATCGACACGGCACCCGCGCCCGAGGCCATGGCCAAGCTCCTGCGGTCGTCCTGGGAGATCCTCGACCGGCACCGCCGCCTGTTCCTGGCCGCCGACCGGACGCTGGCCACGGAACAGATCAGGAAGCACCATGACCGGCCGCTGCAGCGGGTGGAGCGACTCATCGCGCGCGGTCAGCGTGCGGGCGACTTCCGTACGGACCTGCCGCTGGCCTGGCTGGTGACGACGTTCTTCTCGATCATCCACAGCGCGGCGCAGGAGCGTGAGACCGGACGGCTGGCGGCCGAGGAGGTCGAGCCGGTGCTGATCAAGACGATGCTGGCGCTGCTCTCCAAGCCGGCCTGACCACGGCCTCCGCGGGCTCCCCCCAGAAGCTCATCCCGAATGAACCCTACCCGTGTATGGTTCACGGCTGCTAACTTGAACATCAGTGTTCGAGTTAAGGAGACTTCGGATGAGTCATGGCATGCCTTCCGCCCAGACACGCACGAGCGGGTGGGGCCTGCTCGTGCTGCTGTGCCTGGCCCAGTTCATGTTGATCGTCGACATCACGGTGGTGCAGGTGGCGCTGCCCACCATCGGTACGGACCTCGCGCTCGACCGTGAGTCGCTGACCTGGGTGGTGACCACGTACACGCTCTGCTTCGGCGGCCTCATGGTGCTCGGCGGGCGGCTCGCCGACGCGTGGGGCGCCCGTCGCACGCTCATGATGGGGCTGGGACTGTTCACGGCGGCCTCGCTGGCGTGCGGGCTGGCCGGGAGCGGCGCGATGCTCATCGCCGGGCGCGCGTTCCAGGGGGTCGGAGCGGCGCTGCTCTCCCCGGCGGCCCTGGCCGTTATCACCACCACCTACCAGGGCGAACGACGCGGCCGGGCGCTCGGCGTCTGGGCGGCCATCGGTGGTACGGGGGCGGCCCTGGGCGTGCTGCTCGGCGGCGTGCTGACCGCCGGGCCGGGCTGGACCTGGGTGTTCATCGTCAACGTCCCGATCGGGCTGGTGGTGCTCGCCACCGTGCCCGCCGTCGTACCGCCCACGCCCGGCCGGAGCGAACGGGTCGACGTACCCGGCGCCCTGGTCGTCACGCTGGCGACGGCCCTGCTGATCTACGGGCTGGTGACGGCGGGCGACGCCGGCTGGGGCGCGGCGGGCACGGTGCTGCCGCTGGTGGGGGCCGTGCTGCTGTACGCGCTGTTCGTGGTCGTCGAGCGGTCGGTACGCGCACCGCTCATGCGCGCCGAGACCCTGGCCAGACGGCCGGTGATCTCGGGGACGTTCGTCATGCTGATGGCCACCGGGCTGATGCTGGGGTTGTTCTTCCTCAGCTCGCTCTACCTCCAGAACGTGCTGCGGTTCAGCGCGCTGGAGACCGGGCTGCTGTTCCTGCCCGTGGCCATCGCGATCACGATCGGCGCGCAGCTCGGCGGGCATCTCATCGGCCGGATCGGCGGCCGGCCGGTGGCGGTGGCGTCCTTCGTGGTGACAGCGGCCGGGGCGGCGCTGATGACCCGCATCTCGCCCGACGCGAGTGCGTACACCACGTTGCTGCCCGGCTTCGTGCTGGCTGCCCTGGGGATCGGGCCGGCGTTCGTGACGGCCACCACCACGACCATGGCGAACATCCCGCCCGGCGAGAACGGTGTCGCCTCCGGCGTCATCAACACCTTCCACGAACTCGGCGGCTCGATCGGCGTGGCCGTCATCTCCACGGTCGCCGCGTCCAGCCTCGTACCCGGCTCGGCGGCGGGCATCGGCGGCTTCGTCTCCGGGCTCACCCTGTGCGCCGTCGCCGCGGGTGTCGCGGCAGCCATCGCGCTGTGGCTGGTGCCACCGGGCAAGCCCGCGGCGGCGTTCGTCGGCCATGGGCACGGACACGGCCACTGACGGGTACGACGCGCGTGGGCCGGGCGGCCAGGCCGTCGAGGCCGGCACCCAGCTCGCGGGCGTGATGAACCCCGAGGGGCGCTAATCGTCCTCGCGGAGCCGCTCCAGCCGAGTCTGGGCGAACGAGCGGATCGCCTCATCCCTGGCCATGGCCGCGTGCGCCAGGAGGTACGTGTCCTCCTTGTGGGACAAGCTCGCGGCGGCCGCCCCGGCGAACAGCCGGGTCAGCGGGTCGCCTTCTTCCATCCGGATGACGATGCCGGTCCGGTCAGACTCCTCCTCGTCCTGGAGGATCAGCCACTCCACCAGCTCCTTGAGCTGACCCGGGGGCAGACATGACGCCCCTGCCTCAAGCTGCTCGATCGAGGCCTCGGTCAGGAACTCGAGGATCTTCCAGCGGATGGCGCGATCGGGGTCGAGGCTCAGGTTGATGACCTGCGCGAGGATGGGCCCGTGCCGCCCGTCGGCGTTCGCCAGCGCGACGGTGATCGCGTTGTACCGGGTGTTGCGGACCGGGCTGGACAGCAGGGCCGGGAGCTCGTCCATCATCGGGGCCGCGAGCTCGGCCAGCTCGGAGAGCAGCCAGGAGGCCACGCCGACGACCACCTCTTCGCCGCTGCGAAGGAGCCTTGCGAGGTTCTCGACGGGGTATCCCGCATACAGCTCGCTCAGCAGGTCATTGGCGGCCTCGCCCATGATCTCGTCGTCGGCCGGATGCGTACGAATACGCTCGATCAGATCGTCGCCTGTTTGCGTCTGCATCGACTACTCCCAGTATTCGCCGTTCCAGTACGGCTTCCGGCCCATAGTTCTCTCGAACTCGCTGGCATCCGGGCTCCCCCCGGCGCTGGGTCCGCTCCCGGAATCCTGGTGGAACTCCCGCCGTTGGATGCTCTCCTCAAATTGCTTGAGATTTTTTTCTTCCCTTTCGATTCGCTGCGCGTGCCCGACCTCATAACCCTTGACCTCCTCTTCTTGCTTTCTGACCTTGAGGCTTCTCTTCATCTCGGACAGGGCCTTCCTCGCCTCCGCCTCTGTCATGCCCCTGGCACTGGTCGGGGTCTCCTCATGGATTCTTCCGTCTCTCTCCACGCGGTAGCTCTTGTTGCTTCTTCCTCTGCCGAGAAAGCCGCGGCCTCTACCTCGGTTGCCCCCGTTCCCTCGATTGTTGTTGCGGGGAGACATCCGGGCGATGCCGTTCTCGGCCGAGCGGGGGCCGGACGACGCCCTCATGCCGGCGGGCCGCAGGGGCACTCCGCCGCGCGGGCCGGCCAAGGCCATGCGCCCGCCGGGCCCGCCGCCGCGGCGCGGGAGATCGTCCAGGATGCGGCGCATCGGCTCCTTCAGCCTCCTGATGACCACCTCCCCTACTCGCTTGCCCGTGATCTCCATGCCCTCGGCCTGGGCTCTCCTGAGCTGGGCCCGGGCCAGTCTCATCCGTACCAAGGCCAACGAGACTCCGGTCACGCCCCCGACCGCCAGCAGCTTCGCCACGGTGACCGCCGTGGCCGCCGCCTGCATGCCCGAGACGACCTTCACCGCCGACACCACGGAGGCGGCGCCGTCCAGGGCCGCGGGCGCCACGGATAAGGCCTGACTGGCCTGCCCGAGGGATCCGCCGTTGACGCCGAGCCTGTTCCACTGGGTCTGCATGGCTTCGGCGGAGCCGCCGTGGTAGTTCTGCTGGGCGCCGCGGACCGCCGTCTCCGCCTGTGTCGCCGATGTGAGCGTGGTCGCGGCGGTGCCGCGCATGGCGTTGGCCTCGGCCCGCATCTCGTCTTCGTTGATGTTCGGCCAGTGGCCGATCATCTGCATCATCCCGGCGGCGGCCGGGTCGAGCATCACCGCCATATGTCACCGGCGTTCCGCGCGTTCGCGGCCTCGGCTTCGGAGTTGTTCCTGACCACGCGGTGGAGCCCGTCGCCGGTTTCGCCGAGCGCCGTGGACAGGGCGGTGAGCGCGGCCATCGAGGTCTCGCGGGCATCGGCGTAAATGCCGGCGAACATGCCGAACATGCCGTCGTCCCCCCAGGACGAGACGCCGTCCCCCCGCTGCACGAGAGGGTTGAGCGCCGAATTGTGCTCTTCTGCGTGGGTTCTGAGCCGAGAGGCATCCTGTCCCACAGCCCCCAGGCTGATCTCCAATCCCGTCATGCCGGATGACCATACCTCGACATTTCGCCAAATACGCAGCTTCCTGCGATGGACCGGCAAATGCGGCGCCGACAGTTTTCATCGTCCATCGGTACGGAAGAAGAGCGGAAGAAAAACGGAAGAGCGACCTCCTAACATTCTCCGACGTCGGTCACGACCAGTTAGGAAAGCGATAACCGAGTGCCCGCGCTTTGCGCCATTGCGGCGGGCCCCCTTCACCGAACCCGCACGGAGTCGACGTGTCTGTACCCACCCCAGAGCAGGACGCGGCGTTCCTGGCCGAGTACGTGGACCGTTGCCGGGAGGTCATTCGTGGCCTGTACGCCGCGCAGACGGCCATCGGACGGCTCGAGGGTCAGGCGGAGAGCGCCGACGGTCTGGTGTGGGCCACCGCTGACGGCCAGGGCCGGGTGACACGGCTGAGCATCAACCCGCGGGCGCTGCGAAAGAACGAGCGGGAGCTCGGCCGCGAGGTGACCGAGGTGCTCCAGGCGGCCCAGAACGACGCCGCACGGCAGGCGCAGGAGGTCGTGGACAAGGCGTCGAGACGAGCCGACGCCTTGCCGGAACCGCTCGACGCGACCTTCGTCCGCGCACGGGGCGAGCAGGCCATCCGCGATCTCATCTAGCTCATCCAGGAGGCGCAGCGTGTACTTTCCGGAGAACGACTTCGGCGTCCGGGACGTGGACGGGCCTGCCCGCGAGGGCGCGCGGATGCTGACCGCCCTGGAGGCGGCCCAGGAGGACCTCGACAAGATCGTCGGCACGGCCAAGAGCCGGTCGGGCCACGTCGAGGCATCCGTGAACCCCGAAGGCCGCGTGCTGAACGTCTCCTTCGGCCCCCGCGCTCTGCGCATGGGCAGCGAGGACCTGGCAGAGGAGGTCATGGCGACCCTCGACCTGGCGGGCGCCGACGCTCAACGCCAGGCCGACGCCCTCCTGCGCGACACCCTTCCCGGGTACGACCTGGAGCAGGCCGCCGCCGACCTCCGGCGCGTCATCGGCGACTGGCGCTGATCTGCGACGCCGGCGGCGTGACCTCGACCCGAGCGGGGTCAGGCCACTGGCGGCCGGTTCAGTAGGTGATGAATCCGTACAGCGCCATATGGTTCGACTTCGTGCTGCTCACCGTGTGATCGATGCTCGACGGCTGCACAGCGCCCTTGACGAACAGATAGTCGATCTTCCTGGAGCCGGACGTCACCTTTGCCCCATAGCCGGTCATGCCGAAGCCGCTGAGCGTCGTGGAGGCGATGTTCGTACGATTCGCGTCGATCCCGATCACCCGGATCGTCGAGGCGTTCATCAAGCTGGTGGCGTCCGCGCCGACGTGGATACCGGAGTTGGCGATGCCCGTGTCGCCGGCGCCCGCGCAGGCGTTCGCTCCGTTCTGTTCCGGGAGGTGCATGGTCGCGGCGAAAACCGTGGTGCCCGTTTCCTTGATCGTGAACTTCGCCGCGATGGCGCTCGTACGCTTCCATTTGTAGGTGTTGGTGCTGCCGTCGTCGTTGCTCGGCGGCTTGTACAGCGTGCACCCGGCTCCGCCGCCGTACGATGTCCCGGGCTTTAACCAGCCCGCACTCCAATACGCGGAAATGTCGCCCGCCGCCAGGCTCAGCGTTCTGGTGTTGTAGACGATGCCGTTGGTCTGCTTCTTCTTCAGGTCGCCCAGCGCCTGCTGAGCGCACTTGTGCGTGGAGCCCCACGCCTCGGGGTCGTCCCAGGCCACGATCGCCTTGTAGGTGCCCGCCGGATATCCGAACTTGGCCGAGAGCTGGTCGGCGTAGGCCGTGGCCTGTCCGGTGCCGCGTACCTGCTGCACGATCAGGAGATCGGGAGCCTGCACGCCGGAGGTGCCCGTCTTGCCGTTGTCGTCGACCAGCATCGACGTGAGGTGATCCGGCCCGGAGATTCGGGTGCAGGAGCCATCGGCGTTGTTCCGCACCAGGTTCTCGATGTTGTTGTTGTAGACCCGCAGGACCCGGTCGGCCGCGGCCGTGGGCGCCGCTTGCGCCTGCGCGATCGAGGTCGTGGTGGTGGCCAGTGCGGTGGCGGCAGCGAGCGCGATCGCGCCGGATGATCGATAGACGAACGACATGAGCGCAGGGTAACGATCGACGCTGAGAGCACCCCGCGACCGTCAGGCCAACCCGGGTCATTCCATGCTGGGGAGATCGATAGGTGGGAAGAGCGGGGGGTCGTTGGCCAGGTCGAACGCGGCGGCGAGGATGCTGACGACCTGAGGCATGGCCTGAGGCGCCAGCTCGTACTCGCCGCGCCGTCGTTGCGTGATCAGCCTGGCGCTCTGCAGCGCGCGGAGGTGGTGATAGAGCTGGCCACTGGTGGTCTGCTCACCGTCTCCGGCAAGGGAGTCTTGGAGGTCGGTGCTGGTCCGCCGCCCCTGTCGTAGGAGCGCCGCGAGCAGCGCCAGCCGCGGCTGACTGCCAAGGGTCTCCAGGATGTGGGCCACCGGCGCCCAATCGGCCGACAGCAGATCGGCGAGGGAGAGCTGCCTGTCCCAGAGAGTCTCGCCGGCGGCCAGCCGTGAGGCTCCGATGTAGCCCACTGTCCCGAGCTTGTCCTCCTTCTTCGCCTGGCGAAGCATGCCGGTGGCCGCCGCGCTGAGTGACGGCGACTCCGGCGAGCGTCGCGGTGGGCCGGCGGTGTCGAGCCGACTCTCCAGGTGGGCGATCCGGCGTTCGAGTGCGGCGAGTCTGTCCTCGCTCATCGGGCTCTCCTACGTTATTCCATTATTACGGAGTAGCGTAGGAGATTGGTGCCGGGCATGGCAATGGGTGAAGTCCCGGTTGTGCAACGCACGAAGAACAACTCAAAGTGCGAGGTGCTCAGCAGGCTGAGAGCCATCTGACGAACACGGCCCTGGATGGGATGCCGTTCGGCACCACCACGACGTGGTCCCATTCGTAGACGATGCTCGGTCCCTCGTCGCCTTCGGCGGGCACCATGTCGGGCGAGTCCAGAGGGCTCGAGCCCGTGCTGCCCACGCTGGCCACCACGCGCTGCTGGGCGTCCATGAAGACGAGCTGGCTGTGCCAGACGTCGGCGTGCTTGGTGAAGTCGGTGTCGCTCACGGCGTGCACGTGCACGCGAGTAGTGCCGCTCTCGATATAGACGTAACTGGGAAACTCCAGATGGCAGTCCCCGACCTTCCACGGGCTGCCGAACGCCCCTCGCGCGAAGAGCGAGCTCGACGTGAGCGACAGAATCCTGGAGTCGGTGGCGGCGTCGGCGGAGGCCGGGGTCGGGATGCCGAGCATGGCGGTGAGTGAGACGATCGCGGCGACGGTGAAGAGACGCGGTCTTGAGATGCGCATGGATCCCCCTGAAAGGCAGTCTTGCCCTTTAGGCGTTCCACGCCGTTCCTTCATGGCTTGGGGCGGCCGGCTCCTCAGCCTCATCCGGCGCTTCAGCGACAAACGTCGCGCAAGCAGTTACTGTGCTGCGGCAGACTTGCCTAGATACCGGTCGGAATGATCCATGACGCAGCCAACCGCAACGAACTGGCCGGGCCAGGAGGACGAGCTTCCGCCCGATACCTAGGGGCGTGGACAGTCGGCGGACTCTCCGCTTCCGTGGGCGTTCATCGTCTTGGTCGGGCTGTTGGTGGCGGGGCGGTTCCTGCTGGCGCCGTACCTGACGGCTCCGGCGTTGCAGACGTGGGCGACCGGTGTTCGCGATCGTGACGATCGCGCCGCCCGCATTGGGATCGTTCGCGGCCGGGCGCGAGGACTCCCCGTCCGCGCCGCCCCCGGCCAAGGCCGTTCCCTACCGGCCGCTGGCCGCCGGCGGGGTGGCCCTGCTGGCGCTGGGCGAGTTCATCGGGCGCGCCTATGACCCGGCCGGCACCTCGCTGGCCCGCCAGAAGGTCAAACTGACCGGCTTCGTGGTGTCCTCGGCGAAGAAGAACCGCTGGTACGTCGCGAGGATGCAGATCAGCTGCTGCGCCGCCGACGCGCTCGCCCTGAAGGTGGCCGTCGAAGGCGTGCCCGCCCCCAGGGAGAACAGCTGGGTGGCGGTCACCGGCAGCTGGATCCCGTGGAAGGGCAAGATCCCCAACGGGTACGTGATCCCCGCCATGACCGCCACCGACGTCACGAAGATCGACCAACCGGCCGAGCCGTACGAGTGAACCGGCGGCCCCGCAGGAGCGACCTCGGGAACGCCAGAGTCACCGATGCCCGGCCTGGGCGACCGCGTCCCTGCCACGAGGCGATCGGTGGCAGGGACGCTTTCCGGTCGGATGCGTCGGCCGGCGTCCTGTCGCTAGCTCTTCGCCTTGACGCAGTACGGGCAGAAGGGTTCAGGGTCGACGCAGACCTTGACGCTGTCGGAGTCGTTGGCGGGATCGAGATCCAGTTCCTTGCCGTCGGCGGTGGCCGCGTTGGTCGTCTCTCCGATCGCTGTGGCCTTGGCGTGGATGGTCAATGTGGCCGAGGCGCCACTGGCCAGCGTGCCGACCGTCCACATCCCGCTGGCCGGCGCGTACGTCCCGTTGGAGGCCATGGCGGACACGAAGGTGAGGTTGGACGGGAGCATGTCCTTGACCGTGACGCCCGTCGCGTCGTTCGGGCCGGCGTTGCGTACGGTGACGCGGTAGGTGACGGTCTGGCCCACGGTCACCTTGGTCGAATCGGCGGACTTGACCACGCTCAAGTCCACGGCCGGGTTGACCTTGGTAACGGCGTCGCCGCTGGTAGAGGTCAGCAGCTCCGGCTCCGGACCGAGCCGGTTCTCGTAGCCGACCGTCCCCTGGTTGGTCACCTCTCCGCCCGCGGCGTCCCGGCCGACCTTGACCTTGAACTCCACGGTGGTGCCGCCGGGCAGGCTCGCGGCGTTGGGCAGCGAGCCGCCGGCCGCGGCGGTGGCGCCGTTGCCCAGGGTGAAGGAGACCTTGCCGGCCGCGGCGTTGAACTCGCCCTGGTCGTCGCCCGCCTGATCGGTCTTGTCCCCGCTGCCCGGGCCGTCGACCACCTGGAGCGAGCCGGGAACGTAAGTGGTCCCCGCCGGGACGGTGTCGGTGAGGCGCACGTTCTCCGCCGGGGCGCCGCCCCTGTTGACCGCGGTGAGCCGGTAGGTGATCACGTCACCGACGTCGACCGGCCCCTGCGGGCTCGCGGATTTGCTGACGACGACGCACGGCGCGGTGGCGAAGGAGATGTCGTCGAGCAGGTTGCCGAAGGTGGCGTTCCCTCCGGCCGCCGAGACGGAACGGAAGGCGAACCTGGTGGTCGTCTGGCCCGCGGGCACGATGTAGATGCCGGAGTAGGTGCCCCAGCTCCCGGTGCCGTCCGACATGACCTTCTGTTGCACCGGGGACGCCGGAGCGCCGATGTCCAGGGCCATCGAGTCGACCCCCAGCCGGCCGCGGTGGGACAGCCGCCAGTACAGCTTCGCCCCCGGGGTGGTCGCGTGGTCCTGGTACAGCGTCGAGACCTGGTTGGCGTTCAGCTCGGCGAGTTGCCTGCCCTCCTTGGGCGGGGTGTTGGCCGGGTTCGGCGGGCTGGCCCACAGCTCGATCATGTGGTCGGTGGCGGTGGTGAGCCAGCCGGGCACGTGGTTCGGCACGCCGACCTGCGAGGCATCGGGGAACGAGGCCCACGTCCCGCGGCTGACGACCGGCTGCTCGAAACCGCCGTTGACCAGCGAAACCTGGTCGGGGCATGAGGCGGGATCCGGCGCGACCCGCGAAACCGCCGGGGCGGTGACGGCAGGTGCGGCCTCAGCCGGGACCGCGCCGAACAGCGTCAGCGGAAGGGCCGCCGCCGCGAGGGCGGCGACCGGGTAACACATCCCTCGGATGCGCCTCATCGTGATGTTCCTCTCGTCGCAGAGCACTGCCTTCATCCACCGGACCGGAAAACGGCACCGGCGCCGGACGGCAGCCTCACCCGACGAGGGCACGCGGCGGCACGCGACACGTACGGTCGCACCAACAGTTGGGGTGATCTTGTTCAGCGCGTATACGACCCTCGGCATCGCCCCCGTGCGCCAAGAGAGGCTGGGCGGGTCACCAGCCCAGGTCGTCGCAGCCGGTGTGGTCCACGGGTTCGACCTGCAGAGTGGCATGGGCGACGCCGTGGCGCTGTCGTAGCAGGTCGCGGGCCTGGTCCAGGACGGCGTGGTTGTTCTCCTGGTCCACGGTGACGAGATGGGCGGTGGCGACGTTCATACCGGAGGTGAGGGTCCACAGGTGCAGGTCGTGGATATCGCGTACGCCGCGAATGGCGGCCAGGTCGGCCGCCACGGCGGCGGCGTCGAGACCTTCGGGGACGTGCTGACCGAGGACGGCGAAGACCTGACGGCCGAGCGAGACAGCGCGTACGGCCACGAAGACGCCGATGGCCAGGGCGACGACGGTGTCCCAGAACGCCTGGCCGGTCGTCGCGACGAGCCAGCCCGCGATGATGACGCCGACCGAGCCGGCGGTGTCGGCGACGACCTCCAGGTAGGCGCCCTTGACGTTGAGACTCTCACTTGCCCCGGAGCGCAACAGGAGCAGTGCGATCAGGTTCACCGCAAGTCCGATCGCGCCCACGACGAGCATCGGACCGGTGGAGACTTCGGCGGGTCCGCCGATGCGGCCGATGGCTTCGGCGACCACGTACAGGGCGACGCCCAGCATCATGATCACAGCCAGCAGGGAGGCGAACACCTCGGCCCGGTAGGAGCCATAGCTGCGGCGGCCGGTGGTGTCGGGGCGGGTGGCGATCCTGGTGGCGACCAGGGCCGCGCCGAGGGTGACGACGTCGGCCGCCATGTGCCCGGCGTCCGACATCAGCGCCAGCGAGCCCGAGATCAGCCCGAAGGCGAGCTCGACCACGAAGTACGCGCCGATCAGCGCGAAGGAGACCGCCAGCCGCCAGCGGTGGCGGCCGCCCGCGTGCCCGTGCCCGTGTCCCACGCCCATCAAGTGTTCCCGCCACGTTCGGGATGGATGGCGTCGGTGTGCTCGGTGTGGGCGAGCGCCAGGTCGAGCAGCATGCGTACGTGCGGGTCTTCCAGACGGTAGTAGGCCATCCGGCCGGAGCGGCGCGCGGCGACGATGCGGTGGGCGCGCAGCAGTCGCAGGGCGTGGGAGACGGCGGACTCGCTCTGGCCGGTCACGGCGGCCAGGTCGCACACGCACAGTTCGCCGTCCAGCAGGGCGACCAGGAGCCGCAGCCGGTTCGGGTCCGACAGCAGCCCGAAGATGTCGGCGGTGTCGGTGAGATCCTCGGCGGCCGGCATCCGCTCGCAGACCGCGGCTACGCGATCGGCGTCGACCACTTTGGCGGCACAACCGTCCATCGCCAACACACCCTCATCTGAAGAAGCATTCATATGAGCAAGATAGAGCGTCGCCTGGACGGCATGTCAAGCGCGCGGTCTTTGCCGGCATATGTCGCACAGCGCGGCCGTTAAGGGCAGTGCCGGTAGTCTTCTACTTTGAGTAGAACGCGGGCAGGAGGGGTGACGGTGCAGCTCGGCAACCTGGAGCGATCGGTCATGGAAGCCCTGTGGGAGCATCCCGAGGGCATGTTCGCCCACGTCCTCGCCGCGGAGCTGCCGTCCCGGCCCGCCACCACGACGGTGTTGACCGTCTTGATGCGGCTCTCGAACAAGGGCATGGTCTCCCGCGAGCGCATCGGACGAGCACACCTGTACAGGTCCACCGCGGACAAGGACGCCTTCGTCGCCGAGGCCATGCGCGCCGCCCTGAACGAGGCCGGCGACGTCGCGGCAGCCGTGCAACGCTTCGTCGGAACGGTGACGCCGGAGGTGGCCGCCGCCTTGCGCGCGGCCCTGGGCGAGCGGGGCGGATCGGCGCGATGATCGCCTGGCTGGTCGTGGCCGGGATCGCGCTGCTACCGGTGGCGCTCGGAGACCGGGCCGCGCGCAGGCTGGCCGGGGCGGCGTGGACGCACCGCTGCCCCCGCGCGGCGCTGGTGCTGTGGCAGGCGATCGGGCTGGCCGCCGGTCTGAGCGCGGTCGGTCTCGGATTGGTGGGCGCCGTCGCGCCGCTGGCCGCGGTGTTCCCGCACGGAGCGCACACCCTGGTGAGCCAGATCGTCAGCGGGCATGGCCTTGACGGGCTCGGGCCGGTGCATCTGCTGGCCCTGGCCTGGTCGGCGGGCCTGATGGGCTGGCTCGTCATCCACACGGTGCGCGTCGCCACCAAGACGATCCGGGAGCGACGCCGGCAGCGCCTGCTGGTCGACGTGGTCGCCGATCATTCACCGGCGCATGACGTCTATGTGCTGCCTGTCTCCGAACATGTCGCCTACTGCGTACCGGGCAGAGACCGGCGGATCGTGCTGAGCCGGGGCACTCTGGAGCTGCTGACTCCGAAGGAGTTGCAGGCCGTTCTCGGGCATGAGCGGGCCCACGCCCGGGGCCACCACGACCTGGCGCTGCTGCCTTTCGTCGCACTGGTGCACGCGTTCCCATGGCTGGCCTCCGCCCGGACGGCGCGGCACGCGGTCGCGGTGCTGGTGGAGATGATCGCCGACGATCACGCGTGCCGGGCGCACGGCGCGCTGCCTCTGGCGCGCGCTCTTGTCCGCATGGCGACCGCCGAATCCGGCCCGGGTCTCGCCGCGCTCTCCCTGGCCGACGCGGGAGTCGTCGAGCGCCTGAACCGACTGCTCGGCGAACGCGCGCAGCCTCGCTGGGTGCCCGCAGCGGCGTACTCGACCGCCGGCCTCCTGCTCAGTGGCCCGGTGGCCGTGCTGGTCGCGCCGCTGGTGTGCATCACGCTCTGACCGCGTCTCGCCTTATGACCTCTGTATTCGACGTACGGTAGAAGTTCTACAAGGCGTAGAAGCTAGCGGTCGGAGGAGGTCGGATGGGCGAGAAGCCGCAGGGCTCGATCAAGGAGCGGCTCTCCGTGTTGCGGGCCCGCCAACGGAGAGAGGAGCTGCGGCGCCGGGCCATCATGATCGGCCTCTCGCTGACCGGAGCGGGCATGCTCGCGGCCCGCGGCGCCGCGGAAACCCCCACCGTCCCGAAGAGCGGAAGATGACGACGAACCTGAAGGTAACCCTCGGCATGGGCGCGGTCACGGCTTTGATCGTGGCGCTGATCGTGGGAGCGGTCGCGATGTTCGGCCCCGAGCCCGCCAACGCGCCGGCGTCCGCATCCGGTACGGATACCGTCCCGGAGCGGTTCCTGGTACGAGAAGACAGCCACCGGCTCGCAACGGCCCCCGACGGCAAGGTCACGCTGGTCGAGTTCCTCGACTTCGAGTGCGAGGCCTGCGGCGCGGTCTTTCCGCACATGGAACGCATCCGTGCCGAGTACGCCGGGCGGATCAACCTGGTCGTCCGCTACTTCCCGATGCCCGGCCACCGCAATGGCGAACTGGCGGCACGCGTCGCCGAGGCCGCGGCCCAGCAGGGCAAGCTCGAGGTGATGTACGCCAAGCTGTTCCAAACCCAGGCGCAGTGGGGTGAGGCAAGCGCATCGAAGGAGGCCTTCTTCCTCGATCTGGCGAAACAGGCCGGCCTCGACATGACTGTCTTCAAGCGCGACCTCGATGCCGCGAAGACCGCAGAACGGGTGAAGAAGGACCAGGGTGACGGACTCGTGCTCGGCGTGCAGGGCACGCCGACGATCTTCTTCAACGGCGCGCCGCTGGATGTCGAGCCCAGCTACGACAACCTCAAGGCCAAGATCGACGCGGCTCTGACGTCATGACGGCGGTCCCCGGCTCGATCGTCACGCGCTCGCTGCCGTACGTTCTCGTCCTGGGCGGGGTACTGGGATTCGGCGCGGCGTTCCTGCTCATCGTCGAGCGGCTCAAACTGGCGGCGAACGCCGACCATGTCCCTGCCTGCAGCATCAATCCGATCATCAGCTGCGGCTCGGTGATGAGAACCGAGCAGGCCTCGGTCTTCGGCTTCCCCAACCCGTTGATCGGCATCGCCGCCTTCCCCTTGGTGCTCGCCGTCGGCATGGCTCTCCTGGCCGGTGCCCGCTTTCGCGCGTGGTTCTGGCACGGCCTGCACCTCGGCTCCGGGGCGGGCGTCGTCTTCGTGCACTGGCTGATCTTCCAATCGCTGTACCGGATCGGCGCGCTGTGTCCGTACTGCATGCTCGTCTGGGTGGCCACAGTCGTCGTCTTCTGGTACGTGAGCCTGGCCAACGTCGAGGCGGGCCGGATCCGGCTCCCCTCCGCCGTACGCAACCTCGCGGCGGTGGCCGCGCGCTATCACACGGTCGTGGTGATGGCTTGGGGGCTCGTCATCGCTGGGCTCATTCTCCAGCGGTTCTGGACGTACTGGACACAGTGGGCAGGCAGCCTTTGACAGGGCGCACGCCTGAACTTCTATAGCTTGTAGAAAAAGTTGCTCAGGCGCCGAACTGGCGCCCGTCCCTTGACGTATCTCCCATCGATCGCAGTTTGGGAGGCTACGCCATGTCTGCTCCGTTGAAATGCGCTATCACCACTCTGGCCGCGCTCGTTCTCGTCGCCGGGTGCGGTTCTAACGACCAGCCCAAGGTTGCGGCGAACCCTCTCTACCAGAATGCGGTGCTGAGCGCCGAGGACCTCGCCGCGAAGCTCGGCTGCAAGCCCGAGATGCGGACCAAGGCCGCCGAGCTTCGCCAGGGGATCTGCAAGACGGCCGACGGAAACTACGCGGTCACCAGCTTCACGACGGAAAAGGGGCGGAAAGACTGGCTGGATTATGCGTTGATGTACAAAGGCACCCATCTCGTCGGACGCCAGTGGGTCGTCACAGCCCCGCCTCCCGTCCTGGAGACCTTGCGCAAGAAACTGGGCGGCGAGCTCCAGAGCAGTGACGGCAGCGGCTCCAGCCGCGCTTCCGGCACGTGATCTCCCTTTCCGGCCAGGCGGCTGTCGGGCACGGCCGGGATCGCGTCGCCGCCCGGCCGTGTCCGGTACTTCAGTGGCCGGCGTGGCCGTCCGCGTTCGCCACCGGTCCGGGCCTCAGCCTGTGGTGGGTGGGGCCGTGCGGGTCGGCGCAGTGCTGGACGAGGCGGCGCAGGGCTCCGTCGTCGAAGGCGTGGGTGTCGGAGGTGGCGTGGTCGATCTGCAGGGTCGTGTGCTCGATGCCGTGCTCGTCATTGAGGTAGCCCTCGACGGCCATGCGGGCGGCGTGACAGTCGGCTCCCGGGGTCACCAGCACGTGGGCCGACAGGGAGAGGTATCCGGAGGTGACCTCCCAGATGTGCAGATCGTGCACCTCGACCACGGCGTCCAGGGCGACGATCTGGCGGCCGACCTCGGCCGGGTCGAGTTCGGGCGGTGCGGCCTCCATGAACACCCGTCCTGAGTCGCGGACCAGCCCCCAGCCGGCCTTGAGCATCAGGGCGGCGACCACCAGGGCGGCGATGGCGTCGGCGCGGGTCCAGCCGGTCAGCCAGACGACGAGCCCGGCGAGGGTGGTGGCGATGAAGGCGTACAGGTCGTTGAGGATGTGCTGGAAGGCGCCCTCGACATTGAGGCTGGAGCGATTGGCCTTGGACAGCAGCCAGGTGGCTGCCACGTTGACGGCGATGCCGGCCAGCCCGGTGACCACCACGAACAGGCCCTCGACCTGGCCCGGCTCGATCAGGCGGCGGATGCCCTCGAAGGTGAAGTAGGCCGCGAGCAGCAGCAGGGTGATGCCGTTGACCTGGGCGGAGACGATCTCGGCACGCTTGAGGCCGTAGGTGAAGCCGCCACGGGGTGGGCGGGCCGCGATCCGCATCGCGATCAGCGCGAACATGAGCGCCATCGCGTCGGTGAGCATGTGACCGGCATCGGAGATCAGCGCCAGGGAGCCGGCGATCAGGCCGATCACCACCTCGACGGCCATGAAACCGACGATCAGGGCGAGCGCACCGCTCAGATAGCGCCGGTCCGCTTGCGCGCTGACCCCATGCCCATGCCCATGGCCGTGGGTTCGGTCGTGCGTGTGTTGATCAGACATGCGCTGAGCTCCTTGAAGAACGTCGTCACATCGACATCTGCCCAAGTGTTCATATATGCACATGATTGCGATGCCAGGGATCCCCCGTCAATACGTCAGGGCGCCAAACTCTCTCGCTTCTACATATGAACATCACATCAGATGTTCAAACGCTTCGTGGTGTGTCGACTGCTCTCGGTGGAAGCCGGTCGGATCCTGGCCGCGGCTGACCGTTGCCCGCGTACGACGACCCCGTCACCGGAGCGTGCCGATCCTGCTCGGTATGGTCACCGGCGTGCTGCTACGAGCCGATGACTCCCGCACGGCGCGTCGTGACATACGGGAGCCGAGGGAGAAGCCGGGTCGGTCCGGCGGGCGGCCGCCACAGTGGAGGCGAAGTGCCCGCGTCGTGTCCGTGATCGGCCTCTCCGGCCGGTTCAGGCGGTCTGGAGGAGCTCGGCCAGGTCGGCGGGCATCGGCATGGGCTGGGTCAGTCCCACCATGGCGCGCCCGCTGTTGCCCTCGGGGTAGCGGCCCAGCGCCGAGCCTGGCGCGGCCACGATGATGCGCACGACCTGCCCGAGGGCTTCGCGCCGGTCGCGCAGGCGGACGGCCAGGGCGAACATGGCGATGTGGTTGGCCGTGTGCGGCCAGGGCCAGGGCTGGGAGATGATGTGCGCCCGTTCCAGGTGCCGCCACCTGGCCTCGGGGCCGGTGGTGGTGCGGGCGGCGCGCATCTCGGCGCGGTAGGCGGCCCGCACGCGGCTGGGCATCGGACGGCCGATCATCGGGATTCCTCCTGTGCGGACGAGCAGCAGCCACTGGCGCAGCCGTCGGGTCCGGCGGCGGGCTCGGCGGCGCCGGCGGCCGGGGTGAGTGCCGTGGCGGCGGGGATGGCGCAGCAGGCGTCGCCGCGCCAGGCCTCGCGGCCCTCTTTGACCGCGACCGCGGCGATGACCAGGGCGGCGATCGGATCGGCCCAGGACCAGCCGAACAGACTGTTGAGCGCCAGCCCCACGAGCAACACCGCGGACAGGTAGGTGCACAGCAGGGTCTGCTTGGAGTCGGCAACGGCCGAGGCCGAGCCGAGCTCGCGGCCGGCGCGGCGCTGGGCGTACGACAGGAACGGCATGACCGCCAGAGAGAGCGCGGCCAAGATGAGGCCGGGCGTGGAGTGCTCGGCCTCGCCGACGCCGAGCAGCGCCCGTACGGCGTCGAAGCTCACGTACGCGGCCAGCGCGAAGAACGAGATCGCGATGACGCGCAGAGCCACCTTCTCCCGCCGCTCGTGGTCGGCGACGGAGAACTGCCAGGCCACCGCGGCAGCCGAGGCGACCTCCACGATCGAGTCCAGGCCGAACCCGATGAGCGCGGCGGAGGAGGCGATGGTGCCCGCGGTGATCGCCACGATGGCTTCGATCACGTTGTAGGTGATGGTCGCTGCCACCAGCAGCCGGATTCGGCGCCGCAGCATGGCGCGCCGGGCTGGGTCGGGAGCCGGGGGCATGCCGATGCCGGGCAGGTTCACGGCGCTCATGACATCGCTACCCCGTCGCCGCTCTCGACACCATAGACCGGGCACAGCGCCACAGCGTGGCCGGTGGCGCCCAGCAGGTGCTCGGCCGAGGCCAGCAGGTCCATCAGCTCGGGCCGGGTCAAGCTGTAGAACGACTGCCGTCCTTCGGCCCGGTAGTCGACCAGGCCGCAGTCGCGCAGGCAGGCCAGGTGCTTGGACACCGTGGACTGGGCCAGCCCGAGCTGGCTGGTCAGATCCACGACGCGGGCCTCGCCGCGCGCGAGCCGCTGCACGATGCGCAGCCGGGTCTCATCGGCCAGAGAGTGGAACAGCGCCGCCGCCGGAGAGATGCCGGCGGCGATGTCAGCGCTGACGCACCGGCCACCTTCAGAAGCAATCGCCATATGGCGATGATAGCCCGATGCGGGCATGTCAGCGCAAGGGGCTGGTCTGCGCGTCAAGATCGCCTGGCAGGGCGATGTACCAATAACGGACCGGTGGAGGGCCAGTGGTGTGTCGCGGCGAGGGTGAATTCTTGCAGGCGGTCGGCCAGGTCTTGGCGTGTGGAGGCAGGCATGCGCTCAAGCGCTCATCCCCCGTCTGGGCTTCCTGCCGCCGCCCCGAAGCGCTCATCCAGGCTCAGCGATTTGTCCGCGTGCTACGGAATCTGTAACGTTCAAGTAACCATGGCTCAGTCATCTAATCCGGGCAACCGTCGGCCGACGGTGCGCGACGTGGCCAAGCTGGCCAACGTCTCCATGCAGACCGTCTCCAATGTGCTGCACAACAGGTCCAGCCAGATGACCCCCGAGACGCGGGCGCGGGTGGAGCAGGCGATGAAGGACTTGGCCTACCACCCCAACGCCGCGGCTCGTGGGCTGCGCTCGTCGAGCACGCGGACGTTCGGCTTTCTGCTTCTCGATGAGGCTCCGAGCTTCATGGCCGACCCGCTGACCAGTCTGCTCGTCGCGGGGGTGGGGGACATCGCCCGCGACGAGGGCTATGAGCTGCTGCTGCGCGCCGAGCGCCCCCTTGCGGCCGAACGTTCGCTGGTGCGTCCGCTGCACGCGGGCCGGGTGGACGGCGCGGTCGTGCTGATGTCCGGCGAACCAGGGCTGCGGCAGGACTACATCGGGCAGCTGGCCGGGACGGGCGTGCCGTTCGTCTTGTTCGATGAGGTCGTCCACGATACGGCGCTGCTCTCGGTACGGACCGACGAGCGTCAATGCGCGCGCAGGCTTACCGAGCATCTGCTGGCCGCGGGGCACCAGCGGATCGCGTTCATCGCGGCGAAGCTGCCGTGGGCGGTGGTGGAGCAGCGTCACCTCGGTTACCGGGACGCCTTGGCCGCCGCCGGGCGTGGCGTGTCGCCGCACCTGGAGCTCTTCGAGGCGACCTGGCAGGCGGATGGCGGCGAGCGGATGGCCCGCCGGCTGCTGGAGCTGGCCGATCCGCCCTCGGCCATCATGTGCGCCAGCGATGTGCTGGCCATCGGAGCCATTCACACGGCCAGGGAACTCGGGCGCCGGGTTCCGGATGACGTCGCCATCTGCGGGTTCGACGACTTCGAGTTCTCCCGCTTCGTCGATCCACCACTGACCACGGTCCGTGTTCCCGCGTACGAGATGGGCCGGAAGGCCGCTGGTTTGCTGCTCGACCGCCTGGCCGGGCGGCCCATCAGCGAGCCCCACGTGGTCCTGAGCAATCAGCTGGTTCTCCGCGCATCTGCCTGATAATCGCCCGCACCCCCTTGAACGTTCTAGTAGCAACAGTTAGCATCCTGGACATCGAAGCTTTAACGTTCTAGAAGCCTCGCTGCTAGAAGGAGACGACATGCGCGCCCGGACCACGATCGGCCAGATGCGACGGAGCCTTGCCATCATGTCGGGCGTCTCGCTCGCGACTCTGCTCGTCGCCTGCGGGACCACCGGCTCCGCCGCCGAAGAAGGTTCCGGCGCCCGCGTGGTCAAGGTGGCGATCGTCCCCACGATGCCCTACATCGGCGTACAGAACGGCAAGCTCATCGGCCTCGACGGTGAGCTGTTCAACAAGGCAGCGGACAAGCTCGGCCTGGAAGTGAAGCCGTACACCGTCAACTTCACCGGCCTGATGGCCGGCGTCCAGGCCCACCGCTATGACATCGGGATCGGCGACATCTTCTGGAAAGCCGAGCGGGCGCAGGAAGGGATCTTCACCGACCCGCCCTTCTACTCGCCGGTCGTGCTCGCTGAGCGGCAAGGCCTGAAGGTCACGACCGTCGACGGGCTGAAGGGCAAGCAGTTGGGCACCGGTCAAGGCTTCGTCTACGTTCCGGCCCTGCAGAAGGTGCCGGGCGCGAAAGTCCACACATACCCGACTTATCAGGACACGCTGCAAGATTTGAACGCCGGCCGCATCGACGTAGCCTTCCTCGACCCGCTCACTGTCTCCTACTCCCGGCAGCGGGACCCGAAGTCCACTTACGATGTCGTGCCGCTCACCCCACCGGACGCGGCACAACTCGCCGCCCAGCCCCAGTACTCGGCATTCCTCCCGCTCATGACGGGGTGGTACCTCAACAAGGCCGAGAGCGCGTTGGAGGGCAAGCTCAGCAAGATCATCCGCGAGTTCTACGCGTCGGGAGAGGCCGGCCAGATCGTCCGTAAGTACGGCGGCGATCCGGAGACGATGCTCAAGCCCTACCGGGAGTTCAGCGCCCAGCGGCGCGCGACGGATCGGCCCGCGGATTGGAAAGCTCCGAGCATTCCCTGATCAGAGGGCGCTCGTAAGGAGGATGACGCATGAACGACCTGTTCCAGGGCGTGCCGTGGGCCGACTACGTGCCGGATCTGTGGGCCGCGTTTCTCAGCACTCTCAGCTACACCGTGGTCAGCTTCGTGGCGGCGGCCGTCATCGGCCTGGTGACGGCGCTGGCCCGGCTGGCGAAGTTCAGACCGGTCAGCGCGGCAGCGCAGATCTACACCGAGACGTTCAAAAACCTCCCGCTGATCACCGAACTCTACATCCTGTACTTCGGCCTGGCCTCGGTCGGCGTCAACCTCAGCGCCTTCCAGGCGGGGAGCCTGGGGCTGGCCCTGTTCTACGGCGCCTACCTCTCCGAGATCTTCCGAGCCGGCCTGCGTGGCGTACCCAAGGCCCAGCGTGAGGCCGCCTACGCGCTGGGGTTGTCATCCGGCCGGACGTTGCGGCACGTGATACTGCCCCAGGCCGCGCGGATCGCGGTCCCCGGCACCAGCACGATGATGGTCGACCTGCTCAAGGGCACCTCGCTCATGGTCGCGATCGGTGGTGGCGAGCTGATGACACAGGGCACGCTCATCGCGTCGGACACCTTCCGCGCCCTGCAGGTCTACATCGTGATCGGTCTGATCTACCTCGCCCTGTGCGCTCCGCTGTCACGCCTCATGCTGCGGCTTGAGCGCCGGATGCACGCCGGTGACGCGCTGTCGCCCAGCCGCCGCCGGGTGTGTGGCCTGATCCGGCAGGCGCAACAGGACGGCACGGCCCTGTACGCGTCCAGCCGGTCCTGACACCGAATCCACACGAAAGAAGCTGTGATGAGCACGTCCCCTTCCCGACCGGTGGTGGAGAGCGAATCGCCGGCGATCCGGCTGCGCGGTCTGCGCAAGAGCTTCGGCGGCCACGAAGTGCTCAAGGGCGTTGCCCTGGACATCCGCCACGGCGAGGTCATGAGCGTCCTGGGCCGCAGCGGGGGAGGCAAGAGCACCGTACTTCGCTGCGTCAATCTTCTGGAACGCCCGACGAGCGGCACGATCGAGATCGAGGGCGAGACGATTTTCGCCGATGGTGCGGCCGTTCGGGGCCAGAATCTCGTACGGTTGCGCCGCCGGGTCGGCATGGTCTTCCAGAACTTCCAGGTCTTCCCCCACCTGACGGCCGCCGAGAACGTGGTGTTGCCGCTGGTGCACGGCGCCGAGGTGCCCGAGCCCGAAGCGGTCGACCAGGCGCTGCGGATGCTGCACAGGGTCGGCCTCGCGGACAAGGCGCTGCGGACCCCGGACACCATGTCGGGCGGGGAGCAGCAGCGCGTGGCCATAGCCAGGGCCCTCGCGCTGAACCCCGTCGCGCTGCTCTTCGACGAACCCACCTCCGCGCTCGATCCCGAATCCACCCGCGAGGTTCTGGGCGTCATCAAGGAGCTGGCGGCGGAAGGCATGACCATGGTGGTGGTCACCCACGAACTGGGCTTCGCCAGGGACGTCGCCGACCGCGTGGCGTTCTTCGACGACGGCGTCATCGTCGAGGAGGGGGACGCCCAGGAGGTGATCGGCAACCCGCAGCACCCGCGTACACGCGCCTTCATCACGGGCATGGAAACCGAGCCGCACACCGTTCACTGACCCTTCGTGGCCGCGACGACACCCGCCTGACAGCCGCGCGGCCGAGCACGTCCCGAGCGGGAACCAAAAAGGAGATGAGATGGATCGCTGGGTTACTTTCGACTGCTACGGCACGCTGATGAACTGGAAGGCAGGTCTGGCCGAGATCGTCCAGCCGCTCGCCGGCGAGCGCACCGACGCGCTCGTCGACGCGCTCGCCTACCTGGAACCGCCGATCGCCGCCCGGCAGCCGCATCTGTCCTACCGGCAGGTGCTCTCACAAACGCTGCAACAGGCTGCCGCCCGGGAGCTGATCCCCTTGACGGCCGAGCAGCACGACCTGCTCGCGGACGGTTGGGATCGGTTGCCGGCCTTCCCGGACGCCTCCGATGCCCTGGCCGGGCTGCGCTCGGCCGGATGGCGGCCGGCCGTACTGACCAACTGCGACGACGACCTGTTCGCCCACTCGGTCCGTACGCTCGGTCAACCGCTGGACGAGGTGGTCACCGCGGAGCAGGTCCGTTCCTACAAGCCGGTGCTGAACCACTTCCGCGAGTTCGCCGCCCGTACCGGCGCGGGGCCGTCGAACTGGGTGCACGTCGGCAACAGCTGGATGGCCGACATCGTGTCCGCCGCCCGGCTCGGACTGCCGCGCGTGTGGATCGACCGGGACCGCAGTGGCCATGACCCCTCGCTCGCCACGATCGCCGTTCCGGATGCCAAGGATCTGGCGGACGTCGTAGGGCGCGCCCTGGACATGGGAGCGGCGCCCGGCATCGACCCGCTGCGATGAGACCCGGATCCCGACGCCTCCACCCCCCGACGCAAGGAGAAGAACTGCCCATGACCAGAGATAGCGCGTTCCTGGCGGCGCTGGCCGAACTGCGCTCCGCCCCCGTCGCGGACTGCCTCGACCAGGCGGGGCTCCCCTGTGCGGTGATGGCGCCGCACATCCGGCCCGTGTCCCCGGACTTCCGGGTGGCCGGCTTCGCCGCCACCATGCACGTGGTGGAGGTCGAAGCCAAGCCCGCCGACACCGCGAACTACTACACGAACGAGCTGGCCGCGGTGGACGGGCTGCGCCCAGGTGACCTGCTGGTCGTGTCGCACGCTCGAAAGGCCGGGTTCTGGGGTGAACTGCTGGCCACGGCCGCTGCCAGGAAGGGCGCGGTGGGACTGGTCGGCGACTGCTACGCACGCGATTCGCACGCCCTGACCGAGATGAACTTCCCGTCCTTCGTAGCCGGTTTCAACCCGCTCGACAGCCTGGGACGGCTCGACGTCGACAGCCTGGGCACGGATGTCGAGTGCGGCGGGGTCACCGTGCGTCAGGGCGACCTGGTGGTCGCCGACGCCGACGGGATCGTGGTGGTGCCCGCCGAGGCGATCGAGCCGATCGTCTCGGCGGTCCGGGACAAGCTGGCACGCGAAGACGCCATGCGTCACGACTTGCGGACCGGTATGGGAATCGTCGACGCCTTCCGCAAGCACGAGATCCTCTGAGTTTTCCGGAAGGGACTGTTAGGAAAGGACTTTTAGGAAAGGACAATGATGGCAACGCTGAAAAGGGTGGTGGTGCTCGACCACCCGGAGCCGCAGGGGCTGGATCCCGCCCTGGTGGGCCCGGAGGCCGAGCTGATCGACGCCTCCGGGCGTCACGACGCCTTCGAGCTGTGCCGCTCGGCTGACGTGATCGTCACCGACACCGTTCCGGTGCCCGCCGCGCTGGTGGCGGGGCTGGAGCGGTGCCGGCTGATCTGCGAGTACGGCGTGGGCGTCGACAACATCGACGTGCCCGCCGCGACGGCGGCCGGAATCTATGTGTCGCGGGTGCCGTCCTACTGTGTGGAGGAGTTGGCCGACCACGCCGTGGCGCTGATCCTGGCTTCGACCCGGGGCATCGTCAGATATCACGATCATGTACGGGGTGGCGGATGGGACTACCGCCAGGCCGGTACGCTCCGGCGTACCCGGGGGCAGGTCCTCGGCCTGCTCGGTATGGGCCATGCCGGCCATGCGGTCGCTGTCCGAGCCGCCGCGCTCGGGTTCCGCGTCCTGGCGACCGATCCGGTGATCGACCCTGGAGATCCTCGCGCGGGGGCCGCCGAGTTGGTGCCGCTCGAGCGGCTGGTGGCCGAAGCCGACGTGCTCAGCCTGCACGCCCCACTGACGCCCGCCACCACGCACGTCATCTCCGCCGCGCGGCTGGCGGCGATGAAACCCACTGCTTACCTGGTCAACACCGCACGGGGCGGCCTCGTCGACCAGGAGGCACTGGTGGCGGCACTGCGGGCCGGCCGGATCGCGGGCGCGGCCCTCGACGTCCTGGCGGCCGAACCTCCGCAGGTCCACGAGGAGCTTCTTGGTCTGCCGAACGTGATCGTGACCCCGCACGCGGGCTTCTACTCCGAGGAGTCGCTGGCGGACCTCACCCATGGGGTGTTCACCGAGGTCCGTGCCGCACTGAGCGGGCTACGCCCGCGCAACGCGGTGAACCAGCCGCTCGACACCGACTGACTCATGGAGACCTGGCGGGTGACGGTGGCGCCGCCGATGGTCGTGTCGTTCTCGCGGGCGCTTTCGTGACCTTCCAGGGTGCGATCGGCCGCCCCTGGAAGTGCTCAATGAGTCCCTCATAACCCAAACGGCCGTGCCCTGTACGCCATCGGCGGCAACGTGGACGCGGCCAAGGCGGCCGGCATCCGTACCGACCGGGTGCTGTGGACCGCCTTGGTGGGCGCAGCATCTACCGGGCCCTGGCCGAACGCGAGAAGCGGGCGGTGTACCCCGAAGCCGTCACTGTGAGTCGAGAATGCCTAGTGACTTCACGACGAGGAAGGTGTCCTCGTACAAGTGCAGGCGTGTGATCAGGCCGTCCGTCACGGTGAAGTGGAAGGCGACGGGCATGCGGAACTGGCGGCCATTGCTCTCGCGTGCCGGCCTCGTTGGTGGGCTTCAGCGTCGTTTCCTCCGTAGTAACTAAGTTTGTTACATCAAGTCGTAAAAAAAGGTCTTCGGCGCCTGCCCGCCTATGAGTGGATCGGCCTCAGCCGGCACCGGACAGTACTTCCCGCATTACCTCGACGAGGGTGGTGCGGGCGAGTTCGGCTCGCAGGGTCTCCTCAATGTGGTCGTAGATCTCCTGCATGGCCGGTTGGATGCCCACGCCCACCGGACACTCCAGATTCGGCGTCGACCGGTGCATCGCGAACAGAACGCCAGGCTCCACCGCCCGATAGACGTCGAGCAGTGTGATCGACTCCAGTTCGCGGCTCAACGTCCAACCGGCTCCCGCGCCACGGCGAGATTCCACGAGTCCCGCCTTCTGCAGCTCTCCCAGGAGTCGGCGAATGACCACGGGATTGGTGTTGACGCTTCCCGCGATCTGCTCCGACGTGGAGATCTCGTTCCCCTGGCGTCGGTGGACCTCCATCCAGGTCAGCGCATGGACCGCGATGGTGAGTCTGCTGTTGGCGCCCACTCCGCCACCTCCTCGGCGTCGTAACATTAATTGTTGCTACTATCGGCGTCAAGCCTCCATCCCTGTTCCTTCGGCGGCCTCGTCCAGCGCGATCGCTTCGCCGATGCGCAGGCCGGTGAGGTCAGCGGCCCCAGCAGTGTCTGGTAGATCACCGCATTCAGCCCGGCCGCCACCTCCTGCCGCCCATCGATGTCAGGTCTGGTTGAGGCCGCCGTCGACGTACAGTTCGCTGCCGGTGGTGAAGGTGCTCTGGTCGGAGGCCAGGAACAGTGCGGCCGCGGCGGACTCCTCGGGGCGGCCCATCCGGCCCAGCGGCACGGTGCTGGCGAGGTGGGCCTTGAGCTGCTGCGCCTTCTCCTCGTTGGCGGCCAGGCCGGTGATGCCGGGAGTCTCGATCGGGCCGGGCACTAGGGTGTTGACCCTGATGCCGCGGTCCCTGAGCTCGTTCGCCCAGGTGCGCGCGAAGGAGCGGACGGCGGCCTTCGATGCCGCGTAGACGCCGAACGCCTCTTCGCCCTTGGTGGCTGCGGTGGAGCCGGTCAGGATCACCGAGGCTCCGTCGGCCAGCAGCGGCAGGGCCTTTTGCACGGTGAACAGCATGCCGCGCACGTTGCTGCCAAAGGTGGTGTCGAAATGCTGCTCGGTGATCTGCTCCAGGCGAGCGAACTCACCGCCACCGGCATTGGCGAACAGCACGTCCACCGGGCGGCCGCGCTCGGCGACCGCTGCGAACAGCCGGTCGAGGTCGGCCAGATCTGACACGTCGGCACGCACACCAGTGACGTTGGAGCCGAGCTCGGCGACCGCGGAGTCCAGGACGTCCTGGCGGCGACCGGTGATGAATACGTGGGCTCCCTCCACGGCGAAGCGCCGGGCGGCGGCCAGGCCGATACCGGTGGTGGCGCCGGTGATGACAGCTGTCTTGCCCTCAAGTTGACCCATGACTGCACTCCTGTTGTCGATGTGGAAGTAACTGGTTTTTTGCGGCTTGGCCAGCACCGCGACACGGTGACGGCAGTTGTAGCAATAATTGTTTCAACAAGGGTGTCAACTTAGTCCTCCCTGGTCAGAGGCAGGGCGCGGCTCCCAGAACATGAGCCTGCTCGACGTCCGCCCGCGCATCGCCGAACCCGGCGAGCACCACAGCCGCCGGAGGAACCAGGGATCCGCACCCCGTCGGCCGCTGTCACTTCTCGGCGAGGTCACGTCCACGGATCACGCTGGCGACGTAGGTGGCGTCGAGGTGATGCCACGCAGCGGGTTGGACTCCATCACAAACCCGTCCGCTTGCAGTCGCTCACACCCGGAACCTCAAGGACCCCCAGGGAAACACGATCACCCGATCGTGCGATGAGTTCCCCTTTTCCGCCACTCACCAAGGAGCGTCACTGGCGGGCACCAACTATTCGGCTCGCGCGATTCTGGCGACCGACAACTCCACCGCGGGATCCTGGATGGGCTGGTGGTTCGAGCGTAACCGTGTCGCATAAGGTGTGGCCCGGCTTCCGGCTTTTCCGGTGGGCCGGGCCCTTTCTCTTTGCCGGGAGACGACATTGGACTCCGATGCGCTGACGCACTATCGCAAGCTGCTGGAGGAGAACCTGGACGTGCCGTTGTGCGTCACGTGGATCGAGTGCATGCCGGCCAATGAGGCGCTCGTCGCGGCGGGAGGGCAGGAGGACGGCTCGGGCAGGCGCACTTTCGCGCAGACCGTACAGGCGGCCTACGACGCGCTTCCCGCTCGGGCCGGCGCGGCGATGGCCGGAAGCCTGGGATCCTGGACCGTCCTGGTCGAGCCCAATGGCTTTCAAGGGACGCGTCCAGAGGTTCTGGCTCGGTTGGCGCGGCAAGGGCGGGCGCTCAGCGTGTTCTGGAACGCCAACGGGGACGGGCAACTCGCCTATGCCGAGCACGGTCGCGTCCTCGTCACGGCGGATCTGTTCGACCCCGAAGAGCTGGAAGACCTCGAAGACCTGCCCGACGTGCTGTCGGCCTGGCCCGAGCTGGCGGAACAGGACGATCTCCGCAGCGCGGCCCTGACCTTGGGCGAGATGCTCGCCGGCGGGCGTCTGGAGGCGGAGTGGCTGGCCGAGCTGCTCCAGGGCGTACAGACCACCGAGGCGGACCGGGGCCTGGGTGCTGCCGAGCTGCTCGATGGCCTTGCCGTAGCGGTCGGTCACATGGCCGCGCTCGCCGAGCTGGAAGGTGCACCGGGCGGTGTTGGCGTTGCGCGCGGTGTAGTAGATCGCGGACCAGCGCGGCCAGACCGGTAGCCAGGGCCAGCACCCGGCCGCGGACCGCGTCCAGGGCGGCCGCCAGGTCCTTGCCGGTCAACCCCGCCGATCCACCGACCGCCACCCCATCGACGTGCTCCAGCACCCAGTGCGCCCCCGGGCTCAGCACCTAGACAACTCCCGCCACCAACGCCACGCCGACTACAGCCGCCACTATCGAGACAGCTCTACCCTGACCCGGATCGATCAGCGGTACGACCCTTCGTCCAGGTAAGGATCTCGCCGAGACCTGGACCGGGGATGATCGATGCAAGCTGACCCCGGAGTGCGGGGCCAACAGGGCCCTAGCCCTGGGGAGACGACGTCTGCATGAATGCTGACCTTAGGGCCAGGGCCGTTCCAGCCGTCCCTCCTCATCATGGGTGTGCCGCCGGCTGACCAGCACGTCATGGTGTCCGCGCAGGTGGTCCTCGAATGACTGGGCCTGCGGGCCGAACGGGCCGCCGTGGATTTCCCACTGGATCACCTGGCCACGGCGTCCGATGTCATCGGGCGCGAGATCGATGCAGAACAAGTTGCCACCGCTGTCCTCGGCGAACGGTATCCAGCCCGGGTGCCACCACACGTACCGCACATAGCCCTCGACCGGGTCGAGTTCGCGGGGTTCCAGGTCGTCAAAAATCCCTTGATCGTGCAGCTCTTTGAGGCTCCGCCACCGGCTCAGCATCTGCTCGACCGACATCCCCTCGTACTCGTAGTAGGGCAGTCCACCGTGGCCGCCGAACAGCCGCAGGTACGCCAGGAAGTCGGCGGGCAGCGGCTCTCCGATCGCCGCCTGGAGTTCGGCCACCGCCGCTGGGTCCGCGGCGCCTCGGGCCTTGACCAGTGATGCGTGGTCGGGACGCGCGTGCTCGGCGAGCCAGGCGGATATCTCCGATACCAAGCGGGTCAGCCGTGCGGCGCACAGGTCGACCGGGTCGGCCGCGCCCAGCTCGCGCAGCACGCGTACGGCATCGCTGTGTCCTTCCCTGTCGGCGACACCGGCCGCCGTGACCTTCCCATCGTCCTTGGACGCGAGCACGTCCGCGCCGGCCGCCACCAGGGCTTGGATGACCTCGACATCCCCCTCCAAGGCGGCCAGCATCAGTGGCGTCCAGCCGTCCGGCCGGGACAGGTTCGGGTCGGCGCCCGCGCGCAGCAGCGCCGATACGATCGCCTGCGACTCCGCAAGTTCCAGGGCCAGGGTCAGGACCGTGGCCGCCTCTGCCCCGCGCCCGGCCCTGTTGACGTCCGCACCCGCGCTGATCAGGAATTCCACCAGCGGAAGGCTGCGGGCACCGACCGCGCACATGAGCGGTGTCCACCCCGATGAACTGACCTCGGCGTCCACGGGCAGGCCCGCATCCAGGAATGGCCGCACCAGATCGATCTGGCCGGTGTCCGCCGCGTCATACGCCACCAGGTGGAATTCGCCGCTTACGGCGGGATCGACGTTCTGCGCGAACAGTCTGATGAGAGCGGCTGAGTCGCCTCTGGCTACGGCGTCGAGCACAGCAGCGGCCGGATCATCCATGATCGGATGCTAGAGCCCGTATGCCCCACTGTTCAGCTTGATCCTCGATCTCGGCTCAGCACTGTGACCATCCCTGTGATCTCAACTCCGTACAGGCTTTAAGCCGCTGGAAGCGGTCCACCAGCGAGGCTCGGCAACCCAATCTAACTATATGTCGCTGATTAACTACAGAGAGTGATAGATCTGAGAAGTCGACACTTCCGAGACCCGAAAAGGGGAATCCTCGTGATCAAACTTTCGCTGGCCGGTCTGACCCTGGCCGTCACCGTGGCGACGGTCGGGTTGGCTCTCGTCAACCCATCGCTTGCCGCGGCCCAAACGCCGGAGCAGCAGTGGTTCATGGAGTTGGACGGCGTGCCGCATGGAAAGATCTGGACCCGGAGCAGTGGGCACAGCGAGTGCCTGACCGCGAACACCTCCGCCATCGCCACCGCCCCGTGCGTCAACAGCACCCCGGGGCAATACTGGTTCATGGAGTTCGACGGCGTGCCGCAGGGAAAGATCTGGACCCGGAGCAGTGGGCACAGTCAGTGTCTGACCGCGGACCCGAACACCTCCGGCGTCACCACCGCCCCGTGCGGCAACAGCACCCCGGGGCAGCAGTGGTTCATGGAGTTCGACGGCGTGCCGCAGGGAAAGATCTGGACCCGGAGCAATGGGCACAGTCGGTGCCTGACCGCGGACCCGAACACCTCCGGCGTCACCACCGCCCCCTGCGGATGACCTCTCGGCTCTCCGTCGCCTAGGTAGTCAGTACGACCGCTGCATGACTTTGGGCTCGCCTTTGGCCGGCCCCAACAAGGGCGCCGGCTACGCCAGCAGGACCCCGAGCGAGGTCGTCGGCTTCAACAGCGCCTAGCCGCACCGTCGCCCGCTCCGAGCCGGGAGCGGGCGGCCCGCCGCGTGATCGCGGCTACTCAGCGCTACTTCGCGCTCGTCCCAGTTCCGCCCCGCGGGCCCGGGGACGTCCCGCAGGACGTCCCGGACGTCCTGCGGGACGTCTTCGCCGGCGTGGTCGACGTCGGCGAAGTCCTGGCGGTCGCGGGCGGCGGCCTGGACCTCTCAGCGGGTAGACGGAGTTGCGCACCGTGACCTGCGGCGAAGCCGCTCGTTTGGGCCGTGTGACGCGATGCTTACCACCGGGCCTACTTGTCGAAGGCCGCGTAGAGGCCGTCGGTCGCGTTCAGGGATTCGGCGGCGACCAGCGGGTTCCAGAAGTCGACGTAGCGGCTGATCTTGCCGTCGATCGTTTCGACGACCGAGATGTAGGTCTGGTGGTACGGCTTACCGGTGCTGATGGCAGTGCCCACGCTCTTGAACTCGGCGATGACCAGCGACGGGTCAACGGTCTCGTGGAAACGCAGGTCAACGAAGTCCACCTTGAAGTGCTCCGGGAAGTTCTTCATGTAGTCGAAGAGCGCGGCCTTGCCGCGTACCTCCTTGGGGAAGTCGGCGGGGCCGTAGGGGAACTCCAGGACCCCGTCGTCGGTGAAGAGCTCCACCCAGTCTGGGATCCGGCCGGAGGACAGGTACTCGAGGTGGTTCTTGAAGGCTTGCTGAGCGGCGTCGCGAACGGTCATGGTGCACTCCAGCTACTAAAGAGAAGAACTTCTCTTTTAAGATAGGTCAGGGATCGCCTAAACGTCAACTTCTTCTCGTTAAGATGGCGACATGCCGAATCAGAGCTCCGCGCGCCCCGGTGGACGCACCGCCCGCGTACGTGCCGACGTCCTGCGTGCCATTGACGAGCTGGCACTGGAGCAACCGCTGGCCCAGCTCACCCTCGCCCAGATCGCCGAGCGCTCCGGCGTGGCCCTGGGTTCGCTCTACCGGCGCTGGGGTTCACTCGACGGACTCCTGCTGGACGCGGTCACCGAGAGGCTGACCACGCGTTCACGCGTGCGCGACACCGGCGACCTGCGCACGGACTTGGAGGACTACGTCCGGCGCGCGGCCGAGGACATCGGTGGGCCCGACGGAAAGCTGCTGCTGCGCACCCTCGTCGCGGCCCGGCTGGGCCAGCCCGGTATGGAACTGCCGCCCGCCCTGTCCCGCCGCTACGAGGAGGTGCAGGAGATGCTGGACCAGGCGAAGGCGCGTGGAGAGGACCCGCCGACCCTGCACGAGATCATGGAGATCGTCATCGCCCCGCTCTACACCGCCCTGCTGTTCGGCGCCGAACCGAGCACCCCGGCTGTGCTGGTCGACCGGCTACTGGCACTCCGCTCCGGAGAAATGCGGCCTGGCTGTGGCCGGAACTCTGGGTGAGCCTCGAAGCGAAAGCAAACAACGCGACACCGTACAAATCCCCGCCGTCATACTGATCGGCCCCGGCACCCGCATCACCCACGGCGCCGTCCAACTCCTCGGCGACTCCGGTACCGCCCCGGCGCGAAGCGTCCTTGACGCGGTCGTGAGCCGTGCGACGCAATCGGTCGGCGGAGGCAGCCCGCGGGACCCGCGACCTTGCTCCGGTTCAGGCACCGGCCTCGAGTACGGCGAGGTCGCGTACCGCATAACGGTGATGCTCGGCCTCTTCCTTGAGCACCACCTTGAGGCAGCGGCGCACGACGTACTCCTGGTCGGGATATGGGTCCGCCGGCTTGCGACCACACACCCGATCGAGCTCGGCCTCGGTGAGCCCGTCGACGACACGCCGCATCGTGGCCATGCGGGCGAGCCGCGGCACGAGTATCTCGTCGAGCGTCGGGGTGGCTTCGAGGGTGAGCCCGAGCTTCGCCGCTGCGTCGGGCGGCATCCCGCCATGAGGAAGGCCCAACGGGTGGTACGGCGCATCCTCCTCGAGCACGGCATTACCAAGCCAGGCATCGCCGGCCATCAGCAGGTGCCGTTGGGTCTGGACGAACGACCACTCGCCGTTGACCTGCTCGTGCAGCTTGGCCTCGGGCAGAAGCCTGGCGCGGTCGAGCGTCGCCTCCCATTGCGTCTCGATGGCATCCCAAGCAGCCCGGTAGTCGACGCAGGACGCGGCGTCACGCGCCAGCACCCGCGTGGGATGCTGCCGGTCGAGCTCGGCCTCGACATAGGCGGTCACGTCGACGTCGTTAACAACAAGACGCTCGAAGTCGCCACCGAGGTAGACGTCGCCCCCATAGCAGTCCACGATCTTCAGGCCGCTGACCTCGCAATCGCGAATCTCAAGGCCGGCAAGATCGCATAGGTGGATGCGGGCACCACGGAACTGGTCACTCTGGGCGTAGTCAGCAGGCATCGAGGCAGTTTCCCGCATCCGTCCCGCCTGCGCCAGTGCGCAGCACAGCGTGAGGGTTCTGTCGTTCGTCGGGGTACGGCGCCGGGCTGTGAGAGGACGAGCGCGGGTGGCTGGCGTGCGCCGGGTGCGGCTGCCTGGGCTGGGCGCAAGAGAACCGACGTCCAGATGGGGCTCTCCCGTCCCGGAAGGTCATCGCTCGCGCAGTCCTCGTTGGGGACGCTGGATCAAGAACGCGGCCGTAGAGCCGTAGATCGGTCCCTTCATTTGTAGATCACAGAGGTTACCGTTCGGTCTGGGGCTGCGGTGCGGGGGATGACGCTTCGTGCCCGGCGAACAAGATCGCCCAGCCTGGAGCTGCCTACAATTCGCCGGATCGTCGGGAGGACGGCATGAGCTCCTCGGCCGTGATGCGTTCGAGTTGCTTGTGCCGAGTCTCCGGGCCGAAGGCGATGAGGGCGATCATGGCCAGGGCCATCGGGATGACGCCGACAGCGGCGGTCACTCGTACGGAAGGGATCGCGACGGCGGTGACCACCAGGGCCAGGATCAGCACGCCACCGGCCTTGGTCGCGCCAGCGGACAGACCGCTGGTGCGGGCGCGGATCACGGTCGGATAGATCTCCGCGGTGTAGGCGGCGAGCACGGCGTTCAGGATGCTGATTCCCCATACCGGCACGACGAGCAGGACGTACAGCAGAGTGCGGTTGGCGGCCACCTGATCGCCCAGCAACGCGAAGGTGGCGAGGGAGCCGCCCATCACCGCGGTCACGAGGATGATGGTCTTCTTGCTGCTCCAGAATCCGTACAGCAGCGCGATCGGCAGGCTGAACGGGAACCCGATGATCGCGGCGTTACGGAGGATCTCGCTGGCGTTCACCTCGGAGAAGCCGAGCCGCTGGAGGTTGGACGGCATCCACTGCTGGAAGCCGTACTGGGTGGTGCCGATGCTCAGGGCCAGCAGGACGACGACGACGGTCAGGCCGAGGAACGGCTTGCTGAACGCCAGCCGGGAGCCGCGTCCCAGGTTCTGCTCGACGGCGAGCTCGGACGGCGTCTCGACGATGGTGGCGCCGTATTTGCGCATGACGGACTGGGCCTCCTCATCGCGGCCCTGCTTGATCAGGAAGCGCGGCGACTCCGGGATCCAGCGGTTCAGCAGCAGCAGGATGAGACCGGTGGGAAGGCCGATCAGCCACAGCAGGCGCCAGCCGAGCTGGTCCGGCGCGGCCCAGGTGGAGGCCAGCCAGCTCACGATGATGTAGGCGCCGGCGATGTCGCTGCCGATGAGCACGATCATCCAGCCGCGATGTCTCCTCGGTACCGTCTCCGAGAGCAGCACGAAGGTGAGGGGCAGCATGCCGCCGACGCCGAGACCCATGACGAAGCATGTGATCAGGTTCATCCAGAACTCGGGCATGGTGCCGCACGTCGACGTCGCGATGAAGATGATCGCCGCCAGCAGGATGGACGCCCGTCGGCCGATGCGATCGCCCAGCCATCCCCAGATGAACGAGCCGATCATGGTTCCGGAGATGCCGGCCAGCGGGTAGAGGCCGATCGGCAGCGCGTCCGCCGTCGGGTTCAGCGGTCCGCGCAGCCCGTACTCCGCCGCGGCGCCGGGCGCGAGGAACGCGAAGGCGGTCGGTTTCATCACGTCGATCGTGATGGCGGCCGCCATGACCAGGAGCAGCCCGATGTGGGCGGGCCTGATCGGCGCGTCGTCGAGAGGGGTGATGCTCACCTTGCTCAGCTCGGGCCGGCTGTCTCGGGACTTCGGGAACAGGCTGTAGGTGGTGATGCCGACGCCGATGAACAGCAGGACCATGCCGACGGCCATCTCGGTCGTCACGGGCATGCCGGCAAGGTGATAGTGCATGTCATGGGCCATGAAGTAGCTCGGCAGCTGTAACAGCACGCCGACCGTGGTGATCGTTACGCCGGACCAGAACGCCAGAGGATGTTCGTACGAGGTAGATCTCACGTCAGTACCCTTCTGGCGGTTTCCGGCAGGTCTCGGTCCGGGGGATCGCGGTCATCAGGAGGCGCTTGTCCGGTTTGCCGTTCGGCGCCGTCGGCGCCTCGTCGATGACGGTGATGGTCGCCGGTACGCATGCGTCACCGAGTCGCTCGCTGACCAGTGTCCGCAGCGAGGCGAGGTCGAGGGCCCGGCTCGCCACTGGTACCACGAATGCGTGCACCGCCTCGCCGGTGTCCTCGTCCGGGGCGCCGATCACGTACGCCTCCGCGATGTCAGGGGAAGCGGCCAGTACCCGCTCGATCGGACCGGCGTAGTAGAGGTTCGCGTTGACGATGATGACGTCCCGCGTCCGCCCGACCAGGTACAGTCGCCCGTCCTGGTCGAAGTGGCCCAGGTCCCGGGTGCGCACCCACCCGTCGATGAACACCTCCGCGGTCTGCGTCGGTTCGGCCCAGTACCCGGTGGCCTGGGAGGGCGTGCGGACGTACAGCTCGCCGTCGACACCGGGCGGGACGGGCCTGCCGTCCGCGTCCCGGATCACGACGTCGATGACGTCGGGCGGGAACCCGACCGAAGGGGCGACATCTGACGGCCTGGCCATGGAGATCGTGCCGGTCTCGCTCTGCCCGTAGCCCTGGAACACGATCGGGCCGAGCACATCGAGTGCTTCGCGGAGCCGGGACGCCTCCAGCGGCGACCCGGACACCATGAGCGCCCGCAGGCTGCTCAGGTCGGCCGGGGCGCTACGCTGCGCGGCGACGAGTTTGTACAGGCGGGGCACGGTGATGACGCTGGCGGACGCCCGATGTCTGGTGATCGCGTCGGGAAACACGGGCGGGTCGGCGACGACCATGGTCCCGCCCGCGGCAAGGGTGAGGACACCGTACTCCATCATCACTTGGCTGCTCAGCGACCCGAACACGAGGTAGCGCCGCAGGCGGGACGCCAGTTCTCGGATCGCCGGCGGCCACGCCGCCGGGCGGGCCGTCCACGCCGCGTTCAGCGCGGCGTAAGTCTGTGCGCATGCCTTTGGTGTGCCGGTGCTGCCGCTGGTGTAGACGAGCCGGGCGACGTCGTGCGGGTGGCCGGACAGGTGCAGCGGACCGTCCTCGTCGGGTGCGGCCAGCAGCTCGGAGACGGTCAGGGTGCGCGGAGCGTGCTCCGGCCCGGTGGCCGCGTCGGTCACGACCGCGGCGACGTCCTGGTGGAGCACGTGGCGCAGTTGGCCGTCGGACAGCCCGGGCCGCACACCGACGACCCGAGCCCCCACGACGTAGCCGGCGATCATCGCGGCGAACGCTTCGGCAGTGACGCCCAGCAGCATGGCGAGGCCGTCCCCTGGCCCGATGGCCGCCGCGCGCAGTCCGGTGGCCATCCGCCGGACGAGGTCGAGCATCTGCGCGCCGGTGACGGTACGGGCACCATGCTCGAAGACGGATCGGTCTCCAGCCGCGCCAAGGAGGTCCAGAATGGAACGCGGGTAGGGTTCAGCCGGCGTCGGCAAGGCACTCCTTGACGAAGACGGCCAGGGGCTGCTGGTGCACCTCCGGCAGGTTCCACTGGTTCTCCAGGTTCTCCGCGAGGTGGTGGACGCCGGTCGGCGTCCCCTCTCGGTAGTGCCGCACCACCGGGTGCAGGTAGTTCGCGTCGTGAGCGTTGGCGACGTCGTTCTCGACGACCCTCCGGATCGAGATGTCGAACGGGTCGACGGCGTCGTGATCCTTTCCGTACTCCAGGGTGACGACGAACCTGTGCCGGGCACGGCCGAGGCCGCCGTCGGCGGCGTACGCCACCGGGACCTCCTCCTGGTACAGCGCGGTGTCGCCCTCAACGGTGACCACGTCTCCGAGCACGCCGAACTGCTGCCACAGCGCGGAAGAGCGGTTGACCCGGGCGATGATCGCGTCGCTGATCGCCTCCGGGGTCGGCTCGACCTTCCTGGCAGGCCAGGTCCCACCGTGGTAGCGGGTGGCCAGGATCCGGTGGAGCGCACGCACCCCATAGCGGAAGCCGTGGATGAACCCGCTCGTGGACTTCTTGAAATCGCGCTGCTGGGTGAGCGTGCCGGCGAAGTACAGACCGGGCACGGTGGTCGACTCATACGCTGACGTCTGCTCGGGGAAACGGTCGTTGATGACCAGCGCCGGCCGGCAACTGTCGTCGAACGCCGAGGCGTCGAACCGGAAACCGGTGCACACGATCACCCGGTCGTAGAAAAGCTCGCGCAGCGCTTCCACGGTACGGGCGTAGCGGAACATCACCCGGTAGCGACCGTCATCACGGCGTTCGATGCTTTCCACCGTGCCGTCGAGGACCGTGTTCTGGGACTTCAATTGGTAACTGTCGAGGAAGTTGTTGTTGACCGCGCGTAGGTGCCCGACGAAGTGCGACTGCCAGGCCATCTTGATGGAGTGCGGCCCGGCGACGTGGATGACCGCGGCCTTGGCCATGAGTGCCTCGGCGGTCTCGAACCCCGAGTTGCCCTTGCCGATCACCAGGACCCGCTGGTCGACGAAGGACGCCGGGTCGGTCTCGAACGTGTCGTAGCGTTCTGTGGCCTCGATGCCGGGGATCGGCGGGATGTACGGCTGGGAGACGCCGGTGGCCACGACCAGCCGCCGGCCCCGCCATGAACGTCCACCGAGGTCGACGGCGGTGAACCCATCGTCGTCCCGGCTGATCCGGGAGACGTGGGTGTCGTAGTGCACCCGGACGCCGGTCGCCGACGCGAAGTCGGACAGGTAGCGCACGAGATCGTCGGCCTGCGGGAAGTACAGCTCGCTGTACCGGGTGAACAGCAGCTCCGGATCGTCGCTGAGCAACGAGTTCCAGTCCATCCGCAGCCGCAACTCCGGGTCCTCGTACCCGGTGTGCACCTTGTTGATGGAGATCAGCTGGCGGTGCCGTGGGAACCGGGTGAAGAAGGTACCCGGCCCGGCTCCGCGTTCCAGGACGACATAGTCGTGACCGCCCAGTTCCAGCAGCGCGGCGAGCTGCAGCCCGGCCGGTCCGGCCCCGATGATCAAATAGTCATGAGCCATGATCCGGAAGCTACGGACGGATTCTCAGAGGATTCTGAGAATTCACCGCCTATGGTCCAGGCATGCCCGCCGTCGAAGGCTCCATCAACCTCAGCGCCCCGCTGCGCTCCGCCGACCTGCACCGCGCCGCGACACCGGTGTCCGTCGTGGTCGACGAGGCCGTCCGCGGCCGCGTCGAGCGCGGCCGTGACCACCTGCGCGGCGTGCTGAAGGAGGAGGAACGCCCGGTCTACGGCGCGACCACCGGCTTCGGCGCCCTGGTCGGGTTCGCCGGCCGGGACGAGGAGGCGGACCAGTGTGACAACACCCTGGCCCACCTCGGTGCCGGGCAGGGGCCGGATCTGGCCCATGACGTGAGCCGCGCCGCGATTCTCGTGCGCGTGTGGTCTCTCGCCCAGGGACTGTCCGGGGTGTCGGCTCACGTGGTCGACGGGCTGGCCGCGATGTTCGCCACGACGTTCGTTCCGGTGATCCCACGCTACGGTTCGGTCGGCGCGAGCGGAGACCTGATCCCGCTCGCCTATGCCGCCCAGGCATTGCGTGGCCGGGGACAGGCGTGTGTCGACGGCCGGCGGATGCCCGCCGCCGAGGCGCTGCGCCATGCTGGGCTGACCCCGTTGACGCTCGACGGCCGGGATGCCCTCGCGCTCGTCAACGGCACCTCCCTCACCACCGCCGCGACCGCCCTGGCCCTGGACAGCATCCGGTCCTCCCACCGCGCGATACAGGCGCTCACCTGTCTGCTGGTCGATCTGCTCGGCTGCGACCCGGGCTTCCTCAACCCGCGTCTGCTCGACGCCTATGGCCATCCCGGCGCGATCGACGTCGCCGACGGCATGCGCAAGACCCTTTCCGGGATCAGCCCGTCCCGCACACGTGCGCTGCAGGAGCCGTACAGCATTCGCTGCTCCCCGCAACTGCTGGGCGCCGCCGAGGACGCCCTGCGGTACGTCGACGGTGTCGTCGAGGCCGACCTGTCCAGCGTCAGCGACAACCCGCTGTTCTTCCCCGACGACGACCTGGTGGTGCACGGCGGTAACTTCTTCGGGCAGCCGGCCGCGTTCGCCGCCGATGTCCTGGCGATGGTCACCGCTCAGCTCGGCAACCTCGCCGAGCGGCAGCTCGACCTCCTCGTCGACCCGGCCCGCAATGGCGGGCTCCCCCCGATGCTCGCCGCCGGGCCCGGCCGCCAACACGGGATGCAAGGCGTACAGCTCGCCACGACCGCGTTCGTCGCCGAGATCCGCCGCGCTGCCGTTCCGGCCGGCATGCAGAGCCTGCCGACCAACCTGCACAACCAGGATGTCGTGCCGTTCGGTACCCAGGCCGCCCTTCGCGCCTATGACATGGCCGCCCTGTTGCACCTGCTCTGCGGCTCGCTGGCGGTGGGACTGCGGCAGGCAGCGTACGTCGGCGCCCGCCGCCCCACGGCCCCAGGCTGCGCGGCACTCCTCGACGCCCTGGTCGAGGCGATCCCTCCCGTCGATCCCGACCGCCCGCTGGACGCCGATGTCCGCAAGGCCGGTGGGTTGCTCACCGCGATACTCCCCTGAAGTCCCGCCATCCTGTGCGGCAGAGCCCCGGGGATGGCGGACGGCGCCTCGTCTCGCATTTGCCGGACATCTCCCACGAGTCAGTTGCCGGCCAGGTCGCGCCGCTGGAAGGCGGTGACACCGGCCAGAACGAGCGCCAACGCGACGGCGGTCAACCAGAGCAGCGGCGCGGCGCTCACCTCGCCCCCGGGCACCTGGGGGAGGTGGGCGAAGGGCGACAGGTTCCTGATCCAGTCATCGAGCTGGAGCAGCTCGCCGAGCTGGCCGAGCAGGGCGAAGGCCACCAGAGCCGCCCAGGCCAGGGCGGTCAGCCGGGGCAGCAGGCCGAACAGCAGCATCGCGATCCCGGCCAGTACCCATGCTGCGGGCACCTGTACCCAGGCCGCCCCGAGTAGCCGGGGGACCTGCTCGCCGACCTCGCCCGTTCGCACGCCGTGAGCCAGCCCGGCCGCCAGGCCGCCGGCCGTGATGATGATCGGGGTGCCGCCCAGTGCGATGACCAGGTGGCTGAGCGTCCACCGCCGGCGGGGTACGGCCGCCGCCAGCACGGGCTCGGCGCGGGCGCCGGCCTCTTCACCCTGCAACCGCAGCGTGGCCTGTACGGCGAAACCGCCCACGGCCAGGCCGAGCAGCCTCATCACGGCGGCCAGGAAGGTGTCCGCCAGCGCCCCCGCGCCGCCTATCCGCTCCAGGATCGCGGCGAGCTGAGGGTTGTCGTTGACGATGTCGCCCACGCTCTGGGCCAGCGAGCCGAACATGGCCCCGCCGATCGCGAAGCCGATCACCCAGCCCAGCAGCCCGCCCCGCTGCAACCGCCACGCCAGCGCGAGCGCACCGGCCAGGCTCGGCGCCGCGTCCGATGGGCCCAGCCGGGGCGGCAGCAGTCCGGCGCCCACATCTCGCCGCCTGGACAGCAGCGCGGCCAGCCCGACCAGGACGAGTCCGGCCAGCGCCAGCAGACCGACCACCCACCAGCGTTCGCCGGCGAAGGCACGTACCCGCTGAGCCCAGCCCAACGGCGACAGCCACGCCAGCGCCTCGACACCGGCGGCGTCACCCGAAGCCCGCAGCAGATAGGCCAGGCCGAGTACCGAGACGGCCAGCCCGTTGGCGGTGCGGGCATGCTCGGTCACCTGCGCGGCCACCACCGCGATGCCGGTGAACACCCACCCGGTGCCGCCCACCGCGAGCCCGAACCCGAGCGCGCCGGAGCCGGGAAGTCCTTGGCCGGTCAGAGCCACAGTGAGCAGGAGCGCGATGAGGAGGTTGGCGCCACCTGCCACGATCACCGCGGCCGCCGGGATCGCGTGGCGGCCGACCGCGCAGGCCCCGATCAGCTCGGCGCGGCCGGTTTCCTCCTCCGCGCGGGTGTGCCTGGTCACCACCATGATGCTCATCAAGCCGGCCAGGCCGGTGGCCAGGGTGGTCGCTCGCCAGGCGGTCAGTCCGCCCACCGATGTCGGGTCGAAGACCGGGCCGGTGAGCGCCTGCAGCGCGGGGGTCGAGCCGATGGTGACGCCCAGGGCGAGGCGTTGTGCCATGCCGGGGTAGAGCTCGCCGATCGCCGCGGCGGTGGCCGCGACGACACCCGTGATCATCACGATCCAGACCGGCAGCAGGAGGCGGTCACGGCGCAACGCCAGTCGTACCAGCTTGAACGTGCCTGTCATGACGCGCTCTGATAGTGCCGCAGGAACAACTCTTCCAGCGTAGGCGACTGGCAGGTCAGGCTACGTACGCCCGCGTCGGTCAGCAGTCGCAGCGCGCCGCCGAGCCGGTCGGCCTCGACCTCGAAGCGCACGCGCGCGCCGCTGACGGCCAGCTCGTGCACGCCCGCCAGCTCGGCCAGGCCGTCGGGGATCCGGTCCAGCTCGGCGGTGACGGAGCTGCGGGTCAGGTGGCGTAACTGCGCCAGGGTGCCGCTCTCGACGGCTCGGCCGTCGCGGACGATGGTGACCCGGTCGCACAGGGCCTCCACCTCGGACAGGATGTGGCTGGACAGCAGCACCGTACGGCCGTTGCCGCGTTCCTCGGTGACGCACTCGCGGAAGGCGGCCTCCATCAGCGGGTCGAGCCCGGCGGTCGGCTCGTCCAGCAGCAGCAGTTCCACATCGGAGGCCAGGGCCGCGACGAGGGCCACCTTCTGCCGGTTGCCTTTGGAGTAGGCGCGGCCCTTCTTGGTCGGGTCGAGGTCGAAGAGCTCCAGCAGCGCCTTCTTGCGCCGCTGGTCGAGCCCGCCGCGTAGGCGCCCGAGCAGGTCGATGGCCTCGCCGCCGGACAGCGTCGGCCAGAGCACGACGTCGCCGGGTACGTAGGCCAGGCGCCGGTGCAGCTCGACCGCGTCGCGCCACGGGTGGCCACCGAGGAGTTCGGCGTGGCCGGAGCCGGCCCGCAGCAGGCCGAGCAGGATACGCAAGGTGGTGGTCTTGCCCGCGCCGTTCGGGCCGAGGAAGCCGTGGACCTCGCCGGTTTCCACGGTGAGATCGAGCCCGTCCAGGGCGCGCACGCGCCCGAAGGACTTGGTCAGCCCACTGATGAGAATGGCAGGATTGCCCGGCATGGGCGCCTCCCTGAAGCCGGTCCGATATGACGTTGCCGACCAGACTTCCCGGCGCTCCAGGATCGACGTTAACAGCACCGACCCCTCCACACCAGACATACCTCAACGAATCCATTGCGCCATCGGGGGCCTCGACCCGGATCCCGCGGCTGAACGATCAGCTCGGCGCAGGGCCACTGGATAGCCGCAGGAAGCCAGGGTGGCACTGGACGAGCTCACCGGGTCCTTGTTATGGAGGGTGGTCACCCAGCCGGCGGCTGTGTCGTGTCGCGGATGGCACGGGCGGCGTTGACCAGGCCGATATGGCTGAAGGCTTGCGGGAAGTTCCCGATGGGTTCGCCTGTGGCGGAGTCGACCTCCTCGGCCAGCAGGCCGACGTCGTTGGCGTATGAGGCCGCGGTCTGGAACGCCTGCTTGGCCGGGGCGCTCTCGCCTGCGAGTGCCAGAGCGTGGGCGAGCCAGAAGGTGCACAGCAGAAACGTGCCCTCCTCTCCCGGGAGTCCGTCGGCGGCGTGGTATCGGTGCACCAGGCCGCGGGCATCGGTCAGGCGCGCGGCCACGGCATCTATGGTGGCTCGGACGCGCGGGTCGTCGCCGGGCAGGAATCCGACCATGGGCATCATCAGCACGGACGCGTCCAGATCGGCTGCGGCGAACGTCTGGGTGAAGGCGCCCACCTGCTGGTTCCATCCGTGGGTCAGGATCGCGGCGCGGATCTGCTCGCGGTCGCGGGTCCAGCCGGGGACGCGGCTGGTGGCGTCCAGCAAAGGTGCCAGGGCGATCGCCCGGTCCAGGCCCACCCAGCACATGAGCTTTGAGTGCAGGAAGTGCCGGCTGGGGCCTCGTATCTCCCAGATGCCCTGGTCCGGCTCGCGCCAGTGGTGGGCGGCCGCGTCGGCCACGCCGGTCAGGAAGGAGCGGGTGAGTGTGTCGATCGGGCCCGCGTCCTGGTAGATCTGGTGGGCCGCGTCGAGCAGTTCCCCGTAGATGTCGATCTGGCGCTGCTGCCAGGCGTCGTTGCCGACGCGTACCGGGGCGCTGCCCCGCCAGCCGCTCAGGTGGGTCAGGGGTCGCTCGCTCAGGTCCCGCTCGCCGCCGACGCCGTACATGATCTGCAGGTCGACGTCGTGGTCGAGTTGGCTGGCCGAGGCGCGGGCGAGGAAGGCGAAGAATGCGGTCTCCTCCATCTCGCACGCCGCCGTGGCCAGTGCCTGCAGGGTGAAGCTGGTGTCGCGGATCCAGGTGTAGCGGTAGTCCCAGTTCCGCTCTCCGCCGACGCTCTCGGGCAGGGAGGTCGTGGCCGCGGCGACGATGGCCCCGGTGGGGGCGAACGTCAGCGCTCGCAGCACCCGGCCGCTCTGGCCGACCTGGTCTTGCCAGGGGCCTTGGTAGCGCGCGTGCAACCGGGACCAGGAGCGCCAGCCGGTGACGGTGTCCCTGAGGCGGCGGCGGATGTACCGGGGATTCAGCGGCGGTTGTTCTGGACCCCACGCCCAGCCGGCCCGCAGGGCCAGCCCCAGGCGTTCTCCCGCTCGCAGGGTGTGGGTGGTGTCGGCGACCGCACCGCTCACCCGCAGGTCGATGGGTGTCGAAAGGGTGAGGACGTGGGCGCCGCCGTGCGCGATCAGGCCGCCGCGGATCGGCTCTATCAGTGGCTTGACCAGCCCGAACTCGGGCCTCGGCGCGTACACCACCTCTACCGGCACGCGTCCCTCGACGCAGGTCACCTGGCGCAGGAGAACACCGGGTGAGGACGCGCCCATCGAGTGGCCGCGTTCTCCGTGGCCCAGTGCGAGGGCGTCCACGAGTACCACGGTTCCGTCGGGGCCACGGAAGGTGGTCTCCAGCACCAGGGTGTCGTCAAGATACCTGCGGGTGATCTCCGTGGGCCGGGTGGGCCGGATGGACCAGTGCCCGGCGTTCTCGTCGAGCAGCCGGGCGAAGATCGATGGGCTGTCGAAACGCGGCATGCAGAGCCAGTCCACCGAGCCGTCGGAGGTGACCAGGGCCGCGGATCGGCAGTCCCCCAGCAGGGCGTGGTCGCTGATCGGCCTGGTGCTCAAGGGCGCCTCATCCACTCGGCGAGGATCGCGGGGCTTGCGGTGCGCGAAGGCGGGGCCGTCGCGGCTCAGCCGCGGCCTTGTGTCGGCGCAGCCGGATGGCGTAGGCGAGTGCGGATCCGGCGAAGAGCACGCCGGTGACCAGCAGCCAGCGGCCGAGGTACGGGCTCGTGTCCAGCGCCGTTGACCGCTGGTAGTTGCCCTCGGCCAGTCGGAGGATGAGGGGGAACCAGATGAGGAACAGCAGACCGGACAGCGCGCCCGGTATGCGCAGGTAATTGATCGGTGGCGGCCAGGTGGGGGTGCCGGACGGTCGCCGGCGGCGACGCCACGGCCGCCGTTGCGCGGCGACGTCGGCGAGGGCGTACAGCGGGTACAGCAGGAGGTCGTGGATGATCGCGGCGCCGACGAACCACACCAGGAAGCCGATCCAGATGCCCGCGGCGACGACGCGACTCGCGGCGTATCCGGCCAGGGCGAAGCAGGCGAGCAGCGCCAGCAGGTGCAACGGGTCGGCCCCATAGCGGCTGGCCATCCTCCTGCGGATCCGGGAAGGCATGTCGTCACTCATTTCGCCGTCGGATGGAAGCTGAGTTCGCGGACCCATTTCGTGTTGTGGACGCCTGGGGCGTTCGGGACGATGATCCTGGCGGGATAGCCGTGGTCGAGGGACAGATCGGCGCCGTTGACCCGCAAGGCGAGCAGGGAGCGGGGGTCGGCCACCTGACCCGCGCTCAGCGACGCCCGGCTGAAGGAGCCGCCGCGTTGCAGGGATTCGACGAGCACCTCCGCCGTGCCGGGCACCACCCCTGCCAGCCGGGCCAGATCGGCCAGCCGTACGCCCGTCCACGACTCTTCGGTGGACCATCCCTCCACGCACGCGATCGGCAGCGCGTAGGTGTGCAGCGGCATCGCCAGCAGTTCGGCGCGGCTCAGGCGCGCCGGATGCGGTCCGGCCAGCTCCAGCCTCCATGCCGGGCCGGTGTCCGCCAGATGGACACCCATGGCGGTGGCGGACTTGTTCACCTGAAAGTCGTTGGCGCCGGGGCCGTAGACCCGTCCGTGCGGGGCCAGTAGCGCGGTGCGGCGCAGCGGTCCGTCTATTGTCTGGCCGACGGACAGGCCGAGGGTGAGCAGCGAGGCGCCGCCGACGAAGGCGAGCACGCCTCGCCGGGACATGGTGGGCTCCGCCGGAGACGGGGGAACCAGGCCATCGGGATCGGGTGGCTCCGGCCGGGTCTCTTCCAGTCCGGTCCGCAGCTCATGGAGCAGGCTCCGCGAGCGCAGCGATCGGATCATCTTCGGCAGCTTGAAGGCGACGTGGACGACGAAGGCCGCGAGGAAGATCCACGCCCCGTACAGATGGGCCGGGTAGAAGGAGAATGGGAAGACGTAGAAGAGCTGGATGTTCAGGATGCCGGTGACGAACTCGAACACCGCGCCGCCGACCAGGAGCAGCAGGCTGGCACGCTCCACGGCTTCGGCGGGGGAGCGGGCCGGTGGCCAGGTGAACAGCTTCGGTATCACCGACCACAGCTTGGCCAGCAGCACCGAGGTCAAGGTCAGCCCGAGGACGACGTGCACTCCCTGCGTGACCCGGTACAGCCAGGCCGGGTGTGTTGGCCAGTCGAACAGGTAGAAGCCCAGCCATTCCTTTTCGGGGGTCGTGTCGTTGATGGGCAGCTGCGGATCGTAGGCGGCGTAGGACACCAGTCCGGTGATCGCGATGATCGGGATCCCGAACAGCAGGACGAAGCCGAAAACCGAGGTCAGCCACGGGCCGCGCAGCGGGCTGCGCCAGAACTCCGGCCGGAAGGGGCCCGGTGGGGGATGTTCTCGCAGCCAAGCGGTGACGCTTTTCCGATCTGACACCGAATCACCCCGAAACAAGTGTTATGCCGGAAATACCCCTATTCGGGATCGCATAACTAGGCCGACTGACGTCGGCCGCCGCGGTCCCCCGAGCCGTCGCGCGATCTCCGCGCAGGAACCCTCGCCCCAGGGGGAGCCACAAGGTCGAAGGCGGCGGAGGGCCCCGCCGATCGGCCGGAACACCCCTTTCTGGACGTCCGCCAGGAGCCTCTCAGGGCAGCGGCGGTAGTACCGCGTCAGGTCGGGGGAAATCCCCGGAGATCGGCCGGCCGTCCGACCACGATCGCGGCGAACCGCCGTTCGGCCACCGCGCGGGCGATGCTACGTTCGAGCTCCGCCCAGGCGGCGCGGTCGGTGCCCGCAGGACGTCGGCGCCGGCGGCTCGGTGGGCCAAGGGCGGGATCCCGGCCACCACGTTCGGTCTCGGATCGGAGAAAACCGCCACCGGCCCGTCGAACTCACCCAGCCACGCGCGGAGCCGCTCACCCACGCGCCGGTCAGCGGGGCCCGGGACCATCCGGTCGGCATCGAAGGTACTCACGGCCAGGACGGCGATCTGCGCCAGGACCAGCAGACCGGCCACCGCCCCGCGCGAACCGCCCATCCCGATACCGGCGAGCAACGCCACCGCCACATAGGCCGGAAGCATGTTGTTCACCGCACCGCCCGCGTGCACGAGGCCGGCCTTGTACGTGCTGCTGGCCGGACCTGATCTCGCCGACCAGCGCTCTGCCGCTCGGTGTCGCGGACATCATCGGCCGTCTGCGCGCCGACCGCATCGCCTTGGTCTACGTTCCCGAGACTCGCGCCCTGTGGGCGGACACGCGAGGGGAGGTGTGCGAGGGGAGGTGTGCGAGGGGAGGTGTGCGAGGGGAGGTGTGCGAAGGGAGGTGAAGGTCATCCTGGATTCCGCCCGCTGACTTGTAGCGGACAAGACACGGTGCTCCGGTGTCTCCGGCCTGCTGGAAGGAGGAAGGTCGGCAAGCCCTGACCCGGGCTTCAGCCGAAGGCTGGGCCAGGGTGACGTACCGTCATGCCCGGAAATACCCAGCTATGTAGAACTTACGTGTCCGAGGGGGGACTTGAACCCCCATGCCCCGCAAAGGGCACTAGCACCTCAAGCTAGCGCGTCTGCCTATTCCGCCACCCGGACTTGGTGCCTGCACGTGGGACCGTCATCCCGCGTCGGCTCCGTAAGGTTAGCAAACTCTGAGGGGTGCGTCATACCAGGATTCCGGAGGGAGGATGAGACGGCAATACGTACCCGATCGTAAGGAGCCTTCATGGCCGAGGACGAGGTCGTCGAGCTGTGCCGTGATCTGATCCGTATCGATTCGACCAACGCCGGCGACAACGCGGGGCCCGGGGAGAGGGCGGCGGCCGAGTACGTCGCGGAGAAGCTCGCCGAGGTAGGGCTCGAGGTGACGATCCTGGAGAGCGACGATCGGCGGGCGAACGTCGTCGCGCGTATCGAGGGCACCGATCCGGGCCGTGACGCGCTGCTGTTGCACGGGCATCTCGATGTCGTGCCGTTCGACGCGGGCGACTGGCGGCATCATCCGCTCTCGGCGGAAGTGGCCGACGGGTGCGTCTGGGGGCGCGGGGCCGTGGACATGAAGGACATGGACGCGATGATCCTGGCGGTCGTGCGGCAGCGGCTCAGGGAGGGGCGCCGGCCCGAGCGTGACGTGGTGCTCATGTTCACCGCCGATGAGGAGGCGGGTGGGGAGTACGGGGCGAAGTTCCTGGTCGAGGAGCACCCGGAGGTGTTCGAGGGGGTCACGGAGGCGATCGGGGAGGTCGGCGGCTTCAGCGTGTCGATCGGGGCGGATCACCGGCTCTACCTGATCGAGGCCGCGGAGAAGGGCATGGCGTGGATGCGGCTGACCGCGAACGGCCGGGCCGGGCACGGGTCGATGCTCAACCTGGACAATGCCGTGACCGAGCTCGCCGACGCCGTGGCGCGCGTGGGGCGGTATGAGTGGCCGGTACGGCTGACGCCGACCATGACCAGGTTCCTGGAGGAAATAGGCGGCGGCGACGCCGAGGCCGCGATCGCCAAGCTGGGGCCGGTGGCCAGGATGCTGGGCGCGGGGCTGCGTAACACGGTCAATCCGACCATGCTGGAGGCCGGTTACAAGGCGAACGTGGTGCCGCAGACGGCCTCGGCGACCATCGACGGGCGGTTCCTGCCGGGGTTCGAGGAGGAGTTCTTCGCCACGGTCGACGAGTTGCTCGGGCCCAACGTCACGAGGGAGTTCGTGCAGCACCAGGTGGCGCTGGAGTTCGGCTTCGAGGGGCCGCTGGTGACGGCCATGGTGGAGGCGCTGCTGGCCGAGGACCCGGCCGGGCGCGCCGTGCCGTACACGATGTCCGGAGGGACGGACCTCAAGTCGTTCAGCAGGCTCGGAATCCGGGGCTACGGGTTCGCGCCGCTCAAATTGCCTGCGGACCTGGACTTCTCTGGGATGTTCCATGGGGTCGACGAGCGGGTGCCGGTGGATTCGCTCAGGTTTGGGGTGCGGGTGCTTGACCGCTTCCTGGATCACTGCTGAAAAACCCTTGCGGCAACCTTGAGTGATGCTACGGTTACGGATCGTTGAGGGGTGAGTCCACGGACTGGCCTCACATTGTGAGGTCGGTCCTGGTGCTTCTGAAGGAGGGTTCACGTGGCACGCATGCCGGTGCGGTGGTGGCGGGCAATGCCCGCCCTCGCTTCCCGGCGCGTGCCCGTGATCATCTTCGCGGAGGATGCGATCGCCGATCGGGCCGCCCGGATGGCGCGGTTCGCGGCCGGCGCCCGCCAGGTCATCGCACGAGTAGTCGCGGCCGGCGTTCTGCTGGCCGCGGGATGGCTGCTCGCCGTTCTCTTCGGACTGCTCTTCGCCGCTCCGGCGGCCGCGGATTCCACCGCGGCGACAGGGACGGCCACAGCAGCTGGCACCTCTCACACCGTCGCCGGGTCCATCACGGACGGTTTCCCCACGGCTGACGGAAGGGTCTCGGCGTCGGACAACGTCGAGATGATCGGAAAGGTCTCGGCGTGGGACAACGCCGAGGCGATTGGAAAGGTCTCGGCGTCGGACAATGCCGAGGCGATGGCGGGGCGGACGGTCGACGGGCTCAACAGCCAGTCCGATCCCGGTCTGCCGCCTGCTTCTCCTGCGACCGACATCCTGGACACCAATGGTCTGGTGCCCAACGGCGGTGGCAGCGGCCCGTTCGGGCCAAGCATGGGAGATATCGCGCGGTCCTTCTTCGACCCGCGTATCGAGGCTCGGCGCGCCCCCTTGGCGTCCGTGCTTCCTCCGGTCGTCCGCACAGCGGCGGATGACCCTTCTTTCTCACCTGACTGACCCCCGCCACAGGTTCCGATGAGTACGGCGGCGGAGCGCGGCTAGATCCCCTCCGCCAGCGGGTGACATGTCAGTCATCTTGGTTCGCGATTCCCCGAGGTCTCCGCTGTGCGCGGCGCACTGCGACCTCGCATGCCCTCGGCTGCCCGCGAACCGTCAGGTATCCCCCTATGAACCAAGTAGGAGCATTCATCATGCGTACGTGGGCGAAGGCTTCGGCCCCCGCGGCTCTTCTAGCTGTAGCCGTCATGTCCTTCGGCAGCGGCACCGCGCTGGCCGACACCTCCGGCGACTCTTCCGTCGGCGGTGGCAACCAGGTCAACCTGCCTGTCTCGCTGCCGATCGACATCAGCGGTAACTCCGCCGCCGTGCTGGGCAAGTCCGAGGCGAGTTCCCAGGGCGGCGCCACCGTCGTCAACACCGGCAAGGGCGGCACCTCCGACAGGACCTCCGGCGACGGGAGCGTCCTCGGCGGCAACCAGGTCAACGCGCCGATCAACGCGCCGATCAACGCCTGTGGCAACGCCCTGGCCGTGCTCGGCAAGTCTGAGGCGGGCTGCAAGGGCGGCGCCTCGGTCAAGAACACCGGCAAGGCCGGCAGCTCCAACAAGACCTCCGGCAAGGGAAGCATCCTCGGCGGCAACCAGGTCAACGCGCCGATCAACGCGCCGATCAACGCCTGCGGCAACGCCCTGTCCCTGATCGGCAAGTCTGAGGCGGGCTGCAAGGGCGGCGCCTCGGTCAAGAACGCCGGCAAGGGCGGGGCCGGGGGCAACCACACCTCTGGCCAGGGCTCCGTGCTCGGCGGCAACCAGATCATCGCGCCGGTCAGCGCCCCGATCAACATCTGCGGCAACGCTGTGGCCGTGATCGGCAAGGCGTTCGCGGGCTGCAAGGGCGGCGCCACGGTCAAGAACGGCGGGCACACCCACTACCGGGGCGGTCACGGCTCGACGGGCAACGACACCGACGGGCGCTTCGGGGTCGGCAGCGGCAACCAGGTCATCGCACCGATCAACCTGCCCATCGTGGCCTGCGGCAACGCCGTCGGCAACGCGCACGCCGGCTGCAAGGGCGGCGCCTCGGTCAAGAACACCGGCAAGGGCGGCCCCGGCGGCAACACCACGTCCGGCAAGGGCTCCGTGCTCGGCGGCAACCAGGTGATCGCGCCGATCACCGCGCCGGTCAACATCTGCGGCAACGCGGTGGCCGTGATCGGCAAGGCGTTCGCCGGCTGCAAGGGCGGCGCCTCGGTCAAGAACGGTGGCAGGGGCGGCGCCGGGGGCAACCACACCTCGGGTAAGGGCTCTGTGCTCGGCGGCAACCAGGTGGTCGCGCCGATCACCGCGCCGGTCAACGTCTGCGGCAACGCCGTGGCCGTGCTCGGGCTGTCCGGGGCCCGCTGCAAGGGCGGCGCATCGGTGGTCAAGAACGGTGGTTCGGGCGCGGGTGGCAACACCACGTCCGGCAAGGGCTCCGTGCTCGGCGGCAACCAGGTGATCGCGCCGATCACCGCGCCGGTCAACGTCTGCGGCAACGCCGTGGCGGTGCTCGGCGACGCCGCGGCCGGGTGCCTCGGTGGCTCGAGTGTCGGCAAGCCGGGACACGAGGGCTACCACCCCTACGGACACTACAGCTCCCACCAGGCCGCCGACTCCAAGCCCGCTGGCGTGCTTCCCGCGCTTCCCCCGGTCCCGGTCCTGGGCAGCCTGCGGGGCGTGGGGAACATCACTCCGATGCGTGGCGGCGGCTCGCCCGAGCTGCCGGTCGTCGGCGACATGCCCCTGGTCGGTGACCTGCACGAGCTGTTCGGCCTGCCCGAGCTGCCCGGTCTGCCCGGCCGGCCCGCCACCTCCGTCAGGCACGTCACCCCGGCCAAGCACATCAAGAACGGCAAGGCTCCGGTCACCCACGCCGCCCGCGCCGAGGACACGCAGTCGCCGCTGGCCCCGGCCACCGCGCTGATCGCCGGCACCCCTGTCGGTGGTGCGGTGAAGCTCGCGACCAGCAGCCTGCCCACCGGCGACCTGGGGCTGATGAGCGCGGCTCAGCCCGCAGGCGTCACCGGGATGACCACCGGCTCGCTGTTCGCGCTGGTCCTGGGCGCGATGTTCGCCGCCTCGGCCACGCTGTTCGCGGCCACCCGCCGCTTCCGGCTCGGCCGGAAGTAAGGACAAGAACGTCTACCGCTCACAGCCGGTGAGCGCGTAGCGAAAGACGCTTTGCCCGTTCCGGGGGCGCGGCCCGGGGCGGGCAAAGCCATGTCTGATCACAGGGTGCTACGGACGCGCATGACCTTGCGGCGCAACCGTACATGACGGCTTCCGTCAGGATGCAGGCGCACGCGCGAGAGCTCCCACTTACCGTACTCCGCGTGTTCGGTGAGCAGCTGACGTGCTGCTTCGCGGGACAGATCGCGCGGAATGAAGATATCCATGTAGGAGTAGTCGAGCACAACGATTAGTCTCCAGGGTGAGTCAGGGCGCGATGCCGCTCGATGGGGCTTATTCTGCGTGCTTGTGGGTGCGTCCGGAAGCTAGTGGGTAGTCCCGGGGGAAGGAAAATTCCGCGAGTCGGGTTACCTTTCAGATCAGTGCCGGCTCCCGGCAGGGGGAATTGCAAGCGAACAGTGAGGTAGGAAGCAGCGTGCCAGCCAACAACGGCAGCACCGGTGGAACCCGCCGTCTGGTGATCGTCGAGTCGCCCGCCAAGGCGAAGACGATCAGGGACTACCTCGGTGCCGGCTACATGGTCGAGTCCAGCATTGGCCACATCCGCGATCTGCCGGAGCGAGCCGATGACATCCCCGAGAAGTACAAGGGGGAGCCATGGGCGCGCCTCGGGGTCAATGTCGAGCATGAGTTCGAGCCGCTGTACGTCGTCAACCCCGACAAGAGGTCGCAGGTCAGCAAGCTGAAGCAGCTGCTGAAGGATGCCGACGAACTCTACCTGGCCACTGACGAGGACCGCGAGGGCGAGGCCATCGCATGGCACCTGCGCGAGGTGCTCAAGCCCAAGGTGCCGGTGCACCGCATGGTCTTCCACGAGATCACCCCACAGGCCATCCGGGACGCGGTGGCCAATCCGCGCGACCTGAACCTGCGCCTCGTCGACGCCCAGGAGACCAGGCGCATCCTCGACCGGCTCTATGGCTACGAGGTCAGCCCGGTCCTGTGGAAGAAGGTCAAGCCGCGGCTGTCGGCGGGCCGGGTGCAGTCGGTGGCGACCAGGCTGGTGGTGGAGCGCGAGCGGGAGCGCATGGCGTTCACGTCCGCCCATTACTGGGACCTGCAGGCGCTGTTCGACACGGGCAAGGCCGAGGAGCGTCCGCGTGACTTCACCGCGACGCTGACCTCGGTCGACGGCAAGCGGGTCGCCCAGGGGCGCGACTTCGCCCCCACCGGCCTGCTGAAGACGAACGACGTGCTCCACCTGTCGGAGGCCGCCGCCGGTGAGCTGGCCGGCCGGCTCCAGGGTTCGTCGTTCGCGGTCAAGTCCGTCGAGCGCAAGCCGTACACCCGTAAGCCGTACGCTCCCTTCCGGACGACCACTTTGCAGCAGGAGGCGAGCCGCAAACTGGGCTTCTCCGCCAAGTACACGATGCAGGTGGCGCAGCGGCTCTACGAAAACGGCTTCATCACCTACATGCGTACCGACAGCATCACGCTGTCGGAGACGGCGGTGGCGGCCGCGCGCTCCCAGGCGATCAAGCTGTACGGCTCTGCGTACGTTCCCGACAAGCCGCGTGTTTACACCAGCAAGGTCAAGAGCGCGCAGGAGGCGCACGAGGCGATCCGGCCTTCCGGGGAGGAGTTCCGCACTCCCGGTGAGACCGGGCTGAACGGTGACCAGTTCCGCCTGTACGAGCTGATCTGGCAGCGGACCGTCTCGTCCCAGATGAAGGACGCGGTCGGCGAGTCCGTCACGGTCAAGGTGCGCGGCGCGTCGGCCACCGGCGAGGACGTCGAGTTCAGCGCCTCGGGCCGGACGATCACGTTCTACGGCTTCCTCAAGGCGTACGTCGAGGGTGCCGACGATCCCACGACCGACCGCGACGACTCCGAGAAGCGGCTGCCGAACCTGACCGAGGGCGACGCGCTGAGCGTCTCGCGGCTCGACGTGGCCGGTCACTCGACCAAGCCGCCCGCCCGCTACACCGAGGCTTCGCTGGTCAAGGAGATGGAGGATCGGGAGATCGGGCGTCCTTCGACCTACGCCTCGATCATCGGCACGATCCTCGACCGTGGCTACGTGTTCAAGAAGGGCACCGCGCTGGTGCCGTCCTTCCTGGCGTTCGCCGTGGTCAACCTGCTGGAGCAGCATTTCGGCAACCTGGTCGACTACGACTTCACCGCCGAGATGGAGAAGGTGCTCGACGACATCGCCAACGACCGGGCGGAGCGGGTGCCGGAGCTGCAGCGCTTCTACTACGGCGAGGACGGCGACGAGGGCCTGAAGGAGATGGTCACCGACCTCGGCGACATCGACGCCAAGGAGATCAGCTCCTTCCCGATCAAGGGCACCGACATAGTCATCAGGGTCGGGCGATATGGCCCATACCTTGACAGGGGCGGCGCTCGGGTGAACGTGCCCGAGGACATGACGCCCGACGAACTGACCGCCGAGAAGGCGGAGGAGCTCTTCTCGCGGCCCACCGGCGACCGTGAGATGGGGACCGACCCGGTGACCGGGCACATGATCGTCGCCAAGGACGGGCGATTCGGCCCGTACGTCACCGAGATCCTGCCCACGCAGGAGGAGGAGACCCCGAAGCGGCGCACCAAGAAGGCCGACGCGGCGAAGCCGCGGACGAGCTCGCTGTTCAAGTCGATGTCGCTCGACACCGTGACGCTCGAGGACGCGCTCAAGCTGCTGTCGATCCCCCGGGTCGTCGGCGAGCTGGAGGGCGAGGAGGTCGTCGCGTACAACGGAAAGTTCGGCCCCTACCTGAAGAAGGCCACCGAAACGCGGTCGCTGGCCGCGGAGGAAGACCTGTTCACGGTCACGATCGAGCAGGCCAAGGAGCTGTTCTCCCAGCCCAAGCCGCGGGGCAGGGGCCGGGCGGCGGCCGCGCCACCGCTACGGGAGCTGGGTGAGGACCCCAACTCCAAGAAGCCCGTCGTGGTCAAGGAGGGGCGATTCGGTCCCTACGTGACCGATGGCGAGACGAACGCGTCGCTGCGCAAGGGCGACACGGTCGAGGAGATCACGATCGAGCGGGCGGCGGAGCTGCTGGCCGAGCGGCGTGAGCGGGCCCCGGCGCCGAAGAAGACGACGACCCGGAAGGCGCCGGCCAAGAAGGCACCCGCGAAGAAGCCGGCGGCCAAGTCGTAAGTAGCATTGCCGCGTGGTGGTCTTGGTCTTCGTGGGCCTGGTGTTCGTGGCGCATCTCTATCTGTGGCATCGGATGGTGCGCTCGACCACTCGGCGTGGGCGGGTGCGCACCGGCCTGACCTGGGGGTTGGTGGGGCTCCTTGCGCTGGTCGTCGTGACGTTCGCGGGGATGCGGCTGGAGATGTTCCAGTGGCTGGCGTGGCCGGGCTATCTCTGGATCGCGATCATGTTCTATCTGGTGATCGCTCTGGTCCTGCTGGAGATTCCTCGGTTGGTGGCGTGGTTAGCGCTGGTCCGGGGGCGGGTGGCCGTGTCGCCGGTTGAGGTGGTGCGGCCGGTTACGGTGCCCGCCTCGGACATTTCGGATATTTCGGGTTTTGGGCAGGTTTCGGGGGTGGAGTCGTCGCCGGGCGGCGACGCGATGAGCAGGCGGCTCTTCCTCGGACGGACCACCGCCGCCGTCGCGGGTGTGGGCGCGCTCGGCACGGTCGGGTACGGCATCAGCGCCGCGCTGGGTGATCCGGTGATCGAACCGGTCAAGGTCACGCTGGCGGGGCTCGACTCCAGGCTGAGCGGCCTGCGGTTCGCCGTGGTCAGCGACATCCACCTGGGACCGCTCACGGGCAAGGCGCACACCGAGCGCATCGTGCGGATGATCAACGGTCTGCGGGCCGACGTGGTGGCGATCGTCGGCGACCTGGTCGACGGCTCGGTCGCCGAGCTGGGCCCGCTGGCCAGGCCGCTGCAGAGCCTCGAATCCCGCTATGGCGCCTATTTCGTGACAGGTAATCACGAGTACTACACCAGAAACGGCCCTGGTGAGTGGATCGAGGAGCTGGACCGGCTCGGCGTTCGCTCGCTGCGGAACGAACGGGTGGAGATCCGGCACCAGGGCGGCGTGCTCGACCTGGCGGGGGTGAACGACCTCAACGGCGCCACCGCGAACGATGGGCCCGACTTCGACAAGGCGCTCGGCGGTCGCGATACGAGCCGCTCCACGGTCCTGCTGGCCCACCAGCCGGTTCAGGTCTCGCAGGCCGCGCGTTATGGCGTGGACCTGCAGCTGTCGGGGCACACGCATGGCGGGCAGCTGGCGCCGTTCAACCTCGTGGTGCCGCTGCAGCAGCCGGTCGTGTCGGGGCTGGCGACGGTTGACGGGGTGCAGGTGTACGTCACGCGCGGCGCCGGGTTCTGGGGGCCGCCGGTCCGGGTGGGCGCGCCGCCCGAGATCACGCTGCTTGAGCTGCGCGCCTGACTTTGTGGGGCCCGAGTTTGCGGGCGACTTTGCGGGCGCGGCGCCCGAGACCCGCGCTGCTTCCACCGTGCTCCCGAGTTCCGCGGTGTTTGAAGTGGGCTGCTGACTTTCCGCGATCCGCTGGTCACTCAAGCCGCCAAGGGGATAGTATCCAAGCGGATACATTGGAGGTGGGATGATCTCTTCCCCGGTGGAGGGGGCGTTCGGCGACCTGCTGCCTGAGCAGGGCGCGATGCCCGAGGGGCCGACGCCCGACGTCACGTTCTGGGCGGAGCGCGGCGGCCTGCTGCTCAAACAGGCCAGACACGCGGCCAACATGAACCAGAAGGCGCTGGCCGGCATGAGCGGCACGTCGCGGACGACGCTGTCGGCCTACGAGCACGGCCGGAAGTCGCCCACGCTCGAAACGGCCGGGCGCATCCTCGACGCCGCCGGGTTCCGGCTGGTGCTGGAGGCCAAGGTCGAGTTCACCACCTGCCAGGGGGCCGATGGCCGGCCGTTCCACGTGCCCAATCGGTTGCCGCGCCTGCCGGCGTTGCGGGCCCTGGCTACCGTCCGCCTTGGCGACAGGGTCTATGACCTGGCCGATCGCGGGGATCGCCGGGACGCCTACGTCATGCTGTTGCGGGAAGGGAGTCAGCGGGAGCTGCTCGAGCATCTCGACGGGCTGCTGCTGCTGGAGCTCTGGGACGAGCTGGTGCTGCCTGAGCCCGTACGGGCCGGCTGGCAGCCGTTGGTGGAGCTCGCCCGGCCGTACAAAAGGGACTAGCGAGACAAGAGGGATCTGTCTGGTGTTTTCGGGGGCCTATTCGAGCTGTGTATCATGCGCGACGGCCCGTATACGTAATACTCTCAGCGACGAGCAGCCGGGTATATCCGGCTCGTCTCCTGTCTTCCCATTTCCGGCGAGCACCTGGATACGCTGACATTATGACCGCCCGTGGCCGACGCCAACCGACACATGTGCTGGCTAACGCATCTTTCCGCCGGCTTTGGACGGCGATGTCGGTGTGCAGCCTCGGCGACTGGCTGAACATCCTGGCACTGACCGCCCTGGCAGGAAATCTGACCCAGGGCGACTATCGCACGCAGTCGCTGGCCGTCGGTGGTGTCTTCATCGCGAAGATGCTGCCCGCCGTCCTGCTCGGACCCCTCGCGGGAGCGTTCGCCGACCGCTTCGACCGGCGGGTGACGATGTTCACCTCCGACCTGGCCCGGTTCGCCGTGGTGCTGTCGATTCCGCTGGTCGGCAGCTATCAATGGATCATCGTCGCGACGATCCTGGTCGAGTGCGTCAACCTGTTCTGGGTTCCGGCCAAGGACGCCACGGTCCCCAACCTGGTGCCGAAGGAGCAGCTCGAATCGGCCAACCAGCTCAACCTGCTGGTCACCTACGGCAGCGCGCCGGTCGCCGCGATCCTGTTCACGGCGCTGTCCTTGGTGGGCGACGTACTGAAGAGCGCCGTGCCGTTCCTGTCCGGCATGGACCCCACCGGGCCGGCACTGATCGTCAACGCCTGCGCGTACCTGGTGTCCGCGTTCCTGATCTTCACGCTGCGCGGCATCCCCAAGCGTGACGGCGCCATCTCCACCCCGTCGGTGCTCAAGCAGATCGTCGAGGGCTGGCGGTTCGTGGGCGCCAACCGGCTGGTGCGCGGTCTGATCATCGGCATGCTGGGGGCGTTCGCGGCGGGCGGCGCGGTCGTGGGCGTCGCGAAGATCTACGTGGGCGCGCTCGGCGGTGGCGACGCGGCCTACGGCGTGGTGTTCGCCGCGGTCTTCGTCGGCATGGCGCTGGGCATGTTCTTCGGCCTGCGGCTGCTGCGCGAGCTGTCGCGGCGCCGGTTGTTCGGTCTGGCGATCACCGTGGCGGGCGTGGTGCTGGTCGCGATCGCGATCATCCACAACCTGGTGATCGTGGTCATGCTGACCGTGCTGCTCGGGGCGTGCGCGGGCATCGCGTGGATCATCGGCTACACGCTCATCGGCCTCGAGGTCGAGGACTCGATGCGGGGGCGGACGTTCTCGTTCCTGCAGTCGACCGCGCGGGTCACGCTGCTGTTCGTGGTGGCGGTGGCCAACCCGCTGGCCGCGCTCGTCGGCGCGCACCCGCTGAGTCTGGGCGACGTGGTCTACCGGTTCGACGGTACCAATCTGGTGCTGGTGGTCGGTGGCGTGCTCGCGACGGTCGTCGGCCTGCTGGCGCTGCGCCACATGGACGACAGGAAGGGCGTCTCGCTCTCCGAGGACCTGATCGCGGCGGTGCGCGGCGAGCGGCCGAAGTCGGAGACGGCGGAGCAGGTGCCGGGGCTGTTCGTGGCGTTCGAGGGTGGTGAGGGGTCGGGTAAGACGACCCAGTCGCGACTGCTCGCCATCTGGCTGCGCGATCAGGGCTTCGACGTCGTACAGACCCGTGAGCCCGGCTCGACCAAGGTCGGCATGCGGCTGCGCGCGATCCTCCTCGACGCGGCCGAACGCGGGCTCTCGGCGCGCGCCGAGGCGCTGCTGTACGCCGCCGACCGGGCCGAACACGTCGAGAAGGTCATCAGACCGGCCCTCTACCGGGGCTCGCTGGTGATCTCCGACCGCTACGTGGACTCGTCGCTGGCCTACCAGGGAGCGGGACGGGCGCTCGACCCCGAGGACGTCTCCAAGGTCAACGCCTGGGCCACGGGTGGACTGGTCCCGCATCTCACGGTGTTGATCGACACGCCGCCCCAGGTGGGGCTGACCAGACTGGGCGGCGCGGCGGACCGGATCGAGGCCGAGCCGCTGGAGTTCCACGAGCGGGTGCGCAAGGAGTTCCGGGCGCTGGCCGCCGCCGATCCCGACCGCTACCTGGTGGTCGACGGGATGCTGCCGCCCGAGCAGATCACCCGGCTGATCCAGGACCGGGTGCACGAGCTCCTGCCCGATCCGGTGCCCCAGGAGTCCGAGGACATCACGGGCACGATGCCCGCCATCCGCGACTAGCCTTGTCGGGTGAGCGTCTTCGATGACCTCGTCGGTCAGGACCAGGCGGTGGCCGTGCTGTCCCGCGCGGCCGTGGCGGCAGGCGACGCCGTGCGGGGTGGTCGCGGCGCGGGCATGACGCATGCCTGGCTGTTCACCGGCCCGCCCGGGTCGGGCCGGGAGGAGACCGCGCGGGCGTTCGCGGCGGCGCTGCTCTGCCTGGACGGCGGCTGCGGTCACTGCGACCAGTGCCACCAGGTGCTGATCGGCTCACACCCCGACCTCGAGACGGTACGCCCCCAGGGCCTGTCCTACAGCGTCAAGCAGACGCGCGAGCTCATCCTGAGGGCGGCGGGCGCGCCCACGCAGGGCCGCTGGCGGGTCATCCTGTTCGAGGACGCCGACCGGGCCACGGAGTCGGCTGCGAACGCCCTGCTCAAGGCCATCGAGGAGCCGCCTCCACGTACGGTCTGGCTGCTGTGCGCGCCCGCCGCCGACGACATGATGATCACCATCCGATCGCGCTGCCGGGTGATCACCCTGGCCACCCCCGCCACGGAGGCGGTCGCCCACGTGCTGGCCACCCGCGACAGCGTGCCCTGGGAGACCGCCCGCTTCGCCGCCCGCGCCTCTCAGGGGCACATCAGCCGGGCCAGGGCGCTGGCCCTGGACGAGAACGTACGTCGGCGCCGGGAGGCCGTCCTGGCCATCCCTCGCTCGCTGTCCGGGGTCGGCGATTGCGTCTCGGCCGCCGAACGCCTGGTCAAAACGGCCGAAGAAGAGGCCGCGGCGGCGACGGCCGCGCTCAACGAGACCGAGACCACCGAACTGCGCAAGATCTACGGCGAGGGCTCCACGGGCAAGGGCCTCAATCGTGGGTTGGTGCGGGGCGGCGCGGGAGCGTTGAAGGAGCTGGAGGACCGGCAGAAGTCGCGGGCCACGCGCATCAAACGCGACTCGCTCGACGCGGCGCTGCTGGAGCTGGTGTCGTTCTATCGGGACGTCCTGGCCATGCAGTTCGCCGCCGGGGTGGAGCTGGCCAACGACGACATCCGCTTCGAGCTCGACCAGCTGGCCAAGCTGTCGACTCCGGAGGAGACGTTGCGGCGGATCGATGCGATCATGCGGTGTCGCGAACGCCTCGACGCCAACGTCAACCCGCAGATCGCGGTCGAGGCGATGATGCTCTCCCTCCGGTCCGCCGCGTAGCGGGCTGTCGGCTTGGTCCGGCGTATGGCGACCGGTCAGCTCGGGCAAGCGGACGACGAAGCAGGCAGACGCACGTCACGGCATTCAGCCCCCTAGAACCGCAGGAGTGTGTCCCTGGACGGTGGCTAGTCCCGTAGGGGATGGGGTTCACCGGGTCGGCGGGGCCGACGAAGGAGGTCCCACGGCGGCGATCGCGCCCGGCCCTGTCGGCCGGAAAAGCGCGCTGTAGAGCGGCGGAAGTTCGTCGTGTGGCCAGAGCAGCAGATGGGGTTGCTGGGCGTCTCTGTTATGTGAAAGTCGAGCAGCTGTCCCCTGGAGGGGCTCTGATACAGAAACGCGTCGATGTCGCGGCGGTCTTCGCCGAGCATCATGTGGGTCTCGTCCGGCTGGCGCTGGTCATGGTCGGTGATCAGGCGACCGCCGAAGACGTCGTCCAGGAGGCGTTCGCCCGGACCCACGCGGGTCGGGGGAGGTTGCGAGATCCGGACAAGGCGCTGGCCTATGTGCGATCGGCGGTGTTCAACGGCTGCCGGTCGGTGATGCGGAGAAGGGCGACGGTCTTCCGCCGCGCCGTGCCGTACGAACCGCCTGTCTGGTCAGCCGAGAGCGCGGCCATGGTGAGCGAGGAGCGTCGCGAGGTGCTGCGCGCCCTGCGAGGGCTGCCGGGCCGGCAGCGCGAGGCGCTGACGCTGCGCTACTACCTCGACCTGTCCGATCAGGAGATCGCCGAGACCATGAGGATCAGCGGGAGCACCGCCAGGTCCACGATCGCGCGTGGGCTCGCCGCCCTCGGCCGCGCACTTGGGGAGGATTCATGAACAGTCCGATGGAAGACCGCCTGCGCGAGGCGCTGGCCGAGGCGGGGGCGACCGTTGACCCCAGCACGTTGAGCCCCCTGCAGCCGTCGGGGCGGCCTCGGGTGCGGGTCGACTTCCGGTTGCTGGCGGCGGTGGGGGCGGTGGTGCTCGCGGGGGCCGTGACCGCCGCCGTGCTCGTCTCTCCCGGTGACGAACAGCGGGCGGCGGTGGCCAACCCGCCTGCCGATCAGAAAGGCGAGACGGAGCTGTTCGTCTTCCTGTGCTCCAAATCGGTGAAAAGCCCGGACTGCCCTGGGGGCAGCGTCACCGCGCAGCACACCGGGAGGATCCAGCAGGCTCTGCAAGCGGCACCGGGGGTGTTGGAGCTGATCTACGAGGATTCGGCGAGAGCCTATGAGAGCTTCCGCCGAGACTTCGCCGGCAACAAGACGCTGCTCGACGCGGTCGACGCGGCCGACATGCCGCCCTCGTTCCACGTCCAGCTGAGGCCGGGAGCCGATGTGAAGGCGCTGCAGGCCAAGTTGAAGTCCATAGGAGGCGTGTCCGGCACCTCTGAGCCGGAGACGGACAACCTGCTCGCGTCAGAGCGGGAGAACAACAAGGCAGATATCTCAGTCTTTCTCTGCACGGAGGGGTCGGGCCAAGCGTCGTGTGGAGCCGTTGCCGCGCCCGGCTGGACGAAAGATGCCCCCAAGTTCACCAAATACGGCAAGGCCATCACGCCTGCACAGCAGGGTGACCTCGCCCGGGAGATCGCGAAGACACCCGGCGTCCAGTCGTCACACTTGGAGAGCCAGCAGGAGGCCTACGAGAATTTCAAGCGCGCCTATGTGAGTAACAAGGCCCTCCTTAAGGCCACCAAGCCATCGGACATGCCGAAGTCGTTCCGCCTTCAGCTGCGCCCGGATGCCGACTCGGGCGAGGTGATCGCTCAGCTGCAACACCTACCCGGCGTCGCCTCGGTCATCAACAGCAAGTGCGTGACTGAGCGGCTCACCCTCTATCAGCGCTATGGCCTCTTGTTGCCGGCGAGCAAGGTCTGCGGCTCCTAGCCGGGGTAGAGACTCTCACGCTGCGCGCGCCGACACACGTAATGTGGCAACCGAAGGCCGTAAGAACCCCCGAGGCCGTCAGGAGGCGAGCACGAGCCCATGGGAATGATCATGGCCGTGAGCTTCACCCGCTACGGGCGGCTCTACTACCTCGATCCCGGTGGCCACACTCCCAAGGTGGGCGACAAGGTACTGGTCCCGACCGACTCGGGTCCTGAGGTGGCGGAGTGCGTGTGGGCGCCGCAATATTCGAGTGAAGACATCGACGGAATGCCGGTGTGCGCGGGCATAGCGGGAGAGGAACACCTCTCCCGCGACGAGACAAACAAGCGCCGCAGGGCCGAGGCCCGCAGCGTGTCCAAGCGGTTGATCAAACGGCACGAGTTGCCGATGAAGGTGGTGGGCGTCGACTACCTCGACCAGGACAACGTCTACACGGTCTACTTCTCCGCCCCGCATCGGGTCGACTTCCGCGCGCTGGTCCGAGACCTGGCCCGCAACCTGCGGGCCCGGGTGGAGCTGCGGCAGATCGGCCCGCGTGACGAGGCGCGGTTACAAGGCGGCATCGGCCCATGCGGTCGCGACCTGTGCTGCGCCACGTTCCTCAAGGACTTCGAGCCGGTCTCCGTACGCATGGCCAAGGATCAGGACCTCCCGGTCAATCCCTTGCGCATCGCCGGGGCATGCGGGCGGCTGATGTGCTGTCTCAAGTACGAGCATCCGCTCTATGTCGAGACCCGCAACCGGATGCCGCGTACGGGCAGCCGGGTGAGCACGCCGCAGGGAGAGGGGAGTGTCCTGGGGCATAACGTTCCGGCGGACACGGTGACGGTGCGTCTGGACGATGGTGGACGGCGCTGTGCGTGCCCTTCCGCCTCGGTGTGCTCGCCACGGCAGCAGCACGACAAGATGTACGGCGAGGAGGGCGGCACGCCGTCTCCTGGCGGATAGTGGCGGGGAGCGAGAGGTAGCGGCGGATAGCCAGCGGGCATGAGGCGGGGAAGTTCACGGGCGGTGTTCGTGAACTTCGCGCCTGCCCGCCGCGCCTTTGTGCTCCTCGGCTGTGCTCCTTGGGCGGGCACGTTTTCGGGCACAGGGTCGGCGAGGCACGCCTGGCCCGTATGCAGTGCGGCGCCTGGCCCGTATGCAGTGCGGCGCCTGGCCCGTATGCAGTGCGGCGCCTGGCCCGTATGCAGTGCGGCGCCTGGCCCGTATGCGGCGCGGGTTGATGCCATCCGCAGGCGGGAGGGAGACGGGGCACGCGTAAGATTCGGAGCGTGTGGGTTCGGGCACTGACCGTCGTCGCCGCGACTGTGTTGTTCGCCTCCGCCTGTGCCGGGACAGAGGCACCGGCGGATGGGCTGAGCTGGTCCGATTGTGGTGACGGGTTCGACTGCGCGAAGCTGTCGGTGCCGCTCGACTACGGTCAGCCGAACGGCGAGCACATCAAGATCAGTGTGGTCCGGCTGCCGGCCACCGGCGACCGAATCGGGTCTCTCGTGGTCAACCCAGGCGGTCCAGGAAGTTCCGGGGTCACGTATGCGCGAGCCGCCCGATCGATCGTGAGCGAGGAGGTGCGCGAACGGTTCGACATCGTAGGGTTCGATCCACGCGGTGTGGGTGAGTCGTCGCCCGTCGAGTGTCTGAGTGACTCGCGGCTCGACGCGTTCATCGACCTGGACACCACCCCCGACACGCCGCAGGAACGGGCCGCGCTCGAGCAGGGCTCACGCGAGTTCGCGAAGGGCTGCCAGGCCGGGTCAGGCCGTTTGCTACCGCATGTGGGCACCGTTGACGCCGCGCGGGACATGGACGGGCTGCGCCAGGCACTTGGCGACCAGAAACTGACCTATCTCGGCAAGTCCTACGGCACCTTCCTGGGCGCTGTTTATGCGGATATGTTCCCCGGCAAGGTCCGAGCCCTCGTGCTCGACGGCGCTCTCGACCCGGCCATCTCCCGGCTGAAGCTCAACGCCGACCAGGCCATGGGGTTCGAACGCGCCCTCCGCGCCTACCTGGAGTCCTGCTTGGCCGAGGGCGACTGTCCGTTCCGCAGCCGTACCGTCGACGGCGCTCTGGCCGAGTTGACCGAGCTACTGCACCGTACAGACGCCCGTCCATTGCCGGCCGACGGGCGGCAGGCCGGCGAGTCACTCGCCACCCTCGGCGCCCTGACGCCGCTCTACGACCGTGGCTCCTGGCCTGAACTAACCGAAACGTTCCGCCAGGCCCTGAACGGCGACGGCAGATTGCTCCTCCGCAACGCCGACCAACTGATCGACAGACACGCCAACGGCGCCTACTCCAACCAGACCGAGGCCAACATGGCCATCAACTGCGTAGACGGCTCCTACCCCAAGGACGTCTCCGCCTATGCGGCCGCGGCGACGGAAGCGGAACGCCAGGCACCCAGGTTCGGCTCCTACCTCATGTGGAGCTCGCTCCCCTGCGCCTTCTGGCCCGCCAAGCCGACACTCACAAACCGCCCGCTCACCGCCAAAGGCGCCGCCCCGATCCTGGTCATCGGCACCGAACGCGACCCGGCCACCCCGTACGCGTGGGCGCAGGCCCTGGCGAGCGAACTGAACTCGGGAGTGTTCCTCGGCTATGACGGTGACGGTCACACGGCGTACTTCAACGGCTCGACATGCGTGGACGACGCGGTGGACCACTACCTGCTGACGGGCACACCACCAGAGGACGGAACAGTCTGTCCGGGCATCGGCTGATCGGGGGAGCAAGAACCCCTTGGGCTCCTGTAGAATCGTTCACGCTGTACGGCACGCCGCCTTAGCTCAGTCGGCCAGAGCACTTCACTCGTAATGAAGGGGTCTCGGGTTCGAATCCCGAAGGCGGCTCCCAGCTAGAGGGCCCCTCGCGGTGATCGCGAGGGGCCTTTTACATGGGCGTACGGCAGCGAAATACAGCTATCGAGCCCGACAATCTAGGCTGTCGTTGAGCTGCTCTCTCTGCCTTCCGTGAGTGGACCTCCCTGAAACGCGAAGAGCATTCGTGTTGGCTGCCATCCGCCGGTTACGGACTGTGTCGTCGGAGTGCGGCAGGTCAGGAGATGCGGCGAGTTCGCGTAGGTCAGGGGTCGCCTCCCACGACGCCAGCGTCAGGTTCACCAGGCTCAGCCCAGCACCGTCAGCGAGTGCCGTGGCAACACCTGTGCGGCGTCGTGACCGGCTCCCGTCCGCGAGTAGGCGCTCACGTGGCACTTGCGCGGGGCACGATGTCTCCGGTCGAGGCTGTGACGATTCTCAATGGAGTTGTCAAGATGCCGGCGAACGCCTTGAAGAACGGGCCGAATGGCCGATTCGTCGTCAAAACCTGACATGCAAGGATGTCTTATGAGCAAGCTGACCGGACAGCAGATCGCAGACGAAGGGCTGGACGGGTGGGCATACCTGCTCGGCGGCCTGCAGACCCGCATCCTCACCAAGAACTTCGCGGCCGGGCTCTCAGTCGTCAACGCCATCGGCGCGGCAGCCGAGCAGATGAGCCATCATCCCGACCTCGACCTGCGCTACACCCACGTAGACGTCCGATTGACCAGCCACGACGAGGGCGCGGTCACCAACCGCGATGTCCGGCTGGCTCGCGTCATCTCCTCCATCGCCGCCGACGCCGGGGCGCGGCTGGAGGCCTCGAACGTCTCCCGGCTCGAACTCGCCCTCGACACCCCGGCCGGAGAGTCGATTCCGCCGTTCTGGGCCGCGGTGCTGGCGATGGAGCATCTGTCCGGCCCCGACATCGGCGACGAACTCCGCGACCCGGCCGACGTTCTGCCGGCCGTGTGGTTCCAGACGTCCGGCAGCGAGGAACCCCGCCAGCGCTGGCATCTCGACATATGGGTGGATCCCGCGCAGGTCCAGCCACGCATAGACGCGGCGCTCGCCGCTGGCGGCACACTGGTCAGCGACGCGGAGGCGCCGAGCTTCTGGGTGCTCGCCGACCCGGAAGGCAACCGGGCGTGCCTGTGTACCTGGCAGTCCCGTGGCTGATAGCTGTCTGCGGCCCCGCAGCAGAACAAGGGCGTCATGTGGTCGGTCGTATCCGGCTCCGCACTGAAGCTCTCCGCCGGTCGCGGCTCGTCACGCTCGCGTCCGGCGGCAACAGATGCGCAACGCTCATAAGAAGCTCAAGGTACGGCTTGCGCGGATTTCTCATCCTCATCCGGACCGCGTGCCGCCATCATTTTCGGGCGCACCAATGCTGAATTACTTGCGAATAATGCAAGGGCGGGCCCGCGTCGAAGTCGGCGTCCGGCGGAGGGCGACTGTCCATATTCGTACGCCCCTGCACAGAACCCTGAGCAGAACAGGGTCGGCCCGGCTCTCGTTCGTCCTCTCCAGGCGGCATTCAACGAAGCGCTCGTGTAGGAGCCGGGGCCATCGGGTGCGGTGGCACAGGCCGGGGAGCGCGTCAATCGAAGAGGTCCTGACCATCGCGACCCGACGGGTCCATGCTGAGCAGGCTTTCGTGGAGCGATTGAACAGCGCGGCCGGTTAGTTCGCCCGTTGCTGTGGTCTCCATCAGCCGCCAGCCGGGGGAGTCGTCCGGTGCTTCGTCGTCCCGGCCGTGGGTGGTGAGGCGGTACAGCAGGCCAAAGATCGCGTCATAGGTCGTGCTGCGTACGAGCTGTGCAAGGTCGTCGCGGTATGCGCCATTGGAGAGTAGGCGGTTCGCCGCCGGAATCGTCTCCAACGAACCAGGAGCGACCCAGACGCCGATCAGTTCTGGCCAGACGCTTCTCAACGCCAGGAAGCGAGCGAGTTGAGGGATGTTTTCGGTGATCTCCGAGACCGCCCGGCGTTCAGGGTTGTCGGCCCCGAGAGCTTCGAAACAGGTCCGCAGTGCGACTACCGCGTCGCGATCCACTTCGTCCATCCCGACATCTCACTACAGGCTCCTGCAAAAGGCCCCGAGGATAATCCTCGCATTCATCTGGTGACGGACGGATCTGCGCCTTCAGAATGCCGTGTCGAAGGCCGAGGTCAGGGCCTGGCGCATCAGGGTGGGGAGGTCTTGCCGGCCGTCTCCTTCCGCCCAGCGGATAAGCGCGACATGGATGACCGCCAGACATGCGGCAGTCGTGCTGCGGATACGGAATTCCAGGTCGGGGTCGGTGGTGCCGGCGCAGAGTGCGTCGACGACGGCGATCTCGGTGGCGTACTGGCTGTCCAGATGACGGGCCTGCAGGGCGGGTGTGGAGATCATCAGGTTGAGGCGGGCGAGCAGGAGGTCCCGGTCGGAGTTGACGGCCATGGCGGCGGTCTGCACCAGGGCCCGGCCGATCCGCTGGCGTAGTGGCTCCTCCTGTTCTTGTGCCGTCAGTGCGGCTGCGGTCTCCCGGTCGAACTCGTCGTAGAGCACCAGGTCTTCTTTGGTGGCGAAGTGCCGGTACAGGGTCATCGCGGATACCCCGGCCGCCTGCGCGACGTCGTTGATCGTGGTCGCGTCATAGCCCCGTGCCATGAACAGGCGTACTGCGTGCGCCTGGAGCGTGCGCCGGGTCTCTGCCCGGCGGCGCTCACGCAGGCTTGCCGTCTCTCCTGTCACCTGATAGAACCTACCATGCTGATAGTTACTAACAAGTTTGCGGGGTACGCAATGGGACGGCTGGCAGAGAAGACGGCACTGGTGACCGGGGCCTCACGCGGGATCGGGCGGGCGGTCGCCGAACGTCTCGCCGCCGACGGGGCCCTCGTCGCCGTTCACTACGGAAAGGACGCGGCAGCGGCGCAGGAGACGGTCGAGCGGATCGAACGGGCCGGCGGGCGTGCGTTCCCGACCGGCGCGGACCTGGAGGACGCGGGGGCCGTCGACGCGTTGTTCGCCGAGTTGGCGGCCGGGCTGGCCGGACGGCGCCTGGACATCCTGGTCAACAACGCCGCGGCCGCCCCGGCCGGTCCGATCGAGACCGACACGGCCGAGCAGTTCGATCGGCTCTTCGCGGTGAACGTCAAGGCGCCGTACTTCATCATCCAGCGCGCGCTCCCGCTGCTGGCCGATGGCGGACGCATCATCAGCGTCTCCTCGGCCGTCACCCGGATCGCCAATCCCGCGCAGACCTCCTTCGCCATGACCAAGGGCGCGATAGAGACCATGAGCCGTACCCTCGCCCTGGCGCTGGGCGAGCGCGGCATCACCGTGAACGTCGTCGCGCCGGGTGCGACCATGACCGAGGCGAACACGTCGCTGTTCCCCCCTGAGGCGGCGGCGTTCCTCGCGGGGCAGGCTGCGCTGGGGCGGGTCGGCCGGGCCGAGGACGTGGCCGACGTGGTGGCCCTTCTCGCCTCCGACGATGCCCGCTGGGTGACCGGGCAGGTGGTGGACGCCAGCGGTGGGCTCCACCTGGGGGCTCGGGTAGCGCTCGCCACCTCAGCTGTACGGGATGAGGCGTTGTCGTAGGGCGGTGCTGCCAAGACTGCTGAAGGGCCTGATTTGCGGCAGGAAGCCGGGGTGGCCTTGCTATTCGGGCAGCGAGCTATATGAGTTGCGTACGCATAGCGCCATCGCTGTACGCTCTGCCCTATCCCGCCGACCCCCAACGAACGGAAACCCTCCGTGGCGAAGCTGAACCAGATCCTCGCCGTAGAGAAGGGCGTGAAGGCCAGTACGCAGCGCGCGGTGTCCGACGCCTATCACGCCATTCAGAAGGCGCCGCTCCTGTCGGGCCTGTCGCGCACCTATCAGCCGATCGACGACGAGGGCGAGCAGTTGCCGCCTGAGTCGACGCGCGTCCAGGTGAAGACCGAGGCGATCATCGCCGACGTCGCGAAGGCGCTGACGCGGCTGTTCGACGTGACCGCGACCAAGGACTGGACCAACGCCACCGCCAAGGCGGACGTCGTGGTCGACGGCGAGACTCTCATTTCCGGCGCCCCGGTCACGTACCTGCTGTTCCTGGAGAAGCAGCTCGTCGACCTGCACACGTTCGTGTCGAAGTTGCCGACGCTCGACCCGGCCGAGACGTGGTCGTTCGACGACAACGCCGAGACATGGCGTACCGAACCGGTCAAGACGACCCGCACCAAGAAGGTTCCGCGCAACCACGTGCTCGCCGAGGCGACGGACAAGCACCCCGCCCAGGTGCAGGTGTTCACCGAGGACATCGTGGTCGGCTACTGGACGAAGACCGCCTTCTCCGGGGCCCTGCCGGCCAAGCGCGTGAACGAGCTGCTGTCCCGCGTGCAGAAGCTGCAGGATGCCGTCAAGTACGCCCGCGAAGAGGCCAACGCGACCGCCGTCGATGAGCAGGAGGTCGGCGACGCCGTGTTCGGGTATCTGTTCGCCTGACCCAAAGACTCCCCGTTGAGCGCGGGGTGCGCGCAAGCGCAAAGCTGAAGCTCAAGCTGAAGCTGACGAACGGCTCAAGTGGAGGTTCGAGTCCTCCCCGGGGTACGCGCCTCGGTAGCCCAAATGGTAGAGGCAGCCGATCAAACTCAGATTCTCGCTCTAGCCTCAGCATCGCCGTCGAGCGCCAGATCAACCGAGGATGGACTGTGATTGTTGAGATGCCGGTTCGAATCCGGCTCGGGGCTCTTCGTGCCCCGGTGGCTCAATGGCAGAGCGCACGTCGTCAGGACTGATCCGTTCTCTTAAACGCCGCTGGCGCCACATGTGGCGGCACACATCAGGCCCCCCGGCTTGGGTAGTCCGGGGGGCCGCTGCCATTCAAGGGCACGGTCGTCACGGCGCGCCTTACGGTCTCGCGGAGCAGGGTACGGCGCTGCTCATGCAGCTCCGGCGGCTCCTCGGCCGTCGCGGCGTAGACGTTGCTGACGGGCGACCACGCCATGGACATCGCGATGACCAGGGCCATCACGTCGAAGGGGTCGCCCGGTCTCACGATGCCCGCGGCCTGCGCCTCGGCGATGGCGCGTAGCTTGTGGTCGTCGAGACGGTCGGCCTCCTCGACGAGGTGGCCGGCGGGACGTCGTTCCAGACGGGCCCAGGTGGCCAGCCGGATGAGGTCGGGGCGGCGGAGATATTCGTCGTAGAGGCGTACGGCCCAGTCCGCGAGGTCGGTGGCGTCGATCGGGACGACGTTCACGATCCGCTCCAGCGAATCGGCGAAGATGGCGTCGAACAGCCCTTCCTTGCTGCCGAAGTAGGCGTAGAGCTGCGCCTTGTTGGTGCGGGCGGCGGCCACGATCCGCTCGATGCGTGCCCCGGCGATCCCATATTCGGCGAACTCCTGAGTCGCCACGTCAAGCATGCGACTGCGGGTCGCCGCGCCACGGGAGGTCATGGGCTGATCGGCCATACCGTCCACTCTATCAAACAGAACAGTCGGTTTGTTTTGCGGTCGGTAGCCGGTTAGTCTGCGATAGACCGAACAGTCTGTTTGCGAAGGAGTCGGCGTACATGAGGAGCACGGTGGGATGGCAGACGGAGGGTTCCGCGACACTGCGGCGGGTCTCACTTGAACGGCGCGACCTGCGGCCCGACGACATCGCGGTACGCGTGGACTACTGCGGTGTCTGCCACTCCGATCTGCATGCCGTCAGCGCTCATCCTGGTGACACGAGCGTGCCCCTTGTGCCGGGCCACGAGTTCACGGGAGTGGTGACCGAGATTGGGCCCGAGGTCACCCGGTTCGGCGTCGGCGACCCGGTCGCGGTCGGGAACATCGTCGACTCGTGTGGTGTGTGCGCCATGTGCCGGGCCGGCCAGGAGAACTTCTGCCACGAGTTCCCGACCCTGACCTACGGCGGCACCGACCGCCGCGACGGGTCGACCACACTGGGCGGCTACTCCCGCGAATACGTCGTCCGCGACCATTTCGCCTACCCCCTCCCCGCCGGCCTCGACCCCGCCGCCGCGGCCCCTCTGCTCTGCGCTGGCGTCACCGTCTGGGAGCCGCTGCGCACACTCGGCGTGGGACCGGGTACCCGCGTCGCCGTGGCGGGGCTTGGCGGCCTGGGCCATCTCGCGGTCAAACTCGCCGTGGCGCTCGGCGCCGACACCACGGTCATCAGCCGGTCGGCGGACAAAATCGACGACGCCCGTCGCCTGGGCGCCCACGACCTCATCGACTCCACGGATACGGGACAGATGGCCGCGAACCGGGACCGGTTCGACGTCGTCATCGACACCATTTCCGCCCCCCACGACCTCGGCCCGTACCTGCGGCTGGTTGCCTTGGACGGGACACTCAGCCACCTCGGACACCTCGGACCGGTCACCGTGCAGACCACCGATCTGCTCGTCGGACGGAAGAGGCTCAGCTCCGCGGGCAGCGGCGGGCGGCCCGCGACCGCCGCCATGCTGGCGTTCTGCGCCGAGCGCGGTATCACCGCCGACATCGAGCTGCTTCCCTCTGCGCGCGTGAACGAAGCCCTCAGCCGTCTCCAGCGCAACGACGTCCGCTACCGGTTCGTGCTCGACATGTCTGACCTGTCCTGAACGAACGAGCAGGATGTGTTCATGCTTGCTGCGCGGTCTCGACAGTGAGTGTGTAATCGACGGCCGTGTGGAAAGCGCCGGAGGACCCACGAATGCTCAGTGTGTGATGGCCGGGCGGTAGTGGCTGGAAGCGCGCCCAGATGCCACAAGCGTAGAACGTGGTCGTACCCCCCATGCCGGTCGCAGGATTGTCCGCCACGCTGGTCACGTGAACGACGGCGTCTTCCATCCGTTCCGGGGTGACCGGCTTGCCGTCAAGGGTGGCCTTGCCTTTGGCGGCGGCCATGAACTTCTTGCATCCGGCCCTGGTGGAAGCCAGATTCACCAGCGGGGCCAGCATGGGCCGCCCCGCAGGGACCCGGCAGGCCCGCTGCGCGGTGCCGCCGAAGGTCCCGGCGAGGAACCAGATGTCCTTTGGCTGATTCCGGTCGCAGAACTTCCCGGTCGGGTCCGACACAGGGTTAGTGCTCTCCTTTTCGGAGGACGCCCATGTCCACCAGCGTCCTTGGACCGGCTCGGGCGTTCCACAGGCGGAGAGGAGGCCGAGGAGTAATAGAAGTGGTAAAACCGATCTAGGGGGCATTTGAGAATCATTGCGTACACCGACTCGCACTGAAATGGCGGTTTCTGGCTCTGGGACGTCCGTCAAGGCCAGATGACGTCGTCGAGGAAGGTTTCGACTGCCGTCGTCACCTGACCAAGGACCTCGGCGGACTTGTGCAGCGGGCCGGGCAGCATCATGCCGTGGTCGGCGCCGCTGACCTCGAGCACGTACGGGGTCAGCTCTCGCGCCAGAGTGCTGTCCCAGAAGTCGTCCGCGGTGCCACCGATGAGCAGGAACGGTTCGATTCCCCTTCGGCCATGGCCGGAATATACCTACAAGCCTTCAGCGGACTTCAGGGCTGGTTTGCAGCGCACCGCCGCGGCGTCCCCGCGCAGAGTGCACCACCCGGCCGCGTACGGGAGGAGCAGCGTGTCTCCGGCCTTGACCGGGACCGGCGGGGCATGTTCGCTCGTGACGATCCCGGCGCCATCGGTGACCGCGATGATCGAGTACGCCGGCTCCAGCACGCTGACGGGATCGGGACGCAGCCTCTCGGCGGCGAAGAACTCGTCGGCGAACTCGGCGAAGAGGCGGCGGACCCCGGGCCGGACGTCATCCGCCGGTTGGCGGGCGCGGCGTAGCTCGTTCAGCCGGTCCGCGCCCCAGCCGCTCCTGTCGACGCAGCCGAGCGCCTGGTCGTACCCGAGCCCCAGGTGCCCGACGGCGGGGCCGTCGACGGCGAAGCCCTCCCATTCGAGCAGCACGGAGAAGTCGGTCGGCTCCTGTACCTCCACCATGAGGGTCCCGGCTCCGATGGCGTGCGGCAGACCCGCGGGGCACACGATGGCGTCGCCGGCCCGCACCGGCACGCGGTTCGTGGCGTCGAGCATTTGATCGATTCGCTGGTCCGCGACCCAACGGGCGAGTTCGTCCGGCTCGACGTCCCTGGCGAAGCCGAGATGCACTGCCGCCTCCGGCTCGGCCGAGACGATCACCCATGCCTCGGTCTTCCCGTACGGCGAGGCCAGGTGGTCGGCGGCGAATCGCCGATCGGGGTGTACGTGCAGCGGTAGCCGTTCCCCCGCGTCCAGCAGTTTCACCAGGATCGCGGGGTCGGCGCCGTGTTCCGCGACGTGTTGTTCGCCCAGCCACCACACGGGATCGCCGGCGATGGCCTCGGCTAGTGTCCGGCCGTCGGGCAGCGTGGTCAGTCCCGCGGGCGCCGCTCCGTGCCGGCTGGTGGTCGAGGCGACCCAATCCTCCGGGTAGTAGGGATCATCGGCGGACGGAATCCCGCGGAACCGGCCGATGCGCCCGGCACCCCGGTAGAACGAGCGCGGAGTGTTCGCGGGGAGAAGGAAGCTGGGCATGCATGTGCTCCGAGGTCAGCTGTTCCATGATCGGTACCATTCGCTGGGTAGTTCCTTGACCACTACGTCGAGTGGCCGGGCCGGTGTGAAGGGGCGCCCATACCGCCGCGTCACCTCGTTGAGCTCCTCGAGTCGCGCCCTGGCCGCCGCGGTGGCTTCCTCGCGGGCGGCGGGGTCGTGGGTGGACACGGCGTCGCGCCAGATCGACCGGCCGGCGAGGTAGCCGGCGGCGCCGGCCTGGCAGGCGATCTCGACCTGCGTCTTGAAGTCGGCATATTCCACCCCGGCGGACAGGATGACCCACGGTACGCTCACCATGGAGTCCAGCTCCGCGCAGGCGGCGGCCGCCTGCTCGCGTCCTTCTTCCGTGTCGATGTAGCCGGGGAACTCCACTTTGAGCATGTCGACGCCGAGCTTGTTGGCGGTCGCGGCGGAGGCGATGATGCCGCGCACCCGGGCGGCCTTCCACTCGGCGGTGGTCGGGTCCTCGCCCGGCAGCGGGTACCAGATCGGCTCGACCACCAGGGGCAGGCTGAGCTCGGCGCATTCGGCGACGAGGCCGGCCACGAGCTGCCGCTGCTGCTCGGCGACGACTCGACCGCCGTCGGGGCGGTAGAACCACAGCAACTTGCACATGTCGGCGCCGGCCATCTTGATCTGGGTGGCGCTCCAGTTCGCGCGCAGCCGGGTACGGCGCGGTCCGTCCGCGTGCCGGTAGTCCTCGTCCTCGATGCTCGACATCAGCCCGACGGTGCCGGGCACCGCGCCGGAGGCCACGAGGTGGCCGAGGGCGTACAACGGGTCGAGCAGCACGGCCGAGATCGACGGGGCCACGGCGCGGACGACCGCGTCCTTCGCGGCGACGACATCGGCGAAGGTGACGCTCGCCGGATCGGGCGCGAGCAGTTCGGCGAAGTCGGACAGGTGGTCGAGAGCGCAGATGAGGAAATAACCATCGGCGCTGGTGACGCGCTGCAGACCACGGATCTTGCCAGGATCAATGATCGAGTTCACTGGGTGTCTCCAGGTGCTACTTGAACGTAGGGCTCAAGCGGTGGCCTGCTCCGGCTCCCCCGCTCATCGTGCGGGCAGTCGGAGAGCAGCACCCCGGCGACGAACGTGTCGTCGAGCCCGATCGTGGTGGGCCCGGATGGGCCAGGTACGGCGTCGGCCCGCCTGACGGGAACCACAGCAGGCCGGCAGCGGCGCCGTGGCCGCTGCGCCGCCAAGTCGCAGTGCGGCGCGCCGCATGAAGGGCCGAGGCCTGCTGGCTGTCATCGCTTCTCCTAAGACGCAGGAGTCTGAACACAGTGGTCCGGGGGATGACAAGGTTGCGGGTTCCTGCCGTATTCGCTCAGGCAGACTTGCCTACATCTTCCACAGTATGCTGGTTATTGCGAATGGGTCAATGGTTAGGTTGCAAGAAATCGCAGAAACCTGAAACTAGCCGCAATTAGCCGCATCGCAGGAGTGAATCATGCAGGACACGGCACTGCCCGCGAAGCGTCGCGCCGAACTCGTGAGGCACGTCCGCGAACGCGGTCACGCCACCGTCGCCGAGCTGGCAGAGCGTTTCGCCGTGTCAATGGACACCGTGCGTCGTGACCTCGACCACCTCGCGGAGCGGCAGCTGATCGCCCGCACCCACGGTGGCGCGATGCGCACGGACGAACTGGCCACGGCCGACATCCCCTTTGACCGCCGCGCGGCCGTGCACCACCAGGCCAAGCAGGCCATCGGCATCGCGGCGGCGCAGCTCATCTCCAACGGCGAGACTCTGATCGTCAACGGCGGCACGACCACGCTCGCGGTGGTCCGGGCGCTGGCCGGCAAGCGTGACCTCACGGTGGTGACGAACAATCTGCGCCTGCCCCCCGAGATCCCGCAGGACGCCGTGCGCGACCTCTATGTCATCGGCGGCAGCTGCCGTATCTCGTCGAATGTCACCATTGGGCCGGTGACTTTCGCCGACACCCAGGGCATCAGCGCCGACACCGCGGTGATCGGCGTCGGCGGCATCTCGGCCAGTGGTGGGCTGTCCACCAGCAACCTGCAAGAGGCCCAGATGATGCGCCAGATGATCGACGCGGGCACGCGGGTCGTCGTGGTGGCCGACGCGTCGAAGTTCGGCAGGAGTGCTTTCGTGCACATCTGCGGCCTTGACCGGGTATCGGTCCTGGTCACCGACGCGCCGCCGCCCGAGGACCTCGCCGTGGCATTGAAGGACGCCGAGGTGGAGCTGGTCACCGTGGGATGAGGCCCCGACGTCCTAGCTGCCCACGCTCTGGTAGTGCCGGAGTTGGTGACACCAGAAGCGGTAGGCGAGGGCGAACAGGGCGATGCCCAGGAACGGGCTGCCGTACGCCACGAAGGCGGGTACGTTCAGCGACGCTGCCTTGCCCAGCAGTACGCTCGCCGGTACGTAGGCCACAAAAGCGACCGGCAGCACGAACGTCAGCAACCACTGCGTAACCCCGCCGAACACACTCATCGGGTACGAGCCGAACTTGCTGAACACGTCATCCAGGAACCCGCGCAGAGCGGCGGTGTCCAGCATGCGCATCGACAGGGACGCCAGCGACAGGTGGACCGAGGCCTCCACCAGCGCGCCGCCCATGACGGCCAGCAGGCAGAGAGCTGCCATGGACGGACTCCAGGCGGGGGCCGCCACCAGCAACAGGACCAGGCCGGTCAGCAGGTCGCCTACCTGGCCGACGCCCATGCGTTTGGTCATGATCTGGAGGAGTGGGTTGAGCGGGCGGAGCAGGACGCGGTCCAGTTCGCCCTCCCGGACCAGCCATTCCATGAAGATGAGGCTGCTCAGCGGCAGCATGCAGAGCGCGTGGGCGGTCAGGCGCAGGCCGTACAGGAAGGCGATCTCCCGCAAGGTCCAGCCGGCCATGGAGGGGAAGGTGTGCATGACGACCCAGACGAAGGCGAAGCCGCTGCCCTGGTAGACCGCTCCGGTCGCGATGCCGATCAGCGCGTTGAGCCGATACTGCAGGGCGCCGCGCATGGTGGCACGCTGGAGTCGCCAGTACAGGCGCAGGGTGCGGGTGAGCTCAGCCACCGTTGATCACCACCCTGCGGTGGGCCCGCTGCCATACCGCCCACAGCAGGACCGTGAGCCCGGCGACCCACGCGACCTCGGCGGCCAGCGCGTGCAGGACAGACGCGCCCGACAGGTGGCCCACGTAGACGGCCGCGGGGACATAGCCCAGGTACTTGAACGGCAGCGCCTCGGCCAGGGTGCCCAGCGCGCCGGGGAAGAACGACAGCGGGACCAGGGTCCCGGCGAAGAACTGGCTGGTCAGCCGGTACAGCAGCGCGATCGCGCTGGTCTCAAGCGTCCAGAAGCCGATCAGGCAGATGAGCAGCGACAGCTGCACCGAGATGGCGTAGCCGAGCAGCAGGGTCCCGGCGTAGGCGAGCGGCTGGCCGGTGGGGGTGATCGAGCCGACCAGCAGGACCACCGGTATGGCGGGGGCCAGCAGGAGGAGACCGCCGGAGGTGTGTCCGGCCTGGAAGGCGGCCAGCTGCGGCAGGTAGCCGGTCGGCCGGGACAGGTCGAAGAACACCATGCCGGTACGGATCCTGAGCAGGGCGATGTACGAGATGACCGGCGTGGTGGCGAACGCCTGGAGGTTGGCCAGGCTCAGGTAGGCCAGGAGCTGCGGGAGCGTCATGCCCTGGGCCTGCTGCTGCGCGCCGTATACCGAGGTCCAGACCATGCGCAGCAGGAAGACCTGCGCGATCAGCGTCAGCACGGTCATGATCACGTCACTGCGGTACGCGAGCTGGAAGCGCAGACCGATGCGGGCCATGCCGAGCAAAGGGCCGATCAAAGGGCCGATCAGGGGGCGGATCATCGCGCGCCCTCGATGTACAGCTGCTTGATCACGCCCTCCAGGTCGGGCTCCTGGATGGACAGGTCGCGGATGGTCTGTTCGGCGGCGACCTGGCCGATCAACTCGGGGACGGAGGCGCCCCCGGCGATGTCGAAGGTGCGGGTCTGGCCGTCGGCCAGGTGAATCGCCAGCCGCCGGGGCGGGGCGTAGGCGGTGACGAGCGCGTCGATGCCGCCGTCATAGAGCACCCGGCCCTTGTCGATCACGATGATGCGCTTGCACAGCGCCTCGACGTCGGCCAGGTCGTGGGTGGTCAGGACGACCGTGGTGCGACCGGCCTGGTTCGTGTCGGAGATGAACTCGCGTACCGCCTGCTTGGCCAGGACGTCGAGGCCGACGGTCGGTTCGTCCAGGTACAGGATGGGCGGTTCGTAGAGCATGGCGGCCGCCAGGTCGCCGCGCATCCGCTGGCCGAGGCTGAGCTGGCGGACGGGGGTGTCCAGGAAGTCGTCGAGGCCGAGCAAATCGCGCATGCGGCGCAGCGAGGTGGTGAAACGGTCGGCGGGTACGTCGTACAGGTCGCCGACCAGGCGTAACGACTCGATCAGCGGCAGGTCCCACCAGAGCTGGCTGCGCTGGCCGAACACCACGCCGACGGACCTGGCGTTGGCCTTCCGGTCCCGCCATGGCACCCGTCCGGCCACCTCGATCAGGCCGCTGGTGGGGGTGAGGATGCCGGTCAGCATTTTCACGGTGGTGGATTTGCCCGCGCCGTTGGGGCCGAGGTAGCCGACGACCTCGCCTTCGGGGATCTCGAAGCTGACGTCGTCGACGGCGATCCGCTCGTCGTACTGGCGGGTGACGAGGGTACGCAGGGTGCCCATGGGGCCGGAGAAGGTTCGAGGCCGGCGGAAGACCTTCGTCAGTGACTCGACCTTGATCATGAAGACATCCTTCAGTGAAGGATGCGGCGTGGCAACTAATTTCCGGCCGAGAAACAGCTGAGGCCCCGCCAATGTTCTGGCGGGGCCTCGGCCTTACGAGTGCGTACCGGTGTGCGTGTCGCCTCTCGGCGAAAGGCACAACGCGGCTCCAGCCGAACGGTATTCCGCGAAGGCAATAGGTGAGGCCCGGGGACACTGGGCACACCGGCCACGAGTTATGTAACTATGGTCAGCCGCCGATTGTTCCCGGCGCTAGCAATTCGAGGGAGCGCAGCCAGGCCTTCCGGTCGGGGGCCATGGAGACGACGATCAGCTCGTCGGCCTGGGCCTGCTTGGCGAAGCGGTCGAGGTAGTCCCGCACCTCGGCGGCGGTTCCGACGCCGGAGTACTTGGCCATCTGCAGGAGCTGCTGCCCGGCCGGTGAGGCGAGGATGACGTCGGCCTCCTCCGGGGTGAACGTTTGGCCACGGCCGAGGAACCGGGTCACCCGGCTGCGCTTGGCCTCCAGGAACTGCGCCTCCGCCTCTTCCGTGGTGTCCGCCGCGATGACGTTGACCCCGGCGATGACGTACGGCTCCGCCAGCTGCCTGGACGGCTGGAACTCGCGCCGGTAGAGCGCGACGGCGTCCTCCAGCGCGGTCGGGGCGAAGTGGGAGGCGAAGGCGTACGGGAGGCCGAGCATGGCGGCGAGCTTGGCGCCGAACAGGGACGAGCCGAGGATGTAGAGCGGCACGTCAGTGCCCTTGCCCGGGGTCGCGTCGATGCCCGGGATGCGGGATTCGCCCGTCAGGTAGCCCTGGAGCTCCAGTACGTCCTGCGGGAAGTCGTCAGCGGAGGCCGGGTTGCGGCGCAGGGCGCGCATGGTCTGCTGGTCGCTGCCCGGCGCCCGGCCGAGGCCGAGGTCGATGCGCCCGGGGTGCAGGGTTTCGAGCGTGCCGAACTGCTCGGCGATGGTCAGCGGGGCGTGGTTGGGCAGCATGATGCCGCCGGCCCCGAGGCGAATCGTTTGGGTCTGTGAGGCTACGTGGGCTATGAGGACGCTGGTCGCGGATGAGGCGATGGAGGGCATGTTGTGGTGCTCCGCGTACCAGATCCGCTGGTAGCCCCACTCCTCCGCGCGCTGGGCCATGGTCACGCTGGCGCGGAAGCTGTCGCCAGCCGTCTCTCCGTCGCCGATATGTGCAAGGTCAAGGATGGAGAGCGGGAAAGCCATGAATGGTGCAACCGCCGACGAGTCTGGGTTATTTCGGCACCGAACAGTTACCTCGGCGGCCAGTATTCCTCCCCCCATGGCTAGGCGAGCATGGGGCGGCACACACGGGGATCCAAACAGGGGGGATCACATTGCGCAGGGACGACGCCTTACCCAGCTATGAGCAGCTCTTCGGTGAACTCGACTTCTACGAGGGCGACGAGGCCCGGTCGGTCTACTCACCGGCCGCCTATCTCGTAGACCTCCTCCGGCTCCTGGAAGGCGTCTTCCGAGACCCCGACCTGCTGGCGCGGCGGCCCGATCTGGCCAGGATCCCGCTCGACGCCGAGCACACGTTCACCGAGTCGCCCTACCTCGACATCGTCAACGAGGTGCTGGAGACGGTCGTCGGGAGCGACCCGTACGAGACGCTGCGCGCGGCCCGCCACCCGTTCGGGATGCCGTTCTCCCTGCTGGCCGAGCAGTTCAAGATGTACCTGCGCCAGCTCAAGGTCGCGCCCGAGGAGTTCTACCGGCTCTTCGCTCCCGATGTGGATCCCGACGTGGTTGCGCGGCTGTCTCTCGCGCTCTCGGCCGAGGACGTCCAGGTCGTGACCGTCCCGGTCACCTCGGAAGAGCAGCTCAGAGCCGACTATGGGCTCGGCGCGGAGGAGCCGCTCAGCGCGCTGGAGGACGTCGAGCGGTTCAGGCGGGCGACCGGGCTGACCACGGTCGAGGTACGCGAGCTGGTCTACCAGGGCGATGATCCGCAACGGCCGCCCGCCAAGTTTTTCGTCAATGGGGGAAATGAGGCCCCTACGGCCATAGACGGCCGACGACTGATCGGTGCCGGGTTCGCGTGGTTCGAGCGGGTCAACAGGTTCGTCCGGCTGGCCCGCAAGACCGGTCTGAGCATGACCGACCTCGACCGCGTGCTCACCACCTGTTGCGACAACCAGCTGGACGCGGCCGCGCTGCGTACCATCGCCGTGGTCGTGTTCCTCCAGAAGGGCTACGAGCTGACCGTCGACGGGGTGTGCGGCCTGGCCGTGCCGATCGAACCGGCCGAACTCGAGGACCTGCCCGAGGTGTCCGGGGACATCCTGGCAACACACAACAAGGAGTACCGTCGCCGTTTGGCACGTTCCATCGAGACGGCCGAGAACGACATCGTCGACATCGTCCTGCGCTACCGCGACAGGTACGCCGCGCTGGAGCCGAGCCCGTTCGACCGGGGGGAGATCGGGCTGTCCGCGATCGCGCTGCTGCAACGGGCCGGGCGGCTCGTCGCGGCGCTCGGCCTGTCCGTCGGCGAGCTGTTCGACCTGCTGGAGGTCCTGGAGAGCGATCCGTCGCTGCAGCGGTACACGACCTTCCCGATCCTCGGCGGTACGGAGCCGCGGACCCGCGACTGCTACCGGATCCTCGAGGGCTCGGACGTGGCGTCGAGCCTGTGGCTGGCGCAGACGCTGCTCGCCGTCGGGCGCTGGATGCAGGCCGGCGGGTTCAGCGCCCAGGAGCTGGCCGACATCCTCGGCGGCGGGGCGCCGGCCGACGACGACCAGGTGGCCGTGCTCGACGGGATCAACCAGCGGTTCGAGTCGGTCGCGATGACCCCCGAGCTGTTCGTGTCGCGCCGGTTCGGCGAACGGGCGGCCCAGGTGATCCACGACGTCCTGACCGCGTACGACGACGGCGTGGTCTCCGACCGGGACGAGCGCCTGCTCCGCCTCGACCGGACCAAGGCGCGGCAGGCCGCCTACGACGCCGTCACCGACCTCGGGGTGATCGTCAAGGAGGACTTCGTCGACCTGGGGCTGGACGAGCGGCTGACGGCGAAGATCTTCGCCAACCTGGTCTTCGCCGGCCGCCTCCAGAGTGACGGCGCGCTCGTCGCCGACGGGCTGCCGAAGACGGTGGCGGAGCTGCGGCTGGCGAGGGACTACAGCTCGTTCGCCGAGCCGCTGTTCAAACTGATCAACAGCCTCGGCAACGGCACCGCGTCCTTCTTCCCCTCCGACCTGGCCTCCCTCGGCAATCTGAGGGAGGAGCAGCAGGCCGAGCTGTACGACAACCTCGTCTTCAACGGCTACCTCGACAGCGAGGGCGACGTCCTCGACCCCGGCTTCTTCGCGGACGAGGCGAACGCCGGGCGGTTCATGGTCAACGCGGATCTCGACGACGTCGCGCCGGGCGTACTGGCCGAGCTGCTCGACCGGGTCGAGCGGTTCCGGCGGGAGCGGCTCACGCTCGATCCCGAGATCTTCGCCGAGCTGCGGGTGGACGAGGCGGCGCTGTTGGCCAGTCTGCGCTTCAACGGCTACCTCGACGAGGACGGCGGCTATCTCGACAAGGTCGCGCTCGCCGGGCTGCGGCTGGACGACTTCGGGCTGGCGCTGGAGTTCTATCCGCGCCGACGGGCCATCCTCGACGCGATGAAGGAGCAGATCGCGGCCTTCCAGAAGGAGACGTACGCCTTCACGCCCGACGACTTCGTGGACGTCGCCGACGACGCGATCGCCCAGCGGGTGATCGACGCCCTCGAAGGCCCCTACCTCCAGGAGGGCCGGGTGCTCGACGAGAGCGTTGAGGTGGACCTGGGGGACGGGTTCCGGCCCGCCGAGCAGGTGATCGTCGCCGGCCGGATCGCGGAGATCCTGAAGGACGAGCAGCCGTACCGGCTCGACCTCCAGGCGGTCACCGAGCTCGGCTTCGACGACGGGGAGCGGGCCGACCTGGTGAGCGTACTCGTCGCGGCCGGGCATCTCGACGAGGCCCTGGCCGTGCCCGAGGACCGGCTCGAGTACTTCCGCGTCGCGACCAACGCGCTCGACTTCACGGTGCCCGGCGTGGAGGACTACGCCAAGGAGCTGTTCTTCCTGCTGCACCCCGTGGCCAAGGAGCTCAGCGCGGCGGTCGACGAGATCACGGACACGCTGGAGCGGCTGGCCGAGCAGCAGCAGGCGGCGTTATGGTCGGTGCTCGCCGACGCGTTCGGCGTGCCCGCGGCGACCGTCGAGGCGATCTGCGTCTCGGTGACCGGCGGCGTCCAGGAGGCGCTCGACGTGCTGGCCGCGCCGGCCCTCATAGCGGCCGAGGAGACCGGCGAGGTCACGGCCGTGCCGCCGGATCCGCACTTCCGGCAGGCCTACCGGCGGATCCGGCGCTTCGCGCTGCTCGCGGCCAAGCTCGGCCTGGACTCCACCGAGGTCACCGTGTCCTTCCAGGATCAGGACCTGGTCGGCAAATACCCCGAGCCGCTGGCGCTGCCGCCGGGACTCGACCGGTTCGACGCCGTGCTGGACAGCTCCGACGGCAACATCTACCTGTTCGGGGAGGGCGGCTACTGGACTTACGCGAAGGCCACGTACGCGCTGGCCGACCCGCGGCCGAAACAGCTCATCGAGCTGTCGACCCGGTTCACCGGGCTGACCGGCGTGGACGCCGCGTTCGCGCACCCCGACGGCACCGAGTGGATCATCGGCCACGGCGGCGACGGCGCCTCACACGCCTTCGTCAGGGAGCGCGGCGGCACCCGCTGGGCGGCGAAGGAGCAGGTCTGGGGCAAGGTCAGGAACAACTTCGACGACCCCCAGCGGATCGACAGCGCGTTCGTGGACGAAGACGGCAAGACCTACCTCTTCTCCGGCGACCAGTACATCCGTTACACCACCCCGGACTACACGGTGGTCGACGAGGGCTACCCGCGCGGCATCGACGAGTGGTGGCAGGGGGAGGGCCACGACACGCCGCTGCCCAAGGCGTTCAAGAAGTCGGTCGACGCCTCCTTCCAGGACCGCGACGGCGGGATCCACCTCTTCACGGGACAGCGTTACCTCGCGGTAGGGGGCACGGAGGAGGCGATCGCCGACCGGTGGGGCCGGGTCCGCAACGTCTTCGACGGCGCCGAACGCGTGGACGCGGCCTACGCCGACGCGACCGGGGTCCACCTCTTCGCCGGTAACCAGGTGATCCGCTACTCCGGCAGCATCGAGAACGACGGCGTCTGCGTGGACGACGGCTACCCGCGGCGCATCGAGTCGGACTATCCCGGCATCCCCGGGCAGTTCGAGTCGGGTGTCGAGGCGGCCTTCGCCGACTGGGACGGGGCCGTCCACCTGTTCAAGGACGGCCGGACGGCCAAGGGCGACGGCGCCGCCGTCCCGACGGCCGAACGCTGGGGCGTGCAGGCCCCCGTGCTGCCCAGCGGTACGGTCGACGCCGCGTTCACCGGGCTGGACGGGAAGACCTACCTGTTCAGCGGCGGGAGATACCTCAGATACTCCGGCGCCGACTACTCCGTCGTGGACCTCGGTTACCCGCGCGCGATCGCCGCTGACTGGGGCGGGCTGCGCGCGGTGGGCGCCTCGTTCGTGATGGACGGCAAGACGTACCTGTTCGGCTCGGGCGGCGAGCTCTTCGACGTGCCGCTGGAGCAGGAGAACGAGCTGAACGCCGGCCGCCTGTCGCCCGCGCTGCGGCGGCGGTTCATGGAGCACGGACTGACGTTCGCGGAAGGCATGAGCGTCAGTGGCACGACCACGGATTGGCACGTCGTCACCGAGCAGCGGATCGACGTCACGCTCGTCCGCGAGGCCAAGCGGATCCGGGTGCAGGCCGACGCGGGCCACTTCTACGTCCGCTATTCGACCAGGGACTACACCACGCCGGACGTCGGCTACCCCAAGCCGGTCGCCGACAACTGGTGGAACCTGCCCGCCGCGCTGGCGGACGACCCCGCCTTCACCACGATCGACGCGGTCTTCAGCGCCGGGGACGGCCAGACGTACCTCTTCTCCGGCGAGCGTTTCGTGGTGTTCGACCACCGGCACCGCTGGTGGTCCGAGCCCCGCACGCTGCGCGAGCACTGGGACAGCATCCCCTTCAGCAGGGTGGACGCCGCCTTCATCGGCAAGGACGGCCGGACGTACGTGTTCTCGGGCGACCAGTACGCCCGCTACTCCACCCGCGACTACACCAGGATCGACGACCGCTACCCCGCGAGTGTCCCGGCGTTCTGGGGCAACGTGGTCAGCAACCTGGCCAGGACCGGGCGGGTCGACGCCACGCTGGTCATGGACGCGACGGAGCTGGTCGAGGGCGTCGAGGTGACGCGTACGTACACGTACCTGTTCTCCGGGAACCAGTACGTGCGTTACGAGGGCTATGACTACACGACCGTGCAGGAGGGTTACCCGCGCGCCCTCGCGGACCTGCGCCGGGAGCCGCGGCTGGGCAACCTGAGCGTCACGCTCGACGGCGTGGACGCGGCCTTCGCCGATCGGCGCAACGTCTACCTGTTCAGGGGGGCGCGGTGCCACGTCGTCTCCAGCGAGCTGTACCGGAGCTACGACGATCTCGCACCGGTGAGCTGCGCCTTCGTCGAGGACGGCGCGGTGCTGGTCGAGGGGCCGGAAGGCTGGCGGCGGCTGTCCGCGATCGAGGGGACGACCGTCACGGCGACGCCGGTCCGGCCGCGGACGCTGCGCCCGGTGCCGGAGGAGTTCAGGACCGGCCTGGACGCCGTCCTGGAGGGCGCCGACGGCACCACGTACCTGTTCAAGGGCCCGAACTGCTTCAACACCCGGCTGAACCGGGCGTACCCGCTCACGGAGGAGTGGGGCCGACCCCGTAACACGATTTATCAGGACAACGCGGTGGATGCGGCGTTCACCGGGCTGAACGGGAAGACCTACCTGTTCAGCGGGGACCAGTTCGTCACCTACACCGGCACCAGCGACACGATCGACGGGGACCCACTGCCCATCGCCGACCACTGGGCCGGGCTGACCGGCGTGGCGCTCGCGTACGTGCGCGACGGCAAGACCTACGTCTTCGAGCACCCGGACGACGACGGCATGCTGCGCTACCTGGTCTATTCGGGGGAGGATTACCGGCAGCCCGACGACGGCTACCCCATGGTCACGGACGCCGGCTTCTGGGAGGTCCCCGGCGAAGAGCGCGCCGCGGTACCCGACGCGGTGCTGTTCGAGGGCGGCACCATGCTCCTGCTGTACGGGGAGCGGTGCGTCCAGTTCGACGAGGCGACCGGGCGGTGGTCCTACCCGCGGCCGACAGAGCGGATCTGGCGGGACTTCGGCCGCGGCCTGGAACCGGGCGACGCCCTCAGGGCCGCGTTCACCGCGACCGACGGCGCGACGTACTTCTTCTTCCGGGAGAGCTACGCCCGCTACGCCGACCGCGCCTTCTCGCCGCTCGCCCCGATCCGCGAGCGGTGGGGCCGGGCGCTCCACCCGTTCACCACGGTCGACGCCGCCTGTGTGTACGGGGGCCAGACCACGTTCCTGTTCTCCGGCGACCAGTACGTCCGCTACACCAACGCGGATTACCGCTACGTGGACCCCGGCTACCCGAAGAAGATCATCGGGAACCTGCGCCAGGAGGAGGCGTTCGCCCGCCTGCCCGAGGCGTTCGAGGACGCGGTGACGGACCGGCCGCTGGACGCGGTGCTCGCCAACCGGCGCAACCTGTACCTGTTCGTGAGCGGCGCCTGCCACGTCGTGTCCGTGACGGCCGAGGCCGACTACGACCTCGGGCTGCTCGGCGGCGTGCGCAACGCCCTCGTGGAGCGGCAGAAGGTCGACGCGGCGCTGGTCAGGGGTCCGCACACGTTCCTGTTCTCCGGCGACCAGTACGTCCGCTACACCGGCACCGAGTACGACACCATCGACGACGGCTACCCGCGCACGATCGACGGCTCGCTCAGCCAGGATCTGGACCTGCCGAATCTGCCCGACGCGTTCGCCGACGGGCTCGACGCGGCCTTCCGGGGGCTCGACGGCGGGACGTACCTGTTCAAGGGCACCCGATACCTGCGTGCCGACCGGGCCGAGCCGGACCAGCCGGTCAACAGCCTGTGGGGCAAGGTGCGCAACGCGTTCGCCGAGGGACCGGGCATCGAGGCCGCCTTCGCCGCGCCGACCGGCGAGCTGTACGCCTTCAAGCAGGGGCAGTACATCCGATACCAGCCCAATGACCTCGAATATGTCGCCACCGGCTATCCCCGGACCGTCAAGGACGACTGGGGCGACCTGCCCGCCGCCTTCGAGGAGGCGGGGCCCGACGGCGCCTTCGTCTTCGAGGGCCGGACGTACCTGCTCAGGGACGACGAGTACGTCCGCTACTCGGGCGCCTACGACACGGTGGACCGTACCTTCCCGCAGCCGATCAAGCACCGCTGGTCGGACAGCGCCGACTACCGGCTGAGCGATCTGCACACCATCGTCAGGTTCGTCGAACTGGCCCGGTCGCGTCCCGACGGCCTGGCCGCGTTCCTGCTGAACGGTCCGGCGGCCGTCGAGGACCCGTACCGGTACCTGGCGGACCTGTTCGGCTGGGACGCCGACGAGCTGCGGTGGGCCAAGCGCAACGCCGCCCTGCTGACGCCCGACACGCCGGAGGAGGACCGCTTCGAGATCGAGTTCGTGCTGAAGCTGGTCGACGTGTTCGCGGTCGCCGACAAGTTCGACGCGGGGCCGTCGACGATCTACACCGACGTCTGGTCCCGCGTCTTCGGCGCGACCCCGGCCCCCGAGGCCGCCAACACCGCCCTGTCCGGCCTGCTCGAACGGACATGCGGCCCGGCGGACTGGGTCACCCTGTCGGGCCGGCTCCACGACGAGCTGAACCTGCTCAAGCGCGACGCCCTCGCCCCGTCGGCGATCATCCGGCTGGACGGCTTCAGATCCACCCGCGACCTGTACGAGAAGTTCCTGATCGACGCGGACATGGGCGGCGCCGGCCGGACCTCGCGCGTCCGGGAGGCCATCGCGGCCACGCAGCTCTTCGTGCACCGCTACCTCCTCGACCTGGAGGAGGTAGCGCTCCCGCCGGGCCGCGACGAGGACGAGGTCAGGCGGCGGCTGAAGACCTGGTGGGGCTGGCTGAAGAACTACCGGCTCTGGGAGGCCAACAGGAAGGTCTTCCTCTATCCCGAGAACTACCTGCGCCCCGAGCTGCGCTCCGACAAGACGCCCGCGTTCAAGGCGCTGGAGAGCGACCTGCTGCAGGGCGAGATCACACCGGAGACCGTACAACGGGTCTATAAGAGGTATCTGGACGAGTACACGGAGGTCTCCAGGCTGGCCATCGCCGGCGGGTACGTCTACCCCGAGGACGGGGCCGACGAGGGCACCCGGCGCCTGGTCCTGTTCGGCCGGACGCGGACCGAGCCGCGCCGCTACTACTACCGGGGCGCGGAGTTCAGGGACGGCGTGAACCTCTCCGCCACCTGGGAGCCGTGGCTCAAGGTGGACGTCCAGATCGACGCCGACCGGGTCTACCCCGTGCACGCCTTCGGCCGCGTGTTCGTGTTCTGGACGGTCGTGGAGACGGTCCCGGTCGTGGTCACGTCCGACACCACCATCGACGCCACGAAGACCGGCGACACCCAGAACGTCAAGACCCCGCCGCCGATGTACCGCGTCAAGATCTACTACTCCTTCCTCAACCTGAACGGGGAATGGGGCGCCGCGCAGTTGCTGGCCGCCGACGGCGCCCAGGCGAAGCAGATCACCGGCGTCCGGCTATACGTGCAGGCGTCGAGGACCGTCCCCGGCGGGCCGGACGGCCTGCACGACTCGATCATCGTCACCTGCTCCGACGCCGCCGGGGTCAGGTCGGCGTTCGCGCTCACGCCCGAGCTGTACGCGGTCAACGCGGAAGGCGTGGCGGAGCCCCCGCGCGCCATCCGGCTGGACAAGATCTTCGCCGAGCCCGACAGCAGCCCCGTGGACGAGCCCGGTGCCGTCCGGTTCAACATGCCGGCCGGGACCCTGGACCGGCCTTGGCTGAGCGTCGACCACAAGGGCGGCAGCTTCCTGTGCCGGCCGGTGACCGCGCCGAGCGGGGCGGAGCCACTTCTCCCGCTGGGGAGCAACCCGGACGGGCTGCCGAAATGGAAGCGGATCGACGCCGCGTTCGAGCTGCCCGATGGCCGGCGATGCTTCTTCGACAACGCGGGCAAGCGCTTCAAGCTCGGCACCGAGAAACTGGCCCCCATCAAGGAGCGGTGGGGGATCGTCGGCACCGGCCTGCTCAGGTCCGGCGTCGTCGACGCCGTCCTCGTGCGCGGCGGACACATCTACGTCTTCTCCGGCGCCGAGTATTACCGCTATTCGGGCGCACCGTTCGGGGCGCCCGACGCCGGATACCCGAAGCAGCTCGACACCAACCCCGACAACCTGCCGCGCTGGGCGAAGGTGGACGCCGCGTTCACGCTCGACGGCACGGAGTACTTCCTCTCCTTCGCGGAGAACGTGTATGTCGACTCCTCGAACCTGCGCGACGTGAAGCGGATCAACACTCGCTGGGAACTGCCCAAGGACGCCGTGGCGGACTCGGCCTTCGTCCACCGCGACCACCTCTATGTCTTCACGGGTGAGACGTACATCCGCTTCAGCGGCGCGGACACCGCCGACGCCCCGCAGCCGCTGAGCGAGAACACCGAGGGCCTGCCCCAGAGCGGCCCTGTCGGCGCGGCGTTCTCCTACGAGGAGCGCGGCTACTTCTTCGACAACACGGCGGGCACTTACCTCGCCCCGGACGGCCGGACCTACCCGACCAGGGAGCTGGGCCGCATACCCACGGCCATAGGCACGACCGAGTCCGTCGACGCCGCGTACGTGGACGACGGCAAGCTCTACCTGACCAGCGGCCTGGAGCTGGTCCGCTACACGCTCGCCAAGGACGGAACCGTCCCCGACTACGTCGACGACGGCTACCCCAAGCAGCTGAAGAGCCAGGTCAAGGCCGTGATCCAGCGCAACCGGCAGCGCTACGTGCTCGGCACGAGCGAGTACGCGCTTCTGGAGGCGGGGCAGGAGCCGACGGGACTGCTGGCGTACCGGCCGGTCGCCGGCAATTGGGGCGGCCTGCCCGAAGGCTTCCAGACCGAGTTCACCGGCGTGCTCGACGGCGCCAAGCTCTACCTGTTCCTCGGCGCCGACTACGTCGTCTACTCGTCGGAGCCGACGGCCCAGCGGCCGTACGAGTTCGCCGGGCTGCCGCACGAGATCGTCCGGCTGACGTCGAGCACGGCCTACCGGCTGAACAAGGAGCTGCTGACCGGCGGCGTGGCGGCGCTGCTGGCCCCCGAGACCCAGGAGACGGACGAGCTGCCCGCCTTCAGCTTCGACGACTCCGACGCGACCACGATCAAGGTGCGCCCGCAGGTGGCCGGGACGCCGTCCAGCTCGCACCTCGACTTCCAGAGCGCCAACGGCATCTACTACTGGGAGATCTTCTTCCACGCCCCGCTGCTCATCGCGCAGGCGCTGAACAACGCCCAGCGCTTCGAGGACGCGCGAATCTGGTACGAGTACGTCTTCGACCCGACGGAGCGGGTGAGGTACTGGCGGTTCCTGCCGTTCCTGGCGGTCGACCTACGGGCACTGGTCGACAGCTGCCGCGCCGACCTGGCCGGCCTGGGCCTCGACGGCTCGGCCGTCGCGACCGCACTCGAACCGATCCTCGACCGGCTGGCGGCGCTGGCCCCGGCGTTCGAGCAGGCCGGCGAGCTCTCGCAGGAGGACAAGGACTTCCTGGCCGGCCTCGCGGACACCAGGCTGAAGGACATCGACAAGGCGCTGAAGGCCCTGCCGGGGACGTCCGGCCTGCGGGAGCGGATCGCCATGATCGCCTGGCTCCGGCGGCAGTACGACCTCATGGGCGACCGTGGGAAGTTGATCAAGGCGTACATGGACGACCCGTTCGACCCGCACGCGATCGCCGAGCTGCGCCCGTCCGCCTACCGGCGGGCCGTGGTGATGGCCTACATCGACAACCTGCTCGACTGGGGTGACCTGCTCTTCCGCCAGTACACGGCCGAGAGCGTCGACGAGGCCAGGATGCTCTACATCTTCGCCTACGACCTGCTGGGGGAGCGGCCGGACGTCCTCGGCCCGCGCCCGCTGCCGGCCGCGCTGACCTACGAGGACCTCCGCCACCTCCCCCTGGAGGAGCTGGACGAGCTGGACGACGAGCTGAAGGCGCTGACCGCCGGGGGAGCGCTGCTGGAGGGGCCCGGGGAGGTGCACAGGAGCGTCGCGAGCCCGTACTTCTACGTGCCCGAGAACAGCGTCTTCTTCGAGTACTGGACCCGCGTCGAGGACCGGCTGCGGAAGATCCGGCAGTCGCTCGACATCATGGGCGTCAGCCGGCCGCTGCCGCTGTTCGAGCCGCCCGCCGATGTCATGGCGCTGGTCCGCGGCGCCGCATCTGGTGCCTCGCTCGACCAGCTCACGCAGGGGATGGCGGCTCCGGTGCCCTACTACCGGTTCGCCTTCGTGTTCAGGAAGGCCCAGGACCTTGCCGACAAGGTACGGCAGTTCGGCAACGACCTGCTCAACGTGCTGGAGCGGCGCGACGTGGAGGAGCTCGCCCTGCTGCAGAACCGGCAGGAGGGCACGATCCTCGCCCTGACGCGCGGCATCAAGGAGGCGCAGATCAAGGTCGCCGAGGAGAACCTGGCCGAGCTGGAGGCCAGCAGGGACGGCGCGACGGCACGGGTCCAGCACTACGAGAAGCTGATCGCCGACGGGCTCTCCGCGCTCCAGGTCGAGCAGCTGGCCCGGATGAAGAGCGGCTCCGACGCGCACTTCGTCGCGGGCGGCCTGAAGATCGCCGCCTCGATCGCCCTGGGCGTGCCGCAGGCACTGCTCGGCCCGTTCATCTTCGGTACGGGCTTCGGCGGCGAGCAGGTCGGCAACGCCCTCGACAAGGTGGCCGACGTCTCCTCCACACTGGCCGAGGGATACAGCACACTCGGCGAGCTGATCGGTGTGCGGTCGGAGCAGCAGCGCACGGCGCAAGACTGGGATCTCCAGCTCAACATGGCCAAGAGCGACGTGACCCAGCTCGGCCACCAGCTGACCAGCGCCCAGCACCAGCTGACGATCGCCCAGCGCGAGCTCGCCGTCGTCACGCAGGACATCGCCAACCAGGAGGCGGTGGCCGCGTTCATGAAGGACAAGTTCGCGGGCGCCGAGCTCTACCACTGGATGGCCGGGCGGATGTCCGGGCTGTACTTCCAGACCTACAACCTGGCGTACGAGATGGCGCGATCCGCCGAGCGGGCCTACCAGTTCGAGCGGGGCGAGACCAACGGCGACGGCGGCTACATCCAGCCGATGTACTGGGAGAGCCGGCGCAACGGCCTGCTCGCCGGCGACAGCCTCGGCTTCGACCTGGAACGGCTGGGCAAGGCGTACGTCGACACCGACAGCCGTGGCATGGAGATCACCAAGAAGGTCTCGCTGCTGGGCCTGGACCCGCTCGCCCTGCTGGCCCTGCGCGGCGAGGGGCGCTGCGAGTTCGCGCTGACCGAGGCGCTGTTCGACCGGGACTTCCCCGGGCACTTCCGGCGCCGGATCCGGACGCTGTCGGTCTCCTTCCTGGGCGCGGACGGGCCGCTCGGCGTCTACGCGACGCTGACGCAGCTCGACAGCAAGACCGTCCTGGCGGCCGACCCGAAGGCGGTCAAGTTCCTGCTCGACCCGAAGGGCGCGCCACCCGACACGCTGCGCCCGGACTGGCGCTCCGGCCAGCAGATCGCGCTGTCGGACATCGAGGAGTACAAGGAGAACAACGGGCTGTTCGAGCTGCGCCTGGACGACGACCGTTACCTGCCGTTCGAGGGCACGGGGGCGGTCTCGCGGTGGCGGCTGCAGCTGTCGGGCCCGGCTCCGGCCGGTCTGAGCGACGTGGTCGTCACCGTCAAGTACAGCGCGGACCAGGGCGGGGAGGTCTTCGCCAACGCGGTCAAGGGCATGCTCAAGCCGTACGCGTCGGCCCGCTACTTCGACGTGGCCGGCGAGTTCCCCGACGAGTGGGCCCAGTTCCAGGAGGGCGAGGACGACCAGCTCGTCCTGCCGTTCACGCCGGAGCTGTTCCCCGCCATCAGCGGGCGGCAGATCACCGGCGTCTACCCCAGGTACGAGCTGGCCGGGCGCGGTTCGGTGCGCTTCCTGCTCAATGGCGACAAGAGGCTCGCGCTCAACGACGGCAAGCTCCTGCGCACCCCCGGTCTCAGCGTCGGCGGGAACCCGTGGGTGCTGGTCCTGGAGGGTGACAAGGCGGCTCTCACCAACCTCGGCCTGGTGCTCACGTACCGGGCGAGCGTTCAGTAGGGGAGCCGGACATGTCGCTATTGAGCAAGCTCAAGAAGGCCACGACCAGGAAGAAGACCCGTCAGTCCCCGGAGCCCACCACCGCGAAAGAGCTGGCCGGGACGGTCGTGCTGACCAAGCCCAAACGGTCGGACTCGCTGGTCGACCTGGAGCCCCTCGCCCCACAGCCCAAGCCGCCGGTGAACCCGCCGTCGGACCGGGCCTTCCTGGAGAACGCCTACCAGAGGTACTACGTCAACGGGGTCCATACGAAGACGGCCAAGCTGCGCAAACGCCTGTACTCCTTCATGGGCAAAGGCGAGACCGGCTACCTGGAGCACGCGGTCACGGACGCCGAGTTCCGCGACTTCACCGCCGACAATCCCGACTACAGGGTGTCCAGCCAGAACGGGAAGCTCCTGGATGAGGCGCTGGCAGTAGGCGACTATTTCCACGTCAGCAACAAGGCCTACAAAGAGATACCGCTGGAGGGCCGGGCGCGGCGCATCATCGTCAATGTGAAGACGCAGGCAGCCGGGCTCAAGGTGGCCAAGGCCCTGACACCGCTCTTCAAGGACAAAGACGTCTCGCCGTACTTCAGGAAGTTCAAGATCTACCTATCGGGGACGGCGGCCGCGAAGAAGAAGGTGAAATACGACAAGCTCGTCATCTACTACGCGACCTCCGACGCGGACAAGAACGGGTCGGACCTGGTCGGGGACCGCATCGCCGAAACCATCACCGACACGGTGAAGCCGGACGAACTGGACAGCGCGTTCGCGCCCTTCTACAAGACGCGCACTCCGGGGGTCGCCTTCGCGGAGGAGCCGAAGTACTTCCTGGACAGGCAGGCAGGCAGCTTCACCAGCAACCGCCGCGACATCATCGCGGACGTCATAGAGCACAACGACAAGGTGGGCAGCGCGGAGGCGTTCATCGACCTGGTGAACGCGGCCTTCACGGCCAAGGGCGTGAACCCGGCCGCGCCGCACACCCACCTCGCCAAGACGCCCTGACCCCCGGAGACGGTCGATGCCGAAGAACACGCTCAAGAAAAAGAAGAAGAAGAACAAGCGTTCCACCACTCCGGGCGTTTCCGGTGCCTCACACGGCGTCGTCAAGTCGGTGAGCAAGACCAAGCGCGGGGCGGGCTCGAGTGTCGTCTCCCAGCCGGCGAGGCCGGCCCCGGCCCGCCGCCCGAGTGACGCCGTCATCAACCGGAACTTCCTCGCCAAGGCCTACCGGGAGTACTACAACAGCGCCGGCCGCAGACGCCCCACCTCGCGGACCAAGCGCGTGTACTCCTTCATGGGTGACGGTCCGCCCGGCTACCTGAACACGCCGATCGGCAACTCGGAGTTCCAAAATCTGCTCAATGGCCAGACGCAGGGCGACTACAAGGTGGAGGCTCAGAGCGCGTCGGACAACTGGAGGGGACTACGGGCCGGCGACTACTTCCACCTGACCAACGAGGCCCACCCGCTGCCCAGCGCGCAGAAAGCGCAAACCCTGGCGAACCGCGCCCGGCGCCTCATCGTCAACGTGAAGAACCAGGCGGCCGCGCTGAAGGCGGTGCGCGGTCTCGTCCCGTTGTTCAAGGACGGCAACGTCGGTCCGTTCTTCAGGTCGTTCAAGGTGTTCCTGTCCAGCAAGGCGGACACCCAAAAATCCGTCAAATACGACAAACTGGTCGTCTATTACGCGCTCAAGGACCCGAATGCCGCCGACGACGACGTCGGCAAGCAGCTCGTCTCGGCTATCGAGACGGCCGTCCCCGAAGGGGACCGGGACTCGGCGTTCGCCCCCTTCTACTCCTTCCTCACCCCCGGAGTCGCCTGGGCGGAGGAGCCGAAGTACTACGTCCAGAAATTAGACAACAGCTTCACCGAGACCCGGGCGAACGTCATCGATGACGTCATAAAGAACAACGACGCGGTGCCCAATGAGGCCGCGTTCGCCACGCTGGTGGACAACGCGTTCCGGAGTGAGCGCATAGATCCCGTGAAGCCGCACCGGCATGTCAAGACGCCCTGAGGCCGCTGGTCGCCGCCTGCGCGAGCACCCCGCCAGGCGGCGACCTGGCCTGAGCACTGAGGTTCTTTACTCAAAGCTAATCTCCTCATAGACGGCCATGAGGAAAAGTGATTAGATGACTTGATATGTCCGAGGTAACGCGGCCAAGCCTTTCCGACGCTCTGACCGAGCGCATGCTGGAGCTCATCCGTACAGGTGGGCACCGGCCGGGCGACAGGCTGCCCTCGACGCGGGAGCTCTCCCAGCGCTTTGCCGTCACCACCCCGACCCTGCGTGAGGCGCTGCGCAGACTCGAGGCCACCGGGGCCATCGAGATGCGGCACGGGTCCGGCATCTACGTCGGAGCCGACATCGAGCGGCTCGTGCTCCCCAACCCCAACATGCGGGAGATGCACGCCGCCCAGCTGCTCGAGTTGCTCGGCGCGCGCATCGTCATCGAGCCGCCGCTGGCCGCGATGGCCGCGGCACGCGCGACCGGCGAGGAGCTGGTCGCGCTCCAGCGCGTGCTCGAGGCCGCCGCCAGGCACCTGCGCGGCCAGGACGCCGAGCTGCACGACACCAACATGACCTTCCACCGGGCGACGGCCCGGCTGGCGGGCAACAGCGTGCTGCACGAGGTGGTCGACTCGCTGCTGACCGTCCACGGTCCCGAGCAGCGGGAGATCCTGCAGCTCTTCGACGACCGGCGCCGTGACTACGACGAGCATCTGGCGATTCTGGAGGCCATCGAGGCGCGTGACGCCGCGGCGGCCGAGGAGCGCATGCGGGCTCACCTGGTGGACGTCAAGACCGTAATAGAGCAGAGGTTGCAAGACCCCCCCAAATGAAACAAGGAGGCCGGGGCATGATCCGGTCACGCGTTGTCACGCTCGGCGTGGCAGCTCTCTTTCTCGCCGCCTGTGGCGGCAATACCGAGGCGCCGCAGAAGAAGTCCGAACTGTCGCTGTACAACGACAAGGGCGCCTGGAGCAAATACTTCGACGAGATGGGCGCTCTGTCGAAGCAGCAGATCAGCTTAGGCATGAAGCCGGTCGGCTACACCGATTCGGCCCAGTATCAGGCGTTCATCAAGGCGTCGTTCCGTACGAACGTCAAACCCGACCTCTTCACCTGGCAGACCGGCGGGATGCTGGAAGAGATCGTCAAGCAGAAGCAGGTGGCCGACACCTCGGCCATCTGGCAGGAGGCGATCAAGGCCGGCGACCTGTCGCAGGACCTGGCCCCCTATTACACGGTGGGCGGCAAGCAGTATTGCGTGCCGATGAACGTCGCCTACTGGGGCATGTTCTACAACAAGAAGGTCTTCGACAAGTACGGCCTGCAGCCCCCCACCACGTGGGACGAGCTGGTCAAGGTGGCCGAAACCCTCAAGAAGAACAACGTCAAAGCCTTCTACCACACCAGCGTGCTGTTCTCCTTCGTCTGGTTCGAGCAGCTCATGGCGGGCATGGACCCCGACCTGTACGACCGCCTCTCCACGGGCAAGGCCAAGTACACCGACCCCGGCGTGGTCCAGGTGATGGAGAAGTGGAAGCAGCTCATCGACGCCGGATATTTCATCAATCCCGGCGATAAAACCGACCCGGGCGATGTGCTGAAGAACGGCAAGGCGGCGATGGTCTCCTTCGGCACCTGGTTCAACACCAGCATGACCCAGCGCGATCTGAAGGCCGGCACCGACTACGGCTTCTTCGCCATCCCGAACGTGAACGCCTCGCTCCCCAAGACCTCGATGATCTTCGAGAGCGGCCCGCTCTGCTCGCTGACCAAGGCGGCCGACCCCGAGGCCGGCCAGAAGTACCTCAAGTGGTGGACCACGCAGCCCGCCCAGGACAAGTGGGCCACGACCCGCGGCGACGTCAGCGCCAACCCCAAGGTGACGATCAAGGACGAGGCGCTCGGCCAGGTCACCAAGGACGCGGGCGGCGGCAAGTATCGCCTGGTCAACCGCTACTTCGAGGCCACGCCGCCGCCGATCCTGACGGCCGCGCTCGACGGCTTCAGCAAGTTCGTGACCGAGCCTGGCACGTACAAGGAAGTGCTGGAGACCATCCAGAAGGCCGCCGACGACTACTGGAGTACGCACCAGTGAGCGGGCGTGCCCCAATGCTCGGCCGATTCAGGCACGGGTACGTCGCTCCTGCCGCGCTGTTGGTCGCCGGGCTGCTCTACGTGCCCTTCCTGTGGACGGCGTACCTGAGCTTCACCAAATACGACGGGCTCGCGCCGCCCGAGTGGGTCGGCCTGCGTAACTTCGGCAAGCTGCTCGACGACCCGGCACTGCTCACCGCCCTGGGCAACACGCTCATCTGGGTGGTCGGCACGATGGCCCTGCCGGTCGGGCTCGGCCTGCTGGTGGCGGTGCTGTCGTACGACCTCAAGGGCGGCGTCTGGTACCGGGTGCCGTTCATGCTGCCCTACGCGCTCAGCGGCGCCGGGCTGGCCATGGTCTGGAGCCCGATCCTCTCGCACGACGGCATCGCGAACATCCTGCTCGGCGTCGACACCGCGTTCCTGCAGAAGGCGCCGCACAACACGATCGCCATGCTGCTGGTCTGGACCTGGCAGCAGCTCGGCGTCAACACGCTGTTGTTCGTGGTGGGGCTGCAGTCCATCCCCAAGGCGCCGATCGAGGCCGCGCGGATCGACGGGGCCTCGGGATGGACGCTGTTCCGGCATGTCATCTGGCCGTTGATGGCGCCACTCACCGCGGTCGTGGTGGGGCTGGCGCTGGTGGCGAGCCTGAAGACGTTCGACATCGTCTGGGTGCTGACGCAGGGTGGTCCTGGGCGCAACTCCGAGACACTCGCGGTGACCATGTACAAGGACACGTTCGTGGCCAGCGACTACGGCTACGGCGCCTCGGTCGCGGTGATGCTCACCGTGGTCACGGGGCTGGCGTCCTACCTCTACCTCAGGAGGCAGGTGCGATGATCCGGCGTGCCGTACTCATCGTGCTCGGCCTGATCTGGCTGGGCCCGACCTACCTGCTGCTCGTCAACGCCGCGCGGCCCGCGGCGTCGTACGACCCGTCGAAGGCGTGGCAGCCGTCCGGCAGCTTCGCGCTGTTCGACAACATCGCCCGGGCCGTCGACAGCGCGAACCTGTCTGACAGCCTGGCCAGCACCGCGCTCTACAGCATCGTCTCGCCCACGCTCGGCGTGCTCATCGGGGCGCTGGCCGGCTACACGATCGTGGTGCTCCGGCTGCGGCACGGTTTCTGGTGGTTCCTGCTCATCTTCGGCGGCACGATCTTCCCGTCGCAGATGCTGCTGGTGCCGCTGTTCGTGGGTTACAGCGACCTCGGCCTGTACGACACCAGGGGTGGCCTGCTCCTGGTCTACACGGCGATCAACGTGCCGTTGGCCGCTTTCGTGCTGCGTAACTTCTACAGTGGAGTGGCGTTCTCGATCTTCGAGGCGGCCCGCATGGACGGGGCCACCACCTGGCGGATCTTCTGGCGCATCTACCTGCCGCTGTCGGTCAGCGCGCTGGCGGCCGTGTTCATCCTCGAGTTCACCTTCATCTGGAACGACCTCATCTTCGGCCTGACACTCACGCAGACCGAGGACGTACGGCCGGTGATGACCGCGCTGGCCGGACTGATGACCGACGTCTACGCGGGCATCCCGGTGCCCGTGGGCCTCGCGGCGGGGCTCATGGTCTCGCTGCCGACGGTCCTGCTGTTCCTCGCCACCCAGCGGTTGTTCGCCCGTGGCCTGTCTCTAGGGAGTGTTTGATGACCAGCCGGTTGCTGCAGCGGAGCCTCGGCTCGCCGGACTACGACGGGATCAGGCAGGCGCTGCGCAACGACACCTCGACCGCGGTGATCGGCGTGCGCGGAGTGGAGGTGCGTGTCGCGGTGCTGCCGCTGTTCACCCACGACGGCCGGCAGGCGGTCAGGGTGACGAGCACCGTGCCGTTGACGCACGTGCTGGTGGGCGAGGACAGCGCCTCCGGCACCGATGTCACACTGCTCGTGCCCGAGGTGACCGCGCCCCGCGTGCTGACCCTGGAGTCGCGCGACGACGCCGGGCTCATCGGCTCCGCGGAGATCACGATCACCCCCCAGCGCAAGTGGAGCGTGTTCGTCGTCCACCACTCCCACCTCGACATCGGCTACACCGACCCGCAGGGCACGGTGCTCCGCCACCACCTCGACTACCTCGACGCGGCACTCCGGCTGGCCGAGGAGACCGCCTCCTGGCCGGACGACGCCAGGTTCAGGTGGTCGGTCGAGTCGTCGATGCCGGCGCTGAAGTGGCTCGACGCCCGGCCCGCCGACCAGGTCGCCAAGTTCGCCGCGCTGGCCCGCGCCGGCGTCATCGAGGTGACCGCGCTGCCGTTCCAGCTGCACACCGAAGCCTGCTCGACCGAGGAGCTCTACCGGCAGCTCCGCTTCACCACGCGGCTCCAGGAGAAGTACGGCTTCGCCACCAAGTCGGCCATGCACACCGACGTGCCCGGCGCGGTCGTCGGCGTGATCGACGCGCTGAACGCCGCCGGGGTGCGCTACCTCGCCGCGGCGCACAACTGGGCCGGGCGGTCCGTGCCGTACCTGCACGGGGGCGACAAGCTGACCCGGCCGTTCCGGTGGCGGGCGCCGAGCGGCAAGGAGGTGATCGTCTGGTTCACCGACACCCCCCACGGCATGGCGTACATGGAGGGCAACACGGTCGGGCTCACCGACTCCTACGAGCTGGCCGACGACCTGCTGCCGCGCTACCTGTCGGCGCTGGCCTCGCGCGGCTACCCCTACGGTCCCGGTACGTTCGGCTGGCAGGGTCCTGACGCGCCGCGCGAGCCGTACGAGCTGGACGTGCTGCACCTGCGGGTCCAGGGCGCGCACGCCGACAACGCGGGACCCTCGATCGTGCCCGCCTCCATCGCGCGCAGGTGGAACGAGCAGTGGGCCTTCCCCCGGCTGCGGTCCGCGGTCAACAGCGACTTCTTCGAGCACGTGGAAGAGCGCTACCACGACCGCCTGGCCGTACACGAGGGGGACTGGACCGACTGGTGGGCCGACGGGCTCGGCTCCGGCGCGCGGCCCCTCGGATACGTACGGCGGGCGCAGTCCGCGCTGCGCATCGCCGAGACGCTGCACACGATCGCCGGCGCCGACGCGACCGAGCAGATCGATGAGGCCTACGACAAGGTGGCGCTGTTCAACGAGCACACCTGGGGCGCGGCCAACCCCTGGGAGGACGCCGAGGAGGCGGGCGACTCGGGCGGCCTGCAGTGGACCCGCAAGTCGTCGGGCGCCTACGACGCGCAGGACGACGCCGCCGACCTGCTGCACGCCGCCGCCCGCCGGTTCGGCGCGGCGCTCTCCGACGAAGGTGCGGCCGATGCGTCGGCGCTCGCGTCCTTCGCCGTCTTCAATCCCGGGACCGCGAGCAGGACCGACGTCGTCCGCGCGTTCCTCCCCCGGGACGTGGTCCCGGCGGACGTCCCGATCGCCCTCGTGGACGCGCGCACCGGCGAGACGATCCCGCACCACGAGGAGCTCGTGGATCCGGCCGACTGGCCGACCCGGCCGATCGGGCGGCACCTGCACGCCGTGGTGCCGGAGGTCCCCGGCTACGGCTACGCGCGGATCGACGTCGTCAGAGGTGAGGTCCGGGCGGCCGAGCCGGTCGAGCTCGACCTGGGCGGAGTGATCGAGAACGAGTTCTACCGGGTCGGCTACGACGTCCGCGAAGGCGTCATCCGCTCGATCTTCGACAAGGCGGCCGGCCGGGAGCTGGTCAACGACAGCGCAGCCGCCGGGTTCGGCCAGTACGTCTACGACCGCTACGCCACCGCCCCGCACTTCAACCACCTGTCCGGGCACGTCGGGGCGCACGACCGCACCCTGCTCGGCGACCGGGCGATCGGCAGGAACGCCACCATCGTCAAGGCGCAGCGGACCGCCGTGGGCGAGAAGCTGGTCGTCGAGCTGCAGGGCAAGGGCGTCGACTGGCTGCGCACCACGATCGAGCTGCACAACGGCGTCGCCCGGCTCGACCTGACCTACCAGCTGGCCAAGCAGGGCACGCCCGCCAAGGAGGCGGTCTTCCTGGCCTTCCCGTTCGCCTCGGGCCCCGCGACGGCCTGGGAGCTGACCGGCGGCGTCGGTGGGCCGGACGTGCCGCGGGTGCCGGGCTCCGCCGAGTACATGCTGCCGATCAGGCACTGGATCGCCTTCGAGGACCCCGAGCTGACCGTCGCCTGGGCCACGCTGGAGGCGCCGCTGGTGCAGCTGGGCACCATCCACATGCCGTACGCGCCGTTCCCGCCGACGCTGGACGAGGAGCCGGGCACGGTCTACTCCTGGGCGCTGAACAACATCTGGGACACGAACTTCCCCGCCCAGCAGCAGGGAGAGACCACGTTCCGCTACTCGATCATGTCGGCCCCGGGGATCGAGGGCAGACGGCTGGGCGCGCGGGCGGCGGCCGGGCTGACGGACCAGTTCGTCGGCGCGCTGCTCACCAGCGCGCCCGACGCGGTCAAGTCGTTCGTCTCGGTCGACCACCCCGACGTGCTGGTCACCTCGCTCGGGCAGAACGGCGACAACGAGATCGTGGTCCGGCTGCAGTCGCTGGCCGCCGAGCCGGTCGAGGCGACGGTCCGGCTGCCGAGGCTGCGGCGCGCTCTGGTGAGCGCCGGTCTGGAGCGGGAGCTGCGGCCCCTGGAGGTCTCAGCTGAATCGGTCAAGGTACGGCTGCCCGCGTGCGGTGTGGCCGCTATTTGGGGGACGTGCGAGTGAAGATCGTTGACATCCGGGCCACCACGGTCGCCGTTCCGCTGGAGGCGCCACTCCGGCACAGCAACGGCGCCCACTGGGGCCGGTTCGTCCGCACGATCGTCGAGGTCGAGGCCGACAACGGGCTGATCGGCCTGGGGGAGATGGGCGGGGGCGGGGAGAGCGCCGAGGCGGCGTTCCGGGCGCTCATGCCGTACTTGCAGGGGCACGATCCGTTCCAGCTGGAGGCGCTGCGGTTCAAGATCGCCAACCCGACCGCGTCGCTCTACAACAACCGCACCCAGCTCCTGGCGGCCATCGAGTTCGCCTGCATCGACCTGATCGGGCAGCATCTCGGCGTACCCGCCAGCGACCTGCTCGGCGGGCGGCTGCGCGACACCGTGCCGTTCGCCTCCTACCTGTTCTTCCGCTACGCGGCGGAGGGGTACGCCGAGGTACGCACGCCGGACCAGCTCGTCGAGCACACCAGGCAGCTCAAGGCGGCCCACGGGTTCACCGTGCACAAGCTCAAGGGCGGGGTGTTCCCGCCCGACTTCGAGCTGGAGTGCTACCGGGCGCTGGCGGCGGCCTTCCCCGACGACCGGCTCCGCTACGACCCGAACGCGGTGCTGTCGGTGGCCGAGGGCCTGCGGTTCGGGCGGGCCATCGAGGAACTGAACAACGAATACCTGGAGGACCCGGTCTGGGGGATGGAAGGGCTCAGGGCCATCCGCGAGCAGGTCCGGGTGCCGCTGGCGACCAACACCGTCGTGGTCAACTTCGAGCAGCTCGCCTCCAACGTGCTGCGCCGGGCGGCCGACGTGGTGCTGCTGGACACCACGTTCTGGGGCGGGATCCGGCCGTGCGTCAAGGCGGCAGGAGTGTGCGAGACCTTCCAGCTCGGGGTGGCCGTGCACTCCTCCGGGGAGCTGGGCATCCAGCTGGCGACCATGCTGCATCTCGGCGCGGTCCTGCCCAACCTCACGTACGCGGCCGACGCCCACTACCACCAGCTGCGCGACGACGTGATCGAGGGCGGCAAGCTGTCCTACGCCGACGGGGCCATAGCGGTGCCGACCGGGCCGGGGCTGGGCGTCCGGCTCGACAAGGACCGGGTCGCCCGCTACGCCGAGCTCTACCAGGAGCTGGGCGGATACCCCTACGACCGGGACCCGGGACGCCCCGGCTGGTACGCCCAGGTGCCGAACGAACGCTTCGCCGACCCGACCGTATCCCTGGAAGTCAGCACATAGGAAAAGAATCGTCCTTGTTCGCGTGAGTCTGCTTCTGCTGCCCCCGGGCCCTGAATCAGGGTGGGGGTACTCACGCGAGCAAGGAGGCAACGTGCGGCTCATCAGCAGCGTCGTGGCGGCCCTCTGCACCGTGGTCGTCCCGAGCTCCGTCGACATCTGGTGTCGCTGACCATGGACGGCGAAGCCGGGTTCCGGAGCGGCCGACCGGAGACCGGCCGCCTGGGGCGACCGGAGACCGGCCGCTGGAGAGCGCTGCCATCCCCACCCGCCGCCGCTCTCTGGGCCGGGGCGTCGTTGCTGCTGGTCGTCACGGCCTGCGCGGCCGCGCCGCGCCCGGACTCTGCGTCTGTGTCTGTGGCGTCGGTGGCCGATCTCGTGCTTCCGTTCGACGCCTACAAGCCCACCCCGGAGCAGCGCGTCCTGCTGGCCAACGCCCAGGCCAAGCTGGTCGCGCGGTGCATGCGCCGCCACGGCGTCTCGGCGGCCCCGCCCATGGTCGCGGTGGCCGCCGTGAAGGCCGGCGATCCGGGCAACGCCCGCCGCTACGGCGTCGCCGACCCGGCACAGGCCGCGCTCACCGGCTACCACCTGTCCCGCTCGGACTCACACGGCAGACCACCCCAGTGGGCGGCTAACCTCTCCAAAACCGCCAGAACCCACTTGTACGGCGACACCGCCGACTCCGGCTGCATAAGCCGCGCCGCAGCCGTCCTGACCCGAGGCGCCGAGCCGGCCGACTGGCCCTGGCTCGCCGTCCAGGACGCCGAGACCCTGGAGAAGGCCGCCACCGATCCGGCCGTCGTCCAGGCGGCCACCCGCTGGCGGGCCTGCATGGTCAAGGGCGGATACGCCTACCCCACCGCCGAGGCCGCCATCGCCGACGCCCGCTGGAACCTGGATCAGCCCACGGTCACCGCCGAGGAGAAGCGCACCGCCACGGCCGACACCAGGTGCAAGTGGGAGTCGGGGCTGGTGGCGGCCTGGTTCGCCGCCGATTCCGCCCTTCAGCGGAAGATCGTCGTCGGCAATCCGGACCGCTTCGCCGCCCTCCGCGCCAACCTCGGCAGCCGCCTGGCGCGCGCGTCCAAGGTCTTCCAGGAGACCCGCTGACCACTACCGCCTGTCGACGCCCGGCGGTCGGGCGAGGCGTTGTGCCGCGCGCACCACGCTTGCGCGGCGCCGGGCGTGCTCCGTCGCATCGTCGTCGTCGGCGCCGGTGAGCATGCGGGCGAGCTGGGGCGCCGAGACCCACCATGCGGACAGCGCGATGACCATGAACGCCAGATGATCGGGGTCGACGTCGTCGTCGAGGATCCCGGCGCGCTGGGCGGCCGCGTAGGCCCGCGTCTTGCCCCGGTAGAAGGCGGTGCGCTGCGCCTCGTCGGCCACGGGGCCACCGGCCAAGCCCTCCCAGAGCAGCAGGCGGACGAGATGGGGATGCGCCACGTGGTAGTCGAAGTTGCGCCCGACGAACTCACCGATGTTCTCGAAGTCACCCGGGGGTGGCCCCACCGTCTCGGCGAGTTTCTTGAGCTCGTCGGTGAGCACCGTCTCGAACAGGGCCTGCTTGTCGCCGAAGTACTTGTACAGGCGTTCCTTGTTGATCCCGGCCCGCTCGGCGATGCGCGCCATGGTCGTGCCGTCCGGTCCGCGCTCGGCGAACTCGACCGTCGCCGCTTCCTTGAGCCGCCGCCGCGTCCCCTCGGTGTCCCACGCCATGGCGACATCCTAGCGCCACCCCATCCGCAACGTTGCGGTTGGAGTTTGCCCCCGCTAGCATCAAAAGCAACCGCACCGTTGGAGATGGATTTCAGATGAAAGGTACGGACATGGCAAGCCTTCCCGGTGGGACTCTCACACTCGCGGACGACCTCACCATCACCCGCATGGGCTACGGCGCCATGCAGCTGGCCGGGCCCGGCGTCTTCGGGCCGCCCAAGGACCGCGACGCGTCCATCGCGGTGCTGCGCGAGGCCGTCGAGCTGGGCATCACCCACATCGACACCAGCGACTTCTACGGGCCCTTCGTCGTCAACGAGATCATCAAGGAGGCCCTGTACCCCTACCCGGCGGACCTGCGCATCGTCACCAAGGTCGGCGCTCGCCGTGGCCCGGACGGCAGCTGGAATCACGCACTGGAGCCCGAGGACCTCAAGGCCCAGGTCCACGAGAACCTCCAGCGCCTCGCCCTGGACGCCCTCGACGTCGTCAACCTGCGCCTGGCCGAAGGAGGCGCCGGCGAGGAGTCGCTCGCGGAGCCGTTCGGCGCCCTGGCCGAGCTGCAGCGGGAGGGCCTGATTCGCCACCTCGGTCTCAGCGCCGCCTCCGGGGCCCAGCTCACCGAGGCGCAGGCCATCGCACCCGTCGTCACCGTGCAGAATCTCTACAACCTCGCCAACCGGCAGGACGACGCTCTCGTCGACCGATGCGCGACCGAGAACATCGCCTACGCCGCGTTCTTCCCTCTGGGCGGCTTCACCCCGCTCCAGTCCGAAGCGCTCACGAACGTGGCCGCCCGCCTGGACGCCTCGCCGCAGCAGGTCGCCCTGGCCTGGCTGCTGCGGCGCTCGCCCACGATGGTCCTCATCCCCGGGACCTCGTCCGTGGCCCACCTCCGCGAGAACATCGCCGCGGCGAGCCTGGTCCTCCCGGCCGACGCGATCGAGGAGCTCGACGCCATCGGAGGCTGACGCTATTGGAGGAGGAGGACTTGCCAGAATTACTCGCGTGAGTTAAAAATTACTCATGCAAGTAAGGAAGGAAGACTCCGTCACGACCTCTGCCCGTCGGGCGCAGATCGTGACGGCCACGATCGAGACGATCGCCGACCTGGGCTACCACCAGGCGTCCTTCGCCCGCATCGCGGAGCGGGCCGGGCTCAGCAGTACGCGGCTGATCTCGTACCACTTCGATGGCAAGGACGACCTGATGGGCCAGGCGATTGTCACGATCTACGAGGGGATCGCCACGTTCATGACCGAGCGGGTCAGCGCCCAGACCAGCCCCGGCGCCGCGCTGGACACCTACATCCGCTCGCTGATCGGGTTCATCCGGGACCACCGCCGTGAGATGCGCGCGGCCACCGAGATCTTCCTGAACTTCCGGCCGGAGAAGGGGACCACCGCGCAGGAGGCGGCCATGGACCCGGCCTCGCTGGGGCACATCGAGCGGTTGCTGTTCTGGGGGCAGGAGACGGGCGAGTTCCGCCGGTTCAACACCCGCGTGATGGCGATGGCCATCCAGCGGGCCATGGACGGCCTGCCGTTCCTGCTGGAGGGCGACCCCGGCGCGGACCTCGACGTGTACGCGGACGAGCTGGTCGAGCTCTTCCGCCTGGCGACCCGGGCCACGCCGTGAGCTCTCGCGCCAAGACGTTGCTGCTCGTCCTCGTCGACATGGCCCTGCCCATCGGCCTCTATTACGTACTGCGCGCGATGGACGTCAGCTATCACTCCGCGCTGCTGATCAGCTCCCTGCTCCCCGGTCTGAGCGTGGTCGCCAGCCTGGTGCGCCGCCGCCGGCCCGACGGGCTCGGCCTGTTCATGACGGCCATGATGGTCGGCAGCGCGGCCGTCTCCCTGCTCGTCCACGACCCCCGCTTCCTGTTGGCCAAGGACGGCTGGATCACCGCCATCTCGGGCCTGTGGTTCCTGGCCAGCGTCCGAGGCCGGCAGCCGCTGGCCTTCGCCTTCACTCGCTTCGTCCTGGAAGGCCGCATCGGTCCCCTCAAGGGGGGAGACGGCTCGGGCCGCGAGTCCTGGGACGTCCTGTGGGAGCGGCTGCCCGCCTTCCGCCGGATCTGGCGGGTGGCGACGGTCATCTGGGGCATCGGCCTGCTGGCCGACGCCGCCGTCCGCGTGACCATGGCCTACACCCTGCCGCCCGACGTCGTCCCCGGCCTGGGCGGTCTGCAGTACGGCGTCTTCATGGTGCTGATGCAGGTGGTGATGGCGTGCTACCTCGTCCCCACCGGCCTGTACAACCGCTGGTCCGCGCTGTACTTACCGCTCAAGGAGACCCTCGCGTGATTCCCGCCCAAGGAGACCCCCGCGTGACCGCCCCCCGCTCCCTGGCCGTCCCCCGCATCCTGGCCGTGCTCGGCGCGGCCGCCGCCGCCCTGGTCGTCTGGGCGGTCGTCCACGTCCTCGCCGGCGTCGAGCTGGCCTCGACCTCCGGAGAGGTGACCGCGGCCTCTGTGATCGTCGCCGCCCTGGTCGCCGGCCTGGCCGGCTGGGGCCTCCTGGCCGTGCTCGAACGCGTGACGGAACGGCCGCGCGCCATCTGGACGTGGATCGCCGCCGTGTTCCTCATCATGTCCCTGGCCGGCCCACTCACGATGGGCACCACCGGTGCGGCCAAGGCATCACTGGCCGCGCTGCACGTGGTGACTGCGGCCGTCCTCATCGTCCTCCTGCAGCGCCGGCGCACGCGCTAGGCCTGCTCAGGCAGCACAGCCGGGTTGCGGGCGAGCAGCCCACCATCCACCCGGTGCTCGGCCCCGGTGATGAACGACGACCGCGGCCCCGCCAGGAACGCCACCAGCTCAGCCACCTCCTCCGGCCTGCCCACCCGGCCGAGGGGGTGCGCCCGGCCCCACTGCGCCACCTGCTCCTCCTGGGACAGCCCACCACGCCACAGGTCGGCGGCCCAGCGCAGCATCGGTGTGTCGACCGAGCCGGGGCAGACCACGTTCACCCGGATGCCGTCGGCCGCGTGGTCGAGCGCCATCGCCCTGGTCAGGCCGTTCAGCGCGGCCTTGCTGGCGGTGTAGGCGGCCACCTGCGCCTGCGAGGCGAACGCCTGCACCGACGACATCACCACGATCGAGCCGCCGCCGCGCGCCCGCATCCTGGGGATGGCGGCCTTGCAGGCCAGATAGACGCCCTTGAGGTTGATGTCGAGCACTTCGTCCCAGACGTCCTCCGGCGTGTCCTCGACCGTGCCGTAGCGCTGCACACCCGCGCACGTCACCACGATGTCGAGCCCGCCGTACCTGGCCACGGCCAGGTCGACCAGGTCGCGCATGTCGCCCGCCCGCCGTACGTCCGCGACCCGCCCGGTCACGTGCTCGCTGTCGAGCTCCGCCCCCTTGTCGGCCCCGCAGAACACCACGGACGCCCCGCCGTCGGCCAGCCGGTCGACCACCGCCCGCCCGATGCCCATCGAACCGCCCGTCACCAGAGCGACTTTCCCATCGAACTCACTCACGCCAACACCTCCGCGCGCAACCTCAGCACCTTCGTCTCGTGTGGGCCCAGGGTGAGCGCCGTGCCGTTCGCCACCGCCTCGGCCAGCCCGTTGGTGGGCATGCTGGAGAACGGTTCGAGCCCGACCGTGTAAGCCCGCCCCCACCAGGGATAGCCGGTGGTCGCACCGACCTCCTGCCACATCCACAGGTACGGCAGGAGCGTCGCATCCCACTCCACACGAATACCTACATCCCCGGAAATTTCGTACCAGCCCTCGGTAAATCCGGTTAGGTAGACGATCTCGCTCGGCGACCCGGGCTCCGGCACCACGCTCAGATCCGTCTCGCCGCCACCGTCGGCGGGCACCACGGGCCACTCCCACGGCCCGCCCGCCTTGACCCGGCGGCCGTGGGCGTCGATGGCGCTCTCGTGCGGGATGACCGTCACGCCCGCCGGCAGCCGTACGCGGGCGCCCGGCTTGAGGAACGGCCGGCCGTACACGATGTGCTGCCCCCACATGGCATGCAGCTCGACGCCGGACTCGTTGGTCGCGCGCCCCTCGATCTCCAGCGCGGCCGTACCCGCCGCCAGCCGGAACGTCTTCTCGATCCGGTACGGCAGGCGCCGGGTGCGCACGCTGAGCCGTACCGCGACCTCCTGCTCGGAGTCGGCCACGACCTCGGCCTGCCACGGCAGCCCGGCGACCTCCCCGTGCTGCGCCAGCCGGGCGCCGCGGTATTCGCTGGGCGCGCCGCCGTTGGGGAAGATCTCCTGCCAGCCGCCCTCGTAGTGGTCGATGAACTGGGCGACGTCGTCGGCGGCGCCCTGGAGGTGGTCGTGCGGGTCGCGCAGCCCCTGCGGCGAGAGCCAGACGAAGTCAGTGTCGGTTGGCTTGTGCAGAAATTCGATGACATCGCCGCCCTTGTCGGGCACGACGGTCACGCGGAGCCGTTCGTTCTCCAGCACGACCGCCCGCAGCCCGTCGATCACGACGTGCCGCAGGCGAGCCGCCCAGTTCCGTGTACTCACCCGAAAGTCACATCGATGAAGCGCGGCCGGTAGATCGAGGAGTCCCGGTAGTGGTCGGTGTTGACGAAGCTGTTGACGTTGTAGGAGACGACGAGTCCGTTGCCCGCCACGTCGGGGTGGGCGTGGGCGTTGTAGGTGAAGATGTTCCCGTTCGTCTCGGGGGTGGTGTAGACGGCCTGCTTGCCGGTGAACGGGCCGAACGGCGAGCACGAGGTGTAGGCCACGATGTGCGAGCTCAGGACCTCGGTCGTGTCATGGGTGATCAGCACGTAGCCGTTGCCCACCTTGGTGACGCTGTACTCGTTGGCCACGCCGCTCATGATCCGGGCCGAGTCGGCCTCGTTGGTGGACCAGGTGCCGTCGGCCTTGAGGTACTCCCACTGCCCGAGCAGGCTCTGGCCGGACACCCTGGCGATGTGCATGTACTTGGGCGAGCCGAGATCCTCCACCCCGTAAACGTAGGTGTAGCCGCCGTCCTTGAGGATCCCGGAGGCCCAGGACACGCCGGCCGACGACGGCAGGTCGGTCACGCTGATCGGCCGGTCGAGCCGGCTCTGCGCGAACCTGGCCAGCACGTTCCGGTGCCAGCGCCAGTCCCACGCGCCGGTGCCGTAACGCTCGTACTCCTGGTAGGTCACCTCCACGATGCCGCCCGCCAGGGTGGCGTCGCCGGCCCAGTACCAGTGGTTCTGGTCGCGCGGGGGCATCACCGCGGTCGGCTTCTCGGTGGTGCCGGCGTGGATCGTGGAGAGCCTGCCGTCGCGCTCCACGGCGAAGGAGTTGTTCAGGAAGACGGTCGTGCCGCCCTCCTCGACCACCGGCGGGCGGCTGCCGTCAGGGTTGATCTTGCCCAGGAAGGTGTCGGAGAAGACCCACACCTCTTTCCCGCTGGGCAGCTTCAGCGAGTACGTGCCGTCGGCGCCGGTCCAGTCATCCAGGCGGCTGTTGTCGTTGCCGTACGCGGTGAACAGGCTGGTCAGCCTCGCGTCCACGGACGCGCCCCGCACCGTCGGCCCGCATGTCGCACGGGTGGTGGCCTGCTGCGTCGTGGTGGCGGAGATGGACGGCACCGGCTTGGGCGGTGCGGCCAGCGCTTGCTGCGGCACAGCCGCGAGGCTCAGCAATCCGATGGCGAGGGGGATGAGGGCGGACCGGAATCGCGTCATCACACGTCCTAAGGGAGGGGGGTTCCCTACAGTTCTAGTCATTTGATCACTTTGTGTCTAGGGCCTCACGGCGCAATGATCCAAATGTTGTGGAAGGCGGGGTTTCCGGGGTTTCGTAGCCATCTTGTGGCTTTTTTCGGGCATGACGTGAGGATGATCGGGTAACCCGCCCCCATGTCCTTTGCGCGCTACGAGGGATGGCTGCTGGCCGGGCGCTACCGGTTGCTGTCCGAGCTGGGCCGGGGCGGCATGGGCAGGGTCTGGCGGGCTCACGACGAGCTCCTGGATCGCCAGGTCGCGGTCAAAGAGGTCACCATCGTCGGCCCGCAGCACGAGGAGCTGATCGGCCGGACGATGCGGGAGGCCCGCATCGCCGCCCGGCTGAGCCATCCGCACATTGCGGCCATCTACGACGTGGTGCTGGTCGACGAGCGCCCGTGGATCGTCATGCAGCTCGTCCCCGCCCGCAGCCTCGCCCAGGTGATCGCCGAGCAGGGCCCGCTGCCCGTGGCCACCGTCACCCGCATCGGCCTGGAACTCCTGGACGCCCTGCGCGCCGCGCACGCCGCCGGGGTGCTGCATCGCGACATCAAGCCCGCCAACATCCTGCTCACCGACGACGGGCACGCGGTCCTGACCGACTTCGGCCTGGCCACCACCGTGGACGACGAGTCCCGGGTCGCCCAGACGAGCATGGTCGTCGGCACCCCCGCCTACATCGCTCCCGAACGGGCCGGCGGCGCCCCGTCCACACCACAGGCCGACCTGTGGTCGCTGGGCGCCACCTTGTACACGGCTGTGGAGGGCCACTCACCCTTCGGCCGCAGCACCGAGACGGCCACGCTGACCGCGATACTGACCAGCACCGCCTATCCGTTCAACCTGGCGGGCCCGCTCGCTCCGGCCATCGCCGGCCTGCTGGACAAGGACCCCGACCAGCGCAGCGACGTGGCCCGCGCCCACGACCAACTCCGGCGAGTGGCCACCCGAAGCGAGCCGGCCCTCGCGGCGCTGTCGTACTCGGGGGGCCGCGCTGCGAACGCGCCGGATGAGCCCCACCATCCGCACCCGAGATTGCACCCGCGCCCGCGCTCGTCGAAGAGGGCGCGAGGGCTGGTGCGCTGGTCGGGAGCGATGCCACGGTCAGCGACGATGCCACGGTTAGGGACGATGTCACTGTCAGGCTCGACGCCAGGGTGGGTGGCGATGCCCCAGTCGGGCGTGATGTGGCGGTCCGGCATGGTCCGGCGGTCAGGCGTGGTCCGACAGTCGGAAGCAGCGCGGCGCTCGGCGGCGCTGCGGCGGTCAGAGGCGGTGCGGCGGCTGATCACCGAGCACTGGCGCGAGACGGCCTTGATCGCCGCCTTGATCGTCAGTGTGATAGCCACCGGCTCCTGGTGGAACACCGTTCCCAGCAGCCCGGCTCAAAGCACACCAGCCGACATCGCACCCGATGTCGCACCCGCCCTGGCATTCGACCTGACCAGCATCCCGCAGGTCCACGCTGTGTCTCGCCAGCGACTCACGGAGACATCCGACGGCCGCGAACGAGCCGACATCCGCCCCAACCCGGCCCCGGCCACCTCCTCTAGCAAGACCGCCACCGCGCTGAAGAAGGCCAAGAAAGCAGCCAAGAAAGCAGCTCAGAAGGCGGCGAAGAAGGCAGCCAAGCAGGCGGCCAAGCTCGGCAAGACCCACGGCAACAAGAAGCATTAGCCGCCCTGACTCCGGTCAGCCGCGCCGTAAATCAGGTGCCGTCATGACCCGCTGGTCGGGCGGGGACTTCTGGCCCATCGCCGGGGAAGGAGCCTTGGAGCTCGCGAGCGAGTTGCGGATCGCTCCAGACGACGGCCGCAGATCGCCAGGAGGCCAGCGCACGGCCGAACGGCAGCAGGCGCATGATGTCGATGAGATTCGGGTGATGTACGCCTCGTTGTACCGGAGATGTGCATGGAGCGCAGCAAGGGGTGGGATCGGCCTCATAGATGCATGGCACTATGCGTCTATAGCAAATTAACTACTCTATGCAATCGACAAAGCGCATGCTGTCGCCTTCGAAGATGGCCGCCTTCTCAGACGTCCCGCGCGAGTCGCCGTCCACTCGGTGGAGGTAATCCTGTGTCCGGCCGCAGCAGGGTCGTACACTGCGGCTATGAGCGCGATGCGTGAGGAGCTCCATCTGTTGGTGGACGAGTTGCCGGAGAGCCGGGTGTTGCCGGTGCTCGCGCTCGCCAGGGAGAACGTGTCGTCATCCCGTAGGCGGGAGAAGGCCGCGGTGGCTCTGGAAGCCATCCGTAACCGGATGCGAGGGGTGACCGGGGTGGACGAGGAGTTGGACCGACTCCGGGACGAGTCGCGTGGCTGACGCCTACATCGTTGACACCGGCGTCTTTCTGCGCTGGTTCGTCGATCAGCCCGGATTCGAGCATGCCCGCGAGATCCAGGAGGCATTCCTGGACGATCTTGTCGGGTTGGAGACAGCGGACTTCGCCCGGATCGAGGTAGCTGGCGTGCTGCGGAAGAAAGGGCTTCTGGCGGGCCGCCTGACAGCGGATGAGTTCGCGACGGCCGTACGCGTCATCGATGATCTCGGCGTGACGGTTCACCCGATCGGGGCCGACCATTTGGAGCGGGCTGCCGGGCTCGCTGTACGGCTGACATTGCGCATGTGCGACGCCGTCTTCGCCCAGCTGGCACTCGATCGTGGAGTCCCCCTGCTCACGACGGACGCCAAGCTCTGTCACGCGGTCGAAGGCGTAGTGAAGACCGAACTGCTCCGAGGCCTGGGAGAGATCTGACCTCGTTCGCGGTCATCAGAGGCCGGCCGCGGCGAACCGGTCCGCTTCTCTGCTCACCGTCGACTGCGACGTTCCGGTCCATGCGGCGAGATCGGTGGTTGAGTACTCCTTCTCCGGGTGGAGGTATAACCAGGCGAGCAGCTCACCGACAGCGTTGGAGCCGCCTTCCCTGACGTCCCGCGCGAAGCGCCGCCAGGCCGGGGGAGTAAAAGGAGGTGCTGTGCGGAGTTCTCGGTAGATACCCTGCGCGGGGGAATTGCGAAGGGAATCGCCGTGGCGCACGTCGAAGTAGGACATCTGACATACGTACTGCCCGACGGGCGGCCGTTGCTCAACGACGTGTCCTTCCGGATCGGCGAAGGCGTCAAGGCCGCGTTGGTCGGGCCCAACGGGGCGGGCAAGACCACGCTGATGCGGCTCGTCGCCGGGGACCTGCAGCCGGTGGCGGGGAGTGTGGCCAGCTCCGGTGGGCTGGGGGTGATGCGGCAGTTCATCGGCAGTGTGCGTGACGGGAGCACGGTGCACGATCTGCTGCTGAGCGTCGCTCCGCCGGCCGTGCGGGAGGCGGCCGCGCGGCTGGAGCGGGCCGAGTTGGTGATGATGGAGCGCGACGACGAGAAGGCGCAGATGCGCTACGCGCAGGCCATCACCGACTACACCGACGCCGGTGGCTACGACATCGAGGTGCTCTGGGACACGTGTACGGTGGCCGCGCTCGGTGTGCCGTACGACAACGTGAAATATCGTGATGTGGCGACGTTGTCCGGCGGCGAGCAGAAGCGGCTCGTGCTCGAAGCGCTGCTCCGCGGACCGGACCAGACGCTGCTGCTCGACGAGCCCGACAACTACCTCGACGTGCCGGGCAAGGAGTGGCTGGAGCAGGCGCTCAGGGAGACCCCCAAGACGGTCTTGCTGGTCAGCCACGACCGGCAGTTGCTGGCCAACGCGGCCGACCGGATCGTCACCGTCGAGTCCGGAAATATCTGGATCCATGGTGGTGGTTTCGCCACGTACGCGGAGGCCCGCAAGGCCCGCAACGAGCGCCTCGACGAGCTGCGCAGGCGCTGGGACGAGGAGCACGCCAAGCTCAAGGCCCTGGTCATCATGCTGAAGAACAAGGCCAGGTACAACGACGGCATGGCCCCCGCCTACCACGCGGCTCAGACCCGGCTGCGCAGGTTCGAGGAGGCGGGGCCGCCCGAGGAGGCTCCCGCCGACCAGAACATCAAAATGCGCCTCAAAGGCGGTCGCACGGGCAAGCGCGCGGTCATCTGCGAGGGCCTGGAGCTGACCGGCCTGATGCGGCCGTTCGACCTGGAGGTCTGGTACGCCGAGCGCATCGCGGTGCTCGGCTCCAACGGCTCGGGCAAGTCCCACTTCCTGCGGCTGCTCGCGGGCGAGCAGATCGGCCACTCCGGCGTCGCCAGACTCGGCGCCCGCGTGGTCCCGGGTCACTTCGCCCAGACGCACGCCCGGCCCGACCTGCTGGGTCGCTCGCCGGTGGACATCGTCATGACCGAGCACGCCAGGCTGAAGAACGAGGCCATGAAGGTCCTGGCCCGCTACGAGCTGGCCGGGCAGATCGCGGAGCAGCGGTTCGACACGCTATCGGGCGGTCAGCAGGCGCGGCTGCAGATCCTGCTGCTGGAGCTGTCCGGCGCGACGCTGCTGCTGCTCGACGAGCCGACCGACAACCTCGACCTGGCCAGTGCCGAAGCGCTCCAAGCGGGTCTGGACGCGTTCGCGGGTACGGTGGTGGCGGTCACGCACGACCGCTGGTTCGCGGCGGATTTCGATCGCTTCCTGGTGTTCGGCGCGGATGGCACCGTTTACGAGGCTTCCGAACCGGTCTGGGATGAGGCCAGGGTCGTCCGTCCCCGCTGAACGCGTTAAAGAGCTCCATAAAGAGTTGGTACGGCAGGCGCGTGTCCCGCCCCTGCCGTGCCCATAGACCGGCTATCACGGCAAAGTGATCCCGCGTAGCCGAACCGTCAGCCTCCTCGCACTCGGGGCGATCTGCCTAGCCGGGTGCTCCAGCGAGGAACCGTCCAAACAGCAGCTCAAGCCCCTCGTCCTCAAGGAACAGGTGTCGAACGTCGTCAAGTCGTCCGACGGCTACGCCGTGAACTGGGCAGGAATCCTCACCAACGCCAACCCGTGGCACTTCGGCGAGCATGTGGTGGCGACGATCGTCGGGCGTGACGCCGCCGGCACCGAGGTGGTCCGGATGGACCAGTCGCTCGACGCCGTGCCGCCGGGCGGCTCGCTGGCCTTCACCGGCCAGGTCAACGCGCCCCAGAAGCCGGCCAAGGTGACCATCGACTATCGCCCCGCCCAGTGGCGGCCCGCCGCTCGCATCGCGTCGGCGTTCAAGGAGTTTCCCGTTTCGCGGGTGCAGACGCTCCGGCAAAAGGACCGTTCTTATCTTATTACCGGCTATGTCGACAATCCCTATCAGCTGCCCGCCAGCAGCCTGGTGGTGAACGTGTTGCTGCGCGACAAGGCGGGCAAACTCCTCGGCGGCGGCAGTACGTTCGTCGACGACGTGAAGGCGGGCAGCCCGCCGCGCTTCATCCTGACCGTGGGCGGCCTGCCCGCGGGCAGCGTGGTGGCCAAGACCGATGTGACCGCCCGGACCTGGGGTTCGACCGGCCGCCCCTTCGAGGACCTGGCGCTCGGTGGCGCGGTGCCGCTGCACACGATCAAGCCGACCACCGAGCCGTTCGCGATAGACCGCGGCAGTCAGGCCATGACCGAGCACCAGCAGTGAATTGCTCATCAAATATCAATCAAATAAGCCGATAAATCGGACAGAGTGGCCATTAGCTGCAAACCAGGCCGAGCGCAACAAATTCCTTAGGCGGAGTGTCGTCGGCAAAGGCTTCATTCCCACAGAAGGAGTGGAACTACTAGTTACTAATCCATTACCTTCAGTCATATGAATGACCGCGCCCTGGTCGAGTCACTCCGCGCCCATGACCCGGGTGCCCTCGCCGCGCTCTACGACGCCTACGCCGAGGGCATCCACAAATACTGCTGGTCCCTTCTCCTCAGCTCCGACGGCGCCCAGGTGGCGCTCCGCGACACGATGATCGCGGCGGAGGCCCACGCCGGTTCCCTGGCCGATCCCGGCCGCCTGCGGCCATGGCTGTACGCCCTGGCCCGCGCCGAATGCCTGCGACGGCGGATGGCCGAGCCGCCGAACGCCGACGAGGCCCTGGCGCAGGCTCCGCCCCCCGACAATCCGGCCGACGCCGACCTGCGCGTCGTGGCCTGGAACGCGATCCAGAGCCTGTCCCACGACGACCGTGAGGTGCTGGAGCTGTCGGCCAGGCATGAGCTGCCCACCCCGGAGCTCGCCGCGGTGCTGGGGGTCGCGGCGCGCCACGTCGAGGCGGCCCAGGAGGAGGCGCGCGAACGACTGCGCGACGCGATCACGGCGGAGCTCCTGGCCAGGAAGAGCCCCTACGACTGCGCGGCACGGGCCGGCATCCTCAAGGGCTTCTCCGGCAGGCTGACGCCAGAGACGCGCGCGCGGCTGGTCGGGCACCTCGCGGGCTGCCTGACCTGCTCCCCCCACCGCACGCGCCAGGTGTCGGCGGCCAAGGTCTTCGAGCTGCTGCCCCGGATCCCGCTGCCGGAGTCGCTCGCGGTCAGGGTGATGAGCTGCTTCGCCGACCCCGAACTCCAGCCCTACCGCCGCTACGTGGCCCGGCGCTCGGGGGCGCTGGACGCCGCCGGGTTTCCCGTTGCCCCGCGCAAGAACGCTCGGAGGTGGCCTCAGGCGCTGGCTGGCGCGATGGCGGCGGTCGCGACCGTGGCGGCGATAATGATGATCTTCCAGCAGTTCGGGGTCGAGGGCGGAGTGCCGGGCCTCGCGTCCGCCGCCTTCCCCGCGCCCGGCGAGCCGCCGGGCATCAGGCTGCCCTGGCAGCCCGAGCCTCAGGACCCGCGGATCAGCGTCGAGCCCATCCTGGACAGCACGGCGACCGTCCCACTGGGTTCCCTGCCCCCGACGGCGACGCCGTCAACGGGCACCGTGCCCACCATCGGCGACCCGGCGAGCTCCGCCTCGTCCAAGGCCCCCGAGACGCCCGAGCCCCAGTCCGACCAGGTCACCCCCACCCCCGACCACCAGTCCGCCGAGCCCGGGGAGCCGGGCGCGCACCCGGGCAGGGAGCCGGACAAGCAGCCCGGCAGACACCCGCACAAGCACTCCCGCACACCCCGCCCCAACGACCTCCCGACGCCCGCCGCGACACCGACCCAGACACCGGTCGCCCCGCCGATCGTCACACCGGCACAGACACCGGCCCAGACACCCGGCCAGACGCCGGCACAGACGCCGACCGCGACGCCGCCCGCCACCGTCCCGGCCGGCTGAGGCCCCTGCATGGAGGCGTACCAACTGCGCGAGGACCCTCAACTGGGCTGCCGGGTCTGCCCCCTGCCGGTCAGCGAGGAGCGGGCCGAGCTGATGGCCAGGAGCCATCACGTCGCCTGGCCCACCTGGCTCGATCAGGGCCCCCGCATGCTCCGGGACGTCCTCGAACTGTGCCGCCTGCGCACCGCCCGCGGCCTCGCCGTCCTGTCCTGGCTCTCCGGGAGCGAGCCGCCCGGCGGCCCGCCCGCCGAGCTCGGCTGGCTCTGGTCCTCACGCCGCCTGACCGGTCAGCGCCAGGAGCGCCTGTACGCGGCCGCCGCCGCGGTGCCGGAGCCCGTGCTCGGCCTCGTACTCGCCAACTGGACCTGGGCGCTCGGCACCTGCCACGGCGGCCGGGTCGCCGCCCCCTACCTGGCGGGCACCGCCTACCCCGGCGACGGGTCGGTGGCCGCCGCCGCCACGATGACCCTCTACCAGACCTTCGACCGCCATCCGGAGTCCCGCCCGGCCATCGCGGCCGCCTGGGCCGCGGCTCGGGCGGGCGCCGACTGGTGCCGGGCGGCCGAGCTGCACGCCGCTTACGGCACGCAGACGCCGGTCTTCACCTATCCCCGGGGTACGAGCCCGATCCCGGTCGGTGTGCGGCCGTGGATAGAGCGCCTGTTCCGCCTGCGTTGACGATGTTACGAAAGTGACCAGGATTACGCAGAGTGACAGGCGGGAACTGTGTGCACTATGCACGCCCTCAGAGCCGGACTCATGGCAGTCTGCCTGGTCGTCACCCTGTGCCCGCCGGCCGACGCGGCCCCCGGGCCGTCCCGCCGGAAGGTGACGCAGGCCCGCCACGCCGTACGGGATCGTACGCGGCAACTGGGCACCGCGAGCGCGCGGCTCGCCGAGGCCCAGTCACGGCTCGACGACCTGGCGGCCGGGGCGGAGCGGCTGGTGGAGGCGTACAACGGGGAGCTCGTCCACCTCGAACGCGCCAGGCGGGCCCGCGACCAGGCCCAGGCCCGGCTGGCGCTGGCCGACGCCGAGGTGGAGAAGGCCCGCGCGCCCGTCGCGCTGCTCGCGGCGCAGGGCTACAGCGGGCTCGACATGATCACGCCGATGCTCGGCATGATGACCGACATCGGCGACACCGACGGCTTCCTGCACCGGGCGAGCGTCCTGGAGCAGCTCAGCGGCGAGCAGGGCGCGGTGCTCGACCGGATGCGCGACGCCCAGGAGGTCTCCGCCATCCTGCGGAGCGCGGCGGCCGACGCGTACGCCGAGCACCAGGCCGTGTCCGAGCGCGCCAGGCAGGCGAAGGTCGCCGCGGAGGCGGCCGTCGCCGCGCAGAAGCGTGAGACCAGAGGGCTGGAGGCCGAGCGCGCCGCGTGGCAGCGGCGGGTCGACGCCGCGCGCACCCACGCTAACCTGCTGGCCAGGCGGCGGGAGGCGGCGCTGGCGCAGGCGCGCCTCAGCGGCGGGCTGCACGCGTCCGGGTCGCTCATGGGCGACGTCGCGGCCAACTGGGCGCTGACCCAGCTCGGCAAGCCGTACGTGTGGGCGGCCGATGGCCCGGACAGCTTCGACTGCTCGGGCCTGACCATGCGAGCCTGGGAGCAGGCGGGCGTCGGCATCGACCACTGGACCGGCACGCAGTGGACCTCGGGCCCGCACGTGCCGCTCGACCAGTTGCGCCGCGGCGACCTGCTGTTCTTCGGCTACGTCACCAGCGACCCGAGCACGATCCACCACGTCGGCATGTACGTGGGCGACGGGCTGATGGTGCACGCGCCACAGACCGGCGACGTAGTGCGGGTCGCCTCCATGTGGCGAGGGGACCTGGTGGGTGCCACCCGTCCTCAGTGACCTACTCAGCTATGGCCTTCGTCTTTGGCGCGCTGGAAGGAGCGCTTGATCTCGACCTCGGCTTCCATCCGGCCCACCCAGTTGGCGCCCTCGACGGATTTGCCGGGCTCCAGGTCCTTGTAGACCTCGAAGAAGTGCTGGATCTCCAGCCGGTCGAACTCCGGCACGTGGTGAATGTCGCGAATGTGCTCCATCCGCGGGTCGGTGGCCGGGACGCACAGAACCTTGTCGTCGCCGCCCTTCTCGTCCGTCATCCGGAACATCCCCACCGCGCGGCAGCTGATGTAACAGCCCGGGAAGGTCGGCTCCTGGAGCAGCACCAGCGCGTCGAGCGGGTCGCCGTCCTCACCGAGGGTGTGCTCGATGAAGCCGTAGTCGGCGGGGTACTGCGTAGAGGTGAACAGCAGCCGGTCAAGCCTGATGCGACCGGTTTCGTGGTCCACTTCATACTTGTTCCGTTGTCCCTTGGGAATCTCAACGACAACGTCGAACTCCACCGCGGTTCCTCCGCTCACGCCGAGTGGGCGTTAATGTCTCGTAGGCGAACACCAGGAGAGAGGTCAGGCGACGTGGCGCGGCACGAGCGGTGGGTGATGCTGACCACTCTCGCCATGCTCCAGGTGCTGACCATCGTCATCGGCCTCTATGCGATGACCAATGACTTCAGCCTGGGCGCGCTGACGAGGGGATCGTCACCGACCGAGCCGACACCGTCTCCTCAAGGGTCTCCCCCCGTCTCCGTGGTCACCGCGGGGCCGGTGCTGGCCCAACTCCAGGTGAGGGCCGGAGACGGACCTCTCACTACTAAGCGTACTTTGACCCAGCAGCTCACCCGCGCCCTGGGTGACGAAGCGCTGGGCGCTCGGGTGGGCGCGGTGGTCCTCGACGCCGCCACCGGCGAGCAGGTATTCGCCGCCAACCCCGACGTCGGCATCACTCCCGCCTCCACCACAAAGTTGGTCACCTGCACGGCCGCGCTGGCCGCGCTCGGCCCCGACACCCGTCTGTCCACCCGGGTGACGCAGGGCCAGTCGGCCAACTCGATCGTGCTGGTGGGCGGCGGAGATCCGACGCTCGCCGGGCCGTCGGCCAAGTCCCTGTCCTATCCCAAGCAGGCGTCGCTCGCCACGCTCGCCTCGCGCACCGCCGCCGCGCTCAAGGCCAAGGGCGTCACCAAGGTCACGCTCTCCTACGACACCTCCCTGTTCACCGGTTCCACGCTGGCACCCGGATGGAAGCCGGGCTACGTGCCCGACGGCGAGGTGGCGCCGGTCTACGCGCTGGCGATCGACGAGGGGCGGCGCGACCCCGCCGCGAGGCAGCCGCGCGTGTCCAACCCGCCGCAGTACGCCGCCGCCGCGTTCGCCCGCCTCCTGACCAAGTACGGCGTGGGCGTCGCCAAGTCCGTACGACCGGGCAAGGCGCCCGCCGGGGCCGCCGAGCTCGGCCGGGTCGACTCGGCACCGCTCTACGCGCTGGTCGAGCACACGCTGACGTTCAGCGACAACGACCTGGCCGAGGCGCTGGCCAGGCACATCGCCATCAAGGAAGGGCAGCCGGCGTCCTTCGAGGGCGCGACCAAGGCGGTGGTCGGGGTGCTGCAACGGCTCGGCGCGGCCAAGGGCGTACAGGTCTTCGACGGCAGCGGCCTGTCCGCGCGCAACCGCATCAGCGCCGACGCGATGGCCCGGGTCATCGCGGTCGCCTCCGCCGCGTCCCACCCCGACCTGCACCCGATCGCCTCCGGCATGCCGATCGCCGGATTCTCCGGCACCCTGGGCAACGGCAGACGCTTCACGGGCGGCGACAGCAAGGGCCAGGTCGGCCTCGTACGCGCCAAGACCGGCACCCTCAACAACGTCAACACCCTCGCTGGCATGGCCACCACCAAGGAAGGGCGGCTGGTCACCTTCGCCTTCCTGGCCGATCGCGTCCCGAGCACCGCCGAGCCAGTACTGGACAGACTCGCGGCCATCGTCGCAAGGTCATGAGGGCAGGTCTTCGCGGGCGAGAAGAGAACCACGTACGGTGGACGGTATGCAGGTGATCGACTGGGATCTGGCCGTCACGACCGGCACGCGCCTGGTGCGCCCCGGTCCTCAGGTGAGCCGGGAGGAGGCCAGGCAGGCCGTCACCGAGCTCCGTGCGCTGTCGCGTGAGGCCGAAGGGCACGTACGCGAGTTCACCAAGATTCACACTGAGACCGCGCCGCAGGCGGCGACCATCGTCGACCGTCCCGGCTGGATCAAGGCCAACGTCGAGGGCTTCCGTGTGGTGCTCGAACCGCTCACCGAGCGGGTCGGCGCCGGGGCCAACCCGCCGCCGGCGATCGTCACGGCCGTGGGCTCCCGCATCACCGGCGTCGAGGTGGGCGCGGTGCTCGCCTTCCTCGCCTCGCGGGTGCTCGGCCAGTATGAGCTGTTCCTGCCGCCGGACCCGACGGGCCGCGAGCCGGCCGGGCGTCTGACCCTGGTCGCGCCCAACATCGTGCACGCCGAGCGCGAGATGAACGTCGACCCGCACGACTTCCGCCTCTGGGTGTGCCTGCATGAGGAGACGCACCGCGTGCAGTTCACCGGGGTGCCGTGGCTGCGCGAATACATCCGTTCGCAGATGACCGAGTTCCTGCTGGCCTCCGACCTCGATCTGGGCACGCTGCTGGAGCGGCTGCGCAGCGCTGCCGACACGGTGGCCGACGTGGTGCGCGGCGGCGAGGGCAACCTCATCGACGCCATCCAGTCGCCCGGCCAGAAGGAGATCCTCGACCGGCTCACGGCCGTGATGACGCTGGTCGAAGGGCACGGCGACTACGTCATGGACGCCGTCGGCCCTTCGGTGGTGCCGTCGGTGGCCGACATTCGCGCCAAGTTCGCCCATCGCCGCGAGGGCGGCTCGCGCCTCGACCGTACGGTCCGCCGGCTGCTGGGCATCGAGGTCAAGATGAAGCAGTACGCCGAGGGCTCGGCCTTCGTCCGCGCGGTGGTGGACCAGGTCGGCATGGACGGCTTCAACCGCGTCTGGACCTCGCCCGAGACCCTGCCGACGACACCCGAGATCACCGACCCCAGCGCCTGGGTACGCCGCGTCATCGGCAGCAACGCCCTGCCCGCCTGACTCGTCATGGGCCCGCACCCGGCCGTCGCGGACGTCCGAAGGGCCGTCCGCGAGGCGCTGGCTGACATCGGTGACGGCGCGCTCGTGCTGGCGGCGTGCAGCGGGGGAGCCGACTCCCTCGCGCTCGCCGCCGCGCTCGGCTTCGTCGCGCCGCGCGCGGGCCTGAAGGCCGGGTTGCTGACGGTGGACCACCAGCTCCAGGAGGGTTCCGCCGCCCGTGCCGAGACGGTGGCCGCGCTGGCCCCGGCCCTGGGCCTCGACCAGGCCGAGATCCTCACCGTCGACGTCGGCACGTCCGGCGGCCCGGAGGCGGCGGCCAGAGACGCCCGCTACGCCGCGCTCGCCGAGGCGGCCGACCGGCTCCAGGCCGCGACCGTGCTGCTCGGCCACACCAGGGATGACCAGGCCGAGACCGTGCTGCTCGGCCTGGCCAGGGGTAGCGGGCTCAGATCGCTGTCCGGCATGGCCCCGGTGACCGGCCGCTACCGCAGGCCGCTGCTGTCCCTCTCCCGTGCCACCACCGTCGCCGCGTGCGCGGCGCTCGGCCTCAGCCCTTGGGACGATCCGCACAACGAGGATCCCCGCTACACCCGCGTACGGGTAAGGACCAGGGTGCTCCCGCTGCTGGAGTCGGAGCTGGGGCCCGGCGTGGCCGACGCGCTCGCCAGGACCGCCGATCTGGCCCGGGACGACGCCGACGCCCTTGACGAATGGGCCGACACGGCATATCAGAATTGCGCTCTAAGCGATATCGCCGGTTCGGTGACGCTGTCCGTACCCGAACTGGAACGCCTCCCAGGCGCCGTCAGGCGGCGGGTCCTGCGGCGGGCGGCCATCGCGGCGGGAACGCCGTCCGGAGCCCTCTCCGCGACCCACGTGCGTGCCGTCGACCGGCTCATCACGGCGTGGCGCGGGCAGAAGGCCGTGGATCTACCCGGGGGTCTGGCCGCTGTGCGGCGGTATGACACCCTGATACTCGCCATCAGTCCCATCCCGTAAGGAACCACAGGTGGACGCTGCCGATATGGGCAAGGACCTCGAGAAAGTCCTGATTCCTCAGGACGAGCTCCAGGCCAAGGTGAAAGAGCTTGCCGGGCGGATCGACGCCGACTACGCGGGCACGGAGCTCCTGCTCGTGGGCGTGTTGAAGGGCGCGGTCATGGTGATGGCCGACCTGGCCAGGGCGTTGCACGTGCCCGTCCAGATGGACTGGATGGCCGTGTCGTCCTACGGCGCGGGCACCAAATCGTCCGGTGTCGTGCGGGTGCTGAAGGACCTCGACACCGACATCATGGGCCGCCACGTGCTGATCGTCGAGGACATCATCGACTCGGGGCTGACCCTTCACTGGCTGCTGGAAAACCTCAAGTCGCGCAACCCGGCCTCGCTGGAGATCTGCGCCGCTTTGCGCAAGCCCGACGCGGTAAAGGTGCCGATCGACGTCAAGTACGTCGGCTTCGACATCCCCAACGAGTTCGTCATTGGTTATGGCCTCGACTACGCGGAGCGTTACCGCAATCTCCCCTTCATCGGCACCTTGGCTCCCCATGTTTACAAGTAGCCGCCGGGAACACCGCGCCACCTGACGTACGTTGGTAGGGCAAGACCGGTGTAGCGGGCGGTCCCTCCGCGCGCTTCCCCGGTGTACCTTCTGACTCCGGGAGGGTGACCAAGCGTCCCCTTCGGGTAGTCAGAAGTCGCGGCGTCGGATGCCGCGGCCCCGGGAATTCCCGGGGTTCCAGGCCATGGTCAGGAAGGGACGGGCCCGCAAGGGGTTCCGCATCGGATGGATCTCAAGCGATTTACACGTGGGCCACTGCTGTGGATCCTGGGCATCGTCGTGCTGCTCCTGCTCGTCACCCAGCTCTGGAGCGGCGGCGGCAATTTCAAGCAGGCCGACACGTCCACAGTCCTCCAGCAGATTCGCACCGGCAATGTAAGCAACGCCAAGATTGTCGACAAGGATCAGCGCATCGAGCTGACGCTGATCAAGCCGATCACGGTCAGGCCGGGTGACACGGCGACCAACATGATCCAGTCTGACTGGGTCGCCGGCTACGGGCCGAAGCTGACCGAAGAGCTGCAGGCGCAGGTTCAGGCGGGCACGACCAAGAGCTTCACCACCGAGGTGCCCCAGGAGAACTTCCTGGTCAGCATCCTGGTGAGCTTCCTGCCGATCGTCTTCATCGTCCTCATCTTCCTGTTCATCATGAACCAGATGCAGGGCGGCGGCTCACGGGTCATGAGCTTCGGCAAGTCCAAGGCGAAGCTGATCACCAAGGACACCCCCAAGACCACCTTCTCCGACGTCGCGGGCGCCGACGAGGCCATCGAGGAGCTCCAGGAGATCAAGGAGTTCCTGCAGGCCCCGGCCAAGTTCCAGGCGATCGGGGCGAAGATCCCCAAGGGCGTGCTGCTGTACGGCCCGCCCGGCACCGGCAAGACGCTGCTCGCCCGCGCGGTCGCGGGTGAGGCCGGCGTGCCGTTCTACTCGATCTCCGGCTCCGACTTCGTCGAGATGTTCGTCGGCGTCGGCGCCTCGCGGGTCCGCGACCTGTTCGAGCAGGCCAAGGCCAACGCGCCGGCGATCATCTTCATCGACGAGATCGACGCCGTCGGCCGGCACCGCGGCGCGGGCCTGGGCGGCGGTCACGACGAGCGCGAGCAGACGCTCAATCAGCTGCTCGTCGAGATGGACGGCTTCGACGTCAAGGGCGGCGTGATCCTCATCGCCGCGACCAACCGGCCCGACATCCTCGACCCGGCGCTGCTGCGTCCGGGCCGATTCGACCGGCAGGTCACCGTCGACCGCCCCGACCTGGAGGGCCGCAAGGGCATCCTCAGGGTCCACGGTCGCGGCAAGCCGTTCGAGCCGGCGGTCGACCTCGACGTCATCGCCCGTCGCACGCCCGGGTTCACCGGCGCCGACCTGGCCAACGTGATCAACGAGGCGGCGCTGCTCACCGCGCGCGCCGACAAGAAGCTGATCTCGATGGACATCCTCGAGGAGTCGATCGACCGCGTCATGGCAGGACCCGAGCGCAAGTCGCGGGTCATGTCCGACAAGGAAAAGAAGATGATCGCCTACCACGAGGGCGGTCACGCGTTGGTGGCGCACGCGCTACCCAACTCCGACCCGGTCCACAAGATCACGATCCTGTCCCGTGGCCGCGCCCTGGGTTACACCATGACGCTGCCGATGGAGGACAAGTTCCTGGCCACCAGGTCCGAGATGATGGACCAGCTCGCGATGCTCATCGGCGGTCGCGCGGCGGAGGAGCTCGTCTTCCACGAGCCCACCACCGGCGCCTCCAACGACATCGAGAAGGCCACGGCGGTCGCCCGCCGCATGGTGACCGAATACGGCATGAGCGAGCAGCTCGGTGCCCGTAAGTTCGGCTCCGGCCAGGCCGAGGTCTTCCTGGGCCGCGAGATGGGTCACGAGCGCGACTACTCCGAGAAGATCGCTTCGACGATCGACGAGGAGGTCCGCCGAATGATCGAGACGGCGCACGACCAGGCGTGGGACATCCTGGTCGAATACCGCGACGTGCTCGACAACCTGGTGCTGCAGCTCATGGAGAAGGAGACGCTCTCCCGCGACCAGGTGCTGGAGGTCTTCGCCCCGGTCGTGGTCAAGGAGCACCGCCCGTCCTACGCGGGCTACGGCAAGCGGCTCCCCTCGGACCGCCCGCCGATCCTGACCCCGAAGGAGCAGTCGGCCAACGGCTCGCTCGCCGCCGCCAGTCACCAGGACGCGCTGCCCTCTGGAGACAGTGCGTGAGTTCGCAAGACGTAGACCTGGGCCGGATCGAGAAGGCCGTCCGCGAGATCCTTTACGCCATCGGCGAGGATCCCGACCGTGACGGCCTGCTCGACACGCCCTCTCGGGTGGCCCGGGCCTACGCCGAGCAGTTCTCCGGCCTCGGACAGACGCCGGAGGGCGTGCTCAACAAGGTCTTCGACGTCGACCACGACGAGATGGTGCTCGTCAGGGACATCGAGGTCTACTCCACCTGCGAGCACCACCTGGTGCCCTTCCACGGGGTGGCCCACGTGGGCTACATCCCCAACGAGCGCGGCCAGGTGACCGGGCTGTCCAAGCTGGCCCGCCTGGTGGACGTCTTCGCCCGCCGCCCGCAGGTGCAGGAGCGGATGACCTCGCAGATCGCCGACGCGCTGATGCGCGTGCTGGAGCCGCGCGGGGTGATCGTGGTGGTGGAGTGTGAGCACCTCTGCATGACCATGCGCGGGGTCCGCAAGCCGGGCGCGAAGACGGTGACCTCGGCGGTGCGCGGCGATTTCCGTACGAGCGACAAGACCCGCGCCGAGGCGATGGCGCTGATCCTGCACCGATAAGCGCCAGCCGGTCAGCCTGGGGCGCTGACCCTGCACCGATAGGCAGCTGCCCTGATAAGCACCAGTCAGCGGGCCTATGGCACTGATCGGATTGTTATTTGTGTGTGGGCACCCTCCACAGACCCCATCAACCACGACCGCCTAGGCTTGGGGCATGGTTGTCGGAGCAGAGGCGCGGTGCCTCGTCATGGGCGTGGTCAACGTCACGCCGGACTCGTTCTCCGACGGGGGCCTGTGGTTCGACGAGGCGGCCGCTATCCGGCACGGACTGGAGCTGGTCGGTGAGGGGGCCGACATCGTCGACGTGGGTGGCGAGTCCACCCGCCCCGGCGCCGCCAGAGTGCCGCTCGACGAGGAGCTGGCCCGCGTCGTGCCAGTGATCAGGGCGCTCAGCGCCGAGGGAGTGGCGGTCAGCGTCGACACCATGCGGGCCGAGGTCGCCAAGGCGGCGGTGGAGGCGGGGGCGAGGCTGGTCAACGACGTGAGCGGCGGCCTGGCCGATCCCGAGATGCCGCGCGTGGTGGCCGCCACCGGCGTCGACTATGTGGTCATGCACTGGCGCGGCCACAGCCATGACATGGACCGCCGGGCCGTCTACGACGACGTCGTGACCGAGGTGCGCGAGGAGCTCGCCAAGCGGGTCGACCTGGTGCTGGCCGAGGGCGTGTCCGAGGAGCAGATCGTGCTCGACCCCGGGCTGGGCTTCGCCAAGAACCCCGCGCACAACTGGGAGTTGCTCGCCGGGATGGGGGAGCTGGCCGAGCTCGGCTATCCGCTGCTGATCGGGGCCTCGCGCAAGCGGTTCCTGGGGCGGCTGCTCGCCGACGCCGACGGCACGCCGCGCCCGTTCAGCGGCAGTGACGACGCCACGGTGGCCGTGACGGCGCTGGCCGCGCACGCCGGTGCCTGGTGCGTACGAGTGCACGAAGTAGGTCCCAATGCCGATGCCGTGCGCGTGGCCGCCGCATGGAAGAGACCCGGAGCCAACACATGAGTGTCGACACCGCCGCGATCGAGACGGTCAACCAGGACTTCTATCTCGCGATCGAGGACGCCAACCTCGACAAGATGACCGAGATCTGGGCCGAGGACTCCGCCGACGAGCAGGTCAGCTGCGTACATCCGGGCTGGACCCTGCTCTCGGGGCGGTCCGAGGTGCTGCGCTCCTGGGCGCTCATCATGGCCAACACCACCTACATCCAGTTCGTGCTGACCGACGTCAACACCACCGTGCTGGGCGATGTGGCCGTGCTCACCTGCGTCGAGAACATCCTCACCGCCGGCGAGGAGGGCGAGTCCAGCTTCGCCGCCGGCAAGGTGGTGGCCAGTAACGTCTACGTGCGCACGGCGCAGGGCTGGCGGCTGTGGATGCATCACGGTTCGCCGGTGCTCCAGGGTGACGATGACGAGGAGGAAGGCGAGCTTGAGGTCTGATCGCATCGCGCTGAAGGGCCTGCGGGCCCGGGGCCGGCACGGCGTGCTGGCGGCCGAGCGTGAGCTCGGGCAGGAGTTCGTGGTCGACGCGACGCTGTTCCTCGACACCGCCCCCGCCGCCGCCTCCGACGACCTCGGCAAGACGGTCCACTATGGTGAGCTCGCCCAGGCGCTGGTCGCCGTGGTGGAAGGCGAGCCGGTCGAGCTGATCGAGACGCTCGCGCAGCGCCTCGCCGACGTGTGCCTGGCCGCCGGCCTGGTGGAGTCGGTCGAGGTGAGTGTGCACAAGCCCGCGGCACCGATCCCGCTGCCGTTCGACGACGTGGTCGTCACCATCCATCGGAGTCGCGAATGAACTTTGGTGAGCAGAACGTGGTGAGCAGAACGTGGTGAGCAGTAGGTGAGCGAGAGGAGTAGCACGTGAACGTCGTACTGTCTCTCGGTAGCAATCTCGGACGGCGCTTCCAGACCTTGCAGGACGCCATCGACACCCTTTTCGACGCACCGGGGCTGGAGTTCGTCGCGAGCTCGCCCGTCTATGAGACCGACCCGGTCGGCGGTCCCGCCGGGCAGCGCCCCTACCTCAACGCGATCGTCATCGCCGAGACCTCGCTCCAACCGCAGGCGCTGCTGGAGCGGGCGCAGGGCGTCGAGAACGCCTTCGGGCGGGAGCGCAAGGAACGCTGGGGTCCGCGCACGCTCGACATCGACCTGATCGTCGTGGGTGACACGGTCTCCGACGATCCCGACCTGACGCTGCCGCACCCGCTCGCGCACGAGCGGGCCTTCGTCCTGGTCCCGTGGGCGGACGTGGACCCCGACGGCGTGCTGCCCGGCCAGGGCCAGGTCGCCGACCTGCTCACGGACCTCGACCAGAGCGGCGTACGGCTGCGTGCTGACCTCAAGCTGCAGAGCCCGGATTGAGGCCCACTCGCCCCGGCCTGCTGGTCGGCATCATCGTCGTCGTGGCGCTGGTCGCCTGGATGGTGGTCAGGGAGTTCTACGCCGACCTGCCCATCGTGCCGTGGACCGCCATCCCCACCGTCCTGCTGCTGGCCCTCGGAGAGGCCTACAGCGGATGGGTGACGAAGGCCCGGATCGACCGCAAACCTGACACCAAGCCGGTCGAGCCGCTGGCGGTGGCCCGGCTGGCGGCCTTGGGCAAGGCATCGGCCTATGTGGGTGCGGTGTTCGCGGGTGTCTTCGGTGGGTTCGTCCTGCACACGGTCCAGCTGTTCACCAGGGAGACGCCGCGGTTCGAGTTCTTCATCGCGGTGGGCTCGCTGCTGGCGTTCGTGGTGCTGATCTGCGCCGCCCTCTTCCTGGAACACGCCTGCCGCATCCCGAAGGACCCGGAGGATCAGCGGCCCAGGTAGAGCGTGACAGCGTGCTCGATGTCGGACGTCATGGGCTCAAGCTAGCGGCCATGGTCAACTCTTGTCCGGCACTTGTTCGGCAGGAGCCCGCTTGCGGCCGAAGAGGTAGATGACCGGGAGGGTGCAGATCAGCGGGCCCAGGATGGCGAGCGGGCGTTCCAGCCACCATCTGAGGTCCGGTGGCACCTCGCCGCCGAGCGTGCCGAAGAACCACCACAGCAGACCCAGCGCGATCGCCATCCCTGTGGTGTGGAAGAGGAACAGCGGCAGGGCGTAGCGGTTGATGGTGCCGTTGACCCGGCGCCACCCGGGCTTCTCCAGGACGCGCTCCATCGACGGCCGCAACACCTCCACCAGGCCGATCTGGAAGAGCAGCAGCGCCACGATGACGAAGGTGGGCGGCGCCATGTTCGACCACTTGTCACCCGGCACCCCGACCATCGAGCCCGGGTAGATGCCCGAGTAGACCAGGCCGAACAGGGCGAACAGTCCGGTCCACAGGACCCCCACGTCATAGCGCCTGGGCAGGATGACGATCCGGTCGTAGAAGAAGCCGGCCTGGTGGGCCAGCCCCCAGACGATGATCATGTTCAGCCAGCCGACCCACTCGACGCCGTACCGGAAGCGGACCACGTCGATCACCAGGGCGGCGCCGCCCAGCCAGATGAGCGCCAGCACGTCGTAGTGGCGGTGCAGCCACAACGCCACGGGCAGCAGCGCGATCAGCACCAGGTAGACGCCGAGGAACCAGAGCGGGCTGAGCACGAGCAGCACCACTCGCCACATCCACTCGACGTGGAACACCCAGGTCACGACCGCGCCGATGGTGAGCCACACGCCCGACAGCACGAGCGCGGGGGCGGCCAGCGCGCGGATGCGCCGCCAGACGAACCGGCCGATGCCGATGCCGCGGGCCTGGGCGCGGCTCCACGACAGCAGGTGTACGTGGCCGCCGACGTAGAAGAAGAGCGGCAGCACCTGAAGCAGCCAGGTGAGTATCCACAGCCCCGAGGTGAAGCCGAGCGGGCTGGTCGGTTCGGGGCCCTCGGGCTTCCACTGCAGGATGGTGAACGCCCAGTGCCACACCACCACCACGATCAGACTGAGAGCGCGCAGCCAGTCGACATATTTGTCCCGCTGCGGAGTCGCGACGTCGGTCACTTGTCGATGTCACCCACGACGAAGAACATCGAGCCGAGGATCGCCACCATGTCGGCCACCAGATGCCCGGGCAGCATCTCCCGGAGCACCTGGATGTTGCTGTAAGACGCGGAGCGCAGCTTGAGCCGCCATGGAGTCTTGTCCCCCTTGGACACGAGGTAGTAGCCGTTGATGCCGAGCGGGTTCTCGGTCCAGGCGTACGTGTGGCCCTCCGGCACCTTGAGCACCTTGGGCAGCCGCTGGTTGATGGGACCCGGCGGCAGCGAGCGCAGCCGGTCGACGCACGCGTCGGCCAGGTCCAGCGAGACTCTGAGCTGGTCGAGCAGGATCTCGAAGCGGGCGTGGCAGTCGCCCGCGCCGCGCGTGACCACCTTCACCGGCAGCTCGGGATAGGCCAGGTACGGCTGGTCGCGCCGCAGGTCGAGGTCGACGCCGGAGGCGCGGGCGATGGGGCCGCTCACGCCGTACTGCAGGATCTGCTCGCGGGTCAGGACGCCGACACCCTTGGTACGGGCCAGGAAGATCTCGTTGTTGAGGATGAGATTCTCGATGTCGGGCACCCGGCGCCGGGTCTCGGCGACGGTCTCCGACACCCGGTCCAGCCAGCCGTACGGCAGGTCCTCCTTCAGCCCGCCGACCCGGTTGAACATGTAGTGCATCCGGCCGCCGGAGATCTCCTCCATCACGGCCTGGATGCGCTCGCGCTCGTTGAAGGCGTAGAAGATGGGGGTGATCGCGCCCAGCTCCAGCGGGTACGAGCCGAGGAACATCAGGTGGCTCAGCACCCGGTTGAGCTCGGCCAGCAGCGTACGCGCCCACACGGCCCGTACCGGCACCTCCATGCCCAGCATGCGCTCGGCGGCCAGCACCACGCCCAGTTCGTTGGCGAACCCGGCCAGCCAGTCGTGCCTGTTGGCCAGCATGATGATCTGCCGGTAGTCGCGGACCTCGAACAGCTTCTCCGCGCCCCGGTGCATATAACCGATGATCGGCTCGGCCGTGGCGATGCGCTCGCCGTCGAGGGTGAGCCGCAGCCTGAGCACCCCGTGCGTCGACGGGTGCTGTGGGCCGATGTTGAGGATCATGTCCTCGGTGGCCAGCTCTTTCGCCCCGACGCCGATCCCGACCACGCGTTCCGTCATATGGCAATGCTGCCACCGGCAGTCGTGGTGATCCAGCACAGGAAGAGGTCAAGGAACCCTATATCGGCGCATTCCGCCCACTGGACCGGGGAGGAACATCGGGAACGGGGGGAGAAAACCGTGCAAAGAATTCTTTTCGATCTTGCCGCTCTGATCTCGCGGGTGGCGATCGGCGTGATCTTCGTGACCCACGGGTGGCAGAAGATGCAGATCGGGGTACCGGTCACGGCCGCCGCCTTCAACCAGATGGGAATACCGCTGCCGTGGCTCTCGGCCGGGTTCGCCATTCTCGTCGAGACCGTCGGCGGGGTCCTGCTCATCATCGGCCTGCTGGTCCGGCTGGCGGCCCTCGGGCTGGTGGTCGACATGCTGGGCGCGATCATCTTCGTCCACGGCGCCCACGGCGTCCTGATCCAGAACGGCGGCTGGGAGCTCGCCGGCGCGCTGGCCGTGGCCTGCCTGCTGCTCGTGGCTGTGGGCGGCGGCCGGCTCGGCATCGACGGCATCCTGCACAACAGCTACCGGCGGCGCGCCGAGCGTCGCGCGGCCGAGCAGGATCTCGCCGGCCACGCGCCGGCCACCTCCATCAGGCCGGAGGCCCCATCGGAGGCGGACACCGCCCCCAGGCCGGTGCCACCGACCGCCCGGGGCGGTGACATGCGGAACGTCGATGACGTCGTCGCCGACGAGCCGTCACGCGGACGTTCACCGAGCGCCTGACCTCAACCCGCCGCGCGAAGGTTCGCCATCGCGCGACCTCAGCGGGCGGCGACGCGGCGGCTGTCGTGCCGCGTCCGTGACCTCAGCGGGCGGCGAGGTCGCGGAGGGCGTCTACGAGGCGGTCCACGTGCTCCTCCGTGGTGCCGATGCCGATCGAGGCGCGGACCGCGGAGGCCGTGTCGTCCTCGCAGCCGCCGTCCGCGGTGCCGAGCAAGTGCCGGACGAACGGGTGCGCGCAGAACTTGCCGTCACGCACGCCGATGCCGTACTCACCCGACAGCGCCTCGGCCACCTCGCGCGCCGAGTGCCCGTCCACGACGAACGAGACGATGCCCACGCGCGGCTGGTCCGGCCCCCAGAGCGACAGCTCGCGCACGCCCTCGATCGCGGCCAGGCCGGACCGGAGCCGGGCGATGAGCCGCTCCTCCTCGCGCACCAGCTCGGTCCAGCCGGTCGCGCTGAGCGCGTCGCAGGCGGCGGCCACGGCGATGGCGCCCAGGACGTTCGGGGTGCCCGCCTCGTGACGCGGTTCGGCGTCCTCGTGCCACTCGATGTCCTCGTCGACGGAGCGTACGGCGCCGCCGCCCTTGAGGTACGGCTCGCCGGAGGAGAGCCAGTCACGGCGGCCGACCAGCACCCCGGCCCCGAAGGGCGCGTAGAGCTTGTGCCCGGAGAAGGCGACGTAGTCGAGGTCGAGCGCGGTCAGGTTGAGCCGCCGGTGCGGCACCAGCTGGGCGGCGTCCACCAGGATGCGGGCTCCGTGGCGGTGCGCGATGTGCGCCAGGGCGGCGATGGGCCAGAGCTCGCCGGTGACGTTCGAGGCGGCGGTGACCACGAGCAGCTTGGGGCCGTCGATCCCGGCCAGCGCCTCGTCGGCGGCGCGGACGGCCTCGCCGGGGAAGGCGGGCGGCGCCAGCCGTACGGACCGCTTCCAGGGCAGCAGGGAGGCGTGGTGCTCGGTGTCGAACACGACCGCGGTCGTGCCCTCAGGCAGGCAGCGGGCCAGCAGGTTCGTCGCGTCGGTGGTGTTGCGGGTGAAGATCACGGCGTCGTCGGGCCGGGCGCCGACGAAGGCCCTGACCGTGTGGCGGGCCTGCTCGTAGCGGGCGGTGGTGAGCTGGGAGGCGTAGCCCGCGCCGCGGTGCACGCTGGAGTAGGCCGGGAGCGCGGCGGTGACGGCGGCACTGACCGGCTCCAGACAGGGGGCGCTCGCCGCGTAGTCGAGGTTGGCGTACGTCACCAGCCTGCCGCCCTTGACCGGTACTTCCAGATCGGCGCCCAGTACGGCGGGGATCGGACGGGCGCGCTCGGCAGCCGGCGCGTCGGTGGCCTGAGCGGGCAGGGAGCTGAAGATCGTCAACGTGGACACGGCGAACCTCCTGGGGCCATCGGACCCCCGGAACACCCAGCGAGCCCGCGCTTGCCCACCACACCTCGTGGCGGACCAGGTCTTCACCCGGGGCACCCCGCCGCGGACGCGAGGGTTGCCGGCCAGCAAGCCGGGGCTGTGCGCTGGCACTCATGACCTACATCCGCACTATAACCGACACCCGGCCATGAATCGCAACCGCGAACTTATGCGGCCCCTGCCTCGTTGGTAACTGAAACCCCTGCTGTGAGGAGTACCTAATGCTGGACTGGGTGGCCGACCCTCAGATCTGGATCGGGTTTTTCACCCTGGTCGCACTAGAGATCGTTCTCGGTATCGACAACATCATCTTCATCTCCATCCTGGCCGGGAAGCTGCCGCCGGAGCAGCGCGACCGGGCCCGCGTCATGGGCCTGGCCGCGGCGCTGATCAGCCGGCTGCTCCTGCTGCTGGCGCTGTCGTGGGTGGTCCGGCTGACCACGCCATTGTTCGAGGTCTTCGGCCACGGGATATCGGGGCGCGACCTGATCCTGCTGCTGGGCGGCCTGTTCCTGCTGGCCAAGAGCGTCACCGAGATCGGGCACAGCATGGAACTGAAGGAGGAGGGCGGCAAGGGACGGGCCGTCACCTCGTTCGCCTCGGTGATCGTGCAGATCATGGTGCTGGACGTGGTGTTCTCGCTCGACTCGGTGATCACCGCCGTGGGCATGGTGGACGAGCTCGGCGTGATGATCGCCGCGGTGATCGTGGCGGTGCTGGTCATGCTGTTCGCGTCCGGGCCGATCAGCAGGTTCGTGGACAAGCATCCGAGCATCAAGATGCTGGCTCTGGCGTTCCTGGTGCTGATCGGGGTGGTGCTCATCGCCGAGGGGCTCGGCCAGCACATCTCCAAGGGCTACATCTACTTCGCGATGGCGTTCTCGGTGATCGTGGAGCTGCTCAACATCCGGATGCGGAGCAGGCACGCCAAGCAAGCCTCCTCATAAGATGAAAAAGTGCGCTTCGATCCCTGGAATCCGGATTTTGTTGCCTACCCCTACGGCGCGTACGCGGAGCTGAGGCGTGACGCCCCCGTCAGCTACTTCGAGCCGACGGGGCAGTGGCTGATCTCCCGGCACGCGGACGTGAACGCGCTGCTCAGAGACCGCCGGCTGGGCCGTTCCTACCTCCACGTGGCCACGCACGAGGAGTTCGGCAGGCCGGAGGAGCCGGCGTTCCAAGAGCCGTTCTGGCGGGTGACCAGGGCCGGCATGCTCGACGTCGAGCCGCCGGTGCACACCAGGCTGCGCCGGCTGGTCTCCAAGGCGTTCACCCCGCGCATGGTCGAGTCGCTGCGCCCCCGGGTCAGGGCCATCGCCGAGGGGCTGGTCGGGGCGTTCGTCGAGAAGGGCGGCGGCGACCTGATCGCCGAGGTGGCCGAGCCGCTGCCGGTGACCGTCATCGCGGAGATGCTCGGCGTACCCGAGGCGGACCGGCACCTGCTGCGCCCCTGGTCGGCCGACATCTGCCGGATGTACGAGCTGAACCCGAGCATGGAGTCGCAGCACCTGGCCGCCAAGGCGGCGGCGGAGTTCGCCGCCTACCTCGCGGACCTGGCCCGCGAGCGTGCCGTACGGCCGGGCGACGACCTGATCAGCGCGCTCGCGGCGATCGAGGAGCTCACCGAGGACGAGCTGGTCGGTACGTGCGTGCTGCTGCTCAACGCCGGACACGAGGCGACCGTGAACGTGACGGGCAACGGCTGGTGGTCCCTGTTCAGGAACCCCGCCGAGCTGGTACGCCTGCGCGAGGACCGGAGCCTGCTGCCCACGGCCGTCGAGGAGCTGATGCGCTGGGACACGCCGCTGCAGATGTTCGAGCGGTGGGTCCTGGAGGACATCGAGGTGCACGGGGTCGAGATCCCGCGCGGGGCCGAGGTCGCGCTGCTGTTCGGCTCGGCCAACCGCGATGAGACGGTGTTCGCCGACCCTGACCGGCTCGACGTGGGACGGCCGGACAACCCGCACATCTCCTTCGGGGCGGGGATCCACTTCTGCCTGGGCGCGCCGCTGGCCCGCATCGAGCTGATCGAGTCGTTCGGCGCCCTGCTGGAGCGGGCGCCGAAGCTGGAACTCGCCAGCGAGCCGGAATGGAAGCCGGGCTACGTCATCCGCGGCCTGAAGTCCCTCGACCTGACGACGGGTTAGCGCGGCCGTCCGTCGTGGCTGGGGTCCCTAGGCAGGAACCCCCTCCGGGGGAGCGGAAGCAGCCGGTCCGTCGTGGCTGAGGTCCTTCGCCGACGGGTCACCGGCGTTCCTGGACGAGCCAGCCGAAGCCGCCGAGCCCTCTCGGGTCGATCAGCTCGCCCTCCTCCGAGGCGCGGGCCAGGGCTCGGAGATAAGCCGTCGGATCGGCATGCGCGAGAGCGATGGGCGGACGCGTGCCGGTGACCCCCAGAGCCCTTAGCGCATCGCGCTGTGTGGACAAGCCTGTGGATATCGCACCGGCCCGCCGACCGGCCTCCGCGCACGCGTCGAGCGCCACGTGAGCGGTGATGTCGCAGGTGCCGTCGGGGATGGGCGCGACGACCGCACCATCTCGGTAGCCGGTGAGTGTGCCATGGCACGGACGGTTATCCACAGGGTGTGCATAATCAATGGCCACCGCGCGACCCCTCCTGAGCCGGGTCACCACGGCCGCCCACGCGGCGTCGCGCGGGCACCCGATCTCCCCGCGCGAGCCGATGCGGCCCAGCGACGGCCACCACCGGTCGAGCCAGGCGCGGTCGGAGTCGGGCACCGGGTCGCCCAGCCGTTCCTCACCCGTCTCGGTGTCGACCAGGACCAGCCGCGGCCCGTCGGCCGTCTGCTCGGCCACGTCGAGCGGGACGTTGTCCAGCCACTCGTTGGCGATCGCCAGCCCGGTGATGACGGAGGGGATCCGGGGGCGCCAGTCGATGCTCTTGGGCAGGTCGTCGGGTCTGGGCGAGAGATCGACGGCGGTGATGTTGAGCCTGGCGCGCAGCCCGGGCTCGGCGGCGTCGAGCACGCGGGCCACCAGGGCGCCCTCTCCGGCGCCGATGTCGACCAGGTCGATGGTGTCGGGGGCGCCGAGGTCGGCGTCGACCTGGGTGAGCAGGGCCAGAACCGCGTCGGCGAAGGCGGCCGAGGCGCTGACCGACGTACGGAAGTGGCCCGAAGGGCGCTCGCGGAGGTAGAAACCGTCCTCGCCGTACAGCGCGTACTGCATCGCGGCGCGCCACGTGAGCCACATGCCCTGGACTATCTCACGAAGTAAGCCCCCCCCGTAGATCAACGCGGGCGTCGGGTCGTCAACTCGGCGCCCGCCACCACGAGATGAACCCCTCTCCTCATCTCTTCCGACAGGGGGTGCAGGTTTTGTATGCCCTTGTCCCTTTTGTGGGTAACTCAACATGCGGCAAAAGCCTGGTCACGTACGTAGTCGCGAGCGGCCGTTACTCTGGGCGGCAGTGCCATCAGGGTCGACAGGGGTGGACGTCATGGACGCAGGGGATCGGCCGGCGCGGCTGGCCGTGGGCGTGCTGGGCGCGGGCAAGGTGGGTTCGGTGCTCGGTGCCGCACTGGCGCAGGCCGGGCACCACGTGGTCGCCGCCAGCGGGGTCTCCGACGCCTCGCACCGGTGGGCGGCGGAGCGACTCGGCGTACGGCCGACGCGGCCCGAGGAGGTCGTCAAGACGGCTGGGCTGATCCTGCTCACCGTGCCCGACGACGCGCTGCCCGATCTGGTCAACGGTCTCGCGTCGACCGGCGCGGACCTCCAGGGCAAGCTGCTCGTGCACACCAGCGGCGCGTACGGGCTGTCGGTGCTGGAGCCGGCCGCCAGGGCGGGCGCACTGCCGCTCGCGCTCCACCCGGTGATGACGTTCACCGGGCGGGACGACGACCTCAACCGCATCACCGGCATCTCGTTCGGCGTGACGGCGCCCGACACGCTCAGGCCCATCGCCGAGGCGCTGGTCATCGAGATGGGCGGCGAGCCGGTCTGGATCGCCGACTCCGACCGTGCCCTCTACCACGCGGCCCTGGCCGGGGCGGCCAACCACATGGTCACGCTCATCGCCGAGTCGCAGGAGCTCCTGCGGGGCATCGGCGTGGAGCATCCGGGCATCATGCTCGGCCCGCTGCTCGGCGCGGCGCTCGACAACGTGCTGCGGCTCGGCATCGCCGGGCTGACCGGTCCCGTGGTGCGGGGCGACGCGGGCACCGTACGCAAGCATGTCGACGCGCTGATCCTGGCGGCACCCGAGGCGGCCGACGCCTACATCGCCCTCGCTAGGCTCACGGCGGACCGCGCGCTCGCCGCGGGGCTGCTGAAGCCCGAAGAGGCCGAGCGCCTGCTCGACGCGCTCGGAGGCAACATATGGACCTGATCGTCGCCAAGAACCGCACCGACCTGGTCAAAGCGCGCGGCGAGGGGAGCGTCGCGCTGGTGCCCACCATGGGTGCGCTGCACGAGGGTCACCGCTCCCTGATCCGCGAGGCCCGCGTACGCGCCGACCACGTCGTGGTCAGCATCTTCGTCAATCCTCTGCAATTTTCGCCAAACGAGGATTTTTCCCGCTATCCGCGGACGTTCGACGCGGACCTGGAGGCGTGCCGGGCCGAAGGCGTGGACGTCGTCTTCGCCCCGTCGGCCGACGACATGTACCCCGCCGGCCGCCAGGTCAGCGTCCAGTCGGGCGAGATGGGCACGATCGTCGAGGGCGCCGTCCGGCCCGGCCACTTCGACGGTGTGCTCACGGTGGTGCTCAAGCTGTTCAACCTCGTCCAGCCCGACGTGGCGGTCTTCGGGCAGAAGGACGCCCAGCAACTCGCCATGATCCGCAGGATGGTCGCCGACCTCGACCTGCCGATCGACATCGTCGGCGCGCCGACCGTCCGCGAGCCCGACGGCCTGGCGCTGTCGAGCCGCAACCGCTACCTGTCCGCCGACGAGCGGCAGGTCGCCCTGACGCTCTCCAGGGCCCTGCGGGCGGGCGCGGCGGAGTCCGTCCCGGCCAGGATCCGGGCGGCGGCGCTGGCCGTGCTCGAGGGCGCGGCTCCCCAACTCGCGCTCGACTATCTGGTGCTCGTCGATCCGGCCACGTTCGCCGAGGTGAGCGAGTCTTACCGGGGCGAGGCGGTGCTGGCGGTGGCCGCCAAGGTCGGCACCACCCGGCTGATCGACAACGCCGTCATGTCGCTCGATCCGGCCTGACAGAGGCATCGCCACAGCTCTACGCGTACCTGGAGGACTGAGCCACCCCCCGGAGGCACCACCTTCGCCCGTGGGTTATCGTCATGTTGACGAAATCGCCTCAATGAGGAGACTCCATGAGTGCACCGGCGATTCCCCTCCGACTGACGGCCCCCGATCCCGGCTGGATCGCCGAGGCGGACGTGGTCGTCGTGGGCTCCGGCATCGCGGGGCTGACCGTGGCCCTGCGCTATGCCGAGCTGGATCCCGCGGCCAAGGTCCTCGTCGTCACCAAGGACGTACTCTCGTCCGGGTCGACCCGGTGGGCCCAGGGCGGGATCGCGGCGGTGCTCGACCCGCGCGACAGTCCCGACGAGCACCTGAGCGACACGCTGATCGCCGGAGTGGGCCTGTGCGACGTGCGGGCCGTACGGACGCTGGTGACCGAGGGGCCGGGCGCGCTGCGGCGGCTGATGGAGCGCGGCGCCCGGTTCGACCGGACCCCCGACGGCGAGCTCCAGCTCACCCGGGAAGGCGGCCACCGGCGCGACAGGATCGTGCACGCGGGCGGCGACGCCACCGGGGCCGAGGTGCAGCGGGCGCTGGCCGAGGCGGTCAGGGCGGGCGCGGTGGAGGTCATCGAGCACGCGCTGGTCCTCGACCTGCTGACGGACGCGCGCGGCCGGGCCAGGGGCGTGACACTGCACGTCATGGGCGAGGGTGCCCGCGACGGCGTGGGCGCGGTGCACGCGCGGGCGGTCGTGCTGGCCACCGGCGGCATGGGGCAGGTGTACGCGGCCACCACGAACCCCGTCGTCTCCACCGGCGACGGCGTCGCGCTCGCGCTCAGGGCGGGGGCCGTGGTACGCGACATCGAGTTCGTCCAGTTCCATCCCACGGTGCTGTGGCTCGGCGAGGAGTCGACCGGGCAGCAGCCGCTGATCTCCGAGGCGGTCAGGGGTGAGGGCGCCTTCCTGGTCGACCACGAGGGCCGCGCGTTCATGAACGGCGTGCACGAGCTGGCCGACCTGGCGCCGCGCGACGTCGTCGCCAAGGCCATCATGCGGACGATGCGCGAGAGCGGGCAGAGCCACGTCTTCCTCGATGGCCGCCACTTCGGCGCGGACCGGTGGAAGACCCGCTTCCCCACGATCTACGCGGTCTGCCGCGAGCACGGCATCGACCCGGCCACGGAGCCCATCCCCGTCGCCCCGGCCGCCCACTACGCCAGCGGCGGGGTCAGGACCGATCTGCACGGCCGTACCTCCATCGAGGGCCTGTACGCGTGCGGCGAGGTCGCGTGCACGGGCGTGCACGGCGCGAACAGGCTCGCGTCCAACTCGCTGCTGGAGGGCCTGGTCTTCGCCGAACGCATCGCCGCGGACATCCACGCGTCGGTGCAGCCGGAAGAGGTGCCGGGCGAGGTGGTCGCGAGCCGGGCGGCCACGGGCTTGGCCGACCCGCGGATCCGTACCAAGGTCCAGGCCCGCATGAGCGGGGGAGCGAGCGTGCTGCGCAGCCGCGAGTCGCTCGCGGAGACGGCGCGGGCGCTCCGCGACGCCCGCTGGACCCCGGTCCAGGTCCAGCCGTGTACGGAGTCGTGGGAGGCCACGAACTTGCTGACCGTCGCCACCGTGCTGGTCGGCGCCGCCCGGGCCCGGCTGGAGACCCGCGGCTCGCACTGGCGCGAGGACTTCCCCGACCGAGACGACAATGACTGGCTGGGCCACCTGGACGTGACCCTGACCGAGGAGGGGCCCCAGATGACGTACACGCCGCACGGCGACACCACGCCGCCGCGACTGGCGCAGGAGCTCGCCGCCGCCGGGCTGGATCCGGCGGAGATCGACGCCTTGATCGACCGGGCGCTCGCCGAGGACCTGCAGGAGGCGGGCGACGTGACGAGCCTGGCCACCATTCCGGCGGAGCAGCGCGCGGTCGCGGACGTGGTGGCCCGCAAGGACGGCATCGTCGCCGGGCTGGCCGTGGCCGAGGCGGTGTTCGTCCGGCTGGGCGCGGCCCGTACGGAGCGGCGGGCCAAGGACGGCGAGCGCGTCCGGGCGGGCGACGTACTGATGACCGTGGAGGGCCCGGTCAGGGGCCTGCTGACGGCGGAGCGCACCGCGCTCAACCTGCTCACGCACCTGTCCGGCATCGCGACACTGACCGGCAGGTGGGTCGAGGCGGTCAGCGGCACCCGGGCGAGGGTGCGTGACAGCCGCAAGACGCTGCCCGGACTGCGGGCGCTGGAGAAGTACGCGGTGCGCTGCGGCGGCGGCGTCAACCACCGGATGTCCCTGTCGGACGCGGCGCTGATCAAGGACAACCACGTGGTGGCCGCCGGCGGCGTGGCCGAGGCGTTCCGCGCGGTGAGAGAGCGCTATCCGGAGCTGCCGATCGAGGTGGAGGTGGACCGGATCGACCAGCTCGGCCCGGTGCTCGAAGAAGGCGCCGAGGAGATCCTTCTCGACAACTTCACGGTCGAGGAGACCGCCCAAGCCGTCCACATCGTGAGAAATCGGGCGAAGCTTGAGGCTAGTGGAGGGTTGACCTTGGAATCGGCCCGTGCTGTGGCCGAAACTGGCGTTGACTACCTTGCGGTGGGAGCGCTCACGCACTCGGCGCCGGCCCTCGACATCGCACTGGATCTACGGGGGTAATCGATGCTGCTAACGATCGACGTCGGCAACACGCACACGGTGCTCGGCCTGTTCGAGGGCGAGGAAGTCATCGAGCACTGGCGGCTGGCCACGGACGCCCGCCGCACCGCCGACGAGATCGCGGTCGTGCTCCAAGGGCTGCTCGCCCAGTCTCCATTGCTCAAGGGAGCCGATGTCAGCGGCATCGCGATCTGCTCGACCGTGCCGAGTGTGCTCAACGAGATGCGCGAGATGTGCCGCCGCTACTACGGCGACGTGACCGCGGTGATCGTGGAGCCGGGCATACGTACCGGCGTGCCCGTCCGCATGGACAACCCCAAGGAGGTCGGCAGCGACCGCATCGTCAACGCACTGGCGGCCATCGACCAGTACGGCGGCCCCTGCGTCATCGTCGACTTCGGCACCGCGACCTCGTTCGACGCGGTGTCGGCCAAGGGCGAGTACATCGGCGCGGTCACCGCGCCCGGCATCGAGATCTCCGTCGACGCCCTGGCGGCGGCGGGCGCCCAGCTGCACAAGGTGGAGCTGGTCAGGCCGCGCTCGGTCATCGCCAAGAACACCGTCGAGGCGCTCCAGGCCGGCATCATCTACGGCTTCGCGGGCCAGGTCGACGGCATCGTGGAGCGGATGACGGCCGAACTGGCCGACGACCCCGACGAGGTGACCGTGGTGGCCACCGGCGGGCACGCGGCGCTGGTGGTGGGCGAGTCACGCTCGATCGACGTGCACGAGCCGTGGCTGACGCTCATCGGCCTGCGGCTGATCTACAACCGGAACACGACATGAACAAGCGGCCCCCCGCTCGGGTGAGGGGGCCGCTTGCGTTCGTGGACTGTCGCTACCTGGCCGGTTACTCGGAGTCGCCGGTGTACAGGTCGCTCCAGCTGCCGCAGTTGCGCGGGTAGGAGCCGTGGAGGTCGATCTGGCAGACCTTCACGCGGAGGCTGGAGACGTCGTCGCTGTCGAAGGAGAAGCGCTTGAAGGCCGGGTAGCCGCAGTACTTCTTGGTGTAGACCGTCGACCAGTTGTCGTCGAAGTCGCTGGCCTGGAACTTCACGTACGCGCACTTGCCGCCCTCGTCGTAGCTGCGGTGGTCCAGGTCCCAGAGCTTGCCCTTGACGGTGATCGTGTTCGACTCGTGGTCGTCGTCGTTCCAGTCCACACTGACCCAGCCGGAGGCCTTGGCCTGGTAGTGCTGCGAGTAAACCGGGCCCCAGGAGTCGGAGTCCGCGGTGCTGGCGCTGGCGGCCGAGGGCAGCGCTAAGGCCAGCGCGCTCGTGGCGGCGACGGCGGCGAGGCCGGTCGCGAGCTTCTTCATCATGATCTCTCCTTGAGCTCCCCCTGGGCCGGCGCCTTGCCGGTTCCCCCCTGAGCTCGATGTGTCATTGGTACGGGAGAGCTCTTGCAGTCACCCTGCAGAGAGGTGACGAGCCCTTGCAGTTCGCCATATCCCCTACTCTTTGATGCTGTGAGCGACGAACTTCCCGAGCAGATGCGCATCCGGAGGGAGAAGCTCGACCGCCTTCGCAGTGAGGGCGTCGATCCTTACCCGGTGACCTTTCCCCGCACGGCGACCAACGCGGAGGTCAGGGAGAAATACCAGGCCCTCGACCCGGACACCGCGACCGGTGACAAGGTCGGCGTCGCGGGCCGCGTCATGCTCAACCGCGTGGGCGGCAAGCTCTGCTTCGCCACACTCCGCGACGGCAGCGGCGACCTGCAGGTGATGATCTCGCTCGACAAGGTCGGCGAGGAGTCGCTGGCGGCCTGGAAGCGCGACGTCGACCTGGGCGACCACGTGGGTGTGGAGGGCGAGGTCATCACCTCCCGCCGCGGCGAGCTGTCGATCCTGGCCGACCGCTGGCAGATCACCGCCAAGTGCCTGCGCCCGCTGCCGGAGAAGCACGTCGGCCTCACCGACCCCGAGGCCCGCGTACGCCAGCGCTACGTCGACCTCATCGTCAACGACGAGGCCCGGGAGATGGCCCGCGTCCGCAGCGCCACGGTGCGCGCGGTGCGCGACTTCTGGCACGAGGAGGGCTACCTCGAGGTCGAGACGCCCATGCTGCAGCCGATCCACGGCGGCGCGGCGGCCCGGCCGTTCAAGACCCACATCAACGCGTACAACATGGAGCTCTACCTTCGCATCGCGATCGAGCTCTACCTGAAGCGGCTCGTGGTCGGCGGCATCGAGAAGGTCTTCGAGATCAACCGCAACTTCCGCAACGAGGGCGCGGACTCCACGCACAACCCCGAGTTCACCATGATCGAGGCGTACGGCACCTACCTCGACTACAACGACATGGCCGACCTGACCCAGCGGATGTACCAGAAGGCCGTCGTGGCCGCTCTGGGCACCTCTGTGGTCGTCCACGACGGCGTCGAGGTGGACCTGGGCATCCCCGAGTGGCCGCGCATCACCCTGTACGGGGCGGTGTCCGAGGCGCTCGGCGAGGAGATCACCACGGAGACCCCGCTGGAGCAGGTCCGGAAACTCGCCGACGGGCGTGAGATCCACTGGGACCCGAAGTGGGGCCAGGGCAAGCTCGTCCAGGAGATCTTCGAGGCCCTCGTCGAGCACACGCTCATCCAGCCGACGTTCGTCATGGACTACCCGCTGGAGACCTCCCCGCTGACCCGCCAGCACCGCGACAACCCGCTGCTGACCGAGAAGTGGGACCTCATCGGGTTCGGCACCGAGCTGGGCACCGCCTACTCCGAGCTCGTCGACCCGGTCGAGCAGCGCCGGCGCCTGGTGGAGCAGTCGCTGCTGGCCGCCGGGGGCGACCCGGAGGCCATGCAGCTGGACGAGGACTTCCTGCAGGCGCTGGAGTACGCCATGCCGCCCACGGGTGGCATGGGGGCCGGGATCGACCGGATGATCATGGCTTTCACCGGCAAGAGCATCCGGGAAACGATCTTGTTCCCACTGGTCAAGCCGACCCACTGACCCGGCTGCCGCCGAAGAGTGTCGGCCCGGCTCCCACGCCGGGCCGTACCGGCCGCTGTCGGGTTGACAGCGGCCCGATCTCCTGCGGCGAGTAGGAGAACGCGGGCGGCGGCGTTCGCCAGTCCCTTAACGCGGGGAGCGGGCATCTCCCGGCCGCCTGCGCCGAGTGGCTTCTCCCTCTGGCGCATGAACCGTTCATGGTCTTTGGCGGGCGCTGCTGACCCGGCGGCGCGGGGGTACAAAAGACTGCCCTAAGCAGCCACATTTCCGATATTTCGCATATTGAATGCGAAGAATATTCGCGTTTTACGGATTCGGCGCTCAGCAGGTTCGCGGCGCTCTTGGGGAGCGGGCTGGAGCCGTTGTAAGGGCGCCTGTGATCCCTCATCGGGCCCCGAAGTGTGCCGACATATGGCGAGTACTTCACATACAGCCGATCATGTCAATGGCGATGGTCAGAGGGCGGTATCCGCTGGCTTGACGACCTTTCCAGAATGCGTTTACCGTCTGCGAGACGAGCTGCAGCTCTGCTCGGACATAGACGTCTCGAGTTCTGCTGTTGGGGGGAGGGCTCCCGATGTATGTGCTCACTGAGAGCGTCGAGCTTAGCCACGCGGATCTGGCGTTGCTGGCGGAGCTTGCCAAGGGGGTCACGGTTGATCGGGTTGGCAGACGACTGGATATCAGTGGACGCACGGTACGCCGGAGACTTCGGGGTATCTGCGACCGCATCGGCGTCGCCACCGCGATCGAGGCCGTGGCCTGGGCCGCCCGCCGCCAGCTCATCTGACCGTTCGACCGGCCCAGCCGCCCGGGCCCCAGCTGTCAGAGTGCTTGTCGTGGTGTCCGGAGGTCAGTCGGCGATGCGTACGGCGCCCGCGAACGGGCGGCGGGCGATGGACGCGATGCGTACGACGTCGCCGGTCTGCGGCGCGTGGACCATCATGCCGCCGCCGATGTAGATGCCGACGTGGTGCAGGTCACCATAGAAGAAGACCAGGTCGCCGGCGCGCAGCTCCTCCTTGGAGATGTGCCGTCCGGCCGTCCACTGGTCGCCGGTGTAGTGCGGCAGTGAGATGCCCACCCGCTGGTAGGCCGCCATCACGAGGCCGGAGCAGTCGTACGAGGTCGGCCCCTCGGCGCCCCAGACGTACGGCTTGAGCTGCTGCGTGAGCGCCCACCTGGCGGCCGTGGCGGCCTTGCCGGCGCCGATGACCGGCAGGTCGACCCGCGTGGCCCGGGTGCCGGGACGGCCCGCCTCGCCGATCGCCCGCTTGAAGAGACTGCTCTCGACCTTGGCGACGAGCTTGGTGATCTTGTCGCGCTTGGTGCCGAGGCCCTCGACGATCTTCTCGACCTCGTCGATGCGCGTCTTGGCGCTGGCCCTTGCCTGCTCGGCGGCCTGCCTGGCCGTGGTCACCTGGTTGACCTCGAAGCCCTGCTGCTGCTCCAGCGCGTAAGTGGTGGCCGCCCGGTCGAGGAAGCTCTCGGGGTCGTCGGAGGTGCCGAATGCCAGCGCCTGGCCGAAGCCGCCGTTGATGTAGGCGTTCTGGGCCAGCAGCGCGGCCTTGGCGCGCTTCGCGGCCAGATCGGCCTCACTGGTGGACAGCGTCTTCTTGGCCGCCTCAGCCGACTTCTTGGCGGTCTTGAGCTTCTCCCGCTGGCCGTTGAACTCCTCGCTCAGCGTCTCGATCTGGGTGTGGAGCTCCTCGGCCTGCTTGGACAGGTCCTTCAGCGAGGGCTTGGGATCGGCGACGGCGGAGCCGACGGGTACGGCGAAGAGGAGGGTGGCGATGGTCGCCGCGATGACACCCAACCGGGTGGGGATCTTCCGGAGCTCAGAAGGGCGGGCCTGAGCGCCCGCCGGCTTCGTCTCGCGATCGCGGGTCTGCTTCACCAACCAGCTCCTCTCATCGGCGCCTACCGGGTTAGCTGACGGGTTCGGGCCGGAGCAGCCCTACCGAACGACTCGCTCGGATTCACCCCATGGGTGGTGGCGTCGGGATGAGGTCGCCACCGGCGGGTCCCCGGCTCCCCTTACGGGGATTGGGCGCGTCTCCACGCTGGCTCGCGTGGGTGACATCGTCGCTGGACACTAGTGCACTCCGGGTTCGTGCTCAACCAGAACTGCCAAGTCTGTAGAGGTTTCACAACCGAAGGGTCACGAGGTGATCTCGTGCTTGCCGGTGCAGGACAAACTTTATGTCCTTTTTGCACCAAGTTCGTCAAGGCATGGAAGCCTGAGGGCCAAGGGATCCCTCATCGTGCTCGATCAACCACGAGATGTCATGAGATGGGAGAGACGTCAGAGTTACGGGGAGGCCGTAATCGGATCTGTACGCTGGAGACCCATGGAGCAGGTCGCCGAAGTGACAGTCCCGGACACGGAAGTCGTCGTCCGGCGTGCTCGCACGCCGGATGTCAGGACGATCCGTCTCCTGGTCGACACCTACGCGGGCGCCGGGCCCCGGCTTCTGGAGAAGGCCACCGTCACTCTGTACGAGGACGTGCAGGAGTTCTGGATCGCCGAGCGCGGCGGCCAAGTGGTCGGCTGTGGCGCGCTGCACGTGCTTTGGGAGGATCTCGCGGAGATTCGCACGGTGGCCGTTGATCCGGAGTTCCGAGGCTTCGGAATCGGGCACCGGATCGTCTCTTCCTTGATCAAAACGGCCCGGGAACTCGGCCTGCGCCGGGTTTTCTGTCTGACTTTTGAGGTGGATTTTTTCGCGAGGCATGGATTCCGCCCCGTACAGGGCACTCCGGTCTCACCCGAGGTCTATGCGGAGCTGCTGGCCTCGTACGACGAGGGTGTCGCCGAGTTCCTCGACCTCGAACACGTCAAGCCCAACACCCTGGGGAACACCCGCATGCTTCTCCACCTGACATCGGGTGACGCGGACCTTGACTAATGGGAAAGGTGATTGTTGATACCTATGTCGATACGTTGGGCAGCACAGGCATGTGTCCTGACACGTGCCACATGCGCACTCGAAGCGAGGTGACACGGTGAGCACCGGACAGCCGCCGTATCCACAGGACGAATCCGGCGAGAACTCTGCGCCTGGCGGATCTGAATACGGACATCACAACACGGGCCGTCCCTATGGCGAGCCCGACCCGGATGCGACGGTCGTTGGCTACCGGGCGGACGACGCCTACGGTCAGCAACCCAACTATGGGCAGCAGCAGCCGGGCTACGGCCAACAGCCGCAGTACGGTCAGCAGCAGCCGGGCTACGGCCAGCAGCCGCAGCAACCGCAGTACGGACAACAGCCGCAGTACGGGCAGCAGCCCGGCTACGGTCAGCAACCGGACTACGGCCAGCAGCCCGGCTACGGTCAGCAACCCGGATACGGTCAGCAGCAGGCTTCGGGTCAGCAACCCGAGTACGGCCAGCCCAACTACGGTCAGCAGCCGCAATCGCAACCCGGTTACGGTCAGCAACCGCAATCCCAGCCTGGATACGGCCAGCAGCCCGGTTACGGGCAGCAGCAGCCGTCCCAGCCGGGCTACGGGCAGCAGCAGCCGTCGCAACCCGGCTACGGCCAGCAGCAGTACGGCCAGCAGCCACCGTCGGGCCAGCAGCCCGGCTATGGCCAGCAGCCCAATTACGGCCAGCAGCCCGGTTACGGGCAGCAGCAGCCGTCCCAGCCGGGCTATGGCCAGCAGCAGCCGTCGCAACCCGGCTACGGCCAGCAGCAGTACGGCCAGCCGGACTACGGTCAGCAGCAGCAGTACGGCCAGCCCGGCTACGGTCAGCAGCCCCAGTACGGCCAGCAGCCCGGCTACGGGCAGCCGCAGCCGCACGGGGTCCAACCGCCCGGCGCCCCGGCCCCGCTCGCCGAGTGGTGGCAGCGGCTCGTGGCGAGGATCATCGACGGTGTCATCTTCGGCATCGCGAACTGGGTGATCGGTCTCGTTTTCGGGGCCATCCTGCTCGCCGGCTACAACTCCGCGACCGGCGTCACGACCGGCCTGATGGGCCCGACGCTCTACGGCATCGTGGTGGCCATCGTGATGACGGCGGTGTACGTCGCCTACGAGTTCTTCATGACCAAGATGAGCGGCCAGACGGTCGGCAAGATGGTCATGGGGATCAAGATCGTGCCCACGGGCACCATGCTGCCTCCGGGCGGCCTGCCCAACGACGTGGCGCTCAAGCGGGCCGGTGGCACCTGGGGTGGATACATCCTCGGCGTCATCCCGTTCGTCGGGTCGCTGCTCGGCGGGATCGTCGTCGCGCTGAACGGTGCCTCCCAGCTCTGGGACAAGCCGCTGCAGCAGACGTTCGCCGACAAGTTCAGCAACACGGTGGTTGTGAAGATCAAGTAGTCTTCGCGGACGCGAAACAGAGGCTGGCCAGCGGTCAGCCTCTGTTTTGTATGTGCGGGCGGCAGCAAAATGGGTAGCGGTCGGTTCGCCGAAGGGGCGAGGTGGGTTATGACCGGGTTGCCGCCGTGGAGTGACGCCGTCCCCGCGGAATGGTGGGAACGCCTGGCCGCCCGGCTCATTGAAGCCCTCGTCTTCGGTGTCTTCTATTACATTCTGTTCGTCGCGCTGTGGGGTGGCTTCCGAACTGTCGGGTTGCTGGAGGCGTTCGACAGCCGGTTGCCCGGCGTGTTCGCCTGGCTGCTCGGTGGGCTGGGATATACGGTCTATGACTGGGCCGCGCATTCCATGAGCGGCCGTACGTTCGGCAAGGCGATCATGAGGATTCGCCTCGAACCGAGCGGCCTTCGGCGCGGTGCTCTGCTGAAACGAGCCCTGGTCTATCCGGGAGCGGCGATGGTCATGGGCATTCCGGTGCTCAATGTGCTGGCCGGAATCTTCGTCTTCGGCGTCGGGATCCTCATCTTGATCGACAAGCCGCTGCAGCGTGGGCCGCACGACCGGCTCGCCGGAACGCGGGTGATCAAAGATCTCCGCTGAGCCTTGTGGGCCTGGACAGAAGTCTTTCCGCAAAATTTTCGCTTGATCCGGTAAGGAGCCTGGAGAGACTGGCATTAGGCTATGGGGCGTCCGGGTTGCCGGATGTTGGCGCACATGGCACATGGACGGCATCCGTGTACCACTATGGTCGGGTGCGGGCGGTTGTCCACCTCGTGAGGCATGAGGGGCGCTCATGCCCAGGCCGCTTGTGGATAAAGCGCCCATCGAAACCCCCGTCCGCTGTGGAGGCGAGGACGAATGCAGGCCCTTACCGACGTATTGTCAGCGCTGATCCCACCGGTGGTGGTGGGCGCCGCCTTCATCTTTGGCGTAGTGAAGTTGGTCCGATCCGAGGCCGCCGGACGCCGTCCAAACCCCCAGGATCAGGCCGAGAACCACAACTGAGCCGCCGCTCAGCAGAATCTCTGTAGCGCTGAATTGTCTCCGCGCCTTTCCGGGTATATGTTTGCCCTGGCGAATGAAACAATGCTCCGCGAAAGGATTGCGTAGATGGCCAAGCAGATCCAGGAGATTCTCATCGATGACCTCGATGGGGGCGAGGCCAATGAGACGGTCAGCTTCGCTATTGACGGCTCCTCCTATGAGATTGACCTGAGCGACCTTAACGCCAAGAAGCTGAGGGACGCGCTCACGCCTTTCGTACAGCACGCTCGTCGGTCCGGTGCCGTGACCACGCGTCGGCGCGGTCGCGGCGGGCAGCGTGCGATGAGCCGCGAGAAGAGCTCGGAGATCCGGCAGTGGGCCAAGGCTCACGGTCTGCCGGTGAGCGAGCGTGGCCGAATCGCCTCTACCGTGGTGGAGAAGTACGAACAAGCTCACTAGAGAGCCATCTCCTGACCATGCGCTTATGCCGCTCGCCTAAGAACCCCGGCGAACGCCATAAGCGCATGATCATTTATAGCTGCTTCTCAAATGCTGGACGGTTCGTGACGGCGATCTTCTAATCGCCCATATGTGATCATTTTGGGCTGCCCGCTCGGTCGATTCCGGGCGGTTTTCTGGCATGGTGCGTTCCAGCCCCGGTGTGGGCTCCCCGGTGCGGCGACGCTCTGGATCGGTAACCGCGATGGCCCGGATCGGTAACCTCGCTGACCGGACCGGCGATTTCGTGGCCGCGTGTGCCGTGCCGGGATCGGGATTTCGCGGCCTGCCGGGTGCCGTGGCACGATCGAGATTCCGCGACCCGCGGGTGCCGTACCACGATCGATTGGCGGCGGGCGCGCTTCCTTACATAGGATGTTTGCGTATGGCTCACGGATCAGGCATGGGCGATGCGCGGGCGGGCTCTCTCCCCGGCACCGGCCGCAAGCCGATCCATGTTGATCTGCCGGCGCCGTGGCGACCAATTCCAGGCGCTTCACGGAAGCGTCCTAAACATCGTTCGCTTGCGGCGTATCGGGAACACGTAACCCCCGATCGGTAGTTGGATAGAGGGTGAACGCCCTGCTCCCGGGGAACGTCTCTGCTATAGAGCGTGTCAGTGGCAGTGGGCACGGTTCGCCGAGCCAGGGCTAGCATGCGGGATGACGGGACCGGATTTACCGGCCTGACTGACCGCTCTGTGAGGAGCGACGAGATGTTCGAGAGGTTCACCGACCGAGCAAGGCGGGTTGTCGTCTTGGCCCAAGAAGAGGCCAGGATGCTCAACCACAACTACATCGGCACTGAGCACATTCTTCTTGGTTTGATCCATGAAGGTGAGGGCGTAGCCGCCAAGGCTCTGGAGAGCCTGGGCATCAGCCTTGAAGGAGTGCGTCAGCAGGTCGAGGAGATCATCGGCCAGGGCCAGTCGGCTCCGTCGGGGCACATTCCGTTCACCCCGCGGGCCAAGAAGGTTCTTGAGCTGTCGCTCCGTGAGGCTTTGCAGCTGGGTCACAACTACATCGGCACCGAGCACATCCTGCTCGGGCTCATCCGTGAGGGTGAGGGTGTGGCCGCCCAGGTGCTGGTCAAGCTTGGAGCCGATCTCAACCGTGTCAGGCAGCAGGTCATCCAGTTGCTCCACGGTTACCAGGGCAAGGAGCCGGCCGCCGCGGGCGGCCCGCAGGAGTCGGCCCCGTCGACCTCCCTGGTGCTCGACCAGTTCGGCCGCAACCTGACCCAGGCCGCCCGCGAGGGCAAGCTGGATCCGGTCATCGGCCGTGAGAAGGAGATCGAGCGGGTCATGCAGGTCCTCTCCCGGAGGACCAAGAACAACCCGGTTCTGATCGGCGAGCCCGGCGTCGGCAAGACCGCCGTCGTCGAGGGCCTGTCACAGAAGATCGTCAGGGGCGAGGTGCCCGAGACGCTGAAGGACAAGCAGCTCTACACCCTTGACCTCGGCGCTCTGGTGGCGGGCTCGCGCTACCGCGGCGACTTCGAAGAGCGCCTGAAGAAGGTGCTCAAGGAGATCCGCACGCGCGGCGACATCATCCTGTTCATCGACGAGCTGCACACGCTCGTCGGCGCGGGCGCGGCCGAGGGCGCGATCGACGCCGCCAGCATCCTCAAGCCGATGCTGGCGCGTGGCGAGCTGCAGACCATCGGCGCCACGACCCTCGACGAATACCGCAAATACCTGGAGAAGGACGCCGCTCTGGAGCGGCGCTTCCAGCCGATCCAGGTGGCCGAGCCCTCGCTCAGCCACACGATCGAGATCCTCAAGGGTCTGCGCGACCGTTACGAGGCGCACCACCGGGTGTCCATCACCGATGGCGCGCTGGTGGCCGCCGCGCAGCTGGCCGATCGCTACATCAGCGACCGCTACCTGCCCGACAAGGCGATCGACCTCATCGACGAGGCCGGTTCGCGGATGCGCATCCGCCGGATGACCGCTCCGCCGGACCTGCGCGAATACGACGAGAAGATCGCCAACGTCCGCAGGGACAAGGAGTCCGCGATCGACGCGCAGGACTTCGAGAAGGCGGCCGCGCTCCGTGACCAGGAGAAGCAGCTCCAGCTCAAGCGCGAGCGGCGCGAGAAGGAGTGGAAGGCCGGCGACATGGACGTCGTGGCCGAGGTCACCGAGGAGCTCATCGCCGAGGTCCTGGCGACGGCCACCGGCATCCCGGTCTTCAAGCTGACCGAGGAGGAGTCGCAGCGCCTGCTCCGCATGGAGGAGGAACTGCACAAGCGGATCATCGGCCAGGACGACGCCATCAAGGGCCTGTCCAGGTCGATCCGGCGCACCCGCGCCGGGCTGAAGGACCCGCGCCGTCCCGGTGGCTCGTTCATCTTCGCCGGCCCGTCCGGTGTCGGTAAGACCGAGCTGTCCAAGGCGCTGGCGGAGTTCCTCTTCGGTGACGAAGACGCTCTGATCAGCCTGGACATGTCGGAGTTCATGGAGAAGCACACCGTCTCCCGGCTGTTCGGCTCGCCTCCCGGCTACGTCGGCTACGAGGAGGGCGGCCAGCTCACCGAGAAGGTGCGGCGCAAGCCGTTCTCCGTGGTCCTGTTCGACGAGATCGAGAAGGCCCACCCCGACATCTTCAACTCGCTGCTGCAGATCCTGGAAGACGGTCGCCTGACCGACGCCCAGGGCCGGGTGGTCGACTTCAAGAACACGGTCATCATCATGACCACCAACCTCGGCACCCGCGACATCTCCAAGGGCATCGGGGTCGGGTTCGCCAAGTCCAACGACGCCGACTCCAACTACGAGCGGATGAAGGCCAAGGTCCAGGAGGAGCTCAAGCAGCACTTCCGGCCCGAGTTCCTCAACCGTGTCGACGACATCGTGGTCTTCCACCAGCTGACGCCGGCGGAGATCATCCTGATCGTGGACCTGATGCTCGCTCAGGTCGACGCCCGGATGAAGGACCGCGACATGGGGCTCGACGTCTCGCCCGAGGCCAAGCAGCTGCTGGCCGACCGTGGTTACGACCCGGTCATGGGTGCCCGGCCGCTGCGCCGGACCATCCAGCGCGAGCTCGAGGACTCGCTGTCGGAGAAGATCCTGTACGGCGAGCTCCGTCCGGGGCAGATCGTCAAGGTCACGATCGAGGGCGAAGGCGACAACGCGAAGTTCATCTTCACCGGTGAAGACGCGTCGTCCAGCCAGGTCCCCGACTCGGCCGCGGCGATCGCGGCGCCGATCAAGAACTGACGGCGCCCAAGTTCGACCTAGTAACCCCCGTGTGAGGGATCACACGGGGGTTACGTCGTTTCTGCGTCGTTGCCGAATTTTTGGAAACCTGGGTACACCGCCACCGGGAGTAGTACTACACTGCGTAGAGCAATGCCAAGTCTCGTCCAAGTCGTCCCCAAGGCGGCGTTTTCAGGATGAGGGCTGCTCCCTGGGGAGTACTAGGGAATCAACTCAGGGCGGACGCGTGCGCCCCCCGGCAGCAGGCATGCTCGACAGGTCCGCATGATCCCCAAAGCGGGCGACGGGAACGACCATGCAAGCCGTGGAGGATTAAATGCGTCTGCGTCACCAAGACGGAACGCTGGTGCACCTCGCCTACAACGCAGGCGTACACCCGGCGGAGGACCTGGAAAACCTGATCGCCCACCTGACCCGCTACGCGGTGCCGGTGCGCAAGCGGCTCGGGGTGGAGCGCATGGGCGTCGGGCTGTGGCTCTCGCCCGGCGTGGCCGACCACCTGACCGCCGACCGCATCGAGCTCGTACGGCTGCGCAGGTCGCTGGAGGAGCGCGGTCTGGAGGTGGTGAGCCTCAACGGCACCGGCGGGCGCAATCTGGAGGTGCCCGGCCCCGACTGGGCCAAGCCGGAGCGCTACCGCTACACGATGGCGCTGGCCAAGATCCTCGCGTTCCTGCTGCCCGACGACGTACGCTTCGGCAGCATCTCCACCATCCCGATCGGCTGGCGCCACGACTGGCCCGCCGACCTGCACGCCATCGCCACCCGGCGGCTCGAACGACTGGCCAGGGAGCTGCGCGGCATCTACAGCGTCACCGGCAAGACCATCCGCGTCGGCTTCGAGCCCTGGCCCGGCTGCGTGCTGGAGACGACGGAGCAGGCGCTGGAGCGGGTGTGCGGGATCGACTCCGAGCACCTGGGCGTCTGTCTCGACGCCTGCCACCTGGCCTGCGGCGACGAGGAGCCCGGCGCGGCACTGCGGGGCCTGGCCGCAGCGGGCGCGCCGGTGGTCAAGCTGGGGCACGTGCACAACCACACGGGGGATACGCCCAGCACGGGCGCGGTGCTGTACGACACGATGGCGGCGATGCTGTCGGGGGCCGTGAGCGGGAGCGCGCACATCGAGGTCGAGACGCACAACCTGGCGGTGCCGGGCCGCGCCAAGGGGCCGGGGGCGCTGGTGTCCCTGCTGGCCGAACAGCTCGACTGGGCCCGCACCAGCCTGACCGGCCTGGGCCTGCAACTCGCCGCGTAGCCCCGGCCGGGTGCCCGCCGACCTCGTGGGCCAGCTGTCCGAGGCGGCCGGGGCGACCGGTCAGGAGTGGGGCAGGCGGTAGGTGCCGTCGTCGAGGTGTTCGGCGAGGCCGTCCGTGATCAGGCCGTCCAGGGCGCGCTCCCGTTGCACCGGGTCGTCCCACACCACGTCGAGCGCCGCCTTGGGCACCGGGCCGTGGGCGGCTCGCAGTACGGCCAGCAGGCGGCCCCGGCACTGCCGGTCCGTCCCCGCGTACGTCTGGCCCTTGCGGGCCGGCCCGGCATGCGGTGGTTTGCCGGCCAGGCGCCACGCGCACAGCTGGGCGATCGGGCAGTCGGCGCAGCGCGGCGTGCGAGCCGTACAGACCAGGGCGCCGAGCTCCATGACGGCCACGCCCCAGCGGGCGGCGCCGAGTTCGGGCAGGAGGGTCTCGGCCAGGCGGCGCTCGGCGGCGGAGGTGGCCGTCGGCGGGTACTCCTCGGCCCGTACCGCCCTCGCGAACACGCGCCGGACGTTGGTGTCGAGGACCGCGTGCCGCCCGCCGTACGCGAAGCTGGCGACCGCGGCGGCGGTGTACTCGCCGATGCCGGGCAGCGCCAGCAGGGTCGCGTGATCTGACGGCACCTCGCCGTCGTGCTCCTCGGTAATGGCCTTCGCGCACGCGTGCAGCCGCAACGCCCGGCGCGGGTAGCCAAGCCTGCCCCAGTGGCGTACGGCCTCGCCGGGGAGCTCGGCCGCCAGGGCCTTCGGGGTGGGCCAGCGGTCCATCCACTCGTGCCAGATGGGCAGGACGCGGACGACCGGGGTCTGCTGCAGCATGATCTCGCTGACGAGCACACCCCAGGGTGTCGCGTCGGGGGTACGCCACGGGAGGTCTCGGGCGTTGTCCTCGTACCACTCCAGAACGGGGACGTGTAGGAGGTTCGGCTCAACCACGCGCCCTAGGCTATGCCGAGATGGCGACCAGCGGCGTGTCGTCACCCTCCGTGGCCAATGGATTACCATGCTGTGAGTATGGATCCGGATACGATGGGTGACGGCAGCGGAGACGTCTACTGGCGACGGCGCATGAGCGTGCTGGTAGCGGTTCTCGTCGTGGTGGCGGTTGTCGCTTGGGCGTGTTCCAGCGGGGGGAGTGGGCCGCAGCGTCCCTCCAGCGCGCAGACCTCCACGAGCGCCTCGCCGTCGACGGATCCACTGCTCGACGGCCTGCGCACCCTCACCATGGGCACGGCCACCCCCACGGTCTCGGTGTCGCCCACACCGAGCCCCAGCAAGGTCACGCTCACGCCCATGACCCGGCCCAAGCGGCCGGGCGAGCCCTGCGCTGAGGCCGATCTGGTGCTCAGCATGCAGGGCAAGCAGGACGTCTACCCGGCGGGTGCCCAGCCCAACTTCCTCATCAGCCTGGTCAACACCGGCCCCGTCATGTGCCTGGCCGACGTGGGTCCGCGCTCCATGGAGGTGCGCATCACCTCCGGGGAGGACCGGATCTGGTCGACCTCCGACTGCGTGAGCGGTGAGGCGACCGAGATCAAGCAGTTGCAGCGCGGGGTTCCGTGGGTGCGCTCGCTCGACTGGAATCGGCGCCGCTCCAGCAGCGACTGCCGTACGGACCCGCCGGCCGCCCTGCCGGGGACCTACGTGGCCGTGGTGCGCATGGGCAAGCTCAAAAGCCAGATGGGCGTCTTCCACCTCCGCTGAGCAGGCCCACCGAGCAGGCCCACCGAGCAGGCCCACGGAGCAGGGTGACCCTGTCAGACGTAGCGCTCCAGGATGGAGGATTCCGCGAGGCGGGAAAGCCCCTCGCGGACGCTGCGTGCCCGGGACTCACCGACGCCGCCCACCGCCTGGAGGTCGTCGATGCTGGCCGCCAGCAGCTTCTGCAGCCCGCCGAAGTGGTTGACCAGCCGATCGACCACGGTGGCGGGCAGGCGGGGCACCTTGGCCAGGAGGCGGAACCCGCGCGGGCTGACCGGGCTGTCGAGCGTCTCGTCGCCGCTGTGTCCCAGCACGTGGGCGACCGTCGAGAGGTCGAGCAGCTCCTCGCCCGACAGCTGGTCGAGGTCGTGCATGGCTTCCGCGAGGCGCCGGTGCCGACGGCCGGCGGGGGCCGGGAGGTAGTCGCGGACGACCAGCTCCCGCTCGGAGTCGACGCCCGCCACCAGCTCGTCGAGCTGCAGTGACAGGAGCCGGCCGTCGGTGCCGAGCTCGACCACATAGCCCTTGATCTCGTCGGAGATGCGCCTGACCATCTCCAGGCGCTGGGCGACGGCGGCCACGTCACGGACCGTCACCAGGTCTTCGATCTCGAGGGCCGACAGCGTGCCGGAGACCTCGTCGAGGCGGTGCTTGTAACGTTCGAGCGTGGCGAGGGCCTGGTTGGCCTTGGACAGGATGGCCGCCGACTCCTCCAGCACGTAGCGAATGCCGTCGAGGTAGAGGGCGATGATCCGCATCGACTTGCTGATCGCGATGATCGGCAGGCCGGTCTGGCGGGCGACCCGCTGCGCGGTGCGGTGGCGGGTGCCCGACTCGTCGGTCGGGATGCCAGGGTCGGGCACCAGGTGCACGGCGGCGCGGACGATTCGCTGGCCGTTGCCCACCACGATCGCGCCGTCCATCTTGGCCAGCTCGCGCAGCCGCGTGGCGGAGAACTCGACGTCGAGCTCGAATCCGCCGCTGGACACCTCTTCGACCACCTTGTTGTAGCCGAGCACGATCAGGCCGCCGGTCTGACCGCGCAGGATCCGCTCCAAGCCGTCGCGCAGTGGTGTGCCCGGGGCCACAGAGGCCAGGGCTTCGCGACGGCGGTCGTCGAGACTCCTGTCGTTTGGCACCTGACCCCCGTGTCGAATAGTCAAGCCAAGCTTAGCCGCGCTATGTGACGTGCGTGAGTGCGTCCCAGACGTTCTCCACCTCGACCACCTCGAAGCCCGCCGCGAACGCCACCGGTCCGACGGGCACCAGTGACCGCTGCCCATCCCGCTGCCCACCGCGCCGGCTGGTGCCTTGGTCGAGGGAGCCGGCGGGCACCAGCCCGCGCTTGAACCCCAGCCTGGCGGCCTCGCTCAGCCGCCGCCGGACGTCCTTCACCGGGCGCAACTCGCCGGACAGCCCCACCTCGCCCATGGCCACCAGACCGGCCGGCAGCGGCTTGTCGCCGGCCGCGCTGGCCACCGCCAGCATCACCGACAGGTCGATCGCCGGGTCGGCCAGTTTGATGCCGCCGACGGTCGCGGTGAACACGTCGCAGCCCCCCAGCTTGGCGTTGAGCCGGCGTTCGAGCACAGCCAGGATCATCTGCACCCGATAGGTGTCGAGCCCCGAGGAGCTGCGTCTGGGCTGCTGCGCCTCGGTGCGGGCGACCAGGGCCTGCACCTCGGCGGGCAGCGGCCGGGTGCCCTCGACCGTGACCGTCACGCAGGTGCCCGGCACCGGCTGGCTGCGCCGCGAAACGAACAGCCCGCTCGGGTCGGTGATGCCCTCGATGCCGCGCTCGTGTAGGTCGAAGCAGCCGACCTCCTCGGTGGGGCCGAACCGGTTCTTGATCGCGCGGACCATCCGCAGCCGGGAGTGGCGGTCGCCCTCGAAGTTGAGCACGACGTCGACCAGGTGCTCAAGGGTGCGCGGACCGGCGATCGAGCCTTCCTTGGTGACGTGGCCGACGAGCACGGTGGCCATGTTGCGCTCCTTGGCCAGCCGTACGAGATTGGCGGCCACCTCCCGCACCTGCGTCACCCCGCCCGGCACGCCGGTGGCCTGCGCGGAGCCGACCGTCTGCACCGAGTCGACGACCAGCAGCTTGGGCTGGACCTTGTCGACGTGCGCGACCAGTGCCGACAGCTCGGTCTCCGCCGCGAGATAGAGGTGGTCGCGGATGGCGCCGATGCGGTCGGCCCGCAAGCGGACCTGGGCCGCCGACTCCTCGCCCGTGACGTACAGCACGGTGTCGCGCTCGGCGATCCGGGCGGCCGCCTCGAGCAGCAGCGTCGACTTGCCGATGCCGGGCTCGCCGGCCAGCAGCACCACCGCCCCCGGCACCAGCCCGCCGCCGAGCACCCGGTCGAGCTCGCTCACCCCGGTCGTGCGCGCGGCCGCCATCTCGGCCTTGACCTGGCCGATCGGTATCGCCGGGGCGGTCGTCGCGCCGGCCTGGACGACGTGCACCCCGGCGCGCGCGCCCTCTTCATCGACCGTGCCCCACGCCTGGCACTCGCCGCACCGGCCCACCCACTTCGTGGTGCGCCACCCGCACTCGGCGCAGCGGTATCCGGGCTTCTGCGCAGACTTGACCATGTGGAGCAGGCTAGCGGGCCGCGCCGACAATCTTCACGAGGTACGGGTGGTCATGCCTGCCTTCTTCATCACCAGGTGCGGGTCAGCCCCGGCATTCTTCGTCGCCAAATATGGATGGTCAGGTCAGGCCCAGCTCGGCCTCGATCATGCGCTTCGGCTTGGCGCCGACGACCTGCTTGACCGGCTGCCCGTTCTCGAACAGCAGCATCGTGGGCAGCCCCATGACGCCGTAGCGGGCCGAGATCTCGGGGTTCTCGTCGCTGTTGAGCTTGCCGATGGTCAGACCGTGCTCGGCTTCGATCTCCGCGAGTACGGGGGCGACCATGCGGCATGGGCCGCACCATTCGGCCCAGAAGTCGACGAGCACCGGCTGGTCGCTCTTGAGCACCTTCTCCTCGAAATTCGCGGTGGTCAGCTCGATCATTTCTCTCCTCTAAGAACGCAACCAGGGCACGCCGCGCCCAGCTGGGCGGCGACCTCGGCGCGGCGGGCGAGCAGGACGCGGATCTCGTCGTCGATCTGGGCCAGCTTGCGCTGGTAGACCGCGACCGACTCGCTGCAGGAGCCGCCAGTGCTGTGGCCGGAGCGCAGGCAGTCGACGAAGGGCCGCGTGTCCTCCAGCGTGAATCCCACGGACAGCAGCGCCCGGATCTCGGACACCAGCTTGATGTCCTCCTCCGCGTAGTCGCGGTAGCCGTTGGAACCGCGTCTGGCCGTGAGCAGCCCGTGCTCCTCGTAGTAGCGGAGTGATCGGGTGCTCACCCCGGTCCGTTCGGCCAGCTCTCCGATGCGCATGCCTCCACGGTAAACGTTCACACTGACGTCAATGTCAAGCGGTCTTGGTGCGGCGGCCCCCAGGTGGGTTCGTCACACGACCGTCTCGGTCCCTGTGGCGGTCCGTGGTGGTTGGTGTCCTTTTGGAGGGAACGGGGACCCGGCGGACGTTCGTGGACGCCGCACCAATCAGGCCTCACCGATCAGTACGAGCGCCAGCGCAGCACATTCGGATAGGGCAGTTCGAGGCCGGGAGTCTCGGCGATCGCCTGGGCGGCCACCTCGGGGGTGAACTCGATGCGTAGCACCGCCTCCAGGTCGGCGCGGCGGGAGAAGGCCATCCGTAGGTCGAGTGGCTGTCGCTGCCACCCGTGGCGGTCCCAGAAGGACTCCACCGCCCTGGCGGAGTAGGTGGGCACCGTGCGCTGGAACCACCTGCCGAAGGCCCCACGGGTGGCGTCCAGGTCGATGACGAAGGCCGTGCCGCCCCGCCGTACGACCCTGGAGAGCTCCCGTAAGCCGGGCTCGCAGCCGGGGCCGAAGAAGTAGGCCCACCGCGCCACCGCGACGTCCACGGACGCGTCGGGCAGCGGCAGGGCCTGCGCGGTGGCGGCGTGGATCTCGACGGAGGGGAGCGCGGCGCAGCGGCGGCGGGCGAGCGCGACCAGGTCGCCGTGGGGCTCGACGCCGATCACCTTCGCCGCCTCGGCCGCGAAGGCCGGTAGGTGGTAGCCGGTGCCGCAGCCGATGTCGAGCACCGTGGCGCCGTCCCAGGAGCGCAGGGCGCGCATCGCCGCGTTGGCGGCGCCGTCAGGGTCGACGGCGCGATTCTCCAGCTCGTAGACCTGGGGAGAGTTCCAGATGTTGGGGCTGGGGATGGCGCCTTTGGCGATCCGTGGCATGGTCCAACCGTAGGGCTCGCGCGCCAGATCGGCGTCACCGGCTTAGGCTGGCAACGTGGCTGACGTCATCCGAGTGCCCAGTGCGAAGATCGCATTGTCCACCGCTTCGGTATATCCAGAACGCACCCCCGACGCGTTCGAGCTGGCCGCGCGCCTGGGTTACGACGGGGTCGAGATCATGGTCGGCGCCGATCCCGTGAGCCAGGACATCGACGTGATCGAGCGGCTCTCGGAGCATTACGAACTCCCCGTGCTGGCCATTCACGCCCCCTGCCTGCTCGTCACGCAGCGCGTCTGGGGCCGTGATCCCTGGGCCAAGCTGGTCAAGGCCCAGAAGGCGGCCGAGCGGCTCGGCGCCTCGACGGTCGTGGTGCATCCACCGTTTCGCTGGCAGCGCGAATACGCGCGCGACTTCGAGGCCGGGCTGGCCCGCATGCGTGAGGAGACCGGGGTCACGTTCGCGGTGGAGAACATGTTCCCGCTCAAGGCCAGGGGCAACGACGTGGTCCCCTACTCGCCCGACTGGAACCCGACCGACTACGACTTCCCGCACGTCACGCTCGACCTGTCGCACACGGCCGTCTCGGGCACCGACGCCATGGAGATGGCCACCAAGCTCGGCGACCGTCTCGCGCATCTGCACCTGGCCGACGGCCTCGGCGTGACGAACAAGGACGAGCACCTCGTACCCGGCAGGGGCAACCAGCCGTGCGCGCCCATGCTGGAACGGCTGGCCAAGTCCGGCTACGGCGGCCTGGTCGTGCTGGAGATCAACACCCGCAAGGCGGCCAGCCGTACGGAGCGGATCGACGATCTGGCCGAGGCCCTCGCCTTCGCCCGCCTCTACCTGGCGGCCGTCCGATGAGCGTCGGACCGATGAGGAAACTGGGCAAGGTGTTCGACAGCGTCGCGGACGCCTACGACGCGGCCCGGCCGACGTACCCGGACGAGATGTACCACGCGCTGTCGGAGGTGTCCGGTGTCGAGTTCGCCGGCGCGACGGCGGTCGACGTGGGCGCCGGCACCGGCATCCTGACGCGCGCGCTGCGGGCCCGCGGCTCACGGGTGATCGCGGTGGACGCGGGCGCGGCGATGCTGGCCCGCCTGCACTCGAAGGTCGAGGACGGCGGCACGGTCGCGGTGCTGGCCGATGGCAACGCGCTGCCGCTGACGGACGGGGTGGCCGATCTGGTCACGTACGCCCAGTCCTGGCACTGGCTCGACCCGGTGATCTCGATCGCCGAGGCCAGGCGGGTGCTGCGGCCCGAGGGGGCCATCGTGGGCTGCTGGAACTTCGCCCACGCCGCCCAGGCCGACTGGCTGGCCGCCTACGAGGTACGGCTGGCGGAGGCGTGCCCGACCTACTGGGGCCAGGCGCTGGAGGAGTGGTCGGTGCCGCCCATCGCCGCCGCCCTGGACGTGGTCGAGGAGCGCTGGATCGCCTGGACCAGGCTGATCGGCATCGAGGACTTTCTGCTGGATCTCCGCTCGCATTCCTACATGGCGGCGCTGTCCCCGGAGGCCGCCGACGAGCTCGTCGCGCGCCAGCGGACGGAGCTGCGCAAGGTCTTCCCAGAGGGCGTCATGCACGTGCCCATGCGCGTCTACCTGGTGGTTGGCCGGTGACGACTGAACCTACAAAGCGCCGACCGGGGCGGCGGCCGGGGGCGGCGGACACACGAGGGGAAATTCTTGCCGCGGCCCGCCGTGTCTTCGCTGAGAAGGGGTTCGACAAGGCGACCGTGCGCGGCATCGCCAGGGAGGCCAAGGTCGATCCCGCCCTGGTGCACCACTATTTCGACACCAAGGAAGGCATGTTCGCGGCGGCGATGCGGCTGCCGGTCAGTCCCGAACAGGTCGTGCCGCTGCTGCTCGACGGCCCGCGCGAGGAGATCGGGGAGCGGCTCGTCCGGCTGCTCCTGACGGTGACGGCTCAGCCTGAGACGCGTGAGCCGATGATCGCGCTGATCCGGTCGGCGATGACGAACCAGCAGGCCGAGATGATGTTCCGGGAATTCATCACCAACGCCCTGCTCTTCCGCGTCGCCGACCGGCTCGAGGTGCCGCCCTTGCGGATCGAGGCCGCCTTCGGGCAGATCTTCGGCGTCGTCATGGGCCGTTACGTGCTCAAGCTGGAGCCGCTGGCGAGCGCCGATCCCGAGGAACTGGTCGAACTGCTGGCCCCGACGATACAGCGCTACTTGACGGGGTAGAGCATTGTTCTGGGCGCGCCACCGGTCATAAGGTTACTAGTCAGTAGGATTCCGGAAGTGCCTGGCCGGTGACGTAACCGTACGCTGGCAGCCAACATCGTCAGTGGGAGGTCCCGTGCTCTGGGTGGCCATCATCGGGCTCGTCATGACCGTCCTGGCGGTCGCCGTGGCGGGCCGCAGGACACTGTTCCTGTACAAACTCGCCACAGTGGGTCCGCCCGCGCCCGAACGGATCGAGTACGCGAAGACGCACGCGGCCGATGAGCTGAAGACTCAGCTGGTGGAGGTGTTCGGGCAGAAGAAGCTGCTCAAGTGGACGCCGTCCGGCGTCGCGCACTTCTTCGTGATGTGGGCGTTCTTCATCTTGCTGACCGTCTACATCGAGGCGTACGGCGCCATCATCCAGGGCGCGATCACCGGTGAGCCCGACTTCCACATCCCGCTCATCGGCACCTGGGCGGTGCTCGGGTTCCTGCAGGACTTCATCGCGGTGGCCTGCCTGCTCGGCCTGATCACCTTCGCCGCCATCCGGATCAAGAACTCTCCCAAGACGCTCGGCCGCAAATCCCGCTTCTCCGGCTCCCACCTCGGGGGCGCCTGGCTCGTCCTGTTCATGATCTTCAACATCATCTGGACGCTGTTCCTGGCCCGTGGCGCGGCGGCGGCAAATGGCAACTTCCCCTACTCCTCGGGCGCCTTTGCGTCGCTGGCCCTGGGCAAGATCCTGCCGGCCAGCTCCGTGCTGGAGGAGATCGCGCTGCTGCTGCACATCGGCTTCATGCTGGTGTTCCTGGTCATCGTGGTGCACAGCAAGCACCTGCACATCTTCACGGCGCCGCTGAACGTGCTGTTCTCCCGCCGCCCCGACGGCCTGGGCGCCGCGCCCGAGTTGCGCGTCGACGGCAAGCCAGTGGACTTCGAGGACGAGGACCTGGACCCCGAGCGGCTCGGCCGGGGCAAGATCGGCGACACCACCTGGAAGGGCTTCCTCGACTTCTACAGCTGCACCGAGTGCGGTCGCTGCCAGTCGCAGTGCCCCGCGTGGAACACCGACAAGCCGCTGTCGCCGAAGATGCTCATCCTCGACCAGCGCGACCACGCCTTCAAGGTGGCCCCCTACCTGATGGCCGCCTCCACCGAGCACGCCGACACCGACGTACTGGCGCTGCTGAACAAGCCGCTGGTCGGCGAGGAGGGCGTGATTCACCCTGACGTCCTGTGGTCCTGTACGAACTGCGGCGCCTGCGTCGAGCAGTGCCCGGTCGACATCGAGCACATCGACCACATCCTCGACATGCGCCGCTACCAGGTGATGGTGGAGTCGTCGTTCCCGTCTGAGGCGGGGGTGATGGTCAAGAACCTGGAGAACAAGGGCAACCCCTGGGGCATGTCCGAGATGAAGCGGGCCGACTGGATCTCCGAATTGGACTTCGAGGTCGAGCTGGTCGAGGACAAGATGCCCGAGGACGCCGAATACCTGTTCTGGGTCGGCTGCGCGGGCGCCCTCGAAGACCGGGCCAAGAAGACCACCAAGGCCGTCGCGGAGCTGCTGCACATCGCGGGCGTGAAGTTCGCCGTGCTCGGCCCGATGGAGGCGTGCACCGGCGACCCGGCCCGCCGCCTGGGCATGGAATACCTGTTCAACATGCTCGCCCAGCAGAACATCGAGACGCTCAACGAGGCGGGCGTCAAGAAGATCGTCGCCACCTGCCCCCACTGCTTCAACACCCTGGCCAACGAATATCCGCAGCTCGGCGGCACCTACGAGGTCGTACACCACACGCAACTGCTGGCCAAGCTGGTCGACGAGGGCCTGCTCACCCCGATCACGCCGATCGAGGAGAAGATCACCTACCACGACCCGTGCTTCCTCGGCCGTCACAACAAGGTCTACTCCCAGCCCCGCGACATCATGTCGAAGGTGCCCGGTGTTCAGACCCAGGAGATGCACCGGCACAAGGACCGCGGTTTCTGCTGCGGCGCCGGCGGTGCCCGGATGTGGATGGAAGAGCGCATCGGCAAGCGCATCAACACCGAGCGGGTCGACGAGGCGCTGACCACGAATCCTGACACCGTCTCCACCGCCTGCCCGTTCTGCATGGTGATGCTCGGCGACGCCATCAACGAGAAGAAGAACACCGGCGAGGCGAAGGAGTCCCTCGAGGTCGTGGACGTGGCCCAGCTCCTGATCAAATCGGTTAAAAGCGGCTCCTGACGGGGGAATGTCGGACTCCTCTACAGCGCTTGTAGAGGAGTTCCGCACGTCAGGGGGCCCAAGTGGCGGAAAACTGCCATCCACATAACGGGAAAATCACGGTAACCTCAACGACGCATGGCTTCATTCGACGGGGAGGGGGCTCGTGATGCGCGTCGTCGTCACAGACGCGGAAGTCACGCTCGCCGACGTGCTCTCCCTGCGACTCGCGATCGAGGAGCCGCTGAGAGAAGGCACAGAGCTCGTGCTCAGGCACCGTACGACGGGGGTCGAGCGGGACGTGTTGCTCGGTACGCCGGGGGCCAGGACGCGGGAGGCCAGCCTGGCGGTGTCGCTGGCGCCGCTGATGCTCAGTCCCGGCCGCTGGGACGCCTATCTGCGCCGCGACGGCAAACGTTCGCGGCTGCGCAGTATCGATCCGGGCTTCTCGCTCGACCACCTCGACGCCTACGCCCTGTGCAAGCGGACTCTCGCCTATCGCTCCTATCGCACCCGTAACGGGTTCCTGGCGCTGAAGGTCGCCGACGCCGAGCCGGCGGCGGAGGTGCGCTCGATCTGGTTCAGGGAGGGCCGGTTCGAGGTGATGGGCCTGCTCGCCTACACCGGCCTGGAGAACGACGACTCGCGCCACGAGGCCAGGCTGGCGCTCCAGCGCGAGCAGCCCGCCGGTACGACCATCCGCACGGCGGCCACCGTGCAGGGGGTGCGCTTCCACGCCGCGTTCTCCCTGGTCGACGTCGTCGAGGCCGATCCGGAGTCCTCGGGCGTCTGGGAGCCGTCGCTGGAGGTCGAAGGGGTGCCGACGCCCATGGCCCTGGGTGCCCGGCTCGATGACATCGACGGCAAGCGCCGCCGGCTGCACTACCCGTCCGCCAAGGTCGACGGGGTGGCCGTCCGACCCGCCTACACCGCCGAGGACGAGTTGCGGATCGAGGTGGGCCGGTGAAGGTCAGCATCGTCGTCTCGTCCGCGTACTCCATGCGCGGCGAGGTGCGCTCCACCCTCAACCTCGCCACCGCCCTTGCCGACCGCCAGCACGATGTCGAGGTGATCAGCCTCAGGCGGCACAAGGACAAGCCGTTCTTCCCCGTCAGCCCGAAGGTGGCTCTGCGCCCCGTGGTCGACGTCCGGCCCGGCGTCAGGCACCTGCTGCCAAGGGGGCAGGTACGCACCGAGGTGGCGCTCTGGCGGGTGCTGCGCGGCCTCAAGACCGATGTCCTCATCACCACCAGGCCGGGGTTGAGCGTCCAGGCGGCCAGACACGCGCCACGGGAGACGCTCAAGCTCGCCCGGGAGTGGACGAACCCGGCGATACCCGGACCCGTCAAACGCTTCTATCCGCGTCTCGACGCGGTCGTCACGGCCACGGAGAGCGCGCAGGAGGAATGGGGCAGCCTGCTGGGCGAGGGGACGCCCGTACACGCCGTGCCGGACGCCCTGCCCGACGGCCCGTGGCCGCGCTCGCGGATGGACAACCGCATCGTCGCGGCGGGCGGCAGCTGGGAGCCCGTCAAGGCGTACGACAGGCTGATCCGGGCGTTCGCCACCATCGCCGACAAGCGGCCGGACTGGCAGCTGCGACTGTACGGCGGCGGCCCCGAGGAGCGGCGGCTGCGCGCTCTCGTCCGCGAGCTCGACCTGCACAACCACGTCTACTTCATGGGCGTCACGCCGGACCTGGCGGGCGAGTTCGCCAAGGCGTCGATCGTGGCCAACACCTCGAGCACCGCCGATCTCGGCATGACCGTGCTGGAGGCCATGGGCTGCGGGGTGCCGGTGGTGGCCTTCGACGGCGCCAGGGGGCCGAACGAGTTCGTGGCCACCGGCTACAACGGGGTGCTGGTGCCGGCGGCCGACGGCGGGCTGGAGATGTTCGCGGCCGCGCTGCTCGCGCTGATCGACGACGAGCGCCGGCGCCGCTCGCTCGCGGCGGGCGCTCTGGAGACGGCCATCCGGCACGAGGCGACTGGAGTGGGCGAACAGTGGGAGAAACTGATCAGTGACCTCCGCTGAGTGATTCCGCTTCCGGGTACCTTAGGAGCATGCATGGGTACAGCGGAGACAAGCAGGCATATCTGACGCGGCTCAGGCGCATCGAAGGGCAGATCAGGGGCCTGCAGCGGATGGTCGACGATGATGCCTACTGCATCGATGTGCTGACCCAGGTGTCCGCGGCGACGCGGGCGTTGCAGGCGGTGGCTCTCGGGCTGCTTGAGGAGCACATCTCGCACTGCGTGGCCGACGCCATCAACACCGGCGGGCCCGAGGCGGAGGCGAAGGTCAAAGAGGCGTCAGCGGCGATCGCGCGTCTCGTCCGTTCGTAGGAGATGGCGGGCTCAACTGACTAGTCATGTTGTGCCGTGGTTAACCATCCCCAAAAACGACCGTCCCGGACCCCACGGGATCCGGGACTAGGTCATTAGTGATGGTCTTCAGCGGCTCGCCGAAGTCCGCAATCCGAGCGCGTCGTCGAGCTCGTCCAAGGTCAGCCGCCGCTCGCTGATAGCGACGGCGGTGAGCACCTCGGCGTAGAGCGCAATCTCGTCCAACGCGACACGGTCGTGGACCCGAGAGTCCAGGTCGTCGTGCCCCACCGCGTCGTCCTTCCTTCCGCAGCCCACACCCTCTACGAGGTTACGGCGGGGGCCCTTCCGGCGACATGGCCCATCGGAGTCATTCCTTTCAACGCCACCTGAGCCCCACGGGGATCATTTCCCCAATCCGAGATCACAATTCAGCTAATGGTGCGTTGCCTCAAGTCTTAGAACGATATAGGTGGGGTTAGGGTGAAATATCGGTATTAGTGGTTTAGAAGGGGAAGTCATCGCGTTCGGGGATCAAGCGGTGGACGAGCGCCGCCGCTCCCGCGAACCCGCGCTCCGGCACCCGTGCTCCTGTGACCCGGCCCCACGCCAGCCCGACGGCGTACGCGGCCCCCAGCACGGCCGCCGCGGCCGCCCGATCGGGCGGCTCGACACCGGAGCCTGACGCCCGCAGCCCCTCCCGCACGGGCCGCTCCGCCTCAGACGCCCGCGGCACACCGAAGCCCGGCGACCCCTGCGCGCCCTGTGTGCCCGTTCCAGGGAGCGCGTGGGCCCCTGTCTCGGGCATGGCGTGCGCGCCCGTTCCTGGCATGGCGTGCGCGCCCGTTCCTGGCAGGGCGTGGGCTCCCGTCTGGGGTACGGCGTGCGCGCCTGTTCCGGGGAGAGCGTGAGCTCCCGTTTCGGGTATGGCGTGCGCGCCCGTCCTCGGTACGGCCGCGTAGGCGCCCGTCTCCGGCGGCCCGGCGCGCCATGGATAGGGCAACGGCGCCTGCGTGGGGAAGCCCTCGGGCTGGGTGGTCTCCGCCGCCGACGTGTTCGTCAGCCCCGCCCGGGCGAGCTCCTCGTACGCCCGCCGCAACCGGTGGTCCAGGAACCCGGGAAGCAGCCCCCGCGAGTCGGAGAGGTCCGCCAGGAAGGCCGCCGCCGCCCGGGACGGCTCGGTGGTGAAGTCCAGCGCCTCCAGCAGGTCGTAGACCATGTGGCGGAAGTGCGTCTCGGGGTCGGTCTCCACCAGCGCCGCCCGGCCCAGCCGCTCCGGCAGCCGGTCGAGCCACGCCTGCCTTACCGTGTGGTCGTCGCGCAGGGCCGCGCGGTCGTCGAGGTGCGGCTGCCGGAGGGTGGGCTCCACCATCGTGAGCAGCGCCAGCGCGCGCGGCCTGAAGCGGGGGTCGGACAGCAGGATCTGGGCCGTGTCGGCCATCGTGGCGGCCAGCCGGAGCGCGGCGCGGGAGTGCCCGGCGCGCAGCCGCTCGGAGACGAGCGTGACGAGGTCGAGCAGCGGCGGCGCGGGCAGCCAGCGCACCCACTCGTCGCCGGGCAGCGGCCGCCGCAGGTATTCGCCGAAGGCCGTGATGAGCCGCTCGTTGCCGTCGAAGGCGGGCGCGTACGCGCACCACATGATCGTTCCCCAGATCGCGGCGACCGTGCTCGGCACGTCTCTGGCGAAGATCGCGTCGAAGGCGCTCAACGGATAGTCGCGCTCCGACCGGCGTTCCTCGGCCCGCAGCAGCTGCCGGATCTGATCGGTGAGCCCGGCGGGCACGTCGGGGCCGACGAACGCCTGCGTGGAGCCCGGCTCGGCGGCGAAGTCCGGCCCTCGGGGGATCACCCGGACGGGCAGCACCGCGGCGGGGTGCCGGGCGTCGCGCGTACGAGCGTCCCTGGGCGGCGGCGACAGGTGCCAGCGGCCGTCGGCTGGGTCGTGCAGATACCAGCGCGCGTGCGCCCCGAACAGCCACCGGTCCCCTTCGGGCGTCACCAGGGCTCTGGCCGCTATCACCTGGGCGCGATCGGGCACGGGGAGGCCCGGCCAGCGCGGGTCGGCGACCATCGCGCGGACCGTCGCCTCGACGGCGGTGAACGCATTCCAGGACCGCACGGCGGCCATCGTACTGGTCCGATCTGAATCAACAACGGGCTTTACCCGGCAGAATGTCCGCTATGAGGGCAACGCTAGTAGGGGTTCTGTCGGTCGTGGGTGCGCTCGCCGGGTGCGGTACGGCCACCTCGGTGCAGCCGTCCCCCACCGGCCCCGGCGTCCTGACCCTGAAGGAGGCCTTACCCCCCAAGCCCGGCGGAGAGGTGGGCTCGGCGTCGGACGAGTTCGACACCGCCAAGAATCTGGCGGTGTGGAGCAAGCTGAGCGACACCGAAAAGGACCTCGATCGGATCGCCAAACTCGATGTCAGTACGACCACCAAGGGCTCGCTGTATTTGGAGCCCAAGGTTTCCGCCTGGTTCGACGGCTTCCGGGGCCCGTTCGTCTACCAGGAGCTCGCCGGGGACATCGTCATGCACGCGCGGCTCAAGGTCGAGGGCAAGAAGGGCGCCACGCCCACGCGGAAGTTCTCGCTCGGCGGCCTGATGGCCAGGGTGCCCAACTCGTACGGGAGCGCGAATTGGCTGTCGTTGACCACCGGCACGGCCGACACGAGCGGCCAGCTGGAGATGACGTACACCAGGAACGGCAGTTCCGCGCCGAAGGAGGCCAAGGTCAAGACCGGCTGGGTGGAGCTCGTCCTGGCCAGGGTCGGGACCGTCGCGGTGGCCCTGTACAAGGAGGACGGCGGCGCCTGGAAGGTCGGCCAGCGCTGGCCGGCCCAGCTGCCCGAGGTGCTGCAGTGGGGCATGACCGCCTACACCGACTGGAACAGCTACAACACCCTCAAGAAGGACCCCGCCAAGGGCAACGCCCAGCAGGTCAAGGGCACGCCCGACGTCAAGATGACCGTCGACTTCGTCCGGTTCCTCCGGCCTGAGCTGCCCGACTACGCGGACGCGCTCAACACCGCCTCGGTGCCGGACGACGTCCTGATCAAAGTGCTGACGCCGTCCGGTGCCTGAGCGCCTTGGCCTGGTAGTTGTCCGGCGTGCGGGCGAAGCTCGCCCGGTCGTCGTCGGTGAGCTCGCGCACGATCTTCCCCGGCACCCCGGCGACCAGCACCCCGGCCGGGATCTTCTTGCCCGGACCGATCAGGGCGCCGGCCGCGACCAAGGTGCCCGCGCCGACGCGGGCGCCGCCGAGCACGATCGCGCCGATGCCGATCAGCGCGCCGGCCTCGACATGGGCGCCGTGCACCATGGCCTTGTGGCCGAGACTGACCCGGTGCTCCAGGACCGCCGGCTCGCCTGGGTCAGAATGGAGGCAACACAGATCCTGTACGTTGCACTCCTCGCCGATCTCTATCCGCTCGTCGTCACCCCGGAGAACGGAGCCGTACCAGATGCTGGACGCCCGGCCCACCCGAACCCTGCCCACCACGACGGCGCCCGGCGCGATGTACGCCTCGGGATGAATGTCCGGGACTGCTCCGTTGTCCAATGCTGCGATGTACACCCGTCACATCGTAATTCCCGCCCCAGGTCTGGTGTTCCGGTTGCGGACGTGGGCAGATGGCAGGAAAGTCGATTCCTGACGTCTCGCCGCCAGACCCTTACAAGCCGCCGGTTTCCCCCGCCTCACGCAAACCCTTAGGTAACCCCCATGACAAACCAGCACGAGAGCATTCCCGATCTGATGCAAGAGGACACCTTCGAAGTCGTGATGCGCGGCTACAACCGCCGTCAGGTGCACGACTACATGATCCGTACCCGTAACCAAGTCCGAGATCTGGAAGAGCGGCTGGCGCGGGCGATCGACCAGGCCGAACAGGGCCGTGTCGAGCTGGCGGAGGCCAGACGGCGCATGGTGGAGGCGCCGCAGAGCTACGAGGACCTCAGCCCCAGGCTGGCGCAGATCCTCCGGCTGGGCGAGGAGGAGGCCGCCGCCAAGAAGGAGGACGCGGAGGCCGAGGCCATCAGCGTGCGTGACGCCGCCAAGTCGGAGGCCGACCGGCTGGTCTCCTCGGCACGTGAGACGTCGGACAACATGCTCACCTCCGCCCAGTCGGAGGCGGAGCGGCGCGTGGGCGAGGCGACGGCGGCCGCCGAGCGCATGCTGGCCCAGGCGGGCGCCGACGCCGAGGAGAAGCTGACCAGCGCTCGCACCGAAGCCGAGGACACCCTGCGCGAGGCGCGGGCCGAGGCCGACAGCGTGCTCACGGCCGCCAAGCAGGAGGCCGAGCAGCTCGTCGCGTCCACGACCGCGGAGGCCGAGCGGACGCTCGCGAACGCTCGCGCCGAGGCCGAGTCGACGCTGGCGTCGGCGCAGCAGCGGGCCGATTCGCTCGATGAGCACGCGGGGCGTCGCGTCGAATACCTGAGCAACACGCACACGGAGGTCGTACGGAGGCTGACCGAGATCAGCTCCGTGCTCGGCGACCTCATGCAGACCGAGGGCAAGGCGGGCCCGCTCATCATCGAGCCGCCCACCGCGCCCGAGCCCGCCGCTCTGGAGGCCGCTTCGCAGGAGGACCAGGAGACCCAGCAGGTCGACCAGGTTGCCCAGGTTCAGGAGTTCCAGGAGGTCCACGAGCCGGAGCACGTTCCGACGCCGCAGGATGAGGTGCGGGTCATCGTCGAGGACAACCCGGCCGAGCGGACGGCGGAGGTCGAGCGGCCCGTCTCCGACGACACAGACGTCGACATCATCGGCCGCCTCTCGGACGTCCGCCGGTAGCCGTCGGCTGGCGCTGATGCGGTGACCACGGTCCGTCACATGACCGTCTCGATCGGGTGTGACGGCCCGTGGTGGCCGGGGTCCCTTGGGAGGGATGCCCCTCCAGGGGCGGAAGACAGTGGCTGGGGTCCCCACGGGGGAGCGGTAGAACGGATGCCCGGCGAACTCGAAGGGCCCCGCCCGATGTGGCGGGGCCCTTTTCACGTCCCACGGGCGGAAGCCCCCGCCCCCGATCGGGTCGGAGGCTTCCGCGATCGTGGCCCCTATGGGGGCCCGGTGCCGGGGCCGCCGAGTCGCTGGACCCGGCACCGGGCTGCTCGCGAGCGTCCGCGGCGCACCGCCGGAGCGGTCCGTCGCGACGCTGTCACGGAGGCGCGGGACCGGCTCGCGGCTCGTGCTCGTCGGCCCTGCTCTCCTGGTCCCGGAGTTGCTCGCGCAGGCTCTCCGGGTCGTCGGCGTCGATGGTCATCGCACACCCGGCCTCGCGCTGCGCGGCGCTGAGCGGGTGATGTCGCGTGGCCCACCAACGGCCGGCGTCGCTCCGCCAGATGGTCCACAGCGCGAACTCCCGGGCGATGTCGGCTAGATGCCGATCAAAGGACATCTGATCATCCCTCCGGGACCCGCGCAGGTTCCATCTCCTTGAAGCCTGCGTCACATCTCTAGAGAAGGCAATGATCGCAAGGGACAGGTCAACCTATCGCTTGACATTTCTGCTTGACCTAGGCGTCGAAGTCGTACTGAAGTACGTACGCCGCCGAGTCCAGCACCATCTCGTTGAGCTCGACGGGCTGGCCGTTCGCGGTGTAGGCGGTCCGGGTGATCACGATCACCGGAGTGCCGCCGGGCAGGTCGAGCAGCCCGGTCTCACGCGGTCCCGGCATCCTGGCGCGCACTTCTTCGGTGAAGTGGGCGGGTGGCAGGCCGAGATCGCGCAGCCGCGCGTACACGCCGCCCGGTCCCGTGTCGGGAGCGGTGATGGCGCTGCCATCGACCAGGCCGGCCGGGAAGTACGACGTGGCCAGTTGCACGGGCCGGGCGTCGACCGAGTAGCGGCGCCGCCGTACCCACACCTCGCCGCTTTCGAGGACGCCCGCGACCTCCTCGCGCGCCCGCTCGCGCGCCACCTCCACCTCGTCCACGGTGAAGGGCCGGCCGCGGGTGTCGGCGTCCCAGATGGTGCGGCCCTGACCCCATTGCTCACGGGAGAGCCGGCGTGAGCCGTGCCGGCGTATCGGTTTGAACAGTCGCACGTAGACCCCCGAGCCTCGCTTCGGTACCGCCAGCCCCTCGTTGATCAGTACGGCGAGCGCCTGCCTGGCGGTGGCGCGGGCGATCCCGTAGTCGGCCATGAGCGTGTTCTCGCCCGGTAGCCGATCCCCGTCGCGCAGTTCGCCGGACAGGATCCGGGAGCGGAGACCGTCGGCGATGCGTCGATAGATCGGGGGTTCGTGGGATACCGGGACTTCAGACACGTTCGACCACCCTCTGTCACCAACCCGTATGGCGTCTCCAGAGAACTTGCCCCGTCTTGTCCACGATCGCACAGATAAGGGGGATGGTCGCGAGCTTCTTTTGAGCGAATCATGCCCATGTGGTGAAGTCGGTGGGGTTTCAGCGGACCGTTATCTTGGAACGGTCCCGGCCACTACTCGGCTCGCCCACCAGCGGCGAGTAATCAGCGCGGCGAGCACGGCTCCCACGGTGTTGACGATCACGTCGTCGATGGAGGAGAGACGGCCCAGCCGCAGGCCGTACTGGAGGGCCTCCACGGTGATCGACGCGACGGCCGCGACGGCGGCGACGCGGGCCGTCGACGCCAGCCGCGCGGTGCGTACGGGCAGCAGCGCGCCGAGCGCCGCGAAAACCAGCAGATTGCCTCCCACCTGCACCAACACGGTCTCCCAAGGGGCGCTGAGCACGTCGGCGAGGTCCCTGAACGGCACGAGACTGACTCCGCTCTGACCGCTTGCCGGAGTGAGGATCATCCACACCCAGGGGGCCGTTCCGACGGCGATTCCGATGTCGGCCAGGGCGGTGCGCACGGGTGCCGGATGGCCCGCTCGGGCGCGGTGACGGGCGAGGAGCAAGATTGCCAGTACGGCCAATGGCAGCGCAAAGGTACCAGCAATAATGACGGTTCCCCACAAATCCCACGTCCGAGCCATCGGACCATGATGGCGGCCGTCCCGAGGTACGGGAACCTGTCCCTCGGGATAGGTGCCTACGAGCGCGCGGGCAAGTGGTCGGCGAGGAAGGCGAGCGCGACCTGCCAGGCCCGTGCGGCGGGCTCCGGTTGGTGGAACATCGGCGACTCGCTGTTGTGGAAGGCGTGCCCGGCCTCCTCCTCGACGTGCATGAGCACGTTGGCCCGGCCCGCCGCGGCCTGTTCGACCGTGGCCACCTGGTCGCGCGGGATGTACGGATCGCTGCCGCCGAACACCAGCAGCAGAGGCGAGCTGATGCGCTCCATCAACCCGGCCGCCTCGGGCACGGCCGAGCCGTAGAAGGACAGTACGGCGTCGAGCTCGGTCTGGGTGGCCAGCATGAACGCGAGCGAGCCGCCCAGGCAGAACCCGAGCGCCCCGCAGCCGCCGCTCACCTCGGGCAGTTCGCGCAGCCGGGCGAGGGTGAGCGCGCAGTCGGCCACGGCCTGCGGGACGTCGAAGCGCCCGGCCAGTTCGATCGAGGCGGCCGTGCCCTCGGGGGTGTGCTCGCCGATCCAGTTGGGCTGGAGCCGCCAGAACAGGTCGGGCGCGGCCACCACGTAGCCGAGGTCGGCCAGCTCCTCCGCCACCTTCGCGATGTACGGCCCGACGCCGTAGATCTCCTGGATGAGCAGGATGCCGGGCCCGCTGCCGCTGTCGGGCAGCCAGACGTGGACGTCGAAGGAGCCGTCGTGGGCCGTGATGCGTTCTGTGCGCTTCTGCATGGAGTCAAGGATGGCGATCCGCGGGTAGTTGTGCAGCAAGACGGGCCGGTGTGGCACAGATCGGCTATGTACGGCATGGCGCCTGGAGCCGCCGGAGGAGACGATGCTAGAGACATTCCACGGCCTACCCAAGGAGCAGCCTGATGCAGGACGAATGGTCAGCGGCGGTAGACGCCCGTGCCCACGCGGCCGACCGGTTGGCCGAGGCCGCGCGCTCGGGCAAGCCGTGCGCTCCCGTCAGAGACATGGTCAGCACCGCCGCCGAGGGCTACGCCGTACAGGAGATCAACACGCGGCGGGCGCTGGAGGCGGGGCGGCGGGTGGTCGGCAGGAAAGTGGGTGTCACCAACCCGCTGATGCAGAAGCAGTTCGGCATCGACGAGCCAGACTTCGGCATGCTTTTCGCGGACATGGCCTACCTCGATGGGCTTCCTATCCCGGTGGAGCGATTTCTGCAGCCGCGGGCCGAGGCGGAGGTCGCGCTGGTGTTCGGCCGTGACCTGGTCGGCGGGCCTTTCACGGCGGCCGAGGTGATCAGGGCGGTGGAGTTCGCGCTGGTGGCCATCGAGATCGCGGACTCCCGCATCGCCGACTGGGACATCACGCTGGCCGACACGATCGCCGACAACGCCTCCGCGGGCGCGTACGTGCTGGGCAACACGCCGGTCTCCCTGATGGGCCTGGATCTGCGGGGGGCCGCGATGACGATGACGCGCGGCGGCCAGGAGGTCTCGGCCGGCTCCGGCGCCGCCTGCCTGGGCCATCCGCTCAACGCGGCCGTATGGCTGGCGAGCCGGGTCGGCCGGACCGACCGCGCGCTGCGGGCCGGAGACGTGGTGCTGACCGGCTCGCTCGGGCCCATCGTGCCGATCGGGCCGGGCGACGACTTCGAGGCGCACGTCGACGGCCTGGGGTCGGTCCGCGCGGTGTTCTCCTCATGAAGCCGCGCGCCGTCTTGAAGCCGGGGGCGCTGCCGAGTCCTTCCCGGCCCGGGGCTTGAGGGGAGCGCCGGTGCGCGGGCCACTCCTCGGACTGGCGGTGGTGCTGATGGCGGCGGGCTGCGGTGTCTCGCCCACGCTGGAGTCGGAGCCGGATCCCACGCTCAAGGTCGGCGCGATCATCTCGCAGACCGGGGTCTACGCCGTGCTCGGCGACGACATGGAGGCGGCCATGCGCCTCTACCTGGACCAGCACGGTGGCAAGCTGGGCGGCAGACCGGCCACGCTGGTCGTCGCCGACGACGCGGGCAACCCGGAGAAGGGGCAGCAGCAGGCCAGGTCGCTCATCGCGCGCGATCGGGTGAGCGTGATCACCGGTCTGCTCGCCTCGCCGGTCGCTGTGTCGGTGGTCAAGGAGGCGGCCGGCACGCCGGTGGTGATCGCTAACGCCGGCGCCGACGAGCTGGGCGGGCCCGGCGTCTTCCGGGTCTCGTTCACCAACCACGCGCACGGCTACGCGGCGGGCAGGTACGCCGCCGAGCGGTACGGCAAGGCGGGGGTCGTGCTGATGGCCTCCGACTACTCGGGGGGCACCGAGACGCTCGACGGCTTCACCGAGGGCTACGGGGTCAAGCCGCTCAAGCGCATCCTCACCCCGTACGGCAAGAGCGAGGATCTGACGCCCTATTTCAAGCGCATCCCGCCGGACGCCAAGCTCCTGTACGCCTTCTACGCGGGCGGCGAGGCGGTCACGTTCGCCAAGACCTTCAAGCAGCTCGGCTATGACACCAAGATCGACCTGCTGGCCTGCCAGAACCTCGCCGACGAGGACGTGCTCGAAGCCATCGGGGCCGACGCCGAGGGGATGACCAGCGTCGGACTCTACTCACCGGCGCTCACCACGCCCGAGAACGCCGCCTTCGTGGCCACCTGGAAGGCCAAGACGGGCCGGAACCCGTCGGCCGTGGCGCTGCAGAGCTGGGACGCCATGCGGCTCATCGACCGGGCGGCCGCGCTGGGTGGCGACCTGTCCACGGCGCTCGGCCGGGTGGGCGACCTGGCGAGCCCGCGCGGCACGTTCCGGCTCGACCCCACGACGCACAATCCGGTGCAGAACTGGTACGTGCGTAGGTATGAAAATGGAATCAATCGGGTAATCGCCACGATTCCCCCAGAAAGGAAGTAATCGCGTGCTGGATCGCGACCGCTGCCTCGCCCTGGACGCCGAGGATCCGCTGCGGGACTTCAGGGACGAGTTCGTGCTGCCCGAGGGCGTCGTCTACCTGGTGGGCAACTCGCTCGGCGCGCTGCCCCGCCGTACCTCCGAACGGGTCCGGCAGGCCGTCGAGGACGAGTGGGGCGGGCACCTCGTCGGCGGGTGGAACCACGCGGGATGGTACGCCCAGCCGCTCACCACGGGCGACCGGCTGGCCCCGCTCATCGGTGCGGGCCCCGGCCAGGTCGTGGTGGGCAACACCACCTCGATCGCCATCTATCAGGCGGTCGCGGCCGCGACGCGGCTCCGGCCCGACCGGCGGGTGATCGTCTCCGACGTACGGAACTTCCCCACCGACCACTACATGGTCCAAGGGCTGGCCAGGACACTGGGCTACGAGGTCCGCGACTTCGCCGAGGGCCGGTTCGACGACGCGGCCGTGGTGCTGCTGTCCGAGGTCGACTACCGCACCGGCGCCCGCCACGACGTGGCCGCGGTGACCGAGCGGGTGCACGCGGCCGGGGCGCTGATGGTGTGGGACGTGTGCCACAGCGTCGGCGCCATGGAGGTGGACGTCTCGATGGCCGACTTCGCGGTCGGCTGCACCTACAAGTACCTCAACGCCGGTCCCGGCGCGCCCGCGTTCCTCTACGTGAACCCGCGCCACCAGGCCGACGCCGAGAACATCCTGTCCGGCTGGCACGGCCACGCGGAGCCGTTCGCGTTCGAGCGGGACTTCCGGCCGGCCGAGGGGATCAGGAGGTTCGCGGTCGGCACCCCGCACGTGCTGTCGTTCGCGGCGCTGGAGGCGGCGCTCGACGTGTGGGAGCGGGTGCCGATGCGCCAGGTCCGGGCCAAGAGCGTCGCGCTGACCTCACTCTTCATCGACCTGGTCGGCGACTCGCTGGAGCTGGCCTCGCCGCGCGCGGCCGCCGAGCGGGGCAGCCAGGTCAGCTTCTACCACCCCGACGGCTATCCGGTGATGCGCGCGCTCATCGACCGGGGCGTGCACGGCGACTTCCGCGCGCCCGACATCCTCCGCTTCGGCTTCGCGCCGCTGTACACCCGGTTCGTGGACGTGTACGACGCCGCCGCCGTCCTGGCCGAGGTGCTGGAGAAGGAGCTCTGGCGGGAGGAGAAGTACGCCCAGCGGCTCGCGGTCACCTGAGCGAGTCACCTGAGCGAGTCACCTGAGCGAGTCACCTGAGCGGCCGAGTGCCTCCCTCTCGGGAGTGAGGCGGAAGATCGCCTGCGTCGGCGATCCGGCCGGAGGGCGCGATCGACAGGATTGAGGCAGTCGAATTACCGCCTCTCACCTGGAGATATCCCATGAAGCGCACCTATGCCGCCGCTCTCGTCCTTTCGGCCGCCCTCACAGCCGGGGCCTTCATGGGTACACAGGCCGCGGCTGAGGTGGGGGTGCCGCCCATCAACGCGGCGGCGTTGCGGAAGAGCATCGAGGGCCTGCCCGCCGCCGACGCCACTGCGGCCGACGTACGGGTGAGCGGCTCGGCGGGCTCGTGGCAGGGCGTGTCCGGCGTGACGGACCTGCGGACGAAGCGGCCCGCCAAGGCCGGGGCCCGGTTCCGGGCGGGCAGCGTCACCAAGACCTTCACGGTGTCGGTGGTGCTCCAGCTCGTCGCCGAGGGCAAGCTGTCGCTCGGCGGCACGGTCCAGGAGTACCTGCCCGGCCTGCTGCCCGCCGACTACCCGGCGATCAAGGTCGGCCAGCTGCTCAACCACACCAGCGGGCTGCCCGCGCCCAAGGTGAGCGATGACTTCGCCGACATCTACGCCACCCGGTTCGAGAAGTGGACGCCCGAGGAGTACGTCGCCAAGGCGGTGGAGAACCCGATCGAGTTCACGCCCGGCAGCCAGCAGCACTACCTGAACACCAACACCTTCGTCGCCGGCCTGCTCATCGAGAAGATCACCGGGCGTTCGTACGAGCACGAGGTGACGACCAGGATCCTGCGGCCCGTCGGCATGACCGACAGTTACCTGCCGGGCACCTCGGTCCGCATCCGGGGCAGGCACAACCAGGGCTACCAGACCGTGCCCCAGGGCTTTCCCGACGCGATCAAGTACGGCGCGGGCTACCTGGTGAACATGACCACGACCAGCGTCACCTCGACCTGGGCCTCGGGTGACCTCATCTCCACCACCGCGGACCTGGAGAAGTTCGTCAAGGCGCTGTTCAGCGGCAAGGTCGTGCCCGCCGCGCAGCTGGAGCCGATGTTCACGGTGCCGCCGGTGAAGGCGTACGGCGGCAAGGGCGACGCCGTCTACACCTCGGGCCTGGCCAGGATGGAGCTGCCCGGCGGCCTCGTGGCGTACGGCAAGACCGGCGCCAGGTGGGGCAGCGCGGCCGGCATCGGCGCCACCCGCGACCTGAGCCGCACGCTCGTCTACTCGGTCAACTCCACCGACGCCAAGAGCTCCGGCCAGAACCAGCGCGCCCTCGCCATCGCCCTGGCGGCCTTCTCCAAGTGAGGCAGGCGCGGGTGATCAGGTCTCGCCGTCGAGCACCTTGATCGCCCGCTTCGGCGCGATAGCCCGGTAGCTCTCCTCGACCCAGTCGAGCAGCACCTCGGTCTCGGGCAGCTCGGCCAGGAACGGCACCGACACCCACCCGGCCTTGCCCAGCCCGTAGCCGCTGGGGGCGGCTCCCTCGACGGTCAGCGCGTGGCCGCGCGCCTCGGACAGCAGCTTCACGGTGAAGGACGGGTCCCACTTCTCGCTCTGCTCGTCCATGCCGAGAAAGACGAACACCTTCTTGTTCACCTTGACGACTGTCTCGCCCCACGGATGGTCCTCGTGCGTCTCCGGCAGCCCGAGCGCGAACACCCGCAGTCGCTCCCGTACGTCCTGCCAGTCATCCATGCCTACGGACGCTACCCAACGCGCCGGAACTCGGCCAGCTTGGCGTCGATCCGGTCCCTGATCAGCTCGCGGGCCTCCATGCGCGGCACCCCCGACATGAGCAACTGGTCGTAGTCGGTGTCGAGGTGGCGGATCGAGGCCACCACGGCCAGCGTGATCGCGTTCTCGTCGAGCACCTTGGCCGCCGCCGTGCGCCCGACCCGGCCGCTGCCGCGCTGACCGGCGTGGGCGGCCACTTCCTGGGCCCGCGCGGGCGGGCAGCCGGGGAAGAGCCGGGCGATCTCGGCCGCCATCCGCGCCTGGTATTCGACGTCCTGGTCCGCCCGGCGCTCCCGGTCGCGCTCGCGGCGGCGCAGCCGCACCTCCTCGTCGGCCAGGCAGCGTTCCTCCGCCGCCGCCCTCGCCTGCTCCTCGACCAGCAGCCCCTGGCGCTGGTAGACCTTGCGCCGCCGGTTGTACTGAACGACCACCGCCGACAGGCCGCTCTCCTGCTTCGCCCGGCGGCTGAGGGCCGCGTTGCCCGACGGCAGGAAGACCAGATGGTCCATGTCCGCGCAGGTCAGGCAGTGGGGCTCGTCCTCTTCCATGATCAGATAAGGGCCCGTGTCGCCGCAGGTCGCGCACGTCCAGGCGTTGAGCGGGGCCACCACCACCAGGTCGGGCGCCTTGCTCTGCCGCTCGGTGAGCTGCCGCACCCGAGCCTCGCTGAGGTCGGGGGAAAGCCAGTGGACGCGGAACGCCTCTTGCCCGTGGTCGGCGGTGAAGCGCAGCTCGCGGCGGTCGCGGCTGCCGGAGACGTAGGGGGTCTCCACCGGCCGGAGCCCTTTGGCGGTCGCCCAGTCCTTCAGCAGCGCGGCGGCCATGACCAGCCGGTCGTCGTCGACAGGCGCCAGCTCGGCCAGCGTGGCCGCGCGGCCCTGCCGCCAGGTGTCGACGTGCCGCGACTGCACCCAGCGCAGGCCGGTCACCACGTCGATGAACGTCACGTATTTACGGCTGGCCAGCGCGATCTCGGCGGCGTCCGCGACCCTGCGGGCCAGATTCGGCTTGCTCATCGCTCCAGTCTCCCGCGCCTTTGCCGGGAGATGGCCCGGTCGGACGCATTCCTCGTGCCGGTCCAGGTAAGTAGTCAGGCGGATCAGGATATGGGGGGAATCGGTGCGCTTGCTCTGGCTCGGCGTGCTCGTGTTCGTGCTCCTCGCCGCCTGCGGGCCGATCGGGCAGGGCCCGCTGCCGGTCGTGACGGGGGCCTTCGGCGTTCGGCCGGTCATCACGATCCCGGACGGCGTGCCGGATCCCCTGCCGCGGGTGACGGTGCTGTCGGTGGGCAGCGGGCGGCCGACCATGCCGGGTGACGTGGTGCTGGCGGACGTCGAGGTCCGCCGGTGGTCGGGCAATCTGCCGTACACGAACACGTACGACGACCATCGGCCCGCCAGGGTCCTTTTCGACGGGCGGCACGTGCCGGACTCCTGGCGCGAGGCGCTCATCGGCCGGTCGGCGGGCAGCCGGGTCATGCTCGTCGGTCCCGCGGCCCTCTCGTACGGCCCCGGGCCGCCGCTCGGCGGGACCCGCCCGGCCGAGACGCTGGTGCTGGTCTTCGACATCCTGGGCGGTTACCCACCGGACGCCCGCCTCGTCGGACGGACCCTGCCGGACGTACCGAACGACCGCGCGCCCCGCGTCCTCATCGGCGGCTCCGGCCCCGCGGTGCGGGCGGGCGCGAAGGTCATCGTCCAGTACGTCGCGGTGGAGTGGCCGGGCCGCCGGGTCGTCGACTCGTCGTACCTGCGCGGCGGCCCCAGCGCCTTCACGCTCGGGCCGGAGGCGGCGCCGCCCGGCTGGGTGGCCGGTCTGGCCGGCCAGCGCGTGGGCGCCCGCGTCGCCTTCCCCGCCGAGGAGGCGGGCCGTCCCCTCCTGTACGTCGTGGACATCCTCGACGTACTCGAAACCAAATAAAACGGCCCTGACACCGGAGGGGATGTCAGGGCCGTCGCACCGCAGCCGAGGGGGATCAGCCGCAGTGCTCGGAAGGGCTCTCGTAGGTCGCCGTGCCGACCGAGCCGCCCCACTTCACGCACTTGTCCTCCGCGGCCGCCCTGACGGGACCCGCGTAGTAGGTGAAGCTGCCCGAGTCGCTGACCTTCGTCTTGCCGGCCACCTGCAGGAACGCGCTGGCCGCGCTGGCCTTGCCGAGCGAGGTCTTCTTCAGCGTGGCGACGCAGTTGTTGGCGTTGGTGCTGTTGTAGAGCAGGTAGACCGTGCCCGAGGTGCCGAGGGCCTGCGAGTCGATCACCTTGTAGCCGGTGCCGCAGACCTTCTCCGCCGTGTACGGGTTGGTGCCGCCGCCGGAGCCGCCGCCGACGTAGCTCATGTACTTGTTCCAGTCCCAGTGCGAACCGGGGTCGGTGTGGTCCGAGCCGGGCACCTCGACGTGGCCGATGATGTGGCTGCGGTCCTTCGGGATGCCGTACCGGTCGGCGATGTTCCTGGTCAGCGCGGCCGACGAGCGGTACATCTGGTCGGTGAACCACGAGGCGTCGTTGATGAAGCCCTCGTGCTCGATGCCGACCGAGCGGTGGTTGTAGGAGCTGACACCGGCGTGGAAGGCGCGGTTCTTCTCCCGCACCATCTGCGTGATCTGCCCGTCGGAGGAGCGCACCACGTAGTGGGCCGACACCTTGGCGGCGGAGTTCTGGAACCACGAGATCGTGCCCGCGTACGAGCCCTGGGTCACGTGGATGATGATCCGGTCGATCTTCTCGTCGGTGGGCCGGTTGGACACGGCGTAGTTCGACGAGCTGGCCGCGGCCCACAGGGCACCGGGGTAGTCGGTGGTGGCCGCGAGCGTGCGCGGGTCCGCGTTGTCGTACTTGCCGCGGTCCGGCTCCACGACCTTCGCGGCGGCCTTCACGCCCGCGGTGTTGACGCCGTTGGCCAGCACCTCGTAGACGGCGTCGGCGTAGATCCGGGCGGTGCTCGCGTTGGCCGCGCCGCCGTACGCGGCGACCGCCTCGTACCACTTGGCGGGGTCCTTGCGCTCGGCCGCGGTCAGGCCGAGCTTGTCGGCCTTGGCGCGCAGCACGGCGGCGCCACCGAGCACGTTGGCCGCGTCGTCGGTCTTGAGCTTCGCCGCGGTCTGGGACGTGATCTTGGCCGCGTCCTCCAGCGCCTTCGTGGTGGGGTTGCTGACCAGGTGCATCACGCCGTAGCCGCCGCTGGCGCTGGGCTCGCCGCCGTGGCCGTCGAGGTGCGTCTCCGCGTAGCCGAGCGCGACCAGCAGGTCACGCGGCACCTCGTAGGTGGCGGCGGCCTTGTCGAAGGCGGCCGAGAGGGTGACGGCGGTCGCCTGCGCGGAGGTCGCCTGGGCGGAGCCCACCAGGACCGCCTGCTGGGCGCCCACGATGAGCACACCGGCTAACAGGAGCTTCTTCATCATGATCAGGACCCGCAATGCTCGGAGGGACTGTTCTATGCGCTGACGCCGGCTTTGCCGCCCCACTTGACGCACTCGCCGGCCGCCGCGGCGGTCACCGGGCCCGCGTAGGAGGCGAAGTTGCCGGAGTTGTGATCCTTTTCGGATGGGATCTGTGGGACTAGGGTCGGCATTCGCCGCACAAGAATCGTCCAGAACCGATACAAAAGGTGGTCAGGCCTCTAAAGAGGAGCTGATGCACCATGTCGGTCACCTTTCATGTTCTTGGGCCGTTGGAAGTCCGATCGTCGGGACGGTCCGTACGGATCTCCGGCAAGAAGCCGAGGATCCTGCTAGCCACGTTGTTGCTGGACAGCGGCCGTATCGTCGGCGCCGACCAGCTGGTCGAGGTGCTCTGGCACGATCGCCCGCCACGCTCCGCACAGGCGAACTTACGCACGTATGTCAGCTCCTTACGGACAGACCTCGGCGCCGAGTACCTGCGCGGCGACGGCTCCGGCTACGCCATCGACGTACCGGACGGCGCGCTGGACCTGCTGGCGTTCGAGGAGCTGGTCGCGCAGGCCCGTTTCGCCGACGCGCTCGCGCTCTGGCGCGGGGCGCCGCTGGCCGACCTGCCGGGCAGCCCGCTCTGGGACCGCCGCCTCGAACCGCTCAACGAGGTACGGTTACGCGCCGCCGAAGAGCTGATCGGCCAGCGGATCGAGAGCGGCGACCACGCCGGGGCGATCACCCAGCTGCGCGGGCTGCTGGTGGAGCACCCCTACCGGGAAGACCTGTGGAGCCGTCTCGTCCTGGCGTTGAACCGGGCCGGCCGCAAGGCCGAGGCGCTGCGGGCCTACGCCACGATCCGCGCCCAGCTGGTGGACGAGCTCGGCGTGGAACCGGGCGCCGACCTGCGTCGCGCCCACGAGTCGATCCTGGCCGACGAGGCCCCACCGGTCGCGCCCCGGCAGCTGCCGCCGGACCTGCCCGACTTCACCGGTCGGGCCGACCAGCTGGCCCTGCTGGCCAAGCCCTTCTCCATCGCGGTCGTCTCCGGTTCGCCGGGGGCCGGGAAGTCGGCGCTGGCCGTACACGCCGCCCACGGCCTGCGCGACGCCTTCCCCGGCGGGCAGCTCTATCTCGAACTCGACGGCAGGGAGCCGGCCGACCTGCTTGCCGAGGCGCTCCGGGCGCTCGGCGTGGAGACGCCGCCGCCGACGATCCACGAGCGCTCGGCGCTGTTCCGGTCGATGCTGTCCAAGCAGCCGATGCTCGTACTGCTCGACGACGCGCTCGACGCCGCCCAGGTACGGCCGCTGCTGCCCGGAAACGACTGCGCCGTCATCGTGACCAGCCGGCGCCGGATCACGGAGTTACCCGGCTCGATCCAGGTCGACCTCGGAGAGCTGTCCGCGCACGACGCGCTGACGCTGCTCGGCAGGATCATCGGCACGGATCGGGTGTCCCGCGAGCACGAGGCGGCCCTGGCGATCGTGGAGGCGTGCGGGCGCCTGCCGGTGGCCGTGCGCAGCGCCGGATCGCGCCTGGCGGGCCGGCCGGGCTGGTCGCTCTCGGTGCTCAGACAGCGGCTGGACGACGACCGGCTGAGCGAGCTGAAAGAGGTGCGGGTCTGCCTCGACCGCAGTTACCGCCACCTGCCCGACGAAGCCGCCCGTACGCTGGGCACGCTCGGCCTCCTGGGCGCCGTGGCCCAGCCCGGCTGGGTGATCGACGCCGCCCTCGACAGGCACCGCGCCGACGACGTCACCGACCTGCTGGTGGACGTCAACCTGCTGGAGCTGGTCGGCACCGACCCGGTGGGCCAGCCGCGTTACCGGGTGCCCGATCTGATCCGCCGCCACGCGCTCGAACGCGGCTCCGACCGTACCGGCCTGACCAGGGTGCTCGCCGCCTGGACCGCGACCACCGAGCACGCCATGGCCCGGCTGCCCACCACCGTCTTCAGCCTCACCGCCGCCAGGGCGCCGCGCTGGCGGCTGCCCGAGCAGACGCTCGACCGGCTGACCTCCGACCCGCTGGGGTGGTTCGAGGCCGAGCACGAGACGCTGGTCGGGGCCGTGAGCGTCGCCGCGGAGGCCGGGCTGGCCGAGTCGGCCTGGGGGCTGGCCGCCGCGATGGTCCCCTACTTGGACCTGCACTGCCATCTCGACACGTGGGAGCGTACCCACACCGTCGCTCTCGATGCCGCCCGCGCGTCCGGCGACACGTACGGAGAGGCCGCCATGCTGCGCGGCCTGGCCCAGGTCTCTCTCTACCAGGACCGGTACGAGGAGGCCGTCGAGGACTTCACCCGATCCCGGCGGCTCTTCCACGACATCGGCGACCTGCGGGCGGAGGCGACCTCGATCTGCGGGCTCGGCGCGGTGAGCCAGTTCAGGGGCCGGCACGCCCAGTCGCTCGGGCACTTCAAGCGCGCCCTGGCCATGTTCCTGGCGGCGGACGACCCGCACGGCGAGGCGTTCGCCAGGCAGGCCATCGGCCGGGTCTGCCTCAAGTCGGGCGACCTGGCCCTGGCATCGGAATCGCTGGGCCAGGCCATGCGGCTGGCTCAGGAGCTCGGCGACGCCCACCGCGAGGGCTGCGTCTGCCTGCAGATGGGCAACCTGCACAAGGCCATGTCCTTCCACCGGCACGCGCTCGACATCTTCGAGTCGCTCGGAGACCGGCACTGCGGCGCGTACGCCCTCCAGAGCCTCGCCGGGCTGCAGGCGGCCCGTGGGGAGTGGGCACCGGCCTCCGCGGGGCTTGAGCGGTCACTGGAGATCTTCCAGGCACTCGGAGACCGGAGCGGGGAGGCGTCGAGCACGCAGATGCTGGGCGAGGTGCACCACTCGGCCGGGCGCACCGGGCTGGCACTCGACTATCTCAACCACGCCACCGTGCTGCGCCGCAGCCTGCCCGCCTAGCCCCGCGGGCCGAGGTCCGCGCGGATCACGCTGTACAGCACGCCGTCGTGCCACTCGCCTGCGCGGAAGGCACATCCGCGCAGGACGCCCTCCCTGGTGAACCCGGCCTTCTCCAGGGAGCGCTGCTCGGCCAGGTTGCTCACCTCGGTCGACGCCTGGACCCGGTTGACCGGCGAATGGTCGAACAGGTAGCGCACCAGGAGCCGCTGGGCCCGCGTGCCGTGGCCCTTGCCGCGAAACTCGGGCGCCACGATGAGCCCCATATCCCAGCAGTAGGAGATGCTGGAGGTCATCTGCTTGCTCCAGGTCATCAAACCAACGCGGTCCTCGCCCTCGGTGATCAACACCATGCCGCCGTCGGCGTTGAGCATCCCGTTGTCCTCCCAGCGCCGGCGGAGGCGGTGGGGATCCTGCCAGCCGTACCACTGATGGAGGCCCGTGCTCTCCTGGTCGTTGAACAGCCGGTTGAGGAAGGGCAGATCGTCCTCGGTCACGGGACGGAGCTCACTCGTCATGATCCAGACACTATGCGACGGACAAATCGCTTGAGGCGGGATCGCTGCGGCATTCCAGCCAGCGCCTCAAGAGACTCGGCCGCGCTCGGGCGCTTGGCGGGAGAGTGGTCCAGCATCCGGCGCACCACGTCGGGAACGTCGGGCCCTTGAGTGTCGGAGCTGGTCGGCAGCTCGCCGGTGAGCAGCTGGTAGGCGATCACCCCGGCCGCGTAGACGTCGGAGGCGGCCGTCATCATCTCGGGCCGCTCGTGGCACTCGGGGGCCACGTAGTGGGCGTCGAGCACGTTGCCCAGCTCGTGGGCGACCGTGTAGTTGCGCGCTCCCGGCTTGGCGTAGTCGAACCCCGTCAGCACCGCGTGCCCGTCGGTCACCAGCACGCAGGCCGGGGTCAGCGCCCGATGGATGACGCCGTGGGCGTGGGCGTGGGCCAGGCCGCGCAGCATGTCCTGGATCACGCCGAGTCGTACGCCGCTGCCCAGGCGCAGGTGCAGCGCCTCGCCGTGCACGTCGTCGAGCACCAGCACGAACCGGCTCTCGTCGTCGATGGCGAAGAAGTCACGTGAGCGCACCACGCACGGGTGTGGCGGGATGCGGGCCAGCGTCTGATAGGCGTTGGCGATCCGCTGCCGCTCGGCCGCCCGCGACTCCTGATCGGCCAGCGGGTCGGCCTGGTAGACCCGGAGCAGCACGGTCTCGCTGCCCGGGAGTGTCGCGTTGAAGGCCCGGTATTCGGTCACCTTCGCGTCGCCGCCGAGCTGCTCCTCGACCTCCCAGTTGCCGAACCTGGGCGGCGCGGTGCTCCGGCGTACGGTCTGGTTGAGCGAGTCGAGAATCCCGGTGAGGTACGGCTTGATGCGGTGACTGCACCCGCGCCTGACCCGCGAGATGTCGCTCAGCGTGGCCAGCAGCCCATCGAGGGTGGTGACGTTGACCGCGTCGCGCCCGGCCGGGTCGACGAGCTCGGCGTCGGGCGAGGTGAGGACCACGAGGCTGTCGACGTAGACGCGCTCCAGCCGCGTGTCCTTGGAGACCAGCAGCCCCTTCAGCGCCTTCGCGATGCCCCGCAGCTTCGTCACGGGAGAGCCGAACGCCTCCCTGCGCGGCGGGAACCAGCGCGTGCCCGACACCTCGATCCGGCCACGGGTGCCCTTGACGTCGACGACGACCAGCGAGTGGCCGGTCAGCACGAGCAGGTCCACCTCGAAGACGTCGTCGCCGCGCGGGAGCTCGACGTTGTGCAGCAACAGCCAGTCGGCGGGTGCGTGGTCGCGCAGGAATGAGATCACCCGACGCTCGGCGTCGTTGACCGGACGTCCCCCTCCGACGATCTCTGCCATGGGCTAATCCTCCCACGTTCGCCCTGCCCGGCGCGGACCTGTGGGACCTGGGCGGCGACCTTGAGCCGTTCGCCCGCAAGGTCCGCAAGTTCCTCCCTGGTGCGACTGAGCCGACCGCCGTTTCTGGGATGGTTCAGCGGGCCGTCGCCAGGATGACGCCGGAGCCGTGCGCCAGCTCGACCGCGACCAGCCGATCGTGGTCCAGCAAGGTCTGTCGCACACCCTCCTGCCTGCGGACGAACTCCTCCTCCCAGGTCACCCCGGGGTAGGGCACCATGTCGTCCACCAGCAGCACGCCACGGGGGTTGAGCGCGGCGATCGTCCGTTCGAGCCCCACCTGCTTGCCCGCACCCGCGTCGGCGAAGATCAGGTCGAAGGTGCCCAGCCCGGCCAGCGACTCGAGCGCGTCGCCGACGCGCGGGTCGACGAACTCCGGCCAGCCCTGGGCCGCGAGCCCGGCCCGTTCGGGGTCGCTCTCGATCGTCGTCACCGTGACGTCGGTCCGCGGCCGCAGCCCGCTGACCAGCCACCCGACCCCCGCCCCCAGGCCGGTGCCGATCTCCAGAATCCGGCCACCCTCCGGCACCTGGGCGGCCAGTACGGCGAGCAGCCGCCCGACGTCCGGGTCACAGGAGTAGTCGAACCCGGCCGCTTTCGCCCGCTCATGGGCCGCCCGCACGAGTTCCGGCAGATCATCATTCATGGCCATTTCCTATCGCACCCGCTACCGCAGCTTTGGGGCGGACTTATCGGACCCGTCCCGCCGCTGTGGGCGCGGACTTATCGGACGTGTCCCGCCGCTGTGGGCGCGGACTTATCGCACCCGTCCCCGTGGCTTGAGCACAGACAGCGTGGTGGCGGTCAGCAACGTGGCCAGCTGGCCGCCCAGTACCGCGACCTGTCCCCACTGACGGCCCTCGGCAGGCCGCGTCGCGCCCTCGGTCGCGGCGGCCATCCCCTCGGGGTCGAACAGGAACATCCCCAGGCAGATGACCGACACCAGCAGCACCAGCTTGGCCAGCACCCAGTAGTGGCGGGCCAGCCCCCAGTGACTGGTCAGGCCGAGCGTGATCCCGGTGGCCAGCGCGGTGAGGCTGAGCGGGATGCCGCCCGCGAACACCAGGCTCGGCATCAGCCGGTAGGCCGCGTGGGCGAGCCCGAGATCGTCCGTCACCGTCGCCACGGTGTTCAGCACGACGAGCCCCCACACCTCGCCGAGCAACGCGACCGACGCGATGACGTGAACGACGAGCACGCCCTTGCGTACGCGCGGCCGTATGACCCGATTTGTTATCTCGACCACCGCTCGACCTCCGGATTCGCGGACTCCGGCCCATCTTGATCGGTGGATTCGTCCCGGACGTCCCCCAACGGGCGGCGGTCGCGCTACATCGTTCGGTGTAGTGGTGCCAAGCCCGGGGTGATCCTTGCTAAACCGGCCCGCGCGATAAGCCAATCATTCTCGATGCGCGGATAAATGAAACTCGTTTAGCCGTGTACGAGGCAAGCGCATATGCAGTTCGCCGGCCGGTGAGCTCGGAAAGTCGAATGCCAAGAAAACGAGGCGCCTCCTTGACCGCGAGCAGGCGTTTTTGGGTTGCGACATCGATCGGCTGCCGCGATTGTTATTGGCGGCACCTTCACAGCCCTGCACAAAACGACTAAGGCGCCGGGAATTCCGCGCCCATCAAACGGAGGAAACAAACATGATCCGTCGCATTCTCGCTGGTGCAGCCATCGCGGGCGCCGCTCTCGGCTTCTGCGTCTCTGCGGCTTCGGCCGACGTCGGCCCGAACCCCTACATCGGCGCCCCGTCCTTGCTGAGCCAGCTCAGCACCCTGGACAACCTCACCGGGGTGAGCGACGCGGCCAAGTACACGAACGTTCCGACGACCGCGAACCTGCAGGACGTCAACCTTCACCTGCTGAACAACAACCGCTGACACCATCGCGGCATAGGCGGGAAGGTCCGCTCCCGGCTCCACGGGCACATGCCGCCCGGCATGCCGTAGGGCCCCACGGGCACATGCCGTAGGGCTGCCGGCCGCACCTTCCGCCGGATCGACGCTTGGGCGATCCGCCTGAACCATCTCCGTGGATACTCGCGAGGCCACGGACTCCGCTCGGATGCGCACCGAGACGGAACGCCGAGCGGCCCGGGTCACGATCGCGATCACGACCCGGGCCGCGAGGTGCTCCCCTTCCGCCGGTTGCTGGAATGCCCGCGCCTGGCCGAATGCCTGCCCCTGCCGGAATGCCCGCCCTTGGCGGAGTGCCCGTGCCTGGCGGAGCCGCCGTGTCTGCCAGAGTGCCCGTGCCTGCCGGAGTGCCCGCCCTTGGGGGAGTGCCCGTGCCTGGCGGAGTGCCCGCCCTTGGCGGAGCCGCCGTGTCTGCCGGAATGCCCGCGCCTAGCGGAAGGCGCGCCCTTGGAAGGCCCGCTGGTGGATCGCGCGCTGCTGGACGGCGGACTGCTGCGACGCGCGCTGCTGGGACGTCCACTGCTGGGAAGTGCGCTGCCAGGACGTGCGCTCTCGGGACGGACGGTCTCGGGGTAGACGGTCTCGGGATGGACGGTTCCGGGACGGATCACCCCCATGAAATGCGGCTTGTTCAGCGGGTCGAGGCGGACGACCTCCCCGGTGAACGGAGCGTCGACGATCCGCGTGCCGTCCACGGCCAGCCCCACGTGCTCTGGTCCCTGGCGTCGCGGTTTGCTGTCGTAGAAGACGAGGTCCCCTGGCGCGACCTGCTCCTTGGGCACCCTGGCCCCTGACCGCCACTGCTCGTGCGTCGTCGTGCCGATCGACACGCCCGCGCTCGCCCAGGCGTACTCCGTGAGCCCCGAGCAGTCGAAGCCCTTGGTCTTCTTGCCGTGTCCGATGCCGTAGCCGGGGCCCTGGGGCCCGCCGCCGCCCCACGAATAGGGGACGCCGAGCATCCCCAGCGCGGCCCGCACGGCGACGCCTCCAGCCGCCGCACCGCCAGCTGCCACGCCGCCAGTTGCCGCGCGTCCGGCCGCTGCGCCTCCAGCTGCCGCGCGGTCGGTCCCTGCCGCCTGCGGGCAACGCCCGGTGCCCTTTTCGCACGCCTGCCGGACGCCGGCCGTCGCGGTGCCGGAGTCCGGCGTCGCGAGCGAGCCGCACGCCAGGACCGTCAGCAGCAGGGCCCGTTTCACGTTCACTCCAGGGAGCGTTCCTCATTCCCTTGGGGGATAAAACGCCCTTTAGCCAGGCGGGGCCCACATATGGCTATAAGCTGAAGTTTGTCCACACGGCGATATGTCGATAAATCGTGACTGGTCGGACATTTGGCGCGAATGGTGATCAAGTGCTAAAGACTTTGAATAGAGGGCTCGCTTCAGGGCTGGTCGGAGGCGAGTGTAAATTCGTCGGATGGTTATTTGTGAAGCGCGTTGATAATGCCATTCTCTCGACAATTCTTCGACCGCCTGAACGGGCTGATCAATTTACCTGATGGGCGGTCCAATGCCGTGGTGATTGTGTCGCCGAGCGCTTCTAGATCGGCCGCGACCGACTGCGTGACCTTCCGCTCGGGGAGCCAGCAGGTCGCGCAGTCGCTGGTGCGAGTCCCGGGCGGCGGAAGATCCTGTGCCGGATGGTTCATGATTTAGCTGTAATACGACCATATTTTCGTGCATATCAGGTGGTGAAACATACTTCGTGTAATGTGAGACCGGGTTCGTGTCGACGACAACCCCCATGCGTGAGGTCTGATTGGGGGGTGCGATGACCGTGAACGGCGAGGCGGCCGAAACGTCGGAGCGCCTGCTGTACGAGGACGACCAGCTGCGCATCTCCCAGCGGGCCAGGTGCGAGGTTCCGGCGCTGGCGCTGCGCGGCGAGATCGACATCACCAACAGCTGCGCTCTCGCCCGGACCCTGGCGGCCGCCCGCGAGGGTGAGACGCACATCATCGTCGACACCGGCGAGCTCACGTTCATCGATCTGTCAGGTCTGCGCGTGCTGGCCATGCCGATGCTCGACCCTGCCGAGCGCTGGATACACCTGCGTAACCTCACGCCGTTCCAGCGACATCTCCTGAACCTGCTGGGATGGCACTGACACCCGCACGGCACACCCGAAACACGCCGCCCACACGACACAAGCCGGGTCAGACGATCATCGCCGCCGAGGTGCCCAGGCCCGTCGGCCCGCCCAGCCGCCACTCCGGCGGCCGGTGGTGGCGCCGTAGCGACGCCTCGTCATAGCGATGGCAGTCGCGATGCCACCTGAGGATGCCCGCCATCCAGTCGCGCAGCTCCGCCACGTAGCCGTCGACGGCCGCGCGGGCCTCCCCGTCCAGCCGGAGGTCGTCGTACATGACCGGGAACTCGTACGCGAAGACATGCTCGAACTCCTTCATCCGGGACGTCATCAGATCGGCGACGATGCCGAGCGCCACCGGGTAGTCACAGTCGAAGAAGTTCTGGACGACCAGCACGCCGTTGTGCAGCTCACCCTCGAACTCGATCTCCTTCTGGTACGAGAAGACGTCGTTGAGCAGGGTGGCGTAGTCAGAAGCCGCGTTGTTCAGCGAGATCATCGACCCGGTCCGATGGACCTCCTCCGGGATCTCATCCTCGCGGGTCAGGCGGCACAGGCTCATGGTCAGGTCGGAGCCGAAGGTCAGCCGCCGCATCTCGATGTAGTCGACGGGGTCGGGCACCCGGTTCAGCAGCTGGTTGTCCAGCTCCCAGAGCCACGACGCGCACATGTCCTCGATGGCCGCGCGGAACCTGCGCCGTGCGGTCATGCTCATCGGCCCAGCCGTACGGGTCCAGAGGTCGGACAGCCCCCGCTCCAGAGCGGTCATCGGCGCCGGGGGAGCCGAGCCGTCGAGCGGCATGAAGGCGCCGAACCGGTCGACGGTGGCGCGGGCGGCGGCCAGGTTGCGGGATCGGCCGAAGACGACGGGGAAGTAGTCGTCACCGTACGTCCCCCACGCCAGCCAGGCCGAGGCCAGGTCCAGCTCCTCCAGGGTCCCGTCGGGATGGAGCCCGGAGGCGCACAGCGCCAAGTCGTAGTCGACGAGCTTCTGCTCGTCCCAGACGGCCGAGCCGGTGACGCCCGGCTGCGCTTCGAGTATCCCCATCGCGCGCGCCCAGGCGACCAGGTTCAGGCGGGCGGTCTCCAGGTGGGGCGACCCGCTGACCTCGAACGGCATGTAGAAGTCGGGGATCCGCGACGGGCCGACGGGCGTGTGCGGGACGTGGGTGAAGCTGCGGATCCGCTTCGCGCCGAGCAGGTCGACGATCGAGGTCGTGCCCAGCGTTCTGCGGGTCGCGCGCTCGTTCATGTAGCGGCTGGAGGACATGTGCCATTCGTGGCCGCCCGACTGCCAGTCCTGCAGCCCCTTGACGTAGGCCAGCACGCCCGCGCAGGAGAGCGGGTCGAGGCCCTGCTCCACGAAGAGCGGGCCCAACTCGGTGAACACGGTGTGCTCGAACTGCTGCAGCCGCGAGGTGAGCAGGTCGTTGACCGCGTCGGCGGCCTCCTGCGTGGTGCAGCCGAGGAACTTCTCCAGCACGAGGACGCCGTTGCTCAGCTCGCCCTCGTCCTGGGTCTCCCGCTGGTAGGAGAACAGGTCGTTCCGCAGGTGCACCGCGTCGGCGAAGGCGTCGCGCAGCACCCGCATCGGCCGGGAGCCGGCGACGCGCGCCGGGACCTCGGCCCCCACGGCGTGCTCGACCAGCCCGGCCGACCATGGCGCCCCGCCGACCTTGCGCCGCATCTCGATGTACTCGATCGGATTGGGCACCCGGCCCGCATTGATGTTGGACAGCTCCCAGAGCGACTCGTTCAGCAGGTTGCGGGTGCTCTCGGCGAAGCGCTCCCGCCAGGCGAGCGACCTGGCGGGGACCGTACGGGCCCACAGGTCGGCCAGCCCCGCCTCGACCGGATTGGTCGGCTCCGGCGTCGCGCACGACAGGTCCATCGGCATGAAGGCGGGCAGCCGGTCCAGGTAGCGCTTGCCGCCCTCACGGTCGTGGCCGCGCTTGAAGGCCTCCAGGAAGTGGTCGTCGAAGAAGAAGACCCAGACGTACCAGTCGGTGATCAGCGAGAGCTCGGCGCCGTCGCAGTCGGGGTGGGTGTAGCCGCACAGCAGGGCGTAGTCGTGGGCGTCGAGGTCGGCCTGCTCCCAGATGCCCGAGCCTTCCAGCATGCCCATGCCGCGCGCCCACTGCCTGGACTGCGCGCGCGCCTCCTCGACGTGCGGGTTGAGGCGGGCCGGATACGGAAGGTAGAAGTCCGGCAGCTCGAATGGCTGGGCCGACTCCCCATCCACGGAACGCGTCATCAGCCCATCACCTCGACGTTCTCGAGCATGCCCAGCGCGTCGGGTAGCAGGACCGCGGCCGAGTAATAGGCACTGACCAGGTACGACATGATCCCCTTCCCGTCGACGCCGGCCAGGCGGACGCTGAGCCCCGGCTGGTACTCATCCGGAATGCCGGTCTGATGCAGGCCGACGACGCCCGAGTCCTCCTCGCCGGTCCTGAACGCGAAGATCGAGGTGGTGCCCTCCGGGCTGATCGGGATCTTGTCGCAGGGCAGGATCGGCACCCCGCGCCAGGCCGTCAGCCTGCTGCCGTCGAGCTGGACGGTGTCGGGGTAGACCCCGCGCGCGTTGCACTGCCGGCCGAAGGCGGCGATGGCGCGGGGATGGGCCAGGTAATAACGGGTCTTCTTCCTGCGGCTGAGCAGTTCGTCGAGATCGTCGGGCGTAGGCGGGCCGCCGTACGTGGAGATCCGCTGCCGGGCATCGACGTTGTGCAGCAGCCCGAAGTCCCGGTTGGTGACCAGCTCGTACTCCTGGCGTTCGCGTAGTGCCTCGATGCTCAGCCGGAGTTGCTGATCGAGCTGGTTCATCGGCTGGTTGTACAGGTCGGAGACCCTGCTGTGCACCCGTAGGACGGTCTGGGCGAGGCTCAGTTCGTACTCGCGGGGGCTGAGTTCGTAGTCGACGAACGTGCCGGGCAGCACGGGCTCGCCGGTGTGTCCGGCGGCCAGCTCGATCGCCGCCTCGCCGTGCTTGTTCTGCGGCCGGGCCCGCCGGTCCCGATGCGCCTCGATCTGCGCCCGCAGCGTCGGCGAGACCGCCGTCAGCGCGCGGAACACCGCCCAGGGCAGGAGCAGCACCGTGCAGGTGGTGGCGGCCCTGAGCGTGTACGGCCACCGGTCCTCCCGCTCGGGGAGGTCGTGGCCCGTGTGATCGCCGTCCGCCAGCGTCTCCCGCAGGACGCTGGTGCCGTACGGGCCGGTCTGCAGCTTGTCGGCCTTGCCGTGCGCGAGGAGCAGGAGAGCGTCGGCCGGGCGGCCCTCCTGCACGATCGTCTCGCCCCGCGCGTATTCCCGCTGCTCGAACTCCCCGGCCAGGGTGTCGAGCAGCGGGTCGCCGTCGAACCCGTGCAGCAGCGGCAGCTCGGTCAGGCTGGGCGGGATCACCCGCGTCGCAGCGCCCGCGCGGGCGAAGCTGACCCGGCCGCCGCCGACCTGATAGGTGAGCCGGCGGTTCACCCGGTAGGTGCCGGCTGCGGTTTGTACCCACGGAAGCGCCCGCAGCAGCCAGCGTGAAGAGATCTCCCGCATCTGCGGGGCAGTCTTGGTCGTGGTGGCGAGCCGGCGTGCCGCCTCCGTGCCCAGGCTCTGCCTTGAGTCCCGCTGGTCCAATTCCGTCAACCGAAACACCGCCAATCATTGGGCCGGGTGAACCGATCCGCGCTCAGCTGCCGAGTGCGACGTCTTCGAGAATGCCGAGTGCGTCAGGAACGAGTACGGCCGCGGAGAAGTAGGCAGTGACCAGGTAGGAGATGACGGCTTTCTCATTGATGTTCATGAAACGCACCGACAAGCTGGGCTGGTATTCGTCGGGGATGCCGGTCTGGTGCAGGCCGACAACGCCCTGGTTCTCGTGCCCGGTGCGCATGAGCAGGATGGAGGTCGTCCGGGTGCCGGTGATCGGGATCTTGTTGCACGGGAAGATCGGCACCCCGCGCCAGGCCGGGATGCGGTGCCCGTTGACCTCGCTGGCCTGCGGGTAGATGCCGCGCTTGCTGCACTCCCTGCCGATGGCCGCGATGGCCTGCGGGTGCGCGAGGAAGAAGGCGGGCTCCTTCCAGACCGTGGACAGCAGGTCGTCGAGGTCGTCGGGCGTGGGAGCGCCGCCGCGGGTGCGGATGCGCTGGCTGAGGTCGGCGTTGTGCAGCAGCCCGAACTCGCGGCTGTTGATCAGCTCGTGTTCCTGGCGTTCGCGTAGTGCCTCGACGGTCAGCCGGAGTTGCTGGTCGAGCTGGTTCATCGGCTGGTTGTACAGGTCGGAGACCCTGCTGTGCACCCGTAGGACGGTCTGGGCGACGCTCAGTTCGTACTCGCGGGGGCTGAGTTCGTAGTCGACGAACGTGCCGGGCAGTGCGGGCTCGCCGGTATGTCCGGCGGCCAGCTCGATCGCCGCCTCGCCATAGGCGTTCTGGGAGCGTCCTTCGACGTCCCGGGTGCTGCGCAGGTGGGCGCGGAGCGCGGGGGACCGGTCGAGGACCGCCTGCAGGTTCTGCCGCGAGAGCGTGAGCACGGTACAGGCGGTCTTGGCCGTCGCCGAGAACCCCCACTGGCCCGGCTCGCCCAGCAACTCCTCGCCGAAGTGGTCGCCGTCGGCCAGCACGCCGAGATTCTGCTCATCGTCGTACGCGCCGCGGCCGGTCTTGGCCACCCGGCCATGGGCGATCAGGACCAGCTGGTCGAGGGGAGCGCCCTCACGGACGATCTCCTCGCCCGACTCGTACTCGCGCTGGCTGAACCCGTCGGCGAGCGACTGCAGGACCTCGCCGTCGCTGAAGCCGCGCAGCTGATGCAGCTCGGTGAGCTCCGCCGGGATGACGCGCACGTCCGCGCCACTGGTGGTGAACGTGATGCGACCGTCGCCCAGGGTGTAGGTCAGCCGGCGGTTGACCCGGAAGACGCCACCGGAGGTCTGCACCCACGGCAACAGCTTGAGCAGCCAGCGGGAGGTGATCTCCTGCATCTGCGGGGCGGTCTTCGTGGTCGTCGCCAGGTTCTTGGCGGCATCGGTGCTGAGGCTGAGCTGCTGGCCGTTGGCCTCGGTCGACTCGGTCGTTTCGGTCATCGTGCACCACCAATCTTTAGAGGGTTTGCTAGCCGGGGTTTTGAGTGGCTCGGAGTTCGGGCGGGAGGGAGAACTTGAGGGTCTCTTCGGCGAGCGTCACCGGCTCCACGTCGGCGTAGCCGCGGGCGGCGAGCCAGGCCAGCAACTGGCCGACCAGCTCTTCTGGGACCGAGGCGCCCGAGGTCACGCCGACGGTCCGTACGCCGTCGAGCCAGCGCTCGTCGGCGTCGCCGGCCCGGTCGACCAGGTGGGCCGCCCGCGCGCCGGCGTTCACGGCCACCTCGACGAGGCGCCGCGAGTTGGAGGAGTTGGCGGAGCCGACGACGATGACCAGGTCGCACTGGGCGGCGATCCTGGTGATCGCCTCCTGGCGGTTCTGGCTGGCGTAGCAGATGTCGTCGCTCGGCGGGTCGATGAGCTGGGGGAAGCGCTCGCGCAGCCGGGCGACGACGTCCATGGTCTCCTCGACCGCCAGCGTGGTCTGCGACAGCCAGCTCATCCTGGCCGAGCCGGCGCCTGTCAGCTCGTCGGGCCGGGCCGGATCGACCACGTGGATGCGGTCGGGCGCCTCGCCGACGGTGCCCTCCACCTCCTCGTGCTCCGCGTGGCCGATGAGCACGATCTCGTAGCCCGACTCGGCCAGGCGTACGGCCTCTCTGTGCACCTTGGTGACCAGCGGGCAGGTCGCGTCGATCGTGCGCAGACCTCGACCGGCCGCCTCGTGCTTGATCGCGGGCGAGACGCCGTGCGCCGAGAAGACGACCAGGGCGCCCTCAGGGATCTCGTCGAGCTCGTCGACGAAGATCGCGCCCCGGCCACTGAGGTCGTCGACCACATAGGTGTTGTGCACGATCTGTTTGCGCACGTAGACGGGCGGTCCGTAGCGTCTGAGGGTCTCCTCGACGGTGTCGATGGCACGTTCCACACCCGCGCAATAGCCGCGCGGGGCCGCCAGAAGTACTCGTCCCATGATGTTCGCTCCTACCGGTCCCGGTGCGCGAGCTGGCCGGCCAGCACGGTCAGCGCGTCGCGCGCCTCGGAAGTGATGGGCGCCGCCTCCAGCGCCTTGGCGGCCTCGTGTACCCGCTGGTCGATCATGTCCTCGACCTCGGCCAGCGCGCCGGTGTCGAGCAGGATCCCGCGCAGCTCCGCCGCCCGCTCCTCCGTCAGCTCCTGGTTGCCGTGCCAGCTGCGCAGGTAGGACAGCTGCGCGGGCGTCGCCCGTCTCAGGGCATGCGCGATCAGGACGGTGTTCTTGCCCTCACGCATGTCGTCGAGTGCCGACTTGCCGGTGTCGGCCGAGGAGCCGAACGTGCCGAGCACGTCGTCGCGCAACTGGAACGCCTCGCCGATCGGCACGCCGAAGCGCGAGTAGGAGTCGAGCAGGTCGGGTTCCGCGCCGGCCAGGGCGCCGCCGATCTGCAGGGGGCGCTCGACGGTGTACTTGGCGGTCTTGTAGCGGATCACCGTCAGCGCCGCCGACACCGTGGCCCCCGCTCGGAGCTGGCCGAGGATGTCGAGATATTGGCCGCTGATGACCTCGGTGCGCATGGCGTCGAACACGTGGTGGGCGCCGTGCAGCCGGGCCGGTTCCACGCCGCACGACGACAGCAGCGCGTCCGACCAGGCCAGGCTGAGCGCGCCGAGCAGGATCCCGCCCGCCTGGCCGAACGCCTCGGCGCCCGGCCCCTCGTGCAGGTCGGCCAGGCTGCGGTGGATCGTCGAGCGGCCCCGCCGCATGTCGCTGCCGTCCATGATGTCGTCGTGGATGAGCAGCCCGGCGTGGCAGAGCTCAAGCGCCGCCGCCGCACTGATGATCTCGTCGCAGTCGTCGCCTCCGGCTCCCCGCCAGCCCCAGTAGCACAGCTGCGGGCGGATCCGCTTGCCGCCGCTGAGGATGAAGCTCGTCAGCAGCTCGTACGCCGCCGCCACGTCCGGATCGGACACTGGCGCGCGCCAGTCGTCCAGGAATCCATTGAGGCGCTTGTCGATGCGAGGTCCCACGGGGTCTTGCCATCCGCCGACCGCCATGCTGCAGGGCTCCTTCTGTAAAGCGTCCGCCACCAATAGTTACTCATCCAATACGGAGAGTGTAAAGTGCCTTTTTGCTGGCTCTTGGAGCGACGGGAGGTGCCCGATCCGCCCGCCTCGTCGGGCGTGTTGACCGACCCCGGAAACCGCGTTCGCGGCACGGAGGGGGAGCTCGCCACGGGATAACCGGGGTTGTTTCCTGGACGAATGCCGGTTGACGGTGTAATGCGCGGAGTGGCGGGCAGGGCGAAGGGTTGTCATTCGACGTGGTCCTCCGCCCGGCGGAGATGAGGAGCTTGTCATGCGCACCCTGCTGGCCCAGTCCTTCACCATCGATGAAGTGACCGGGCTACGCCAGTCCGTGGCGGAGCGGGCGGCGGACTGCGGGCTGAGCGGCGCGCGGCTGGAGGACTACATCCTCGCCGTGCACGAGAGCATCATCAACGCCGTGGAGCACGGCGGCGGGCGCGGGCACTTCACGCTGTGGACGGGCGACCGGATGCTCCGCTCGGAGACCCTCGACGAGGGCTCGGGCATCCCCGACGAGTACGTCGACGAGCGCCGGCGGCCGCCCGACATCGCGCCCACCGGCCGGGGCATCTATCTCATCCGCACCCTGTGCGACGGCGCCAGCTTCCACACCGGCCCCAAGGGCACCACGGTCCGGCTCACGATGTGGCTGCCGCGCCTGGCCCACATAGCGCTGCAGCGCGCGCCGATCAGGCGGATCAGAGTGGCGGCAGGGAGCGAGAAGAAGCAGCACCACGGTTTTCGGGCGTAACTATTTATCCGATATCAACCAAAATTCAACCATCTCACTGCATGGTCATCCTCTGTGACTACGCAACAGCTCTCTCAGGAGCCAACTGATATCCCCCCTCGCCCTCCGGCGGAGGAGGAGGCGTCCGGCAGTGTCGTGGGGATGCTGGAGCTCATCGGCTCCGTGGTGGTCCCGGTGGGCGTCGGGCTGTACGCGATGCTGTACCTGGGCATTCAGCAGATGTACTGGGTCTTCGACATCAATCCCGAACAAGCGGGGATCGACCAGTCCGTCCTGCTAGGGCGGCTCATGGGCACGCTGATCATGCTCCTGCTCCTCCTGCTGCCCGTTATCGGAGTCCTGGTGGCGGTGGGGTGGCTGCTCGACAAGGTGACGGGCGGCGCGGTGAACCGGCTCGTCCAGGCCGTCAGGCGGCGGCCATGGATCGCGGCGGTCATCGCCGCCGCCTGGTGCGGGGTGACCTATCTCAGCACCATCTACCTGTTCACCATGGAGATCTCGCCGCTGCACGTGCTGGGCGCCCTGGTGCTCGGGGTCCTGGCGTTCGTGGTGCCGTTCCGGCTGCTGCGCCGCAAGCCGGTCGGCCGGGCCGGAATGAAGGTGCTCGTGGGCGCCCTCACCGGCATCGGGCTGGGTATGGTCCTGCTCGTCGGGCTGCTCATGGGCGCGGCGGACGTACGGACGACCGGGCAGGCCAACGATCTGCTGGGCCTGGTGGGGTTCCAGGACCAGTGGGTGGTGGTGAAGGACGGTGACGACAAGCCGTTGTACGACGGGCGCGACCTCATGCTGCTCGGCGAGAGCGACGGCACGTACGTCTTCTACGACTGCGACTACATGACCACCTTCCGTCGACCGGCCGAGTCGACGAACCTGGGGGACATCCGCCTCGATCCCGAGCGGGAGCCGGGCTACACCTGCGGGAGCCTGGTCAAGGACGAGGAGGCGACCAAGCCCAAGAAGAGCTGACCCATCATGCCGCCCCGGAGCCGCCGTTGCCCGTGAGGGGACGACGGTGGGGAGGCTCCGGCGGGGACAGCGCGGCGGTGAGAGCGTCCTGGAGGGTGCTGTGGACCGGCAGGTGCTCGCCTATCCGGGTGACCTCGACGATCCGGGCCGGCATGGGCTGCAGTGCCGCCAGGCGGACGCTGCCACCGTGCTGCCGGGAGAAGGTATAGGTGCTGAGCAGCAGCCGGAGCCCGGCGCTGTCCATGAAGTGCACTTCCGCGAGGTCGAACACGAGGTGATCGCCGGGCCGCTGGCGGCACTCCCGGATGAAGGCGTCGAGCCTGCCCTCGTTCGTGGCGTCCAGCTCGCCGCCGACGGCGATCACCGTCGCGCCGGGCAGGTGCTGGCAGGCGTAGGTCAGCCAGGACATGGGGTGGTCCATTGGCCATGCATGGCAGCGGCCAGACCCGGCTGCATAGGGGGATAGCTCGCCATGCCTGCACGATAGTCGTTTCGTGGCGGGATATCGCCTTACTGGCGACTGAATGCCTCCCTTTTTCCGAACAGTAATTCGCCCGCTCTTTAGCTATTTATCCGTCCAAAGCAGTACCCAAGGTGGACCCAAACCTCGCGTAGAAGGTGTGGTTTTGCGAGGTTTGGGGGTATTCGTTCACTTTGAGCCCGGTCGGTGCGCCCGCCGGGCAGACGGACGAGACTCGGGGGGATCGCCGTGGCCATGCAAACAGAGATCCGCAGCCTGCTCGGCAGCCGTGTCATCGGTGCGGACGGCGAGGAGATCGGAAAGGTGGGGCAGGTCTATCTCAGCGACAGCACGGGGGAGCCCGAGTGGGTGACCGTACGCACAGGGCTTTTCGGGATGAGGCAGACATTCGTCCCGTTGATGAACGCCCGCCGGTCGGGAGAGGAGATCCGCGTTCCCTTCGACAAGGACACCATCAAGGACGCGCCCAACATCGACATCGACGGCCGCCTCTCGCTGGAGGAAGAGGCCAGGCTCTACCGGCACTACGGCATCCGGCCCACGGGCGTGCCGTCGCAGCGGACGGCCGAGCCGGGCACGGGGTTCGGCGGCCACGAGACGCGTGACGAGGGCGAGGAGACGGCCCAGGTGCACATCTACAAGTACGTGGAGGTCGAGGTCGCCGAGGAGCCCGTGCCGCTCGAAGGGGACCAGACGGCGACGAGCCCTGTCGACTACCTGCGCAGCCGCCGCGGGAAGAAGCGGCCGGAGGTGGCCGGCCAGTACCGCGGTGAGCGGTTCGAGGCGGAGCGGGAGCCGGATCGCATGCCGCTCGACAGCGGCGACTACGCGAACGAGCAGGACGACGACGTTCCGCCCCCCTGACAGTGGCGCGGGCGAACGCGCACCAAGACGACAGCCGCAGGGTGAGCGGGCGGTTGAGCGGGTGGTTGAGCGAAGGCCCAGGCCGAAGAATCGGCCTGGGCCTTCGTCATGGCCGCCGGGCGACGGACGGGCAGGCGTTCGTCAGGGGACCGGCGGACGAGCGGCCGTCAAGAGACGGACGGGTAGGCGTTCGTCAGGAGACGGACGGGTAAGCGTTCGTCAGGAGACGGACGGGCAGGTGCTCGTCAGGAGACGGGCGGGTAGGCGTTCTGGAGCAGTTGGCGGAACTGGGCGGAGAACCACTGGCCGGACAGCGGCGCGTTGGGCAGCGCGCCCGTCAGGTTGTGGCCGTTGAGGTCGTTGCCGGTGTAGGTGGGGTCGCACATCCGGTCGAACTTCTTGCCCTCGTCGTTCGGGATGTCCGTGCTGGCGCCGTCCGACTCGCCGGGGGGCTTGACCCACACGTAGGCGTCCAGGCCGGAGTCGGGGTTGGCGGTCGGCCGCGCGCCGAGGCCCGCGCCGCTCTGGTTGCACCAGTTGCCGGCGTGGATGCGCCGGTCGATGCGTGACTGGTCGACGAAGGTGTTGACGTCCGTCGAGGTGCTCGGGCCGCTCGGGCGGGCGCTGCCGCCCCAGCCGTTGCGCGAGGTGTCGATCAGCATGCCGAGCCCCGGCTTGAAGCCCTTGCCGATCAGCGCGGTGCGCAGGGCCTGGGCGAAGGACGTCTCGTCCACGTACCAGTTCCAGTCGACCCACTTGGACTGCCGGACCGAGGTGCCGTTCACCGTGGTGTTGATGTTGAAGTACAGCTCCTTGGTGACGGAGGTGTTCGCGGTGTTGACGATGAATCCGTCCACGCTGTCCACTCCGGCGGCAGCGCCGGCCGCGGTGGAGTAGAAGAGGTTGACCGACGGGTTGAAGTTCGAGTCCCAGCCGAGCCACGCGTGGTGGGCGGCGTCGATGTAGGTGTAGACGTTCGACATCGCGTGCAGCTTGTTCAGCGCGTACTGGACGCCCTGGACGTAGGCACCGGTGGAGTTGGCCTCGGCGCACTTGGGGAAGCTCAGGTTGGTGACCAGGTTGGGCAGCGAGTCGGGCTCGATGATCGTGACGATCCGCAAGTTCGCGTACTTCGAGTCGCTCATGATGGCGGCGATCGGGTCGATGTACTCGGTCTTGTAGCGGCTGAGCCCGTTCTCCGCGACGAGCAGCTCGCCGTTGGAGGCCAGCGCCGAGCAGTCGCGGTTGGGCAGGTCATAGATGACGAACTGGACGGTCAGCGGCGCGGAGCCGTTGGCGGCGTCCTGGGTGACGGCCGCGTCCAGATGCGCCCGCAGGCCCATGACCGACGAGCTGCCGGCGATGGCGGCGATGCGGTCCAGCCACACGGCGGTGGAGGTGTTGGCCACCGCGGCACCGCCCGGCTCGGCCGCGGCCTTGGCCTTCCAGTTGGGGTTGACGTAGCCGGTGGCGCCCGCGTACGGGTTGTCGACGTGCCCGGGGGTCGGCGTACCGTCGTCATCCGCCTCGGTGGCGGTGACCGTCCGGCTGGTCAGACCGCTGGAGGCGACGGTGAAGGTACGCGTGCCGTTGGTGCTGTCGGAGTCCTGGGCCGCGCCCACGGTCACGGTCTGGGCGGTGTTCCAGTTGGCGGAGGTGAAGGTGAGCGAGCCGCCCGAGGTCACGGTGAGGTCGGCGTCGCCGCTGCCGGCCGTGGAGGTGACGGTCAGGTTCGCCGACGGCTGGATGGCCGGCTTGACCGTGTAGGTGGCGCTGCCGCCTTCGGGCACGGTCACCGCGGTCGGGGTCACGACCAGCGACTGCGTCTGCGTGGTGTCGTCGTCGACCTCGGTGGCGTTGACGGTGGCGGCGGTGACGCCGGTTCCGCCGACGCTGAAGGCCGCCGTGCCGTTGGCGGTGTCGGAGTCCTGGGCCGCCGCCAGGGTCACGGTCTGGGCGGTGTTCCAGTTGCTCGGGGTGAAGGTGAGCGAGCCGCCGGAGCTCACGGTCAGGTCCGTGTCGCCGCTGGTCCGGGTGGTGGCGACGGTCACGTTGGCGGTGGGCGCGGCCGACAGCTTGGCGGTGAAGGTCGCCGTGCCGCCCTCGTTGACGGACACCGAGCTCGCGGAGGTGACGACCGAGGGCGTCGTCGGATTGCCGCCGCCACAGGTCACGTTGTTGACGCTGAAGGAGGCCGGGTTCGGGTTGCTGCCGCTCCACGTGCCGTTGAAGCCGATGTTGGTCGAGGCGCCGGTGGCGAGGTTGCCGTTGTACGACAGGTTCTGCCCGGTGACGCGGGTCGCGGTCTGGCTCCAGTTGGCGCCCCAGCCGCTGGGGACGTACTTCTGTCCGGCGGTGGGGAAGTCGAAGGCCAGCGTCCATGCGGTGAGGGGGTCACCGAGGTTCTTGAGTGTGATGTTCGCGGTGAAGCCGCCCTGCCCCGGACTCGTCGTCCACGTGTTGGGCGTGTAGGCGACGTCACAGGCGACCGCGGCCTGTGCGGCCGTGGTCTGGCCGGCGACGAGACCTAAGGTCGCCAGGCAGGCGGCGGTCGCGGTCACGGCCCATCTGCGCAGGCCGCGGTGGAGTTTCACGAGCAATCATCTCCAGGAGCTAGAGCTGATGTGTGGGAGCGCTCCCATACTGAGCCGTGCTCACGGATGTGTACAGCGTGCGGTGAAGAGCGGCTGCGCCGCGACCCGGCATGCTCGCCGAATGTCGCGGAACGTCCATGAAACTTTCATGCCACGCAGCCAGGTGAGAGGAAATATGCGGGTTACCGGGACGGCATTCCGTTGACATCTCCATATGGCCACCCACAATCCATTTTGGGAGCGCTCCCACCCACTACTCCCATGGAGACCTCGTGTCGTACACAATGCTCGCGCGCCTGAGAAGGCGGCTTGCCCCGGCTTTTGCGCTTGTCCTCATAGCCGGGGCGACCACCGCGCTGACGGCCACGCCCGCCAGCGCGGCCGTCGCCTGCGAGGTGACGTACACCACCAATGACTGGAGCGGCGGCTTCACCGCCAGCGTCACCATCAAGAACACCGGCGACCCGATCAACGGCTGGACGCTCGGCTTCAGCTTCCCCACGACCACGCAGAAGCTCAGCCAGGGCTGGAGCGCCACCTGGGCGCAGAACAACCAGGCCGTCACCGCCAAGAACCTCGACTGGAACGGCAACCTGGCCACCGGCGCCTCCACCAACATCGGCTTCAACGGCACCTTCACCGGCAGCAATCCGAAGCCCACCGCCTTCACCGTCAACGGCGTCACCTGCGGGGGCGCCGGCGTCAACAAGCCGCCGACCGTGGCGCTGACCTCGCCGAGCGCCGGGCAGACGTTCGCGGCGCCCGCCACGGTGCCGATCGCCGCGACCGCCGCGGACTCCGACGGCACGATCGCCAAGGTCGACTTCTACCAGGGCACCACGCTGCTGAACAGCGACACCGCCGCCCCGTACGCCTACAGCTGGCCGAACGTGCCCGCCGGCAGCTACTCGATCACCGCCAGGGCCACCGACAACCTCGGCGCCACCACCACCTCCTCGCCCGTCGGGATCACCGTGACGGCCGACAACACGCCGGCGCTCGTGGTGAGCCCCACGAGCCTGGCCGTGCCGGAGAAGGGCACCGCGGCGTTCGGCGTCCGGCTGTCGAGGGCGCCCACCGGCAACGTGACCGTCGCCACCGCGCGGACCAGCGGTGACACCGACCTCACGGTCAGCTCGGGTGGCAGCCTGACCTTCACCACCGCCAACTGGAACACCGCGCAGAACGTCACGCTGGCCGCCGCCGACGACACCGACACGACCGCCGGCTCGGCCACGTTCACGGTGAGCGCCAGTGGCTACAGCCCGATCACGGTCACCGCCACCGAGGCCGACGACGACCTGCCGGGTGGCGACAACGAGTACGTCAGGCGGTTCACCGAGCTCTACAACGAGCTGCACGACCCGGCCAACGGCTACTTCTCGCCCGAGGGCGTGCCGTACCACTCGCTGGAGACCTTCATGGTCGAGGCACCCGACCAGGGGCACGAGACCACGTCGGAGGCGTTCAGCTATTACCTGTGGCTGGAGGCGGTCTACGGGCAGATCACCGGCGACTGGGCCAAGTTCAACACCGCCTGGGCGACGATGGAGAAGTACATCATCCCGGCCACGGCCGACCAGCCGACCAACTCCTTCTACTCCCCGTCGAAGCCGGCCACGTACGCCCCGGAGTCCACCTCGATCAACAACTACCCGTCACCGCTGGACACCAGCGTGAGCGTGGGCACCGACCCGATCGCCAACGAGCTGAAGAGCGCCTACGGCACCGGCGACATCTACGGCATGCACTGGCTGCTGGACGTCGACAACACCTACGGCTTCGGCCGCTGCGGCGACGGCACCACCAAGCCCGCCTACATCAACACCTACCAGCGCGGCCCCGAGGAGTCGGTCTTCGAGACGATCCCGCAGCCGTCCTGCGACCAGTTCAAGTTCGGCGGGCCCAACGGCTACCTCGACCTGTTCGTCAAGGACAACTCGTACGCCAAGCAGTGGAAGTACACCAACGCTCCCGACGCCGACGCGCGGGCCGTGCAGGCGGCGTACTGGGCGCAGACCTGGGCCAAGGCGCAGGGCAAGGAGTCGCAGATCTCGGGGTCGGTCGCCAAGGCCGCGAAGATGGGCGACTACCTGCGGTACGCGATGTACGACAAGTACTTCAAGAAGCCCGGCTGCACCAGCCCGTCCTGCGCGGCGGGCACCGGCAAGGACGCCTCCAACTACCTGCTGTCCTGGTATTACGCCTGGGGCGGCGCGACCGACGCGAACGCCGGATGGGCCTGGCGGATCGGCTCCAGCCACAACCACTCCGGCTACCAGAACCCGCTGGCCGCCTGGGCCCTGGCGAACGTCGCCGAGCTCAAGCCCAAGAGCTCGACCGGCGCCACCGACTGGAGCACCAGCCTGACCCGGCAACTGCAGTTCTACACCTGGCTGCAGTCGGCCGAAGGCGCCATCGCCGGTGGCGCGACCAACAGCTGGGAAGGCCACTACGGGACGCCACCGGCCGGTCTGCCCAAGTTCTTCGGCATGACCTATGACTGGCAGCCCGTCTACCACGACCCGCCGTCCAACCAGTGGTTCGGCTTCCAGGCGTGGACGATGGAGCGGGTGGCCGAGTACTACTACGCCACCGGCAACGCCAACGCCAAGACGCTGCTCGACAAGTGGGTCACCTGGGCGCTGGCCAATACCACGGTCAACGCGGACGGCAGCTACCAGATCCCGTCCACGCTGCACTGGACCGGCCAGCCCGCGAGCGACTTCAGCTCCACGAGCGGCATGCCCGCCGCCAACCCGGGCCTGCACGTGTCGATCGTGGACTACACGCAGGACGTCGGCGTCACCGGCGCCTACGCCAAGGCCCTGATGTACTACGCCGCCAAGGCCAACCACACGGCGGCCAGGACCACGGCCAAGGCGCTGCTCGACGGCGTCTGGAAGTACCGCGACGCCAAGGGCGTGTCGGTGCCGGAGACCAAGACGGACTACAAGCGCGTCGGCGACCCGGTGTACGTCCCGCCGGGCTGGAGCGGCACCATGCCGAACGGCGACCCGATCAACTCCAGCTCGACGTTCCTGTCGATCAGGTCCTTCTACAAGAACGACCCCGACTACGCGAGGGTCGACGCCTTCCTCAAGGGCACGGGCCCGGCACCGGTCTTCAACTATCACCGGTTCTGGGCGCAGGTGGACGTAGCCGTCGCCCTGGCCGAGTACGGACGGCTCTTCCCGTGATCCGTCCCGCATGATCGCCCCGCCCCGCCGCGTCCTGCCACGTCGGCGGGGCGGGTCACCATCGAAAGGCCGCCCATGAGAACCCGGCTCGCGGTGCTCGCCGCGCTGTCACTCCCGCTGCTCTTCCTCTCGGCCCCCGCGCACGCCGCCACCGGCCTTCATGTGAGCGGTACGAAGATCCTCGAAGCGAACGGCCAGGAGTTCGTCATGCGCGGCACCAGCCACGCGCACACCTGGTACCCCACCCAGACCAAGGCGTTCGCCGACATCAAGTCCCTGGGCGCCAATACCGTCCGAGTCGTGCTCAGCGGCGGGCGCTGGACCGCCAACAGCGTCTCCGACGTGGCCGACGTCGTCTCCCGCTGCAAGGCCAACCGGCTGATCTGCGTCCTGGAGAACCACGACACCACCGGGTACGGCGAGCAGAGCGGCGCCTACACCCTCGACCAGGCGGCCGACTACTGGATCAGCGTCAAGAGCGCCCTGGCCGGCCAGGAGAACTACGTCATCGTCAACATCGGCAACGAGCCGGTCGGCAACAACGCCGTCACCCCTGACTGGACCACCGCCACCGCCAACGCGGTCAAGAAGCTGCGCGCCAACGGCTTCGAGCACGCGCTCATGGTGGACGCGCCCAACTGGGGCCAGGACTGGCAGAACGTCATGCGCAACACCGCGCGGACCGTCTTCGACGCCGACCCCGCCAAGAACACGATCTTCTCGGTGCACATGTACGGCGTGTACGACACGGCCGCGGAGATCACCACCTACCTGGAGGCGTTCAGGACCGCCGGGCTGCCGCTGGTGATCGGCGAGTTCGGCTTCAACCACTCAGACGGCGACCCGGACGAGGACACGATCATGGCCCAGTCCGTGAGCCGGGGCCTCGGCTACCTGGGCTGGTCGTGGAGCGGCAACGGCGGCGGCGTCGAGTACCTCGACCAGGTCACCAACTTCGACGTCAACCAGCTCACCTCATGGGGCCAGCGGCTCTTCAACGGCGCCAACGGCATCGCCGCCACCTCGCGCGAGGCGTCGGTGTACGGCGGCGGCACCCCCGACCCGACCCCGCCCAGTGTGCCCGGCACCCCGGTCGCCTCCGGCGTCACCTCGACGGGGGCCACGCTGAGCTGGACCGCCTCCACCGACAACGTCCGCGTGACCGGATATGACGTCTACCGGGCGCCGAGCACGCTGCTCGGCCAGTCGGCGACCAACTCGATCACGCTGAGCGGGCTGACCCCCGCGACCGCCTACCAGGTCTACGTGAAGGCCAGGGACGCGGCGGGCAACGTCTCGGGGCAGTCGGGCCAGGTCACCTTCACCACCCTCAGCGGTGGTGGCGGCGGGGGCTGCACGGCCGTCGCGACCGTACAGAGCCAGTGGAGCAGCGGGTACATCGTTCAGCCCGTGACCGTGACCAACACCAGCGGCGCGGCCAAGACCAGCTGGACGGTGACGTTCACGCTGCCCGCCGGGCACGTGCTCACCGGCTCCTGGAACGCCGCGGTGACGGTGAGCGGGCAGACCGTGACGGCCAGGAATCTGAGCTACAACGGCGCGCTCGGGCCGAACGCGAGCACCGCCTTCGGCTTCCAGGCCAGCCGGCCGAACGGCCAGACCACCGTGCCGTCCGGCTACACCTGCGCGAACTGAACCCCGAGACCGGCCGGTGCGGCGACTGCGCCACACCGGCCGGTCAACGCCACGAAGCGGCCGGATCGGTCGATCCGGCAGGTTGACGAGCCCGGCCGGTCGATCCGGCCGGTCGATGAGGAGGTGGTGCCGACAACCGTCACTGGTGCAACCGTTCCATGTCACCATCCCGCCCGGATGGCGTGGACGCGGCCGGCCGCGAGACCTCCCCCTCCTGCCGGCCGCGTCCGCATGCCAGGCGGCGCCCCTCGGGTCGAGCGCCGCTCGCTTCGAGCACCACTCGGCCGAGCGCCGCTCATCGGGCGCCGCCAGGTCATCGGGCCGTCACCAGGGCGAACCTCTGGCGGGCCGCCTCGATCGCGTCCTCGTCGGCGAACTCGCCGAACGCCTCCTCCTGATACCGCTGGGGTATCACCTGCCGGACCCGCTCGGGGTAACCGGCGCCCGGCGTGGGCACCCGTACCAGAGGTGGATCGCCGAGCCGGACGGCGATCGGGCCCGAGGCGCGCACCGAGACGGCCCACCCGGCGCCCGGCCCGGTGATGGCGCACATGTGGCGGGCATAGACCCACTTCACCTGGGTCATCGTGGTCGCGGTCGGCGGGTCGAAGCCGAACGGGTCGACCGCGCACACGACCCGGCCGGCCTGCTCGCCGAACTCGTGCCCGTGGTCGTGGTGCTCGGCCGGCGTGGATCTCTCAAGGATGTCCGTGACCTGGGCGGCGAGCTGGTCGCGCAGGTCCGATCGCCCCGCCTGGTGCAGGCCCATGAACAGCGCCGCACCGGCGACGGGGATCAGGGCCACGACGGCGATCGCCGCGGCCCTTCTGGTCCTCACCTCTTCCGGAATGCGCATGACCTACGGGCTGGTGCAGGTCAGCGTGGGTGCGGGGCTGGGGGCGGTGCCCGTGGCGTTGAACCCGAACGAGGTGGTCGCGTTCGGCGCGAGCTGCCCGTTGTAGGTGGCGTTCTTGACCGAGACGTTGGGCGGCTGCGCGCTCAGCACGCCGTTCCATGGCGATCCGTCGAGGCCCTGCCCGCCGCTGAAGGTCCACTTGACCGTCCAGCCGTTCAGCGCGGTGGTGCCGTTGTTCTTGACCGTCACGTCGGCCTGGAAGTGTCCTGGCCAGCCGGGGTTGTCGGTCGCGTGCCAGGTGGCGGAGCAGGCGCCGGGTGTTGGGGGAGTCGGTGTGACAGTGGGGTCGGGCGTGCTGCCGCCGTTGGGTCCAACGCCGGTGACCTCGCCGTGGCCGCCGTCGAAGACGACGTCGGAGCAGCTGAAGAAGTTCTCGGCGCTGTCGGAGCGGATCCAGTCGACGTAGATCATGTGCCGCCCGCTCTTGCCGGACGGGAGCTGGACGTTCCAGTAGTAGTAGTTGAGCGCGCCGGGCCCACCGGTGGCCGGCGGGTTGGTGACGCTGCCGAACGACTCCAGGTCGGACCACTTGAGCGGGGCGTTCGGGTTCCAGCCGTTCTTGGTGATGTAGTAGACGAACGTGCCGGGGTGCTGGGCCCAGTTGCTGTGCCACATCTGGATGCTCGCGCCCGAGGTCAGGTGGGTCTGCGGCCAGTCGGAGCGGACGGCGTTGTAGGCGGTGAAGTCGTACGGGCCGCCGGTGCCGCCGCTGCAGAGCTGCCCGTCGGGGATGAAGCCGCTGGTACGGCCGCCGGCGTCGGAGCGCAGCACGGCGAACCAGTTGTACAGCGGTGTGGCGCCGCTCTGCGCGACGGCCGCCGCACAGGCCGGGTTGTAGGGGATGATCTGCCCGTTGTCCCGCAGACCGTCCTTCCAGCACAGGTAGGTACGGGCGCCGGGGAACATCGTGACGCCATGCGCCTGCGCCTGGGGAGCCACCAGGGCGGAGGCGAGTAATGTCGCCACCAGCGCGGCGGCGAAGGCCACCGACCGGATGAATCTCATGGGGATTCCCTTGTTCGTGCGACAGAGATCCCGCCCACGACCTGCCCGCCCGGCAGCTAGACGGATTGAACCACGCGCCGACCCGGCCGACAACGCGGCATGAAACTTTCACCCCGTCCCGGTCAGGGTTTGCCTGGTCGCTCGCCTCACTGCGGGCGGTGGCACGGGCGGGCGCTTGCCGGGAGACCGCGTCGGCCATGATGCTGCGTTGTGGGAGCGCTCCCAATACTCCTTGTCAGAGAAGCGGGAGCAACATGCCATGAGGCGCGTGCACATCAACCTGATCATCGCGGCGATCGGCTCGATCCTCGCCGCGGGACTGTTCGCCGTTCCGGCCCAGGCCGCCCCGGTGATCTGCGGGAAGATAGATTCCACCAGCATCCAGGGCAACAAGTACATCGTCCAGAACAACATCTGGGGAGCCGACACGGCGCAGTGCATCGACGTCGACCAGGCCGCCGCCGGCTTCACGATCACCCAGGCGGCGCACAACAAGCCGACCAACGGCGCCCCCGCCTCCTACCCGTCGATCTTCGCGGGCTGCCACTACACCCTCTGTACGACCGGCAGCGGCCTGCCCATGCGGGCCGACGCGAGCGGCTTCGGCAACCTGCGCACCAGCGTCAGGATGAGCTACCCGAGCGCGGGCGTCTGGGACGCGGCCTATGACATCTGGTTCGATCCGACCCCGCGCACCGACGGGCAGAACACCGGGGCCGAGATCATGGTCTGGCTCAACAAGCAGGGCTCCATCCAGCCGGTCGGCTCGCCCGTCGGCACGGTGAGCCTGGCGGGCGGCACCTGGCAGGTCTGGTTCGGCAACACCGGCTGGAACGTGATCTCCTACGTCCGCACCTCGGCCACGTCCTCGCTGGACTTCGCCATCGACACCTTCCTCGCCGACGCGATCAGCCGCGGGTACGCGCAGCGGTCGTGGTATCTCACCAGCGTGCAGGCCGGGTTCGAGCCCTGGGTCGGCGGGACGGGGCTGGCCGTCAACGCGTTCTCGTACACCACCTCGGGAGGCGGCACCGACACGACGCCGCCGACCGCGCCGTCCGGCCTGACGGCCTCGGGCACCACGTCGAGCGGCACAAGCTTGTCGTGGACCGCCTCCACCGACTCAGGCGGCAGCGGGCTGGCCGGGTACGACATCCTGCGGGCGACAGGTACCGGCGCCTTCGCCCAGGTCGGCACCAGCACCACCACCTCGTACGCCGACAGCGGCCTGAGCGCCGCCACGACCTACCGCTACCAGGTACGGGCCCGGGACGGCGCGAACAACCAGTCACCGGTGTCGAACACGGTCAGCGTGACCACCTCGACCGGCGGCGGGGGCGGCGGCTGCTCGGCCGTCGGGACCGTACAGAACGCCTGGAGCAACGGCTACGTCGTGCAGCCCGTGACCGTGACCAACACCGGCACCGCCGCCAAGAACGGCTGGACGGTCACCTTCACGCTGCCCGCCGGTCACACCGTCACGGGCTCGTGGAACGCGACCCTCACGGTCAGCGGGCAGACCGTGACGGCCAAAAACCTCTCGCACAACGGCACCCTGGCGCCCGGCGGCAGCACCACGTTCGGCTTCCAAGCGAGCCGGCCCAACGGGAACACCCAGACGCCGTCGGGGTACGGCTGCGGCTGACCGCGCATCGCGGCTGACCGCGCGTGAGGGGCAGCGGCCGCGCGTGAGGGGTGCGGTCCGGCCGTACCCCTCACTGAGGGCCCAGCGCGGTGGCGATCCGCTCACACCGTCGCGGAGCGGCCGGGTGCGAATTGCCGGATATTGGCCTCGGTGACACCGTCAGCGAGGAGATCGCCCAGAGCCTCGCCGACCGCCGGCGCGTACTTGAATCCGCCGCCGGAGAATCCGACGGCGACCGCGACGTGCGCGGCGCCCGGGAGCAGCCCGACGACGGGCCGGCCGTCCCCCGTGTACGACTCCACGTGCACCGAGGTCTGCACAGGACGCGGGTTGAGCCGGGGCAGCCAGCGCCCGACGACCTGGCGGACCTCCGCCATGTGCTCGGCGGTGAGGTGGGGATCCGGGCGCGCCGGGTCGGCCACCTCTGGGTGTGGGCGGGTCTTCACGCCGATCTTGACCGTGGCGCCGTCCAGGCTGGGAAAGCCGTAGACGGAGGCGCCGTCCGGCAGGCCGGCCCGTTCGAAGACCGGAAAGCGTTCGGCGCTGTACAGCGACGGGTCGTCCGGTACGAACCAGGTCTGCGCCAGCCGGCGGGCGGTCAGCCCGGTCACCCCGATCGCCTCCCGCAGCCCATCCGGCAGCAGCGTGGCCGCCCAGGCGCCGGGGGCCAGGACCACCGCGTCGAACGTCTCGCTGCGAGCGCTTCCTCCCGTGCCACGGTAGGTCAGCTCGACCGTGTCGGACCTCACGTCGATGTCGAGGATCTCGGTGTCATGGTGCACCGTCGCCCCGAGCGTCGTGGCCTGTTCGATCGCGGCGAGGATGGCCGGCTCAGGACGGAGAAAGCCGGTCGCGGAGTCATGGACGGCGATGTCCTCGTCGTCGACGGCGTGCTGGGGGAAGCGGTGCCGCAGATCCCGCGCGTCGAAAATGCGGTGGGCCAGCCCCCACTTCTCGCAGCTGGCCACGGCCTGCCGGACGGAGGTGCGGTCCGCGGGACCGAGGATCAGTCCTCCGGTCTGCTCAAGCAGACGTCGTCCGGTCGCCTCCTCCAGCCGGCGCCACAGCCGCTCGGCCCGGAGAACCAGCGGCGGCAGGTCCGGGTCTCCCATGCTGATGACCGCGAACCGGCGGCTCTGCCCGCCGGAGGCCCCGCGGTGGTGCGGGACGCCCCAGCGATCGAAGGCATGCACGTCCAGGCCGCGCTCGGCCAGCTGCCAGGCGGCCATGCTCCCCACCGCTCCGGCCCCGATGACCGCCGCCCTTCTTCGAGCGGTTCCGACCGTCCTCATGAGGCCAGCGCCGGAGCGGCGAGGTACTTGAGGTTCTGGTACTCGGTGAGCCCTTCGGCGCCGCCCTCCCGGCCGAGCCCGGACTCCTTGATCCCGCCGAACGGCGCGGCCACGTGGGACAGCAGTCCCCGGTTGATGCCGACCATGCCGCTGTCCAACCGGCCCGCGACTCGCGCGACCCGGTCGCTGTCGCGCGCCACCAGGTATGCCGCGAGCCCGAACGGAGTGTCGTTGGCCAGCGCCACCCCCTCGTCCTCCGTCCGGAACCGGCGGATGCCCGCGACCGGGGCGAAGACCTCCTCCTGCTGCAGGAGAGCGTCGGCGCTGAGATGGTCGAGCACCACCGGGGCGAACCAGCTGCCGGGTCCGTCGGGTACGCCGGAACGCCCCAGAACAGTCGCCCCCTTAGAGATGGCGTCGTCGACCAGCCGGTCGGCCTTGGCCACCGCACGGTCATCGATGAGCGGACCGAGGTCGACGTCCGAGGTGCCCAGCCCGACCCTGATCGCGGTGAGGGCCTCGGTAAGACGGCCCGCGAACTCGTCGGCCACCGGTTCCTGGACGAGGAACCGGTTGGCCGCCACGCACGACTGACCCCCCAGGCGCATCTTGGCGATGACCGCCTCACGGACCGCGAGGTCGAGGTCGGCGTCGTCGAAGACCAGGAACGGGGCGTTGCCGCCGAGTTCCATCGACGTACGCAGCACGTGCGCGCCGGCCTGTCGCAGCAGCAGCTTCCCGACGGGGGTGGACCCGGTGAAGGACACCTTCCGCAGTCGCGGGTCGGCGATGAGGGCACCGCAGACCGCCCCTGGATCCGTGGTGGTGACCACGGTGAGGACTCCTGCCGGGACCCCCGCGTCCTGGGCGAGTCGCGCGAAGGCCAGCGAGGTCAGCGGGGTGAGCTCCGCCGGTTTCAGCACGACCGTGCAGCCGGCGGCCAGGGCGGGCGCGACCTTGCGGGTGGCCATTGCCAGCGGCACGTTCCACGGGGTGATGAGCAGGCAGGGGCCGACCGGGCGCGGGACGGTGACGATGTGCCAGCCGCCGTCGGGGGTCGGGGTGCTCCGGCCGGAGCTGCGGACCGCCTCCTCGGCGTACCAGCGGATGTACTCGGCGGCGTAGCGGACCTCGCCGCGGGACTCGGCGAGGGTCTTGCCGACCTCCAGGGTGATGAGGGCCGCCAGGCGGTCCTCGTCGGCGAGCATCGCCTGGTAGAGCCGGTGCAGAATGTCAGCTCGCCGCCGGGTCGGGGTGGCCGCCCAGGCGGGGAACGCCTCGCTCGCCGCGGTGAGCGCGAGCAGGGCGTCATCCGGTTCGCAGTCGGCGACGGCGGCGACCGGCCGGCCGAGCGCGGGATCGGTGACGGCGAAGGTCCGCCCGGAGCGCGGCGCCGTCCACTCGGCGCTCAGGAAGCCACTGGGCAGCGACGCGGCCGCGGTCTCCGTGAGTTCGCGATGCCGGGCGAGGTCCGCCGACGCCGGCGTGGGCTCAGGCGGATTCGAGGGCACGGGCACGGTCGAGAGCGGACTTGAGGACGTCAGCGGCACGGGAGATCTCCTCGGCGGTGATGACGAACGGGGGACTGACGTGCAGAGAGTTGTCGGCCAGCAGCCGGGTCAGGACGCCCTGCTCCCGCGCGGCACGCAGCACGGGGCGGGCGTCGACGTCGGGGGCGAGCTGGACGGCCGCGAGCAGGCCGACCCCGGCCCGCACGTCCACGACGGCTCCGTGGTCGGCCAGCGGGGCGAGGGCCTGAGCCAGGACGGGTTCGAGGTCCAGGACGCGCTCCAGCAGACCTTCCTCCTCAAGGATGCTCAGGTTCGCCTCGGCGGCGACGCAGGCCGCGGCATGGCCCGAGTACGTCAGGCCGTGGCGGAAGGTCGGGGCGTCGGAGGTTTCGGCGAAGAAGGGCTCCCAGACGCGCCGGGCCACCAGCACGCCGCCCAGCGGCAGGTAGCCGGAGGTGATGCCCTTGGCCATGGTGAGGAGGTCCGGCTCGATGCCGAAGCGCTGGCAGGCGAACCACTGCCCGACCCGTCCGAAGCCGGTGATGACCTCGTCGGCGATGAGCAGGATGTCCAGGCGGCGGCACAGCTCGGCCAGCCCGGTGAGGTAGCCGGGCGCGGGCAGCAGCACTCCTCCGGTGCCGATGATCGGTTCGGCGATGAGGGCGGCGATGTTGTCGGGGCCGAGCCGGAGGAGCTCCGCCTCGGTGGCGGCCAGGTCGTCCCACGGCACGCGGGCGGTCTCGGGGATCAGCGAGTCGCTGCCGTACCCGTCGCGGTTGCTCTGGATGCCCGTGATGCTGGTACCGAACCCGTGCAGGCCGTGGTAGGCGTGCTCGCGGGAGACGATGATCCGCTTACCGGGCCGCCCGGCCACCTGCCAGTGCCGGCGCGCGAGCTTGCAGGCGGTGTCGACGGAGTCGGAGCCGCCGCTGGTGAGGAAGACCTTCGCGTCGGGGATGGGACTCAGCGCGGCGAGGCGCTCGGCGAGCCGGATGGCGGGGCGGTTGGCCATGCCCTGGAACAGGTGGTAGGTCTCCAGGTCGGTCAGCTGCTCACGAACGGCGTCGGCGATGCGGGCTCGGCCGTGTCCGACGTTGGCGTGCCACAGGCCGGCCGGCAGGTCGAGCAGGTCCTGGCCGTCCTCGGTACGTACCCAGGCTCCCTGCCCCGACGCGATGACGGTGCGGGTTTCCTCGATGGTGGACATCGCGGTCTGCGGATGCCACAGGCTGGTGCTGGTCAAGAAAAGGCTCCTCATCACGTCGGGGGGAGTGCTGCCGGTGGTGGCGGGAACGGCGTGGGTCAGGCGGCGGCCACGACGTCCTCGACGACCTCGGCGTGGATGTGCAGCATCCGGGCCACCAGGCCGTTGCCGCGAGTGAACTTCAGGTCCTCCGGCGCCACGGCGTCGTCCGCGCCGGTGAAGAACGCGGCACCCTGGTCCATCGACTTGTCGGACTTGTCATCGGGGTAGAGCGGGTTGATCGTGTTCTCGATCTTCGGCCACAGGGCTCGGGCGGCCTCGGTGCTCTCGAACTCCAGCGTCATCACCAGCGTGTTCGAGATGAGCTCCCCCGCGCACTCGCGCAGAACCGAGCCCCCGAGGTATCCGGGGTGGCCCTCCAGGCCGCGCAGCCAGTCGATGAGGCTGTTGCGGGCCTGGTCGACCTTGGTGGGCTCGGCAACGAAGATGAAGACGTCACGACGCTTGGACATGGTGTTCTCCTGTCTCGCCAGTGTGGTGGGGATGGCATGGGGACTGCGCGGCGGTCACCGCGAGGAGCGCGGCAGGTCGTAGAAGACCGCGCCGGTGGCTCCGTTCGAGTCGTCGTGGATGAGCAGGGCGCCGAAGGACTCCCAGAAGGCGACGGCGCCCGGGGAGTGCTGGTAGGTGTGCAGAGCGATGGCCTCGTAGTGCCCCTCCCGGTCCGCACGCTCGAGAACCGCGTGGACCAGGGCTCTGGCGATGCCGCGGCGGCGGGCTTCCTTGCGGACGTAGACGCGTACGAGCTGGCCGTGCCGGCCGTCCTCGTACCGGTCGACCACGTGTTGCGGGGTGAGGCCGGGCTTCAGCCGTCCGCTGCGGATCCCGCCCGTGGCCAGGACCTCATCCGTGCTGTCGTCGGTCACCACCAGGAGGAAGGGGCCGGCTCCGGGGGCGTAGTGGGTCAGCGGGTCGTCGACGTCGGCGTGGATCAGCGGGTCGTAGGCGTCGCCGAAGTCCTCGGCGATGCTGCGTCGCATCACCGACTGCGCGCCGGGCAGGGTGCGCTCACTCAGCGGGTGGATCGACCACCCCGTCGAGCCGTTCACGGGTGTCACCGCGCGCTCTGAGCGGCGAGCTTGGCCCGGTACGCCTCACGGGCCTCCTTCGAGGCGTGGTGGTCGGACAACTCGTGGAGGTCGTCGGGCACCACGCCGTCGAAGGCGGGGTGGACGTGGACGGTGACCCGGTCGAGGTTGCCGACCGCGTGCATCAGGGAGTGCTGCACGTCCTCGGCCACGCGGTGGGCCTCGATGATGCTCAGCCGGGCGTCGACGCCGATCTCGGCGTCTCCCTCCATGCGGTGACCGGACCAGCGGGCGCGCACGCCGCCGACGGTCTCGACGCCGACGACGCCGGCGATCGTGGTGCGCATCCGGTCGATCGTCGCCGGCTCCACACCGTCCATGAGACGGCGGACGATGATGACCAGGGAGTTGATCAGGATGCCGGTGATCGCCAGGGCGATCAGCAGGCCGACGATGGCGTCGGCCCGGTCGAACCCGAGCCACACGCCGATCACGCCGGCGACGACGGCGATCGAGGTGTAGCCATCGGCGCGGGCGTGCTGGCCCTCGGCGATCAGCGCCGCGGATCCGATGCGACGGCCGGCCCGGATGCGGTACACGGCCACCACCTCGTTTCCGAGGAAGCCGACGACTCCGGCGGCGAAGACCCACCACAGGTTGGTCGGCGGGTGCGGGTTGAGCAGCGCGTCGATCGACTCCCAGATGATCAGCCCGATCGAGGCGACGATGACCAGGGAGATGAACAACCCGACCAGGTCCTCGGCGCGCCGGTAACCGTAGGAGTACTTCTTCGTCGCCGCGCGCCGGCCCAGCCGGAAGGCGATGATCAGCGGGATCGTGGTCGCCGCGTGTCCCAGGTTGTGGATGGTGTCGGCCAGCAGGGCGATCGACCCGGACATCGCGACGATGACCATCTGCCCGATCGCGGTGGCCATCATCCCGGCCAGCCCGATCCAGGCCGTGCGGATCCCGTCGTTGGCCGACTCCTCGGCGGTCTGGATCGCTTCGTTGGCGTCGTGGGCGTGGGGGACCAACGTGTGCTTGATCCGCGCCCACAGGCCGTTTCCGTGGTCGTGGCCCTCGTCGTGGCCGTGCCCATGGCCGTGCCCGTGACCGTGCCCATGCCCGTGACCGGTGGTGGCCGACGCCTCGGCCGCGTGGTGATCGGTCGCGTGGTGATCGGTCGCGTGGTCGTCGTGGGCGTGATCGGAGTGGTCGTGCCCGTGGTCGTTGACGGTGGCGGGCGCGTCGTCGTGGGGGTGGCCGTGACCGTGGCCATGGCCGTGTCCGTGATCGTCTGGGGTCGTGGAAGCTCGCATCGGGAGTCCGTTCGTGCCGGCGGGGAGGGAGTCGCGGGGCCGGGAGAGAGTCGGCCGGCTGCCGAGTGGCGCCTGCCGCGTCACCACATCTTGTGCACAACCGCTAGCAGCGGTCAACTGTTGTCAACAATCTTCCGGTGGCCCGAAGGGAAACTCCGGCAGTGAAAGTCAGGCCCACGACCTGGAAATAGTCGTTCAAGCGGCTTATGAAGATCAAAGAAATGCCGGGAAACGTACTCGTTACACGTGGGCAACTCGAAATTGTTGACAACAGAGAATCGGGTCCTTAGCGTTCCAGACACCACGCTGGCTGCCCGCCTCGGACGGCTCGCACCGGGCGTGATATCTCGCCGCTTCGCCGCCTGCCCAGTCGCACCGACGGGCTCCGGCCCTCACCGGACCGACCACCGACGCTCCTGCCCCCACCGGACATACCACCACCGGAGGAACTGCTCGTGGACCTGACCAGTGTGCGCCCCAAATACCTCACTTTCGATTGCTACGGGACGCTGACCAGCTTCGACCTCAACCTCACCGTCAAGCCGCTGGTCGCCGACCGGATCTCCGAGGAGGACATGCCGGTCTTCCTCAAGGACTACCGCGCGTACCGGATGGACGAGGTGCTCGGCGAGTTCAAGCTCTACCCCGATGTGCTCAAGGACTCCTTCAAGCGCACCTGCGAACGCTGGGGCATCGGCTACCGCCCCTCCGACGGCGAGGCCATCGTGGCCTGTGTACCGACCTGGGGTCCCCACGCGGACGTTCCCCCGAGCCTGGCCAAGCTCGCCGACGCCTACCCTCTGGTGATCTTCTCCAACGCCGTCGACGAGCAGGTGCGGCACAACGTCGACCAGCTCGGCGCCCCCTTTCACAAGGTGTTCACCGCCGAGCAGGCCAGGGCGTACAAACCGCGCTACCAGGCCTTCGAGTACATGCTCGACCAGCTGGGCTGCGAACGCGACGAGATCGTCCACGTCTCCTCGCACATCTGGTACGACCTGATCCCCGCCCACGAGCTGCGGATCCCGCACAAGATCTACGTCAACCGCGGCTACGACCCCTCCACGCCCTTCTACCAGTACGCCGAAACCGCCGACCTGTCCGGCGTCCCCGCCGTGCTGGGTCTGTGAAGGCCGCGAGGAGGATGCCGATGAAGAGGAGGAAGTCGTGAAGCTGACCAGCTACTGGCTCGACACCGCCGAGCCGGCCGGCGACTTCCGCCGCACCGAGCTCCCTGAGAACGTCGATGTCGCGGTCATCGGTGCCGGGTTGACCGGGCTGTCCGCCGCGCTGCATCTCGCTCGCAGCGGTGCCAGTGTCGCCGTGCTGGAGTCCCACACCGTGGGCTGGGGGGCCTCCGGCCGCAACGGCGGCATGGCCACGACCGGCCTGGCCATCTCCCTCCCCGCCGCGGTCAAGCGCTACGGCCCCGAGCGGGCGGCCATGATGTTCACCGCCTACGACAACGCGATCGACACCGTCGAGAAGATCGTCACCGAGGAGCAGATCGACTGCCACTTCGAGCGCTCCGGCAAGCTCACCCTGGCCGCCAAACCGGCGCACTACGCCGCTCTGGAGCGTTCGGCGCGGGTGATCGAGAAACTCGTCGGCCGCACGGTTCAGTTGGTCCCCCGCGGCCGCATGCGGGACGAGCTGGGTAGCGACCGCTACTACGGTGCGCAGGTCGACCCGAACGGGGCGGGCGCCCACGTCGGGAAGCTGGTCATGGGACTGGCCCGTGCCGCGGTCGGTCACGGGGCCCTGATAGCGGAGAACGCCGCGGTAACCGGCGTCCGCCGCGGCGGCCGGGGGCACCAGGTCCAGACCACGCGTGGCGCCCTGACCGCCTCCGACGTGCTCATCGCCACCAGCGGCTACACCGGGAAACTGACCCCGTGGCTGCGCCGCCGCATCGTGCCGGTGGGCAGTTTCATCGTCGTCACCGAACCCCTGCCGGACGACCTCGTCGCCCAGCTCATGCCACACCGGCGGATGGCGTCGGACACCAAGAACCTGCTGTACTACTTCCGTCCCACACCGGACAACCGGTTGCTGTTCGGCGGGCGGGCCCGGTTCGCCCTGTCGGACGCCCAGTCGGACCTCAAAAGCGGGGAGATCCTGCGCAAGGCCATCGCCGAGGTGTTCCCGCAGTTGCGGGACGTCCGGCTGGACTACTGCTGGGGCGGGCTGGTCGACATGACGATGGATCAGATGGTCCACGCCGGCGTACGCGACGGGATGCACTACTCCGTCGGCTACAGCGGCCACGGGGTCCAGATGGCCACCCACATGGGCAAGGTCATGGCCGAGGTCATCGGCGGCGACTCCACGGCCAACCCGTGGCAGGGTCTGGCGTTCCCGCCGGTTCCCGGTCACTTCGGGCCGCCATGGTTCCTGCCGGCCGCCGGGGCGTTCTACCGCGCACTCGACGCCGTGCGCTGATCGATCCGAGAACGTGTGACGACCCGGAGGTATCCCGAGTGTTGTACATGCTGAGGCGGTTCGCCGTCCTCGTGACGACCCTGCTGGTCGCCTCTTTCCTGGTGTTCCTCATCCCCTACGTCACCTCCGGGGATCCGGCCGCGCGGATCCTGCGCGCCCGGGTGGGCGACCTGGTCCAGGACCCGGCGACGCTGGCCCGCCTCCGGCTCGAGTACGGGCTGGACCGGCCGCTGCTCCAGCAGTACCTGTCCTGGCTGGGCTCGGCACTGCAGGGCGATCTCGGCCGGTCGTTCACCAATGGCACGGAGGTTCTTCCTCAGCTGATGCGGGCGTTGTCGGTCACCGCCTCGATCGCCGTTCTCGCGCTCCTGCTCGCCCTGTTGGTCGCGGTTCCGCTGGGAGCCCTCTGCGCGATACGGCGTGGAACCAAGCTCGACGGGGCGATCACCGGCATCACGCAGGCATTCGTGGCCGTCCCGGAGTACTGGCTCGCCCCGGTCCTGGTGCTGGTGTTCGCCCTGCAGCTCGGCGTGCTGCCCTCCTCCGGCTGGCAGGGGCCGTCGTCGCTGGTGCTTCCCTGCCTGACCCTGGCGCTGCGGCCGATGAGCTACTTCACCCAGGTCGCCCGCTCGTCGATGGTCGAGGTAATCGAGGCGCCCTACATCACCGCCGCCCGCGGTCGCGGGCTGAGCTTCGCCCAGACCATGCTGCGTCACGGGCTGCGCAATTCCGTCCTGCCGGTCCTGACCCTGTTCGCGGTCTGGCTGGCCGGCCTGCTCGGCGGGTCCGTCGTCGTCGAGGTGATCTTCGCTGTGCCCGGGGTGGGGCGGCAGATGTACGACGCGGTCATCAACAACGACGTCCCGCTCATCCAAGGTGGGGTCGTGGCGGTCGTCGGCCTCGCCGTGATCATCACCACCCTCACCGATGTGCTTTACACCGTCATCAACCCGACTGCGAGGACGAGCCGTGTCCGTGCTTGACGTCTTCGGCGACAACACCCGTCGCGACAATTCCGGTGCTGAGCATCCGCCGTCACCGGCCGGAGCCACCACCGCCCCGGCCCCCCGCAGGCGCGGAAGCTGGCCACCGGCGTTGCTGGCCGGGTCCATCATGTTCGGTGTGATCGCCCTGCTCCTGCTGCTGGCACCGTGGCTGTCGCCCTATCCGCCGGCTCAGCAGAACCTCGCCGCCCGTCTGGAAGGCATCTCCGCGGCCCACCTGCTGGGCACCGACCACCTGGGCCGTGACGTGCTCAGCAGGCTGCTGGACGGGGGCCGGTTCTCTCTTGCCGTCGCCTCGGTCACGCTGGTGATCTGCGCCGTCACCGGCACTCTCGTGGGGTTCCTCGCCGCACGGCGGGGCGGCCTGCTCGACACCCTCGTCATGCGCGTCACCGACATCCTGCTGGCCTTCCCCGAGATGGTGGTCGCGCTCTTCCTCGTCGCGGTCCTCGGCACCGGTGACCTGACGCTGCTGCTCGCCCTGACCATCGGCGGGTGGACCCCGTTCTGCCGGCTGGCCCGTGGTGTCGCCCTGGAACTCAACGGCCGCGACTTCATCGAAGCGGCTCAGGCCCTGGGCTGCTCGGGGTGGTTCATCATCCGCCGCCACCTGCTTCCCAACGCCATGCCCCCGTTGCTGGCCCACACGGCACTGCGCTTCGGCCACAAGCTCATCACCGTCGGCGCCCTGTCCTTCCTGGGACTCGGCGTCCAGCCGCCGTCCTCCGACTGGGGTTCGATGCTGTCCGAGGCCACCCCGTACCTCGACCGCCTGCCGATGCTGGTCCTGGCGCCCGGTGCCGCGATCTTCTTGGCCGCCCTCAGCGTCACACTCGCCGGCCGCGGCCTGGAGACGCGCCGGGCCCGGACAGGCGGGTCCTCATGATGAGCGGAGCGCCGCTGCACCCGCGCGGCGATCAGACTGGAAACGCTCACGCCCTCCTGCGCCTGCGGACTGTGAGTGGCGGAAACGGCACACAAACCCGGAGAAGCACACCCATGAGCGCTCAGACCCCGGCCCCGGCGGCCAAGACCTCGAAGCGCACGCTGACGGAGGTGGTCACCGGGCTGCTGCGTAACCGCATCCTCAGCGGGGAGTTCCCGCCCGGAACCCAGATGAACGAAGTCGAGCTCGCGGCCTCCTTCGAGGTCTCCCGCGGCCCGTTGCGCGAGGCGATGCAGCGCCTGGTACAGGAAGGTCTGCTGGTCAGCTACCCCCGTCACGGGGTCTTTGTCCCCACCTTGACCATTGAGGACCTGGAGGACATCTTCGTCGCCCGCCAGGCGATCGAGCGGGAGGCGCTGCGCCGGGTCACCGCCCGAGGGGTCTCCGCGGGCCTGGTCGCCGACCTCGAAGTGATCGTCGCGCGGATGAAGGACGCCGCCGGCGGCCCGGACAGGAGCGCACTGGCCGCCCTGGACCTCGCCTTTCACCGCCGGCTGGTCAGCGGTGCCGGCAGCACCCGGCTGGATCGGCTGTACGGACTCATCTCCAACGAGATGCAGCTGTGCTTCCGGTTGATCGTCGACAGCTACAGCGATCGTTCCGAGCTGCCGGCCGAGCACGAGCAACTGCTGCACGTCATCGCCAGCGGTGACAAGTCCGCCGCCCTGGCACTTCTGGACCGGCACTTCGCCGAGGTCGGCGAACTTCAGGCGGCGACATCGGGCAAGCCGCACAAGCACCACCTTCGACCGCAGCCGCATCACCACCAGGATCCGTTGGCGCATGAACAGATCTTTCACGAACACGCCGACGGCTACCGCCACGGAGACGACCACAAAGCCCCACCGCAACCCCGGGAGCAGCCATGAGCGCACGCCTGGAGGTCCGTGACCTGACCGTTCACGCCGGTCGGCCTGGACAAGCCCCGCCCATCCTCGATCGCGTCAGCCTGACCCTGGACCCCGGCGAGGTGCTGGCCCTGGTCGGTGAATCAGGATCGGGCAAGAGCATGGCCGCCCACTCGATGCTGCGCATGCTGCCGACCGGGTTGCACATGCACGCTGAGGCGCTGCGGCTGGGCGACCTGGACCTGCTCGCCGCCTCCTCACGGGCGTTGGACGGCATCCGCGGCCAGCGCATCTCCATGCTCTACCAGCAGCCCAAGCGCATGCTCGACCCGACCGCGACGATCGGCAGCCAGGTCGCCGAGCCACTGCGCCGCCATCTCGGCATGAGCCGGCAGGCCGCCCGCCGCCGGGTCGTGGAGTTGCTCGCCGACGTCGGGATCCCCGATCCCGAACGCCGCGCCGGTGACCATCCGCACCAGATGTCCGGCGGCATGGCCCAGCGCGTCATGATCGCCATGGCCCTGGCCACTCACCCGGACGTCCTCATCGCCGACGAACCCACCACCGCCCTGGACGTCACCGTCCAAGCGCAGATTCTCCGTCTCATCGCCGCATTGCAGGCCGAGACCGGAATGTCGGTCCTGTTCATCTCCCACGACGTCACCACCGTCGCCTCCATCGCCGACCGCATCGCCGTCATGTACGCGGGCCGCATCGTCGAGGACGGACCGGCCGACGAGGTCATCACCGCCGCCGAGCACCCTTATACCCAGGCCTTGTTGCGCTGCTCCACCCTGCAGACCGACGACACCGGTCATCTGCACGTCATCCCCGGCAACGCCACCTCGGCACGCGCCGCCGGCAACGGCTGCCGATTCCGCCCACGCTGCGCCGTCGCGGACGGCGACGCGAAACTGAGCTCCCACTGTGACAGCGAGGAACCCGACCTCACCTGCTGCGGCACCCATCGCAACTCACGCTGCTGGGTCACCATCGACACCCGACGACAGGTTCCGGCATGAACGACCTCGCCCCGAACTCCGACATCGCCGTCCTCGACCATGTCAGCAAGCACTATCCGTTGTCGCGGACCGGTTTCGGCCGCCGGCCGCACGTGCACTCCGTCGACGACGTGTCCCTGCGCATCCGGGAGGGGGAGGTGCTGGGGCTGGTCGGTGAGTCCGGCTCGGGCAAGAGCACCCTGGCTCGGCTCTTGCTCGGCCTCGTACCAGCCGACGCCGGACTGATCGACGTCGACCGGCTGAGGGTCGGCAAGCTGCGCGGCGCCCGACTGCGGCAGCTGCGCCGGTCGGCGCAGCTGGTCTTCCAGGACCCGCACTCCGCGCTGGACCCGCGCATGACGCTGCGGGAATCGCTGCTCGCCCCCCTGCAACAACACCGCATCGGTACGCCGCCGGAGCGCCTGCGGCGAGTCGCCACCGCGCTGGCGGAGGTGGGCCTGGACGACGGTTTCCTGGAGCGCCGGCCGGGCGACTGCTCCGGTGGGCAGCTGCAGCGGGTGGTCATCGCCAGAGCTCTCCTGCTGGAACCCAAACTGCTCGTCTGCGACGAGCCGGTGTCGGCCCTGGACGCCTCGGTGCAGGCGACCATCCTGAACCTGCTGGTCGATCTGCGTCGCTCGCGGGGGCTGAGCATGCTGTTCATCTCTCACGACCTGAAGGTGGTCAAGTTCCTCGCCGACCGGGTGGCGGTTCTGTATCTCGGGCAGGTCGTGGAGACGGCCACGCACGAAGGCATCTTCACCGACGCCCTGCACCCCTACACCCTGGCACTGCTGCATTCCGGTCGTGGACACCGCGTCAACGCCGGTGCGGCGGATCAGCTGAAGGGCGAACCACCCAGCCCCGTCTCCCCGCCTTCCGGCTGCCGCTTCAACACCCGCTGTCCGCTGGCCACCGACCAATGCCGCACCGAGCAACCCGATCTCGTCGACATCGGAGACGGCCACCAGGTCCGCTGTCACCGCTCGGCGGAGACCCGGAGCCGGCTGACAGTTGAGGAGCTCCCCGTATGAGCCTCATGACCGGACGCGCCGCCACGGCGGCCACTCGCTGGACCTTGCCCGGCAACGCGTACGCCGGTGGACGCTGGCGGGAAACGGAACGGCACACCACCATCACCGACCCCGAAACCGGCGAGTTCCTCGGCGAGGTCGCCGACAGCACCGCCGCGGAGGTACGCGAGGCCGTCGACGCGCTGGTGGACACCTTTCGGGCCGGCACCGCCGACCGTACCGACTGGCCGCTGTGGCAACGCCGGGAGGCCCTGCACCGCGCCGCCGAACTGCTGAGGCAGCACGCCGGGCGGTTCACCGCCATCGTGAGCTCCGAGGGATGCAAGACCATCAGAGATGCCCGCCGGGAGGTGGCCAGGGCAGCGGAGACCTTGCAGCTTTCCGCCGGTGCGGGGCACGCCCTGCAGGGCACCAGCGTGCCGTTCGAGGACACCTCCCGTGGCGCGGACCGGCTCGGGTGGAGCAGCAGGGAACCGCTCGGGGTCGTCGCCGCCATCACCCCGTTCAACGACCCGCTGAACCTCGTGGCGCACAAGGTCGGCCCGGCACTGCTGGCCGGCAACGTCATCGCGGTCAAGCCGCACGAGGCGACGCCGCTGTCCGCGCTCGCCCTCGCCGAGTTGCTCCTTGAGGCCGGCGTTCCCGGTGACCGGATCGCCGTGCTGCCGGGCGGCCCGGCCGCCGGGCGGGAGCTGGTGTCGCATCCCGGCATCGACGTCGTCTCCTTCACCGGCGGGGTCCGCACCGCCGACGAGGTGGCCCGGCTGGCCGGCGCCCGGACCCTGCTGATGGAGCTGGGCGGATCCAACCCGGTCATCGTCGACCATGGCGTGGACCTGGCGGCAGCCGCGCGGGCCATAGCCGAAGGGGCGTTCGGGTGCGCGGGGCAGAACTGCCTGTCGGTGCAGCGGGTCTACGTGGTCGCCGAGCACTACGACGAACTGCTCAGCCACCTGACCCGGACGACCGCTCACCTGAGCGTCGGCAGCAAGCACGACGAGAGCACCGACATCGGCTCGCTGATCGACACGGCGGCCGCGCGGCGTGTGGAGCGCCGGGTCGAGGAGGCCGTCGCCCGCGGCGCGGTCGTACGCGCGGGAGCGGTGCGTCAGGAAGCCACGTATCAGCCGACCATCCTCACCGACCTCGCCCCCGACGATCCCATCATCACCGACGAGATCTTCGGCCCCGTGGTCAGTGTGCTGCCCGTGGCCGATCTCGACGACGCCGTGACCCAGGCCAACCGCGCGGCCACCGGTCTGCAGGCCGGTGTCTTCACCCGCGACACCACCTCGGCCCTGCGCACGGCCCGCCTGCTACGAGTCGGCGCGGTAATGATCAACGACACGTCCGACTTCCGCATCGACGCCATGCCGTTCGGCGGTTTCCACCGCAGCGGTATCGGCCGGGAAGGCGTCACCAGCGCCGTCGTGGCGATGACCGCACCCAAGGTCATCGCGGCCCGGCTGACCTCCATCAGCTGAGTTCTTCTAACCGACAAATATCCATCGGCTCTGCCAGCCCGACCGGGACGAACAGCCCTCACCGGGTCATGTCGTGGTGCCCATTTCCCCTTGCTCTCCCCCCAACGATGTTCCGGAGGAACACCAGCATGGCCCGCACCTTCAATACCCTCGCCGGATTGTCGACAGGCCTCGTCCTGCTCGCCGGCTGCTCGTTCGACTCAGGAAGCCCCGACGCCACCACGAGCGGCACCTCCAAGCTGGTGATCGCCGACCTGTGGGCGCCCGACTCCGGGTACGCCCTGGAGACCGACGACGCCTTCACTCTCACCCGCGCCGGCTGCCTGGAGACCTTGGTGGTCGTGGACAAGGACAACCAGGCCCAGCCCGCTCTGGCGACGGAATGGAAGCAGGCGGCGCCCACGTCCTGGACGTTCACCATCCGTGAGACCAAGTTCCAGAACGGCACCGCGCTCACCGCCAAGGTCGTCGCCGACGATCTCAACCGGCTGCTGAAGGCCACGGCACCGCCGCGCAGCTTCTCTCCCAGCGTCATCTCCGCGGTCACCGCCGTCGACGACCGGACCGTACGGATCGACACACCGGAAGAGGACCACTTCCTGCCGCTACGGGTCAGCGTGCCCAACACCGGGATCCTCGCCCCCGAGGCGTTCTCCGGCACCACCACCAACCCGGTCGGCACCTGCACCGGGCCGTTCAAGATCACCAGCACCGGAACGGGGCAGTCGCTGGCGCTGACCGCCAACGCCGACTACTGGGGCGGGGACGTCGCCCTCGGCAGCGCCGAAATCCGCTACGCCGAGAGCGGCTCCACCCGCGCCACACAGCTCCGTACCGGTGAGGTCTCGGTGGCCGCCAACCTCCCCGTCACCACCCTCACGACCCTGAAGGGCGACAACAAGATCGCCCTTCAGCAGACTTCACTGCCCCGCACCACCGGCCTCTACCTCAACACCCGCAAAGCCCCCTTCGACAACGTCGAGGCCCGCCGCGCGATCCAGAAGGCCATCGGACTCGACGCCATCGTCAAGGGGGTTTACGAGGGCACCGCCACCCCGGCGGCCGGCCCGTTCACCCCCGACGAGCCCTGGACGCCGGCCGAACTGAAGCCGGTGCAGGGAGACGCCGCGGCGGCCAAGGCCGCCATGGCCGCCGCCGGAATCGACCCCGGCTCCCTCGGCTTCGAGCTCATCGCCTACTCCGACCGGCCCGAGTTCGCCGACCTCGCCCAGGTGATCCAGGCGCAACTGGCCGAGGCCGGCATCACCGTGAAGATCCGCACCGGCGACTACGCCTCGGTCGAGGACGACCTCATGAGCGGCAAGTTCCAGGCGACCCTGCTGTCCCGCAACCACCTCATCGACATGCCCGAGCCCATCAGCATGCTGCGCTCGGACGAGACCTGCAAGGGCAGTTTCAACCTCGCCGGATACTGCAGCCCGAAGGTCGACGGGCTGGTCAAGGAGGCCGGGAGCACGGGCGACATGACCAAGCGCCACGCCCTCTACGGTCAGATCGCCACCCAGCTGGCCGGCGACGTGGCCTTCATCCCGCTCGTCCACGAGAGCCTGACCATGGGTGTGGCGGCCGCCGTCAAGGGCCTGCCGACCGACCCGATGGAGCGAACCCTGCTGACGAAGGACACGAAGCTGTCGTGACCACGACCACCCCCGAACACGCAGGCCTCGGGACGACACGGCGCTATGTCGTCGACGTAGTCCCGGGGGACGGCATAGGCACCGAGGTCGTTCCCGCCGCCGTCCGCTGCGTCGACCACCTGGCCGGAACCTTCGGGTTCACCATCGAGTGGCGCGACCGCGCGTGGGGCTGCGACCACCACCGGGCGCACGGGCGCATGATGCCCGTCGACGGCCTCGAACAACTGGCCTCCGCCGACGCCATCCTGCTGGGCGCCGTCGGAGCGCCGGACATCCCCGATGACACCACCCTGTGGGGTCTGCTCATCCCCATCCGCCGGGAGTTCGTGCAGTACGTCAATCTGCGGCCGGTCCGATCCCTGCCCGGAATCCGCACGCCGTTGCGGTCGAATGTCCCGATCGACCTGGTCGTCGTACGCGAGAACGTCGAAGGCGAATACAGCGAGGTCGGCGGCCGGGTCAACCGCGGCCGGCCCGGCGAGTTCGCTGTCCAGGAGGCGGTGTTCACCCGGACCGGCATCGAGCGGGTCGCACGTTTCGCCGCCGACCTGGCCCGGCGACGCTCGGGCCGGCTGATCTCGGCGACGAAGTCGAACGGCATCATTCACACGATGCCGTTCTGGGACGAGGTGGTGGCCGAGGTGGCCGACGGCAGCGGGGTGGAGCTGGAGAAGGTCCTCATCGACGCCTTGGCCGCCCGCCTCGTGCTGCGGCCGGAGTCCGTCGACGTCATCGTCGCCTCCAATCTGTTCGGCGACATCCTGTCCGACCTCGCCGGTGCCCTGGCCGGGTCGATCGGGGTCGCGCCCAGCGCCAACCTCGACCCCACCAAGACGTACCCGTCGATGTTCGAGCCAGTGCACGGATCGGCACCCGACATCGCCGGCATGGGCATCGCCAATCCGGTCGGCACTCTCTGGGCGGCGGCCATGATGCTGGACCATCTCGGCGAAGCCGCGGCCGCGGCCAGGCTCGTGTCCGCCTTCGAGCACGTCCTCCGTGCGGGGACCGCCACACCCGATCTCGGCGGTACGGCGAGCACCGAGCAGTTCACGACCGCCGTCGTCCACGCCATCGCCGGGGGAACGCGGTGAACACGCGCCCGCGAGCCGAGGCCCGGCCGGATCCACTGGACGCGATCGCCGTCCGGCGTCATCTGCACCGGCGGCCCGAGATCGGCTTCCTCGAGATCGAGACCGCGGACCTGGCCTGGAACATCCTCTCCGATCTGGGCTGGCGGCTACGCGGCGGCGGCGACCTCGTCGACGTACACGATCACCCTGGTCTGCCGAGCCGCGACGAGCTCGACGCCGCCGCCCAGCGGGCCACCACGCAGGGTGTGCCGGAGTCATCGGTGCAGCGCTTCAGTGACGGAAACACCGCCTTCGTCGCGGAGTTGCGGGGCGCCCGCCCGGGTCCGCTGATCGCCCTGCGGGTGGACATGGACGCCCTGCCGATCCAGGAGAGCCGCCACCGCGGCCACGACCCGGCGGCCCAGGGTTTCGACTCGACCATCGACGGTGCCATGCACGCCTGCGGACACGACGGGCACGTGGCCATCGCGTTGCGGGCCGCGGCCCTGCTGTCCGACAGGCGGTTCGCCGGCACCGTACGGCTGCTGTTCCAGCCCGCCGAGGAGGGTGTCCGCGGCGCCGCTCCCATGGTGGCCGCCGGGCTGGTCGACGACGTCGACGTCCTGCTGGCCGTCCACCTCGGTTTCGGCACCCCGGACGGGTGCGTCGCGGCGGCGACCGAGCTGTACGGGACCTCGAAGCTGCGCGCGGAGTTCACCGGGGTCGCCGCCCACGCCAGCGGAGCGCCCGAACAGGGCCGCAGTGCGTTGGTGGCGGCGGCGTCCGCCGTTCTGGGCCTGCACGCTCTGCCCCGCTACGCGACGGCGACGACCCGCGTCAACGTCGGGGCGCTGCACGCACCCGGTGCGGCGAACATCGTCAACGCCCATGCCGTCCTCGACGCCGAGGTCCGGGCAGACGCCGCCGCCGAACACGACGACCTGGAGCGGCGTGCCCGCGCTGTCCTCCACGGCGCGGCCGCCATGCACGGTGTCACCGTGGACATCACCAGAACCGGCTGGGCGACCAGCGCGACCACCGACGGCGCGATCCTCGCCAGGGTCGAAACCCTCGCCCCGAACTGCGGTCTGCGTCTACTGCCGCCGCGTCCCTTGCGCGCGAGCGACGACGCGACGCTGTTCATGCGGCACGTCCAGGAACACGACGGACTGGCCGGATACCTGCTCATGGGTGCCGGAACATACGGACCGCATCACTCGCCGACCTTCGACCTGGACGAGGCCGTGCTGACCCCAGCCGCCGACCTCCTGGCCACGCTCATCCGATCCCTGGAGGATCCTTGAGGGATGTCAGGCGCGGGGAAGGGGCCCGCGTCCGGTCAGGCTTCGCTGTTCGGCGGATCAGGCAGGTCCTGGAGGAAGTCGGCGCTCGGGACGAAGAAGAGCGTGCCGGTCACGGCCGTCGAGAAGTCGAGGATCCGGTCGTGGCCGGCCGGCGGGGCGCCGAGGAACATCCTTTCGAGCATCCGCTCGGTGACCGTGGGGGTGCGGGCGTAGCCGATGAAGTACGTGCCGAACTCGCCACGCCCCACGGCGCCGAAGGGCATGTTGTCGCGCAGGATCTGCCGCTCGGTACCGTCGGCGTCGACGATCGTGGTCAGGGCGACATGCGAGTCGGCCGGTTTGCTGTCGTCGTCCAGTTCGATGTCGGTCAGCTTTCTGCGGCCTATCACTTTCTCCTGCGCCTCGACCGTCAGCGCGTTCCACGCTCGCAGGTCGTGCAGGTACTTCTGCACGATGACGTAGCTCCCGCCGGCGAACGCGGGATCCTCGTCGCCGATCAGGACCGCTTTGTGCGCATCGGCACCGATGGGGTTCTCCGTTCCGTCGACGAAGCCGAGCAGGTCACGTACGTCGAAGTACTTGAACCCGTGCACCTCGTCGCGGACGGTCACCGCGCCGTAGAGCCGGTCCATGATCTCCGATGCCAGCGCGAAGCACAGGTCGAGGCGCTGCGCCCGGATGTGGAACAGCAGGTCACCGGGTGTGGACACGGCACGATGCCGGCTTCCGGCAAGTTCGCGGAAGGGGTGGAGCTCGGCGGGGCGAGGCCCGGCGAACAGCCGGTCCCAGGCGTGCGAGCCGATGGCGGCGACGCAGCTGAGTGTGCTGTCCGGCGCCCGGAAGCCGATGGCCCGCTGCAGCGCGTCCAGGTCGGAGAGGAGGTCTCGGACCGCCGGTCCGCCACCCGGATCGATCGTCGCCACGATGAAGATCGCCGCTCTGGTCAGCGGGCTCAGCACCTGTTGGGGGAGCGCGTCCGTGGGTTCCGCCATGCCGCTCCTCCTCAAGCGTTCGCGTTCATCGTAGCCCTGCTCAGCACCGACGACTGTGACCTGGGCAGGGCTTTCCGGCGTCGTGGCGGCGGCCGTGCACACGATCTGCTCGAGTGCGTCCGGTCGTACCCCTATTGGGGGCCCAGCGCGGTGGCGATCTCGTCGAGACGGGCCTGGAGCTGTGTGCGGCAGGACGGTGTGAGGCGGCCTTCGCGTTCGCGGTCGGCCAGCTTGCGCCTCAGCTCCGCCATGCCGGGCTCGATGGGGCCGGGGGTGTCGAGCACGCCCTGCAGGACCTGCTGGAGGTCCAGCGTGACGTCGTGATCGATGGCCTCGCACGCCGCGGCGCCTGACAGTGTTCCGTGGAACCCGGCCAGCGCCTGCCGGGCCGTACGCTCCTGGCCGGCCGACCGCTGGACGGTGTGGGTGGACGACCCCTCGGTGACAGCCGGTCCTTTGGTGCGAGCCGGGTCCGCGGTGGCCGACGGCAACACGGCAGGGCTCGCGGACGGCCCGGCCGTGACGGCGCCATCGCCGGATGCGCGCGGTACGGCCGTATCGCCGGGCGCTCGCGTGCCGGGGATGGTGTCGGACGCGTGCGGCGGGGTGGTGGCGCCAGGGGTCTCGCTGGACGCTCGGGGCGTGGCCGTGGTGCCGGCGGGGGGCGAGGGCGAGATGGGGAAGTGGTCGACCGGGCGGTTGAGCCACAGCACCGAGGACAGCATCATCACACCCGTCCCGGCGACGGCCAGGCCATGCCGTACCCGCCGGCCGAGAGCGGCCCCCCTGAGTGTGGCGGCCAGCGAGTCCGCGATCTCCGCCGCCGTGGGGCGCCGCGCGGGGTCGTGCGCGAGGCAGTTCCGGCACAGTGAGGCGATGCCGTGCGGCACGCCGGTCACCCGGGGCGGCGGCGAGGTGCGGTGGGCGGCTTCGATCTGCTCCCAGGTGGTCTCCGGATAGGGCGTACGGCCGGTGAGCATGGCGAACAGGAGCACCCCGAGCGCGTACACGTCGACCGCCGGATGGGTGGGGGCGCCGGCCAGCCGTTCGGGGGCGACGTAGGGAGGGGTGCCCCGGTCGTCGTCGGGGTCGCCGGAGGCGGCCGCGATCCCGAAGTCGAGCAGCTTCGGGCCGGACGCGGTGAGCAGCACGTTGTCGGCGGTGACGTCCCGATGGACCACGCCGCGGGCGTGCCCGTCGCGCAGCGCCCGCGCCAGCCGCAGGGCGATGGCCGCGGCCTCGGTCCAGGGCAGCGGCCCCTCGGCGATGCGCTCGCCAAGGGTGGAGCCGTCGAGCAGCGGCATCACCACGTAGGCCGCCACCTCGCCGTCCTCCGTCACGGTTTCGCCATAGTCGTAGATGTCGATCACGTCCGGGTGGAGGAACCGGGCGGCGGCGCGGGCCTCGCTGCGTACGCGGACGCGCTCGCCGAGCCCGGCCTGGAGCGAGGCGGTCAGCACCTTGACCGCGACCAGCCGGTGCAGTGACTGGTCGAAGGCCCGCCAGATCATCGACATGCCGCCGCGGGCGAGGGGATCCAGCAGCAGGTATCTGCGGGCCAGGACGTCACCCGGGTCAAGCCGACTCACGGATGACCAGTTCCGTGGGGAGGACTGGGTCGATGCCGGTCGTACCGGCGAGCAGTAATCGGGTGGCGACCATCGCGAGCTCCTCGACCGGCTGCCGGATCGTGGTCAGCGCCGGGACGGTACGCCGGGCGACGGGTGCGTCATCGAAGCCGATCACCGCGACGTCCGCGGGGACCCGGCGACCGGCGCGGCGCAGGGCCTGGACCGCGCCGGCGGCCATCAGGTCGGAGGCGGCGAAGACCGCGTCGAGCCCGGGGGCGTGCCGCAGCAGCCACTGCATGGCGTGCGTGCCGGAGGCGGCCGTGAAGTCGCCGTAGGCGACGGGCACCTCCGTCGCTCCGGCGGTGCGCAGCGTACGCACCAGACCGTCGAGCCGGTCTCGCGCCCCTGGCAGGGACGGCGGGCCGCCGATGGCGGCGATCGTCCGGCGGCCCGACAGCAGCAGGTGCTCGGCGGCCTGCCGGCCGCCGTCGTGGTTGTCCACGTCCACGTACGGGAGTTTGAGGTCGTGCGGGGGGCGGCCGACGTTCCGCACGGGCACGCCCGATGTGCAGAGCTTGATGGCCAGGGGATGGCGTTCGCGGGCGCCGATGAGGAGCACCGCGCCGCCTAACTCGGGAAGCACTGAGGCGGTCGGGGTCACCGTCGTCACCATGAGCTGCGTGCCGTGCTCGGCCAGTACGGCACCGGCGGCCGACAGCAGCCTGGCGTAGTAGGGCTCGGAGAATAATCGGGGCAGATGGTCACAGACCACCGCCGTCACCCCGGCGGCCGGTCCTTTGGCCCCCGTTCCCCTGGGTGCGCGATGACGTACGTATCCCATGCGGGACACCGCGTCGTAGACCTGCCGGCGGGTCGAGGTGCTGACCCGTACGGAGCCGGTGAGGACCCTGGAGGCGGTCGCGGGCGAGACCCCCGCTTCGGCCGCTACCTGTGCCAGTGTGGGCTGCTCAGACATGGGAGCACCTCGCGGAAAAAGATCCTGGGAGCGCTCCCACGTTACCAATGTTTCGCCGCTGTTAACAGGGCGATTTGACAGTGTTGTCAGCACGAGACCCGCGAGCACGCCGTGCTCGCGGGTCTCGGAACGCTGGACCGGCTGGTCGGTCTCGGAACGCGGGACGCTGGACCGGCTAGTGGGGGAGCGTGTTGTCGATGATGGGCTCGTCGTCGTTGGGGCCCGTGTCGTTCTTCTCGTCGTCGGTCGGCGTCCGTACGGGAGCACAGCCCTGGCCGCAGCCGCCGAAGCGGGCGGAGTTGATCGGCGTGAACGAGGTGGGCTCGATGTCCTTCAGCGCCGCCAGCATGGTGTCCTTCCAGATCGGCCCAGGCACGCTCGCGCCGAACACTTCCGGGAAGTACTGGCCACCGATGGTGATGTTGTTGAGCTTGTATTTCTGGGAGCCCCGGATGTCGCCGATGCTCACCGCGCCGGCCAGGTCGGGTGTGAACCCGGCGAACCAGGCGGTGGCCTGGTTGTCGGTGGTGCCGGTCTTGCCCGCGGCGTCCCGGCCGATGCCGCCGACCTTTGACATCGTGCCCTTGGTGAACACCCCGCTCAGGACGTTCGCCGCAGCGTCCGCGACCTCGGGGTCGAGGCCGGCCGCCTGGTGGCAGTTGGGGTTGTACTTGGTGACCTTGCCGTCGCGGTCGGTGATCTGGGTGATGGCCATTGGCGTGCAGTACTTGCCGCGCGCCGCGATGGCGGCGTAGGCGTTGGCGACCGTGATCGGGTCCATCTCGTTGATGCCGAGCGTGAAGGTCTCGTACTCCTGCAGCCTGCCGCCGTCGGCCCGCTTGATGCCGAGCGACTGGGCGGTCTTGACGGTGTCGCAGAGGCCGACGCGCTGCTCCAGCGTCAGGAAGAAGGTGTTGACCGAGCCCCAGGTGCCGGTCTGCAGCGACTTGAAGCCGCCACCGCCCTCGTCGTTGCTGACGGCGTGTGTCGGGTCACCGATGTTCTCGCCCTTGCAGTTCTTGAAGGAGGAGTAGTAAGGGGCTGTATAGGTGCTGCCCACGGTGAAGCCGTCGTTGATCTTCATGCCCTCCTTGAGGGCGGTGATCAGCGTGAACGTCTTGAAGGTCGAGCCGGGCTGGAAGCCGGTGCCGCCGCCGTGGGCCGCGTCGGCCGCCACGTTGAGCGACAGTTGGTGCTTCCGCTTGGACGTGCCGTATGGCCTGCTGACCGCCATCGCCTTGATCGCCCCGGTGCCCGGCTGGATCAGGGCCTCGCTGGCGATCGGGTTGTCGGTGACGAAGACGTGCTTCTTGATGGCCTTGTCGGCCGCCGCCTGCATCTTGGGGTCGAGCGTGGTCTTGACCTTCAGGCCGCCCCGGCTGAGCAGCGCGGCGCGGATCTTCGGCGTCTTGCCGAAGAGTTTGCTCTTGGTGATCTCGTTGCGTACGTACACGCAGAAGTATGGGTATTTGCTGGACTCGCAGCCGCCGGGCAGCGGGGTGCCCTTGTAGCCGAGCTTCTTGGCCTTGGCCGCCGCGGCCTCCGCCGGGGTGATCTTGCCGAGTTCGGCCATCCGGTTGAGTACGGTGTCGCGGCGGGTCACCAGGCGCTCCCGGAACTTCCTGCCGAGATTGGGGTCGGTCGCGTTGGGGTCCTGCACCGCGCCCGCCAGAGTGGCCGCCTGCGCCAGGCTGAGCTCGGAGGCGTGTACGCCGAAGAACCGCAGGGCCGCGGCCTCCACCCCGTAGGCACTCGCGCCGAAGTAGGCGATGTTCAGATATTTCTCGAGGATCTGGTCCTTGGTGTACTTCTCCTCGACGGCCATCGCATAACGCAGCTCGTTGAGCTTGCGCGCGTAGGTGGCCTCCAGCGCCTTGTTCTTGTCCTCTTCGGTGGTGGCGTTGTTGAGCAGCACCTGCTTGACGTACTGCTGGGTGATGCTGGAGCCGCCCTGCGCCACCCGGCCCGTCCCCAGGTTCTTCGCCAGCGCGCGGACCGTGCCCTCGATGTCGATCGGGCCGTGCTCGTAGAACCGGTAGTCCTCGATCGAGATGATCGCTTTCTTCATGAGGTCGCCCATGTCGGCCAACGGGATGACCTTGCGGTACTGCTCGTAGAACTGCGCGATCTGGTTGCCCTTGGCGTCGAGGATCGCGGTCATCTCGGCGGGCGGCTCCTCGGGGAGATCTGTCGCCTTGAGATTCAGCTCGGCGGAAGCGGTCTTGAACAGCGCCCCCGCGCCGCCCACGGCAGGCAGGGCGATAGCGGCCACCAGCACACCCGCAGCCGCTCCCGCTCCGGCAAGACGCGCGATACTCCTGGTGATCACGTCAGTCCCCCCTATTGGTATTAGGATTAATCCTATAGCCGTTAGGGTTGCGGGGCGGACGATGCGTAAGAGACTAACGCGGCAGACGACGATAGATGGGGCGATCGCCTATGCCGATGAGCACGGCATCGACGCCCTGTCCATCAGCGCGCTGGCCCGCCATCTGGGTGTGGCCGCGCCCAGCCTGTACGTCCACCTGCCCGGCGGGCTGCGTGACCTTCGCATCGCCCTGTCCGTCAAGGGACATCGCGACCTCGCCGACCACTGCCGCCGCGCCGCCACCGGCCGCTCGGGAGCCGACGCCTTGAGAGCGCTGGCCCACGCCCAGCGAGCATACGCGCGCGAGCATCCTGCCCTGTACGCGGCCACGCACTTCGCGGTGGACGGCTTCGACGACGAGGAAGTACGCAGTGCCGCGGACGAGGCGGCGGCCGTCACCGTCGACGTCCTGGCCGTCGGCTCGCTGACCGGAGCCGCCCTGGCGCACGCCGCCCGCGGCATCCGCAGCGCGGTCCAGGGGTTCTGCGCACTGGAGTCGGCCGGGGTGTTCGCGCTGTGCGTCTCGCTGGACGACAGCTTCGCCTGGCTGGTGGACGCGCTGGTGACCAAGGCGATGGGGGCCACCGCGCTGTCCACGGGGGCCACCGCCGTTTGGGAGAGTGGGCCTCGGCCAACCTGATGGGAGCGGCGGTGACGCCCCTCGTCGCGCGCCCCCTGCCAGGAGAGTTTGGTGTGATCAGGGGGCCTTTGTCGAGCATTTCGAAGATTCTGAAAGCGCCCGCCACCCCGTGAGCCGGACCCAGGTCGGCGTGTGACAGCCGAGGCTCGATACTGGGGAGATGGTGATGGACGCGGCGCTCGTGGCCCGGCAGTTCGACGGGTCCATCGATCGCTGGGCGAATCTCCTGGAGAGTGCATCAACGTGAGCGACATCCTCTTCCCCGTCCGGCGCATCGGCCGCCGCGAGTTCGACTTCGCGCGCCAGGTGGCCATCATGGCGATCGTCAACAGGACGCCCAACTCCTTCCACGACAAGGGCCGGACGTTCGAGCTCCACAGGGCCGTCGAGGCGGCGCGGGCCGCCGTCGCGGCCGGCGCCGACTGGGTGGACGTCGGCGGATTCGCGTTCAGCGCCGATCAGGACGGCGTCAGCGTCGGCGAGGAGGTTGACCGGGTGGTCCCCGTCATCGCCGAGATCCGCAACGTGACGGACGCCGTCATCTCGGTCGACACCCACCGCGCCGACGTGGCGAAGGCGGCTCTGGCGGCCGGCGCCGACGTCATCAACGACACCAACGGCCTGCGCGAGCCCGGCATGGCCGCGGTCGCGGCGGAGAGCGGCGCGACCGTGATCGTGACCCACAGCCTCGCCGGCCCGGGGAAGGCGGTCGTCCGGCCGGTGTACGGCGACGTCGTGACAGAGGTCGCGGACTTCCTGCGCGAGCGGGTCCGGTTCGTGCTCGACTCCGGCATCCCCGCCGAGCGGATCATCATCGACCCCGGCCACGACCTGAACAAGAACACCTTCCACTCACTGGAGCTCATGCGCAGGCTCGACGAGATCACCTCGATCGGCTACCCGACCCTGGTCGCCCTGTCGAACAAGGACTTCATCGGCGAGACCCTCGATCGCCCGCAGCGCGAGCGGACGGAAGGCACGATCGCCGCGAACGTGACCGCCGTCCTGAAGGGCGCCCGGATCCTCCGCGTGCACGACGTGCCCACTACGGTCGCGGCCGTACGGATGACCGAAGCCATGCTCGGCTGGCGGGCCCCGATAGCGCCTCGGCATAATCTCGGGTGAGGAGAGGGGTCGAGGATGACAGAGCGCAAACCGGGTGGGATGAGCTTCGAGTCATGGATCGACCGGCAGATCCGTGAGGCGACGGAGCGCGGCGAGTTCGACAACCTGCCAGGCGCCGGCAAGCCGCTTCCCGACCTCGACAAGCCGTACGACGAGATGTGGTGGATCAAGCAGAAGGTGCGCAGCGAGGGCCTGTCGATGCCGCTGCCGCCGACACTCGCCCTGCGCAAGGACGCGGAGGAGGCGCGCGCCGAGGCCGTGGGTGCCAGATCGGAGACCGAGGCGCGGCGCATCATCGAGGAGATCAACGCGCGCATCCGCGAGGCGATCAGGACCGGGCTGCAGGGCCCGCCGCTCAACCTGATGCCGTACGACGTCGAACGCGTCATCTCCGAATGGCGCGCCCGCCAGGGCCGCTAGCGGGTCCAATAGCTGTCGAGGATGGGCTCGCGGCTCAGCAGCTCCGCGAACAGGTCCTCCCACAGCGGCATCACCGAGTCGGCGTGGTAGTTGGCGGCCGTCCGCCTGGCCGCCGCCCCCATCCGCATCCGCAGCGCCTTGTCCGACATCAGCTGGTCGAGCGCGTCGGCCAGCCCGGCGACGTCCCCAGCCGGCACCAGCAGCCCGTCCTTGCCCGAAGTGAGCACGTCGGCGGGCCCGGTCGGGCAGTCGAACGCGGCGATCGGCAGCCCTTGCCCCATCGCCTCGATCATCACCATCGGCAGCCCCTCGAAGCGGGACGAGAGCGCATAGATCGATGCCCCGGCCAGCTTCTCCTCCAGGCGGTCCGTACGGCCCATCAACTGCACCCGGTCCTGCAGGCCGAGCTCGGCGATGAGCGCGGTGAGCTCGGCCTTCCTGGGGCCGCCGCCGTACACGCGCAGCCGCCAGTCCGGATGCCGCCGCGCCGCCTGCTGGAACGCCGGGATCAGCAGGTCGAAGCCCTTCTGCTTGACCAGCCGCCCGGCCGCCACCACGACCGGGTTCACCTGCTTGGAGACCGGCCCCGACCCGTGCAGCGCGTTGGGGATGCGCACGATGGGCGTGTCAGGCAGGAGGATGCGGTATTCGATCTGGTTCTTCGTGGTCAGCACGACGACCGCGTCGAAGCGGCCGTAGTAGCGGGCGATGTCCCGGGTGATCGTCTCGGGGTAGGCGCCCACGTTCATGTGGTCCTGGGCGACGCAGATGACGCTCTTGGGAGTACGGCGGGCGGCGATCAGGTTGAGCGCGGGCCGGGTCGTGACCAGGATGCCGCCTTCGAGGCGCGAGACATAGTCGATGACCGCCCTCTCCACCCGTTCGGTGAAGTAGTCGGCGGCGAACTCCCCGAAGGGCACGATCTTGCCGCGCATCCTGCGCCACAGCTTGCGGCCCAGCGAGTCGACCGGCACACCGGCGCGCTGGTCGGCCAGCGGAACCAGCGTCACGCGGGGATCGATGGGGAACTGGGGCTTGTCGCGCCGTCGTACGGCACTGGCGATCTCCACCTCGTGGCCGAGCGCGACCATAGCGTTGGCCTGGTTGATGACGGTACGGATCGTCCCGCCCTGCCCATAGGCATGCAGCAGCAGATATCGGATCTTCATGAGTATCCCCAGCTCCGGCACATGGCCCGGAGCGTCTCGGGCACCTCCTCAGGTGTGGGAAGTTCACGGCCCGGCTGCACGCTGCCGGAGCGGATCTTGTCTCGCCAGTCGCCGAGCCCCTTGGTGAGGACGTCAGGCCGGCCGTACGCGAGCATCTCCGGCTCCCAGGGGACGCCCAGGAACTCGCAGACGGCTCTCGTCTCGCGCTCGGGATCGGCGGTCAGGTCCTCATAGCGCACGGTCAGGCCGGTGTGCGCCTTTCTGGCCCGCTGGACCGCCTTCATGTAGCGCAGCGCGTCGGCCGCCGCCGCTTCGCGGTCGCGCTTGTCCGGGGCGGCCTCGTACCAGGAGGCGGCGATGGAGGCCGGGTGGCGCAGCAGGAAGACGAAGCGCGCGTCGGGCCAGCAGGTGGCGATGCGCTCGTGGGCGAAGGCGTTGGCCGGGGTCTTGTCCACGATGTGCCGCTTGCCGCTGCGGACCAGCTCGCGGTGGAGCACCCGGTCCCAGAGCAGGTGTTCCAGGTCGGCCCGGTTGTGGCCGAGCGCCGCCATCGACCGTTCCGCCAGTGACGTCCCGAACTCGACCCCGAGCCGGCGCACATGCAGCTCGTGCGGGGCGTGGACCAGGGAGTGGGCGTCGAGCATCGCGCGCAGCAGGGTGGAGCCCGATCTGACGGGCGACAGGATGAACACCGGCTCGCTCAACAGCCTGTCGGCGGGGTCGGCAGGTGGTCTTGCCGGGCTCTCCGGAGCCGCCTTGCTGACCCGCGAGAACTGGACGCCGGCATATTTGCCGAGCGCCTTGTTGATCTTGTGCTGCCAGGTCATGCGCTTGGAGGTTACCCAGCGTTCCTGGCAATTGGCTGGCAGCCGACAATCGGCGCGGGTCAGGTGAAGAGGGAGTTAACGCTGGTGCAGCAGCGGGTGATCGCCTGCGGGCGGGCAGGTGAGCGGACCCGGCGACCGTGCGTACTCGCCATAAAGTCGCATCCATAAAGTCGCATCCGCAGGCGGACGAGGAGGAACCCGATGGCGCACGGCTACCCCACATCGGTGCCCTACCGGGCGGGCACCGACGGTTACCACACCTTCCGCATCCCGGCGGCGGTGGTGACCGGGGCCGGCACGATCCTGGCCTTCGCCGAGGGGCGGCACGGCTCGGCCGGCGACTCGGGCCACATCGACATCGTGCTCAAGAGGTCGACCGACGGCGGTGCCACGTGGGACGGACCGCGCGTGGTCGCCTCAGAACCGCGTAAGGGCACCGCGGGTAACCCGGCCCCCATCGTGGCCCGCGACGGCCGGATCGTCCTGGTGTACGTGCGCAACGGCCCCGCCGCCACCGAGGACAAGATCAGGCGCGGGCAGGTCGCCGCCGCCGACGGCCGCCGCGTGTACGTGCAGGCGAGCGACGACGACGGCGTCACCTGGTCGGCGCCCCGCGAGATCACCGCTAGCGCGAAGCGGCCCGAGTGGCGCTGGTACGCCACCGGCCCCGGCCACGCGGTCGAGCTGCGGCAGGGGCCGCACGCGGGTCGCCTCGTGGTCCCCGCCAACCACTCGGTGCCCCCGACCGGTCGCGACAACGGCACGGAGGGCAAGTACAACGGCGGCCACTGCCTGCTGAGCGACGACGGCGGCACCTCGTGGCGCATCGGGTACGTCGACGGCAACAACGACGGTTACCTCAACATCAACGAGTCCACGGCCACCGAGCTGCCGGAGGGCCGCCTCTACGTCAACTCCCGCACCGACTCCACCGCTCCCGGCAACCGGGCCGACGCCTACTCGGCCGACGGCGGGCAGACGCTCGAAGCGCCGTTCCGCCCGCAGGCCGATCTGGTCTGCCCGGTCGTGGAGGGCAGCGTGCTGCACTGCGAGGCGCCGGACGTCCTGCTGTTCTCCGCCCCGGGGGCGCCGGACGCCAGGGCGGTGATGACGGTACGGGCCAGCGCGGACGGCGGCGTCACGTGGCGGCCCGTGCACACGGTGTCGGGCCTGCCCGCGGCGTACTCGGACCTGGTCAGGGTGGACGCGGACACGGTCGGGCTGCTGTACGAGACGGGTGACACCAGCGCCTACTCGACCATCGCCTTCCGCCGCGTCCCCATCGCCGAGCTCACCTGATCCGGCTCTCCAGCCAGGGCCGCAGGATCGGCAGGACATTGGCCACCTGCATCGCCCGTATGTGGTCGAGGCCGTCGAGCACGCGCACCTCCCAGCCGAGCGCTTCGAGCTCGGCGCGCCGGTTGACCATCGGCCCGGCAATGTCCACGTCCACACCGCCCCACCGCTCGCCGTACTCGATCTTGTCGGCCGAGCCCGCGAAGCACAGGCGCGGGCAGCTCAGGCTCGCCTGAGCCGCCCGGTCGTCGAAATCCTGCAGACCCTCGTAGAGCGTGACGAACTGCCTGGTCTGGGCCTCCGTCATGGTGACCTCCGCGGAGTCCCAGTCGTACTCGTTCTCGGCCTTGGGCTCCGCCTCCTTCTTCGGGGCGGGGTCCTGGCCGGACATCTCGTAGGTGGCCATGGTCACGCTGAGCATCTCCGCGTACGGTCCGTCGAGCGGCGGGTAGCCGCCCATGACGAGCGCCGACAGCCGGTCGGTCCTGATCGCCAGCTGCAACCCACTGAGCGCGAGCCACGAGTAGCCGTAGTAGGCGAACCGGTCGGCGTCCACTGCGTCGGCGACGGCGAGCAGGTCGGCGGCGATGTTGGCCGGGGTCAGCGTGTCCGGCTTGGGGGTGGCCAGGACGTGGCCCTCGTAGTCGAAGGCGACGACCCTGAACGCGTCCGACAGCCCGTCGATGAGGTTGCGGCCGAGCGCCGGGTCGACGCCCCATTTACGCATGTCGTCGGCCTTGGTGCCGTCGATCGGCACCGGGTTGACCGGCAGCAGCACTGTCGGGCCCCGGCCGTGCACCTCCAGGTGGATCGTGCTTCCGTCGTGCAGTTTGGCCTCGGTCATCAAGGATCTCCTTCTAACTCCATACGCTGTAAACCAATCATCCACACAATAGCTTATGCCGTAAAGAGTTGAGGGTGGCGACTAGCCAAGTTTCCGCAATACGCGATAGCATTCCATTATTCGGAATACGCTAGGAGAATCCATGGCCGAGGCCCAGTCGCCGGTGGGCAGCGTCGACCGCGCCCTGCTGATCCTGCAGGAGATCGGCAAGCACAGCCGAGGGGTGACGCTCGACGAGCTGGCCACCCGGCTCGGCCTGCCCAAGAGCTCGCTCCACCGGCTGCTCGGCGCGCTCAAGCATCGCGGTTTCGCCGCGCAGCCCGAACCCAGCGGGCCCTACTTCCTCGGCACCGAGATGCTCGCCACGGCCTTCAGATTCTACGAAACCATGGACCTGCGCACGCTGGTGCGCCCGTTGCTGCTGCGGCTGAGCGAGGAGTTCGCCGAGACCGTGCACATGGCCATGCTGGACGGCGGCGAGGTCGTCTACCTGGACAAGGTCGAGGCGGTGCGGTCCATCACGATGACCTCCGTGGTCGGCGGGCGCAACGCGGCCCACTGCACGGGCGTGGGCAAGGCGCTGCTGGCGTGGACCTACCCGACCGACGAGGCGATCAAGGCATGGGCCGACCGCTACGGCCCGCTCGCGACCAGGACCCGCAACACGATCACGAACCCGGCCAAGCTGGCCACGCACCTGGACCAGGTCCGGCAGCGCGGCTACGCGCTCGACATGGAGGAGAACGAACCCGGCGTGCGCTGCGTGTCCGCCCCGGTCTTCCTGGGGCGGACGGCTCCCGTCGCCGCGGTGAGCGTGACCGCGATCAAGGACAGGATGTCACCGGCCCGGATGGAAGAGGTGGGCCACACCCTGCGGCGGGCGGTCGCGGAGCAGGGCTGACCAGCGGCCACGATCTGCGGTGGGCGGTCGCGGCGGCAGGGCTGATCGGTTGACAGTGCGATCTTCCGGGTGATCTCCTGGCACTCTAACTGGAATGACGTTCTGACATACGGAACAAGGGAGTGGCGATGGAGGTCGTACCCGTTCCGCACGCGCGGCTGGGTGAGGGGCCGTGCTGGGACGAGCGGACGGGGACGCTGCTCTGGGTGGACATCCCCGCGGGCCTGGTGCACCGGCTCGACCCCGCCGACGGCTCGCACGAGTCGATCGACGTGGGGCAGCCTGTGGGCGTGGCGGTTCCGCGTGCGTCCGGCGGGCTGGCGCTCGCCGTCAGGGACGGTTTCGCCGTACACGATGGAGAGCTGATCGATGGAGAGCTGACCGTCGTCGCGCCCGTGACGGCGGCCGAACCACCCGGAAACCGGATGAACGACGGCGCGTGCGATCGCGCGGGCCGGTTCTTCGCCGGGACCATGGCGCAGGAGGACACTCCTGGCGCGGGCTCGCTCTACCGCCTCGACCCCGACCGCCGGGTCGAGCGGATCCTCGACGGCGTCACGATCTCCAACGGCATCGGGTGGAGCCCCGACGAGCGGCTGCTCTACTACGTGGACACGCTCACGGACCGGGTCGACGTCTTCGACTACGACCCGGCGACCGGTCAGGTCGCGGATCGCCGGTTGTTCGCCGTGCTCCCGAGCCCCGACGGCCTCACGGTAGACGCGTCGGGGCATGTGTGGGTGGCGCTGTGGGGCGGCGGGAAGGTGGTCCGGCTGCGGCCGGACGGGCAGCCCGACCTGACGGTGGAGGTGCCCGCCACCAACGTGACGAGCTGCGCCTTCGGCGGCCCCGACCTCGACATCCTGTACGTCACCACCGCCTGGGACGGCCGGACCGGCGGCGAGCTGTGGCGGCGGCGCACCTCGTTCACCGGCCTGCCCGCCAACCCCTACCGCGACCTGAACCCGTGACCGTGACCTCAGCCCCCGCCCCGATCAGCCCTTGACCGCGCCGGTCAGCGCCTGGACGAACCGGCGCTGGCCGAACAGGAACACGCCCAGCACCGGCAGCGTCGTCAGCACCGTGCCCGCCATGATCGCCGGCCAGTCGGCCCGGTGCTGGCCCTGGAACGACGTCAACCCCACCTGCACGGTGTAGTTGGCGTCCGAGTTGATCGCCACCACCGGCCAGAACAGGTCGTTCCAGGCGGTGATGAACGTGATGACCGCCAGCGCGGCCAGCGCGGGCCGCGCCACCGGTAGCACCACCTTGAAGAACACCCCGTACCGCGAGCAGCCGTCGATCCGCGCGGCCTCCTCCAGCTCCCTCGGGAAGGACTGGAAGAACGAGGTCATCAGGAAGATGCCGACCGCCGAGCTGAGCTGCGGCACGATGAGCGCGCCGAGCGTGTCGGTCAGCCCGACCTTGTTGAAGATCAGGAAGGTCGGGATCACCGTGAGCTGGAAGGGGATCAGCGCGGTGGCGATGACCAGGACCAGCGTGATCCTGGAGCCGGTGAACCTGATCCTGGCGAACGCGTAGCCCGCCAGGCTGCAGAGCGCCAGCTGGGCCAGCACGATGGCGCCGGACACGATCACGCTGTTGAGGAACCAGCGCGGGAAGTTCGAGCCGTTGAGCACCGTACGGTAGCCGCCCAGGTCGATGCCCTCCGGCCAGAACGGCGGCGGGAACCGGTTGAGCTCGCCCTGGGTCATCACCGAGCTGAGGATCATCCAGACGAACGGCAGCACGGTCACCACCGACATCGGCAGGAGCACCAGATGCCACTTGCTGGGCAGGCGGAACCTCTTCACGCCATGCCTCTTCACGCCAAAGCTCCCTTCCTGCGCGCGATCAAGAAGCCGCCGATGATCAGCACAAGGGTGCCGACGAACAGGACGTACGCCACGGCCGCGCCATAGCCGGCCGTGAAGTAGTTGAAGGCGAGCTGCCAGATGTAGTAGACGATCGTCACGGTCGCGTTGGCCGGGCCGCCCTTGGTCGTGGTCATGACCAGGTCGAAGAACTGCAGCGCGTCGATCACGCCCCAGACCGTGAGGAAGAGCGTCATCGGCCGTACGGACGGCACGATGATGTGCCGGAACGTGGTCCACCGGCCCGCCCCGTCGATCGAGGCGGCCTCCAGGATCTCCTTGTTGATCTCCTGGATCGCGGCCAGATAGATCACCACCGCGAACCCGAACCGGGTCCAGAAGAAGATCAGGGTGAGCACGAACATGGCCTGCGAAGGGCTGCTCAGCAACCCCTGCACCGGCAGCCCGAGCTTGACGAACAGCCCGTTCATCAGCCCGAAGTCCCGGTCGAAGATGTAGCCCATCAGCAGCCCGGCCGAGGTCGCCGAGGCGATGTAGGGCACCAGGAAGCAGGTCCGGTAGAACCCGATCCCGCGTACCTTCCTGTTCAGCAGCACCGCCACGAGCAGGCCCGCGATCAGCGACGCCGGGATGTAGAGCACGACGAGCAGCCCGGTGTTGCGCAGCGCCTGGAAGAAGACGGGGTCCTCCAGCAGCGCCCGGTAGTTGGCCAGCCCCACGTTCCGCCCCGGCGTCTGCAGGTCGGAGTCGGTGAAGGACAGCGCGAGCGCCCACACCATCGGGACCAGCGAGAAGCCGAGGATGATCAGCGAGGCGGGGCCGGCGAAGGTCCAGCCGGCGACGTTCTCGGCGAGTCTGCGGCGGTCGCGCGGCTGCCGGTGGCCGACGGCGGCCCGGTCCAGGGCCGGCGCGGTGCTGTTCACGATCCCGGTACGGCGAGCGCCGCGTCGGCCTTGTCGGCCGCCTCGTCCAGGGCCGTCTTGGGATCGGCCTTGCCGAGCAGGGTCTGCGCGATGGCCTCGGCCACGAACGCCGACACCCGCGGATATCGGGTCGTCGGCGGCCTGACCCGCTTGGCGTTGGTCAGGTTGGTGGAGATCACCTCGATGCCCGGATATTTCGTGAGGTAGTCCTGGTAGCCGGGCAGCTTGGTGATCGACTCGCGGATGGGCAGCGAGCCGGTGTCCTTCATCCACTCCAGCTGCTGTTCGGCCGCGGTCAGCCAGGTCAGGAACGTGGCGGCGGCCTTGACCCGCCGGTCGTCGTGCTTGAACACCACCCAGTTGTCGGGTCCGGAGACCGTCTCGTGGTTGCCGTTCGTACCGGGGAGCTGGGCGACGCCGTAGTCGACCTTGGCGGCCTGCAGGTCGGACAGTACCCACGGCCCGGCCAGGAACATGCCGAGCCGGCCCGATTCGAAGAGCTTCTGGCCCTTCTCGGCCGGGCTGGAGTCCAGGTAGAGCGACTTGTCGTCGATGGCCATGCCGCGCAGCAGGCCGAGCGCCTGCTGCCCGGCGGCGGAGTTGAAGACGGCCTTCTTGCGATCGGGGGAGAGCACGTCGCCGCCCGCCTGCCAGACCAGCGGCCACAGACCCCAGACGGCCTCTTCGCCACCGCTGATCGCCCAGGTGGTGCCGAAGGTGCCGGACCCAGCGTCGGTGGTCTTCTTGGCGATCGCCCGGAAGTCGTCCCAGGTCCAGTCGGGCTTCGGGGCCTCGATTCCCGCCTTGGCCAGCAGCTTCTTGTTGTACAGGACCACCATGTTGTCGACCACCGCCGGGAAGCCGATGACCTTGCCCTCGACGGTGGCCGCCTCCCGCTCGCTGGCCCAGAAGTCCGCCCAGCCGACGGCCGGATCCTTCGCGTACTGCGTGAGGTCGGCCGTCTTCGGGTTCCTGGCCAGGTTGGGCGCCCAGGACCCGTAGAGATAGGCGATGTCGGGATAGGCGTCGGAGGTGAGCGCGGCGGTGAGCTTGGGCAGCATGCCGTCGGCGGTCGCGGCCCCGGACTCGAGGCTCACCTTGATGTCCGGATGGGCTTGGTTGAACTGGGCCACCAGCTTCGCGATCGATTTGGCGGCGGCGTCCGACTGGCCGTCCCAGACGGTGATCCGCACCGGGCCGCCCGCCTGCTCGCTCCCGGCCGCCGAGCCGCAGCCGGTGGCGAGCAGGGCGATGCCCGTGACGGCGGCCAGGGCTCGCCTCATCGGACGCCCTCGGGAAGGAGGTCGCCGTGGGCGGCGATCATCTCGTCCACGAGATCGTGGATCTGCTGGAGGGTGAGCGTGGCGGCGGCGTTCGGGTCGAGCATGGCCGCGTGGTAGACGTGGTCGCGGCGGCCTTCGAGCGCCGCCCGTACCGTCAGGTCGCCGACGTTCAGGAACGTCTGGTTCAGCGCGGCGAGCTGGGGCGGCAGGTCGCCGATCCGGGTCGGGCGCATCCCCGACCGGTCGACCAGACAGGGCACCTCGACGCAGGCGTCGGGCGGCAGGTTACCGATCAGCCCGTCGTTGCGTACGTTGCCGTGGACCACCCTGCGGATGCCGGTCTCGATCGAGTGGATGACCTCGGAGGCCAGCTCCATCGCGGGCTCGATCTCCACGCCCTCGCCGGCCGCCAGGCGCCGCTTGGTCTCCTCGTAAGTGTCGAGGTTCTCCTCCGACCAGCGCAGGTAGATGTCCACCGGGATGCGGAAGTGCGCCACCTGGTCGTCGTGGTGCAGGAACCAGGGCAGGTATTCCGAGCCGTGCTCGCTCGACTCGGTGGGGAAGTAGCCGAAGCGGCGGTACATCTCCACCCGCACGGTCCTGCGCAGGTCGGGATCCCGGGCGATCACGTCGTCGAGCGCCGGGTACAGGTCCTGGCCACCGTGCTCGAACCGCAGCACGAACGCCTGGTGGTTGGCCCCGGCCGTGACGAAGGAGACCTCGTCCTCGGGTACGCCCACGAGCGAGGCGAGGCGCGCCTGCGTGTCGCGCACCGAGTGGCAGAGCCCGACGACCCGCTTGAAGGGGGTGCCCTGGTAGACGGCCCGGGGGATCATCGCCATCGGGTTGGTGTAGTTGAGCAGCAGTGCGTCCGGCGCCAGCTCGGCCAGGTCGTTCCCCAGCCCGACCATCACCGGGATCGTACGGAGCGCCCGGAAGATGCCGCCGATGCCGAGGGTGTCGGCGATCGTCTGGCGCAGGCCGTAGCGGCGCGGGATCTCGAAGTCGACGCGGGTCGCGGCGTGCCCGCCGACCGCGATCTCGTTGATGACGTAGTCGGCGCCGTCCACGGCGGCGCGGCGGTCGAGACGGGCCTCCACCTTGGCGCCGAGGCCGAGCGCGGCGACCATCCACTCGGCCATGGCCGCCGCGGTGGCGAGCCGCTCGGGGTTGATGTCATGGAGGACCAAGGTCGAGTCCCCCAGCTCGGGGAAGGTCAGGATGTCGGAGAGGACGTTTTTGGTGAATTCGACGCTGCCGGCGCCGATGAAGACGATGCGTGCCATCGGGCTCTTTCCCTCCACGGACCACGGCGGGCGTGAGGGCCCGCTGCGTGCGGCGAGTATAGCCATCCATCCACGATGCAGACTAGCATTCCGTTATGCGGAAAGCTCTGGGGAGAACCGCCTGGTGGGCGTTGCACGCCTTTTGTGAGGAATTCTCGACATCGAGACAAGATTGACAACGTATGATCTTGCCCTATTTCCTTGAGGCCGGAATAGCATTCCATCATTCGGAATAGAAGGTGTGAGTATGGTCAACCTCCGATCGTTCTTCACCCGGTCCGCCGTGGCCGCGGCGCTGGTCATCGCGCCGGTGGCGGTCCTCGGCGCAGCCGAATCGGCCGCCGCCGCCACGGCCGCTCCTACCGCCGACGCTCGTGCGGCGATCTGGAAGCCCCCGCTGCAGAGCCGCTGGCAGTACCAGCTCCAGGGCAACTCCGCCTACCCCGCCACCGGCGGCGTCAACGTCGACATCTGCCAGGTCCCGCAGACCGGGGGCGCCTGCGTGAAGCCGACGGTGTTCGACATCGACCTCTACGCGGACGCCGATGTGGTGGGCAACAACACCACGCTCAACACCGCCGCCGTCTCGGCCATCCACGCGAAGGGTGCCAAGGCGATCTGCTACGTCGACGCCGGCTCGATCGAGGAGTACCGGCCCGACTACCAGGCGTTCGTCGACTGGGACAACAGCCACGGCAATTCCCTGCTGGGCAAGCCGTTCAGCGAGGAGTTCCCGAACGAGCGCTGGGCCAACATCAACAACGACAAGGGCCAGCGGGACTTCCTGCTGACGATGATGGCGGCCCGGGTCGACAAGTGCGCCCAGGCCGGGTTCGACGGCGTCGAGTTCGACGTGGTGAACGCGCACGAGGAGGGCAAGTCGGTCACCGGCTGGACGGTCACCCCGGCCACCCAGCTCATCTTCAACCGGGCCCTGGCCGCCCTGGGTCACGCCAAGGGCCTGTCGGTGGCGCTGAAGAACGACCTCTCCCAGGTGTCCGACCTGGTGGGCGACTTCGACTACGCGGTCAACGAGCAGTGCTTCGAGTTCGACGAGTGCGGGGAGCTGACGCCGTTCATCCGGGCGGGCAAGCCGGTGTTCCAGGTGGAGTATCTGACCTCGCCGTCCGGCTTCTGCAGCAAGGCGGCCACGCTCAACGTCAACGCCATCAAGAAGGCGACCGACTACTCCCTCAAGGATCTGCCCTACAAGCCCTGTAGGTAGCCGGGCGAGGTGGCCCCGTCGGGGGTGGGGCCACCTTTCCGTGAAACAGAACGCTGTTCCGGGCTACCTGCGGTTCATGAGCAGGCGCCAGGGGCTCGTGGAACCTGCGGACCTTTCCGAATAGCAGAATGCTCGTGCGCATAGCGGAACCAATGCTACGTTCGGAGCCGAGTCGCGACAGTGGAGGGCCTCATGCGTGGACTGGCAGGGAAGCGGGTGCTGATCAGTGGTGGCAGCAGCGGCATCGGCGCCGCCACCGCGCGCCGGTTCCTGGAGGAGGGCGCCCGGGTCGTCCTCGGCGGCCTCGACGAAGCCGAGGTGGACCAGGCGGTGACCGAGCTGGCTCCGCTGGGCGAGGTGCACGGGCTGGCGGGCGACATCAGCTCGGAGGGCGACGTCGCCCGGCTGGTGGACGGCGCGATCGCGACACTGGGCGGGATCGACGTCCTGATCAACAACGCGGGCATCGCCTGGCGCGAGCCCTTCCTGGAGATCACGCCCGACCACTGGGACCGGATCGTGTCGGTGAACCTGCGGGGGATGTTCCTGGTCGCCCAGGCCGTGGCCAGGCATCTGGTGGCGCGCGGCGCCGGCGGAGTGATCCTCAACATGTCGTCCACGAACGGGCTCGGCGGCGAGGCCGACTACGCGCATTACAACGCCTCCAAGGGTGGCGTGCTGCTGCTCTCCAAGACCATGGCCGTGGAGCTTGGAAAGCACGGCATTCGCGTCAATTCCCTTTGTCCCGGATATATCAAGACTCCATTGAATTCCACCATCTCAGCCGGGCTGGCGGACGATTTCGTATCGGCGTACGAGCGTGACCACATCCCGCTCGGCCGGGCCGGGCTGGCCGAGGAGGTCGCGGCCGGATACGCCTTCCTGGCCTCGGACGACGCGGCCTTCATCCACGGCACCGAGCTGGTCATCGACGGCGGGCAACTCGCCATCATGTGAGCACTTTTCTCGCTGATCGCGGCTGAATCGCCGTTAATAATTCGTGTGGACTTTCCGATGAATTCGCGATCTCATATCCCCGCCGGTGTCGCCGAGTGGGGAGAGATGAATGCGGAGAATAGTGGGCATCGCCGCGGCCGTCGCGGTCACGATCGGCCTCGCCGCCGTGCCCGCAGCCACGGCGGCGAGTGCCTCACCGCAGCCCGTCGAGATCACCCGTTTCCTCGGCGAACAGCGGCTGCCGTACAAGATGTCCTACGCCGGCACCACGGTCGGTGGCCTGTCCGGACTCGATCGCGACCCGCTCACCGGCACCTGGTACCTCATCTCCGACGACCGCGGGCGCTACGGCCCGGCCCGCTTCTACACCGGGCGACTCGCCTTCGACTGGAGGACCGGCGCGTTCACCGGCGTGCACCTCACCGGTGTCAACACCTTCCTGCGCCCCGACGGGAGCACCTACCCGCCGTACGGCGAGCCCGGGTCCGCCGATCCGGAGACCATCCGCTACGACCGGTGGACCGACCGGCTGCTGTGGGGTGACGAAGGCGACCGTCCGGACGCGGGGCACCCGGACATCCCGCCGTCCGGCCTGTACGTCCACCGGGCCGACGTCCAGGGACAGCAGATCGGCGAGCTGTCGATGCCCGCCAACCTGCGCATGACCGGCACGGACACCGGGCCCAGGCGCAACTTCGGCATCGAGGGCCTGGCCATCACCTCGCGCACGATCACGACCGCCACCGAAGGCCCGCGTTTCGAGGACGGGGAGCCGCCGACCGTCGAGCACGGCGCGGCGGCCCGCCTCACCGTATGGAGCCGCTTCAGGAGCAAGCCCAGCGCCCAGTACGTCTACCCTGTCGACCCCCTGCCCACCGCTCCTGTCCCGCCGACCGGGCAGTCCGACAGCGGGGTCTCGGAGCTCCTGGCGATCGACGAGAACCGGTTCCTGGCTCTGGAACGCACCTGGCTCGAAGGCGTCGGTTACCGGGTGAAGCTGTACGAGATCGACCTGCGTGGAGCCACGAACGTGCTGGCCAGGAACAGCCTGACGACCGGCGGGCCCTACCGGGCGGTCTCCAAGCGCCTGGTCACCGACCTCGATGACATCCGGACGCCGGTACAGAACCTGGAGAGCCTCGCCTGGGGACCACGGCTGCGCACGGGCGAGTGCACGCTGGTGATCGGGTCCGACGACAACTTCTCCGCCGAGGAGACGACGCAGTTCCTGGCGTTCGCCACCCGGAGCTGCTGAACCTGCTCGAACTCGCTTCGCAAAACGGTGAAGCGTCGCGGAGGGTCTGGTCGCCCGAACTAGCCTGACTTTTCATGACGTACCGGCCGCCGCAACAGCCACCGTATCCACCCCACCACCAGCAGCAGTTCAACGCCCCGTATCCCCCGCAGCAGCAACCCCCCGCCTTCGCCCCGCCTCCCGTGGTGATCGACGTCGGCGGGGACGCCAAGACGAAGGCGTTGATCGGCGGCTCCGTGGCCGGGGTCATCGGGCTCATCACGATCGTGTCGTCACTCACCGGCCAGGTCAGGGGCGGCGCCGGGACCACTGTCGTCGCCGTGCTGTTCGGGCTGCTGTTCCTGGCCATCGGGGCCCTCCCGATCATCACGTGGCGCAAGCTCAGCCGCCCTCGCCGGCTGGTCTTCGACGGTTATGGCGTGCGCTGGGACGATCCCCAGGGCAGGCCGTGGTCGGCGCCGTGGGCCGAGCTGTCGGGAGTGGGCATCTCGCGCACCCAGCAGCGCCGGGTCAAGCTCGCCGACTACATCATGCGCAAGGTGATGGTGCGCCTGGATCTCTTCCCGGCCGACCCTGGGTTTCGCGCTCGCCACCCGGAACTGGAGCACCTGTGGGAGTTCCACACGGTCAAGAACGGTTACCGGCTGCCCCTTGGCTCCAACCCCAAGTACATTCCGGTCATCGAGCGGGCGATGCGGCAATATCGTCCCGCGGCCTACCTGGGGATCCGCGACGAGGGGTTCATGGTCGGCCTGGTGTAGGGACCGCAATGTCTCTCTGGAGGGACCCCCTTTCGGGGAGGGGAGGAAGACGGTCCGTCGGGCTGGGGTCTCTGGACGGCCTCAGTGCGGGCGGGAGAGGCGGCGGGCGGCCAGGAGGAGGGAGAGCAGGCCGACCCCGGCGGTGACGGCGAGCTCCATGAGGACGGGCGAGTGGACGGCGGCGGGCTCCGGCCGCGCGAGGTAGGGGGCGATGGTCCGCCGGAGCAGGTCGATCACGTAAGTGAGCGGGTTGGCCATCATGAGAGCGGTCAACCAGCCCGGCAGGCCCGCGATCGGGAACAGCGCGCCCGACAGGAACACCAGCGGCGTCAGCGCGCACCCCAGTGCCGCGTGGAAGGACGGTGTCGGGGAGATGACCACGGCCAGCAGAGCGACGAACGCGGTCATGGCGAACGCGATCAGCGCCATCTCGGCGACCAGGGCGAGCATCAGCTCAGGCGCGTACGGGATGTGCGCCACCCCCGCCAGACCCAGGACGAACACGCCCTGACAGGTGGCCACCGTGGCGGCGCCCGCGCACCGGCCCGCCAGCAGGCTCACCCGATGGACGGGCGCGACCAGCATCTCCCTGAGGAAGCCCGCCTCGCGGTCGACCGCGACGGAGGCGCCGATGGCGATGGCGGGCGCCTGGACGGTCATCAGCAGTACGCCGGGAAACAGGTAGGTGAGATAGCCGTCACCGCCCGGGAGCATGGCGCTGAGCCCGGTGCCGAGGACCAGCAGGTACACGACCGGCTGGACCAGGGTCATGATCAGACGGGCGGGGTTGCGGACATAGTGGAGCAGTTCGCGCTGCCACACCACGTGGGCGGCCCGCGTCTCCCACCAGAGCCGGCGCAGGAGACGTGACCAGAGGGAGGGACGGGCGTCCACGGTCACGGCCACACCCCCGGACGTGCCGCGCCGTCCAAGGTCCGGCCGGTGTAGCGCAGGAACACCTCGTCGAGGCTGGGACGGCGTACCTCGATCGAGTGGACGGGCACCCGCAGCACGGTGCACACCCAGGGGATGGCGGTGGCCGCGTCGGTCACCTGGACGTACAGGCCGTCAGGCCCCCACGCGCTGGACAGGCCCAGATAGTCGGACAGCGTGGCGGCCGCGGCCTGGTCGTCGCCGGTGCGCAGATGGATGCGGTCGGTGCCGATCAGTCGCTTCAGCGCGGCCGGTGAGTCGTCGGCGACCACCCGGCCCCGGTCGACCATGGCGATGTGGTCGCAGTATTCGGCCTCCTCCAGGTGGTGGGTGGTCAGGAACACGGTGATGGCCCGGCGATGGCGCAGCTCGCGCAGGTGCTCCCAGATCTCCGCGCGGGCCTGCGGGTCCAGGCCGACCGTGGGTTCGTCGAGGAACAGCACCCCCGGCTCGTGCAGCAGCCCGCGGGCGATCTCCAGCAGGCGTCTCATGCTGTCGGACAGGGTGCGTACCAGCGTGTCGCCGCGGCCGGTCAGGCCCACGAGGTCCGCGGCCTCGGCCACGCGGCGGCGCGCGTCGTGCTTGCCCAGGCCGTAGAGGGTGGCGTGGAAGGCGAGGTTCTCGCGGACGGTCAGGTCGGCGTCGACGGTCGGCTCCTGGAAGACCAGCCCGATGCGCCGGCGTACTTCCTTCGGGTCGTCGCGCACGTCTATGCCCGCGACGAGGGCCCGGCCGCCGCTGGGCCGCAGCAGCGTCGACAGCATCGAGATCATGGTGGACTTGCCGGCCCCGTTGGGCCCGAGGAAGCCGAACATCTCCCCGGCCTCGACGTTCAGGCTGATCCCGCACACAGCGCGCATGCCCTGGTAGGACTTGCGCAGCGAGCGGGTGTGGATCGCCCCCGGCCTCATGGGGCGGTCGGGGGGGCCGCGACGGTCATGATCGGCCGGTAGTAGCCGGCCGGGTAGGGCTCGCCGACGGGCTGCCCGTTCACCTGTACCCAGGCGTGCGCGCGGAACGGCTCCACGCGCACCCCCGCGCACCAGGTGGGCCAGGTGCCCCGGAGCCGGCACAGGATGGCCGTCGCCAGCGAGCGCTGCAGGCAGGCGGGCCCGGCGCAGCGCGCGCTCACAGCGACCACGTCGTCCCTGGCGGCCAGGGCCTGCGCGGCGGTGGCGGCGACGGCGCCGCGCCGGATCACCCCCAGGACGCGCCGGATGCGGTACGGCCTGAGCCCGGCCAGTGGCCGGGCCGCGGCGACGGCAAGGAGCGCCGCCGATGTCCTGGCCGGCGAAACCCGAGCGCGTGACTCGGAGGTCATCGGGTGGCTCACGGCATCACCAGTCCGGCTCGGCGCAGGGCCGCCAGCAGGTCGGCGACGTCGCGGTCCGCCTGCTCGACGGACAGCCCCGGGTGGTTGCCGGTCAGCCTCTTGGACACCTCGCCCGGAGAGGCGCCGCAGAGCAGGGCGCGCAGGACCAGCGTGGCGGTGGCGTTGAGCTGCCAGTAGCGGCCGGTGTGCTCGTCGAGCAGCACCATGCCGTCGATGGAGTGCGCGGCGGACACGCCGCCGCGCAGGCTGAAGGGCATCAGGAGTCTCCCGTGGTCATGGCCGGCATCCGGTGTGGGGTCAGTGAGCGCAGCCATATCTCGCAGGCGAGCGTCTGCGACAGGGGTTCCATGACGTGCGGCCGCGGGTGCACGCCGAGCAGGGCGGCACGCAGGGCGCCGGTGTCGATCAGCCCGAGCCGGCCGAGCTCCGACGCCTCGAACAGCTCCAGCACGCTGTCACGATGGCGCCGCCAGCCGGCGTAGAAGTCGGCGCCGTACTCGCCCTTGGTCGAGCGCTCGAGCATCTCGGCCGGCACGACGCCGTCCATCGAGGCCGCCAGCAGCGGCTTGTAACGGCCGAGGCCGGCGCGCTCCTCCGGGCGTACGGACAGGGCGGCCTCGATCACGGCGTCGTCCAGGTACGGCGCGGCGTACGGGAGACCCAGGCGGGAGGTGGCCTGGTCGATCTGGCGCAGCCCGGCCCCGCCGGTGCGCGCGTAGAGCAGGGTCTGGTGCTGGGCTCGTAGCGGCGACAGCGGCGCCGGGCGCGCGGCGGCGATCCCGGCCAGTACGTCGCGGGCCGCGTGCACGGCGCAGGCGGTGGCCCAGGGCGGCATGCGCAGCGGCGGTCCCCAGGCCATCGAGTAGGGGTCCGCGGCCGCGGGCGTGGTGCTCAAGTCGGTGACGCAGCGCTCCAGCCAGGCCGGGTGGTCGGTGCGGTCGGCCAGTGCCCGCAGCATCCGCCACCAGGAGCTGCGCCAGCGGGCCCGGCGGGCGCGCAGGTGCGCGGGCGCCGTGAACGGCCGGTCTCTGACCAGGTCGTGAAGATAGGGCGGAAGTGCCGAGAACAGCTCGTCGCCGCCGACCCCCATCAGGTGCAGCCGGGAACCGGCGGTGCTCAGCCGCCAGGCCAGGTCGGCCAGCCGTGCCGCGTCGCGTACCCAGCCGGAGGGTTCCTCCATCGACGGCTGGGGCTCGGTCAGCCCGGCGAACCACAGCGGGAGCTCGTCGCTGCCGATGACGTGGTGCGTCGCATCCGGCAGGCCGGTGGCCGCGCGGAAAGCCCAGGCCGGGTCGTCGTTGCCGGGGTCCATGCCCTCGCAGTGCACGGTGATCAGGCTTGCCCGGCCGCGGGCGGCCAGGAAGCAGAGGCTGGTGGAGTCGATGCCGCCGGACAGGTCGGCGCTGATGGTGCCGCCGTCGGCGGTGCACGCGTCCACGGCGCCGGTCAGCGCCTCGCGGAGCGCCGTCGCCCCCTCAGCCAGGGGCAGGGCCGGTTCGGGTGGGTGCCACCAGGTGCGGATGCCGGTCATGCCGGTGGGCTCGATCAGCAGCGTACGGTCGGGCGGCAGGCAGCTGACGTCGCGCCACACACCGAGGTCCTGCAACGGGCCGACCACCCCGCTCGGCAGCAGCCGCGTGGCCAGCACCCGCTCGTCGATCCGCCCGCCGGTCGCCCACGCGAGCACGTCGGAACGGCTGGCGGCCACGGTCACACCGCGTACGCGGGCATGGAAGACGCGGCGGACGGCCGAGGCGGTGCCCCGCACCGCGACCCTGCCGTCGATCGAGGCGACCAGGTGGAAGCTGCCCGTCAGCCCCGCGACGACCTGCTCGATCCGCTCGACGTCGGGTATCCGGGCCAGCCGCAGGGCCAGGTCAGTGGCGGTGACCGGGCAGCGCCCGATCACCGCCACCCGTGCCGCTCCCGCCGCCGCCAGACGGATCTGGTGGCCGGGCCAGTCCCCGATCAACCACGGCCGCCCGGAGGCGTGGTCGATCACCTGACTGGCTCCAGGAAGCAGCACGCCTGCCGCGGCAAGACCGGCTTCACCGTCGGGGAGGACGGCGAACCACATCTCACCTAGCACCGATGCTCCCGCCCGTCAGCCGGAGAACCACTGGAACGGCTGGGGGGCCCAATCAAGGACGAAGCCTGACGGGAAACCACGCGTCAGGTCGGCGAAATCGCCGACTTCGGCCAGGGCCGGCGGCTCGTACGCGGCTGGTGTGTACATGACCTTCTCCTTTCAGAGATGATGTCGGTCACGCCCATGTCTATCTACCTGGCACTGTCACTGACAGTAGCTATTCGGTTACTAATAGCGATGACCATGGTCACGGTTTCTGTGCCGACCGGCTACTGGCCCCCAGATGGCTGGGGACGGGCACGCAGAGGGGTCAGTAGGGACGGGCACGCAGCGGGGGTTGGGGACGGGCGAGCAGCGGGTTGGGGACGGGCACGCAGCGCATCTCGCCGCCGTCGGCGCCGAGCCAGCGCAGCAGCAGGTTGGCCTTGGCGGGCACGTGGCCGGCGGCCAGCAGGGTGCGGACCTCCAGGTGGTCCGCCGCGTACCCGGCGAGCAGATCTCTGGCCCGCGCCCACAGCTCGCCGCCGAGGCCCGGGTGACGCTCCTCGATCGCGCCGGCGATCTCCCAGAGATTGTTGGTCACCAGGCAGTAGACCAGCCGCTCCCAGCCGTAGGCCGCGCTGACGCCCGGTGTCGTGTCCGGGTGCCGGTCAGCGACCAGCTTGACACCCTCGTGGTCACGGAAGATCACCTGCGCCGGGGCGCCGGTGGCGTCCACGCCGATCAGTACGTTCTGCAGGTGGCACTCCAGGACCACACCGTGACGCAGGTACGCGTGCAGGACCGGTGGGACGACGTGCTCCAGGTAGCCCTGCCACCAGGCGAGCGCCCGGTCCTCGTCGAGGCCGTCGAGCGGGTTGCCGGGAAAGCCCTCGCTGACACCCGCCGCCAGCAGCGCCGTCAGGCCGGGCCGCAGGTGCGCCCCCAGGCCGTCGCGCACGACCACCGCCAGCGCCTCGCCGCCGTCGCCATCGCCGAGGTTCACGGTGCGGTAGCCCCGGTCGGAGAGTACGGACGGTCTCGGCAGGTGGGCGGGCAGGTCGTCGAAGACCTCCCGCAGCCGGCGGTCGACCGAGGTGAGTTGGCGCAGGTCGCGGGCCCAGAGGCGGCGGACGTCGTTCGTGATCCGGACGTCGAGACTGAACTTGCAGAACAGGTCCACGTCGGGCAGGTACACGGTGCGCAGCGAAGAGGTGGGCACGGCCATGGCGGTGGTTTCGCCGAGATAGCGCAGTCGGCCGTCCCGAACGGCGGCGGTCTCGCCCAGGTTCTGCAGCCGTCCGTCCCGCAGGGCGGTGTGGCCGCCCAGCAGCTCCAGTTGCCAGGGGTGGGCGGGCAGCAGGAGGCCGCCATCGGGCGGCGGCGGTCCAAGGGCGTCCAGCGCGGTGGCGTCGCCCTCCTCCAGCACGATCTCGGGCGCCAGCCCGAGCAGGATCAGCGGGAAGCGGGCGCGGGCCTCGGGCGCGTAGGGGAGCCAGGCGTCCGGACCGAGGCCGCCACGGGCCTTGGGAGCCGGGTGGTAGCGGTGCCCGGCGACCAGGGCCTGCTCGGACCGCAGGAACAGCTCGGTGGGCTCGATGAACGGTCGGGTGTTCGACGTGGGGGTGCGCCGGGTGGACAGCAGAGTGGCGACGACGTCCCTGCTGTGGCGGATCTCGCCCGCGAGGGTGTCGTTGGACACGCCGGTGTACGCGGTCAGCTCCTCGGCGGTCAGCGCCACCAGGCGGTCCAGGGACAGGGGGAGCCAGCCACCGGGCGTGTACAGGGCGGGGTGGCCGGGGTAGCGTCCGGCGCGCACGCGCAGCAGGTGTCCGGTCGTGGGCAGACGGTAGGTCCGGTGGCCGTCGTTCTGGCCGCACTCGGGGCTGACCACTTCGCGGACCAGGCAGTTGAGGAGAGCCGTCATCGTGAGAGCGTCGGCGACGGTCACCTGTGCCGCGTCCGGCCCCTCGGGATGGTGCGCCATCGCGGATCCCTCACCACTCGTATCGGTGGTCATACACGGGGTAACTACCCGTTATGAGTATTGAAGTGGAGGATCCCCCTCAAGGTCGGGCAGAAGCGGAATTTGCCGCAAAGCTGGCACAGGTCCGTCCCGGTCTGGCCGCCGCCTACGCCGAGGCGCTGCCGGGGGCGCGGGCCACCATCCTGGGCCTGCTCTGGCGGGGGCTGCTGTACGAGCCGGTGCCCGGGTTGGCCGGGCGGGAGGGCCCGGACGGGCGCGAGGGCGCGGTCAGGCAGGACGGCGTGGCCAGGCACGACGGCGGGGCCTGGCGTGAGAGCGCGGCCGGGCGGGTCCGGTTGGCCGATGGGCGTCTGCTCACCGGGCCCAGCCGCATGGCGTACGACCTGGGGGCGGGGGAGGACTCGGCGGTGCTGCTGGACGGGCGGGCTTACCCGCGGCCGGGCGAACTGCTGGCCGCGCTCGGGCTGCCGGGATCGGAGCGCTTCGGCGCCGATCTGGACCGCAGCGTCGCCTCCCTGGCGCTCGCGCGTGCCGGAGCCAGGCTGGGGCTGGGGACCGAGGCGGAGGAGGGGTCGCTGGAGTGGTTCGAGCAGAGTGTGGTGGACGGGCATCCGTACCATCCGTCCTGTCGTAACCGGCCCGGGGTGTCGCTGGCGGAGCAGTTGGCGTACATGCCCGAGCACCGGCCCGTCGTCGATCTGGATCTGGTGGCGGTGCCGGCGTCGCGGTGCGTGGTCATCGGGGCCTGGCCCGACTGGCTGCGCGACGGTGACCGGCTGCTGCTGCCCGCCCATCCGTGGCAGAGCAGGCATGTGCTGCCGGAGCTGGGGTTCCGGCCGTTCGTGGCCGGCGGGATAGCGGCCCGGCCGCTGATCTGCGTACGTACACTCGCGCCCGTCGGCGGCGGGCCGCATTTCAAGACGGCGTTCTCCACGCGGCTGACGTCCAACGTACGGGACATCTCGCCGGGCTCGATCCGGGACAGCGCGCCGCTCTCGGCCATGCTGGTGCATCTGGCCCGGCGGCTGGGCGGGCCGCTGCGGATCACCCGCAATCTGGCCGCCGCCTGCGCGGTGGTGGATGGCGAGCCCAGCGCCGACCTGGCGGTCCTGGTGCGCGAGTCGCCGACTGAGTACGCGGGCGCGGGCGAGACGGTGCTTCCCGTGGCGGCCCTCATCGTCCGGCCCACGTCCGGCGGCCCGCCCTTGATCCACGGCGTCGTCCAGTCTCTGTCCGGCGGTCCACGCCTGGGTGCGGCCGTGGAGTGGCTGGGGGAGTTCGCGCGGCAGGCGTTGGAGGCGGCGCTGGGGCTGCTGGTGTACGGCGTGACGCTGGAGGCGCATGGGCAGAACCTCCTGGTCGTCCTGGACCGTCACGGTCGCCCGATCCGCCTGGTCTACCGGGACCTGGCCGACATACGGGTCAGCCCCGCGCGCCTGCGCCGCAACGGCCTTACGCCGCCCCCGCTCAGCGCTCGCCTCATCACCGACGATCCGGACGAGCTGCACGCCAAGCTGTTCGGCTCGCTCGTCGGCACCACCTTCAGCAGTCTCGTCTCGGCTCTCGGGCAGGGCGACCGGGAGGTGGAGGAGCGGCTGTGGGCGGTGGTGGCGGCGGTGGCCGGTCAGGTGTTCGACGACCTGCCCGCCACCGCCGACACCCGTGCCGACCGGGCAGCGCTGTTCGGCCCGGAGCTCCCTGTCAAGGCGCACACGGTGATGCAGTTCGAAGGCGGCCCCACCGGCGACCGCTGGGCCCGGCTGCCCAACCCGCTGTCGCGGACCTGACCCACGCGCCCCTCAGACGTCGAAGCCCACCGGCACCCGGGCCCCCGTGCGGGCCGACTCCAGGGCGGCCGTCACCATGGCCAGGCTTCGGATGTTGTCGTGGCACTCACCCTGCGGCGGCCGCCCAGTACGCAGCCCGGCCAGGAACTCCTCCAGCCCTTCCGCCAGCCCGCTGAACCGGGCCCGCCCCGGGTACCGGTCCGGTTCGGGTGGATGTCTGCGTACCTTGTGGCCATTGGCCCCTTCCACCGTCGGCCGCCGTTCGCCGTCCCAGCGCGCCGTGCCGTGCGTGCCGGCGGCCCGCCAGCTGCCGGTCCAGGACGTCGCCTGGCCGGGAGCGGACCAGCTCCCCGTGAACGTGTAGCGGAGCCCGCCGGTCATCTCGAAGATCGCCGTGGCGGAGCAGGCACCGGGATACCAGGTCCACGCCGGCCGGAACGACTCGCAGTAGACGCTGACCGGATCGGCCCCCGACACCGCGCGGGCCGCGTCGAACAGGTGGATCGCCATGTCCTGTAACAGCGGGTGCTCCAGCGTGTCCAGGAACGGCGGCCCCTTGTACGGCATGAAGAACTCCGAGGTCAGCAGTCCGAGCGGCCCGAGCTCGGCCACCGTCCTGCGGAAGGCCACCAGGTTCGGCAGGAAGCGGCGGTTCTGGTTGACCGCGAACAGCCGCCGCGCCCGGTCCGCCGCGCTCACCATGCTCCGCGCCTCGTCGAGCGTGATCGACATGGGCTTCTCGCTGAGCACCGACACGCCGCGCTCCAGGGCGGTGACGGTGACCTCGCGATGAGCCCCGGGGACGGTGCAGTTGACGATGAAGTCGGGCTCCTCGCCGTCGAGCACGGCGGTGAGGGAGGCGCTGACGGGCAGCCCGTCCAGGCCCAGGACGGCGGCGGAGGCGCGGGCGCGCTCCTCGGCCACGTCCACCCAGCCGACCAGTTCGGTGCCGGGATGGGCGAGCAGTTCGGGTGCCCATTGGCCGCCGATGTACCCGGCGCCGACGACCACGGCCCGCAGAGGACGGTCCTCATCGAGGGTTATGAAGGTCATGCGGCTCCTACCAGGTGATGGGGGTGTGGGCGTTCCGCAGAGGGTCGCCGACGCCGGACGCGGGGGCGGCCCACAGCACCGCGTTGGCCAGCACGCGCCGTACGTCGGGGTGGTGGTAGACCGGGTGCCCCTGGTCGCCGGGGCTGAAGTAGAAGACCCGGCCCAGGCCCCGGCGGTAGCAGCAGCCGCTGCGGAAGACCTCGCCGCCGCTGAAATTGCTGACGAAGACCAGCTCGTCGGGCTCCGGGATGCCGAACGGCTCGCCGTACGTCTCCTGCTCACCGATGACCAGCGGCCGCGGTACGCCCTCGGCGATGGGGTGGCCGGGGGCGACCGTCCAGACCAGCTCGCGCTCGGCCGCGTCGCGCCAGGTGAGCGAGCAGGTGGTGCCCATCAGTTTGCGGAAGATCTTCGAGTAGTGGCCCGAGTGCAGCACCAGCAGGCCCATCCCGCCGAGCACGCGCTGATGCACCCGCTCGACGACCTCGTCGGACACCTCCTCGTGGGCCATGTGCCCCCACCAGGTGAGCACGTCGGTCTCGGCGAGAACCTTCTCGGACAGCCCGTGCTCCGGTTCCTCCAGGATCGCGGTGCGCACCTGTACGCGGTCGCCGAGCCGCTCGGTCAGGCCGGCGGCGATCGCGCCGTGAATGCCCTCCGGGTAGCGCAGGCGTACGTCCTCCTCGCGTGGCTCGTGGTAGTTCTCGCTCCAGACGGTGACCTTGATCGGCATCCGTGTGCCTCCCCGAGGGGCCCTGCGGCCCTCTGAACGTCGTGGACCCTTTGTTGGATGGTTCTCGCCGCTATCGGGGGCGTTGAAGCCGGTTTCGGGGGAGAGGATGACCCCGATGTGCCTTTCGTGGCGATTCAACGGCCAGGTGACTCCGCTGGCCGTAAAGCACGGCCACATCCGGCCGGTGGCGGGGTCATCTGCGCTGATCCTCTTTCGCGGATGATGAGCTGAAGGTCGCAAAGCCGCATGTTGCCCAGGAGCGCCCATGTCCACGATTGAGACGCCGGAATCCCAGCAACGCCCCGCCGAGCCGCCGGTCATCGAAGAGCCGGGCCGCCGCAGGTGGGTGACCGCGGGGATCGGCTCGGCCGTCGCGCTGGTCGCCCTGGCCGCGGCCGGGTACGGCATCTTCCAGACCGTCTCGGCCAAGCCCGCCCAGCCGTACGGCGGGACGCCGCCCTGGTCCATCCCGGACGACCCGGCCCCCGGGATGAAGGCCGCCGGTCTCACCGCCGGGCCGATGGGCACCGCCGAGCACTACCACGCCCATCTGAGCCTCTTCGTGGACGGCAGGGAGGTGGCGGTCCCGGCCAACATCGGGATCGAGGGGGAGGACATGACCCCCGTACACACCCATGACGGCCGCGGCGTGATCCACGTCGAGTCCCGCGCCAAGGGCGAGGTCTACACCCTCGGCCAGATCTTCAAGCAGTGGGGCGTCACCCTCTCGGCGAACCAGATCGGCGCGCTGCGGACCGGCAACGGCAAGGTGCTCACCACTCAGGTCGACGGCAAGCCGTTCACCGGCGACCCGGCGAGCATCGTGATCAAGGCGCACGAGCAGATCTCGCTCGTGTACGGCGTGCCGGACCCGTCCTTCAGCCCGCCGACCAGCTTCACGTTCAAGGCAGATGAGTAGGAGTACTCACGCCGATCGCTGCGTCAGCCGGTAGCGCGACGGCGGGATCCCGTAGCGGTCCACGAACGCCTGCCGCAGCGTCTCGGCCGTGCCGAAGCCGCAGCGGGCCGCCACGCCGGCCATGGGCAGGGTGGTCGAGGCCAGCAGGTGGGCGGCCGCCTCCGTACGGGCCTGCCGGACGAACCGGCCGGGCGTCTGTCCCAGGTCCTTGATGAACAGCCGGGTCAGGTGCCGCTCGCTCACCCCGGCCTCGGCCGCCAGCGTGGCGGTGGTCAGGTCGGCGGCCAGGTGGCTGGTGACGTACTCGGTCACCTGTCTGACCAGCTTGTCCTCGCCCGCCGGCGCGCCGGTGAAGATGCTCATCTGCGCCTGGTTGCCGGGCCGTTGCAGGTAGGTCACCAGGGTGCGGGCGACCTTCCTGGCCAGGTCCGCGCCGTGGTCGTCCTCGATGAAGGCCAGCGTGAGGTCGAGAGCGCTGGTGACGCCGGCCGCCGTGATGACGTTGCCGTCGCGGATGAAGATGGGGTCGGGGTCGAAGGTCACCGAGGGGTGCCGGACCGCGAGGTCGCGCGCCCACTCCCAGTGCGTGGTCACGCGCCGGCCGTCCAGCAGGCCCGTCGCGGCCAGGATGCCGGCTCCCGTGCACACCGACGCGACGCGGCGGCTCTCGCGGGCGAGGCGTCGCAGGTGCGCCAGGATCGGCCGGTTCTCCGCCGCCTCCTGGTGGCCGATGCCGCCGACGACGACGACCGTGTCGAGGGGGCCGGTGACGCGTTCGAGGACTTCCTGGGCCTGCAGCGTCAGTCCGGTGCCACAGGTGATGGGGTTGCCGCCGAGGGTGGCGAGCCGCACTTCGTACAGGGGGCGGCGGGCGTGGTGGTTGGCCGTCACCAGGGAGCTGGTGATGCAGGCGATGTCGAGCAGCTCCGCCGCCGCGTATCCGATGACGATGATCCGCCGTACGGTCATGGCCAGACCCTACGTCGGAAGGACCGGGACCCCAAGTTTCCGGACCTGTCGATTTGCCCGCCTTTTGGCGGGGAGACGCGGGGTGGGACAGTCGGCGCATGACACAGAGATCATGGGGCCGATTCGCCTGGCATTACGTGGAGATGGTCATCGCGATGTTCGTCGGGATGTTCGTGCTCGGCTTCCTGTTCGACGCCGTCGGGCTCGGTCTGTCGTACGACCGGGATCCCGAGCCGGCCTACCTGCTCATGGCGTTCGACATGTCCGTTGGCATGGCCGTCTGGATGCGCTTCCGGGGTCACGGGTGGGCCGGCACGCTGGAGATGTGCGCCGCCATGTTCGTGCCGGTCGTGCCGCTGTTCCCGCTGCTGTGGCTGGGGGTCGTCGACGGGATGGGGCTGATGATGGCCGCGCACGTGGCGATGTTCCCGCTCATGCTGCTGGTGATGCTGCGCCGGCGCGACGAGTACGCCCACGCGCACTGAACCGGCTGGCGTTTGTAGCAAGCGTTTGGTTGGATCGCCGTATGGACGACCGCGAGATCGCCGACCGCCTCCAGATCGCCGAGGTGCTGGCCCGCTACGCCTACGCCATCGACTCGGGGGACTGGGACCTGCTCGACGAGGTGTTCACCCCTGACGCGGTGATCGACTACCAGACGGCGGGCGGCATCCGCGGCACGCGGGCCGAGGCCAAGATCTGGCTCGCCGACGTCCTGGCCAACTGGCCCGGACGGCTGCACCTGATCGGCGCCACGAGGATCGCCTTCGAGGCCGGCGAGGCCCGCGTGAGCGCGGCGTTCGCCGACACTCTCGCTCCCTCGCGCGAACTGGTCTCCGCCGACAGCAAGGGGCTGATCCAGGGCGGGGGCTGGTATCACCACCGGATGCTGCGCACCGCCGACGGCTGGCGGAGCCGCGAACTCGTCGAGGAGCAGTCCTGGCGCACCATCCAATGAGTCAACGCTGGTCGATCAGCACGGCGCCGGTGCTGCCGCGCGGAGTCAGCCTGGCCGCCTGGTCCTCGAACGGGGGGACGGTCTCGCCCGCGATCAGGGCCAGCAGCCGCTGGGCGGCGTGCGCTCCGTACGCCGGGATGTCCCGGGTCAGCGCGGTGAGCGGCGGGCGGACCACCTGCGCGAGCGGGGAGTCGTCCCAGGCGACGATCGACAGGTCACGCGGCACGTCGAGCCGCATCTCCTGGGCGACCGACAGGCCCGCCACCGCCATGATGTCGTTGTCGTAGACGATCGCGGTGGGCCGCGCCGCCGAGCTGAGCAGCCGCCTGGTCGCCCTGGCGCCCTCCTCGCCCGTGTAGTTGGTGTGCACCGTCACGTGCTCGGCCGCGCCCGCGCACGACTCCGCGAACGCCCGATCGCGTACGGCCGTGTGGACCAGGTCAGACAGTCCGGCGACGCGGGCGATGCGGCGGTGCCCGAGCGCGACGAGATAGGCGATGGTCTCGCGGATCGCCTCGCCATCGTCGGACCAGACCGCCGGCAGCGGGCCCGACTCGGCGGGATGGCCGATCACCACGACCGGCATGCCCAGCTGCTCCATGGCGGGCACCCGGGCGTCGGAATAACGCAGGTCGACGAGGAAGGCGCCGTCCGTGCGGCTCTCGCCCCACCAGCGCCGGTAGACCTCTATCTCCTGCTCATGGTCGGCGACCACCTGGAGCATCAAGGCGTACGAGTGGTCCGCGAGCTCGCCCTCGATGCCGCTGATGAGCTCCATGAAGAACGGCTCGACGCCCAGGAAGCGCGCGGGACGGCACAGCGCGAGCCCCACAGTGTGGGCCCTGGCGCCGTTCAGCGCGCGGGCGGCGCTGTTGGGCCGCCAGCCGATCTCCTCGGCGATGGCGACGATCCTCGCCCGGGTGGCCTCCGACACCCCCGGCTGACCGTTGAGCGCGTAGGAGACCGCCACCTTGGAGACTCCCGCCCGGCTGGCGATGTCGGCGATCGTCGGTCTCTTCACGAAACCCTCCTGTGAACCGGTTATCTTCCCAAACTCTAGGTCACCTACTCCAATTGTCAGTGGCCCCGTCAAAAACGCTTATCCGGTTCAGTCAGAAATAGTACTCGGCAGAGGCATAGCGCGGCAGGCTCCCCGGCGTCTGAGGGCTGATATCAACCCTTTGGAGGTGATCGTGGACGCTGCGGACGAGCAAGGCTTCCGCGAGTTCGTCTCTGCGCGCTCTCCCGCCCTGATGCGGCTCGGCTTCCTGCTCACCGGTGGTGACCAGCACGGCGCCGAGGACTTGGTCCAGACCGCACTGACGAAGCTGGCGGCGAAATGGCAGCGGGTCGAGGCGCCCGAGGCGTACGCCAGGCAGATCATGTACCGCCAGCAGGTGAGCTGGTGGCGCGCGGCCAACCGGCGCGGCGAGGTCGTCCAGGCGGCCCCGCCAGACCTGCCGGGAGCGGACCGCACGCACCAGAGCGAGCTGCGCATGGTGCTGCGCGGCGCTCTGGCCAAGCTCACCCCGAAGCAGCGCACGATACTCGTGCTCCGCTACTTCGAGGACCTGCCCGACCACCAGGTCGCCCGCGAGCTGGGGTGCTCGGTCGGCACGGTCAGAAGCACCACGCACCGATCACTTGCCCGGCTGCGGCTGATCGCCCCCGAGCTGGCCATGGAACTGGAGGCCGCGACATGAGCCGACTGCTTCGCGACACCCTGGAGGAGTGGGCCTCAGAGGCGCGGGTCCCGCACGACCTGGCGGACCGGGCGCTACGGAGGCGCGCCTGGCTGCCCATCGGCGCGACGGTGCTGGCGGTCGGGCTGGCGGTGGCCGTCGCCGTGTTCGCCTTCGGCCTGCGGGGCGACAACACGACCGTGCGCCCGGCGACCGACGGTGTGAGTGTCCCGGTCAGGCCGACGGTGACCTCGACCGACGTACGCGGCGACGAGGAGAACGCGCCGCCGCGGAAGCTGGTCGCGGCCGGGAACGTGGCCTTGTCCGCGTACTACGTCACCAAGACCGAGAAGCTGGAGGACAACTGGGTGCGCGCCCGGCGCGTCTGGTCGCTCTACGACCCGCGCGATGACACCTATGAGCAGACCCCCTGGGCCTGGGTGGACGTGGCGCCGGGACTCCAGCTCGCCGCGGTGGTCGGGGGCGACCTGATCGGCAAGCAGGTGGGCATCCTCGACATGAACACCCGGCAGGTCAAGGCCTGGATCGGGCTGGAGCACGCCGTCGGGTCGGTGGTCTGGTCGCCCGACGGCACCAAGGTCCTGGCCACGGCCTACTCCGAGTACCCGGACCGGTGGCAGGTCCTGGGGAAGGATTCCAGGTCGATGCCCGAGTCCACGCGGATCGGCTATTACGTCATCGACGTCGCCACGGGTGAGGCCGACTACCACGAGCTCGGGCCGATGAGCAGGGACGGGTCTCCAGGCAACTCGAACGCGCGCCAGGATCTCGGCTGGAGCCTGGACGGATCGCTGCTCTGGCAGCCCAGCACCACCGGGACGGACAAGGCCTTCCTCGACCTCGACGGCGAGCAACGGGAGGCGCCGGCCGGTGACCAGTACGTCTACCACACCGGCAGGTCGAAGGTCTCGCCCGACGGCAAGCTGGTCCTCGGCCGCGACGGCCTGCCGACCCGCATCACTGACCGGTCCGGAGAGGTCGTCGGCAAACAGAAGGTGCTCCAGCTGCTCGCCTGGGCCGACAACGACAACGTGGTCGCGCTCGGTTGCGCGGGCAAATGTGGGAACGAGTTCGACAACGGTCTGGTGCTGGTCAGCGTCGACGGCTCCCGGGTGACCCGGCTCACCGGTAGCCATGACAGGAACAACGACCCCTGGAACTGGGTCCTCACGCCCAGAAACTAGCCATCTGGACGCCGGTCAGTCGATCTTGAACTCGTCGACGTTCTCCGTGGTCGCGACCTTCACCGGCACGGCCACGGTCTTTTCGATCTTCTCGCCCTTGGCGGCCTTGACCGCGGCGGCCACCGCCTGCTGGCCGAGCAGCGCGGGCTGCTGGGCGACGCTGGCGTTCATCGTGCCCGCCTTGACCGCCTTCAGGCCGTCGGGGGTGCCGTCGAAGCCGACGACCTTGACCTCCTTGCCCGCCTTGGCGCCCAGGGCCTTGATCGCGCCCAGCGCCATCTCGTCGTTCTCGGCGAACACGCCGTTGATGCCGGGGTTCGACTGGAGCAGGTTCGTCATGACGTCGAGGCCCTTGGTCCGGTCGAAGTCGGCCGGCTGCTGGGCCACGACCTTGATGTTCGGGAACGCCTTGATCCCCTCGGTGAAGCCCTGCCCGCGGTCGCGCGCGGCCGAGGTCCCGGCCACGCCCTGCAGCACGACGACCTGGCCCTTGTGGCCGAGCAGCTCGGCCAGTTCCTGGGCGGCCAGTTTGCCGCCCGTCACGTTGTCGGAGGCCACGGTCTGCGTCACCTCGGCGCCGTTGACGCCGCGGTCGGCCGCGATGACCGGGATGTTGGCGCGTTGCGCCGCCTTCGCCGCGGGCGCCGCCGCGTCGGAGTCGACCGGGTTCAGGATGATCGCCTTCATGGCCTGGCTGGCGAAGTTCTGGACCTGGTTGACCTGCTGGGAGGCGTCGTTCTGGGCGTCGGTGACGGTGAGCGTGGCGCCGACTCTCTGGGCCTCGGCCTGCGCGCCGTCGCGGAGCTGGACGAAGTACGGGTTGTTCAGCGTCGACACGGACATGCCGATCTTGACGTTGGCTCCGCCCGGTGAGGCGGAGCTGTTCGAGCCTGACGGGCCGGCGGAGCCACAGGCGGTGAGGCCGAGCGCGAGAGCGGCGCCGGCTATGACGAGCGCGGGAATCCGCATGATCTATCCCTTTCCTATGACATCCCCCTGCGCCGCAGCGTGTCGACGAGGACCGCGAGCGCGATGACCACGCCGATCACGACCTGCTGCCAGAAGGCCGAGACGGAGAGCAGGTTCAGGCCGTTGCGCAGGACGGCCAGGATGAGCGCGCCGACGAACGTGCCGAGCGCCCGGCCCTTCCCGCCGGACAGGCTGGCGCCGCCGATGACCACGGCCGCGATGGCGTCGAGCTCGTAGCCGGCGGCGGCCTGCGGCTGGGCCGAGGCCAGGCGGCTGGCCAGGACGATCCCGGCGACCGCCGCGAATCCGCCGGACAGCGCGTACGTGATGAGCTTCTGCCGGGAAACCTTGATGCCCGACAGCCGGGCGGCCTCCTCGTTTCCGCCGATGGCGTACATCGCGCGGCCCACATAAGTCCGGTTGAGTATCACGGCCGCGAGGGCGCCCATGACCAGCATCACGAGGACGGGGACCGGCAGGTAGCCGCCGATGGTGTCGCCCAGGTGGGAGACCGCGTCCGGCATCGGGATGGGGCTGCCCTGGGAGATGACCAGGGCCAGGCCGCGGGCGATGCCGAGCATGGCCAGCGTGGCGATGAACGGCGGCAGCTTGCCGTACGCGATGAGAGCGGCGTTGACCAGGCCGCACGCGACGCCGACCACCAGGGAGACCACGGTGGCCAGCGGCCAGGGCAGGCCGGGGACGGCGGCCGTCCACGCCAGGACGATCGCGGAGAGCGCGGCGACGGACCCCACCGACAGGTCGATGCCGCCGGTGACGATGACGAACGTCCCGCCGAAGGCGAGGATCGCGGTGACGGCCGCCTGTACGCCCACGTTGAGCAGGTTCGTCACGCTGAGGAAGTCGGACGACAGCAGCGACAGCGCCACGACCAGCACGACCAGCGCCACGAGCGCGCCGTTCTCGGCCAGCCAGGACCGCCGGAGGAAGACGTTACTGACCACGGGGACCCGCCACCTCGGCGACCGCCAGCGCCATCACGCCGTCCTGGGTGGCCTCGGCCGCGGACAGCTCGCCGACCAGCCGCCCGCGCGCCATCACCAGGATCCGGTCGCTCATCCCGAGCACCTCGGGCAGATCGCTGGAGATCATGAGCACCGCGTGCCCCGACGCGGTGAGCTGGTTGATCAGCTGGTAGATCTCCACCTTCGCGCCCACGTCGATGCCGCGGGTCGGCTCGTCGAGGATCAGCACCCCCGCGTCGGCCTCCAGCCACTTGCCGATGACGACCTTCTGCTGGTTGCCGCCCGAGAGCGTGCGTACCTCCTGGGCCAGGCCGGTCATCCGAATGCCGAGCTGTTCCGCGACCTCCGCGGCGGCCCGGCGCTGCCCGCCGCGGTCGACGAATCCGGCGCGGGTGGCCTCGCGCATGGTGACCAGCCCCAGGTTCTCGCCGATGTCCGCGCCCAGGACCAGCCCTTGGCCCTTGCGGTCCTCGGGGACCAGCCCCAGGCCGGCCTCCATGGCCGCGACAACGTCGCCCGGCGCGGGCCGCCGGCCGCGCACGGTGACCTCGCCGGTGTCGTAGCGGTCGGCGCCGAACACCGCCCTGGCCACCTCGGTACGACCGGCGCCCACCAGCCCGGCCAGGCCGACCACCTCGCCCGCGCGCACCTCGAAAGAGACGTCCTCGAAGACGCCCTTGCGGCCGAGCCCGGTGACCTTGAGCAGCGGCTCGCCCGTCTGGCCGCGCCGGCGCGGGAACTGCTGGTCGATCGGGCGGCCCACCATGAGGCGGACCAGCTCGTCCTGGGGCGTGTCTGCGGGCACCTCGCCGACCGATCGGCCGTCGCGCAGCACGGTCACGCGGTCGCCGATCTCGGCGATCTCCTCCAGGTGGTGGGTGATGAACACGATCGCCACCCCGTCCTCACGGAGCCGGCGGACGATCGAGAACAGCTTCTCGACCTCGCCGGTGGTGAGCACCGCCGTCGGCTCGTCCATGATCAGGACGCGGGCGTCCAGGGCGAGCGCCTTGGCGATCTCCACCATCTGCATGCGCGCGATGCCCAGCCGGGCGACCGGCGTACGCGGATCGACGTCCACGCCCACCCGCGCCAGCAGTTCCACGGCCCGCTCGTGCATCTTCTTGGTGTCGACGAAGCCGAACCTGCGCGGCGGCCGGCCCAGCGACAGGTTCTCGGCCACGCTGAGCTCAGGGACCAGGTTGAACTCCTGGTAGATGGTGGCGATGCCGAGCCGTTGCGCGTCGCCGGCCGTACGGATGTGCACGACTCGCCCGTCGAGCAGCACGCGGCCCTCGTCCGGGTGGTAGGCGCCGGAGAGCATCTTGATGAGCGTGCTCTTGCCCGCGCCGTTCTCACCCAGCAGGACGTGCACCTCACCGGCGCGTACGGTCAGGTCGACGCCGTCGAGCGCCAGCACACCCGGGAAGCGTTTACGCAGGCCCTCGGCCCTGAGAAGCTCCACTCCACGATGGTGTCCGCCACCGCGCCGACCATTCCGCGAACGCGCAGGTAAAAGGCAGGTTTTTACGAGGAAAGTACCCGTCTGGCACGGTGGCCGCTCATGTCAGCCTCGGTACGAGCCGGCGCGCGGCCGTCGAGGTTGACCATGCCGTGGACCGCGACCCGGAGCCGGGACACCGGCGGGTAGCGGGACAACGGCGGGTCGGCTGGGCACATGGTTGCCACCTCTCAGGGGATCAGGAGGGCCTTGACCGGGGTGGTGTGGCCGTTCATCAGAGTGGTGAAGATGTCGGCGCCCTGGTCGAGGGGGTAGGGGTCGGTCCAGCTGAGGTCCCATCCGCCGACCAGGTCGATGGCGGCGGTGAAGTCGCCGTTGCCGTAGGCGAAGGAGCCGAGGACGCGTTTCTCGGTGCGTACGAGGTCGGTGGCGTCGAAGCCGGGGTCGGCGGCGGCCAGGCCGAGCCATACCGTCACGCCGCCGGGGCGCAGGTGGGTGAGGGACTGCTCGTGCGTGGCGGCGGCGCCGACGGCGTCGAAAATGACGTCGTACTCGCCGGTCAGCTCGGGACCGGTGGTGGCGCCGAGCCGGGCGGCGATGGCCAGGCGTTCGGGTGCGCGGTCGGCGACATGGACGGACGCGGCCTTGCCGGCGAGGGCGGTGTGGAGGCAGGTGAGCCCGATGGCGCCGGCGCCGATGACGCCGACGCGGGCTCCGGCGGGGTGGCCGGCCAGGCGCCAGGCGTGCACGGCGTTGGCGGCGGGCTCGACGAGGGCGGCGGCGGTGCGGCCGACGCCGTCAGGCAGGGGGATGACGGCGGCGGTGGGTACGGCGACGCGTTCGGCGAAGCCGCCGGGCCGGTGAATGCCGAGGATCTTCCGGTTCCGGCAGATGTTGGGCTGCCCTTGGGCGCACAGGTCGCAGGTGCCGCAGGCCAGGATGGGGTTGACGATGACGGCCTGTCCGTCGTCGGTGTGGCCGGTGAACTCGTGTCCCATGATGAGGGGCGGCACCCGGAAGCCTGGTGTCCTGACGCCGTGCAACTCGCTGCCGCAGATGCCGGACGCGGCCACGTGGACGAGCACCTCGCCGGCGCCGACCACGGGCTCGGGCACCTCGCGCAGCTCCACGACGCTCGGACCGGTGAACACCAGGGCCTTCACGCGCACCCCTCTCTTTTCCGTATTTCGTCTATTCCGTATTACGGAATGCCATTCCGAATCAGCGCTAGCAGACCATTGCCGGGAAGGAGGTGTCAAGTGCCCGTTCGCGTGTCCACACTGCGGTCAGCGATCCACACCTGCGCGACCTGCCTGTTAGCGTTATCGCGGAGGTGGTGATCCGCATGGCTGGGGGATCGGACGGCAAACCGCGCACCAGGCCCGCCGTGCTCGGCGATGTGGCCGCGCTGGCCGGCGTCTCGGCGATGACGGTCTCGCGGGTGCTCAACGCGCCCGACCGGGTCCGCGCCGAGACCAGGGAGCGCGTGCTGGCCGCCGTGCGCGAGCTGGACTACTGGCCCAACTCGGCTGCGCGCCAGCTGGTCACGGGCCGCTCCGGCGTGCTCGGCGTGGTCAGCATCGACACCACCCTGTACGGCCCGGCCTCGACCCTCTACTGCATCGAGCAGGCGGCCCGGCTGAGCGGCTACACCGTGAGCATCGCCAGCCTGAGCCTGCTCAACCGCAAGTCGATCGAGGAGGGCGTGCACCGCCTCCGGTCCCAGTCCGTCGACGGCGTGGTCATCGTCGCGCCCCACGAGTCGGCGGTCGACGGGCTGCGCTACCTGCCGCCCGATCTGCCGGTGGTCGCCGTCGACGCGGGCAAGGAGGTCCCGGTGCCGGTGGTGATGGTCGACCAGCGGGCGGGCGCCGCGCGGGCGACCCGCCACCTGCTGAGTCTCGGCCACGAGACCGTCTGGCACCTGAGCGGGCCGGTCGACTGGATCGACGCCAGCGGCCGGATCGAGGGCTGGCGAGGAGCCCTGGAGGCCGAGGGCCGGCCGGTGCCCGAGCTGTTACGCGGCGACTGGAGCTCCCGCTCGGGCTACCAGCACGGCAGGCGGCTGGCCGCCGACCCCTCGGTCACGGCCGTCTTCGCCGGCAACGACCAGATGGCGCTGGGCGTCCTCAGGGCGATGCGCGAGGCCGGGCGCCGGGTGCCGGAGGAGGTGAGCGTGGTCGGCTTCGACGACATCCCCGAAGCGGCCTACTTCTGGCCCCCGCTGACCACGGTCCGGCAGGACTTCGGCGAGGTCGGTCGCAACGCCTTCCACCTGCTGCTCGACCAGATGGCCGGCACGAAGCGGGAGACCCAGCGGCTGGTGGAGCCCGAGCTCGTGGTCAGGGAGAGCACGGGCGCCAGCCGTACGAGGTGATCAGCCAAGAGTGATCAGCCGAGGCGGATCACGTTCCAGGAGACAGGGGGCAGCAGCACGCGCAGGGGATCGTGCTGGACGTCCGGGTTGGTCCGAGGGGCGACCGTGTCCGGCGCCTCGGCGGTGTTGCGCGCGTAGACGTCGGGGCCCGACAGCGTGGTGGCCTCGACGACGCGGACGTCGCCCAGCGACCGCGCGTCGATCTCCAGGGAGAGCGGCTCGTCGGTCGAGCGGTTGACGGCGAAGATCACGGTCTCGTCGCCGGAGTGCGTGGCGACGGCGTGCAGCAGCGGCACCTCGCCGTACTCCTTGGTGTCGTGGCTCGGAGAGGTCGCCTCGACGCGGAGCACGTCGCCGGCGGCCAGGCGGGACGCCTGCGCGAAGGGGTGGAAGGTGGTCTGCTTCCACGCCGATCCGCCGGGCGAGGTCATGATCGGCGCGATCACGTTGACCAGCTGGGCCAGCGAGGCGGAGGTCACCCGGTCGCTGTTGCGCAGCAGGGTGATCAGCAGGCCGCCGAAGGCCACCGCGTCCGCCAGGTGGTAGTGGTCCTCCAGCAGCGGCGGCGCGACCGGCCAGTCCCGTGGCGGCTCGGCGGCCTGGAAGCGGGACAGGTACCAGACGTTCCACTCGTCGAACGAGAGGTTGATCTTCTTGCGCGACTTCAGCCGGGCTCCGACGCTGTCGGCCGTGGACACGACCGACTGGATGAAGTACTCCATGTCGGTCGAGCAGGCCAGGAAGCTCGCCAGATCGCCGTCCTTCTCCTCGTAGTAGGCGTGGCAGGAGACGTAGTCGACCACGTCATAGGTCTCCTCCAGCACCGTGGCCTCCCACGCGCCGAAGGTCGGCATCGACGAGGCCGAGCTGCCGCAGGCGACCAGCTCCAGATCGCCGTCCACCATGCGCATGGCGCGGGCGGTCTCGGCGGCCAGCCGGCCGTACTCGCGGGCGGTCTTGTGGCCGGTCTGCCACGTGCCGTCCATCTCGTTGCCCAGGCACCACATCCGGATGCCGTGCGGCTCCTTGGCGCCGTTGGCGATCCGCAGGTCCGACAGTGTGGTGCCGGACGGATGGTTGCAGTATTCGAGCAGGTCAAGGGCCTCGGCGATGCCGCGCGTACCGAGGTTGAGCGCCATCATCGGCTCCACCCCGGCCTTGCGGCACCAGCGGACGAACTCATCCACCCCGACCTCGTTGGTCTCGGTGCTGTGCCAGGCCAGGTCCAGCCGCCGGGGCCGCTCGGCGACCGGCCCGATGCCGTCCTCCCAGCGGTAGCCGGAGACGAAGTTGCCGCCCGGATAGCGGACCGTGGACACGCCCAGCTCGCGGGTCAGGTCGAGCACGTCCCGGCGGAAGCCGTCCTCGTCGGCCGTCGGGTGGCCCGGCTCGTAGATGCCGGTGTAGACGCACCGGCCCAGGTGCTCGACGAACGTGCCGAAGGTGCGGCGGCGTACCGGGGCCACGCGGAAGGCGGGGTCGATCGTGAGATGTGCTTCGTGCACTGTGCAGACTCCTCGGAAGTGATGCCTAGATTGTTAGCGCTCTCATAGACCTGGTCAAGGCTCTTGACAGCTCACGTGTTACCGCAAACACTCGGGTAACCCGAAAAGAGGCCGCTCATGGAAGGTCCCTCGTCCGTCTCCCGCCGCCACCTCCTCGGTGGCGGCCTCGCTCTTCTCGGTGCCGGCGCGGCCGGCTGTGCGATCCCCGTCGGCCTGGGCTCGGCCCAGCGGCGGGTCCGCTACTGGCACTTCCTCGGCGCGAGCGACGGCATCATCATGAACCGGATGGTCGGCGCGTTCGCCAAGGCCAACCCCGACGTCTTCGTCGAGGAGAACGTGCTCGCGTGGGGCGAGCCGTACTACACGAAGGTCGCGATGGCCGGAGCGGGCGGGCGCTCGCCCGACCTGGCCACGTTCCACCTGGCCCGCCTGTCCGGGATCGGCGCCGGCCGGATACTCGACCCGATCAACGTCGACCTGCTCGCCAAGAACGGCCTGCGGGCCGCCGACTTCAGCCCGCCCATCTGGGAACGCGCCCACGTCAACGGCGAGCTGTACGCCGTGCCGTTCGATGCCCATCCCATGGTCCAGTACTACAACACCGACCTCTCCCGCCGGGCCGGCCTGCTCGGCGACGACGGCAAGCTGAAGCCGACCACCGGGACCGACGAACTGCTGGCCATGCTGCGCAAGGCCAAGGACGCGCTCGGCGGCAAGCCGCCGCTGGTCTTCGATGCGCTCGGCCTCGGCACGGTGGGCCCGTGGCGGGTGTGGGAGTCGCTGTACGCGCAGAGCGGCGGCACGCTGGTGTCGGACGACGGCACCCGGATCACCCTCGACGACACCAAGGCGCTGACCGCGCTGCGGTTCATGCGCCAACTCGGCCAGGAGGGGCTCTGCAACCCCAAGACCGACTACGGCGCGTCCGTGGCCGCCTTCACCAACGGCCTGGCGGCCTTCCTGTGGAACGGCGACTGGGAGACGACCGGGCTCAAGGAGCGCAAGACGCCGTTCAGCATGGCCCGCTTCCCCAGCGTCTTCGGCAGCGGCGCGGCCCAGGCCGACTGCCACTCGTTCGTGCTGCCGCACCAGCGCAACCGGGACCCGGAGACCGAGGCGGCGACCTACCGGTTCATCGCCTACCTGGTCAAGCACAGTGCCGACTGGGCGGTGGCCGGGCACGTGCCCGCCTACCTGCCCGCGCTTGAGGAGCCCGCCTACCTGGCGCTGCAGCCGCAGTCGGAGTACCGCTCAGTGATCACCGAGGTCGCCCTGGACCCGAAGGTGTGGTTCGCCGGGTCCGCGTCGCGGCTGTGGATCGAGTTCGGCGGCGCGTTCTCGCCGGTCATCAGCGGGGCGCGGACGCCCGAGCAGGGCCTGGAGACGGCCAAACAGGCGCTGCGCCGGCTCATGTCAGCCCCGAACCCCTTCCCCGCCAAGGAGGGATGATGGCCACCACTGCCGCCGCTCCCGTCACCACCACTCCCGTCGCCCACGTCCAGGTACGGCGCCGCTGGACCCAGCACGGACTGCTGTTCGTCGCGCCCTTCCTGGTGATCTATGCCGCCTTCCTGGTGTGGCCGACCGTGCTCGGCCTCCGGATGAGCCTGTCGAGCGTCAACATCGCGGGCGGCAACAACGAATTCGTCGGGTTCGCCAACTACGCCGAGGCGTTCGGCGACCCCAGAATGTGGCACTCACTGTGGAACACCGTGGTGTTCACCGTGCTGAGCACGATCCCGCTGGTGCTGCTCGGCCTGGGGTTCGCCCTGCTGGTGCACAACCTGCGCTTCCTGCAGTGGCTGTGGCGGCTGTCGTTCTTCGGGCCGTTCCTGCTGCCGTCGGCCGTGGTCGCGGTGCTCTGGCTGCAGATGATCTATCCGCCCGAGTACGGCCTGCTCAACGGCACTCTGGGCACCGACGTCCTCTGGCTGGGCGACCCGGGCGTGGCGATGTGGTCGATGGTGCTGACCACTGTCTGGTGGACGGTCGGCTTCAACTTCCTGCTCTACCTCGCCGCCCTGCAGTCGATCCCCCAGCACCTGTACGACGCCGCCGCGATCGACGGCGCGACGGCGTGGACCAAGCTGCGCTCGATCACGCTGCCGCTGCTCGGCCGGACGACCGGGCTCATCGTGATCCTGCAGCTCCTCGCGTCACTGAAGGTCTTCGACCAGATCTACCTGATGACGAACGGCGGTCCCGAGGAGGCCACCCGGCCGATCATCGAGTACGCCTACGAGGTCGGCTTCTCCGGCTACCGCATCGGCTACGCGTCGGCCATCACCTACATCCTCTTCGTCCTGATCGTCATCGTGTCGCTGGGGCAGCTCCGGCTGCTCCGCAAGCGCGAGGAGGCCCTGTCATGACCAAGCGGTTCAGCCCCTCCCAGATCATCCTGCTGGTCGTCGCGGCGGCGCTCGCCATCGTCTGGCTCGCGCCCCTCGCCTGGGCCGTCGCCACCTCGCTGAAGCCCGAGAGCGAGACCACCAAGCTGCCGCTCCAGTGGTTCGGCAGCGAGCTCACCCTGGACGCCTACCGGCTGGTGCTGGCGACCGGCGGCATCGTCAAGTGGGCGATCAACTCGACGGTCACCGCGGTCGTCGTCACCTTCATGACCGTGCTGTTCTCGGCGATGGCCGCGTACGGGTTCGCGCGCACGCAGTTCCGCGGTCAGCGGGTGCTCCTGGCGGTCATCCTGGCCGGGATCATGGTGCCGCCGCAGGTGCTCATGGCGCCGCTGTTCGCCGAGATGGTCTCGCTCGGGCTGGTCGACACCTGGTGGTCGATCATCCTGCCGCAGGTGGCGGCGCCGCTGATCGTGTACATCCTCTACAAGTTCTTCCAGGACGTGCCGCTGGAGCTGGAGCAGGCGGCCTTCGTGGACGGGGCCGGGCGCTGGCGGGTGTTCTTCACGATCGTCCTGCCGCTGTCGCGCCCGGTGCTCGCGGCCGTGTCGATCTTCACGTTCATCACGACGTGGAACAACTTCCTCTGGCCGTTCTTGGTCTCGACGGACCCCAACACGATGACGCTCCCGGTCGGCTTGGCCAACGTGGTGCAGGGCACGTTCGGGCTCCGGTACGCGCAGATCATGGCCAGCGTGGTGTTGGCCGGGCTGCCGCTGCTGGTGGTCTTCGTCCTCTTCCAGCGCCAGATCATCCGAGGAGTCGCCCACACCGGCCTGGCCGGTCAGTGACACCGGGTATCCCTCCGGGGCAGCTTCTTCCGCTCCCGGAGGGACCTCAGCCGCGACGTACCGGTTTCTTCCGCTCCCCCGGAGGGGGTATTGATCAGAGCAGCTTGTCGAGCGTGATCGGCAGGTCGCGGACGCGCTTGCCGGTGGCGTGGTGGACGGCGCTGGCGATGGCCCCGGCGACGCCCGTGATGCTCACCTCGCCGATGCCGATCAGGCCCAGGGGCATGGTCGGGTCCGGCTCGTCCAGGTAGTGGATGTCGATCGGCGGGATGTCGGCGTGCACCGGGATGTGGTAGTCGCCCAGACCCGGGTTCATGACGCGGCCGTTGCGCGGGTCGACGAGCGTCTCCTCCGACAGCGCCATGCCGATCCCCATCACGATGCCGCCCCGGAGCTGGCTGGCCGCCGTCTTCGCGTTGATCACCCGGCCCACGTCGAACACGCCGAGCCAGCGTGACAGCCGTACCTCGCCGGTGTCCGGATCGACGCGTACCTCGCAGAACTGGGCGCCGCTCGCGGCCTTGACCCAGCGCCGCCGGTCGTTGACGAACTTGGCCATGAACCTGACCTGCCCGGCCAGCGCGCCGAGGCCCGATTCGGAGCCGATCGCCGCCTCGACGGACGGCCGGCCCGCCCTGGACAGGATGGCCTCGTAGCTCTCGCCGGCGTCCGGCCGGTCGCGCCGGTAGAGCCCGCCGTCCCTGGCCTCGACCGCGGCCAGCCGCTGCCCGCGCAACGGCGAGTCGCCGGAGCGCCGGGCCAGAGCCAGCACCGACCCCTTCAGCTTCTCGCAGGCCGACAGCAGGCTGGCCGCGACGCTCGCGGTCTGCGCGGAGCCGCCCGCCATGGGCCCGGTCGGCAGGTCGGAGTCGCCGTACTCCACCCGAACCGCCTCGAACGGCACGCCCAGCTCGTCGGCGGCGATCTGCGCCTGCACTGTCGCGCCGCCCATGCCCATCTCGTGGAAGCCGCAGCGCACCACGACCGTGCCATCGGCCGAGAGCCGCACGGTGACGTTGGCCGTGAACTGCACCGACGAGTGGTAAGCCGTGGCCACCCCCATGCCGACGAGCCACCTGCCGTCGCGCATCGAGCCGGGCTCCGGCGTGCGCTCGGCCCAGCCGAACCGCTCGGCGCCCAGCGCGTACGCCTTGCGCAGCTTCCGGTGCGCGAAGCGCTTGCCGTCGAGCGGGTTGCGCTCCGGCTCGTTGCGCATCCGCAGCTCGATCGGGTCGACGCCGAGCTCGCCGGCCAGCTCGTCGATCGCCGCCTCCAGCGCGAACGTGCCGATGGACACGCCGGGCGCGCGCATGAACGTGTTGGGGAGCAGGTCCATCTCGACGAGTTTCTGCTGAACGAGGATGTTCTCGGCGTCGTAGAGATGATGGGACGCCTCGGTCACCGACTCGGAATTGCCGCCCGCCTTTCCGGTCCTGGTGACGCTGGTGTGGATCAGCGCGGTCAGCCTGCCGTCCTGGCCGGCGCCGAGCGCGACGCGCTGGGTCGAGGGCGTGCGCCCGCCGACCGTGCGGTAGACGCCCTCCCTGGTCAGCATCATCCGCACCGCTCTGCCGGTCGCCCGGGCGGCCAGCGCGGTCAGGATCGTGCCCGGCCAGATCGAGCCCTTGCCGCCGAAGCCGCCGCCGACGTACGGGGAGGTCATGCGTACATTCCGCTCGGGGATGCCGAACCTGACCGCGAGGTGCTTGCGCATCCAGGAGATGGCCTGGCTGCCCTCGTGCACGGTCAGCCGGTCGCCGTCCCACACGGCGGTGGTCGCGTGCGGCTCGATCGCGTTGTGGTTGTGGGGCGGGGTGGTGAAGCGCAGGTCCACCGAGACCGGCGCCACCGCCAGGGCTGCCTCCGCGTCACCCTTCTTGGCGCTGCCCGGCCCCATGATGCTGTTCGGCTGCGGCTTGGCGTTCGCCTCCTCCGCGGCGAAGTCCACCACGGCCGGGAACTCCTGGTAGGTCACCTCGACCAGGCTCGCGCCGTGCCGCGCCGCCTCCAGGCTCTCCGCGACGACGACCGCCACCGGCTGGCCGTCCCAATGCACCTCGTCGGTGTTGAGGTAATTGACCGAGGTGCCGGAGACCATCGTGCTCAGGTCGAGCATGCTCCGCGCGGGCGCCGGCTTCAGCACGGGCGCGTTCAGATGGGTGAGCACCGACAGGACGCCCGTCACCGCCTCGGCCGCCTTGACGTCGATGCCGGTGATCCGGCCGCGGGCGACCGTCGCGTGCACCAGGGCGGCGTAGGCGAGGTCCGGGTACGGGAACTCGGCCGCGAACCGGGCCTTGCCCGTCGTCTTCTCCGGGCCGTCGACCCGGTCGATGCCCCGGCCGACCGCCCGCTCGCGCGGCGGGCTCTGCGTCTCGGTGGTGGTGGTCATGCCAGGCTCCCGTCGCTGAGCCGCCGCAGCGTCGCCACGATCGTCCGTTGGGCCAGCTCGATCTTGAAGGTGTTGTCCGGCCGGCCGACCGCCGGCTCCAGCTCCGCCTCGGCCGCCCGGCGGAACGACTCCTCCGTGGCCGGGGCGCCGAGCAGGGCCGCCTCGGCCTGGCGGGCCCGCCACGGCTTGGCCGCCACGCCGCCGAGCGCCAGCCGTACCTCCGACACGACCCCGTCCGTGACCTCCAGCGCCGCGGCGACCGACACCAGGGCGAACGCGTACGAGGCCCGGTCGCGCACCTTGCGATAGCAGGAGGGCGCCGTCAGCGCAGGCACCTCGACCGCGGTGATCAGCTCGTCGGGCTCCAGCGCCGTCTCCAGGTGCGGTGTGCCGCCGGGCAGCCGGTGGAAGTCGGCCATCGGCACGCGACGCAGGCCGCGTACGCTCTCCACCTCCACGGTGGCGTCGAGCGCGGCGAGCGCGACGCACATGTCCGAGGGGTGCGTGGCGATGCAGTCGTCGCTCGTGCCGAGGATCGCGTGGTTGCGGTTGAAGCCGCCGATCGCGTCGCAGCCGCTGCCGGGCACGCGCTTGTTGCAGGCCGACGCGCCGTCGTAGAAGTAGGGGCAGCGGGTGCGCTGCAGCAGGTTGCCGCCCACCGTGGCCATGTTGCGCAGCTGCGCCGACGCGCCCGCGAGCAGCGCCTGCGACAGCAGCGGATAGCGGGTCCTGATCAGCCGGTGGGCGGCCAGGTGACTGTTGCGCACCAGCGCCCCGACGCGCACGCCGCCGCCGGGCAGCTCCTCGATCTCGGTCAGCGGTAGCCGGGTGATGTCGACCACCGTGTCGGGCCGCTCGATGTCCTCGCGCATCAGGTCGACGAGGTTCGTCCCGCCGCCGAGGAACTTCGCGTTGGGCTCCGTCGCGATCGCGCGGACGGCCGTCGCCACGTCGGGCGCGCTGACGTACGCGAACGGCTTCATCGCGCGACCTCCTTGATGGCGTCGACGATCCCGTTGTACGCGCCGCAGCGGCACAGGTTGCCGCTCATACGCTCCCTGATCTCGGCCTCCGACAGCCCGGTGGCGCCGGGCCCGGTGACCGCGCTGGGCATCCCCGCCCCGTGCTCGGCCAGCATGCCGATCGCCGAGCAGATCTGGCCGGAGGTGCAGTAACCGCACTGGAAGCCGTCGTGCTCGATGAACGCCCGCTGGATCGGGTGCGTGATCCCCTCGATGGTGGTGATGTCGCGGTCCTCGTACTGCACCGCGAGGGCCAGGCAGGAGTTGATCCGCTCGCCGTCGACCAGCACCGTGCAGGCGCCGCAGGCGCCCTGGTCGCAGCCCTTCTTCGTGCCGGTCAGGCCGAGGTGCTCGCGTAGCGCGTCGAGCAGGCTGACCCATGGTTCGAGCTCGAGCGAACGGGTTACGCCGTTCACCCGCATCCGCAGCGTGACCACATTGCCCTCCGAATGATGCGCGTCAGTTGAGGGCGACGTTAACAGGACGGTGTAATCTTAACAAGAGGACGACGTTTCCTTATCTTGCTCGTATGCTTGGCTCAACCATGACGCGATCGGCGTTTCTCCGGGCCAGGCGCCCGGAGCACAAGCAGCAGCGGCGCGAGGAGATCCTCGCCGCCGCTCGTCGGCTTGCCACCGAATCAGGGGTTCGCAACGTCAGCTTGGGCGGGGTCGCGTCGGCGGTCGGACTGGCGAAGTCCAACGTGGTGCGATATTTCGGGACCCGGGAGGAGATCTACCTCGAACTCACCGTCGAGGAGTGGATCGGCTGGGCGGACGAGGTCGCCGCCCGGCTCGCCACGGCCGCCGGTCCGGACGACGTGGTCGCCGCGCTGACCGACACGCTGGCCGAGCGGACGCTCTTCTGCGACCTGCTGGGCCACGTCTCGATCACGTTGGAGCACAACATCTCGGTCCCGGCGGCTCGTGCCTTCAAGCGGGCCGTGCACAGCGCGATCGACGACCTGGGAGCGCGCGTCGCTCTGGCCTACCCCGGCCTGACCACCGGTGAGGGGATCGAGCTGGCCGGGGCGGCCGCCGCGCTGGCGGGCACGCTCTTCCCGATGTCGAACCCGCCGCCCGCCCTGCGTGAGCTCTACGCCCAGGACCCCGACATCGCCGCCCGCTGCCTGCCGTTCCGGCCGACGATGAAGCGCATGCTCGCCGCCCTCGCTGCCGGACTGCCCGCACAGCGCTGACCCGCACAGCGCTGACCCGCACAGCGCTGACCCGCGCCGGGTTGACCGCGCCGGGTTGACCGCGCCGGGTTGACCGCGCCGAGCGGGCCGCCGTCTGGTTGGCGGTGCTGGGCGGGTCAGGGTGGCGCGGGTCAGGGTGGGCAGGTCAGGGTGTGGCGAGTGCCTCGGTCGGGGAGAGGCGGGAGGCGCGGATCGCCGGGTACAGTCCGGCGACGGCGCCGATGGCCAGGGTGGCCGCGAGTCCGCCGGCCGTCGCCCACGCGGGGATCACCGCGGGCCACCCCTGGTACAGCGCGTACCCCATGGTGACGCCGGTGCCGAGGAGCACCCCGCCCGCCCCGCCGAGCGCCGAGAGCAGCAGCGACTCGGCGAGGAACTGCGTACGGATCTGCCCGCGCGTCGCGCCGAGCGAGCGGCGCAGGCCGATCTCGGAGCGCCGTTCGAGCACCGAGATGACCATGGTGTTGGCCACCCCGACCCCACCGACCAGCAGCGCCACCGCGCCGACGCCCAGCAGCAGCCCGGTGAACGCCTGGCTGGTCGCCTGCTTGGCGGCCAGCGCGTCGGACGGCCGCGAGACGTCGACCTCGTTGGGCGCCTCTGGATTGGCCGTGCCCGCCAGCACCGAGCGTACGTTCTCCAGCTTCGACTCCTCCGCGCGGGTGTACAGGGTCGTCGGGTAGCCGTCGAAGTCCAGCTCCGCCTCCGCGACGGGCCAGCCGACCAGCACCGCGGTGTCCAGCTCGTCGGCGAGCGGCACCGGGTCGAGTACGCCGACCACCGTGAACCGCTTGCCGCCCACGACCACCTGGGTGTCCGGCCCCGCCGCGCCCACCCCGAGCCGCTGGGCAGCGCTCGACCCGAGCACCGCGGCCGGGTAGCGCTGAGTGGCCGCGTTGAGCCAGGTGCCGCTGCGCAGCGTCGCGCCCACCGTGGCCGGCAGGTCGAGCCGGGCGGCGTAGGTGTTGATGCCGTTGGTCTGCGCCTTGGGCACCTCCTCCGACCGGTAGACCTTGGCGTCGCCGACCTTTCCGGCGGCCGAGACGGCTTCGACGGGCCCGATCCGCTCGATCATCGCTTCTGCCTCGACCGGCATCTTGGCCGGCTCGCCCATCAGCGTCTGCCCGGAGGAGACGGTGAGCAGGTTGGTGCCGAGGGCCGAGAGCGTACGGTCGAGCTCGGCTCCCGACGAGGACGAGATGCCGACCACGCCGATCATGGCCGCGATGCCGATGGCGATGCCGAGCGCGGACAGGAAGGCCCGCAGCGGGCGGGTCCGCAGGCCGACGGCGCCGACCCGCAGCACATCGCCCGAGCGCATCCTGGCCGGGGTGAGCTTCGGCAGTCCCGCGTGCTCGACGACGGCCGCCATCAGGCCACTCTCTCTTCGGCCGCGGAGTCGGCGACGATCTGGCCGTCGCGCATCCGTACCTGCCGGGGCAGGCTCGCGGCGATCTCCCGGTCGTGCGTGATGATCACGATGGTGGTGCCGGCCGCGTTCAGGTCGTGCAGCAGGTCCATCACCCCGGCGCCCGAGACGGAGTCCAGGGCGCCGGTCGGCTCGTCGGCCAGCAGGAGCGGGGGATCACCCGCCACGGCCCTGGCGATGGCCACGCGCTGCCGCTCGCCGCCGGACAGCTCGTGCGGCTCATGGTCGAGGCGGTGACCGAGCCCGACCCGCTCCAGCGCGGTCGCGGCCCGCCTCCGCCGCTCGGCGCGCCCGATGCCGGTGTAGACGAGGCCGTCGGCCACGTTGTCGATCGCCGGGACCTTGGCGGCGAGGTGGAAGTGCTGGAAGACGAAGCCGATGCGGGTGGCCCGCAGTGCGGAGAGCCGGCCGTCCGACAGTTTCGCCACGTCGTAGCCGTCGATGCGGACGGTTCCCGAGGACGGGCGGTCGAGGGTGCCGACGACGTTGAGCATCGTCGACTTGCCCGAGCCGGACGGGCCGACGATCGCGACGAGCTCACCGCGCTCGATCTCCAGGGACACCTTGTCCAGCGCGGTGACGCCGCCGGGATAGGAGCGGGTGACGTCAGTCAGGGAGATCATCGGAAATGAGGTCGGTGAAAAGGCCATCATCGGGGCATCCCGACGCTCATGCCCTCGGTGAGGCCGTCGCCGGAGATCTCGACCCGGCCGCCAGAGAACAGACCTGTCTTCACACCGACATATCGGGACTTGCCGCCTTCGACGACCTCCACGCCGTACCCGCCTTCCTGGAGCGCCACGAGCGCGGCGATCGGCACGGTCAGCACGTTCTTGCGTTTCGACGCCGTGAACGTCACGTCCACCGCGGCCTGGTCCAGCCCCTTGGCGGCCCGCTGCTCACCGAGGGAGACCAGCGCCTCCACCCGCGTCTCGGGCTCCGCGCCCTGCCCGTCGCCCGGTTCGATGACGGTGGCGACCTCGGTGACCTTGCCGGACACGGTCTTGCCGTCGGGCAGCGTGACCGATGCCTTGGCGCCCTTCTTCGCCACCCGCTGGTCCTCCGTCTCCAGCTTGACGGTGATCACCTTGTCGGTGCCGGTGTAGGAGAGCACCTTCTGGCCCGGCGCGGTGGGCTGGCCGGCCTCGGCCTCGAGGCTGTCCACGCGTACCTTGCCGGCGGCGAAGACGACCCGGCCGAGCTCGACGACGCCGGTCTCGTCGAGGTTGCGGTCCTCCTGCCATTCTCTGACCGCGTCGGCCGTGGAGTCGGTGTACTCGTCGTCGACGGTGAAGCCGTCGTAGCCGAGGGCCTTGAGGTTGTGTTCGAGCTGCTCGACGTCCTTGCCCTCGGTGCCGATCCGCAGGTCGCGGTAGGCGGGCGTGGTGCCGTACATCAGCACCACCGGTTTGGCGTCGAGCCGGTACAGGGACTTGCCCCTGCCGACCGTGTCACCGCTGTCCGGCAGCCAGGTGACCGTGCCCGGCTTCCTGCTCACCGCCGTGGTGGTCGGTCCGTAGCCGAGGTCGCCGTCGGCCTCCCGCGTGTCGAGCAGCGTCTGCCTGGTCACCGTGGTGGTGGCGGGCGGCAGGGCGCCGGCCGTCTTGCCCGCCGCCCGGTCGCCGCCCAGGAGGCCCATGCCGTTCACGGCCGCGCCGGCCGTACCGATGACGGCGACCGCGACGAGCAGGCCCGCGACCCGCCTGCCGCGACCGCGGCGGCGGCGCGGGCGATCCCCGCCCGCCGCCGCCTTGTCGTCGAGGGTGGCTGTGGACATCAGGAGCCGCCCTGGCCCATCTGGGGCAGGAACTCCTTCGAGCACTTCTCCTGCGCGGCCTTGAAGTCCGGGTCGTCGCCGGCCTCACCGGTCATGCGCAGCGCGCCGCCGTCAGGGTCGGGGAAGGCCTCGACGCCGTTGTCCCGCATGCACTGGGAGAACTTGCGCATCTGCTCGGCCATCTTGGGGTCCACCTTCCCGCCCGGGCCACCGCCGTTCGGCGCGTACTCCTTGCAGGCCTCCTGCGCCTTCCGTGCCGTCTCCGGGGAGATGCTCTTGTCCATCTTGAGCATGACCCCCTTGCCGGGCTCGGGGTCGTCCATGGGGACGCCGTTCTCGCGCATGCACTGGGCGAACTTGAGCCCCATCCCCGCCCGGTCCACGCTGGCCGAGGCGCTGGGGGCGGCGGCAGGTTTGCCGCTGCTCACCGATGCCACGTCGGAGCCCGCCGGGTCGTTCGCGCCGCAGCCCGCCAGGGCCAGCGTCAGTGCGAGCGGGATCGCGGCCAGGATGCCTCGTCGTCTCATGGTCTCCTCTTTCTTGCAGCTCGGGTGTACGAGACGAAAGCCAACAGCGCACGCCGTTTCCCCGGCGTTTCCATGGGTGCTAACGCCGAACAAACAGCGCAACCGGCACGATCGCCCCAGTACATGACCGAAGGGGACGAGGGCGCGATGCGGGTGCTGGTGGTCGAGGACGAGCGCATGCTCGCCGACGCGATAGCCGAGTGGCTGCGCGAGGAGACGCACGCGGTCGACACCGCGCACGACGGGGAGGCGGCGTTGGAGCGCATCGCGGTCAACGACTACGACGTGGTCGTCCTGGACCGTGATCTGCCGCTCGTCCATGGTGACGACGTCTGCCGGGAGCTGGTGGAGTCCGCGTCGACCGCGCGGGTGCTGATGCTCACCGCCGCCGCCGAGATCGGCGACCGGGTGACCGGGCTCTCCCTCGGCGCCGACGACTACCTGGCCAAGCCGTTCGCGTTCCCCGAGCTCGCGGCCCGCGTCCTGGCGCTCGGGCGGCGCTCGCGTCCGGCCGCGCCGCCGGTGCTGCGGCGCGCGGGGATCACCCTCGATCCCGCTCGCCGGGAGGTGTTCAGGAACGGCAGGTACGTGCCGCTGTCGAAGAAGGAGTTCGCCGTGCTGGCCGAGCTGCTGCTCGCCGACGGGGCCGTGGTGCCCGCCGAACACCTGCTGGAGAAGGCGTGGGACGAGCACGCCGACCCGTTCACCAGCGCGGTCCGCCTGACCATCCTCAAGCTGCGCCGCAAGCTCGGCGAGCCGCCGGTCGTGGAGACCGTGTCGGGAGTGGGGTACCAGATTCCATGACCACTCCCACGCTCCGCAGCAGGCTCACCCTTGTGTACAGCACGCTGTTCTTCGTCGCGGGACTGACGCTGCTCGGCGTCACGTACTTGCTGTTCAACCAGCAGCTCGAGCAAAAGACGGTATCCATCATCGTCAGAGGCGGAGGTCCCGGCTCGCTGGACACCAACACGGGCTCGCTGGACGGCGACAAGGCCATGAACTGGATGAAGCAGCAGCAGAGCCTGCTGCGCGGCGCCGCGACCACCTCGCTGCTCACCCAGGGCGCGATCGCGCTGGTCGTGGTCGGCGGCGCGGCCTCGGGTGTGGGGTGGCTGGTCGCCGGACGGGTGCTCACGCCGCTCCGCCAGGTGACCGAGACCGCGCGGCGGATCGCGGCCGCGCCGGTCGCCGAGCGCGGCCTGCACGAGCGGATCGCGCTGAACGGTCCGGCCGACGAGGTGAAGGAGCTGGCCGACACCTTCGACACCATGGTCGAACGGCTCGACCACTCCTTCGACGGGCAGCGCAGGTTCGTCGCCAACGCCTCGCACGAGCTGCGCACCCCGCTGACGCTGAACCGCGCGCTGGTGGAGCTGGCCATGCACCGCCGTACGGCCTCGGCCGACGTCAAGCAGCTCGGCGAGAGCCTGCTGGAGATCAACGCCAGGCACGAGCGGCTCATCTCCGGGCTGCTGCTCCTGGCCCGCGCCGAGCACGAGATCGGCGATCGGTCACCCGTGGATCTGGCCGACGTGGTGAGCCACGTGATCGCGCAGGCCACCGCCGAGGCCACGGAGTCGAAGATCACCCTGCACGAGGCGGCCGGGCCCGCGCCGACCAGCGGGGACGCGCTCCTACTCGAACGGCTGGTGCACAACCTGGTCGAGAACGGAATCCGGCACAACATCGACGACGGCACCGGCTGGGTGCGGGCCGCCAGCCGCATCGCGTATGACGGGCGCGTCGAGGTGGAGGTCAGCAACACCGGTCCGGCTGTGCCGCCGTACGAGATCCCGACGCTGTTCAAGCCCTTCCGCCGGCTCGGCCCCGAACGCGTGGTCACGGCCAAGAGCGCGGGGCTGGGGTTGTCCATCGTGCGCTCGATCGCGCTCGCGCACGGCGGCGAGGTCTCGGCCCGTCCCCGCGAAGGCGGCGGCCTGATCGTGACGGCCACCCTGCCACGCCAGAGCCCGGCCCACCACTAGACCCGTGCCCGCTCACTGGGCACCGCCCAGAGCAGCACGCAGTGCTCCGCCTCTGGCAATAGATGCGCGACCTAACTCGGCTTCGACCGGTACTCAGCCCACAGGTCGACGGCCTCTTGGAGATCAAGAGCGGCAACGTCCTCGCGGGCCATCCCCACTGTGTGGATCAACCGGTCGGCGAGCCAATCTGGAACCGGTTCTCTAGGGGGCGCCTTCTCCATCCGAATGTGATCGGCGAGCGTGCCAAGACGCTCGATCACCTGGCCGAGCCGGACAATCTCCGGACGCTCGGCATCCGCCTCGCGAACCCTCGCCGTGGCCTCGGCGTACACTTCCGCGTCGGCTCGCTCACCGACGGCCCACACCTCACAGATCTCCACCGACTTGTCCTCGGTGATGCGGTAGACGACACGCCAGGTGTTGCGACCGACCACAAGCTTCCGGAAACCGGTCAGTTCGCCGCCGAGCGGGTAGCCAGCCTCGGGATTGTCCAGCAGGAGAAGGATCTTCTTGAGCACCTTGGGCACCGCGTCTGGGCCGATGCGCCGAAGGTCATCGACCGCTGGTGCGGTGAAGACGACGTCGGACACCTATCACTCGTCGTCCGGGAGGGCGGCCAGCGACTCGCGAGTATGCCCGAAAGCGGCGATTACCTCATCGAGCGAGACTCGCTCTCCCGTATCCGCGACCGACCGGGCAAGTACGAGCGCCAAATCACGCAGATCGGCCGCCGCCTCCTCCAACTCGTTGAGCCGTCGGATGCTTACCACGGCCGCCACTGGCTGATGCCGACGGGTAACCACCAGATCGGTCCCCTGCTCCGCATCGGCCACCAGGCGGGCGACCCCTCGCTGGGCCGCTTCCGTGACGCTCAGCTCAGTAGCATCGTGCAGAACAGTCATACATCAACTGTATATTTTTCTGCACAGAACTGCGATCCCTTGACGAGCTGAGACTCGCGCCTCTCCGAGCGTCAGCATCACGAACGAGTTGTTCGTCCCAACAGCTCCGGACCTTAAGCAGCGGATCACTCGCCTTCGCATCGAGACCCGCGACGGAGGTAGCCGCCGCTCCTCTGGGGAGACCTCAACAATCCAGGTCAGACAGTCCCTGGGGGCGAGCTACGCCCACGTCAGATCGGCGCCTGAGCTCCAAGAGGAGCGTGGCTGGCACGCGCACGAAGCCGGCTGGGTAGACCGGTCAAATGTCGAGCTGATCGCTCCGTCGGACAGCGGAAGGCGGTCGGTTCGGTACGTGGACGGCCGCTTGACCGGCGTTCTGGCGTATGGACCAGTCGGATCGCAAGCATCAGAACGTGTTCTGACATACGCTTATGGCGTGAGCGCCAGCCATCACGACGCAGTGACATTTTCTGACTTGTCGAGAAATCCCCGAGCGGTCGCCGAGCGTGCGGCACGTCTGGGACGCGTGCGTATCACGCATCGGGATGCTCCAGACTTCTACTTGACTGCGGCGGACCGTGAGGAGGAGCGCGAACGGACACTGACTACCGCGTCGCGGCTGTTCCTCGCCTTGATCAAGCATGATCCCACCGCGCGTGCGCTGGTCATAGCCATGCCGGAGGTCTTCCCGTGGGTTCGTCACCTGTCCTCGGACGAACTGCGTGCCTTCACTCTGGAACTGGTCGAAGCGCTCTCCGACGCGGCCGAGCTGGATGTCGATGCCACCACCCAGGAGGTCATCGCGGGCTGGCGGGCCACTGCCAGAATCAAGGCCGATCCCGCGCACTACGCCGAGGCCCGCAAGCCCACGAGTGGCGACTTCGGGCCGGTGCAGGTTTCTGCGTAAGCCCGAAGCGTGGAGATCGGGTTACGGTGCCACCGCCGGATGGCGAGTGGGACGTCCGGTTTGGTACCGGTGCTGCGGTTGAGGGCTGGGAAGAGCTGTGCCGTCATGCCTTGGCCACTGCCTCATTGCTCGTGTTCGGTCGGCCGGCGTCAACTCCGTCTGTACCCGTTGGGTGAGGGCTGACGTGCACGTCAGGGGCGGACGGACACGCGAAGACGGAGTTGAAACCTTGGCCGGGCCACATAAACCGGAGGCTATCGGGGCGGGGGAGGAATGGGCCAGGAATCCGCGGGGTAACCCCCGTGACCCCTGACAGGCGTGGCGGCGCCGTCCCTCCAGATCCCACGCCGCCACGCCCGGTCTATCGGGCCTGCCCGGACAGCAACGCTGTCCAGATCGCCCCAGCCTCATGGATCGAGCACGGAGAGGTCTCGCGGACCTTGGGAGTGCCGTCGAGCTGGACGGTCCGCCGGATGAATGCCTGCCCGCCGCCCTCACACAGCTCGTACACCGTGGCCCGGCAAGCACAGGTCCAGGCCACATGACGTACCCGTTCGAAAGCCCGGTGCGGAGGTCGCCAGTCCAGTCGCGTGTGACCATGCTGGGCCATGGGCACGTGCGGGTTCAGGCACTCGTCAGACAGGAGCACAGCGCACCTCAGCCGGTGCGGCTGGCAGCGGGGCGCGAAGCTCGCGATACCGGAGGGCGATGTGATGAGCGGTGGCGATCGGGTTCTCCGCGTTGTGGACGGCGTACAGCCATCTGCCCGTCTTCTGTGACATCCGTCCCGTCCACCATCGGTACCAACGTCCGTTCGTCCAGACGACGAGATCCAGCCAGACCGACACGAGTGCGATCCCCTGTCCCTCGTGAACGTCGGCGGCGATCTGGAGGTCAGCGAGCGAGAGCTTCAGGCGCTCCGCAGAGGCGACCCAGGGCGGGCGAGTAGTGGGGCCGTTGTCAGAACCCCTGATGGTCTTCGTTCTGGGTGGTGATTCCATTGATCCACCTGAATGAGTCGGTCGCGCCAGGCCCTTGCGGGTTACGCTGGATCGGCTTGTTCGTGCTGGTGGCAACGCTACGAACAGCGCGAATGCCGCAGAACTGACCGGAAGTACGAGTACGGACGGCGGTGGCTCCTCTCATGACTCCCCATGGCACGGGAACCCTGACCATCGGTCGGGGTAACGCTGAGGGCCGGATCTCCGGGTATGTGCTCAAGGTCATCCGTGAGTCGACCGGGTTGACCCAGGAACGGTTCGCCGAACGCCTTGGCCTGGATGTCACGACGATTCAGGGGTGGGAATCCGGGCGCCGCCCACTGATGGCGATCTCCACAGGGACGTACCTGTCGTTGCGACACTGGCTTCTACGGTTCGGCGTCCAGCCGCGTTGCTCTTCCAACTGGACATGGCCCTTGAGGCGGATCGGTTCGTCGGCTATGTGCTCGGCACGGAGCCGGAAAAGGCCGGGATCGAGAATCATCCGTTGGCGTCATGGGTGATCACTCGCCCGTTTACTGATCTCGTGGCCTGGCTCTTCACCGGGACCGCACCGTCTGCCATGGCGGGAGCCGCTCGGGGGATCGGCCGCCGGGGGCCGGTGGCGACCGCGCCCTCTCTTCTTCCCGACGAACGCGCGCACTTCTTCGATCACCTGAAGGTAGCCGCCGAGCGCGCCGACACGGACCGGGTGGACGGCATGCTGCTGCGCCGCCAGGCCCACTACGTCGCCAGCTTCGACGACACCGCGGAAACCGCGGACTGGCTCACAGTCATGCAACGAGCTGAAGAGCATCGGATGAGCCGGGTGGGTGAGTGGACTCCCTCGTGGGCCGTCGTGCGGTCCGGTGCCCACTCACTGGCCAGGCTCGGCGACCGCGAGGGGTTGCAGCACTTCATCCGGGTTCACCTGGCCGACGAGGTCTGCGAGGTGGCGAACCTCAACTACTGGGCTTACTGGCTCGGCGAGGTCGGCGAGCCCCAGTTGGCGGACACGTTCATGATCGAGCTGAAGCCGGACGTCTGGCGGGGGACTGAGCTTCTCCGGCATCTGATCGGCAAGCTGGACTCCGCCAACCCCTACCTCGACGTGGTGGTCCACACGCTGTGGGCACTGGTCATGCTGCGCCCCTCGACGTTGGACGCGCAGCGTGCGGATACCCTCAGAGACGCGGCCATCCGTACGCTGGACGAGGCCATCGCGTCACCGCAGTCCCAACGCGAACTGGAGGCGGTCATCTACGCTCTGCGCATGATCCACCGAGGGTGAGAGGGGATTTCCATGGCGGAGGAACTGTCGAGGCTGGCGGGCCTGCTGTACGAGATCGGGCTGCTTAAGCGTTACAAGCGCACGGGCTGGCTGGTCGCGGGAGTACGGGATCCCGAGAGCATCGCCGATCACTCCTTCCGAGCTGCGGTCATCGCGAGTGTGATCACGGCCCTGGAAGGTGGCAATCCCGAGCGTGCGGCGTTCCTGAGCCTGTTCCACGACACGCAGGAGACCCGTGTTACCGATATCCCCTACATCGGCAAGCGTTATCTGACAGCGGCGCCGAACGAGGAGGTCACCGCCGACCAGGTACGCGGCATTCCGGAGCCGGTCGCGGAGATGGTGGGTGGCGCGGTCGGCGAGTACGAGGAGAAGAGCAGCCTCGAGGCCGTCTGCGCGCGTGACGCCGACAAGCTCGAATGCTTGATCCAGGCCGTCGAGTACCGCGAGCAGGGCCACCAGAACGTCCAACCGTGGATCGACAGCTCGCTCGCCGCGCTGCGGACGGCGTCCGCGAAGCGCCTCGCGGACGAGGTGCTCAGCACGGGGTCGCTGGAGTGGATGACGCAGGTCCTCAACGGAGATTAAGTCCCCTGACGCTCATCGAAGCCGAGCACTTCGCCTTCCGCCACCTCGACGCGGGGACGATGGCCAACCACTACATGTCATCGTTCGACCGAGTCTGGGCCGGAGTCGTTCCGTGGTTCGGCACGGAGATCTGAGAGGCGCATCCCATGGGACGAGTCGAGTACTGGAACGACCCGAACGCCCCGAAGGCGAACAGCCTGGTGCCGGCCTGCGGGACGGTCACCGTGGACGACGCGGGCCGCATCCTCATGCAGTGCCGGCGGGACACCGGTCAGTGGGCGTTGCCGATGGGCAAGATGGAGATCGGCGAGACGCCCTCACAGTGCGCCGTGCGGGAGACCGAGGAGGAGACCGGCGTTCGCGTCGAGCCGGTCGGCATCCTCGGGATCTACTCCGACCCCGGCCACATCGTGGCCTACACGGATGGGGAGGTCCGCCAGGAGTACGAGGTCATGCTGATCGCCCGTCCGGTCGGCGGCCGGCCCGAGGCCAATGATGAGGCGAGCGATGTGCGGTGGGTCGAGCCGGGCGAGTTGCGCATGCTGGACATTCATCCGACTCAGTGGCGGCAGCTCAACGACTACCTGGAGCAGAGGCATTCCCACGTCGATTGAGCTAAGCCAGCTCGGAACGGTCGTGTCCCGTACGACGTTAGGGGCGCGGTCCGAAGCCCTGGTCGGCGAGCCAGGTGGCGCAGAGGCTTGGCCAGGTGGACGCGGCCAGGTTGCCCTGGGCGAGCCCGAGCCTGTGCTTGCCCTCGGGAAAGACATGCAGCTCGTACGGCCTGCCCGCGCGACCGAGCGCGTCGGCGAAAGAAGCTAATAGCTATAACCGATATAGAGAGACTCTCAAGGAACCGACATGGCGCTGATGAGCCCTTGATGACGAGCAGGATCAAGGACGTCCACGAGCATCCAAAGCGAACAGATCAACTTCGGCTCCAGCGAGGTCAGCCGGCCCAGAGGAGGTCGATGATGCGCAAGGCCCGGGTCTCCTCATCGAGGATGAACGTCATCATGCCTTGGCCGTTATCTCCGAAGAAGGCGTGCCTCACCGCGGACTGACCGGGACGCTCCGCGACCGCGTCCCACGGATCGCGGAGGAGTTCAAGAAGACGCTCCAGCAGCGGTCCGTCACGGACCTCCTCGGGAAGACCGTTCAGCTCGTAGAGGGCGCGTCCGTGGAAACCGTCGAACTTGTAGCTCACACCCGGCCTTCCCACTCCGGCGGGGTGTAGCGCGTGAACATCTCTGTACGGTTCTGGAGAGCGTCCTGGACGGCTTCCTCGTAGCCCGGACGGGCGTAGGCGATCGCACGCAGGCGCCACTGACGCAACAGCGTCTGCACCTGCTTGAAGCGGGCCAAGTCGTGCGCGGCCTCCAAAGCCTCGTCGTACTCCGCCCGGAACCGGGCACGGTGCGACGGCGGAAGCGCCTCGAAGATCGCGGCCGGATCCTCACCTGGATCACGACGCGCAACGGGCTCCACAGGCTGAGCGGTCATACCGACCAACCTATCTTCCCGAGCATGAAAGCGCGCCCATCATGCTCTCGCTCAGTCACCCCCAGTCGCGCCTGTCGCTGTAGCTTTTGTGAAGTACGGTTGAGTCAACTATAGTTCGGTCAACTATACTTCGACTCATGCGGAAGCCTCAGCATGTGTTCGGCCGTGAGCGAGAGTGGGCGGGCCTGGTCTCGTTCGCTTCGGAAGCGGGCCCGGGAGCTCGGCTCGGTGTGGTGAGCGGCCGCCGCCGCCAAGGGAAGAGTTATCTCCTGCAGGCCTTGGCGAGCAGCATGGGCGGCATCTACTTCCCCGCGCTCGAGGTGACGGAGGCGGTGGCGTTGCGCCTCTTCGCGGACGAACTGATCAGATTCACCGGCGCGCCTGTTCCGGCCTTCCGCGATTGGATCGACGCCATCCCCTACCTCTTCGGGGTCGTGCGCGATCGGGCGGTGCCTGTCGTTTTTGATGAGTTTCCGTATCTTGTCAAGGCATCCCCAGAGCTTCCCTCGATCATCCAGCGGGAGTTGGGTCCTGGCGGCTCCGGAGCCGCCAGCACGGCCAGGGTGCTGCTCTGCGGTTCAGCGATGTCGGTGATGGGCGGTTTGTTGTCCGGTACGGCTCCGCTACGCGGACGCGCGGGACTGGAAATGGTCATCAGGCCCTTCGACTACCGCCAGGCCGCCCGCTTTTGGGGGATCAGCGACCCGCGTCTGGCGGCCCAGGTACACGCGGTGGTGGGTGGGACACCGGCCTACCGGAAGGAGTTCGTCCGTGGTGATGTCCCGGCTGGGCCGGCGGATTTCGACGACTGGGTGATCAGATCCGTGTTGAACGCCGAGGTCCCGTTGTTCAGGGAGGCCCGCTACCTGTTGGCGGAAGAGACGGAGATCCGCGACCCGTCGCTCTACCACTCCGTCCTTGCCGCCGTCGCCGACGGCAACACGACGTCAGGGGGAATCGCCGGCTACGTGGGGCGGAAGTCCAACGAGATCGCGCATCCGCTCCGCGTCCTGGAAGACAGCCATCTCCTGGTCAAAGAGCGCGATCTCTTCCGGCCGAACCGCAGCTACTACCGGGTGGCCGAACCGCTCATCACGTTCTATCAGGCGATCATGGTCAGGGAGTGGGCGCGGTTGGAGCGCGGGGACGCGGCGACGGTGTGGCGGGGCAGCAGGGCACGCTTCCTGTCGCAGGTCGTCGGCCCCCATGTCGAGATGCTCTGCCGCGAGTACGCCCTGCATGCCGATACCGCGGCCGGTGAGGTGGGGAGTGGAGTCGTACCCGATCCCGCCAATCGCACGCAGATCCAGGTCGATGTCGCTGTTCTGGCGCCCGCGGATCACGGACGCCCGCGACGGATTCTCTCACTGGGCGAGGTCAAGTGGGACATGGCCATGGGAGCCGAGCATGTGGCCCGGCTCCGGCGCGCGCGCGATCTGCTCACGGCCAAGGGGTACGACACCCGCGACACGGTGCTCACGTGTTATTCGGGCGCCGGGTTCACCCGGGGACTCGGCGCCGAGCCAGGGAGCGACGTGCGCCTGACCACACTTGGCGACCTCTACGGTTGATCGCCAGCTTGCGACGGTCGTGTCCTGTGCGGCGCTCTAGCCTCTAACGCGCAGGTCAGAGTACGGATTCGCCGACAGAAGCCAGGTGGTTACGCCCTGGTTATGCAGAATCGATCACAGTCGTCGGTCAGAAACCCTTCGACGACGGGACGCTATGCGAAGATCACTCCTGCCGGCTCTCGCACTGACCTTGCTCGCGGTCCTCCTGATGCCCACCGCGCCGGCCGCCGCGCGGACATCGGGGATCGATTGGAAGCCGTGCGATCAGGACGCCACCGCCGAGTGCGGCACCCTGACCGTGCCCATCGATTGGGCCACGCCCGGGAGCGGCACCATTGACCTGGCATTGGCCAGGCGCAAGGCCACCGACGCCACGAAGCGGATCGGCTCGCTGGTGGTCAACCCCGGTGGCCCGGGCGTCTCGGGCGTGGATTTCGCCCTCTTCTCGGATCGTTTCCTGAGCGCCGAGCTCACGAAAAGCTTTGACATCGTCGGCTTCGACCCGCGCGGGGTGGGCCGCAGCCATCCCGTCGTGTGCTCCAGCGCCCTGCTGCGCGCGATGCCGCCCACTCTCATGAGGAGCCAGGCCGACTTCGAGGCCCGCGTCGCCTACAACAAGCGGCTCCGCGAGGACTGCGAGGCCAGGACCGGGCCGCTGTTCGACCATGTCAGCACGGTGAGCGTGGTGCGTGATCTCGAGGCCATCCGCGCCGCGCTTAATGAGGAGCGGATGACGTTCTACGGGGTCTCGTACGGAACGCTGATCGGCCAGCAGTACGCCGAGCGATATCCCGGCAGAGTGCGGGCACTGGTCCTCGACAGCAACTTCGACCACAGCCTGGGCACCGGCGCCTACCTCGACACCGCCGCCATCAACGCGGAGAGCGCCTTCGACGAGTTCGCCGACTGGTGCGCCAAGAACGCGACGTGCCCGCTGCACGGCAAGGACGTGCGCGCCTTCTGGGCGAAACTCCTGGCCCGCGCCGACCGCGGCGAACTGCACCAGCCAGGACAGCCGGATATTCCACTCACCAGCTGGGATTTGATCGACCAGGCCTTCGGCGCCTTCTACGGGCCGTACTGGACGGAACTGGCCGAGTCACTGCTGGCCACGGACACCGCGGCTGCGGCGAAGACGCCGTCGGGCGAGGCAAGCCAGGCCGAGGAGCTGTCGCCGTTCCCGAGGGCGGTCTTCTGCCAGGACTTCTCCTTTCCCGTCCGTGACTACCGCGAGTACGCCGCGCGCCTGGATCGCCAGCGCGCCCTCGCGCCGGACATGCGTTACAACCCCGCCGCGCTGTACGCGATCGCCGCATGCCTGGACTGGCCCACGCCGATCCCCAACCCTCAACACCGCTTGAACGTTGACGGCACACCGCCCATCCTGGTGGCCAACGCGCTCTACGATCCCGCCACCAGCTACCTGTGGGCGGCCGGTGTGGCGGGCCAGATAGGGCGCGAGGCGGCGCTGCTCACCTACGAGGGCTGGGGGCACGGCGTCTATGGCCGTAGCGACTGCGTCACAGGCGCGATGGACCGCTACCTGATCTCGCTGACCGTGCCCACCGCCGCGGGAAGCCGCTGCCCCGCGATCCCCCCGCCCGCCGTCGGGCTGAACCGATCGCCATCAGGTGTACAGCAGTTCCTGGTCGAGTAGCACGGGCCTCGCCGTCGCGCACGGCCACGCCGCCCTCGACCATCGCCGGCTGCTGAAGATCGGTAGGGTCCCCGGTGGTCGCTCGCCCCGCCGCGTCACGCTCACAGGAGCAGGCCGAACAGCCGGGTCATGCGCTCCCAGTGCTCGCTGGAGGGGTTCTTGAGATCGGGTTCGACGATCTTGAACGCCTGGGCGAGCGCCATGGACAGCCCGCCCGCCACGGCCGGCAGCCGGGCCTCGGCGTCCACGCTGAGCGACAGGTCGAGCGGCGGCAGCGCGGTGAGCTGCTCCAAAATCGGCGTCAGCTCCAGCTCCTCGTCGAGGTCGCGGAAGCCGTGCATGTTCTCCTGCAGGCCCTTGGTGATGGGCAGGTCCCATGGCTGGATGATGTCGCGCCTGTTCTCCTTGGCCGCGGCTTCGGCGACGACGAGCATGTCGTACAGCTTGCTATTGACGAAGTCGTTGAAGCGCTTGAGGTCGTTCTTGTCCACGTTGAGTCCTGCGGCGGCGCGGAAGAAGCGCTCGAACCTGGAGTGTGCCATGACCGGCATGTGGATCACCGTCTCCTCTGTCGATTTTCTGTGGTGGTGAACCGTTCGTACACCAGGCGTACGGCCATGGCGCCCTCCCCTACCGCGGAGGCGACCCGCTTGACCGATCCGCTGCGGACGTCGCCCACGGCGAAGACGCCCATGTGGTCGGTCTCCAGGGGAAGCAGTGCGTTCCAGGTGGTGCGCTGTCCCGTGATGACGAAGCCGCGGTCGTCGAGCGGCACGGCGCCCTCCAGCCACTTGGTGTGTGGGTCGGCGCCGATGAAGACGAACATCGCCCTGGTGGCGATCTCCAGGGACTTCCCCGTGCGCCGGTTGTGGACGCGGACGCCGGTCAGCGTGCCGTCGCCGATGAGCTGGCGTACCTCGGTGTTGAGCATGATCTCGATGCCGGGCGTGCGGTCGAGCTCGTCGGCGAGGTAGTGGGACATGCTGGCGCGCACGTCGTCGCCGCGTACGAGCACCCGCACCGACGAGGCGTTCCTGGCCAGGTAGAGTGCCGCCTGACCGGCGGAGTTGCCGCCGCCGACGATGACCACCGGCGAGTCGCTGCACATGCGCAGCTCGAAGGGCGTCGCCGCGTAGTAGACGCCGGATCCCTCGTACTTCTCCAGCTCAGGGACGTCGAGCTTCCGGTAGCGGGCGCCGGTGGCGATGATCAGGGCGTGGCCCTTGATGGTGTTGCCGTCCTCGACGAGGACGCTGTAGAAGCCGTCGTCCGGCTGCAGGCCGGTCGCCTCGGCCGGGACGGTCAGCGCCGCGCCGAACTTCCGCGCCTGGATGACGGCGCGCTCGGCGAGCTCGGCGCCCGAGATGCCGGAGGGGAAGCCGAGGTAGTTCTCGATGCGGGAGGAGGTGCTGGCCTGCCCGCCCGTGGCCACGGCGTCGAGTACGACGGTCGTCAGCCCTTCCGAGGCCCCGTACACGGCGGCGGCCAGACCGGCCGGGCCGGCGCCCACGATGACCAGGTCGCAGACGCCGTCGCCGGGCACCGGGGCGGGCAGGCCGATCGCCTTCGCCAGCTCGGCGACGGTCGGGCTGCGCAGGACCTTGTCGCCGCGCCAGATCACCACTGGGGTGTCTGCGGCCGGGATGCGTAGCTCGCGCAGCAGCGCGTTCGCCTCCTCGTCTTCCTCCAGGTCGATCCACCGGTGCGGCACCCTGTTGCGGGCGGCGAACTCGCGCAGCCGCTTGCAGTCCGCCGAATAGCGGGAGCCGATGATGCGGAAGCCGGTGCCCAGCCCGATCAGCAGGGACCGCCGGGTCAGGTAGGCCCGCAGGATGAGGTCGCCGAGCGCCTGGTCGTGCGCCACGAGCGCGCGCACCTCCTCGGCCGGGACGGCCAGCACCTCGCCTGGCTCCTGGACGACGGCGGTCAGGAATGCCGCCTGGCCGGTGAGCAGGCTGAGCTCGCCGAGGAAGCGGCCCGGGCCTTGGACGGCGATCGTCTTCTCGTCCGGGCCGGAGCCGTACCCCTCGACCATGGCCACCTTGCCGCTCAGCACGACGATGAACTCCGTGGTGGGCTCCCCCTCCCTGAACAGGACGTCGCCGAGCGAGACGGCCCGGCGCTCGCCGTGGGGCGAGAGCTCGGCGAGCTGCGCCTCGCTCAGCCGGGGGAAGGCGCCGTATAGATCCGGCGTCTCCGGGACCGGCGTCATGTGCGCGTCCTGACCGCGTCCTCGACCCATCGGCGCAGCTCGTGGGCGGGCGAGGCGCCCGCCCGCTGGGCGACGACCTCGCCGCGGACCATCATCATGAGCATCGGAATGTGCTTGATCGTGAAGCGCTCGGACAGGCGGGGCGACCGGTCCACGTCGACTTTGACGAGTTTGACGCGGCCGGCCAGGTCCTGGGAGATCTGTTCGAGTGCGGGCGTGACCATCCGGCACGGCCCGCACCAGTCCGCCCAGAAGTCGACGATGACCGGCGGGCCGGCACGCTCGGCGACCTCGGCGAACGTGTCGTCGCCCGCCTCGGCGATCCACGGCAGCGGCCGGTGGCAGTTCCCGCACTGGGGCACGCCGTCGGCCGCGGCCGGGACCCTGTTCCGTTTGCCGCAGTTCGAGCAGGCGACGGTGGTCGAGATCATGTCAGCTCCCTGGTCCGGCGAAGGTGACGCTCAGCTCGCCGTGGTCGACGTCCACCGTGACGGTCGAGCCGTCGGGGACGTCGCCGCTGAGCAGCGCGCGGCCGATCCTGGTCTCGACCTCGCGAGCGATGAACCGGCGCAGCGGCCGGGCCCCGTACACGGGGTCGTAGCCCTGGTCGGCGACTCGCGAGCAGTTCTTCCGCGACCGCTCCCCAGAGCAGGCCACAGAGAATCATGGCGATGGCGGTGAGCGCGAAGACGAAGAGGCCGACGAGCAGCCCGATTTCCAGGTGGCTCACACGCTTTACCAGGCTTTCCCTGGCGCTCCGGGGTCACATCCCCCATGCGTGTAGTTCTGGGGCAAATCCCTTAGTCGACGGTGTCGTCCCGCCCCCGGACGATCACGAGGCGGGTCAGCTCGACGCGGGACTTGATCTGCAGCTTGGAGTAGATGTGCCGCAGGTGGAAGGCGACCGTGTGCGCGCTGATGAACATCTGCTCCGCCACCTGCCGGTTGGACCACCCGTCGGCCACCAGGAGCGAGACGTGCCATTCCGTCTCGGTGAGGCTGTCCCAGCCGGAGGCCGGCCGGTCGGCGTAGCTCCAGTGCCGGTGGCGCACACCCATGGCGCGCAGCCGCTTGCGTACGCGGGCCGAATCCCTGACGGATCCGATCTCGTAGTAGATCGCGAGCGCGCGGTCGAGGCTTACCGCCGCGTCGTCGTGCAGCCCGCCGGCGGCCTGCAGCACGCCGAGGTCCTCCGTGGCGGAGGCGCGCCCCCACACGTCGTCGGCGCGCTCGGCGGCCCGGGACAGGGCCTCGCGATCGCCGTCGAGCAGGCCGCGCGCGTGCGCGGCGGACGCGGTCAGGGCCAGGAAACCCGGGTTGGCGGCCGCCAGTTCCTCCGCGGTGGCGACGGCGGCGTTGGCCACCGCGCGGGCGTCCACGGCGAGGGCTACGCGGACCAGCCAGGCGCTCGCGGTGGGGTTGCCGGCGAGCATCGAACGTTGCCGTTCGAGCAGGTCGGCCAGTAAGGTCATCGCCTTCAGCGGTCCGTCGCACGCCTCGGTGACCTGGGCCACGATGAGGGCGTGTTCGAGTGAGTCGCCGGGCAGGTCGGCGACGTGCCGGACGGCCGCCCGTACGTTGCCGCGCCGCAGCGCGACGGTGGCCAGGACGTTGGTGGCCGCTGCGGCGGACAGGGGCGTGGCCCTGTCCGCGGCGAGGCTCAGCGCCCGCTGGGCTTCGTCGGCGGCGCTGTCCAGCCGCCCTTCGAGCAGCTCGGACCGGGCCGCGAGGGCGGACAGGTCGGCCTCCCATGCCTGGTGGCCGGAGTCGAACATGTCCTCGCGCGCGTCCTGGACGAGCAGCCGCGCCTCGTCCAGCCGGTGGACGTCGGTGAGTATCGCGGCGGAGATCAGCCGGGATTCGTACGGATGCACGGCCGACCCGTTCGCGCCGGACAGCAGCCTGGCGTCGCCGGACAGCCGCCTGGCGTCGGCGGCCAGCGCCAGCGCCTTGGACAGGCGGCCCTCGTCCCGCTCCGCCTGCGCCAGCGCGATCAGGGCCGCCGCGGTGGCCGCCGCGCTGTGACGGGCACCCGCCTCGATGACCTCGTGCGCGTACGTGCGGACGGACGCCTCGTCGCTGGGCAGGCGCGTCATGGCGTAGAGGCGCACGAGCAGCGCCCGGTCGCGCACGTGGCCGGGAAGGTCGGGCAGCGCCAGCACCGTCTCGGCCTCCCGCATGGCCTCCTCGAGGCTGCCGGTCAGGTACATGACGTCCGCGAGCACGCAGCGCAGCTCGGCCACACTGTGCGTCGAAGCGTGCGCGGAGGAGTGCTCGGCGAGGCCGCCGCGGACCAGCTGCTCGGCCGCCCGCAGCCGCCCCTCCGCCATCGCGGTGTCGATGGTCGCGACGAGGTCGAGCCGGCCCAGCAGCGCCTGCCGGACGGGCGGCGGGACCCGCTCGGCGATGACAAGCCTGACCAGCTCGTGGCGGAAGGCGAGGTCATGCGCGGTGGCGGACAGGATGCCCGCCGCCATGGACTCCTCCACCGCGGGCAGCAGCGCGGCCGTTGTCGTGCCGAGCAGCGACGCGGCCTGCTCGGGGGCGAACGACCGGCCGAGCACGGCGGCCGTCTCCACCAGGTTCCTGGCGACCGCGCTCAGGCCGCCGATCCAGTGCCGCACCACCCTGGTGAACCGGTCGGGGATGCGCAGGGCGGCGTCGCCGTCGAGGACCTGGCCTTCGTCGCGAAGGCCGGCGAGCAGCTCGGTGATCAGCAGCGGGTTGCCGCCCACGACGTCCACCAGAGCCAGCGTCGCCGGTCCCGGCGCGGCCCCGAGCGTGTCGGTGGCCAGGGCGACGGCCGCGGCCGGGGACAGCGGCGAGAGCCGCACCCGGCCGGCCCCGTGGCGCTCCAGCAGGTCGAACAGGGAGGCGGACTGGTCCTGTCCCACACCGGTCGATCGGCTCAGCAGCCAGCCGATCGGCCGGAATTCGAGCAGGCCGTGGAGGGTGCGCAGGGCGACCAGCGTCGCCGGATCGGCCCACTGCAGGTCGTCGAGCACGGCCAGGACCGGAGCCGTGGGCCATTCCTCGAAGCGCGTTCGCAACGCCTCCAGCGTCCGCGAGTCTGGGTCGAGCCGTAGGTCCAGGGCCTCGAACAGGCTGCCGCACGGCACCAGCTCGCCCAGCTCCTCCAGCTCGCCCCGGAGCACGGCGATGCCGCGCTCGCCGGCGGTGGCGGCCGCCTCGTCGAGCAGCCGGGTCTTGCCAATCCCCGGCTCCCCGTCCACCAGCAGGGTCGCGCCCTTGCCCGCCTGAACGGCGTCGAGCAGGCCGTCCACGTCATGCCATTCCTGTTCGCGTCCCCGCATGTAAGACCGCCTCCCAGACGAGGAACGGTGAAGCCCATGCTCTTAAAGATCTTTCACGCCACTGCACGTTTCGGGGATGTGGCCGGGGAGCAGCCGGGACGAGTCTCGAGGTGATGCCCAGGAAAGGAGTTGGGACCCCGGGAAAGGAGGTGGGGACATGGTGGAAACCGGCTACGCGCCGTTCAACCGGACAGTGGACAGGACCCAACTTCCGCTGCTGTTGCGGGGCGTCCTTGAAGTGCTCAAGAGTCACATCACCGAAGGGGAGTGGGAGGACGTGAAGGCGGGCATGCCGAAGAACCTCGCCTCCTTGCTCCCATAGCGGCATTCAGCTCCTCCGACTCCTTTCACGGAGGGCGCGGACGAGCCGCAGCGGCAGGAGCCCTACCAGGGGAGCTCGCCTGCCAAGATCGTCGCGGTCCTCCTTGTCGAAGGCGCGGGCGTAGCGGCGGCTGTCCCGGACGCTCGCGTAGCACTTTGCGCCCGCTGCCCCGCAGCCGCGCTGACAATGCCAGCGCATCGTCTCCCCCTCGTTCTCGAAGCGGAAACGATGCCCGAAAACCCGACAAAGCAGCATTAAAACGACTGTACTGCCGGCATCCCTCCGGAGCACCGCTGAAGGACGTTCCGTGAAGGAGCTTTGACCATGACCGCAGAAGACCTTGGCATGATCCGGACCAACATCCCGGCCCGGCTGGATCGGCTGCCCTGGTCCCGGTTCCACTGGAGAGTGGTGCTGGGTCTGGGAACGGTGTGGATCCTCGACGGGCTGGAGGTGACGATCGTCGGCGCGGTCGCCTCCCGCATGACGGAGCGCGGCAGCGGCATCGCCGTCAACAGCGCCGACATCGGCACCGCGGCGGCCATCTACGTCGCCGGCGCGTGCGTAGGAGCGCTGCTGTTCGGGCAGCTCACGGACCGGCTCGGCCGCAAGAAGATGTTCATGTTCACGCTGGGCCTCTACATGGTCGCCACCGTGGCCACCACCTTCGCGTTCGAGCCCTGGTACCTGTTCCTCATGCGCTTCCTGACCGGGATGGGCATCGGAGGCGAGTACGCGGCGATCAACTCGGCCATCGACGAGCTCATCCCGGCGCGCAACCGGGGCCGGGTGGACCTGGCCATCAACGGCAGCTACTGGGTCGGGGCAGCCATCGGCAGCGTCGCCGCGCTGGCCTTCCTCAGCACCGCCCTCTTTCCGATGGACATCGGCTGGCGGCTGGCGTTCGTCATCGGCGGCGTGCTCGGGTTCGCCATCATGTTCACCCGCCGAAGCCTTCCGGAGAGTCCCCGCTGGCTGTTCATCCACGGTCGCGAGGAGGAGGCCGAACGTATCGTGGACCAGATCGAGGCCGAGATCGGCGGCGACCTGCCCCAGCCCAGGGGCGAGATCACGGTCAGGCAGCGCGCCGCCATCCCGTTCCGGGAGATCGCCAGGGTGGCCATGGAACGCTATCCGCGCCGGGTGCTCCTGGGTCTCGCTCTCTTCATCGGGCAGGCGTTCCTGTACAACGCGGTGACGTTCGACCTGGGGACGCTGCTGCACGGCTTCTTCGGGGTGGCGTCCGGGTCCATCCCGTACTTCATGGCCGTGTTCGCGCTCGGCAACTTCCTGGGGCCGCTCCTGCTGGGACGCTGGTTCGACACCGTTGGGCGGATTCCCATGATCGCCGGCACGTACCTGGTGTCGGCCGCCCTGACCGCGGTAATCGCTGTTCTGATGCTGAATCGGGCACTGACCACGACCTCGTTCATGGTGCTCATCGCGCTGACCTTCTTCGTCGCCTCCGCTGGGGCCGGCTCGGCCTACCTCACCGTCAGCGAGATCTTCCCGATGGAGACGCGGGCGCTGGCCATCGCCCTGTTCTTCGCGGTCGGGACGGCGATCGGTGGCATCACGGGGCCGGCGCTGTTCGGGCAGTTCATCCACAGCGGCAACCTGACGCTGGTGGCCGCCGGGTTCTTCATCGGCGCGGCGGCCATGGCGCTCGGCGGTGTCGCCGAGCTGATGTTCGGCGTCCGGGCGGAACAGCAGTCGCTGGAGGACATCGCCCGCCCGCTGACGGCCGAGGAGGCCGGACCCTACGCGGACGAGCGCCGTGAGCGCATCCACCACCGCCACGAGCAGGACACCACGGGAGCGCGGCGGTTCCTGCCGGGGCCGGGGAGCACATTCCCCTCACCCGGGATGGTCGGCACCGGCGCGGCGAGCGGCCGCGTCACCGCCAGCGCCGACGAGCAGCTCGACCGGGAGGTCGCCGCCGTGACCCATGCGCTGGACGAGCACGGTCCCGCCGACCGCGACACGCTCGCCCGGATGGTCCACGGCCGTGCCTGGGGGCCGGGGCGCTTCCGCGCCGCGCTGCGGCAGACCGTCCGGGAGGGACGCGGCCGTTCCCTTTCGCACGGCCGGTACGACTCACCCCGGCACTGACCCCAGGGAGTTGGCCACCCGAACCGCTATGACCGACTGCTGCGTGGCCAGGGACGACCTGGCCGCGCCGCTCGTCTCAGAAGTGCGGGCCGTTCTTAGGGGCGCGGGCCGAAGCCCTGGGCGGCGAGCCAGGTGGCGCAGAGGCCCGGCCAGGCGGACACGGCCAGGTCGCCCTGGGCGAGCCCGAGCCCGTGCTTGCCTTCGGGAAAAACATGCAGCTCGTACGGCGTGCCCGCGCGGCCGAGCGCGTCGGCGAACAGCAGGCTGTTGGCGGCCGGCACCCCTTGGTCCGCCGCCGTGTGCCAGAGGAACGCCGGTGGCGTCTCGGCGGTCACGTTGAGGTGCGCGGACAGGGCTGTCGCCTGCTCCTCGGTGCTGTCGGGGCCGAGCAACTGTCGGCGCGACCCCGAGTGCGCGGCCCACCCGGCGAGGTCGATGACCGGATAGCCGAGTATCAGGGCATCCGGGCGGTCCCCGTCCTTGTCGGTGGCCAGGGTGGCGGCAAGGTGGCCGCCCGCCGAGAACCCCATGACGGCGACCCGCCCGGCGCCGCGCTCGCGGACGACGCGCACCGCCTGGCGCAGGTCGTACAGCGGAGCCGGATGCAGTGGCTCGCGCCCCGGCTCGTCGCCGACCACCCGGTACGCCAGCACGTAGGCGTCGATGCCGAGGGTGACCAGCCAGCGGGCCACGTCCGCACCCTCGTGCCCGGCCAGCCGGGAGTAACCGCCACCGGGGCACACCACCACCGCGCCCGTGGCCGGGCCGTCCGCCGCGTACAGCGTCAAGCTCGGGGACTCGCCGGTGGCCGGGCCGGGGGGAGTCTCCGGCCAGAGGGGAACGTCGATCATGCGGGGCACTCTACTCCCCGGAAAAGTTAGGAAACTTTCCTAAGCGGGTTGACCGGGCCCCGTAACGCTCGTTGGATGAGCTGTCATGACCCCCCGTATCATCGCCACCGCCGCCCTGGTCGCCTCTCTGGCCCTGCCGCTGCCCGCGGCCGCCGCCCCCGCGACCTTCACCCACCCCGGAGTGCTGCTCGGCCGGGACCAGCTGGACTTCATGCGTACCAAGGTCAACGCGGGCGCGCAGCCGTGGAAGTCGGCCTACGACCAGATGATGGGCCACTCGCTGGCCTCACTCACCCGTGCGGCCAAGCCCCGCGCCGTCGTCGAGTGCGGCCCCTACTCCAACCCCAACAACGGCTGCACCGACGAGCGCCAGGACGCGCTCGCCGCGTACACGATGTCTCTCGCCTGGTACGTCACCAGGGACGCCAAGTACGCCAAGAAGGCCATCGAGATCATGGATGCCTGGTCCGCGGTGATCAAGGACCACACCAACAGCAACGCGCCCCTGCAGACCGGCTGGGCCGGCTCGGTCTGGCCACGGGCGGCCGAGATCATCCGCTACACCTACACCAGCTGGCCGAACGTCGACCGCTTCGTCACCATGCTGCGCACCGTCTATCTGCCGAAGGTCATCAACGGCTCCAACAGCAACGGCAACTGGGAGCTGAGCATGATGGAGGCGGCCGTCGGCATCTCCGTCTTCCTGGAGGACCGGACGAGCTACGACAAGGCGATCACCAAGTACCGCGGCCGGGTGCCGGCCTACATCTACCTCAGCACGGACGGCGAGCTGCCCAAGGGCGCGCCCGGCAGCGGCCTCGACACCCGCGACGAGCTCGTCAAATACTGGCAGGGGCAGACGACCTTCGTCACCGGCCTCACTCAGGAGACCTGCCGCGACTTCACCCACACCGGCTACGGGATCTCGGCCATCTCCCACGTCGCCGAAACGACCAAGATCCAGGGCCAGGACCTCTACCCGGAGGTCGGCGAGCGGCTCAGGCAGGCGCTCGGCTTCCAGTCGAAGTACCAGCTCGGCGCGGCCGTGCCCTCCTGGTTGTGCGGCGGCAGCCTGAACCTGGGCCTCGGCCCGATCACCGAGGTCGGCTTCAACCAGCTCCACAACCGCCAGGGCATCCCGATGACGAACACCCAGCAGCTCACCGAGCAGCAGCGTCCCGCAGGCACCAACCAGCTCTTCGTCGCCTGGGAGACCCTCACCCACGCGGGCAGTTAAGCCTTTCCTTAGGTGAGCGTTGACAACGCCGCTGAGCAGGAGTCGGCTGAGGGCCCACGACGAGCGAGGGGGTGTCCGGATGCAGGTTCCAGCGCCGTTGGAGTACGAGCGGGCCACCAGCGTCGATCACGCCATCGGGCTGCTGGAGCGGCTCGGTGGCTCGGCGCGGCTCATCGCGGGCGGGCACAGCCTGCTCCCGATGATGAAGTTACGGCTCGCCACTCCCGAATATCTGATCGACATCAACGACCTGCACGCCGAGCTCGGTTACATCAGGACCGAGCCCGGCCAGGTCCGCATCGGCGCCATGACCAGGCACCGCGAGCTGCTGGAGTCGGCCGAGCTGGCCGCGACCTTCCCGATCTTCGGTGACGCCGAGCGGGTCATCGCCGACCCGGTCGTCCGCAACCGGGGCACACTGGGCGGCTCGCTCTGCCAGGCCGACCCGTCGGAAGACCTGTCGGCGGTGTGCACCACGCTGGGCGCCAGCTGTGTGATCCGGGGCGGCGCGGGCGAACGGGTCGTGACCATGGAGGAGTTCTACCGGGGGCCCTATGAGACCGCGGTCGAGGACGCCGAGATGCTGGTGGAGATCCGGGTCCCGATCCGGCCCAACGGGTCCAGCGCGTACGAGAAGGTCGAGCGGCGCGCGGGTGACTGGGCGATCGTGTCGGCGGGCGCGGCCGTGTGGCTGGACGGCGAGGTGATCTCCGACGCTCGCGTCGGGCTCGCCGCGGTCGGCCCGAACACGACCGGCATGCCCGCCGTCTCCGAGGCTCTGCGCGGCAGGGAGCCGTCCGAGGAGCTGTACGAGCTGGCCGGGGAGCTGGCCGCGCAGCACTGCGACCCCGCCACGGACATGCGCGGCAGCGCCCTGTACAAGCGCCACCTCGCCAAAGAGCTCACCAGGAGGGCCCTGCGCCGCTCCGTCGCCCGGCTCAGAGAAGGGGTGTGACGTGCGCGTATCGATGATCGTGAACGGCGAGGAGGTCACCAGGGAGATCGAGGGGCGCCTGCTCCTGGTCCACTTCCTGCGTGACCACCTCGGGCTGACCGGCACCCACTGGGGCTGCGACACCAGCAACTGCGGCACCTGCGTGGTCTGGCTCGACGGCGAGCCGGTCAAGTCGTGCACCGTACTCGCGGCGATGGCCGGCGGCCACGAGGTGCGTACGGTCGAGGACCTCGAACAGGACGGCACGCTCGACCCCGTCCAGCAGGGCTTCATGGAGTGCCACGGGCTGCAGTGCGGGTTCTGCACGCCGGGGATGATGATGACGGCCAGGGCGCTGCTCGACCGCAACCCCGACCCCTCCGAGGGCGAGATCCGCGAGGCGATCTCCGGGCAGATCTGCCGCTGCACCGGCTACGCCACCATCGTCCGCTCGGTGCGCTGGGCCGCCGCCCGGGAAACTCAGGAAGTCCGCGAAGCCCAGGAGTCGGGGGCGACATCGTGACCAGCACCGAACACCGGCCCGCCGGATTCACCGACAACGACCAGAAGCCGCTCGGCCACGGCCGGATGCTCCGCAAGGAGGACCCGCGCTTCATCCGCGGCCGGGGCCGCTACGTCGACGACGTACAGCTGCCCGCGATGCTGCACCTGGCGATCCTGCGCTCGCCCGTCGCGCACGCGCGGATCGCGAGCATCGACGTCAGCGCGGCGCAGGCGCACCCGAAGGTCAAGGCCGTCGTCACCGGCGCCGACCTGGCCGCCCAGGGCCTGGCCTGGATGCCCACGCTCTCCAACGACGTACAGGCCGTCCTGGCCACGGACAAGGTCCGCTTCCAGGGCCAGGAGGTCGCGTTCGTGGTGGCCGAGGACCGCTACTCCGCCCGCGACGCCCTGGAGCTGATCGACGTCGAGTACGACGTGCTCGACCCGGTGATGGACGCCCGCAAGGCCCTCGACCCCGCCGCGCCGGTCATCCGTGACGACCTCGACGGCAAGACGGACAACCACTGCTTCGACTGGGAGACGGGCGACGCGGCGGAGACGGCCGCGGTGTTCGACACGGCCGACGTCGTGGTGAGCCAGGACATCGTCTACCCGCGCGTACACCCCGCGCCGATGGAGACCTGCGGCTGCGTGGCCGACTTCGACCGGGTCGAGAGCAGGCTGACCCTGTGGTCGACGACCCAGGCGCCGCATGCGCACCGCACGTTGTACGCGCTGGTCGCCGGGCTGCCCGAGCACAAGATCCGGGTCATCTCGCCCGACCTCGGCGGCGGCTTCGGGGGCAAGGTCCCGATCTATCCCGGCTACGTCTGCGCGATCGTCGCCTCGATCGTGACCGGCAAGCCGGTGAAGTGGGTGGAGGACCGCGCCGAGAACCTCATCAGCACCGGCTTCGCCCGCGACTACATCATGCGCGGCGAGATCGCGGCCACCCGGGACGGCAGGATCCTGGCCATCCGTACGAACGTGCTGGCCGACCACGGCGCGTTCAACGGCGTCGCCGCGCCGACGAAGTATCCGGCGGGCTTCTTCGGCGTGTTCACCGGCAGCTATGACCTGCGGGCCGCTTATTGCAAGATGACCGCCGTCTTCACCAACAAGGCGCCCGGCGGGGTCGCGTACGCCTGCTCCTTCCGCATCACCGAGGCGGTCTACCTGGTCGAGCGGATCGTCGACTGCCTGGCGTACGAGCTGGGGATGGACCCGATCGAGCTGCGGATGAAGAACTTCATCCAGCCCGACCAGTTCCCCTACACGACCAAGACCGGCTGGGTGTACGACTCGGGCGACTACGAGCCCACCATGCGCAAGGCCATGGAGATCGCCGGATACGAGGAACTGCGCAAGGAGCAGATCGAGCGGCGCGCCCGCGGCGAGTTGATGGGCATCGGCGTCTCCTTCTTCACCGAGGCCGTCGGCGCGGGCCCGCGCAAGAACATGGACATCCTCGGCCTCGGCATGGCCGACGGCTGCGAGCTGCGCGTTCACCCGACGGGCAAGGCGGTCGTCCGGCTGTCGGTGCAGAGCCAAGGGCAGGGCCACGAGACCACGTTCGCGCAGATCGTGGCCGAGGAGATCGGCATCCCGCCCGCCGACATCGACGTGGTGCACGGCGACACGGACCAGACGCCGTTCGGCCTCGGCACGTACGGCAGCCGCTCGACCCCCGTGTCCGGCGCGGCGGCGGCCCTGGTGGCCCGCAAGGTACGCGACAAGGCCCGCATCATCGCCTCCGGCATGCTGGAGGTGTCGGTCGCGGACCTCGACTGGGACAAGGGCGCGTTCCGCGTCAAGGGCGACCCGGCCAAGTCCGTCACGATCCAGGAGATCGCGATGCGGGCGCACGGCGCCGGAGACCTGCCCGAAGGCATCGAGGGCGGCCTGGAGGCGCAGATCTGCTACAACCCCGAGAACCTCACCTACCCGCACGGCGCCTACATCTGCGTCGTCGACATCGACCCCGGCACCGCCCAGGTCAAGGTGCGGCGCTTCGTCGCGGTGGACGACTGCGGCACCAGGATCAACCCGATGATCATCGAGGGCCAGGTCCACGGTGGCCTCACCGACGGGGTCGGCATGGCGCTGATGGAGATGATCGCGTTCGACGAGGACGGCAACTGTCTCGGCGCCTCGCTCATGGACTACCTCATCCCCACCTCGCTGGAGGTGCCCGACTGGGAGACCGGCTTCACGGTGACTCCCTCACCGCACCACCCGATCGGTGCGAAGGGCGTCGGCGAATCGGCCACCGTCGGCTCCCCGCCGGCGATCGTCAACGCGGTCGTCGACGCGCTCAAGCCGTTCGGCATCCGGCACGCCGACATGCCGCTCACCCCCTCGCGGGTGTGGGACGCCATGCGTGGCGTGCCCACGCCGCCGATCTGATCCTCGGAGCCGTACATGCCGTACACCAAGCGCATGGAGGAGCTGGTCGCCGAGCGCGTCCCGTTCGTCCACGCGGTCGTCGTCCGGGCCCAGCTGCCTACGGCGGTCAGTCCGGGCGACGACGCCATCATCCTGTCCGACGGGTCCATCGAGGGGTTCGTCGGCGGGCAGTGCGCCGAGAGCTCCGTGCGTACGGCGGCGCTCTCGGCGCTGTCGGACGGGCGGACGGTGCTGCTGCGGGTGCTGCCGGAGGGCGAGCCGGACTTTCCCGATTCGCCGGGCGCGCAGGTCGTGGTGAACCATTGCCTGTCCGGGGGCGCACTGGAGATCTTCCTGCGGCCGCTGCTGCCGCCTCCGGTGCTCTGGGTCGTCGGCTCCTCGCCGATCGCCACAGCCCTGGCCGCCCTGGCCGGGCCCCTGGACTTCACCGTACGAGCTGCGGACGCCTCGCCCGGTCCCGCGGGTGCCACCGCGGCCGTCGTGTGCAGTCATGGGCGCGGCGAGCCGGAGGCGATCCGGGCCGCGCTGGAGGCCGGTGTCGGCTATGTCGGCCTGGTGGCGAGTCGGCGGCGGGGTGCTTCGGTGCTGGCGGAGATGGGGCTGACGGAGGACGAGCGCCGCCGGGTCCACTCGCCGGCCGGTCTCGGCATCGGTGCCCGTACAGCGCCGGAGATCGCGCTGTCGATCCTCGCCGAGATCGTGACCGCCATCCGTACCGGGGATCTCGCGCGGACGGGAGGGCGGTAAGGACGTGGCCTCCCAGCCTTCCGCGTCCGCGGCGTCTCCTGGGCTTTTCGCGTTCGCTGGTGCGGATGACATTCGCCGCCGCCTTGACGAGCTCGACTACCTGGTGGACGACGGTACGGCGGCGGCGCTGTACTTCGCCCTGACCCTCGGCCGGCCCCTGCTGTTGGAGGGCGAGCCCGGAGTCGGCAAGACCACCGCCGCCAAGGCCCTGGCCCGCGCCCTGGCCACGCCGCTGATCAGGCTCCAGTGCTACGAGGGACTGACCGCGGGCGAGGCCCTCTACGAGTGGAACTACCAGCGGCAGATGCTGGCCATCCGCCTGGCCGAGTCCCGCCACGACCGGCTGAACGACGCCGACCTGTTCACCGAGGCGTTCCTCCAGGAGCGCCCGATCCTCCAGGCCATCAGGCACCGCGGGCCGCAGCCGCCCGTACTCCTGATCGACGAGATCGACCGGGCGGACGACGAGTTCGAGGCGCTGCTGTTCGAGTTCCTGGGGGAGGCGGCGATCACGATCCCCGAGCTGGGCACCTTCACCGCCGAACGCCGCCCGGTCGTCGTCCTGACCTCCAACCGCAGCCGCGACCTGCACGACGCGCTGCGCCGACGCTGCCTGTACCACTGGATCGACTTCCCCGCCCCGGAGCGGGTGGCGGAGATCCTCCGGCGTACGGTCCCCGCCGCGAACGACGCGCTGATCCACTCGGCCACGGACTTCGTCGGCCAGGTACGCCGCCTCGACCTCGACAAGGCGCCGGGCATGGCCGAGACGATCGACTGGGTCTCGGCCCTGTCCTCCTTGGGCGCGTCGCGGCTGGTCAGGGACGACGTCGTACGGACACTGAGCACTCTCGCGAAGACGCTGGACGACCGCGCCGCCATCACCGAGGCGCTCAGCAGGAGAGGCACATGAAGATCGACAACGAGTTCACGGTCAGCGTGCCCATCGAACGAGCCTGGGAGGTCCTCACCGACCTGGAGGGCATCGCCCCGTGCATGCCCGGAGCCCGGCTCACGGGCGTGGAGGGTGACGTCTATTCGGGCAAGGTACGGGTGAAGGTGGGGCCGGTCGTCTCCGAGTACGCCGGGACGGTCAGGTTCCTGGAGAAGGACGACGTGGAGCACCGGGCCGTCATCGACGCCAAGGGGCGGGACTCGCGTGGGGCGGGCAACGCCTCGGCGGCCATCACCGCGCAGCTGCGTGCAGACGGGCCGCGCACGGTCGTGTCGGTGGACACGGATCTGAAGATCTCCGGGAAGGTGGCGCAGCTCGGCAGCGGCATGATCAAGGAGGTCTCCAACAAGCTGCTCGGCCAGTTCGTCACCTGCCTCGAAGCCAAGCTCACGGAGCCGGTCCCTGACGCGTCCGCCCCTGACACGTCCGCCCCCGACACGGCGGCCACCGGCACGACCGAGGCGCCCGCCACCGAGGCACCTGCCACTGAGCTTCGCGCTACTGAGGCGCCTGTTGGCGAGCCGGAACCGGAGCCGTTGGACGTGCTGGGCGTCGCCGGTGGGGCCATCTACAAGCGCCTGGTGCCGCTCGTCGTCGGGGTCGTCGTGGTCATCGTGGCGGTGGTCGTCATCTGGACCGTTGTCTCATAGCGGGCGGCGGCCGGGAGCCCTGCTGGCGGGCGTCGATAGGGCGGCGTTCGCCGCGGCGCTGGCCGTACGGCTGAGGCGGCACGGTGTGCCCGTGGGTTTCACCGGCATCGAGGACTTCACCCGCGCCCTCGCGATCGCGCCTCCCGGCTCACTGCCGGAGCTGTACTGGACCGCGCGCATTAACCTGGTACGGCGGCAGTCGGAGATCGAGCCCTTCGACGAAGTGTTCGCGGCCGTCTTCCACGCGACGGGACCCGCCCTCGACCCGCACGCCCGCCGCAGGCCCCTCAACACGACCAACGGCGCCACCGACGAGGCGTTCGCCCCGCTGCCGACCGCTTCCCACGGTGGCGACGACCCTGGCGGGCTGCCCTGGATGACGCTGCCGGCGGTGGTCGCGCCCGCCGAGAGCTCGGACGGCCCGGCCGTTCCGGAACGGCTGCCGAGTGCCGCCGAGGGCCTGGCGGACGTGCCGTTCGAGCGACTCGGCGAGCGGGAGTGCGAGCTGCTCGGCGCGTGGCTGGCGACGACCGTGGCCGCCTGGCCGGTACGGCGCAGCCGCAGGCGGGCGGTGTCGTCGAGGGGCCGTGCGATCGCGGTCCGGGCCACGCTGGCCCGCGCCCGCCGTACCGGCTGGGAGCCGCTCCGGCTGGCCAGGCAGCGACCCGTCGACCGGCCCCGGCGCGTGGTCATGCTCTGTGACGTCAGCCAATCGATGCAGGCCCAGGCGTCGGCGTACCTGCAGCTGATGCGGGTGCTCGCGGTGGCGGTGGACGCGGAGGTGTTCGCGTTCGCGACGACGCTGACCCGGCTGACGCCGGTACTCGCGCATCGCTCGACGGCCGCCGCGATCGAGCTGGCCTCGGAGCGGGTGAGCGACAGGTTCGGGGGTACGCGGATCGCGACCAACGTACGGGCGCTGCTGGCCTCGCACCACGGCGCGAAGGTGCGGGGCGCCATCGTGCTTGTCGGCTCCGACGGCTGGGACGCCGACCCACCGGCGGAACTGGCCGCCGCGATGGCCCGGTTGCGACGCCGTGCGCACCGGGTGATCTGGATGAACCCCCGGGCCGCCGCACGCGGCTTCGAACCGCGCGTGGCCGGGATGGCGGCCGCCCTCCCGTACTGCGACCTGCTGCTCCCCGCCGACACGTTCGGCTCGCTCCGCACCGTACTCACGGAGCTTGCCCACGCCTGACACGTTGCCTACCAGGGCCGACATTCACGGCAGACGCGACAGCGCGCCGGATCCTGCACCCTCCGGTCACGGGGGCAGACCTTGTGGGCGCTCGCGCGTCGGTGATCCACAGGGCAAGCAGTTGGTATCGCGCGATGCTGAACATCAGATCGGCGGAGGAGTCGCTGGTCGCGTAACGGCAGTACTGAGCTACTACACCGAGCGCATGCCCCTCAGCGTACATATCCGCCTTCACGACACTCCGCTCTACAACAGCATCTATCGTTTTGACGATGAGATGCTGGTCAATGTCCACGTGTACGGCATCCTCGCTGCGTACACGCCCACACTGCATCTCCGTCGGGTCGATGGGGCATGGTTCAACACGTATTTGGAATCCTTCGAGCGGGTATGGGCATCGCTCGCCCAGCAGACTCGCCTGATTGAGCAGTTGGGTCGGCTCTCTCAAGACGGTGTCAGCCGAGGCAGGATCGGCGTCGACTTCGGCTCGATCGGGCTGTGCCACATCGCCGCAGATTTCAGTGACGCGATCGGACCTGCGATCAGTTTGGTCACGGGCATGAGCCCCGAGCCCGCGGAGGGGACTACCTGCTGTGGGCGGCTTCGAGGTCGGACTGGTGGGCGACGGCCCAGAGGCCCAAGGCGCGTACCGGCCCCAGGAAGGAGCGGCCCAGGTCGGTCAGCGCGTAGTCGACGCGCGGCGGGACCCTCGGATGGACCGTGCGGCTGATCAGACCATCCTCTTCGAGGGCGCGCAGCGTACGGGTGAGCATGCGGCGGCTGAGCCCCTCCACGGACCTGTCCAGCTCGTTGAAGCCGTGCGCGCCGCGCTCCAGGATCGAAAGGATCACGACGCTCCACTTGTCACCCACCCGGCGCAGCACGCTGGTCGCGGGGCAGTTCTCGTGCTCAGCCACCGTGACAGGGACGGTGATGGTTGCAGTGGACATGAATGTGCCTTCTTTCGGACCTTTCGCCAGTTGGCCAAAGATCAGGGTACGCACATCGACCTCCAAGGGGGATTTATCGTGATTGTGGTTAGCGGAGCGTCCGGGCAGCTCGGACGCCTCACCGTCGGGCACCTTCTCCAGCGGGTGGAGGCCGCCCGCGTCGTGGCGTTGTCCCGTACCCCTGATGCCATCGCCGACCTCGGAGTGGCCACCCGGTACGCCGACTTCGACGATCCGGCAAGCCTGCCCGGCGCGCTGGAGGGCGCGGAGCGGCTGCTGATGATCAGCATGGGCTCGCTCACCGGGGCGCCTCGCGGGCACGTCAACGCCATCGAGGCGGCGGTCAAGGCGGGGGTAGGCCATGTGATTTACACATCGTTCGCAAGGGCAGGCGAGCCGGGCCAGCCCCAGGCGCTCATCCAGAACCACGGGGAGACCGAGCGGCTGCTGGCCGAGTCTGGGCTGACGTTCACGGCGCTGCGGTTCAACCAGTGGCCGGAGATGTGGAACCTCGTCGGCCTGCCCGCCATCGCCGTCGCCACCGGGGTGCTGCCCAGTAATTCGGGTGACGGCCGGGTGGGACACATCACCCGCGATGACAGCGCCGCCGTCGCCGCGGCCGTGCTGGCGGAGGGCGGCTGCGAGGGGCAACTCCTCGAGGTCACAGGCCCGGAGGCGGTCACGGACGCGGACGTGGCCGACGCGCTCGCCCAGGTCACCGGTCGCCCGATCCGCTGCGAACAGGTCTCGGACACCGACCTGGCCGCGGCGCTGTCCGGACATGGGCTCCCCGAGATGTACGTTCAGGGATGGACGGGCCTGGGGACGTACAAGCGCGACGGCTGGTTCGACGTGACCACACACGCGGTCGAGCACCTTACCGGCCGCAAGCCCACCCCGATCGCCGACTACTTCGCCGCTCAGTATGTTCACGGGCGCTGAGACGGTCAGCTCCACAGCGTGATGTGGATGGACGGGCGGAAGCGGCCGACGTTCACGCCGGGGCCGCGCAGCATGGCCTGGGTGGCGCGGGGCGTGGTGACGAACCGGACCAGCTCGGCCGCCGCCGGAGCCACGCCGCCCTCGGCCAGCGTCATCGTGACCCAGCCCCCGTCGAACCGCAGGGCGGGCCCGGCGATGCGTACCAGGCGCCCGTTGGCGAGGTCCGGTGCCACCGCGAACGAGATCGCCGGCGCCACGCCGCTGTTGCGCTGCGCCTCCTCCAGCGCCGCGGCGTGGCTCTGGTAGATCTGCTGGTGGTGTTCGGGCACGTTGAGCTTGCGCAGCATCGTCGGTACGGCGCCGAGCTCGGTCGCGGCCGAGGGGCCGAGCAGCCACACCTGGTCGCGAAGCTGGTGTACGCCGACGTCGCGCCCGGCGAGCGGGTGATCGGGCCCACACACGACGACGAGCTGGAAGTTCAGGAACGGCTTGCAGGACAGCGTCTCGTCCACGTAGCCGCCAGGGCCTGGGCCGATCGCCACGTCGACGGTCCGCGCGCGCAGCAACGACCCGAACCGCCGCGGGTCGTGCACGCTCAGCTCCACGTCGAGATCGGCGGCCCGCCCGGCGAACAACCCGATCAGACCGGGCGCCGCGTGCTCGGCGAACAGGCTCGACGCGGCGACGCGTAACAGCCGGCGCCCGCGTCCCGCCTGGCTCACCTCGATGATCGTGCGTTCCTGGAGGCTCAGCAGCTCCGCCGCCCTGCTGGCCAGCCGCAAGCCGCCGGGCGTGAACGCGAGCCCGGCGGCGGTCCTGGTGAACAGCCGGTCACCGAGCTCCTTGCGCAGCTGGCCGACGTGCAGGGAGACGGCCGCCTCCGACACGTCGAGCTCCGCTGCCGCCTGCTTGACCGACCCGAGCCGCACCACGGCCGCGAACGCGCGAAGCTGCGTGGGCGTCATGAGCAAAAGCTACTGGCCGGGCATCAAAGATCATAGATAAACCGATACGGCAAAAGGCCAAAATCGGTCAGTCGCCCGTGACGCTGATCTGGGCGGTCCAGTCGGCGACGACGCGTGTTCTCTTCGACGGCGTGGCGGGGACGACGGCGGCGAACCAGGTGGCCTGGACGAGGATGACCCGGCTGCGGAACTCCTTCTTGCCGCTCAGTACGGCGGGCTCCGGGCGGGTGAAGGAGAGTGCCGCGGCTTTGGGGCGGGCGGAGAAGACCTGCTGCTCCCGTACGCCGTACCAGACGACGGCTCCTCCTCCGGAGGCGCGCAGCGCGTAGATCGTCGGGACCACCTGGGTGCGGTCGCGTACGTCCCACTGGCCGCGCAGGAGGCGCATGTCGGCGAGCCGGGCGGTGGCGGACTGGGTCGTGTAGGGGCCGGCGGCCAGGAGGCGCTTGGCCTCCGTGTCCTTGCCGTTGGTGGCCAGGGAGCGCGCGTGCGCGGCGGCCATCGCGCGGGGGGCGACGGCGAGGTTCGTGGTGTCGTCGGCGGCCACCGCGGTCGCCAGTCCCTCGTCGTCCACCGCGATCGGCAGGGCGGGTGCCTGGAGCGGGGTGGTCGATCCGGCGACCAGGCGCCAGCCGCCGGAGGTCTCCTGGAGGATGAGCTGGGTCCGGTAGTCCTTGCCCTGCTCGGTGATCTCGGCCAGGAACCAGCGGGCGCTGCCGGGGTTCTTCGGGATCACGAAACGCGTGCTGGTGAGGCGGGGCAGCGTGCCGAGCCGGTCACCGCGTAGCCTGGCGAGCCGGAAGACGGCCCGGTCGAGCTCCAACGCCAGGCCGGCGCTCGTTTCCTGCACTCCGGATCCGTTCCGCTTCCTGACCTGCTGCAGTCGCTCACGGTAGCCGTTGAGGACGAACTCGGCCCCGTCCTCCGTCAGTGTGGGCTGCGCCGGTGCGGCGCTCGCCCGGGGCCCGGCGCTCACCGACCAGGCACCGGCCTGGGGTGACGTCCCGGAGGCACTGCACGCGGTGACCATGGCCAAGGCCAAGCCGCTGACGAACAGCTGGCGATTCACCGGCACGGATACCTCCGCGACATGCCCGTGGGAGCGTCCTGAGCTGTCCTCATGATGTACGGCCCGCACCTGGCCCCGGTTCAAACAACCGAGGCTGGGACTCCATACGGACCGTGTTCGACCCGCCGGGACCGTACGACGCGGCTCAGAACTCGGCCGCCGCGAGCCGGTGCGCCCGGACGGTCGCGGGGCGCTCGTCGTACGCGGGGCGGGTCAGCAGCGCCTGGGCGAGGTTGGCCTTGATCAGGGCGGCGCCGCGCACGACCGGCACCAGCGTCAGCGCGAACAGGACGCCGAGCACCGTGTTGAAGACCACGAAGGTGGTGGTGTCACTGCCGAGGCCGAGCAGTTCGGGCAGCCCGCCGTGGAAGTCGGGCAGGCCGGCGATGATCCAGCCGTAGAGCGGGAAGGTCAGTCCGGCGATCGCGCCCGCCCACCAGACGATGGTGACGACAAAGGTGGCGATGGCGAGGGGGAAGGCGACGACGGCGTGCAGCATGTCCAGCGCCGCCTGCCCGCTGGTCAGCGGGTTCATCGTGCGGCGGAACCAGCCGGCGTCCGAGGGAGCCTGCTGGTAGCGAGGACGCGCGACGCGGCGGCCGAGCACGTCGGGCAGCAGCACCCGCTCGACGTCGGCGAAGTTACGCGCCATGGCGGCGGCCGCGGCCAAGATCGGCAGGCCGACGAAGGCGACGGCGCTGCCCGCTCCGGCCGCGACACCGATCAGCACCAGGACGAAGGACATCACGGCGGTGGGGAAACCGAGCAGGACGTAGCGGGTGTCGGTGGCGATGCGGTGCCGGAGCGTTGTCATGCCAAGAACGTTACGAGTCGCCGCCCCTCCAGATCGCTCCCGCTCACTGGCGTATCGAGGTAGTGCAGGCCCTACCAAGTACGCCAGGTCGTGATGGCGTGCGACCGTCATCCGCCACCCGTCAGGTGGTGATGGCGTGCGACTCCATGTCGGCCACCGTCCACTCCTCGACCTCGTCCAGGTGGATCGCGGCCGCCGCCTGCGCCGCCGCGACGTCGCGGCCCGCCATGGCGTCGAGGATCTCCAGGTGGCGGCGGGTGGAGCCGGCGATCCGGTGCGGGCCGGTGGCGCCCAGCACGCGCAGCCACTGCACGAACGGCTCCGTCGAGGAGCGGACCCGGATGAGCCGTTCGTTGCCGGTGGCCGCCACGATCTCGGTGTGCAGGCGCGTGTCACTGACGAAGAACGGCTCGTAGTCGCCCTTCTCCGCGTACGCCAGTGCCTCGACGACCTCGGCGCGGAGCTCGGCGATCCGGGGGAGCGGCATGACGGCGGCGGCGATGCCGGTCGCCAGCCACTCGATGCCCTTGCGCAGCTGGCAGACCTCGTGGACGTCGGTGACGTCCGGCCGGGCCACGAACGTCCCCGACCGAGGCCGCGTCTCGATGAGCTGGTCGTGCTCCAGGCGGGCCAGCGCCTCGCGGACCGGCGTGCGCGAGACGCCGAACTCCGTGGCCACCGAGTTCGGATCGAACCGGGAACCGGGGGCGTACACCCCGCTGGTGATGCGGTCGCGCAGGATCCCGTAGAGCTGGTCCGCGATGGAATCCACGACCAGGGACGAACCCTTCGAGAGCTTGACGGACTGACCCGGCACGATCTCCCCCTGCAGATGTGTGATGTCTAGTCGATCAGGTTAGCCGCGCGGAGGGCCACCGCGATCCGCTCGCGTTCGGCGGAGCTCGCCGGCGCGAAGGGCTTCCGGGGACGTCCTCCGTTGCGGCCCTGCAGCTCCAGTGCCGCCTTGAGCGTGGCCGGCAGGTTGGGTCCGTCGATCGCCCGCCACACCGTGAGAATACGCTCGTGCAGCCTCAGAGCGAGCGCGTGGTCGCCGTCCTGGATGGCGTTCCACAGCTCGACGCTGAGCCGCGGCGTGACGGTCGGGATGGCCGCGAGCGCGCCGTGCGCGCCGAGCACGAACGCCGGGTAGTGCAGGTCGTCGAGCGCCGCCAGGATGGTGAACCGGTCGCGTACCCGGGCCAGCAGGTCGACCAGCAGGTGCATGTCGCCGCCGCTCTGCTTGATGGCCACCAGCTGCGGAACGGCCGCGAGCCGCTCGATCACGTCCACGGGTACGAGGGCCCACGGCACCACGTTGTAGAGCACGATCGGCAGGTCCACCGCGGCCCCGATCTCCCGGTAGTACGCCACGGTCTCCTCGGCCGACGGCGCGAAGACATAGTGCACCGGTGTGATCTGCAACGCGTCGACGCCCACCTCCTTCAGCGCCAGCGAGTAGCGGATCACCTGGGCCGTCGAGTTCTGGATCACTCCGGCGATCACCGGCACCCGTCCGGCGACCTCCTCGACCACGACCCGGCAGATGTCCCGGCTCTCCTCCAGGGAGAGCGTCTGGCCCTCCCCGGTGCTGCCGCACGCGCAGATCGCGGTGACTCCGGCTTCCAGCAGGTACTTGACCTCCTGGCGTAGGAGATCGAGGTCGACCTCGTCGTTCTCGTCGAACGGGGTCACCACCGTGGAGATCATCCCGTGCAGGTCCAGGTCGCTCATCGACATCCTCCTCGTGGCGCGGCTATTGCGCCCATGTTAAATCTAGTGTCTGATACATTAGATTATCACCCGGACATGAAAGGATGTCCAATGCAGAGCGGGACGCCAGTCAAACGTGTCGTCTGGGCCAGCGCCCTCGGCACGACCGTGGAGTACTACGACTTCACGCTCTACGCCACGACGGCCGCGCTGGTCTTCAACAAGGTCTTCTTCCCGGCCGAGATCCCCCTGGTCGGCACGCTGGCCGCGTTCGCCACGTTCTTCGTCGGCTATCTGGCGCGCCCGCTCGGCGGCCTGATCTTCGGCCACTTCGGTGACCGGCTGGGCCGCAAGAACATCCTCATCACCACGATGCTGATGATGGGCACCGGCACCTTCGCCATCGGCCTGATCCCCTCGTACGAGTCGATCGGCATCGTCGCGCCCCTGCTGCTGGTGCTCATCCGGCTGATCCAAGGGCTGGGGATGGGCGGCGAGTACGGCGGCGGCGTGCTGATGGCCCTTGAGTACAGCCCGAAGCGACGCCAGGGCTTCTTCACTTCCCTGGTGCACATCGGCACCCCGGCCGGTGTGCTGCTGCCGGTCGCCCTGGTCACGGCGCTGGACACGTTCCTGCCGGCGGGCGCGTACGAGTCGTGGGCCTGGCGCCTGCCGTTCCTGGCCAGCATCGCGCTGGTCGCCGTCGGCTTCTACATCCGGCTGCGCGTCAGCGAGAGCCCCGAGTTCGTCAAGATGCGGGCCGAGCGCGAGGTACGGAAGCTGCCGGTCAAGGAGCTGTTCGCCGATTACACGGGCAAGGTGCTGCTGTCGATCGTCGCCAAGGTGGCCGAGAGCGGGCTGTTCAACGTCTACTACGTGGTCGCCATCGCCTACGTCACCACGGAGCTGGGTCTGCCGCGCGGGCCGGTGCTGATGGCCGTATTGATCGCGTGCCTGGCCGAGTGCTTCACGCTGCCGCTGTTCGGGGCGCTGTCCGACCGGATCGGCCGACGCAAGGTGTACGTGGGCGGCGCGGTGTTCCAGCTGCTGCTCGCCGTGCCGTTCTTCCTGCTCGTGCAGACCGGCAGCCTGCCGCTGATGACCCTGGCCATGGTGCTCGGCCTGGCCGTCGGCCACGGCTCCATGTACGGCGCGCAGGCGGCGCTGTTCGCCAACCTTTACCCGGTTCAGGTGCGCTACACGGGCCTGTCGGTCACCCAGCAGGTAGGGGCCACGCTCGGCGGCGGGCTCGCCCCGCTGGCCGGCACCGCGCTGCTCGCGGCCGGTGGCGGCCACTGGACTTGGCTCGTGGTCTATATGATCGCGATCGCGGCTCTGTCCAGCCTGGCGGCCAGTCGGCTGGGCTCGGGCGAGCTCGACCGTGAGGCGCTCGGTGGAGTGCCCGCCGCCAAGGAGGCGATCCAATGAGCCTGTTCCTCGCCGAAGGCGATCCCGTGACGCCCGCCCTGCGCGGGTTCGCGCGGGTGCACGCCGACCTCGTCGAGCTGAGCGAGGACCCGGTCTTCCTGCGGGCCCGCGACCGCGATCCGCGCCGGACCGTCGGGCTGGTGTCCGGCGGCGGCTCGGGGCACGAGCCGCTGCACGGCGGGTTCCTCGGCCGGGGGATGCTCGACGCGGTGGCGCCGGGGCAGGTGTTCGCCTCGCCGCACAACCGGCAGGTGCTGGCGGCCAGCCGCGCCGCCGCCGGCCCCGGCGGGGTCATCCACATCGTGAAGAACTACACCGGCGACCGGATCAACTTCGGCATCGCCGCCGAACGCCTGCGGCACGACGGCATCGAGGTCCGCCGGGTGCTGGTCGACGACGACCTGGCGACCGAGAGCACGGAGACGGCGACGGGACGGCGGGGCACCGGCGCGACCGTCATCGTGGAGAAGCTCCTCGGCGCCGCCGCCGACGAGGGGCTCGGCCTCGACGAGCTGGCCGAACTCGGCGCGCGGTTCGCCGCCGCCTCACGCAGCCTCGCGGTCGCGGCGCGGGCCCAGACCTCGCCGCAGACCGGCGCCCCCTCGTTCGAGCTGGGGCCCGACGAGCTGGAGTACGGCGTGGGCATCCATGGCGAGCGGGCGGCCAAGACGATCACCAGGCCGCCCGTCGGCGAGCTGGTCACCCGGATGCTCGACGAGCTGCTGGCCGGTCTGCCACCGGGTCCCGACGACCTCGTCGTGCTGGTCAACGGGCTCGGCGGGACCACCCAGCTGGAGCTGTACGGCGTCTTCGACCAGGTGGCGGGCGAGCTGTCGGCGCGCGGGCTGGACGTGCGCGGCTCGCTGGTGGGGACGTACGTGCCCGCGCTCGACATGGCGGGCTTCTCGCTGACCCTCACCCGGCTCGACCCGTCCTGGGACCGCTGGTGGCGGGCCCCGGCCATGACACCCGCCTTCGTCCGCCTTGAGGAGAACCGATGACCGCGTCGCCCGTACTCCGCTGCTACGCCGCCGACGTGGAGGCGGCCCACGCCGAGCTGACGCGGCTCGACCAGCTCAGCGGGGACGGCGACTTCGGCGACAACCTGCGCTCCGGGCTGCGCCGCGTCGTCGACGAGCTCGACCGGTCCGGCACGGCTGGACACGGGTTCGACGTGGCGGGGCGGGTGTTCCTCGACGACGTCGGGGGCACGAGCGGGCCGCTGTTCGGGCTGCTGTTCACCGAGATCGGCCGGGCGCTCGACGGCGACGAGCCGACCAGCCGGGCGCTCGACGGTGATGTGCTGAGCTGGGCCGCAGGCGCCTCTGCCGGGCTGGCCGCGATCCAGCGGGTGGGCGAGGCCAATGTGGGCGACCGAACCCTGGTCGACGCGCTCGTGCCCGCGGTCGCGGCGCTGGAGTCGGACGGTGCCGGAGCCTTCGCCCGTGCCGCCGCGGCCGCCGCCGACGGCGCCCGGAGCACGGCCGAGCTGCGGGCTCGGCTCGGACGGGCCAGTTACGTGGGTGAGCGGGCCAGGGGTGTCGCCGATCCCGGGGCGGTGGGAGTGGCGCTGCTGTTCCGAGCGCTGGCCGAGGTCGAGGAGCCCGGCTCGGGAATCGCCCCGCCGTACTGACGGACGTGCGGTTACGGGACGCGCGCTGACGTACGGCTACCGGAAGCGGGCTGACGTGCGGTTACGGGACGCGCGCGACGCCGCCCAGGACGCCGCCCTTCGCCAGGCTGGCCGGGATGTACTGCTCGTCGTTGCGCCAGTCCTGCACGGGTACGACGCCCGGTTCGAGCAGTTCGAGGCCGTCGAAGTAGCCACGTACGGTGTCGCGGTCTCGCCAGGTCATCGCCCCCGAGCTGGTCTGCCGGTAGACGTCCTGGGCCTCGGCGAGCCTGGCCGGGATTCCCTCGTTCTCCTCGATGTACCCGTGCGAGATGATCAGGTAGCTGCCCGAGGCCAGCGGCTCGCGCAGGGTCTGGACGATGCGGGCCACTTCCTCGTCGTCGGCGAGGAAGTGGAACACGGCGACGACGAGGAGGGCGACCGGCTGGCTGAAGTCGAGGTGCGCGGCGGCGGCGTCCAGGATCGCCTTCGGGTCGCGCGTGTCGCCCTCGACGATCACCGTGTCGGGGTTGTCGGCGAGCAGGGCACGGGCATGGACCAGGACGATCGGGTCGTTGTCGGTGTAGACGACCTTGGCGTCCGGGATGACGCGCTGCGCGACCTGGTGCACGTTGTTCTGGGTAGGCAGACCGGTGCCGATGTCGAGGAACTGCCGCACACCCGCCTTGGCCGCCTCCTCCACCGCCCGGATGAGGAACCCACGGTTCGCCCGGGCGATCTCGCGGATGTCGGAGCCGGTCTCCAGACTGATCCGGATGATGTGTTCGGCCGCCTCGCGATCGGCGGAGAAGTTGTCCTTCCCGCCCAGGAAGTAGTCGTACATCCGGGCGACGCTGGGAACGGTCGGGTCGACTTTCCCCGCGGGCAGCTCGTGCTCGGTCACGCCTACACCTTCCTCGCCTATGCCCGCATCTTACGAGGAATCAGGTGATCTGTGGCGATCTGTCAGTCCGGTGCCCAGTACTTCACCAGAAACCGCTCCATCCGCTGTACCACCGGGGTCCAGGTGGCGGTCAGGGTGTAGCGGCTGACGCGGTGGCCTCGGTAGGTGAGGGTGTACTTGAGGAAGTCGGCTCCCTGGGGCTTGGCCTGGGAGTGGCCGAGGCGCAGGAGCTTCAGGTCGTGGTGGAGTTTGCGCTGTTCGCCGCGGGTGAGGCACTTGTCCACGGTCGGGCCCGTACGACGGCTCAGGCGTACGCAACCGTTGGTGTAGACGATCACCCGGTTGTCGAAGCCCGCGAAGCCGCCCTGCTCGCGCAGCTCGACCAGCACCTTCTTGGCGATGGGCGTGGCCGATGCGGCGGGTGCCATGGTGGCGCTCAGGGCGGTGCTCAAGACCACGATGAGCGCGATCCGCAAGATTCTCATACTCCTACGACGTACGGAGCAGCGAATCGGCTCATCAGACGTGGGGGAGCGGCGAAACGGCTCACCGTCCCAGACCCGCGTCCCGCGCCCGGACGATCGCCTCGGCCCGGTCGGCGACGTGCAGCTTGGCGAAGATGTTCGACACGTTGTTGCGCACGGTCTTCGGCGACAGGAACAGGGCCGAGGCGATCTGCGCGTTCGCCCGTCCCGCCGCGACCAGCGAGAGTATCTCCCGTTCACGGGGCGTGAGCTGCGGAAAGGCCGGGTCGTCCGAGCGCCCGGTCGCGGTGCCGGTGAAGAAGTCGGCGACGCGACGGGCGACGGCCGGACCGAAGATCGCCTCGCCATGAGCCACCGCGGTGATCGCGCGGACGATCTCGGCCTGGTTCGCCCCCTTGAGCAGATAGCCGCGGGCTCCCGCGCGCATCGCGGCGAACAGCGTGGCGTCCTCCTCCGACATGGTCAGCACCACGACCGCGATGTGCGGGCTGTCGGCGACGACCCGCCGGGTGGCCTCGATGCCGTCCAGCCCTGGCATCCGTACGTCCATCACCACCACGTCCGGCTGCGATTCGGCGGCCCGCTCGACCGCTTCGGCGCCGTTCGCGGCGGTGCCCACCACCTCGATGCCGGGTATCGAGCCCAGCAGCACCGCCAGTCCGTCACGGTAGACCGGGTGGTCGTCGGCGAGCAGCACCCGGATCGTCTCTTCAGACACCGGCCGTCTCCATCGCCTGCTCCAGCGGGAGCCGCGCGCCGACCAGCGTCCCGCCGCCGGGCGGGCAGCTCACCTGGCAGTCTCCGCCCAGCTCGGCGGCGCGCTCCCGGAGCGACAGCATGCCGACGCCGGCCACCACGTCGGGCCCGATGCCCACGCCGTCGTCGCGGATCTCCACATCCAGCCTTCCCTCTCGCACGGTCAGCGTGATCTCGCACCGTGTCGCGCTCGCGTGCCTGGCCACGTTGGTGAGCGCCTCGGACACGATCCGGTAGGCCGCCACCTCCACGGCCGCGGGCAGCATATCCAGCCGCTCGTCGCCGCCGACCATGACCCGCAGCTCCGCCGAGCGGAAGCGGTCCGCCTGCTGCTCGATGGCGCCCCTCAGCCCCAGCTCGTCCAGGGCGGGCGGGCGCAGGTCGTGCACCAGTCTGCGTACGTCGGCCAGCACGCCGGTCACCTCCTCGGCCGTCTGCGCCAGGATGCGGTCGGCTTCGTCGGGCGCGGTGGCCGCCAGGTTCCTGGCCGCCTCGACGCGTAACGCCACCGCCCCCAGGCTCGGGCCCAGGCCGTCGTGCAGGTCGCGGCGGAGCCGGCGGCGTTCCTCCTCCCGGGCGAGGACCAGGCGGGCGCGGATGCGCTGCAGGTCGGTGCTGAGCTCGCTGGCCCGCGCCGCCGCAGCGGCCTGCCGTACGAGATCGCCGAGGAGGCGCTGGTCGCGTTCGGTGAGGTCCGTACGGCACAGCACCAGCAGCCCCACCACCTCGCCCCGGTAGGCGACCGGCAGGGACACCGACGGCCCGCGCGGCGAGCCGTGCTCCACCACGGAGCGTTCCCCGCCCGGCCCTTCGATCTCCACCCTGACGTAGGCCAGCCGGAACACCTCGGCCAGCGTCCTGGCCACCGCGAGCAGTTGCTCGTCCGGGTCGGTGGCCAGTTCCAGCCGCTCGGCGAGCGTCGAGACCGTGGCGTACGGATCGTCGCGCGACCCGCGCACCAGCCGCCGCGCCACCCGCCACAGCCAGGTACGCAGCGGCGCGTAGAGCACCGCGACGATCGCGATGGCGGCCAGCGCCGAGTCCCGCTCGCCGAGCACGCTCCCTGCCACGGTGAACACCGCCACGTCCACCAGCACGACCAGCGCCGCGAGCACGGCGTAGGTGACGGTGGCCGACAGCAGCCGGTCGACGTCGTACAGCCGGTACTTGGTCACCGCGACGACCACGGCACCCGACGTGACCGCGATGGACAGCCCGAGCAGCAGCGCTGGGACCTGCGGCGGCAGCCGGAGCGGGAACAGCAGCACGAGCATGTCGGCCAGCGCCGCCCACATCAGCCAGCGGATCTGGGCCCGCCGCTCGGCACCGGACGCCCGGTAGCGGCGCACCACCACCGCGAACGGCACCACGACACTCACCAGCACCGACACGTACGCCACCCGCAGCGCGACCTCCCAGACCGCGTACGGGAGCGGGACGGCGAACAGATCGAACTCCAACCGCTCGATCTCCGGCGGCAGCGCGGTCTGGTGGAAACGCTCCATCACCGAAGCGGGCGCCAGCGACAGCAGCACCGTCAGCGACCCGGTCAGCGCGAGGCTGGCCCTCGACAGCCAGCGCCACAACGGGGCTGAGGGCAGCCGCCCGTCCGGGAACAGCAGGATCAGCAGCGGCAGCCCGAGAAGCAGCGACGCCCCGAAGCACGCGTAGAACCAGTACGCCGCGGCGGTCCCCGGCGTGCCCGGCGCGACATAGACGCCGTACACCGCCCAGCTCGCCGCGAGCCCGTCCATCAGCCACAACAGCCCGAACCCGGTCAGCGCCCAGGCCACCGGATGGCGGGGCAGCCGGCGCAGCAGCAGCACGCCGGGCCCGAGCAGGGCCAGCCCCGACAGCGCCGCGGACCAGCCCGGCTCCAGCTCGGCGTTGAGCGGGATCCGCACGGCGGCGGCCCGGACGTCCAGCACCACCGTCGCCACGGTGATCGCCACCCCGACCGCGGCCAGCAGAACGGGCATGACCAGCGCCCGGGTCTTCGTCACGTGAAGCATTACACCGGATTTGTCCGTTCCTGTCCCGGGACAGGAGTCCCGGGACAGGAACGGGACACCGGGCCCTGCCTGCCCGGGTCTGCCCGCCCGGAAGCTGGTCCTCGTTGCTCACACCCTGTGGAAAGGACCAGATCACCATGGACCCGCACATCACGACGACACCCGCGAAAGCCCGCACTGACATGCCCGTCTCCGGTGAACCGCCCATCACCGGTAAGCCCCCGCTCTCGCTCGGCATGGTGCGCGGCCTGGGCCTGTCGCTGACCGCCGGCACGCTCGCCTGGGCGGCGAGCATCTTTCTGTACGGGACGCAGAACACCGGGTTCGAGGAGCGCGTCGGTGACCTGACCGGGCTCCTCTTCCAGGGCGGCGTGTTCGCCCTGCTCACCGTGCAGGCCAGGAGCCAGGCCACCGGGCTCACCCGGATCTCCCGGGGCATGCTCCGGGTCGAGGCGGTGCTGCTCGCGCTGGCCAGCGTCTGGTCGCTGCTGCACGGCGTCCTGCCCGAGCCCCAGCAGGACGGTCCGCTGCTGGCGGTCCTCGACCTCTTCTGGCCGCTGTCGATGCTCGGCATGATGGTGATCGCGGTGAAGCTCGCGGTGGCCGGACGGTGGCGCGGGCCGCTGCGCTGGTGGCCGCTGATCGCCGAGAGCTGGGCCGTCGTGACGGTCCCGCTGTTCATCGTGTTCGGCGAGCAGGCGTCCCGGTGGGTGGGCGGGCCGCACCTGATCATCGGGTACGCCACCCTCGGCGTGCTCCTGGCCTGGCGTCCGGAGCTGACCCGTTAGGGGCTTACCGATACGATCAGCTCCTTGTGGGGGATGCGCAGTTTGATGGGCGCGTCACCGTCGGTCCCGTACCCCTGGAGGATCGCTGATGGCGAAGGTCGACCTTCACCGCCAGGCGCTCGAAGACTGCCAGTCGGCGGCGAACCGTTTGTCCAAGGAGTTCGCCGACCTCGCTGGCGGGTATCCGGCCAAGACCGCCGACTCCTCGATCTTCGGTGACCTGACCGGCTCCTCCTCGCTGGCCGCCCTCCTCGACAAGATCGAGACCGGGGTCTCAAGCGAGCTGGGACATGTCCAGAACAAGCTCCAGGGCGTCGAGCGGGCGCTGGAGAAGGTACGCGACAACGTCCACACGGCCAACCAGGCCTCGGGCGCTTGATCAAGGAGTGAAGCGTGGAGCTCGGCGACCTGCCCGGCGGTGACGGCCTTGCGAACATCCTCAAGTCCGTCAGTGGCGATCCCGGCTCGGTCCGCGGCGTGGCCAAGCGCTGGCGCGGCGCCGGCGGCAAGACCGGCGAGTACGTCGGCCGCCTCGGCACGTCGGTCAAGGGCGTCAACACGGCCTGGCAGGGCGACTCCGCCGACGCCTTCGACAAGTACATGCGCCGTTACTCCACGGCCGGCGGCGCGCTCCACGACGCCCTGACGGACAGCGCGACGGTTCTCGACGACGTCGCCCAGGCGCTGGAGACGGCCGCCTCGAAGGTACGCGGGATCTGCGGCGACGTCCTCGACAAGGCCCGCGCCTACAAGACCAACAATCCGGACGCCACGCAGGCAGAGTTCGACAAGGCGCTCGCCTCTCCCGTCGCCGACGCGGTCGAGGACGCGAAAACGCACCTCACCTCGGTCAACAAGGTCGTGAACCAGGCCGTCAAGACGATCGGCGAGCACTGGAACGGGCGGGAGGCGACGTTCGCCGCCATCAAGGCCCCCGGCGACCAGACGTTCGTGCCGGCGCCGGGCCACACCGTCCACTGGGACCCGACGCCGCTTCCCGACTGGCAGAAGACGACACTGGCGAGCGCGAACGGCAACGGCAACGCCTACAGCCCCGCCTCCGCGTCCGCCCCGGTGGCCGCGTCTTCCGGGTCCGGCGGGTCTTCGGGCTCCGGGGGCTCCGGGGGCTCCGGGGGTGCGGTCGCCCAGGCCGTGCCGTACGTGCCGGGTGGCGGCACCGGCGCCGACATCGTCAACGCGGCGCGGCAGCACCTCGGCAAGCCGTACGTCTGGGGCGCCAACGGCCCGAGCGCCTTCGACTGCAGTGGGCTCGTCTACTACTCGCTGAACCAGGCGGGCATCAAGATCGGCGACACCACGGCGGCCGGCTACCAGGCGAGCGGGCACCCGATCTCAGGGCCACCGCAGGCCGGTGACATCGTCTTCTTCGGCGCCCCGCCCGACCACGTGGGAATCTACATAGGCGACGGCAAGATGATCCACGCGCCGCACCCGGGGGCGAACGTCCGGGTGGGAGAGGTGGCGGTCCAACACGGCCCGATCACCTACCGCCGCTTCTGACCCCCGCGCTTCTGAACACACGCGAGCCGGGGCCCGCGTGTGCGGACCCCGGCTCGTCGTGGTGTTACGTCGTAGATCAGACCGGAACGATGTTCTCGGCCTGCGGGCCCTTCTGGCCCTGCGTGATGTCGAAGCTCACCTTCTGGCCTTCCTGCAGCTCGCGGAAGCCCTGGGCGGCGATGTTCGAGTAGTGGGCGAAGACGTCGGCGCCGCCGCCGTCCTGCTGGATGAAGCCGAAGCCCTTTTCAGAGTTGAACCACTTCACGGTGCCAGTCGCCATGTCGATCTCCTTTGATAGGCGCAGAGCCGGGACTCGCAGGTCACGAATCCCATGTCGCCGCAATGACCCATCCGGAAATGACCGGTGAAAACAACACGCCTTCGGGGCGGAACCCGTCGGGCGCGCAAAGTTCGTGGGTACCAAAACTGCAACAGCTGCCACGCTAGCACGTGGCCTCTCATACTCCCTCCCGAAAAATGGGAGATCTTGCGGCCTGCCTGCTGGAACGGAAAATCGCCGCCTGGACACCGGCTCCTGACCGGTCGAGGAGCGCCGCCTGCCCCTGTCAGACGGGCCCGAGAGCACGCGCAATCTGGGCGGTCGTGACCATCGACCATGACCCGACACGGTCGACGCACTCTCGCCGCCGGCGGGACCGCAAAATTTATGTCAACCCGACATAGATAAAACAAAGCGGCATATCAGACATCTCTCATGTGGCGTCGGCAGAGTTCAGGGCGTGCGGATGACCTTCGGGGGCCGAATTCATCGGGATGCGGCCGGGTCATCCAGGATTGGACGTTGATCTCAGTGCGTTTCCTGAAGCCCCTCACCGTGACCCTGGCCAGTGCCGCCCTCGTCGCCCTGCCGTTCGCGGGCGGCGCCTTCGCCGACAGCGGCCAGCCGCAGCCCGCTCCGACGGTCACCCCGGGCGTGAAGACCACCCCGACCACCAAGCCCACCGCACCGGTCAAGACCGGCCGCCCCACCGCGACGGACGACAACGCGCGGCCCAAGCGTCCGACCTCCACCGCCCACGAGCGGGAGACCACGGCCTCCACCCTCTACTTGAAGGAGCACCGGAGCCCGGCCTCTCTCGAGGTCTCGGTCAACCCGACCCGCGTCAAGCAGGGCGCCTCCTACGGGGTGACCATCGTGGTCAAGGGCGCGTCGGCGGGTAAGGCGGCCACGATCACGAGCCCCGAGGGCAAGAGCTACCGCGTGTCGCTCGACCAGCGGACGGTCACCAAGACGCTGACCGTACCGGCCAAGGCCAAGCTCGGCGCCAAGACGGTCACCGTCAAGGTCGGCAACCGGACCGCCACCGCCCAGTTCACCGTCGTCCGCGGCGGCGACCACCGCGACGACCACCGTCACGAGGGCAAGTAGCCGGCCACCGCCACGAGGGCGAATATCGGGAGGCCCTCGTCGCGGAACCAGCCCGCGCTGTGGGTCCGGCCCTCCCCGTGGCCGGTCCCGCCAACGCGGGCGCCCGCGCCGCCGTACCAACTGAGCTGGTACGGCGGCGCGGGCTTTTTAGCGCCGGCTCAGCGCGGGATCACACGCCGAACGGCGGCGCGTACCGGATCGTGCCCGCCGGCAGCGGGCTCCCGTCCAGCGACATGGCCATCAACGCCTCGTCGGGCACGTCGAAGGACACGCCGATGCCGTGACCGGAGGCGATCGTGAACCCGAAGCGGGGGTAGTACTCGGGATGCCCGAGCACGACCACGGCACTCTCGCCCAGTTCGCGGGCCGCCTGGAGCGCCGCCCGGGTCACTGCCGCGCCCGCCCCCTGCTTCTGTACGGCCGGCGACACGGCCACCGGCCCGAGGGCCAGCGCGGGCGCCTGCCCGACGTGGCAGCGGGTGAGGAGGGCATAGGCGACGATCTCCCCGTCAGGGGCGACCCCCACCCAGGACAGGCCCGGAATCCAGGCCGGGTCGAGGCGCAGTGCCTCGACGAGGTCGGCTTCCAGCGGAGTGGGGAAGGCCGACAGGTTCACCGCGCGGATGGCGGCGGCGTCTTCGGGCGTTTCCGCCCGCGTTGCGATGTTGAACGGCGTGATGTCGAGCGGTGTGGTGTTCAACGGAACCCTTCATCGGAAGAGAGGGCTCCCGCGGAGAACGGCCGAGCTCAGCGGCAGTGACCGGCTCCCGGGCAGCCCGGAAGGACAGAGGAGGAGATGCCGCGCACAGCGGCCACCCAACGGGCGGTCATACGCTCCTCGCTCCCTTCCTGCTCAACCGGCGCCTCGGCCGTCGCTTCAACCGACATTGATCAAGGTACCGCATGGCTGTCCGCTATGTCAGCTCGCGCGACCGAGACCATCCGCTCTTCGTCGTCCTGTCGGAGGCGTCAGGCTGTCGGAGGCGTCAGGCTTCGTCGTCCTTGTGGGGAGACTCGTCGTCCTGGAGGGAGCGGTGCAGGCGGCCGCTGGCGGCGTCCATGTGGCCGCGCATGGCTGTGACGGCCGCCGACGGCGAGCGCTGTTCGATCGCGGCCAGCACGGCCGCGTGTTCGGCGATGGTGGTCTGGGTCTCTCCCGCCTCGTGGATCGCCCGCCGGATCCAGACCCGCAGGAGCGAGCGGATGCTGCCGAGAATGTCGTCAAGGACCGAGTTGCCCGCCGCGTGCGCCAGCGTGAGGTGGAAGGCGACGTCCGCTTCCACGAAGGCCGTGCTGTCCCGGGCAGCGCGCATGTCGGCCAGGTGGGCGCGCAGTTCCTCGACGGCTGCGGCGTCGGCGCGTTCGGCGGCCAGCTCGGCGATCACCACCTCGATGTGCTTGCGGGCCTCGATCAGGTCGAGGACCTGGGGCTGGCCCAGCATGAGACCCCATTCGATGGCGCTGGGCAGCAGGCTGGACGTGCTCTGCCTGAGGTAGGTCCCGTCTCCCTGACGTACCTCGATGATGCCGAGCACGTCCAGGGCCTTCAGCGCCTCCCTGACCGTGGAGCGTCCGACGCCGAGCGTTTCGGACAGCTGGCGCTCGGACGGCAGCCGGGTGCCCGGCGCGAGGTGGCCCGAGAGCAACTGGGACAGCAACTGCCTGGCGATGTCGACCACTGTGCTCTCGCGCTGGGGCGCGGCGAGGGAGATGGACGCCGTCTCCGCTCTCCCCGCGCGCCTGGCCTTGCCTTCGGACTCCGCCACGGTCTTCCCTTCCTCATCAGCCCGAAGGCCTCATCAGCCCGAAGGCGTCAGCCACGTCCACCAGGGTTCGCTCGTCGCCCACGTTCCCGGGCACGACGGCGTAGGAGAGCGTAGCCCCGCCGGGTACGCCTATCTCCCAAACGGCCACGCCGGGCCGCAGCGGTCCCAGCACGCGCGCGCGATCCGCCCCCAGCCCGTCGCGCGCGACCTGCGCCGAGGTGATGCCACCCTTGGCGATCACCGCGGTGAGGCGCGGACGGAGCGAGGTCACCGTAGCGCACAGTGCGGCCATGACCTTGGCGCCGTGCCCGAGCGTACTGTGCCGGGAATGCCTGACCCGCTCACTGGCGACCAGGGCGACACCCCGTTCGGCGAGGTCGAAGCGGGCGAGTCCGGCGACCCGGCGGCCCTCTGCCTCCGGCTCCGACAGGGCGGCCTCGGTGGACGCCGTACGTACGGGAACGCGAAGTTCGGTGGCGAGTGCGGCGAGTTGCGCGCCGGCGGCCTCGGTATGGGACCCGCAGACGACCAGCGTGCCGCCGGGACGGCGGTGTAGCGGCCGGTCGAGCAGCCCGTACGCCAGGCGTCCCGCGCGCATGGCGGCCAGGGGCGCGGCGCAGCGCAGCACGACGGGGACGTTCGCGGATCGGGCGGCGTCGATCGAGGCGGAGATGGCCGCCAGGTCGGCGTCCGTCTCCACGTCGGGGACGATGACCGCACCCGGTACGGCCCGGCGCAGCACCGGATCCAGACCGCCGCGCCGTACCGTCTCCAGAGGGGCCGTCGTCGCCGCGCGCCCGCCGGTCTCCCTGACCCACTCCGTCATCGTCCTGGCCGAATAGCCGAAGACCGGGTCGGCGGCGAACTCGGTGTCGGCGGCCACCATCCAGCGGCCGTTCACCATGACGCGGTGAACTCCGCCGACCGTCACCCGCCCGATGGCGGGATAGGCCGGGACGAACACCAGCACCCCGTCGGCCGCCCCGAGCGCGTCGGCCTCGGCGAACACGTGCCCGCGCAGGGTGGAGTCGCCGCGCAGGACGTACTCGGCGTCGTCGCCGCACCTGTCGCGCAGCCGGCGTACCAGGCTCACGGCCCGGCCCTCCTCCATGGCGCGGGTGTTGGTGAGGACGTAGTACGACGGGTCGGCGGGGAGTTCGGCGTCCGGGTCGAGCAGCACCGGCACGTCGGCCGCGGCCTGGGTGCCGGTGGGATCGTCGTCCAGGACGATGACCCGGCTCATCGCACCGGATCCCGCTCGGTCAGCTCCACGCGGACGCCGTTCGGCTCCCCCAGCAGGAAGCAGGCTCGCCGGCCCCGGCCGCCCATGAAGATCTGGGCGCTCTCCTGCCCCGGCAGGCCCGCGAGCGTCGTCTCGATGTCGGCGACGCTGAAGCACACGTGGTGCAGCCCCTCACCACGCTCGCGCAGGAAGCGGGCGACGGGCCCGTCCCTGAACGGCTGCACGAGCTGGAGCATGACGTTGCCCGCGTCGAGGTACGTGAGCCGCACCCCGGGATCCTCCGCCCGTTCGTCGCCGATCACCGTCATGCCCAGCCGCTCCACATAGAAGGGCAGGGCCTGGTCGGCGTCGTGGACGGCGATCCCGACGTGGTCGACGTGGTCGAAGTCAGCCAAGTTTCCTGACCTCGCGCAACCCGGTCCGCAGTGCCGCCTGATAGATCCACAGATCGCCGCCGTACGCGAGGATCCTGAACCCGCGCTCGACGAGCATGGCGGCCTCCTCCTTGCTCCCCGCCATGAACCCGGCGAACTTGCCGGCGGCCCGCGCCGCCTTGGCCACCCGGTCGAGCGCCGCCAGGTAGTCGGGATGGTCGAACTGTCCGGGAATGCCCATGCTGTTCGTCAGGTCGAAATGCCCGATCCAGAGCACGTCCACCCCGTCCACCGCGGCGATCTCCTCCACGGACTCCAGACCGGCGACGGTCTCGATCTGGGTGATCACCATGGTCCGGGCGTTGGTGTCGCGCATGTAGGCCACGTTGTCGGTGACGACGTAGTCATCGTGCGCGACCCCGAAGGCCGCCCCCCGTACTCCGTCGGGCGGGTACTTCGCCCAGCGCACCACGTCCCGCGCCTGGTCGGCAGAGTCCACCATCGGGATCATGACCCCGCGCGCGCCGGCGTCCAGCGCGCGGGAGATCTGGGTGCGCTCGGCGGTGGGGACGCGGATGTACGGCTCGACGCCGGTCGGCCGGGTGGTGGCCACGACCTTGCCGAGGGTCTCCCACCCCCAGCCGGTGTGCTCCGCGTCATAGATGACGAACTGCGCTCCGGCGCCCGCCACGAGCCGGCCGATGCCCGTGGTCGCGAACTCGAAGACGAAGGTGCCGAGCACGAGCTCGCCGCTGTGGAGCGCCTGCTTGATGGGACCGGTCAACGGAGGACCTTTCTGGAGAGCCTGGAGAAGCGGGGTGTGGGGTCGGTCACTGGAGGGCCTTTGAGGAGAGACGCGGGTGGTCGAGTGCCGCCGGGTTGACCGGGTACGCCGGTGCGCGACCGGCGGCGACATCGAGAGCGGCCTGGATGGCGCCGCGCCCGTTGCCCAGGGCGAGCTCGTCGGTCCAGGCGACGGCGTGCGGGCTGAGCAGCACGTTGTCCAGCGCCAGCAGCGGGTCGGCCGGATCGGGCGGCTCGACCTCGAACACGTCCAGCGCCGCCCCCGCGATGCGTCCCTGGGTGAGCGCCTCGGTGAGCGCGGCCTGGTCGACGATCGGACCCCTGGCGACGTTGACCAGGTACGCGGTCGGCTTCATCCCGGCCAGCCGCCCGGCGTCGATGAGGTGGTGGGTCTCCGGGGTGAGCGCACACGTGATCACCACGAAGTCGGCCTCGGCGAGCAGCGTGTCCAGCTCGACGAGCGTGACACCGGCCGCCGCCGCCCGCTCGGGATCGGCGTACGGGTCGGCGGCGAGTTGCCGCATGCCCAGCGGCGCGCACAGCCGCGACAGCTCGCGGCCGATGTTGCCCCAGCCGACCAGGCCGAGCGTCCTACCGGTGACGCCGGTCCCCATGTAGTCCAGCTTGTCGTGCCACCGTCCGGTGCGTACCAGCCGGTCCTTCTCGCCGAGCCGGTGCGCGGCGGCGAGCAGCATCGTCAACGCCGATACCGCCACCGGCCCGCGCACGCCGTCGGGCGTGATGGTGACCAGCACGCCGTGCCGGGTACATGCCTCGACGTCCACGTTGTCGTAGCCGACACCGAACCGGGCGATCAGAACCAGCCGGTCGGCGCCCTTGAGCGTGTCAGCGGTGACCCTGGGGGTCAGGACGATCAGGGCGTCATAGCCGCGCACCGCCTCGGGCGGGATGTCACCGTCCACGGCCTCGATGAAGTCCCACTCGACCCCGTCGGCCGCGTCGAGCGCGGACAGGCCGATGTCACCCCAGCCGATCCGCCCGTCGTCGGTCAGGAAGTCTCGGGTCAGGCCGATCCTGAAGGGCATCAATGGTCTCCTTCTGAGGGCGGGGTCCTGCGGGTATGAGGCTTGCGGGGTGCGATGAGGATCGCGACGGCCGGTGCGGTGAGGGCCGCCGTCTCGGTACCGGGCGGATGCTCCTGTACGACCACGCCGCCCGCGTCGCCACCGGTGACCGTGGTGACGGTGTAGCCCCGAGTGCCGACGAAGACCGGCTCGCCGCCGCCACAGTGGCCGCCGTCGCAGTCGTGGTGGCCGTCGCCACGGCCGTCGGCGTCCAGCGCCGCTGCCAGGACGAGCCGTCGTCCGCCGTGGTGTACGGCCAGGCCGACCAGACCCGCCGGTAGCCCGGGGTCGACGAGCTGCCCTCCTACGAAGGGGCGCAGGGCGGCGAGAACATGCCGCAGCCCGGACGGTACGGCGTCGGCGCCGGTGTCCTGGTCGTCCGTGTAGCTCTCGGCGGCATCGCAGGCGTCGACGGAGATCGCGGCTGCTCCGGCGTTGGCGAGAGTGATCAGGGCGGCAGTTAGCCAGGTCGTGCGGAAGAGGGCGGACGGCGCGGGATCGTGTGCGCCGCGCGGGGCGGCGAAGCCGAAGGTGGGCAGCAGGCCGACCGGCCCCACGAGCACGGGCAGGCAGTGTTCGGCGGCTTGCCCGACGAGCAGCGGGTGGACCGCCAGCGTTTCCCGCGCGCTGGCCTCGTCGTCGTGGTGGGTCTGGGCCGCGATGGGAAAGCAGACCAGGTCGAGCAGGTCGGACGGTAGAGACACGGCCCGGTTCAGCTCGGCGAAGTGGGCCCGACTGCCGCCGCCGATCCGCACCGGCGGCCCGGCGAAGGGCACCTGCGCACCGTGGAATGGCGGTGGCATACGCCGGAAGGACCGCCGGGCGGCCTCGGCGAGTTCTCGGGGAGTGCCGTGTGTACGGTCGAACACCAGGAGCGTGTCCAGGCCCGGGACGTCACGCAGTGCGGCCACCTGGTCGGACGACGAGCAGACGGCGCTCAGCGTGAGCGTCGCCCCGGCTGCCTCGGCGGCGGTGGAGAACCGGTCGGCCACCTCGCGCCACCCTGGCTCGTCCAGATCCACGGTCCCGTGCAGGAACGAGGGTCCGGCAAGCTTCCGCCCGTCCACCGGGGGCCGCCTCAGGTACAGCCCCACCGACGGAAGCGTCTCTCCGGCTGGCTTTTCTCGCTGGGTGTGCGGTTCCGCGAACGCAAGTGGGTCTTCGGAAGGGGGTTGCGGGACTCGGAGGCGTACCCGTGTCGTCGGGCCACCGCGGATCCGGCGCCGGGGTGGGCGTGACTGGGATGGCGGGTAGTCGGTGACCGTGAGGTGGAGGCGCTGGTGGACGTGGTCGCCGCGGCGTACCGTCACCGGCCGGCCCAGCCCGAGCGGCGTCCCATAGGTCTTGTAGCCGGCGTCGCTCCAGTTCCGGTGGTCCTCGGTCTCGAAGGTCTCGCCGTCCAGCTCGATCGTGACCAGCGCCCCACCGTCCCGGTAGCGCATGGTCCTGATGCCGGTGAAGATCTGATGCGGGCTGATCCGCTGCGGGAACTCCCCGGCGGCCTGCCCGTTGACCTCGACCGGGGTGCCCGCCAGATGCGGCGGGTGGATGAGGCAGAGTCCGATTCTGGTTCGCTCGAAGTCGCGCTCCGCCCGACCGTCGAACGCGAACGTGAGTGAGTCCGCCGTGACGGTCGCCGTCCCACGCCAGCTGAAGTCCGCGCCGTGCCGCACATCCAGCGAGAGGGAGAGCGATGACGAGTTCGCGGTCGTGCCGGGGTCGGTCCGCAGCAGCCGCCCCGGCACGGTCATCCACCGGCCGTCCCTGACCAGCACGCCCACCCGGCGCAGCAGGAGCAGCCCGCCGAGTCGTACTCGGTCCAGATGCGGACCGGCGAGCAGGAAGGAGACGGTCATCGCTCGCTCTTCCGCAGCCTGAGCAGGCTCTGGGCGGTGCGTGGGTACGACGGGACGGCGGTCAGCGCGTCCAGTTGGGCCGGTTCCAGGCGTAGGTCGGCGGCGGCCACGCTGGTCCTGAGCTCAGTGAGGTCCTCCGGGCCGATGACCGCGCTGGCCACCGCCGGGCGGGACAGCAGCCAGGCGAGGGCCAGGTGGGCGGGCGGGTGGCCCCACTCGGCACCCAGTGAATCCAGGCGCCCGGCCGTCGCCAGGTGTTCGGGTGAGAAGCCGCCGCCACCCCAGCGCCGCTCCCCGCTGTACTCCCGCCCGCCGGTCCCGGCCAGCAGGCCGCCGTTCAGTGGGCTGAACGCGACCAAGGACAGCCCGAGGCGCAGGCAGGCAGGGACCAGCTCCGCCTCCGGTGTGCGGTCGAACAGGTTGTAGCGCACCTGGGCGCAGACCGGGCCGTGCAGGTTGCGCGCCGAGCAGATCCACAGGGCCTGGACGGTCTCCCACGCGGGATAGGTGGACAGCGCCGCATGGCGCGCCTTGCCCTGCCTGACCAGGTCGTCGAGCGTGGTGAGGGTCTGTTCGAGCGGCGTGTCGGGGTCGGGGTGGTGGGCGTAGTAGAGGTCCACGTGGTCGGTGCGGAGGCGGCGCAGGCTCCGTTCGAGCTGCTGGATCAGGTGTCGCCGTGACAGGCCCCGGTCGTTGACGCCGGGTCCGACGCTCTCGCGGGCCTTGGTCGCCAGGACGACCTCGTCCCGCCGGCCGGCCAGCGCCCGGCCGAGTATCTCCTCGGCCGACTCGCGCTCGGTCCAGGGCGGTAGGCCGGGGCGGTCGAACTGCGGGCGGTTGCCGTAGGCGTTGGCGGTGTCGAAGAAGTTGATCCCATGGTCCAGCGCGCCACGCACGAGCCCGGCGGCGTCGGCGGCGCTGGGGGCCACCCCGAACGTCGCCGTGCCGACGCAGAGCCGCGACACCCTGATGCCCGTCGGGCCGAGCAGCGCGTAGTCCATGACATGGGACGGTACGTCCCAAAAGCGGCATTGGTCAACCGGTTGACCAATCGCGCAACATCGATGTAACGTGCGCCACACCGGCCCTCTTAAAACGATTCAGATCGGTTGTGGGCCTGCGAAGGGAAGTGGTCAAGCCCATGCCCAGCCTGTCTCCGTACGGCCTCACCTGCGAGTTCCTCGAACAGCCACTCGGCATGGACGAGACCGCGCCCCGTCTGTCCTGGAAGCTCCGCTCCGACGACCACGGCGATCGACAGACCGCCTACCGGCTGATCGTGCGTGCCGGAGACCAGGTCGTCTGGGACACCGGAGGCGCCGGCGAGCACCAGGTCGTCTACGAGGGAGCGCCCCTCCGGCCCTCGACCCGTTACGACTGGTCGGTGGAGGTGCGTGACGCGTGGGGAGCCGCGGCGGGCCGTACGGACTCGTGGTTCGAGACGGGGCTCATGGGCGGCTGGCGCGCGGCCTGGATCGCCAGGGACGATGGCGCGCAGCCGGTCTTCGAGCCGCCGGTCGAGGACGACCGCTCCTTCACCACCCGCAAGCTGACCGCCTGCGCCCACCTCCGCCGGGCCTTCGACCTGGCCGAACTCCCCGTGCGGGCGCGGCTGCACGCCAGCGCCCGCGGTCTGCACCGGTTCTCGCTGAACGGCGTGCGCGTCTCCGACGCCGAGCTCGAGCCGGGCTGGACCGACTACCGCCACCGGATCAGGTACCAGTCCTACGACGTCACGGCGCGGCTGCACAAAGGGCCGAACGTCCTGGGAGCGTTGCTCGCCGACGGCTGGTGGAGCGGCTTCGTCGGTATGGACCCCCGCAAGGCGGGCAAGCTGTACGGCGACGCGCCCGCGCTCATCGCCCAGCTCGTGCTGGAGTTCGCCGACGGATCCCGCCATGTGATCGCCACGGATGAGAACTGGCGCGAGTCGCCGGGCCCGCTGCGCCACTCCGACCTGCTGATGGGCGAGTACTACGACGCCCGCGCCAGGCTGGACGGCTGGGACGGCCCCGGCTACGACGACGCCGCCTGGACGCCCGTGGCCGTCACCGGCACGGACACCTCGGAGCTGGTCTGGTCACGCAGCGCCCCCGTACGCGTGGTCGAAGACCTCCCGACCGTGCGCGTCCTGCGCGGACCCGGTGGCGAGACCATCGCCGACCTGGGCCAGAACATGGTCGGCCGGGTCCGGCTCACCGTTCACGGCGCCGAGCGCGGGCGGCGGATCCAGCTCCGCCACGCCGAGATCCTGGAGGAGGACGGTTCCCTGCACCTGGCGAACCTGCGCCGCGCCGAGGCCACCGACGTCTATGTCTGCGGCGGCGACCCGGTGGAGGTGTACGAGCCCGCCTTCACCGTCCATGGCTTCCGCTACGTCGAGATCACCGGATTCGACGGGCGGATCGAGGTCACCGGGCGAGTGCTGCAGAGCGAGCTGCCGTGGACCGGGGAGTTCTCCTGTGACGACCCGTTGGTCAACCGGCTGCACGAGAACATCCGCTGGGGCCAGCGCGGCAACTTCGTCTCGGTGCCCACCGACTGCCCCCAGCGCGACGAGCGGCTCGGCTGGCTGGCGGACGCCCAGGTCTTCCTCCCCACGGCGGCCCGCGGCGCCGACGTCTCGGCCTTCTTCGCCGACTGGATGGAGGACGTGCTGACCGGGCAGGACGCGGAGGGCTCCTTCCCCGACGTGGCGCCGCTGGTCTGCCTGACCAGGGAAGGCGCGCCGGGCTGGGGCGACGCGGGCGTGATCGTCCCCTGGTCGCTCTACCGCCTGTACGGCGACCGCCGCGTGCTGGAGCGCTGCCTGCCCGCGATGGCCGCCTGGGTGGACCAGATCGAACGGCACAACCCCGACCTGATCTGGCGCCGCCGTACCGGAAGGAACTACGGCGACTGGCTCCAGATCGGCGTGGACACCCCGCGCGACGTGCTGGCCACGGCCTACTTCGCGCAGTCGGCCACGCTCGTCGCCGAGGCGGCGCGGATCCTCGGCAGGCCGGAAGCCGAACGGTACGAGCAGCTGGCCGCGGCGATCAGAAGAGCCTTCAACCAGGAGTTCGTCGCGCCGGACGGCCGCATCCACGGCGACACCCAGACCTGCTACCTACTCGCCATCGAGTTCGGCCTCATGCCCGCCGAAGTGGCCGCCGAGCACCTGGTGCGTGACATCGCCGCGCACGACGGCCATCTCACCACGGGCTTCCTCGGGGTCGCGCTGCTGTGCCCGGTGCTCACCAGGATCGGCCGCGCCGACCTGGCCTACGAACTTCTCCACCAGGAGACCTTTCCCAGCTGGCTGTTCTCCGTCAGGCACGGCGCCACGACCATCTGGGAACGATGGGACGGCTGGACCCCCGACCGGGGCTTCCAGGCGGCCACCATGAACTCCTTCAACCACTACAGCCTGGGCGCCATCGGCGACTGGCTCTACGGAGGAGTCGCCGGGATCGGCCAGACGGCGGACTCATCCGCGTACGCCGGTCTGGTGATCCGCCCGCGGCCGGGTGGCAAGCTCACCCGGGCCCGCGCCGTGCAGGAGACCGCTCGGGGGCGAGTCGAGTCCGCATGGTCGGTGACGGACGGCGTGCTCACGGTGGACGTGCTGATCCCCCCGGGGACGGACGCCACGGTGCACCTCCCCACCGGCGATCCCGAGGCGATCGAGTCCACCGCCCACGTCACCGTCCTCGAACGGCGTGACGGGACGGTCGTGTGCTCGGTGGCCTCCGGACACCACCGTTTCACGGCCCCCTGGGCCGCACATGAGAGGACAACGCCTTGAACACCCCCACGCGCCGCGATTTCCTCCGCACCGGTGGCCTGGCCGCCGCGGCGGTGACGCTCAGCTCCTGCGGCTGGGGCCGGACGGATCCCGCACCGGCGAGCGGAGGTACGGCCGGCGCGAGCCTGAAGGTGTGGGACCAGTTCACCACCTCCCCGCAGAACGAGACCGTCAAGAAGGTCTACGACCTGTTCAAGGGTGCGACGATCACCCGTACCTCGCAGACCGGCGACCAGCTCACCACGGTCGGCAAGACCGCGCTGGCCTCGGGCACCGGCCCGGACGTCATCTACTACCAGGTCGGCGCGGGCAACGCCGGAGTGCTGGCCGAGGCCGGCCTGATCAAGCCGCTCGACGACGTGGCCGCGAAGTACGGCTGGCTGGACCGGCTGACGCCGTTCGCGATCAGGGAGGCGTCGCTCGACGGCAAGCTCTACGGCCTGCCCGACGAGTCGGAGAACACCGTCCTGTTCTACAACAAGACCCTCATCGACAAGGCGGGCCTGACCGTCCCCGAGACCTTCGACGAATTACTGACCTTCGCCTCGGCCGCCGCCAAGAAGGGCTACACGCCCATCGCGTACGGCCAGTCGGACGTCTACCCGAGCTGGTGGGCCTTCTCGATGATGGCCAACAACCTCGCGGGCGCCCAGCCGATGGGCGACCTGATCTTCGACAACAAGGGCAGCTGGAACACCCCGCAGCTGGTCGAGGCGATCAAGCTCTTCTTCGTCGACCTGGTCAAGGCCGGCGGGTTCATCAAGGATCTCAACTCGCTCGGCGGCCCCGACGCCCAGTCGCTCTTCCTGGCCGGCAAGGCGCTGATGAACCTCAACGGCACCTGGGCGGTCGGCACGATCGAGAAGGAGATGCAGGGCCAGGAGATCGGCATCATGGCCATGCCCTCGGTCAACGGCGGACCCCGCGTCTATCCCGGCGGCATCGGCTCGGCCTACTACATCTCGGCCAAGAGCAAGAACGCGGACGTGGCCGCCCAGTTCCTCGACTCGCTCTACAAGCCGGAGGCGGTACGGCTCTGGGTCGAGGGCGCCAAGATCTTCCCCCCGGTGCCGTTCGACTCCGCGGGCTGGAACCTCAGCCCGCTGCAGAAGCTCGCCATGCAGGCGGCCCAGACCGGCGGCGGCGACGCCAAGACCAACATCGGTTACGCCGTCAACCACGGCCTGGCCGCGCCCGGCTTCCTCAACGCGATGACCAGCGGCTTCCAGGCCGTGGTCGCCGGGGACAAGACCCCGGCCAAGCAGGCGGAGGAGCTGCAGAAGGCGTGGGAGGCGGGCGTGACCTCATGACGCTCACTCTTACCGTCACGCGTCGCGGGGCCCGCGTCACCCCGTCGCCGTCCGGCCGGACTCTCGGCTACCTCTTCCTGGTCCCGGCCGGGCTGTTGTACGCGGGTTTCATCCTGTGGCCGCTGGCCCAGTCGGTCTACCTGAGCCTCACCGACTGGGACGGCGCCAGCCCGGAGAAGCGGTTCGTCGGCCTGGCCAACTTCCAGCGGATGCTCGGAGACGGCCTGTTCTGGCGCTCGCTCGGGCACAACCTCGTCTGGGTCGTCGCAGGCACCGCGCTGACGATGGGCGTGGCGCTGCTGCTGGCCATGTTCGTGTGGAACCGGCCACGGGGCTTCACCGCGCTGCGCACGATCTACTTCATGCCGCAGGTGCTGCCCGCGATCATCGTCGGCATCGTCTGGAGCTGGATCTACAACCCGGCCTTCGGCATCCTCAACCGGGCGCTGGAGGCGGTGGGCCTCGAATCGTGGACCAGAGGCTGGCTCGGTGACCCGACCTTCGCCCTGTACGCGGTGATGGTGGCCTCGGTCTGGGCGACCGTCGGACTGGCCTTCGTGATCTTCACCGCCGCGCTGCACAACGTGGACACCGACCTGCTCGACGCGGCCCGGATGGACGGCGCGAACGGCTGGCAGCGCTTCCGTCACGTGGTGATCCCGCAACTGTCCAACGCGATCACGCTCGTCACCGTGCTGCTGCTGGTCCACGGCTTCCAGGCGTTCGACCACGTCTGGATCATGACCAAGGGCGGCCCGGACAACGCCACCCAGCTCATCGCCACCTACACCTACCAGAAGGCGTTCATGGAGAACGAGGTCGGCTACGGCTCCACCCTGTCGCTGGTGCTCACCGTGATCTCGCTCCTGGTGTCGGTCGCGGTGGTCCGGGTCAGGGAGCGCGCATGACGATCACCGTGAAGACGGCCAGGTACCTGATACTCGGGCTGTTCGCGCTGCTGTTCGTGATGCCGTTCCTGTGGATCTGGTTCTCGGCGCTGAAGAGCACGTCGGAGATCAACCAGGACCCGTTCGGCATCCCGACCGCGCTGCACTGGGAGAACCTCGCCGAGGCGTGGACGACCGGCCGGTTCGGCTCCTACATCGGCAACTCCGTGCTGTACGCCGCCTTCGTGGTGCCGCTGGTGACCTTCTTCTCCTGCCTCGCGGGGTACGCCCTGGGCACCCGCCGGCTGCCCGGCGAGCGGATCATCTTCGGCGCCTTCCTGCTCGGCATCATGATCCCGTTTCAGTCGATCATGATTCCGCAGTACTACCTGGTCAGGGATCTGGGCATCCTGGGGACGTACTGGGGGGTGATCGTGCCGAGCGTCGCGCTCGGCCTCGCCTTCGGGGTGTTCCTGATGCGCGCGTTCTTCCGCGGGCTGCCCGAGGAGATCTCGAACGCGGCCCGGATCGACGGCGCCACCGAGTGGCGGGTCTTCACCCGCATCGTCCTGCCGCTGGCCAGGCCTGGCATCATCACGCTGGTCGTGCTGCAGTTCATGTTCACCTGGAACATGTTCCTGATCCCCCTGCTGTACGGGCAGGACGAGGGGCTGCGCCCGATCTCCACCGGGATCATGTTCTTCGTCGGTGAGTACAGCGTGGACCGGTCGATGATCGCGGCCGGGGTGACGCTGGCGAGCATCCCCATCATCGCCCTCTATCTCCTCCTCCAGCGGCACTTCATCCAGGGCATGACCGCCGGAGCTCTTAAGTGAAAGGTTGCGTTATGAGGTTGGCAGGCAGGAAGGCCGTGATCACCGGCGCCGGCGGGGCCATGGGCAAGGTGTTCGCCCAGGTGCTGGCCAGGGAGGGCTGCGACGTCGCCGGGCTGGACGTGGCGGCCGAGGGGCTGGAGTTGTTCGGCGCGGCCGTACGCGAGACCGGGCGGGAGGCGCTGGAGCTCAAGGCCGACATCACCGACCTCGACGCGACCCAGGGCGCGATCGACGAGGTGGTCCGGGCCTGGGACGGGATCGACATCCTGGTCAACAACGCGGGCGGCGGCATGGTGCGGCCCTTCCACGAGATGACCGCCGCCGAGTGGCAGCGGATGGTCGACGTCAACCTGACCAGTGTTTTCAACGTGACCCGCGCGGTCGTACCGTCGATGCTGGCGCGCGGCGGCGGCCGGATCGTGAACATCGCCTCCATCGCGGCCCTGCGCGGCGGGCGCCTGGTCCGGCACGCGAGCGGCTACGCCGCCGCCAAGGCGGGCGTGGTCGGCCTGACCAAGGCCCTGGCCATCGAGTACGCCACCGACGGCATCACGGTCAACTGCATCGCCCCCGGCGCCCAGCACACGCCGGGCCGCGACCGCGACACGCCCGAGCAGCGGGAGGCCCTGCTGGGCCAGATCCCCACCAGGACGCTCGGCAGTCCGGAGGACCTGGCGGAGAGCATCGTGCACTTCTGCCTGCCGTCCGCCGCCTACCTGACCGGCGTCATCCTGCCCCAGGACGGAGGTCACTCGATCTGATGTCGATGGACAGCGGCAGAGCCAAGTACGACGAGGTGTACGGCGAGGGCGCGGCCGACCGGCTGCTCGACGCGCTGTCGGGCCCCGGCGCCGACCTCGGGCGCTACGGCGTGGAGTTCAACTTCGGCGAGATCTACTCGCGCCCCGGCCTGGACCTCAAGCAGCGGCAGATCGCCTCGATCGCCTCGCTGGTCAACATCGGTGGCGTCGAACCTCAGCTCACCGGGCACATCAACGCGGGGCTCAACGTGGGCCTCACGCCCGGGGAGATCGTCGAGGTGATCATTCATTGCGTCCAGTACGCGGGCTTCCCAAGGGCGATCAACGCGATCAATGTGGCGAAGAAGGTCTTCGAACAGAGGGGTGTGGCGTGAGATGCCGACCGTCGTACTGATCGGGACGCTCGACACCAAGGGCGAGGAGTACGCCTGGCTGCGCAACCGGCTGGTGGAGCTGGGCAGCGATGTGCTCGTGGTCGACGCGGGAGTGAAGGAGCCCGGCGTGCCGCTGCTCGCCGACGTCTCCAACGAGCAGGTGGCCGCGGCGGGCGGAGGTGACCTGCGGGCGCTCCAGGAGGGGGGCGACCGCGGGGCCGCCGTCACCGCCATGGGCGAGGGCGCGGCGGCGATCCTGACCGGGCTGTACGCCGAGGGCCGGGTCGACGCGGTGCTGGCCGTGGGCGGCAGCGGCGGATCGTCGATCGCCGCGCGGGCCATCCGCGACCTGCCCATCGGCCTGCCCAAGCTGATCGTGTCCACGATGGCGTCGGGCGATGTGTCGCCTTATGTCGGAGCAAGGGACGTCACGCTGATGTACAGCGTGGTCGACATCGCCGGCGTCAACCGGGTCTCCCGGGCGATCCTCGGCAACGCGGCCGCCGCGGCGGCGGGCATGGCCAAGGCGCACCAGTTGGCCAGGGCGGTGCGTACGACGCAGAGCGACGAACGGCCGCTGATCGGCGCGTCGATGTTCGGCGTGACCACGCCCGCCGTGGACGCGGCGCGCGAGCGGCTGGACGAGCTCGGCTACGAGGTGCTGGTCTTCCACGCGACCGGGTCGGGCGGCCGGGCGCTGGAGGGGCTGGCGGCGAGCGGGCTGCTGGCCGGGGTGCTGGATCTGACCACCACCGAACTGGCGGACGACCTGGTCGGCGGGGTGCTGTCGGCCGGACCTGACCGGCTGACGGCGGCGGGCGCGCACGGCGTGCCGCAGGTGGTCGCCCCCGGCGCGCTGGACATGGTCAACTTCGGCCCGCGCGACACCGTGCCCGAGCGGTTCGCGGGCCGGCTGCTGTACGTGCACAACCCGACCGTGACGCTGATGCGCACCACGCCGGAGGAGATGGCCGAGCTGGGCGCCCGGGTGGCCGCCAAGCTCGGCGCGGCCAGCGGCCCGACGGAGCTGTTCGTCCCGCTGGGCGGCGTGTCCGCCCTGGACGCGCCGGGCATGGACTTCCACGATCCCAAGGCCGACGCGGCCTGCTTCGAGGCGCTGGCCGCCTTTCCCGCGACCAAGCGGTTCGACCTGCACATCAACGATCCGGAGTTCGGCCGGGCGATGGCCGAGCGGCTGCATCGCCTGATCTCGGGAGAGGATTCCGCATGACCAGGCAGCTCGGAGGGGATGCCGCATGACCAGGCAGGAGGTGCTGGCCAGGCTGCGCCGCACCGTCGCGGAGGGGCGGCCGGTGATCGGCGCGGGCGCGGGCACCGGCCTGTCGGCCAAGTGCGCCGAGGCCGGCGGCGTCGATCTGATCATCATCTACAACTCCGGCCGCTATCGGATGGCCGGGCGCGGCTCGCTGGCCGGGCTGCTGCCCTATGGCGACGCGAACCAGATCGTCGTCGAGATGGCCGCCGAGGTGCTGCCCGTCGTCGCCGACACCCCGGTGCTCGCGGGCGTCTGCGGCACCGACCCGTTCCGGGTCATGCCGCGCTTCCTCGACCAGCTGGCCGCGATGGGCTTCGCGGGCGTCCAGAACTTCCCCACCGTGGGCCTGTACGACGGCGTCTTCCGGCAGAACCTGGAGGAGACCGGCATGGGCTACGAGCTGGAGGTGGAGATGGTCCGGCTGGCCCACGAGCGCGACCTGGTGACGGCCCCGTACGTCTTCGACGAGGACCAGGCCCGAGCCATGGCCGAGGCCGGCGCCGACGTGCTGGTCCCGCACGTCGGGCTGACCACCAAGGGCAGCATCGGCGCGGGCACCGCCCTGACCCTGGACGAGGCCGTGACCCGGGTACAGGCCATGCGCGACGCGGCGGCGGCCGTCCGGCCCGACATCCTCGTGCTCTGCCACGGCGGCCCGATCGCCGAGCCCGCCGACGCGGCCCACGTCCTGTCGCACACCGAGGGCGTGGTGGGCTTCTTCGGCGCCTCGTCCGTCGAGCGGCTGCCCACGGAGCGGGCCATCACCGAGCAGGTACGAGCCTTCAAGTCACTGAACTTCTGAGGAGCTGCCCATGCACGTCAGTCCGGACTCCGTGCCCACGATGGCCTTCGACTGGGGGTCCATCAAGTGGTTCGTCACCCCGTCGGCCATCGAGGGGGCGAGCAGCACGCTGGGCGAGGTCATCATCAATCCCGGGCAGGGACACGCCCGGCACAACCACCCGACGGCCGAGGAGATCATCTACGTCATCTCGGGTGAGGCGTCGCAGATGGTCGACGACGGTGAACCGTTCCCGATCAAGGAGGGTGACACCGTGCACATTCCGGCGGGGGCCTACCACTCGACGTTCAACTCGACCTGGCGGCCGTTGCGGCTGATCGTCACGTACACGCCCGGTGGCGAGGAGAAGGCCCTGGAAGGAGCCCCCGACCTGCACTTGCACGATCCCGGCAGCGTGGCGGAGTGGCGCCAAGCCTGACGAGCCTCATCGGGCGGGCCGACCGGTAACGGACGAGCGCCCGGCTGGGTGGCCTGGCGAGCGCCAGGCCCTGAATAGGGTGATGCCCCGCGGCCGGGCGGCCGGCCGCAGGGCATCGTTCTGCTCGGGCGGCCGCTACTTGGCGGCGAAGTCCTGGGTCCAGTAGATCTGGCCCTTGGAGTTCTTGGCCGCGCCGACACCTATGAGGTTGTACTTGCAGTTCATGATGTTGGCCTTGTGGCCCGCGCTGTTCATCCAGCCGGTGACCACCGAGGCCGGGGTCGGCTGGCCCATGGCGATGTTCTCGGCCCAGCCCGTTCCGCCGGTGAAGCCCGCCCCGCGGATGCGGTCCATGAAGCTGCGGCCGTCCTGCGAGGTGTGGCTGAAGTAGTTCTTGGTCGCCATGTCGGAGGAGTGGCCGAAGGCGGCCTTGTGCAGCTGGGCGTCGTGCTTGAGCGGCTTGCAGCCGCCCTTCGCCCGCTCGGCGTTGGTCAGCCGCAGGACCTCGTTCTCGTCGACCGTTCCCACCACGTCAGTCGGCGGATTGGTCGTGTCGGTCGGAGTGGGAGTGGCGGTGGCCGTCGGCTTCGGTGATGGCGTCGGTGTGGTCGTGTCGGTGGGAGTCGGAGTCGGCGTGGTCGGCGTGCAGGACGACAGCCGGACCGGCCGCGACTTGCCGGAGTTGCCGGCGTAGTCGGTGGCGACCGCGTAGTAGACACCGGGGGCGCACAGCATCGAGACCGTGACCCGAGGGCTGATGCCCCTGCCCGACGCGCTCTTGACGATCCGGTCGGGGCCGGCCACCGCGCGCTTGATGCGGACGCGGACGAGGGCGCTGCCTTCGCAGCCGCGCCTGGTGGCGGATGTCTGGATCTTTCCGGCGGCGGTGACCTGCGGCTTGGCGACAGTCACGCGGCATGCGGGTTGCGGCACCGTCGCGGCGTGGGCCGTGGCGACCGGCGCACCGAGGGTGGCCAGGCTCACAACACACGCGAGTACCCCTAGGGGTCTACGCATATGGGTGTCCTCCGTATGGATGGACGGCGGGTGGGCGTTCCGCATTCTGTCGGTGCCAGGCACCCTTTGTCATGAAATTTCGGACATCCAGGTGTGACGGGGGTAAACCAGAGGGGGGTCTGAGGCGTCGGGAACCCCTGCTTGGCCGGGGGTTTGCGGCCGTAAACGATGGTTTGGGATTTTACTTAAGCGACGCCCGTTATGTCACACTCTGTGACCGCGGTGCTCTGGGCCGTGGTGGGCGGGGCGGCTGGAACCCGGCTCGACGCGGCGCGTGGCCGGGTGGCGGAAGCCGTATAAGCGGTGTCGCAGATTGACGTGGTAATCCGAATGGCTAACACTTGCTAGTGAAATAGGGGGTTGGCCACGTCCAGTGCGCCCCCTGTTTTTCCATGGGACGCCTTGCCGGATGGCTCCGCGCTCCTCGCATCCCCAAAGGAAGTCAGCATGGAGATCTGGATCAACCCCGACTGCTCCAAGTGCACCTCCGCGCTCGAACTCCTGGACACCGAGAACGCCGACTACACCATTCGCCGCTACCTCGACGACCCACCCAACGAGCTCGAGCTGCGCGAGGTGCTCACCAGGCTGCGCCTCGAACCGTGGGACATCACCCGCTTCGGCGAGGCCACGGCCACCGACCTCGGCATCGCCGGCTGGCCGCGCGACGCGGCCAACCGGAACCGCTGGATCAAGGCGCTGGCCAGCCACCCGATGCTCATCCAGCGCCCGATCATCACCGCTGGGGACGGGGCGGCCGTCGTCGGCCGTACCCCGGAGGCCGTCCGCTCGGTGCTGTCGCGCTCGTCCTGACCTTCCCCTTAACGGTGTGGCTCGCCCCAGATCGGCCGATCGGGGTCAGGGGTGGGCAGCGCCGCGAGGACGGTGGTCACGTTCTCCCAGTCGGTGACCTCGGTCCGGTCGGCCACGAGCCGCAGGCGCTTCGGGATCTCGTGATGGGCGTCCTGGAGGGCGTCGATGCCCTCGATGATCTGACCTGACACGGCCTCGTAGCCCACGCGGCCGCCTTCGCCCTTGAGGAAGGTGGTCCCCAGTTTGTCGTCGCCCCAGAAGTTGCCGATGGCGTTCAGCTCCGCCGCCGCGGCGTTGACGAATTCGCCGAGGTCGTGTTTCTCGGTGTCGAAGCCCCCTGCGGCTGCCCTGATGTGACCCGGGTAGATCTCCATCGGCAGGCGGAGCCGCATGCCCGGCCGCACGTCGTAGGGGCTGTCGAGGACGTCGCGGTTCGCCTGGTAGATGCTCTCCCAGAGTGAGGGGTCCTCGAAGAGCCGCTGGGCGATCTCCTGGAGTGAGTCGTAGTCCCCGCCGGGGGGCGTGATGGTGACGGTCTCCGGCCGCTCCGGCGGCTTGGGGTCAGGTTCAGGAGCCATGCGTCATCCCGCTGGTTTGTGGGCCATCGTGAAATAGAGCAGCACCCTGCCGAGCGTCTGTTTCCAGGTGGGGATGAGGTCCGTGCCGCTCTCCCCGTTCAGGGCGTCGTACGTGGGGCCGTAGGTGGATCCGCCGACCATCCGGCTGATGAAATACTGCACGTCGGCGTTCTTGCTCACCGCTCTGGCCGCCGGCATGGCGGCGTCGAACGCGCCGTAGAACGCGACCGACGCGGTGAACTCCTTCAGCATCTGCTTCCCGTTGTCGCCCCACGAGCCCGGGTCCTCGCCGCGCAGCGCCTTGACCCCGGCCACCACGCCCACGTCGCCGACCGCGAAGAAGGCGCTGCCGATGCTGTATTCGGTGAGCTTGCTCAGCACGATCTTGGCGATGTTGTGTTCGAGCAGTTTCGCCAGCAGGCCCGCCTCGGCCCGCCGCATGAGGAACTGGGTGAGCTGGTAGGCGGCCCCGGCCTGCCAGGGAAAGGTGGTGATGAACATGAAACTGGCGAGGTTGGCCAGGGCGAGGGTCCAGTACGCGTGCTGCGCCTTCTCGATGACCTCCGCGTACTCCAGGCACGCCTCGCTGTTCTGCCGGCAGCGCTGGGCGAGCTTGTCGGCGTAGCCCAGCGCGGGAGGGTTCGGATAGAGCCCGGCGGTCACGGCCTTCTTGTAGGCCTCGATCCCTTCGCCGCCGTTGCGTTTCCACACCGCCTCGGCGAACGGGTAGGTCCGGTTCTGGCTCTGCTCCAGCCGGTCCGCGAGCCGCGCCCAGACGGCGGCGGCCTGTCGAGCCTTCGCCGGATCGCCGTCCGGGTAGTCGACCGCGAGCATCTTGAACACGAAGGCGCCGATGCCGACCGCGCCGACGCCATAGATCGCACCGCGTGCGGGACTGATGGCCATGGGAGATCAGCCGGCTACCGGCTGTCCCGGGGGCGACGGGTCGACCCCAGCACGGTGTCCGCGATGAACGGATCGACCAGGTCGGTCATCTCCTCCTCCGCGTTGCGCGCCGCGGCCTCGGCCGCTTCGAGGATCGCGGCGGCCAGCTCGTCGGAGCCCAGCCGCATGGCGCGCGGGTCGATCGTGAGGCCCACGAGCGCGCCGGTCGGCGCGGTCTCGGCGACCACCCGCCCGTCCGCCGCCTCACCCCGGCCGCGCACCTCGGTGATCCGGTCCCTGAGCTGCTCCACCTGCGCGACGTCGGCGTTGAACTGCGCCAGCAGGCGCTCGATCTCCGGATCTCCGCTTCCCCGGAGCGCGTCTGCGGGCGATGTCATCGGGTCTCCCAGAGGTCGGTGCGCGTCGGCAAGGCATGACATGAGTACGTCCCCACGAGGCTCGTCTCAACACACCCGCCCCGCGTGTCACGTAGATCGTAACCCCTGCAAAGGGGAGTTTACCGGTCGGAAATAAAGGATTAACCAACACTCCCGGCAGGTCAGTCAAGGATGGCCCATTGACACACTCCGAAAACCTCTTAGCTTCTTCATTGGGCGTGCTGACGGGGGGAAGCGATCACCCCTGGACCCATCCGTCAGGAACTAGAGGTCGAGCACATGGAAAAGATCCCTCCCAAGGTCGAAGAGGCAGTCGAAACCCTCAACCTCAACCCGGTCGCCCGGCGGCTCGGGCGCTCCCGGAGACTTCCCGGCCACGCCCAAGTGGAAGTTCGTGCTCGTCTGCCACGTCACCACGAACCCGTTCTTCACCCCCACCCAGTACGGGGCGCAGGACGCGTGCGCCCTGCTCGGCACCGACTTCCAGTGGACCGGCTCGAAGGACTCGATCGTGGCCGAGATGGTCAACGCCTGCAACACCGCGATCTCGGCCAAGGCCGACGGGCTCGCGGTGGCCGTGGTGGACAAGGCCGCCTTCCGCGAGCCGGTCGCCAAGGCGCTGGACGCGGGGATCCCCGTGGTGTCGTACAACGCCGACGGCGCCCGCGACGACAAGGGCAGCGCGCGGCTGGCCTACATCGGCCAGGGACTCTACGAGTCCGGGTACGCCCTCGGCCAGCGGGCCCTCCAGCAGGTGGACTTCGGCGAGATCGTCGGATTCTCGACCGGGTGAGCGGGCTCAGGGGAGCCGGCTTGCTCTCGCTCGGGTGAGCGGGCTCAGGGGAGCCAGCTCACCTTGCCGTGCTGGGCGGCGTAGCCGGCGAAGGCGACGGCGTCGATGAGCGTGTGCGCGACGACGAGCGGCATGGCCCGGCCCCAGCGCTGGTACAGGCGGCCGAACACCAGCCCCATCACCACGTTCCCGACGAAACCCCCGAACCCCTGATAGAGGTGGTACGACCCGCGCAGCAGCGCCGCCACCACGACGGAGCGCCAGGGCGCCCACCCCGCCTGCTCCAGCCGGTGCAGCAGGTAGCCGCTGACGAGCACCTCTTCGAGCACGCCGTTCTGCGCGGCGGCCAGTAGCAGGACCGGGATCCGCCACCACACGTCGGGCAGCTGCCCGGCGACCACCGAGAGGTTGATCCCGATGGCGTACACGACCAGGTAGAAGGCCAGCCCGGATCCGCCGATCGCGGCCGCGAGCAGGGCGCCGCGCACCAGGTCGCGGCGCGGCTCGCGGAGGTCGACGCCGATGGTCCGCATCGACTCGCCGGAGCGGACCAGCAGGTAGGCGACGAGCGCGACCGGGGCCACGCTGATCGCGATGTCGACGAGCTGCAACGTCAGGTCCAGCCAGGGCCGCCCCGGAGCCAGCGACCGGACGAGCACGGCCTGCTGACCCTTCAGCTGCTCGGGCGCCGTGAGCGCGCCGATCAGCCGGACGAGCGCCAGAAGGCCGCTGGCCCCCAGCGAGACGGAGAACACCACGAGGATCTCGGCCTTGATCAGCCTCGGTCCGAGGGTCGAGAGCGGTGCGGCGGGGGACTGCGCGGTCATGACCGCGGGGCAGACGGTCGAGGAGTCGCCGGAGGGGCAGGCGGTTGAGGAACCGTCGGCCAGCTGTCCGGCCGCCCGCCGAAGTCATAGTCGTGGACCTCGATGTCGGCGTACCGGTCCGGCGTCAGGATGGCGCGTGCGGCGTCCTGGTCCGGCGCCCGGAGCAGCGCCGCCGTGCCCAGCCAGGTGGTGCCGTCGTCGGCCAGCAGCGGCCCGTACGCGATCAGCTCGTCCCGGCCGGGCGGCACGGTGAGATCGGCGGCCTGCCCCGAGCCGAGGCCGAGCACCAGGTATTTGCTGCCACCGGTCCGGCCACCGGGGAAGTCCCACATGGTGCGTCCCAGCAGGTTGCGCCACCGGCGCACCAGCACGTCACGGTAGACGCCGGCCTGGTAGTTGGGCTCGTCGAAGGCGAACGCGCGGGCGGCGGCGGAATCCGGCAGGTCGAGGATGTGCACGCTGCCGGTGGGCGTCTCGTCGTCGTCGGCGGCGAAGGTCGGGCCGCGGGCGATCATCTCCTTCGCGTACCCGTCCATGTAGGACCAGTGCTCCTCCAGCAGCTCGTCGCGCAGCGCCACCGAGCCGGGCCGATCGCGGTGGTAGCAGAAGAACTCCATCCCCACAGTGTGTACCACCTGGATCCCGGCGATAGCCGTCAGCGTGCGAAGAAGTCGGCGCTCTGGACATACTCCATCGCCTTGACGAACACCGGGTCGCTGAGGCGCGCCTCGAGCTCCTCCGGCCCGACCTCTTCGACGCGGGTCTGGATCCACCACAGGTTGCCGAGCGGGTCGCGCACCCGTCCCACCTTGTCGCCCCAGTACAGGTGGGTGACCTCGGTCACCGAGGTGCCACCGGCCGCGACGGCCCGCCGGTGCACCGCGTCGGCGTCGTCCACGTACAGGCGCAGGAACGCGGGCGTCGGCGGCCAGTCCGGCACGGCGTCGAACATCATCACCACCGCGTCGCCGATCCGGACCTCCGCGTGACCGATGCGGCCCTTCTCATCGGTCACCCGGCCGAGTTCCTCGGCGCCGAACGCCTCCTTGACGTAGTCGATGAACCGGGCGCTGTCACGGCAGGCGACGAACGGCGTCACAGTGGTGTAGCCCTCGGGAACGGCCATGATCTCTCCTTTGAAGCGGGTAGCCCGACGCTAGAGGGCATAGAGGTCAGTTTCTGTCCCACATGAACGCCGCGCTGCCGCGCCGACGCTCGGGGGGTGGCCGGCCTTCCGGCTGACGCTGCTGGCCTGTGACTTCTAGGTCCACGAACCCGCCGAGCCCACCGGGCATCCGCCCGCGATCGGCCCGCGCCGCAGGCCCAGGGCCACTTCAACCGTGAAGGTTGTGTTACGTCTACGTTATCGGCTGCGCTTGACACCGGAAATGTTAGCGATAACACTCGCGGGATCGGCTGTCTCCCGTGACGCACGGGCACCTCCCCATTTCCGCAAGGAGAAACATGAGATTTCCACGATTCGCGACCGTGGTCTCCGTCCTGGCGCTAGCCACGGTCGCGACCGCGTGCGGCTCGGCCGAGAAGACGGTCGACAAGGACGCCGCCGCCAGCGCCTCGGCCGGTTCGGCCGGCGCCCTGGTCGGCGTGACGATGCCGACCAAGTCGTCCGAGCGTTGGATCCACGACGGCGACAACGTCAAGACCAGCCTGGAGAAGCTCGGCTACAAGGTCGACCTGCAGTACGCCGAGAACGACATCCCGACCCAGGTCAACCAGATCGAGAACCAGATCACCAAGGGCGCCAAGCTCCTGATCATCGCCTCGATCGACGGCACGGCCATCACCACGCAGCTCCAGGAGGCGGCCGACAAGAAGATCCCGGTCGTCGCCTACGACCGGCTGATCCGTAACAGCCCGAACGTCGACTACTACGCCACCTTCGACAACTTCAAGGTCGGCGTGCAGCAGGCCACGTCGCTGCTGGTCGGGCTGAAGCTGCTCAACGCCGACGGCTCCGCGGGCAGCGCCAAGGGCCCGTTCAACGTCGAGCTGTTCGCCGGTTCGCCCGACGACAACAACGCGACGTTCTTCTTCAACGGCGCCATGTCGGTGCTCAAGCCGTACATCGACAAGAAGACGCTCTCCGTCAAGAGCGGCCAGACCGACTTCAAGACGGTCGCCATCCTGCGCTGGGACCCGGCCACCGCGCAGAAGCGCATGGAAGACCTGCTGACCAAGACCTACAGCGGCGGCACCAAGGTCGACGGTGTCCTGTCGCCCTACGACGGCCTGTCGATCGGCATCCTGTCGGCGCTCAAGAGCAACGGCTACGGCACCTCCGGCCAGCCGTACCCGATCGTGACCGGTCAGGACGCCGAGCTCGCGTCGGTGAAGTCGATCATCGCGGGTGAGCAGTACTCCACCATCTACAAGGACACCCGGCAGCTGGCCGACGTGACCGTGAAGATCGCCGACACCGTGCTCAAGGGCGGCAAGCCCGAGGTCAACAACACCAAGGACTACGACAACGGCAACAAGGTCGTGCCGTCGTACCTGCTCCAGCCGCTGATCGTCGACAAGACCAACTACGAGAAGGAACTCGTCGACACCGGCTACTACACCAAGTCTCAGCTGGGCTGACGTCATGACTGATGACATCCTGCGGATGCGCGGGATCACCAAGACCTTCCCCGGAGTAAAGGCGCTGCAAGACGTCAACCTGTCCGTACGACAGGGCGAGATCCACGCGATCTGCGGCGAGAACGGCGCGGGCAAGTCCACGCTCATGAAGGTGCTGTCGGGCGTCTACCCGCACGGTTCCTATGAGGGCGAGATCTTCTTCGAGGGAGATCCGTGCCGGTTCGCCGACATCCGTGACAGCGAGCACCGCGGGATCGTCATCATCCACCAGGAGCTGGCCCTGTGCCCGCAACTGTCCATCGCCGAGAACATCTTCCTCGGCAACGAGCAGGCCACTCGCGGCCTGATCGACTGGAACCGGACGAACCACGAGGCGGGTGAGCTGCTGAACCGGGTCGGGCTGCGGGAGAACCCCGTCTCGCTCATCTCCGACATCGGGGTCGGCAAGCAGCAACTCGTGGAGATCGCCAAGGCGCTGTCCAAGCGGGTGCGCCTGCTCATCCTCGACGAGCCGACCGCGGCGCTCAACGACGAGGACTCGGCGCACCTGCTCGACCTGCTGCGCGGCCTGCGTGACGAGGGCATCACCTGCGTGATCATCTCGCACAAGCTCAACGAGGTCATCGACATCGCCGACTCGATCACCATCCTGCGCGACGGCCGGACGATCGAGCGGCTCGACATGGTCACCGACCACGTCACGGAGGACCGCATCATCTCCGGCATGGTCGGCCGCGCCCTGGAGCACCGCTTCCCGCCGCACGAGCCGAACGTCGGCGAGGAGGCGCTGCGCATCGAGGACTGGACGGTGCACAGCCCGGCCCAGCGGGGCCGGGTGGTGGTCTCCAACGCCAGCCTCACCCTGCGCAAGGGCGAGATCGTCGGCCTGGCGGGGCTCATGGGGGCCGGTCGTACGGAGCTGGCCATGAGCGTCTTCGGCCGCTCCTACGGCACCGACATCTCCGGCCGCATCTACAAGAACGGCCGGCAGATAGAGATCAAGTCGGTGCAGGACGCGATCCGCCACGGCATCGCGTACGCCACCGAGGACCGCAAGAGGTACGGCCTCAACCTGATCGAGGACATCAAGCGGAACGTCTCCGCCGCCGCGCTCGGGAAGCTGGCCCGCCGTGGCTGGGTCAACGACAATGAGGAGCACCAGGTCGCCGAGGGGTTCCGCAAGAGCATGAACATCAAGGCGCCCAGCGTGCTGAGCGTCACCGGCAAGCTCAGCGGCGGCAACCAGCAGAAGGTCGTCCTGTCGAAGTGGATCTTCACGGACGCCGACGTGCTCATTTTGGACGAACCGACCCGGGGCATCGACGTCGGGGCCAAGTACGAGATCTACTCGATCATCAACCAGCTCGCCGACGACGGTAAGGCCATTCTGGTCATCTCATCGGAGCTGCCGGAACTCCTGGGCCTGTGCGACCGGATCTACGCGCTGTCGGCCGGCCGGATCACCGGTGAGGTCCCGCGCGAGGAGGCCACGCAGGAGGGCCTCATGCAGTACATGACGAAAGGACAGGACGAGATCCGATGAGCAGCAGTACCTCATCCACCGCCGCGGGGCCGGCGCCCACCGGGCAGGAGCCGCCTCCGCCGCGGGAAGCGGGCAAATCATCGTGGCTGTCGTTCAACGTACGGCAGAGCGGGATCTATGTCGCGTTCGCGCTGATCGTCGTGCTGTTCGCCTTCCTCACCAAGGGGGCGCTGCTCCAGCCGCAGAACATCTCCAACATCATCGTCCAGAACTCCTACATCCTGATCCTGGCCATCGGGATGATCCTGATCATCATCGCCGGGCACATCGACCTGTCGGTGGGCTCCGTCGTGGCCGTCACCGGGGCCATCGCCGCCGTGCTGATGGTCAACTACGGCGTGCCGTGGCCGCTGGCGCTGGTCATCACGCTGGTCGCGGGCGGGCTCATCGGCGCGTGGCAGGGGTTCTGGATCGCCTACTACGGCATCCCGGCGTTCATCGTGACGCTGGCCGGCATGCTGCTGTTCCGCGCGCTCACGCTGACCGTGCTGGGCAACCAGGGCATCGGGCCCTTCCCTGACGCCGTCCGTACGCTGTCGAACGGCTTCACCGACAGCTATCTGGGCAACATCGGGCTCGGCCCGCTGGGCGGCGCCGACCTGTTCAGCCTGCTGCTCGGTTTGGTGGCGGTGGCCGGCATGGCCGTCAGCCAGTGGCGCAGCCGGGTGGCCCGGCTGGGTTACCGCCAGAGCGTGGACCCCCTGCCGATCTTCCTGCTCCGCATCGCCGCGGCCGCCGCCGTCATCCTCGCCGTGGTGGTGCAGCTGGCCAGGTTCAAGAACCTGCCCTGGGTGCTGATCCTGCTCGCGGCGCTGGTGCTGGGTTACTCGCTGGTGACCAACCGCGCCGTGTTCGGCCGGCGGATCTACGCCATCGGCGGCAACCTGCAGGCGGCGCTGCTGTCCGGCATCAAGGTCAAGTCCGTCGTCTTCTGGATCTTCGTGAACATGGGCGTCCTGTCCGCGCTCGCCGGGATCATCTTCGCCGGCCGGCTGAACCAGGCGGGGCCCACGGCGGGTAACTCCTTCGAGCTGGACGCCATCGCGGCGGCGTTCATCGGCGGCGCGGCCGTACAGGGCGGCGTCGGCAAGGTGGTCGGCGCGGTGACCGGCGGTCTGATCATGGGCGTCATCAACAACGGCATGTCGCTGGTCGGCGCGCCGAGTGAGCGGGTCATGCTCGTCAAGGGCGCCGTCCTGCTGGCCGCGGTCGCCTTCGACGTGTGGACCAAGCGCCGGGCGGCTGCCGGCACCCGCTGATCGCTTCAGCTCACCTCGGCCGGGGTGAGCGCCAGTTCGTCCAGCACGGTGTCGGCCAGCGCCCTGGCGCTCGGCGCGTAGTCGCGGGCCAGGGCGCGGAACACCTGCTCGGCCCGGATCGCCGGCCAGTCCGCCGGCAGGTGTTCGGCCGGCAGGTGCGGGTCCTGGCGGACCAGCTGCAGCCAGTCGGTGTGCAGGAGGAGCTGCCGGGCCAGGTCGTCGGCCGCCGAGGGGAGCGGGCGCGGGGTGTCCCAGCGGTCGAGGAAGGCCCGGTAGCGGGCGGCGATCCGCTCGGTGCTGAACGCCTTGCGTACGAGGTCGGCCGTCTCGGTCGGCTCGAAGGCCCGCGCCGTCAGAACGGTGATGTGATCGCCGAGTTCGAGCGGGGCGAGGATGCCCGCGACGTCCTTGGCGCCCGGCGCGATCCACAGCCCGCTCTGCAGCAGCCCGAACCCGGCCCAGATGAGCTGGGAGCGGAGGTCGTGCCGGGTGCTGCGCCGGCTGTCGGGGATCGAGAAGCCCACCAGGGTCCAGGCGCCGTCCCAGTCGCGGTTGACCGCGCCGGTCTCCCAGACTCGGCGGCGCCCGTCGTCGAGCACCTCCGCCGCGTGCTCGGTGAGCCCGAAGTACATCCTGCGCCCCTGACGGTGCCGGGCCAGCAGGTTGCGCTTGACCATGCGGGTGAGCGTCGAGCGCACCGCCTCCTCGGTGACGCCGAGCCGGGCGAAGACGTCGATGACGCTGCCCGAATAGACGGCGGTGTCGCGCCCCAGCACGTAGACGCCGAGAAAGCTGAACATCAGGGACTGCGGACGGGCTGTCAGCACGTCTCCTTCGCCGAGCATCACAGCAAGAGGGTAGACGGATCCGTCACAGTCGGCAAAACTCTGACTCAGGTTGGGAAATTGCCGACCGACGCTGTTGACGGGCGTGATCGTGCTGCCTAGCCTCGCGATCACGGCGACTTACCGACGCGGGAGGCCGTACGCCCATGAACAACGCGGGAGTGGGAGGGTGGCCGGCTCGCCGGGCCCAGATGACGCCGGACCGTACGGCGTTCGTCTTCGAGGGGCGGGCGGTCACCTACGCCGAGGTGCACACGCGTACGACGAAGCTGGCCGCGCGCCTGCGCGAGGCCGGGGTGCGGCCGGGGGATCGGGTCGCCTACCTGGGCACCAACCACCCGGCTCTGGCGGAGACCATGTTCGCCACGCACCTGCTCGGCGGGATCTTCGTGCCGCTGAACTTCCGGCTGGCGGCGCCCGAGATCGCCTACATGCTGGGCGACTGTGAGCCGTCTGTGCTGATCCACGCGCCTGAGTGCGCCGAGGTGGTCGGGGCGCTTCCCGAGGTTCCGCCCTTGCTGGTGTCGGACTACGAGAGCTTTCTCGCCGAGGGTGATCCCGCGCCGATCGACGTACGCGTCGGGCTCGACGACATCGCGCTCATCCTCTACACCTCCGGCACCACGGGCCGGCCCAAAGGCGCCATGCTCAGCCACGCCAACCTGGTGTGGAACACCTACAACATGCTGATCGGCGTCGATGTCACGAGCGAGGAGATGACGCTGATCAGCGCACCGCTCTTCCACGTCGCGGCGCTGAACCAGACGTTGCTGCCCACCTTCGCCAAGGGCGGCTGCTCGGTGATCATGCCGTCCTGGGACGTGGACGGGTGCTACGACCTCATCGAGAAGCACGGCATCACCTGGATGTTCGGCGTCACCGCGATGTTCGCCGCGTTCGCCCGGTCGCCGCGCTGGGCCACGGCCGACCTCTCCTCGCTGCGCAACCTGATGTCGGGCGGCGCCCCCATCCCACCCGCGCTCATCCGCGTCTACCAGGAGCGGGGCCTGGTGTTCTGCCAGGGGTACGGGCTGACCGAGACGGCGCCGGGCGCGACCTTCCTGGAGGCCGGGCAGAGCGTGCGCAAAGTGGGCTCGGCCGGGGTGCCGGTGTTCTTCGCCGACGTACGCGTGGTCCGGCCCGATCTCACCGACGCCGCCGTCGGCGAGCGGGGCGAGGTGCTCGTCCAGGGGCCCAACGTGACCCCCGGCTACTGGCAGAACCCCTCCGCGACCGCGGCGGCGTTCGCGGAGGGCGACTGGCTGCGCTCGGGCGATGTCGGGACGTTCGACGCCGAGGGGCACCTGTACATCGTGGACCGGGTCAAGGACATGTTCATCTCGGGCGGGGAGAACGTCTATCCGGCGGAGGTGGAAGGCGTCCTCTTCGAGCACCCGGCGGTGGCCGAGGTCGCCGTGGTCGGGGTGCCGGACGAGACATGGGGCGAGGTCGGTCGGGCGTTCGTGGTCGGCGGGGCGGCGGTGACCGCCGACGAACTGCGGGAGTTCCTCGACGGGCGGCTGGCCAGGTACAAGATCCCGCGCTACTTCGACCTGGTGGACGAGCTGCCCCGGACCGGGTCGGGCAAGATCCAGAAGGCCCGGCTGCGAGACCGGCCGCTGGACAGCTAGTTAGCTAATTGCCACAATGCCCTGGTGCTGGATGTGGACCTGGTCAAGGCGCTGGCCAACGACAAGCGGCTGCTGATCCTCGAGTGGCTGCGCGAGCCCGAACGGCACTTCCGGCCGCAGCGTGACGGCGACCTGGTCGAGGACGGGGTCTGCTCGCTGTTCATCGCGGAGAAGCTCGGGGTGAGCCAGCCGACCTGCGGCGGGCATCTGAAGGTGCTCAGCGGGGCGGGGCTGGTGCGCGGGAAGAAGATCAAGCAGTGGGTGTTCTACCGGCGTAACGAGGATCGCATCGCGGCCGCCAAGGAGGCGCTGGGCGGCGATTGGTGATTCCCACGCGGACTGTGGTGCCGTGCACACGAGCCCATGGTTCGTGTGCACGGCACCCGTTACGGGCAGGGGACGATCTGCTCGGCCCGGCCGCCGACCTGGACCCAGTTGGTGCCCGAGCCGGTCCACTTGTAGACGGCTCTGCGGTCAGGGCTCAGGCCGTAGATGTCACCGTTGGTGACCGCCCAGTCCCAACCGGGGCCGCCGACGAGCTGCCAGGCGTAGGGCGTGTTGAGGTAGCGCCAGATGCTGCCGCGGTCCGGGGTGGTGGCGAACAGGCCGAAGCCGCCGCCGTACAGCCAGTTGGCCGGGCCGCCGATCTGGGTCCAGTCGGTGCCGGCGCCGTTCCACTTGTACACGCCGCTGCGGTCAGGGGCGAGGCCGTAGAGGGCGTTTTTGGTGACGGACCAGGTAAGGCCGGGGCCGCCCACGTTCTGCCAGAGGTTGGGCGAGTTCAGGTAGCGCCAGATGCCGCTGCGGTCCGGGGAGGTGGCGAACAGGCCGAAGCCGCCGCCGTACAGCCAGTTGGCCGGGCCGCCGATCTGGGTCCAGCTGGTGCCGGCGCCGTTCCACTTGTACACGCCGCTGCGGTCAGGGGCGAGGCCGTAGAGGGCGTTTTTGGTGACAGACCAGGTAAGGCCGGGGCCGCCCACGTTCTGCCAGAGGTTGGGCGAGTTCAGGTAGCGCCAGATGCCGCTGCCGTCGGGCGACGTGGCGAACAGGCCGAAGCCGCCGCCGTACAGCTTCCCTGCGGGCCCGCCGATCTGCGTCCAGCTGGTGCCATCGTCGTCGTAGCGCCACACGCCCGCGCTCCCCGGGGAGAGCGCGCAGATGGTGTGGGCGACGGCGGCGGAGGCCGGTGTCGCCACCAGGCCCACCATGGCCATGACCAGGGCGAAGAGCCCGGCGATTGTCCTGATTATGCGTGTCCTGGCCGACAGGCCGGGTTTGACGGTCACCCTCATGTTGATCCCTCCTGGGTGGAAACTCCGTCAGGGTGCCATCACGGGCTGTAATGGAGCTCCAACCAGGCTGGAACGGGGTATGAGACGACGGGGGCTGGTGGTGCGGAAGGGGACAGGCATGCGGGTGAGACTGCTGGGGCCGGTGGACGTGCTGGTGGACGACGTCCCGCGAAGGGTGAGGGGGCTTCGCCGCACGGCCGTGCTCGCCGCGCTGGCGCTGCGGCCCGGTGCCGTGGTCAGCGTCGATCTCCTGGTCGAGGCGGTCTGGGGTACGACGGCGCCGGCCTCGGCCGCCACGACCGTGCAGTCCCACGTCTCCTACCTGCGCGGCGTGCTCGGCCGCCGGGAGGCGATCACGGCCCGCCGGCCCGGTTACCTGCTGGACCTCGGCGAGCGGGAGGCCACCGACGTCCAGACCGCCGAGCGCCTCATCCGGCAGGGAATGGAGACCGGGGCGCCGGACGTGCGGGCCGACCGCCTGCGGGCCGCGGTGGCGTTGTGGCGGGGCGCGCCGCTGGCCGAACTGGCCGGGCTGGCCTGGTTCGACGAGCAGGCCCAGCGGCTGGAGCAGTTGCTGCTGGAGGCGCGCCATGCCCTCATCGACGCGCGGCTGGCCCTCGGGCAGGATCGGCAGCTCGTCCCCGAGCTGACGGACCTGAGCAGGCAGCATCCGCTCCACGAACAGGTGCACGCGCAGCTGATGCTCGCGCTGTACCGGGCCGGTCGGCAGGGTGAGGCGCTGGCCGTCTACCAACGGCTGCGCCGCACCCTGGTCGACGAGCTGGGCATTCAGCCCAGCCAGCCGCTGCGGGAGCTGGAGGTGGCCGTGCTGAGACAGGATCCCGTCCTGGACCGGCCTATTCCGGCCGCACCCGCGCACTTGAGGCCGGTGGCTCGGTCCGCGTGCGCAGGTGGAAGGCGCGCCGGTAGGCGGCGGGGGTGGTGCGCAGGGCGTCGTTGAAGCGGCGGCGGAGGTTCGTGGCCGAGGAGAGGCCCACCCGGGCGGCGATCGCGTCCACGGACAGGTCCGTCTCCTCCAAGAGCGCCCGCGCCCCGGCGATCCGCTGGGCGAGCACCCACTGCCCGGGGCTGGTGCCGAGCTGGGCGGTGAACATCCGGGCCAGCGTCCGGGTCGACACACCGCCGCGGGCCGCAAGGTCGTCGACGGTCAGTGGCTCGCCGAGCCGCTCCGCCGCCCACTCCAGCAGGGGCGCGAGCGAGTCGGGCGCCCGGCCGCGCGATGGCGCGATGGCGTACTGGAGCTGCCCGCCCTCCCGGTGCGGCGGCATGACCATGTGGCGGGCCACCTTCGCGGCGTAGGCGGCGCCGTGGTCGGTCCGTACGAGGTGCAGGCACAGGTCGATCCCCGCGCTGGTGCCGGCGCTGGTGGCGACGTCGCCATGGTCCACGTAGAGCACGTCGGGATCGACTGGGACGGCGGGGAAGCGTTCCGCGAGCTCGGCCGCCAGCCGCCAGTGTGTCGTGGCCCGCCGTCCGTCGAGCAGCCCGGCCTGCGCCAGGACGAACGCGCCCGAGCAGATGGCGGCGATCCGCGCGCCGCGCCGGTGCGCTTGGCGGAGCGCGGAGAGTACGGCCCCCGAGGCCGTGCGGGTCTGCCAGCCGGGGATGACGACCGTGTCGGCGCTCTCCAGCGCGGCCAGGCCCTCGGTGACCGTGATCGAGTAACCGGCCAGGGTGGGCACCGGCCCCGGCGTCTCGGCGCAGACGCAGAAGTCGTAGGGGCGGGCCAGGCCGGGCCGTACGGTGGCGAACACCTCTGCGGCGCAGCTCAGCTCGAACGTCGCCTGGGGCGGGCTGGCCAGCGCGACGACGCGATGCTCTGATGACATGGCAGAAAAGTACTCCATGACGTCTTTTCTGGCACTGGGTGGATGCCCGTCGCGCTCGCCAGGATGGCGGCATGGAAACGGACCGGCAGGCATTGCACATCGACGACGTGGAGCCGGTGGAGGTGGCGCCCGGCATCATCAGGCGGCGGCTCACCGCGACCGGGCTGGCGCGGGGCTGGCTCATCGACTTCGCCCCCGGCACGCAGTGGCCCGAGGTGGACGTACACGAGGGGGAGGAGCGTTACTACGTGCTCAGCGGCGAGGTGATCGAGGGCGAGACGCGGTACAGGGAGGGAAGCTACGTGGTGTTCGCCGCGGGCAGCCGTCACCAGCCGCGGACCGAGACGGGGGCGCGCATGCTCGGTATCAACCTCCTGGTCGGCTGAGAGGGGCAAAAATGGGGACATGACCGACTCGCAGCTTGTGGGAGCGATCCGCCTCCCCGATGGAACCTATGTTCGCGGCCGTGGCCTGTTGGACGCGCCGCCTACCGGGCCCGCCCCCGACTACGGCCTCTACCTGGGAACCTCGAAGTTGCGGCGGCGTGGCGGGGCCGGGCTGTCGTGGCCGCACGACTGGATCGACTGGCCGGACTTCCTGCTGCCGCGCGACCGCGACGGCGCGGTCGGCCTGATCCGCTCGTTGCACGAGCAGGCCAAGGCCGGTCGCCAGGTGGAGGTGGCCTGTGGACATGGCGTCGGCCGTACCGGCACTGTCATCGCCTGCCTGGCCGTACTGTCCGGGCTGTCCCCGGCTGAGGCGATCACCTGGACACGGGAGCACCACAACCGGCGGGCGGTCGAGACCCCGTGGCAACGCAGGTGGGTGACACGCTTCCCGGTGGGATGAGCGTCCGGCTCAGAGGCGGTCGACGATCGTCTGGAGCTGGGCGACCTCGTCCCGCTGGTGGGTCGCCATGTGCGTGGCCACCTTCTTGACCTTGGGGTCGGCCCCCTCAGCCTCCTGGGTACGGACCATCTCGATCGCGCCGTTGTGGTGCACGATCATGTGCCGGGCGAACAGCTTGTCGAACTTCTTGCCCTTGGCCTTCCTGAGCTGCTCCATGGCTTCCTCGGAGATGAGACCCGGCATCTCATGACCCACATGGCTGGACATTTCGGGCTTGTTCCACGCCGTCAGCCAGCCCTTCATGGTCTGGATCTCCGGCTCCTGGGAGGCCTTGATCTTCTCGGCGAGCTCCGTGACCTCGATGTCGCTCGCGCGGGACGGCGCCAGGCCGGCCATCTCCACCGCCTGCTCGTGGTGCGGGATCATCATCTGCATGAACATGACGTCGGCGTCGTTGAACACGACCGACGGTGACGCGGCCGACGTGGCGGCGCCGAGCGCGCCGCCCGCTCTGCCGTCCTGGCCGGTCATGTCGTTGCCGCCGCACGCCGTGAGCAGGGCGAGTGTGCCCGTGGCGGCGGTGTAGGAGATCTTGCGTTTCATGCGCACCGCGACGCGGTCCCTTCTCGGTCCAGTCGGCTTACTGGGTAGGGCCGGGTGCCGCGCCCGGGTGGACGGGCGCGGCACCACGAATGTGGGGTTTCCGCCGGTGAGTCAGGCGGACAACGGGTTCACGGCTCGATGGTGCAGGCCGGTGACGGGGATCTCGTGCAGGCTGCCGGAGTACAGATACTGGGTCATGCCGACCAGTAAGCGCCGTACGTCCTCCTGCGGCCGGACCACCAGGCGAAGGAACTGGCTGGTCGTGCCCAGCTTGTTGCCGCACTCGCGGACGTACACACCGTGCTCGGACAGCAGGTGGTCGCGCAGCGGCACCCCGTCATGTCCCGGGGGCAGCTTCACCAGCAGAAAGTTGCCCTGCGAGGCGTAGACGGTCAGCTCCGGCATCGCGCTGAGCTGGTGGAACATCGCCCGCCTGTCCTGGGCGAGCCGCCTGAGGCTCTCCTGGTACTCGGGTCGGCACTGCTTCATCATGAACACCACGACCTCGGCGAACGAGTTGAGGTTCCACTTGGGCAGCGCGTCGCGTATCTTCCCGGCCAGCGCCGGGTTGGCGACCATGTAGCCGAACCGGATGCCGTGCAGCCCGAAGTTCTTGCCCAGGCTGCGGAGCACGATCACGTTGGGCCGGACCGCGGCCTCCGCGGCCACGCCCGGATACGGCTCGGCGTCCACGAACTCGCCGAACGACTCGTCGACGATCACCAGGTCCAGGTCGATGAGCAGGTCGAGCAGGCGCCTGACCTCGTGCTTGGGCAGGTACCCGCCGTCGGGGTTGTTGGGGTTGCAGATCACCGCCACGCGGGAGCCGCGCATGCGGACGAAGCGCACGAAATCATTGACGTCGAGGCCGAAATTGTGGCCCTCCATCAGCGGGTACATGTCGACCCGCTTCCCGGTCTCCATGGGCTGGTCGGTCCAGCGGCCGAAGGTGGGGATCGGCACCGCCAGGCTCTCCTTCACCAGCAGGTGGTCGATCCAGGTGATCAGCTCGGTGGATCCGTTTCCCATCGCGACCGTCTTGGGGTGGAGCCCGAGGGTGGAGCAGAGCTCCGCGGTGATCGTGTCCGCGTCGCTCGGATAGAACTTAAGGATCGTCTCCAGGTTCCTCCCGAGATGCTCGAATATTTCCGGGGTCGGGAAGTAAGGGTTACACGGGATGCAGAAGTCCACCGGGGCAAGCTGTCCCGATGATCCGCGCAGCAGTGAGAAGTACGAAGGGCTGTGCGCCTGCGCTCGCAAAAGGCTGAGCTCCACGACACCTCCTGGGGCACGTGTCCGGACGTGAGTAGGTACGCGGGGCTTTGGAAGTCGGTTCAGCCGAAACTGATCTTTCGGACCGCGCCTACGCCGGGGCAGCTCGCTGTCGGCCCTATTTGGCGGACCACATTCCCAGGTGGGAGCCCGTGTCGGACGCCTGGATGGCGGCCGGGTCGAACGAGAGGGCGCCATCGGTGGTCAAGCCGCCGGGTGAACCGGGCAGCACCCACGCCGCGCCGGTCTTCACAGCTTCGCCGTCTTCTCCGGGGGCGCCCACGCCGAGGTCGGCGCGGCCGTCGCCGTCAAGGTCGCGCAGGCTGACGGAGGCGCCGAACCGGTCCCCGTCTTCGGCGGTCCCCGGGATGCCCGGACTGGCCTGGGTGAACAGTCGCGCCCCGGTCGGGCCGCTCCTGCCGCCTCTGAGCAGCAGCACGGCGCCGCCGCCGGCCTTGCCGGGTACACCCGCGGCGATGTCGGCGTATCCGTCGCCGTCCACGTCCCCGGCGGCCAGGTCGAAGCCGAACTGGTCACCTCGCGCGCCGCTCCCCGGCACGCCGGGGCTGTCCTGGGTGAAGGTGCGGGTACGGCGGCCGGGGCCGTCCGGCGAGCCGTACAGGACCTTGATGGTGCCTTTGTCGGCCTTCAGGGTGTCGACGAAGCCGCTGGGGATGACGCGCAGCACCAGGTCGCCGTAGTGGTCGCCGTCGAGGTCGCCCACAGTGCCAGTGGCGGCGGCGTCCAGCCGGCTCGGCCGCCCGGCGAGCCCCTGCGGGCCGCCCTTCCAGAACAGGGACGGCTCGGCCGTCTCCTCCCAGGCGTGCGTAGTGACCAGGTCGTCCTTGCCGTCGCCGGTCAGGTCGCCGGCGACCAGCCTGGTCGGCTGCTCGTAGGTCCCGTCCAGGACGACCTTGCGGGCCGGGCGGCCGTCACGCGGGAACGGGCCGTGGAAGACGTTCACCAGCCCCCGCTCGCTGGTGGCGGCCAGGTCGTCCTTGCCGTCGCCGTCGAAGTCGCCGACCGCCAGCTCCCGGCCCTCGGTACGGTCGACCAGGTCCGGCGGGACGTCGGTGCGCGGGGGGTCGACCAGCGGGGTGCCCAGCGCCAGCCCGTCCTTGCCGCCCCACAGCAGGGTGACGAACCGCCGGTCCAGCTCGAAGGGGTTGTACGAGCCGACTGCCAGGTCGGTGTAGCCGTCGGCGTCGAAGTCACCGGCGGCGGTGCGGGCCCCGAACGCGTCCCCGGCCACGGGATCGCCCGCCACATTGGAGCTGTCGAGGTGCAGGATCCGGCGCCGAGCGGGATCTACGCCCCCAGCCGCGCCATACAAGATGGCGATATATCCGGCTTTGAGGATGTGGCCGACCGTGCCCGCCGGGGCCGAGACCGCGTAGTCCTCGAAACCGTCACGGTTGAAGTCGACCTTGGCGGTGGTGCTTGGCAAGGTCGCAGCGGAGCGGGAGTTGTCCTCGTGGGGCCGGGATTCCGCGCCGCCCAGCACGAGAGACGCGCAGATCACCGTACACATGACGCCCCGCACAGACCCTCCACCGGCGCTCGACCTCAGCACGATACACAACGAGTGGTTGACACCATCCGGGTCGAGCGGAAAAGATACGGTCGTCCGTACAACTTAGGACGTGAGCGTATGACCGACTGGGAACGCCGGCTGGCCCTCGACCCGTCAGCCGTGGTGCCGCTCTACTACCAACTGCGCGAGCGCCTGAGGGCGGCCATCCGCGACTGCGAGCCCGACACGCCCATCCCCGCCGAGAAGGACCTCATGGCGTACGCGGGCGTGAGCCGGGCGACGGCCCGCCGGGCGATCGGCGACCTGGTGCAGGAGGGCCTGCTGGTGGCCAGGCAGGGCAGCGGCACCTACACCGCGCCGCTGGCCGTGGCCCCCGAGCTGGGGGCGGGCCCGGTCGGCTTCACCGAGACGATGGCGCGGCTCGGCCGCAGGCCGACGACGCAGGTGCTCAAGGCCCATCTGCAACAGGCGGGCGCCGAGGTCGCCGTGGCGCTCGGTGTCAGGGAGACGGAGCAGATCGTCTTCGTCGAGCGGCTGCGGCTGCTCGAAGGCGCGCCCTGCATGCTGGAGAGCGCCCACCTGCCCGCCGAACTGGTGCCCGGCATCCTCGACGAGGACCTGACCGGCTCGCTCTACGACCTGCTGCGGGTGAAGTACGGACTGTCCCCCGCGAGCGGCAGGGAGACGATCGGCGCGGTCAACGCCGACTACCGGCTCGCCGAGTTGCTGCGCGTCCCCATGGCCGCGGCCCTGCTCGCGACCGCCCGCAACACGTGCACCGAGAGCGGTGTCGCGCTCGAATACACCATCCGCCACGCGCGCGGCGACTTCGCCGTGTTCTCCGTGGAGCTCAACGACGCCAAGAACGCCCTGATGGGCCAGTAACCCCCCAAACAGTCATCTACCTGGACGGCATCGCCGTTCCGGAGGTTGAGCATGTCCATGATGACCCGGCGCAACTTGCTCAAGACCGCCGCACTGACCACGGCGTCCGGCCTGCTGGCCGCCTGCGGCTCCGATCCGGTGGCCACGGTGCCCGCCGACGGGGTGCCGCGCGGGAAGATCTCCGTCTGGCTGCACCAGACCAAGGCGTACGACGCGGTGTTCACCCCGCTGCTGCGCAGCTACATGCAGGAGTTCGGCGGCGTCGACATCACCCCGCTCTACGTGCCCGTGGACAAGCTCGACGCCAAGCTGCTGACCGCCTTCGCCGGTGACGTGCCGCCGGACCTGTTCAGGATCGGCGGCTGGACCATCCCGGGTCACGCGCGCAAGGGACGGCTGGCCCCGATCATCCCCAAGGCCATGGGCGTGGCCGACGAGAAGGCGCTGGTCCAGGACTACGACGAGCACGCGATCAGCTCGCTGTCGTACGAGGGCAGGCTCTACGGCGTCCCCACCGACTACACGATCTGCTACCTCTACTACCGCAAGGACAGGTTCGCGGCAGCCGGCCTGGATCCGGACAAGCCGCCCACGACCTGGGAGGAGGTCGCCGAATACAGCAAGCGGCTGACCTCGGCCGACGGCAAGAAGGTGGGCCTGCAGTGGATCCTGGGCAATCCGCAGTGGACGCTGATGCAGCTGCTCGCCCTGGTCAAGGGGAAGGGCGGCACGATACTCAGCCCCGACGCCGCCAAGGCGACGCTGGCCACTGACGCGGGGGTCGAGGCGCTGCGCTACTACGGGAGCCTGGGCAACCCGAAGCTGTCGAGCCCGCTGTCCGGCTTCGGGCTGTTCGCCACCGGCGAGGCGGCCATGCTGGTCTCCGGGCTGTTCGCGATGGACCTGTTCCCCACATTGAATCCCAAGCTGACGTTCGGCGACGTCTTCGACATCGCGCCGATGCCGCGCTGGGACGCGGGCAAGCCGGTCGCCCCGGCCTACACCTGGGGCTGGGCGGTGGCCAAGCAGTCGAAGCTGCCGTACACCGCCTGGCACTTCGTCGACTACCTCCAGCGCCAGGACGTCGCGGCCAAGCAGCTCAAGGACGCCAGCATTCTCACCCCGGTCAAGGGCTGGGAGAAGTTGTCGGGCGCCGACCAGAAGGCGCTGGACATCATGGCGGACGCGGCCCCGTACGCCGACTTCGGCCCGCAGACGCCGGTGTGGAACGAGATGGCCAAGGCGCTGACCGACGCGGCCGACGCGGTGGCCTTCGGCAAGAAGACGCCCGAGCAGGCGGCGGCGGACTTCGACCAGGCCATGCGGATGACGCTGTGACGGTCTCCTTACGACTGGTGCCGCCCGTCACGCAGGTCTCGGGCAAGGGCCAGCGGTGGGCGGAGGCGTGTACCGGCGGCCTGCTGGCCCTCCCCGCGGCGGTCTACTTCCTGGTCTTCTGGCTCGTGCCGTTCGTCGCGGCCGTGTATCTCAGCTTCACCAGCTACGACTTCGCCGGGACGCCCGAATGGACCGGCCTGGACAACTACCGCAGGATGCTCGGCGACCCCGGCTTCTGGAACTCGGCCCGGGTCACCGCCCTCTACACGATCGGCTCCGTGGTCCCGTCGATCGTGCTCGGCCTGGCGATAGCCGTACCGCTGAGCAAGCCGGGCCGCTACAACGCCTTCCTCCGCGGGCTGGTCATGATCCCGGCGGCGATGCCGCTGGTGGCCACCTCGATGGTGTGGTCGGTGATCTTCGCCGACAAGGGCCTGGCGAACGCGCTGATCGGGCTCGTCGGAGCGGAGCCGAAGCCGTGGCTGACCGACGAGGGGCTCGCGCTCTGGGCCCTGGTGATCATGACGACGTGGAAGCACCTCGGGCTGTTCGTGATCATCCTGACCGCCGGGTTGCAGGGGTTGCCGCTGAGCGTGTTCGAGGCGGCCGCGCTCGACGGTGCCGGTCCGATACGGGTCTTCTACCGCATCACGCTCCCGCTGCTGCGCCGCACGCTGCTGTTCGTGCTGGTCATCGCGGTGGTCGGGGCGATGCAGTCGTTCGTGCCCGCCTTCCTGCTCACCAAGGGCGGCCCGGCGGGCGCCACCGAGGTGCTGCCGCTCTACCTGTGGGCGACCGGCTTCGGGTTCGAGCGCATGGGCTACGCCTCGGCCATCGCGATGGTCCTGCTGGTGGCCATGCTGGCGCTCTCGCTCGTGCAGTTCAGGGTGCTCAGGGGAGGCGATGACGGGTGAAGGTGGTCCGCAACACGATCCTGACCCTGGTCGTGGCCGTGCTGCTGCTGCCGGTGTACGCGATGTTCGCGGTCTCGTCCGCGTCGGACGCGACCGATCTCGGCGGGTTCGGCTTCGACGTCTCCCAGCTGGGCGCGCACGTCTCGCAGCTGTTCGACCAGGGCGGCTTCCCCGTCTACCTGCGCAACAGCCTGATCCTCGCGCTCGGCATCGGCGTCCTCGAAGTGATCTTCTCCTCGGCCGCCGGATACGCGCTCGCGCAGCTCAGGTTCCCCGGCAGCCGGGTGCTGTTCGCGGTCATCGTGGGGACGCTGTCGCTGTCGCCGATCGTGGTGCTCGTGCCGATGTACCTCATCGTCAAGCAGCTGGGCTGGATCAACTCCTACCAGGGGATGATCGTGCCGTTCATGATGAGCGCGTTCGGGGTGTTCCTGGTCCGCCAGTTCGCCCTGGCCCTGCCGCATGAGCTGCTGCTGTCGGCGCGGGTGGACGGCGCGAGCGAGTTGCGGATCTTCCTCCGCATTGGAGTGCCGCTGCTGCGGCCCGCCCTGCTCACGCTCTTCCTGCTGCAGTTCCTCGCGCAGTGGGACAACCTGCTGTGGCCGCTCATCGTGGCCAACGATCCCGGCCTCTGGCCGCTGCCCGTGGGGCTCTCGCAGCTCCAGACGGAGTACGACTTCAGCATCGGCCTGGTCAGCACCGCGGCCCTGATCACGGCGGTGCCGCCGCTGGTGCTGATGTTCCTGCTGCAGCGCTACTACGTGGCGGGGCTGACCTTGGGAGGGGTACGGAAATGAGCGCGTTCGGCGCATGGACCACCGCGTACGGGCTGCCCGCCTTCGCCTACACGACGGACCAGGAGAGCGACCCGCGCGCGGAGTGGGATCCCGTCCTGGACCCGCTCACCCGGCGGCACTTCGTCCATGTCGGGAACCGGCGGATCACGCTGGTCGCGGACAACTACGGGCTCAGCGACCTGTTCGACGAGCACACCGGGCTGCTGTGGCTCACCCGTGGCACCGGCGTGACGCGCGTCGGCACCCTTTCCACCGATATTTCGACATCGGAGCGGATCTTCGGGCCGACGTTCGCGATCGTCCGGGTCGCCGACGACCGCGTGGCGCTGGACCGCACGGTGCTGTGCCCCGAGGGCGAGCACCCGTGGGTGCTGATCCGGCTGCACGTGCGCAACCTGCTGGACGAGCCGGTACGTCTGGAGCTGACCGAGGAGTGGACGGCCGGGGCGGCCCGGGTCGAGCTCATCAGCGGCGCGAAGCCGACCGAGGATCCCGGGCTGGAGCTGGAGCTCGTCGGCGGCCCCAGGACCAGGTCCGGCCGCTTGGCCGTACCCCTGGAGCTGGCGGCGGGCGGACAGCGCCTGCTGGAGCTGAGATATGGGCTGCTGGACGACGAGACGGACGGCCGAGTTGGCGAGGTGACGGGGGCGTTCGCGAGCAGCCTCGCCGCGCTGCGCGAGCGGCTGCCGCGGGCGGTCGCGGCGCGGGCGCCCGCGGCCGAGCGGGAGGTCCCGTGGCACGCGGCGCTGCTGACCGGCGCGGCCTGCGCCGACGGCGTGCTCGGCGGGCACACCCTCGACCAGGGCTCGTGCTACTCCTTCCGGCACGGCTTCAACGGCGCCGCGCGCGACCCGCTCCAGCACGCCCTGCCGCTGGTGTACATCGAGCCGGAGCTGGCCCTGTCCGTGCTGCGCAACACCTGCGCCTGGGGCGGACCCGACGGTGACCTGCCCTATGCGCTCGGACCGGACAAGCAGCCATGGACCGACCTGTTCCGGCCCTCGGACCAGAACCTGTGGGCCCTGTGGCTGGCGGCCGAATACCTGAGCGCGACGGGCGACCTGGCGGCCTTCGGCGACCCCGTGTCGTACCACCCGGTCCATGGGGCGGCGCCGGTGTCGCTCGGCGCGAACCTGCGCCGGCAGTTCAGGTTCCTCACCGACGTGGTGGGCCGGGGAGAGCACGGCCACCTGCGGATACTGAACGCCGACTGGAACGACATGGCCATCACCGAGAGCGGGGTGGACCGCGAGTTGATGATCTCCCACGGCGAGTCGGTCCTGAACTCCGCCATGGCCGCCTGGGTCCTGCCCCGCTACGCGGTCCTGGCCGAGCGGCTCGGCGACCACGCCACCGCGGCCGAGGCCCGCAAGCTCGGCGAGGAACTGCGCGAGCTGGTGGCGGGGGAGTGGAACGGCCGATGGTACCGGCGCGCGTACGGCCCGGGAGCCATCGTCGGGGAGTCCGACCTGTGGCTGGAGGTGCAGCCTTGGGCGATTCTGTGCGGCGCCGCTCCTCCTGAGCGGGCTGTGGAGCTGTTGCACACGATCGAGCGGACCTCCGCCGCCGATTCGCCGCTGGGCGCCCGGCTGCGCTGGCCCGACAAGGGCGCTTACGGCCCCGGCGGGGTCGGCACGATCTGGTACGCGATCAACATGACGCTGATCTGGGCCGCCGCCGAGCACGCTCCCGAGCTCGGCTGGCAGTGGTGGCGCCGGATGTCCCTGGCCGCCCATACGGCTGCCTATCCGGACGTATGGGAAGGCACGCTGTCCGGCCCCGACGCCTACCTCGCGCCCGAGACCGAGCGGCCGGGACGCACCTGGGACCTGGCCGACGTCGGCGTGGCCATGCAGGCGTACCCCGTCGCCAACCTGCACAGCCACTCCCAGCCGCTGCTGGCCTACCTGCGGCTGCTCGGTGTCGAGCCGTTCCGCCCGGTCGCGGTGCCCGAGGACGCCGGGTTCGCCTCGCGGGTCCTGAGGGTCGGGCTGTGACGCGGCTCGGGATCGACGTCGGCGGCACGTACACCAAATGGGTGGTTTTGGAGGGCGAGAGGGTGGTCGGCGAGGGCACCGTCCCCACGCCGCCGGACCCCGACGAGACGATGACGTTCGTGGCCTCGCTTGCCGCCCACCGGGTGGAGAGCATCGGGATCGGGCTGCCCGGCCACGTGGACCGCGACACCGGGACCGCGCTGTTCGTGCCGAACCCGCCCGGTGACTGGGACGGCTATCCGGTCGGCTCGCGGCTGGGCGCCCTGACCGGGGCGCCGGTGACCGTGGTCAACGACGCCCGCGCGTTCGGGCTCGCCGAGCTGCTCCTCGGGGCGGCTCGCGGGCTGCCCGACGTGCTGTTCGCGGTGCTCGGGACCGGGGTGGGCGGGGCGGTGGCGCTGCGCGGCGGGATACTCGTCGGCCCGCGCGACAATCTCGGCGAGATCGGGCACGTCACGGTCTCCCCCTGGGGGCCGGTGTGCTGCTGCGGCAACCGGGGCTGCGTGGAGACGTTCGCCGGCGGGCCGGGCATCGTGCGGGCCTTCGGCTCCGGCTCGCCCAAGGAGGTCGCCGAGGCCGCCAGGACGGGCGACGGGCGGGCGCTGGGCGTGCTGTCCAGGGCGGGCTGGGCGCTCGGTATCGCGCTGGGCGACGCGGCGGCGTTCTTCGGCGTCGGCACGGTGGTCGTGGGCGGCGGGATCTCCGGCGCGCTCGATCTCATGCGATCCGCCCTGGACAAGGAACTTGAGCGGCGACGTCCGCTCATCGGGGAAATCGCGGTGCTACCCGCCGTACTCGGCCCGATGGCCGGGGCGATCGGTGCCGCGCTCTACGGGAGGAGATCTGGATGAAATGGATACGGCGCGCGATGGACCTGCTCGGCGAGATCGAGCGGACACAGGAGGACGCGCTCGCCGCGGCCGCTCGGACGGCCGCCTCGGCCATCGGCGGCGGGGGCGTGGTGCACACGTTCGGGACCGGACATTCGCGGATGGGTGTGGAGGAGATGTTCCCCCGCTACGGCTCCTATCCCGGCTTCCACCCCATCGTGGACCTGTCGACGACGTTCTACACGCAGGTGGCCGGGTCGAACGGGATGCGGCAGGCGATGTTCATCGAGCGGGTCGAAGGGCTCGCCGACGCCATCCTGGCCAACTTCGAGCTGCGGCCGACCGACGCGGCCATCGTGTTCAGCGTCAGCGGCCTGAACGCCGTGCCGATCGAGATGGCGATGGGGCTGCGCAAGGCGGGACTGCCCGTGGTGGCCGTCACGTCGATGCGGGAGACCACGGCCGTCGAGCCCGGTCACCCCAGCGGGACCCGGCTCGCCGACCACGCCGACGTGGTGATCGACCTGTGCACCCCGGTCGGCGACGCGCTGTGCTCCGTCGACGGGCTGGCCGAGCCGGTCGGTCCTGGCAGCACGCTGGCCGCGGTCTCCGTGGTCAACGAGATCAAGGTCCGTACCGCCGAACTGCTCGTCGCGGGCGGCTGGGTCCCGCCGGTCATCTCCAGCGCCAAGCTCGTCGGCGGCCCGCGCTCGGAGGAGCTGTTCGAGGCCGCCTACCTCGAACACGCCCGCCGCGCCGCCGCGGTGCTCAGGAAACCATGAGCGCCGTACTGGTGGCCGGCTCGGACGGCGGCATCGGCCGGGCCTGCGTGGCGGCGGTCGAGGCCACCGGCGGGGCCGCCTTCGGCGTGGACCTGGCCGGCGGGATCGACATCACCACGCCGGGGCACGCGGAGAAGGCCCTGGCCCAGGCGACGGCCGCGCACGGGCAGATCTCCGGAGTCGTGCACGCGGTCGGCATGTCGGGCCGCTCGCTCGGCGACGGCGGCGTGGTCGAGTGCACCGACACGGCGTGGCACGAGGTGCACCGGGTCAACCACGAGTCGGTGTTCCGGCTGCTGCGCGCGGCGATCCCCGCGATGCGGGAGGGCGGGTCGATCGTGGTGATCGGCTCGGCGCTGGCCTCGTCGCTCGACGACGACTTCCGCACCGTGGCCTACGCCTCGGCCAAGGGCGCGCTGATCCCGCTGATCAGGACCGCGGCCCGCGAGGCGGCGCCGCACGGTGTGCGGGTCAACCTGATCTCGGCCGGGCTGGTGGCCACGCCGATGAGCCGCCGCGCCCAGACCTCCGAGGCGATCAAGGCCAAGCTGCCGTCGCTGATGCCGCTCGGCGCCGAGCTGTGCCAGCCGGAGGAGGTCGCCCAGGCCGTGCTGTGGCTGCTGTCGCCGTCGTCCGGACGGACCACGGGCGCGGTCATTCCCGTCGACGGAGGGTGGCACCTGCGATGAACGTCCTGTGGGAAGGCGATGTCGTGGTCGCGGGCGGAGGCAGCGCGGGGTGCGCGGCCGCCGTCGCGGCGGCGCGTGCCGGGGCGTCGTGCCTGCTGGTGGAGTCGGCGGGCTTCCTCGGCGGTACGGGTGCCGCGGTGCTCGACACCTTCTACGGCTTCTACGCCCCCGGCCCCGTCTCGCGGCGGGTCGTCGGCGGCGTCGGCTGGGAGGTGTGCGAGCGGCTCTTCGAGGCCGGGGCCGCCTTCGAGCGGCCCAACACCTACGGCGCGGGCACCGGGGTGACCTACGAGCCCGAGGAGCTCAAGCTGGTCTGGGACGAGCTGGTCCCGGACGCGCTCCTGCACGCCAGGGTCTGCGACTTCGTGCCGGGCACCGGCGTCGTCGTGGAGACCGTGGCCGGCCGGTTCCTGGTCAAGGCCCGGGTGGTGATCGACGCCACCGGGGACGCCGAGGTGGCCTGGCGGGCCGGGGCCACCCTCGAACGGCCCGGGATGCGGCTCCAGCCGATGACGGCCACGTTCCGGCTCGGCGGGGTCGATCTGTCCGCCACCAGCACGGCGGAGCTGCACGCGCTGATGGCCGACGCCGACCTGCCGAGGCGTGAGGGGTCCGTGCACCGGACCGTGAACGACGGGATCGTGCACACCAACCTCACGCGGGTGACCGGCCTCGATCCGACCGACCCGGTCGAGCTGGCGGAGGCCGAGCGGGTGGGGCGGCGGCAGGTCCGCGACTATGTCGCCTTCCTGCGGGCGAAGGTCCCGGGGTACGGCTCGGCCGTGCTGCTCAGCACGTCCGTACGTATCGGGGTACGGGAGTCACGCCGCCTGGTCGGACGATATGTCCTGACTTCTGATGATGTGTTGGCCGGGAGGGATTTTCCCGACACGATCGCGCGGTGCGGCGCGCCCATCGAGGACCACGACTCGGGGGCCGCCACCCGCTGGGAGTACGTCCACGACTTCGGCACCTATGGCATCCCTTACCGGTGCCTGCTCCCCGTCGAGGTAGACGGGCTGATCGTGGCGGGGCGCTGCCTGTCGGCCACGCACGACGCTCACGCCTCCGCCCGGTCCATGGGGCAGTGCATGGCGATGGGGCAGGCGGCGGGGACGGCCGCGGCGCTGGCCGTACAGGCCGGGGTGGAGCCCGCGGCGGTGGACGTGGAGCTGCTTCGCACGCGGCTGCGAGAAGAAGGAGCGCTTCTGTGACCGTCCGTACCGTGCTGGGAGATGTCGAGGAGCTTGGCATCACCTATGCGCACGAGCACCTGTTCATGACCGGTGGCTGGCCGGTGCGCAACGAGCCGGACTACCGGCTCGACTCCTTCGACGCGGCCGTGGTGGAGGTGACAGAGGCGCAGCGGCTGGGCCTTTCCGCGGTGGTCGAGATGACGCCGCTCGGCTTCGGCCGCAGTCCGTCCCTGATGAAGGAGCTGGCGGAGCGGACCGGGCTGCACGTGATCGCGGTGACCGGGTTCCACAAGAGCGGTTACTACAGCGACATGCACTGGATGCACCGCTACTCGGTCGACGAGATCACGGAGCTCCTCGTGGCCGAGATCGACCAGGGCATGGACGAATACGGGCTGGTGGGGCCGCTGGTGCGGCGGTCGTCGGCCCGTGCGGGCGCCATCAAGATCGCCACGGCGTACCACTCGTTCGGGCGCGGGGTGGCGCGGCTGGTCGGCGCGGTGGCCGCCGCCGCCCGGCGGACCGGGGTGCCGGTCGTCACCCATTGCGACAAGGGCACGATGGGACACGAGCTGCTCGACGCGCTGGCCTCTGAAGGGGTGGCGGCCGATCGGGTGGTGCTCGGGCACATCGACCACAATCCCGACGCCGGATATCTCGCCTCGTTGGCGGAGAGAGGGGCCTATCTGGCCTTCGACCGGCCGGGCCGCGTCAAGTACGGCCCGGACAGCGAGATCGTCTCGCTGGTCGCCGAGCTCGCCGAGCGCGGGCTGGGGGATCGGGTGCTGTTCGGGATGGACCTGGCGCGCAGGTCGTACTGGCCGAGCCTGGGCGGCGGGCCCGGCCTGACGTACCTTCTGGGGCGATTCGTGCCGCGGCTGGAGGCCGCGGGACTGGGCGAGGTGGCGAAGGCGGCGCTGATCGGCAACCCGCGCGCCGCCTTCGCGCTGCGCCGTTAGGGCAGGTTCTTCTCCACCTGGTTCTGCCAGTTGGCGTTGGTGTTGAGCTCCGGGGTGGTGCCGGCGAAGGCGCCCCTGGCGTAGGTGTCGCCCTGGAGCTGGTACATCAGCCAGGCCGTCACATAACCGAGGAAGCCGCCGCCCGTGCCCTGGATCGTGTTGTGGTCGGCGCCCTTGAGCTGCGCCTTCGCCGCCGCTCCCGGGACCTGGCCGTAGTACGTCTGGAGGGCCGAGTTGGGCGAGATGAGGGTGTCGTTGGCGCCGCTGACGAACAGCACCGGGCAGGCCAGCTGGTCGACATAGAACTTGTCCCCCGAGCCCACCCAGATGGGCGCGGGCAGCGCGATGGGGACGACGGTGTCGATCAGGCCGCCGGACTTGGTCGCGGTGTTCACCGAGCCGCCGGCGCCCTGGGAGTGGCCGACCGCGCCGACCTTCGTCACGTCGAGCTTGCCGTAGAAGACGCTGGAGCTGTCGGTGTTCCTGGCGATCAGGTATTGGGCGGCGGCGATCATCTCCGACCCGGTGCCGGTCGTGGTGTCGGTCGAGGCGACCACGGCGAAGCCCCAGGAGGCGAGCTGGTTGAGTAACCCGGAATACTGCGTGGGCACGGCGCCCGTGCCGTTGCCCCAGGTGATGATCGGATGCTTGACGCCTCCGGCGCCGAGGTCGGCCGGGTAGTAGAGCTTGTAACCCGGGGCGTCGGCGGTCGTGACCGCCCAGGGGCCCGCGACCTTGTAGTGCGCTTCGATGGTGTCCGCGGCCTGGGCCGGTCTGGCCATGATCCCCAGCAGGACCATGATGACGGCCACGACGAGCTTCATACAGCCTCCACAAGTTGTACGGATGACCGAAACTGTCGCTTCACAAAGGACCGCTGTCAATGGTTGGATCAGCCCATGGATCACGTGCCTTCCGCCGCCGAGATGCTCGGCTGGATCGAGACCGTCGTGTCCCGGGGCATCCGGCGGCCGGGCTATCCGGCGGACGCGTGGACCGAGCGGTGGCTGGCCGAGCGGCTGACGGAGTTCGGGCTGGAGGTCTCGCTGGAGCCGGTGGAGGTGCCCCGATGGCAGCCCGGCACCGGGGTGCTGCGGCTCGACGACGGCACGGAGCTGACCGGGTTCCCGCTCCCGCACACCCTGCCGACGGACGGCCTGCGCGCCAGGATCGCGCCGCTCGCCGACGCGCGGCCCGGCGACATCGCGGTGGACGAATTGGCCTTCACCGAGCTGCCGCAGTCGTACGTCAGCACGCTGGCCACGTCGTCCTACGACCCGGAGGGCGTCTTCGACACGCTCGTCCAGACCCTCCCGTTCGGACCGCGGATGATGGAGGTCGTCGAGCCCGCGCTGGAGGCGGGCGCGGCGGGCTTCATCGGGGCGCTGACCGGGCTGCCGTGGGAGACGCGCGACTACTACGTGCCCTATGACGCGATCGAGCGGCCGATTCCCGCTCTGTGGCTGTCCGGGGCTGATGCCCGGCGGCTCCTGGACCGGCTGCCCTGCACGGGCGAGCTGGTCGCCCAGTCGGTCACCGACACGGTGACCACGCACAACGTGGTCGCCACGCTGCCTGGCAACTCGCCCCACACGGTCATCGTCGGCTCCCACCACGACGGGCCGTGGGCCTCGGCCGTCGAGGACGCCTCGGGCATCGCGCTCGTCCTGGCCGCCGCGCGTCACTGGGCCGCTGTGCCCGTCTCGGCGCGGCCGCACAACCTGATGTTCCTGCTCACATCCGGGCACATGGCGCATGCGGCGGGCACCAGGGCGTTCATCGAGCGCCATCGCCCGGCGCTGGCCGACGTGGTGCTTCAAGTTCATCTCGAACACGCGGCGCTGCGCTGCGAGGCCGTGGACGGCGAGCTCGTCCCCACCGCGGACCCCGAGGTCAGGTGGTGGTTCACCAGCCGGGTGCCGCGGCTGGAGAAGCTGGTCGCCGAGACGCTGGCGGAGGAGGGGCTGCGGCGGTCCTTCGTGCTGCCGCCCGACGCGTTCTCGCCCATGCCGCCGACCGACGGGGCGTTCTTCCATCCGGAAGGGGTGCCGCTCGTGCACTTCCTGTCGGCGCCGATGTACCTGTTCGACTCGGCCGACACTCTCGACAAGATCGATGTGGCGGGGCTGGAGCCGCTGGCCCGCGCGGCCGTGCGCATCGTGGCCGGGACCGCCGGGTGGTCACCCGGCGATTACCCGGCGCCTCAGCGGGACTGATCGAGGGCGGCCTGGGCCTTGGCGGCGTCCTCCAGGCTGAGCATGGGATGCGAGTAGATGTCGATCAGGGTCTTGGCGAGCAGTTTGTCCCCCTCCGGGCTCAGCACCTCGACACCCATGGCCCGGGACATGTGGTGGCGCAGGACGGTGACCGACAGCGCCATCGCGGTGACCGCCGCCGCCCGGGCCTTGCGGGGCACCGGAGAGGGATCGGGCCGGGTCCTGTCGTACTCCTCGATCCACTCCTCGCCCAGCCGTACGAGCTCGTCGAAGACCGCCTCGGCCCGTCCCTCGGCCAGAGCCCGCCCCACATACGCTTGGTAGGGCCCCAGGAGGGTCCGGGCGACGGCGATATAGTTCACGTCACTCGGCATGGGGTCGCTCCGGACCTGGTCGTTGATCCGGCGGATCAACTTGGCCAGATGCTCGTCGCAGGCGTCGCGCAGCGCCTCTTTGGAGCCGAAGTGGTGGCGTACCAGCCCGGATGACACACCGGCGGTCTCGGCGATGCCCCGGATCGTGGCCCGCTCGAACCCGTGCTCGCCGAAGTGCCGCAGCGCCGCGTCGCGGATCCGGGCGCGGGCGGTGAGGTCTTCGGGGTCGGGTGCGATCGTCACGCTGCCACCTTTTGTATAGCTCGCTGCCTGCTGAGAAAGCCTACTATGCGTGCGTATAGCGGTCGTAGGCATAGGGATGGAGGGCGAGGGTAGCCGCCAGGCCACGACCAGCTGAGGGCGGGAAGATCGTGACGCAGGTAGTCGAAGGGCCGGCGGAGTTGTCCAAGCGCTCCTGGTGGGGAGTGCTCAAGCGGACCGTCAAGGAGTTCAGGGACGACAAGGTCACCGACTGGGCGGCGGCGCTCACTTACTACGCGGTCCTGTCGATCTTCCCGGCGCTGCTGGCGGTCGTCTCGCTGCTCGGCGTGTTCGGCCAGTCGGCCACGCAGCCGCTGGTGGACAACCTGAGCGCGATGGCGCCGGGACCCGCGCGGCAGATCATCGACACCGCGCTCCAGGCGTTGCAGGAGAGCCCGCGCGCCGCGAGCCTCGCCACCGTGGTCGGCCTCGCCATCGCCCTGTGGTCGGCCTCCGGCTACGTGGGGGCCTTCATGCGGGCCTCGAACGTCATGTACGAGATGCCGGAAGGCCGCCCCGTCTGGAAGACACTGCCGCTGCGCCTGGCCATCACCACCGTGCTGGTGGTCCTGATGGCGGCCGGCGCGGTCGCCGTCGTGTTCACCGGCGGGCTCGCCGACCAGGCCGGCCGGCTCCTCGGCATCGGCCAGACCGCCCTGACCGTGTGGGGCATCGCCAAGTGGCCGATCCTGGTCCTTGTCGTGACGTTCGTGCTGGCCCTGCTGTACTGGGCGGCGCCCAACGTCGTACACCCCGGCTTCCGGTGGATCACCCCCGGCAGCCTGCTGGCCGTCACGGTGTGGATCGTCGCGTCCGCCGTGTTCGGCTTCTACGTGGCCAACTTCGCCACCTACAGCAAGACCTACGCCGCGCTGGCCGGTGTCGTCGTCTTCCTGATCTGGCTGTGGATCACCAACATCGCCGTGCTGCTCGGCGTGGAGTTCGACGCCGAGCTCGCCCGCGAACGCGCCATCGAGGCCGGTCAGTCCCCCGGACGGGAGCCGTACGTCCAGCCGCGCGACACCACGAAGATCGATGATGCGGACATTGACGGAACCCGTGATCAGGACAGCAGCTCCACGTAGCCCTCGCTGCCGTTCACCCGGATGAGCTGCCCGTCCTTGATGCGCTGGGTGGCGCCCTCCACGCCGACGACCGACGGCAGGCCGTACTCCCGCGCGACCACCGCGCCGTGCGTCATCACCCCGCCGACCTCCATGACGACGCCCTTCACCGAGACGAACAGCGCCGACCAGCTCGGGTCGGTGAAGACCGTGACCAGGATGTCGCCCTCCTCCACCTCGGCGTCCTCCATGCTCAGGACGACCCGCGCGCGGCCCTCCACGACGCCGGACGACACCGGGATGCCCGCCAGCGCCCCCTCGGGCCGGTCGCCCGCGTCGTACTCGCCGTTGATCACCTCGCCCTCCGAGGTGATCACTCGCGGCGGGGTCAGCTTCTGGTACGTCTCGTGCGCCTCACGCCGCTCGGTGATCACCGCGTAGTCCAGCCGCCCGCTGTTGACCACCTGCCTGAACTCCTCCAGCGACAGGAAGTAGACGTCCTCCGGCTCCTTGATCACGCCCTGCGCCACCAGCTTCCTGGCCTCGCCCATCAGCGCCTGCTTGTACAGGCCGTAGCGCTGCAGGCACGCGTGCTTGGAGTACTCCCGGTACCCGATGAAGTGGCGCACCAGGCTCATCTGCCGCGCCGCCTTCTTCGCCTTCCGGCCGCCTACCTTGCTTCTCAGCTGGTCCAGGAGGTCGTTCATCGAGCGCTCGGCGTCCGCGCGCCCCTGCTCGACGCGGCGCTCGCGCTCGCCGGGCGGGAAGTTCTTGATGTTGCCGAGGATGAGCGGGACGAGCAGCGTCGGGTCCTCGCTCCAGCGCGTTCTGGTGATGTCGATGTCGCCCTGGCAGTGCATGCCGTACTTGTGCAGGTACTCCTCGATGGCCTGGCGCACGACGTCGCCGCCGTCGAGGTCGGAGAGCCCGGCGAAGAACGTGTCGCGCTCGGGTCCGCCCTTGCCCGCGCCTTCCGCGAAATAGTCGACGACGGCCGGGTACCGCCGTACCACGTCGGAGACGTCGAGCAGGTCGAGCCCCATCGCCGCCACGACGTTGTGGTCGGCCGACTGGCCGACGGCGTCGGCGGCGTTCTTCACACCCAGCCAGGCGTTCATGTGCTTGTTGACCCAGTTCACCGACTGGATGCCGAGGAAGGCCGCCGCCACGCTCCGCGGCTCGAACATGATGTCGGTCAGCTCGCGATGGTCCTCGATGATGAACGCGAACACGTCGTCACCGGACTTCCCGGCGATCGCCTCCCGGAGCCTGGCCACCGACTCCTCGTTCTGAGCGATGAGCTCGGGGACCACGCTGGGGTCGTCCTCGCGGGACAGCTTGAGGTATTGGCGAGCCATCGGCAGGGGACCGCCCTTGCCGAAGTTCATCACCGACGTCTTTCCGTGGGCCAGCGACTTGACGAAGTCCTTCCGGCTCAGCACGGTGCGCAGGGCGTTGGCCATCAGCACGTCGACCTGGCCGAGGCTCTTGATCGTGACCGGCCGGGCCCACGTCGACGAGAGCTCGTTGGACATGTCCTTGTAGAACCGGTTCCCGGCCACCGCCATCTTCGGGCGGCCGAGCCACTCGTCCAGCAGGAGGAAGAACGACAGGCCGAGCGGGGTGAACGCGTCGGTCATCATCTGGCGGTGCCCGTACGAGATGTAGACGTGGTTCTTGCCGTCGTCCGAGGCCGGAACCGGGTACAGCGTGGTGATGGGACGGCTCTGCAGCACGTGGAACACACCGTCGGACAGGCCCCACTCGATGTCCTGCGGCCGGCCGAAGTGGGCCTCGATCCGCCGCCCGAGGGTCTCCAGCTGAAGGATCTGCTCGTCGGCCAGGGTCTGCGCGTTCTGCCGCGCGGCCTCCACCGGCCGCTCCTCCGTGCCGCCGTCCGCCGAGGCGCGCAGCTCCATCGTCTGGACGGAGACCACCTTGTCGATGATCTGCCCCGCCTTGACCCGGTAGGTGTCGGCGTTGACCAGGCCGGAGACCAGCGCCTCGCCCAGGCCGAAGCCCGCGTCGATCGAGACCACCGTCCGGTTGGACGTGACGGGGTCGGCGGTGAACATGATGCCCGCCGCCTCGGGAAAGACCATCCGCTGCACGACCACCGAGACCTGGACCGCGCGGTGGTCGAAGCCGCTCCTGATGCGGTACGCCACCGCCCGGTCGGTGAACAGCGACGCCCAGCACCGCCTGACGTTGTGGACCACCGACTCGGGTCCGCGGACGTTCAGGTAGGTGTCCTGCTGGCCGGCGAAGGAACTCGACGGCAGGTCCTCGGCGGTGGCGCTCGACCGTACGGCACAGGGGACGTCGCCGAGGTCCGCCAGGTGGGTGATGATGTCCCGCTCGATCTCAGCGGGCACGGCCAGCGCCTCGATCGTCGCACGAAGGCGGGCGCAGGCGGCGGCGATGGCCGGGCGGTCGTCGGCCCGCAGACCGGCCAGCCCATCGATCAGCATGCTGACCGTGGGATCCCCCTCCACGATCGCCCGATACGCCGCAGTGGTCACGCAGAACCCGTCCGGCACGCGAACGCCGTCGATGCCGGACAGCTCGCCGAGGTTGGCGCCCTTCCCACCGACCTGGGGGAGCAGGGTCTTGTCGATCTCGTGGAAGCCGAGTACGTAGGCGCTCATCGCTGAATCCCATCTGCCCTCTCGTGTGAAGGGCTTCGAGCCACTACCAATACAGTACAGTACTGTATTGAAATCAAACCGCAGGAGGCCCCATGCCCTTCGATCACCCAGGCTCGCCGCTCGGGCCGGTCCGGCGCCGCGCGGCTAGAATGCGGTCGTGTCTCGCCCCTTCGACATGACCGGAACCTCGCAGCGGCCGGCCGGTCGGCCCCGCAGCCAGGAGGTGGACGCGGCCATCCTCGCCGCCGCACTGGACCTGCTGATCGAACGGGGCGCCGTGCTCACCAGCATCGAGCAGGTCGCCCAGCGGGCCGGCGTGACCCGGGCCACCGTCTACCGGAGATTCCCCGACAAGACCTCACTGCTGATCCAGGCCATCGAGTCGGTCCACCAGGCCCCCGAGTCGGAGGTCCTCGACTGGCCGGACATCGACCGGATGCTGACCGACTGGGCCACCTATCTGAGCATGCCGCGAAACCGCTGCATGCTCCGCAGGCTTTATGGCGCTGTGGACGACTATCCCGAGCTGCTCCAGACGTACCGCAAGTCCTATGGCGGCGGCCGCGCCTCGGCCGAGGTCACGACACTGAGCCGGGCCCGCGACAACGGCCAGCTACCGCCGGACAGGGACCTGAACATCATCCAGCAGCTGCTCACCGGCGCGATACTGCACCACCTCGGCGCGTACCCGGACTCGACGAGCGCGGACGACGTCAAGACATACCTCACGGCCGTACTCCAGCAGGTCGGCTACCACCCCTGACAAGCAAGGACTTCCCTTGGGGCGCTTCGCGCTATAGAAGTCAGACTGTTTTATGGGGGCTCAGCGCGCAAAGGCATGGTCCTCGCTCTGCTCGGGCGCCCTTATTGGGGGCTTCGCCCCCGGGCGAGGGGCTTGCCAGCCCCTCGCGCTCCCCGGCGTTCAGCCGGTTCGACCCCGTCCAGTTACTGGCGGTCGAAAGCGAGCAGCGCATTGTCGTCCAGGGGGACACCGGAGTTGGTCGGCAGCGAAACCCAAGTATTCGAGCCCCTTAAGCCTCTCCCCATTAACAGAATCGTTGACCGCTGGTGGCCGATGGCTCGCTCCTTCTTCCGCCCTGATGACGGGCCGTGGCCCTTGCGGTGGCCTCCTGAAGCGACACGGCCAGCCCTGAGTGGTCAACCCCATAGCCAGATCCTCCGCCAGACTTCTTGAACATCGCGTGGCCGTCCCCGGCTCGACTCCGTGACGACGGTCGGGCCGTTCGTTCGGTCGGTGCGCCGGATGACCCACTGTCCACCTTCGCCGCACAGTTCGTACTCGACTCTGCCCATCGCGACGAACTCCAGCACGCGGGAGCGCTCGACGCGCTTGATGTACGGGGTCCACTCCAGGGCGACATGAACGGCGGTCACTTTGATTCGCCAGTGTCTGGGGTGGCTCGCTGGAGAAAATCGGTCATGTTCGTGATCGCTACGAACATGACCGTTTCGCGGGCCCGCCAGATGAGCAGTTCCCAGTGTTCCGCGCTGATCTCCCGGCCGCTGTCCTTGTGCCGAGCGCGCCACGTCCCGTCATCCTGGCGCCAGACCTCGAAGCCGACCATCGGGGTCGGGGTCTCGTAATCGGGCTGATCCATTGAGCCTCGCCTCGCTCACCTGTCTTTCCTGGTGCCAAGAGTAGGACTAGTGCGCTACGTGCGCTAGGTCTACTAGGTGCGCCGCCATCGCCACGTGAGGCAGATGTCCCTAGCGTGATCACGTGGCACAGATCGAGACCGAACAGCCTCGTTGGCGACAGGTGTACGCGGTGATCAGCGGACGGATCCGCTCAGGAGAAATCGAAGTCGGGGAGCGCGTCCCGTCGCTCGTGGACCTGACGGCAGAGTTCGGCATCGCGAACGCCACGGCACAGAAGGTCATCCGGCAGCTTCGCGCGGACGGCTTGATCCGGACAGAGCCGGGCATTGGCTCGAAGGTCGCGGATCGCGAACACTGGGAGCCTGAGACCACCTAGCGCGGCCGCATCATCGTGACGGTGAAATAGATTCGTCCCAGCCGTCTGTCAACCTGGCGGGCCGCCGGAGGCATCCACCAGGCGTGAACACCGACGAGGAGTACACCGCGTACGTCAGCGGACGCCTGCTCTGGTTACGCCGTATCGCGTACGCGCTGTGCCGGGACTGGCATCGGGCCGACGACCTGGTGCAGACGGCGATCACGCGGCTGTACGTCAAGTGGCGCCACGCCCGCGAGGCCGCCGACCTGGACTCGTACGTACGGGTGATCCTGGTCCGGGTCTTCCTGAAGGAGCAGCGGGCCGGCTGGTTCTCCCGTACCAGGCTGAGCGCGGCCCCGCCCGAGGCAGCGGCCCGCGCGGGGGACGCGGACCTCGCCATGGATCTGCACCGCGCGCTGGACCTGGTGTCACCGCGGCAGCGGGCCACTTTGGTGCTGCGCTTCCACTGCGACCTGAGCGTGGAGCAGACCGCCGCTGTGCTCGGCTGCTCCACCGGAACCGTCAAGACCCAGACCGCCCGCGGACTGGCGGCCCTGCGCGCGCTGCTGGACATGGCGGCGACCAAGGAGGATCGCTGATGGACCTCAAGCCAATATTCGACACGCTGGTGCCGGAAGAGCAGCCACCCTCGCGGGTGGACGTGAAGGGCGCCATCCAGGCGGGACGCAGGCTCCGCCACCGCCGCCGGGCGCTGGCGGTCCTGGTGCCGGTCGCCGCCGCGGCCGCCACCGCGCTGGTGCTGGCGACCGGGTCGCTGACCGCGTCCGGCCGACGGGACATGGCCACCAGCCCTTCACCCACGCGCACCGGTGCGCTCCGGCCCGCCGCCGAGGTCTGGCCGTCCGCGGTCTCCACCATCCCCGCCAAGGCGGCGGACGGCTGGACGTACCGGCCCGTCACCGCGATGAGCGCCACCGAGTTGTTGCTGCGGGCGGACAAGTCACCCCAAGAGGGCCGCAGGCTGGAGGTGTACGACACGGCGCGGCGAAAGGCCACGGTCCTGGGCGAGATTCCTAACGTGCGGGACTACTCCTTCCCCCAGGGCGTCGAGCTCGGTCCCACTTACATCCTCTGGTGGGCCACGGTTCTGAATGCCCGCGACGCCGTCGATCTGTGGGTGCTGCCCCGCTCGGGCGGAACGGCGGCCAGGGTGGGCCGGATCAGCGGGCCACTGATGTCGATCGACCGCATCGGGGTCCTACGTGACCGCGTCGTCTGGTCGGTCAAGGAGGGCGGGTTGTACTCGGTCCCGATCACCGGGGGCACGGCGCGGGCCATGCCCGGCACAGATGGCCTGCACCTGGTGTCCTGGCCCTGGGCGGCCGACGCTGGGCAGGCCATCGATCACCAGGTGAACCAGCGGGTGCTGGTCAACCTGGAGACCGGCAAGCGCACTCCTCTGCGCGCGCCGAAGGGAGTCAAGCAAATGCGCTGCGCCCCGACCTGGTGCGCGGGCATGCAGGGCGAGCAGGCGGTGGCGTGGCGTCGCGACGGCGGTTCCCCGCAGCCCTTGCGCGGCATCTTCGACGCGATGTTCTCGCAGATCCGAGCGGATCGGTTCGTGAACACCGGCCCGCAGGTGTACGACCTCGCGACCTGGCAGAGCGCCGAGATCGGGCGGAAGGACGCGAAAGGTTCGGTAGCCATGAGTGTGGGCCTTTCGTCCTCAGCCAGCCTGGTGATCAGTTGGGACGCGCCGCCCTGCGCGAAGCCCTGCCGTCAGGGGAAGGCCCCCGAACTGGTGGTGCTCAACCTGGCAGCTGTGCCTGACTGATCTCCCATCCGGTCTCCTTAACTGGATCATCGGTCATATGTGTCCATGTCCGGAATCCTGGAGGCATTTCCGGGAAGTCTCGCGGCTATTGGGACGGGCGAAGTGAGGATCAAAGCCGGTTCGCCCCACGTGGCAACGACGCCTTGAGAAGGGCCCGCGCCTGGGCCGGCTGCCGCCGGACAGGGACCTGAACATCGTCCAGCAGGTCGGGTAGCGCCCCTGACGTCAGCCCCGGGCGCGACCGCGCTCGCCGGCGCACGCAGTGGGACAATCGTGCCGGCCGAGGAGGCGCCGTATGCCGAACGAACTGGGGAAGACGCAGGGTGGCCGGGCGAAGTTACGTCCGAGACTGGTGGCGGCCGGCTGGGACTATCTCGCGATCGTCGGCTGGCTGGCCCTGCTGGCCGTGGTGTTCGTCCCCCCGCGTCTCGCGGGCGTACGGCCGTTTGATGGGCCCGGCACGGTGGGCGGCGATCTGCTGATCACCGCGCTGACCGTACTGCCGGTCGGCGCGTATCTGATCATTGGCGAGGCAGGACGGCACCAGGCCACTTGGGGCAAGCGGCGAGCAGGGCTTGCCGTGGTCACCACCAGAGGGGCGCGGCCCGGTGCGGCACGGATCGTGATGCGCAATGCCGTGAAGGTGCTCCCGTGGCAGTGCGGTCACATGGCGGTGTCTCGGCTGGCAGGCGGCCACCAGACGATCGTCGCCATGCCCCTTCTGGTGGCGACGTATGCCCTGGCCGGGGTGTCGATAGCGCTCCTGCTGGTCCGCCGCGACCGGGCCGCCTTGCACGACGTCGTGGTGGCCACTCGCGTCGTACCGTCGCCATAGTTCCCCGAGCGTCACCTGCCGTGCACACCGCGTTATCGAGACGTCCAGGACCTTGCGGCGTTACCGTCAAAACGTCCCCGACGTCCTCAGTCCCCCGAGGTGCACCGTGGCCGACGCTGGTTGCAGGACGAACTCGCCTTCCACGCCTTCGACGCCAGTGGTCCGTCGGAGAGGCACTAGGAGCTGAGACATCCGTGCTATGGCCAGACGCCCTTCGCAACACCCTCAAAACTGGGCCGGATCGCGAAGTCCTGACCGTCTATCCGTATCGCTCCGTGTGTCCAAAGTCGATCTGGTGCAATCTGATCAACTCCGCGGGCGACGAGATCGTCTTCGCCGACTACACCAACTACTTCTTGTGGCTCGAACACCCCAACCTCGCAACGCTCCTTGAGCGGAAAGCCCAGCAGGGATGCAGGATCTGGTTCGTGGTCGGAGACCCGGACAGCGACGTGACCCGTCGCCGTGAGGAGGCGGAGAACGCCCCGTTGACCGTTTCGACCCGCATCCGGATCACTCTGTCCGAGATCGAGCGGCTGCGGGACGTCGCGGGGGTGGAGGCCCGGTTCGGCGATGAGCATCTCGCCATGAGTGTCTTCCGATTCGACTCCGAGATGCTTGTCGCCCCGCATCTGGCCAAGCTGGTGGGGCACGACTCACCGATGCTGCACCTGCGGCGCCATCAGGACGACGGCCTGTTCGACCGGCTCGCGCAGCATGCTTCCGAGCTTTGGCGCAACGGCCGTGACGTGTGGGAGCGGCCTCAGGGGCTGGGCGGCGGATCCTCATGACCATGTTCGGGTTGGAGCTCCCGATCTCTTGGTGGTGAGGTCGGAGGTGTACTAGTGCAATTCCTGGTAGCACTAGTGCACTTGTTTTCGGTAAATGTCCGGATAGGGCGCGTATAGCCGACGGCATCGATACCGTGTGCGCATGGCACTTGATACGGCGTACGCATCCGTGCGGCGGGCGGATGTCGAAGACCATCAGGCGGTGTTGGACGTCCTCGCCGTGGCGTTCATGAACGATCCCGTCGCCTGCTGGGCCTTCCCTGAGGCGGGCGAGAGAGGTCGGCTGCAGCCGCGCTTCTACCGCTCCTTGCTCAGCCATCCCGCCGGGGAGGCATACCTGATCGGCCGTCGCGAGGGGGCGTCGGTGTGGCTGACGTTGGCGGCGGGCCAGACGCTCTCTGCGGAGCATCCGGTCTCTGAGGGGCGTCCGGATGCACCAGAGACGGGCCCGGACATGCTCTTCAGTGAGAGCAGTGCGCGGGCGCGGGCTCTGGATGAGGCGCTGGCTGAGCGGCACCCCGCTCACGAACCGCACCTCTACCTGCCGTGCATAGGGGTGGTCGGCGAGCGGCGGGGGGCCGGGCTGGGCTCGGCGATGCTGCGGCACCGGCTGGCACGAGCGGACGCCGACGGGCTCGGCACTTATCTGGAGGCGAGTTCGCCCCGGAGCCGTGCCCTCTACCTGCGGTACGGATTCGAGAATCTCGGCGAACCGCTTCGCGTGGCCGACAGCCCGCTCCTGTGGCCGATGTGGCGCCCACCCAGCCGTTGACGGCGACGTACGACAACGCCGCCGACTCGCGGCATCCAGCAAACACAGCGGTACCCAATAACCACGAGGGAAGAACAGATGAACGACGAAGCAGCGGCCAACGTTGATCGGCGCCCGCCGACCCTGGTGTTCGTCCACGGCACCAACTCCTCGTCCGCCCTGGCATCCGGGCTGATCACCGAACTCAACCTGCGCGGGCACCGGAGCGTGGCCGTCGACCTTCCGGGACACGGCGGCGAGGCGTTCTTCCCCCGTGGGTACCAGGCGCCGCAGGATCTTGAGGCGCTGGCGACCGAGCCGTCGCCGCTCGCCAAGATCACCATTGACGACTATGTCGAGCGGGTCGCTGATGTGGTGCGCCGCGCCCGCCGCCACGGGCCGGTGATCCTCGCCGGCGTCGACCAGGGCGGTGTCACCGTGAGCAGGGTCGGCAACGCCATCCCCGACCTGCTCGACCGGGTGGTCTATGTCGCGGCGTACTGCTGCGTCGACCTGCCGAACATGGCCGCCTATCTCGAAACGCCGGAGAACAGCGAGAGCCTGTTCCCCCAATTGACCGCGGCGATGGTCGCCGACCCAGCGGCCCTGGGGGTGAGCCGGCTCAACTGGCGCTCGGCCGACCCGGCGGTGTTCCAAGGCGTCAAAGCGGCCGTTGCCGGTGACTTCACCGACGAAGGTGTGAGCCGGCTGCTCAACCTGCTCGAACCAGACGAGACCGCCACCATTCCCATGGCCGAAGCCCGAGGCCAGGCGGAGACCTGGGGCCGGATTCCCCGTACCTATGTGCGCTTCACCCTCGACCGGCTGGTTCCGCCGGCGCTGCAGGACCGGTTCATCAACGAGGCCGACCGCCTCACTCCGGACAACCCGACTGACGTGCGAAGCATCGCGGCACCCCATTTCGGGCCGTTCGACCGGCCTGAGCTGGTGGACATCTTCGCCGAGCTCGCCGGCCGCTGATCTCACCCCGGGGTTCCCGGCCATGCGGCATGGAACGGGTTGGAACGTAGTGGAACGCCATATCTCCAGGGGGCCGCCTCACAAACGGATGCGACGACATCATTCGCCGCACATCCTTGGGGAGAACAAGCATGAGCATTCAGTACGGCGTCACCGCGGTCACGGCGCAAGCGTCCTTTCTCCAGGGCGGCATCGCGGCCCGGTACCTGCCTTCGGCCGACGTCGCTCCGTTCGCGGTGCGCCGGGACCCCTACGTCCGCGCCTCGGGGACGCAGGGCATCGACTGTTCGATCAACCAGCACATCCCGACCTGCCGATTCCCGACGACCGATTGCACCAACCGCTGCCCTGACACGCCGACCGGTTCCTTCTGCCCGACCCGCGAGTTCGTGTGCTAGCCGATGGTTCTCGCTCTGCCGGAACTCACCACGTACCTGCTGGATCGGCGGCACGTTCACCCGGAGGCGGTGGTCGACGGTGGTCTCACCATCGTCGACGCGTCCCGCCGCAATCACAACGTCCTGGTGAGTGCTGAGCCGGCGGTCGGGCTGTTCGTCAAGCAGGGTCGTTCCGATCCGGTCCAGTCGGCTACCGGCTGGACCGGGAGCGGATCGCTGGCGCACGAGGCGGCGGTCTACTCTCTGCTCGACTCACTACCGCGCCCTTCCAGCGGCGGGGGGATAACGGGAGCACTGCCGCGCTGCCGTGGATTCGACGCCGACCGCGATCTGCTCATCCTGGAATCGCTGCCGGACGCGTCGGATCTCACCTCGTACCACTCTCGTACACGCCGGTTTCCGGCCACCGTCGGAACCCGGCTCGGGACCGCGCTCGCCGACCTGCACGAGCGCGCCTTTCACGCGGCGCGGCGAAATCCGGCGGACTTTCCCGGGCGGCTGCCCTGGGTTCTCGGGATCGACCGTCCGGGAACGGCGTTCTACCGCGCGATGAGCAACGCGGGCCTCGAACTCGTCCGCATCCTGCAGTCGTCCCCGGAGCTCCGGGCGGCGCTCGCGGCACTGCGTACCGGCTGGCGTCAGGATGCCTTCGTCCACCACGACGTCAAATGGGACAACTGCCTGGTCCTTGCGGGCGGGGCGTCGGGGCGGCGTACCCGGATGGCGCTCGTCGACTGGGAGTTCGCAGACCTGGGAGACGCGTGCTGGGACACCGGTTCGGTGTTCGGCTCCTACCTCGGCTGCTGGCTGGCCTCGATCCCGGTGACCGGCAGCGAGCTGCCCGACCGCTATCTGGAGCTGGCCGAGTACCCGCTGACGCGCATGCGGCCGGCGATGCGCGCGTTCTGGGCGGCGTACGCCGGCGCGCGCGGGTGGGACGCCGCGACGGCGGACGCGGCGCTGATCCGCAGCGCCCGCTACGCCGGGGCGCGCCTGCTGCAGTCGGCGTACGAACGGGCCCAGGGTGCTGCCCGCGTCTCCACGACCGTGGTGTGCCTGGCCCAGCTGGCGGAGAACGTGCTGGTACGGCCGGAAGAAGCGGTCGAGCATCTGCTCGGTGTGCCTTTGCGAGGCGAACCTGGCCGACTGGGTGTACCCCTACGGCGAGAAGCTGACCTGGTCGGCGTGAGCCTGCAAGGAGGGGCTGATGAGTGACAGCCGCGCGTTGGTGGCCGAGGCCGTCGCCGCGACGCGTATTCACCCGCCGACGCGCTACACCTGGTTCGGGCGGATGTCGCCCCGGCTGACCGCGCGCGTCGCCCGGGTGCTCAGCCCGCGTGCCAGCCGGGACTATCTGGTGCACCGGCTGGCCGGTCAGTTGTACGGCGACTTCTACCGGCGCGGCCGGGCCGAGCCGCCACGCTGGAATGTCCAGGGGTCGTCCGCGAGCCGTAGCGGCTTCGCGGCCGCGCTGTCGGCGGCGAACCGCGGGCAGGGATATCTGGACGACGGCTGGCACGTGCGCGGAATCGACGAGCGCGGGGTGATGGTCGCCAAGAACGGGCTGGAGCTGACCGTCCACGCCACCGAGCTGGCGGGCGTATCGGTCGTCGGCGAACGGGCCGCGATGCGGCTGCCCAAGGAGCTCTTCGAGATCTCCCCGGGCTTCTACCTGGCCCGCGCCGACCGCCCGATGGACACCGGGCCGAGCGGCCGGGTGGTGCGGTTGTACTGGAACCTCCGCGCGGACGGGGCCGTCCCGTTCGTCGGGGCCGCGACGCGGCTGCTCAACTCGGCGGGCGCGGCCTTCCAGCTCAAGGTGCTGAACGACCCCGGCGCCTTCAGCCGGTGCGACGCGGGGGTGGTCTACCTGGCCCGTGACGACTACCCGGAGCTGGCCGACCTGATGCTGGCGCTGCATGCCGAGATCGGTGGATTCCTGTCGCCTCGGACACCGGTGTTCACCGCCGAGCTGGCGCCCGGCCTGGGGTTCGCCGAAGATCCGGGAACGGGGGAGAGCTTCGGGGAGCACCGCTGCCCGCTGCTCGCGGAGGCGCTGGTGCGGTCGCACGAATCGGGGTGGACGGACGACGCGGCCAGACTGGCGGCCGTCGAAGAACGCTTCGCCCGCGCCGGGATCGACCTGGACGCCCCACACCTGAGCCCTGACCCGCCCGCAGACCTGGCTCTCGCCCCATGACCGCGCCGCTTGGCGGGCCCGCGGCCGAGCAGTTGACGGTCGCGGTGGCGATCGGCGAGCGGCTCGTGAAGGAGGCTGTCTGGTCGGGGGAGCGCTGCAACTGGGTCGGTGCCGAGCCGGTGGACCTGCGGGACCGAGTCGGTGCGCTGACGTATCGGGCGCTGGGCCCCAATCTGTACGTGGGCAGCAGTGGCGTCGCGTTATTCCTTGCCCAGCTGGCCACTGCCACCGGCCAGGACGAGTTCCGCCGGACGGCGCTGGCGGCGATGCGGCACGCGGTCTCCCGGCGCGACGACGTCAGCCCGGCCGCCCGTCTGGGCTTCTACAGCGGCTGGGCCGGAATGGCGGCGACCGCGCTGCGCATCGGCCGGCTGCTCGACTCCGCGGAGCTCGTCGACGCCGGGAGCGGCCTGCTCCGCGACCTCGCCCAGCAGCTCCATGGGATGGCGGAGGGCGGGGGGCAGGAACGCGACCTCATGTCCGGAGTGACGGAGAGTGAGGGGCAGGAACGCGACCTCATGTCCGGAGTGACGGAGGGCGGGGAGCAGGAGTACGACCTCATGTCCGGGGTGGCCGGGTCCGTTCCGGCATTCGCCCTTGCATACCGGTGCACCGGCGACGAGCGGATGGCCGAGGCGGCGGTCACGGCGGCCCTCTGGTTGGGGAGATCCGCCAGGAAGTCCCGTACCGGCTGGTCCTGGCGCTCGCCCGGCCTGCGCAATCAGCACGACCTCACCGGCCTCTCGCACGGGGCGGCGGGGGTCGCCGTGGCCTTTCTGGAGGCGTACCGGCTGACCGGCGAGGAGATGTTCGCGACGGGGGCCCGCAACGCGATGCGTTACGAGGACCGCTGGCTGGACGTTGGGGAGGGCAACTGGCCGGACTTCCGGGAGAACACCGCCGACCGCCGCGCCCGCACCTTCGTGACCCTGTGGTGCCATGGCGCGCCGGGCATCGCGCTGTCCCGGCTGTACGCGTACGAGCTGCTCGGCGAGGCGCGGTGGCGGCATGACGCGATGACGGCACTCGCCACCACGGAGCGGGTGACACGCCCGCTGACGAACGGCGGCGGGGCCGACTTCTCGCTCTGCCACGGGCTCGCCGGCAACGCGGAACCCTTCGAGGAGGCCCGCGAGGTCCTCGGCGCCGTCGGCACGGTCATCCCACGGCTCGGCGCCGACGCCGTCGGCATGGACATCCCGCGGCTTGTCGCCGACCACGGTCTGGAGCGGTACGCGCGCACCGGTGTGAGCTGGCCGTGCGGGACTCATACCGCGGAGACCCCGAACCTGATGCTCGGTCTTGCCGGGATCGGCTACTTCTACCTGCGGCTGGCCGTGCCGCAGGTCCCGTCCGCGCTGTTGCCGGTTCGGTGGGACCGGTGACCGATCACGGCCACAGCAGCAGGCGGGCGACGGTGACGGTGCCGATCGCCACGATCAGGGTTCGTAGCACCGCGGGGCTGAAGCGGCGGCCCACGCGGGCGCCGATCTGGCCGCCGAGAGCGGACCCGAGCGCGATGAGTATGACGGCCGTCCAGTCGAAGTCCGCGACGAACAGGAAGAAGAGCACGGCGACGGCGTTCACGACGGCGACCAGAACGGTCTTGATGGCGTTGAGGCGCTGCAGGGTCTCGTCCAGGAGCATGCCCATCAGGGACACGTAGATGATGCCCTGGGCGGCGGCGAAGTAGCCGCCGTAGACGCTGGCCAGCGTGAGGCCGATGTACAGCAGCGGACCGCCGTCCCGGCTGCCGGGGTTACCGCGCGATTCGCGGCGGCTTCGTACGTACCTGCTGATCAAGGGCTGGAACGCGACCAGGACGAGGGCGAGGCCGACCAGAGCCGGCACGATCGTCTCGAACGCCGTGGCGGGCAGCGTCAGCAGGAGCGTGGCGCCCGCGAGCCCGCCCAGCATGGCACCCACGCTGAGTTTCAGGATGCGACGGCTCTGACCGCTGAGTTCGGCCCGGTAGCCGATGGCTCCGCTGATGGAGCCGGCGATCATGCCGAGCGCGTTGGAGACCGTGGCGGTGACCGGCGGCAGGCCCGTGGCCAGCAGAACGGGAAAGGTGATCAGTGTCCCGGAGCCGACCACGGTGTTGATGGTGCCGGCGCAGACCCCGGCCACGAACACCGCGAGCATCTCTCTCGGCGTCACGCCGTGCGTCCCGCCGCCGCATCGCCGCCGGTGCCAGTCAAGATTTCCATGCGGATGACCTTATGCGGCGAATGCTTCGCCGCTCACCAAAGCATGCAGGCGCGCACCGCCCCTATCGGCGCTCACTGGGGCAGGTAGGCGCCTACTTCCCAGGGCAGAAGACCGCCTTGGCCACCTGGTCGATGGCGGCTGGGGAGAAGTCCCTGTTGCTCACGCTCAACGTGGCGGACACGGCGAGCTGCAGGCGGCCATCGGGTGAGGTGAAGGTCGTGGCCACGAAGCCGGACCCGCTGCCCCCGATCGCCTGCAGTGCGGGCTCGCTCCCGCACAGGCGGGCACCGGGGGAAGGCTGGGGCGGCGCGTCCTCCGGCGGGTCGGTGATCACCCGTTGCAACGACGCCGGCAGCAGCTTGCCCTGGACGAACGCGCGCTGGAAGGCGCTGACGTCACGTGCGGTAGAGATCACTCCGCCGGCCGCGTACCCGTAACTCGCGTTGAGCCGGTCCATGTCGCGCAGCTTGCCATCGGGGCCGGGGTAGTAGCCATGCCCGTGCGGGCCCTTGATGGCGGCGGGCGGCTTGGTGGGCAGGTAGGTGCGGCTCATCCCGACAGGGGCGAAGACGCGCCGGGCGAGCTCGGCGGACAGGGGGTGGCCGGTCACCTTCTCGATGATCATGCCGAGGAGCATGTAGTTAGTGTTGGAGTAGGAGAACTTCTCCCCCGGCGCCCCCGTCCGGGGCAGGCCGCGGGTGGCCTTCACCAGCTCGATCGGAGGGTGGTAGGTCGTGAAGTCGAAGTCGTCGAACAGCTCGGATGCGAAGAAGTCGGGGATGCCGGAGGTGTGCCGGATCAGCTGTCGTACGGTGATCTCATCGGCCCGCTCAACCAGGTCCTGCTGAGCCACTTGCGGCAGGACATCGCTGAGTTTGTCATCCAGGCCGAGCTTGCCCTCCCTGACCAGTTGCAGCAGCACGGTGGCCGTCATCTGCTTGGTCTGGGAGCCGACGCGGTAGCGGGAGCCGGCGGGGATCTTGCCGCCCTTGCCATCGAGGAGGCGGGAGCCGGCCGAGCCCTGGCCGACTCGCTTGCCGTCGACGTACACCTCGCCGATGGCGCCGACCACTCCGGTGGTCTTCGCGAGAGCGTTCAACGCCTCCTGTACGTTCCGGGTCTGCGGTCGGTCGGCGGCGGTGGCGGGTGCGGCGATGCTCAGTGCCAGCATCACGCAGGCCAGACCGGCAGTACGAGCTGCGGTCGTACTCTTCACAACAATGGTCCTCTCCTCGCGGGAGCGCGCGGGGAGCATTCGGCAGGGCCAAGACGCTCCCAGCGTGCTGACGTTCGAGGACTTTTTAGGCCAGCGGCTGTTTCCTCACCGTTTCCGCAGACAGTGTGGTGGCGGGCCAGGCTACGCGCAGCCGTTCGGCCTCGTGTTCGGCTTGCGAGACTCCGGCGTGGAAGGCTGGTTGCCAGGACGCCACGTCTGACAGGCCTGAACCGAACGCCTCCAGCGAGGGGGCATCGGGACTGACCGCCACGGCCGTGTCCGCGCCGAGCCCGTCGAGCGGCTCGCGGGGGAACAGGTGCGCCAGCGGCTCGACGAGCAGCACAACGTGGGCGCCGGCGGCCAGGGTGACGTTCGCGCCGCCCGCCAGAGCGCCGTCGATGTACCGGTGGCCGTTGATCGTGATGGGCGGGTAGGCGCCCGGTATGGCGGAGCTGGCCGCCACCGCGGCTACCAGCGGCGCGCCGCTGTCGCGGTCCCAGACCTTCGGCTCGCCGGTCTCAGCGTCGACGGCTGTGATGAGCAGCCGCCGGTCGGGCCATTGGCGCGCGGTGATCAGGGACTCCATCAGGGCGATGCGTTCCGCCTCAAGCATGGCGGGAGCCTCGAGGGCGATGCGGCCGACCCGGCGCCGGGCCTCCTGCGGTTCCAGGGTGGGGTCGCCGAGCACGGTGAAGACCTCGGCCATCCGCGCCGGGTCCGTTCGCGGGTGCGTCTGCGGGTCTGTCGGCGAGGCGGTGGTGCGCCCGTCCTGGTCCTGCCGAGGGTCCCGGTCGGGACCTGTGCGGGTGGCGAGCCGGTCGAGGTCCTGACCGGTCGCCAGCATGGCGCCGACGATCGCCCCGGCTGAGGTGCCGACGATCAGGTCCGCGTCCGCGAGGTCCACTCCGCGGTGCCGCAGCCCGGCGGCCAGGCCCGCCATCCAGCCCGTCCCGGGGACGCCTCCGGGGCCGAGGACCAAAGCCCGCGAAGTTCTGCTCATGACTTCCCTCCCCAATGGATCGGTACGGGAACAGCCTCGGACCTCAACCAAGGTTGAAGTCAAGCCGGCTCGTCGCTCCTCGCGGTGCCGGTGGTGTGAGAGATTAGAAGGATTCGTGGAGGTCTCACCGATGCATGGGGAGTGCCGTAGGTGAAGTCACGCGCGGCCGGTGGGGCCAGCAGGCGCCAGGCCATGGCGGAGCATGTCCTGCGGCATGGCTCGGCCTCGATGACGGAGCTCGCCGAGACGTTCGGCGTGAGCGTGATGACCGTCCACCGTGACCTGGACCAGCTGGAGAGCCAGGGCATGGTGCGCAAGTATCGCGGTGGCGCGAGTGCCCAGGCCTCCAGCATCTTCGAGAGCAACATCGCCTACCGCAAGACCGCCCAGACCGCGGAGAAGGAGGCGATCGCCCGGCATGTGGTAGGGCTGATCGAGCCGGGGAGCTCGGTCATCATCGACGACTCCACGACCGCGCTGGCCGTCGCGCGCCATCTCGACGAGGTGGCTCCCCTGACCGTCGTGACCAACTTCCTGGAGGCGATCAGGCTCCTCGCCCCCATGCCGGGCATCCGGCTCATGGCGCTCGGCGGCGAGTACTACCCGACGCACGACTCCTTCCTGGGCGTGGCCTGCGTCGACGCGGTCGAGGCGATGAACACCGACACGGTGGTCGTCTCCACCTCGGCCATCTCCGACCGGCACGCCTTCCACCAGGAGCAGGAGATCGTGCTGGTGAAGCGGGCCATGCTGGCCGCGGGCACGCGGTGCGTCCTGGCGGTCGACCACACGAAGCTCGACCGCGTGGCCTTGCACCGGGTCGCTTCTCTCGACGCCTTCGACGTCATCGTGGTCGATTCGCACGCGCCGCCCGAGGCCGTGCAACGGCTCCGCGACCGGCATCACCGGGTCGACATCGCCCAGGTCGGCTAGTGCGCTGTCCACGGACGTCCACCGGATCGACCTCACCGTTCGGATACAGAGGCCCCTACCAGGTGACAGGGAGCCGGTGCACGCCGTAGATGGTCATGTCCGTACGCATGGGCACCTCCTCCCGCGGCGCCGCCAGCCGCAGAGCGGGGAAGCGCTCGAACAGCGCCCAGTACGCGATCCGCATCTCGAGCCTGGCAAGCTGTTGGCCCAGGCACTGGTGGATACCGTGTCCGAAGGCCAGGTGCCCGGTCGACGAGGGCCTGGTGACGTCAAGGGTCTCGGGAACCGGGAACCGTTCGGGGTCGCGGTTGGCGGCTGGGATCGACAACGTCACCACCTGGCCCTTCCTGATGGTCCGGCCGGCGATCTCGACGTCCTCCAGCGCGGCCCGCATCGGCCCGAGGTGGGCGACCGACAGGTACCGCAGCAACTCCTCGACCGCACCCTCCGTCCGGGCTGGGGTCGCGCGCAGCGCGGCGAGCTGGTCCGGGTTCTCCAGGAGGACGTACGCGCCCAGGCCGAGCATGGCTGCCGTGGTCTCGTGGCCGGCCACCAGGAGCAGCAGGCCGACCCCGGCGATCTCCTCCTGCGTCAGTTCGCCGTCGGTGACGAGGCTGGTGAGTAGGTCGTTCGCCGGGTGCGCCTGTTTCGTCCCCGCGAGCTCGTACAGGTAGCCGAACAGGGAGGCCGTCGCGCCGACGACCTCCTCCTTTGTCGATCCGTCGCGCAGGGCAGTGGCGGAGTCGTGCTGGAACCGTTCGCGATCGGCGTATGGCACACCCAGCAGCTCGCAGATCACCAGGGAGGGGACGGGCAGGGCGAACTCGCGTACTAGATCGGCGGGCGCGCCGACACGTTCCATAGCGTCGAGCACCTCGGTGGTGATCTGGTTGATCCGCGGCTCCAGGGCCTTCAGCCTGCGCACCGTGAACTGGGCGGTGAGCTGACGGCGGAAGCGGGTGTGGTCGGGCGGGTCCAGTTGCATGAAGAAGCCGGGAGGTTGGACGAAGCTCGCCGGATCGAACCCCTCCCAGGCGACGGGCCAGCGCAGGTTCTCCAGGCGGCTGCTGAACCGGGCATCGGCCAGCACCGCCCGGGCGGCCGCGTAGCCGGTCACCAGCCAGCCGTCGTGGCCACCGGGGTAGCGCATGGGCTGGATGGGCGCCTCCTCGCGCCAACGGCGCAGCTTCTCCGGAGGGTCGAACGGGGATGGGCGTCTCGTGGGGAAGGTGATGGTCACGCTCTCGCTCCTCAACAACTGGAGAATCCTCTACATTTGTAGAGTATCGACGGCGTGCGTCGGTCTCTGAGGCGGTGTGGTCGTACAGTCAGCCCTCGCCGACGGTGGCGAGCAGCGCGCGGATCTTGGGCCGCAAGTCGGGCAACTCGCCTGGGTCGCTGAGCAGGTGGTCGAGGAGCAGGCCGTCGCCGTACGCGATGAGGTCACGGGCCCACAGGTCCGCGTCGGGCACGCCGGAGTCGGCCAGCAGGCGGGTGATCAGGGCCCGCACGCGGGCGCCGCCGGCCACGAGCACCGCGCGCAGTTCGGGCCGCCGCGTGGCCTCCAGGGACAGCTCGTACCTGGCGAGCTGGCGGTCGCGGCTCGTGCTGAGCCACTGCCCGATGAGCCAGGCTGCGGCCTCGACCAGGCCGTTTCGACTGGTGCCGGCTGACTCCGCTCGCTCCTGCATCGCGGCCAGGTCGGCGGCGGTGTGGTCGGCGAGCCGCTCGACCGTCGCCTGGAGCAGCGCCTGCCGAGTCCTGAAGTAGTAGGAGGTCGAGCCTTCCGGCAGGTCGGCCGCCCGGTCGACGGCGCGGTGGGTCAGACCACGCATGCCTTCCGCGGCGAGGAGCCTGATCGCCGCGTCGGCGATCTCCTGTCGTCTCGACACGGGCCGAGTCTAGTGGTGGCTTGGTCCATCCCACCGGGAGGCAGGATGGAGGCCCACCCTGCTCCCGGCCGCGGGCTAGGGGAGGGCGGTGCGGGGGACGGCGAAGATGGCTCGGCCGCAGCTCAGTGGGGTGGCTGTCTCAGTGGCGCACTGGTTCTTCGTCCATTCGGTCATCGACCAGACCAGGCCGGTGGCGTAGTCGTAGGTGAGGGACTCGGGATGCATCCCCCAGCACTCATAGGCCGAGCTGTAGGGGTTGGCGCAGGTGTGGGATCTGCCGGTGGAGGTGTTCAGGGCCCATAGCTCGCCTGCCTCGTCCGACCAGCTGTGCGCCACATACCAGGTGCCGTTCCAGGACAGCACCCCCTGCATGTTGCCGACCTGGGTGCGGTACGCCTGGGCCGCCGGGGTGTAGCCGCTGGCGTTGGCGCTGAGCAGGAAGTTCGCGCCGCCGAGGTTGTATCGGTAGACCCTGCCGTGCAGGGCGGGGTTGTTGAAGTACTCCACGGCGGTCAGGGAGTCGGGGGTGGTGCTGCGGTCCAGGGAGATGGAGGCGAAGCACGGCACGCCCGTGTCGCTGCTCATCGTGCAGGTGCCGCTGGCGTAGCTGTAGAAGCCGACCTCCGGCATGACGTACTGGTAGCCGTAGGCGGCGTACCCGCTGCTCGTCTTGCCGATCGCCGAGCTCGCGTCGTTGACCTGAAGGATCTCCGACATGCTGAACACCCTGATACCGGTGGAGTTGGCGCCCGTCGCGCTGACGTACAGCTTGTCGCCGTACCAGGCCATGCCGCCCATGTGCGTCTTGGCGGGGCCGAAGGTGTTGTTGGCGTAGCTGGTGACGTTCGGGTTGGTGGTGCCGTCCGTCGGCGCGACCAGGTAGACCCAGCGGTACTTCGGCGCCGACGGGTTGGTGTAGTCGATGAAGGCGACCCTGGCGTCGTTGTTGCGGAGGTTCGCGCCGCATTCGCTGGAGTTGCAGTAGTTCCAGCCGCTGAGGATGGCCTTGTACGCCCCCCAGGTGCCGTCGTCGTCGGCGTCGCCGGAGGTGGTGAGACTCTGCGGGATCCACGTCTCGGTGCTCGCGTCACCGCCGTCCCAGCACCAGCTGACCGTGGCGGCCGGCTTGATCGGCAGTCCTGCGGCCTCGGTGCTGTCGCAGGTACGCATGGGGTGGTTGGCGCTGGTCATGACGTCGGCGAAGTCGACCTCGGTGAGGCCCGGCTGCGCCTTGAGCGTGCTCAGGCCGGTCGTCGGGTGCCAGATGACACCGGCTCCGGAGACGGCGACGAGCGGGGTTCCGTAGGCGGAGTCGTCGACGGGGTCGGCGTGCGCCGGAGTGGCGACGGCGAGGGGGATGATGAGTAGCAGAAGGATGGCCACGAGTCTGGACAAGGGGGTGTCCTCTCTTACCGGCACATGTCCCCCATATTTCGAGAAGGGGACAGCAGAAATCATGGAATCCGGAGCAGGCCCTCAGATAGCACTAAACACGTCTTAGTCGGATGAAATTGACATCAATGCGACGACTATGGTGGCGGCTGTGACGGCCACCCCCCTGAAGTTGTCCCGAGGTCTGCTCTTCATCGCCGACGGCTCTCCCGCCTACGCGCGGCGCTACACGCACGACGGTGAGGAGCCCGTGCACGCGCACAGCTTCGTGGAGATCGCCGTCGTGGTCGCCGGCACGGCCGTACACCTTTCCTCCTCTGGGCGGCAGGAACTGCAGGCCGGGGACGTCGTCCTGCTGCGTCCAGGCGTCTGGCACGGGTACGAGGACTGCGCGCGGCTCGTCCTGTACAACTGCTGCATCGGCACCGACCTGCTCCGCAACGAGCTGTCGTGGACGCGCGAGGACCCCCGGCTGGGCTACCTGCTCTGGACCGGTCCGCACTCGTTACAGCGGCGCGGCCTGCTGACCACCCATTTGGCGGATCTTGATCTGCGTACGTGCCTCGGCTACCTGGAGGCGCTCGACGGGCTGCGCGACCGCAGCATCCAGCGGCACCGGGCCGACGTCATCGGCTGGCTCTCGCTGTTCCTCGGGCACCTGTCCCGCACCGTCGACACCGGCCAGGACGAGGCGGCGGCCGACGGCGCGGCGACCCATCCGACCGTCATGCGCGTGGTGGGCATGGTGGAGGGGGATCTCGCCCACGACTGGACGCTGAACGAGCTGGCCGGGGCCGTCGCGCTCAGCCCCGCCTACCTGGTGCGGCTGTTCAAGTCGGTCACCGGATTGCCGCCGATGGCCTACCTGGGCCGGCTGCGCGTCGAGACCGCGGCCGACATGCTGCTGCGCACCGAGGAGCCGGTGACGTCGATCGCCCGCGCGGTCGGCTGGCCGGACCAGAGCCACTTCGCGCGCCGCTTCAAGGCGTACTTCGGACTCAGCGCGACCACCTACCGCAACCGGTTCCGCACCTGAAGACCTAGTATTCCGGCCCGTGCCCGGGAGGTACGCGGCCGCTCCCCGCTTCTATGAGATGTTCGGCCTGGTCGGCGGCGAAAACCTGGATGGCGGCCCGTTCGGCCGCGTCGCATGGCAGCAGCGGCGGGGCCACGTGCTCGGTGCACAGCCCGCGCTGGCGCAGCAGCTCCTTCACCGACGGTACGCCCGGCCGGATGGCGTGCAGAGCGGCGAGCCCGTCGGCGACCGTCTGCAGATGGTCGAGCGCGGCGTCGTTGCCCGTCTCGTACGCCGTGACGAGCCCGGCCATCGGCCCCGGCGCGAAGTTGGCCAGACCCGGTGCGATTCCGTCGGCTCCGGCACGCAGCCCGGCGGCGAGCCGGCTCTCCGCCCCTTGGGTGACGCCCACGCCGCCCACTTCGCGGGCGATGGCGACGATGCTCGCGAACAGCTCCGCGTCCCCGGAGCTGTCCTTGATCCCGATGACGTGGCCGAGCCGCAGGACCCGCGCCACCAGGGTGGGGGTGAGCGGGTTGGCGTAGCGGGGCGCGTTGTAGGCGACGACGGGCACGCCGTACTCGGCCAGGGCGGCGAAATGCGCGACGATCTCGTCGTCCCGGTGCCTGAAGTAGCCCGGCGGGCTGAGCAGGAAGGCGTCCGGCTCGGCGGCCAGCGCCGCTTCGGCTTTGGCGCGCGCGTCGAGCGTGCCCTGCGCCGATACGTTGACCAGCACGGGGCCGTCGGCGACGAGGGAGCGCCAGGCGCGGGCGGCGGCCGTGGCGTACGCGCCGATGGACGAGGCGGGCAGCAGCGAACCTTCTCCGTTGCTGCCGAGCAGCAGCAGCCCGCGCACGCCCGCGGCGGCCAGGCGGGGAAGCAGGTCGGGGGCGGCAAGGTGGTCGGGGCGGCCGGGAGCCGCCATCGGCGTGACGACGGGCGCGGTCACGCCGCGCAGCAGGGTTCGGCCGTCGTTCATGATCAGTGTCCCTTGACGGTCGGTCACGAAGCGCCTTTCTCCAAGCGGACAGGGGTCGGTCGTCGTGCGACGCTGACCCCAAGTGCTGACCCCAAGTGCTGACCCCAGGTGCTGACCCGAGGTGCTGACCTCAGGTGCTGTCCTGAACGCCTGCGGTGGACAGCTCAAGAGCGGCATCGAGCAGGCCGCGGGTGTACTCGTGCCGCGGCGACCCGAGAACGTCCGCCGTCATCCCTTCTTCCACCACCACACCACGGCGCATGACGGCGATCCGGTCCGCGATCTGGTGCACCACCCCGAGGTCGTGGGAGATGAAGAGCATCGCCAGATGGTGCCGCTCACGTAGGTCGACCAGCAGCCGCAGGATCTGCGCCTGGACCGACACATCCAGGGCGGACACCGCTTCGTCGCACACCAGCAGCCGCGGCCTGACGGCGAGCGCGCGGGCGATGCTGACCCGTTGGCACTGTCCGCCGGACAGCTCGTCCGCCCGGTGCCGGGCGACGCTCGCGTCGAGCCCGACGTCGTCGAGCAGGCGGTGCAGCGCGGCGGTACGGTCGCCGGGCGGGGCCGAGCTCGGATGGGTGCGCCAAGCCTCGTCGATGATGGCGGCGACGGTCATGCGCGGGCTGAGCGAGGACCGCGGGTCCTGGAAGACCATCTGCGCGGCACGTTGCTGCGCCGTGGTCCGGCGCCCGACCGGTCCCACGGGCACGCCGTCGAGCAGGACGGAGCCGGACTCGGGCCGGACCAGGCCGACCACCGCGCGGGCCACCGTGGTCTTGCCCGACCCGGACTCTCCGACCAGTCCCACGATCTCGTCCGGAGCCACCGCGAGGCTCACGCCGTCGACCGCGACGAACTGCCCAGACCGCCGCTCAGCGCGCGAGCTGAACCAGGAGCCAGAGCGGTCAGCGCGCGACAGGAACCACGAGCCACGGCGGTCAGCGCCCGACCCGAGCCAAGCGCCACGGCGGCCGAAAGTGACCCGCAGGTCGCGCACCTCCAGCAGGGTCCCGCCCGCGTCAACGTCTTCACTCATCGCGACAGCAGCTCCTCGGCGAAGTGGCACGCGGCCCATCGGCCGGGCGCGACGGATCTCGGCTCCGGCTCCTCGGTGCGGCACCGATCACGTGCCAACGGGCACCGAGGGTGGAACGCGCACCCCGGCGGCCGGTTCGCCGGTGTGGCCGGCGTGCCCGGCAACGGGTGCGCCAGCGCGGTACGGGTCCGCACCGCAGGCACGCTCTCGACCAGCGCACGGGTGTACGGGTGGGCCGGGCGAGCCAGCACCGCCGTGGTGGGGCCGCGCTCGGCGACCCGGCCGGCGTACATGACGACGACCTGGTGCGCGACGTGCGCCACGACCCGCAGATCATGGCTGACCAGGAGCATCGCCAGTCCCTGGTCCTGCTGGATGGAGCGCAGCAGGCGCAGGATGCGCGCCTGCACGGTGACGTCGAGCGCGGTGGTGGGCTCGTCGGCGAGCAGCAGCGCCGGGCTGCCCGCCAGGGCGAGGGCGATCATGGCCCGCTGTCGCATCCCGCCGGAGAACTCGTGCGGATAGCTGCGCATCCTCGTGGCCGGTTCCGGTACGCCCGCCAGTTCGAGCAGTTCGAGGACCCGCTGGCGGACCTCGGCGCGCGGGCGGCCGGCCCGGCGGAGGATCTCGCCCACCTGGCGGCCGATCGCCTGCGTCGGATTGAGTGCGGCCAGCGGGTCCTGAAAGATCATCGCGATCTCGTGGCCGCGCAGCCGGCGCCTCCGGGCGGGGCTCGCTCGGAGGAGATCCTCGCCCCGCCAGCGCAACTCCCCGCCGGTCGCCGCGCCGTTCGGGAGCAGACCGATCATGGCGTTCGCGGTCATCGTCTTGCCGCTGCCCGACTCGCCGATGAGTCCGACCGTAGTCGCCGGCGGGATGTCGAACGTCACCCGGTCGACGACGCGGATGGCACCTCCGGCGACGGGCAGGTCGATGACCAGCCCGTCCACCTCGAGCAACGGGTCGCCCGTCGTGGCGTCGGACACCGGCCGAGGGTGTGACGTCCGCGTTCGGCTCATGAACCGCTGACCTGCATGCCGGCGAAGTCGGGCAGTCCGTTCGGATCCGGCGTGACGCCGGTGACCCGGTGGTTCCAGACATAGGCGTACTTGACCGCCATCGGGAACATGCCGACCGCGTCCCGCCAGATGATCTTGCTGGCTTCACCGTACAGCCTGACCCGCTCGTCGGCGTCCGGGCTCGCCCCGGCGGCGGCGAGCAGCTTGTCGAGCTCGGGGTTGCAGTAGCCGTTGCGCTTGGCCGCGCAGGGGTACAACCGGCCGAGCGTGTTGGCCGAGTCGAACGTGGGGTTCGACAACTGCTGGAAGTTGATGTCCCAGTTCAGGGCGAGCAGATCCTTGGTGAACACCGCCTGCTCCTTCTCCAGCAGGTCCACCTGGACGCCGATCTTCTGCAGGTCGGAGACGATCGCCTGGTTGAACGGCCGGAACTCGGCGTTGGCGAACTGCAGCCGCAGCTTGGTGGCGAAGTCGAAGCCGGCGGCTTTCAGCGCGGCCTTCGCCGCGTCCGGGTCGTAGCGGACGGGCTCCTGGGGGACGTGGCCGAGGGTGACGGGCGAGACCGGGGCGTCGGCCAGGGTGCCGGTCTGCGGGTACAGCCGCTTGATGATGGTCGCGAAGTCGACCGCCTGCCACAGCGCCCGCCGTACCTTGGCCTCCTTCAGCGCCGGTACGGAGGAGTTGAACCACATGGTGAACACGGCGGTGCTCGGCACCGTCTCGACCTTGAGGTTGGAGTCGCGCTGCAGTTCCGCGAGCTGGTCGTCGGGGATGCCCCAGATGAGGTCCACCTCGCCGGTCCGCAGTGCGGTCATCCGGGCCGCGAGTTCGGGCATCTTGCGGATGGTCACCCGTCCGAGCCGGGGCGCGCCTGCGTAGTAGCCGGGGTTCGGCACCAGCACGAGCGTCCCGGCCGCGTCGAACTTCTCCACCTTGAACGGCCCTGATCCGACCGGGTTCTTGAAGAACGCCGGATTCTCGCCGGTCAGACTGCCGGGCAGCACGTAGAAGATGGCCAGCTTGTACGGCACCGCCGCATCCGGTTTCGCTGCCTTCAGCACCACCTCGGTGGGCGAGGTGGCGGTCATCGTGTAACCGGTGAAGTTGGCCGAGCTCGTGCTCTTGAGGTCGATGAACCGCTTGAACGAGGCTACGACGTCGTCGGCGGTGACAGGCTTGCCGTCGCTGAACTTCACGCCCTGCCGCAGCGTGAACGTCCACTGGGTGGCGGAGGCGTCGGGCTTCCAGGCGGTGGCGAGGTCACCCTGCAGGCTGCCGTCCGGGCGGGGCCGCATCAGCCGGCTGAAGATCGCCTGGGCGGCGAGCTGGGTGCCGGTGGCGCTGCCGGCCAGGGGACTGGCCGGGTCGAGGTTGTCGATGGGGTAGGTGCCGGCGACGGTGATCTCACTTCCGCCGGTGCCGCCGCCGGTGCCGCCACCGGTGGCGGCGCTGCATCCGCTCAGCGCGATGGCCGCGGCGGCGATAAGGGCCAGTGCCGCGTGGCGCGGCCTGCCTGAGGCAAGAGGTCTGGTCATGGACGTCTTCCCGTCTTCAGAGGGCTTCAGGGGGTGCTTGTGAAGGGAAGGAGGGTGTGCCGGTCGGACGTGGGCCGGTGCCTTATCTGAGATGTCCGCGTCCGTATCGGGCGGTGAGCTGGTCGCCCAGGATCCCGATGTTGATGATCAACAACGACAGTGCGACGCCGGGCAGAGCCGAGATCCACCAGGCGGTTTCGAGGTACTGCTTTCCGTTCGCGATGGTCTGGCCCCACGAGACCGCCGAGTTGGGCAGGCCGATGCCGAGGAAGCTGAGCCCGGCTTCGGCCAGCACGACGAGGGCGAACTCCAGCGTCGCCAGGGCGACCACCGGGCCGGCCGTGAGCGGCAGGATGTGCCGCAGGAGGATGGACACCGGCCGTACACCGAGGACGCGGGCCGCGTCGATCCAAGGCCGCTCCCGGACCGACAGCGCGACGCCGCGGGTGACTCGCGCGAACGAGATCCAGGCCGTCGCGGAGAGCGCGGTCACGACCACCAGGACGCTGCGCTCGAAGGCGCCCGCGATCACGATGGTCAGCAGGATCGCCGGGAAGGCGAGCAGGATGTCGATGCCACGGGCGAGCACCGTGTCCGGCCAGCCGCGAAAGTAGCCGGCCACGATGCCGATGGTCACGCCGATCAGACAGGAGACGACGACGGTCGAGACACCGATGATCACTGATGTGCGGGCACCGTAGACGACCTGGGCGAGGACGTCCCGGCCGAGACCGTCGGTGCCGAACCAGGCGATCCCGCCCGACGTGACATGCGATCCCGGGCTGAGCAACCGGTCGTCGAGAGCGACGCGCACCGGGTTGTAGTCCATGACCAGCGGGCCCGCCCCGCCGACCACGGCGTAGATGGCGAGCACGGCGTACGGGATCCGGCTGAGCCACCGACCGGCCGCCCCACGCCCGCGGCCGACGCCGGGCAGGACATCGACGAGGGCGGTCATGCCGCACCGTCCAGTTTGATGCGCGGATCGAGTTGGGAGTAGAGCAGGTCGGCGACGAGATTGAACAGCATCACGATGCCGGCGATCAGGAAGGTCGCCGCCTGTACGACGGCGTAGTCGCGGTTGGAGACCGCGTCCACCACGAGCGTGCCGAGTCCGGGCCAGGCGAAGACGTTCTCGACCACGACCGCCCCGCCCATCAGGCCGGCCATGTGCAACCCGACGATGGTCACCACGGGGATGAGGGAGTTGCGCAGTGCGTGGCCGAGCAGCACCTGCCGCTCGGTGAGACCTTTGGAGCGAGCCGTCTGGATGTACGGCTCGCGCATGGTCTCCGCGACGCTCGTCCTGGTCAGGCGGGCCACGATGGCGGTGAACGGCAGCGCCAGCGTGATCGCCGGCAGGATCAGGTGCGCGGGCGTGCCCGCCCCCGCGCTGGGCAGCAGGCGGAAGGCCAGCGCGAAGATGAGGATCAGCATGATGCCCACCCAGAAGGTGGGGAACGACTGCAGGGCGATGGTGCCCGCGGTGACCACGCGATCGACGACGCCGCCCGGACGCCCGCCGGCCAGCAGTCCGAGCACGAGGCCGAGGGCCACGGCGATGAGGGTGGAGGCGAGCATCAGGTCGGCGGTCGCGGGCAGGCGCTCGAACACCTGCGACATCGCCGGCCGATCGAAGCGGTAGGAGCCGCCGAAATCCAGCCGCGCCACGTCGGCGAGATAGCTGAGGTACTGCGTGAACACCGGCCGGTCGAGTCCGAGTTTCGTGGTGAGCTCGGCCACCTGCTCCCGGCTCGCGTCCGGGCCCAGCAGGATCGTCGTCGGATCGCCCGGGGCCACCCGGACGATGAGGAAGATGAGCGAGGCGGCTCCCCACATCACCAGCACGCCGACGAGCAGCCGTTTGGCGATGACCCGGATCATGTGTCGTCCCAGATGTTCCAGCCGACGGCTGCGGGCTTGGTCACTGCTATCTCCTTGGTGGTGCCACCGTCGCGCCCGGAATGAGGGGGCATTCGACGTATTCTCTGCGGGCCTCCGGCTCGGGCGCCTCCAGCAGTCGCACCAGCAGGTGGGTGGCTTGCCGGCCCATCTGCTCGCGTGGGACCACCAGGCCGGTCCAGGGCGTGTCGGTGCGGGACGCGCCGGTGGAGTCACCCAGCACGACGATGCTCAGATCGTCCGGGACCGACATTCCGTGCCGCTGCGCGCAGGTCAGAAGCTCCTCTGCCAGGAGGATCTGCTCCGCCACCACGGCGGTGATATCGCCGTGCCGGATCTCCGCCAGCAGACCCGGCACATCGTCGGCGGACTTCAGCGTCCATACCGGACCGGTGAGCCGCCTGGCTTCCCCGGCCGGCATCGCTCGCTGGAATCCCTTCTCCCGATCTCGGCTGGGCTGCGCCCCGCCGTCGCCGATGCGGGCGTAGGCGATCCGCCGGTGGCCCAGCTCGTACAGCTGTTCAGTGAGCTGCTGGGTCGCTCCGGCGTAGTCGGCCGCCACATAGGAGATCGGCACTCCGGATACCTCCCGGTGTCCCACGTAGACGAACGGGTAGCCGGTGTCGCGCAGCCGTTCGATCTCCTCGACGTTCGGGTCGCGCCCGAGCAGCAGCGCGCCGTCCGCGAGGGACAACCGGGTCGCCCCGTCGCGGAAGACCTGCCGCTCGCCACCGCCGCTGGTGAACATCAGCAGGTCGTAGCCGAGGTCCGCGGCCGCCTGCTCCATGCCGAGCAGGAACGGGAAGTAGAAGTCCACGCTGGTCGTCGGGAAGACCGGTTCGAAGGTGTGCACTCCGATGATCTTGTTCTGGCCGCCGGCGAGGGACCGGGCCGACGGGTTGGCGACGTAGCCCCATTCGCGGATCGCCGCCAGCACTCGCTCTCGGGTCGTCGGACTGATCCGGACGTCGTTCCGCTCGTTCAGCACGAGCGAGACGGTGGCCTGACTGACGCCCGCGAGGCGCGCGATGTCGGCCTGGGTAGGTTTTCGCACCGGTCCGCGACTCATCCGAGCCCCCTGCTAATGCGCCTAACACAGTGATCGCAAAGTCTGGCTCTCGATCCTGTGAAATGTCAATGGACCTGGGCGAGAACGCGCTCTCTGCAATCGAGGGCAATTACTAATACCCATTAGCGTCTGGTGTCCGGGGGAGATCGCCGGTACCGTCCAGTCCTGTCCTCAGGAGGTTGACCCGAGGAGAGCCGCATGACCTTTCCCATCAGCCGGCGGACGTTCGCCCTCGGCCTCGCCGCAGGTGCCGCCACGACCGCCCTGCCATCCCCCGCCGCGGCTTCCCCAGCAGGAGCCGAACCGTTCTTCGCGGAGGCCACCCTGTGGGACTCCGCCGTGGATCCGCTGGCCAGCTACCACGTGCACGCCCTTGCCGTACTGCCCGACGACACGATCCTGGCCTGCACCGAAGGCCGGCACCTGGTGTGCGACGCCGGACCGCACGACCTGCTCATCCGCCGCAGCACCGACAAGGGACAGACCTGGAGCCCATCCCAGGCGGTGGCGCTCTCCGTCGACGGCCAGTCCTGGTCCAACCCCACCTTCGTGGTGGACCGGACGACGAGCGAGGTGTTCCTGTTCTACGGGCTCTGCGTGCAGTTGCCGGAGAACACGAGCTGCTCCGCCGACTCCAGCACGATGTACGTCAGCTCCAGCAAGGACGGCGGCGCCACCTGGGGCGAACCGCGCAGCCTGGCCGGCCTCTTCGACCACTTCCCCTACAACTGGGCGATGCACGGTCCGGGGCCCGGTCACGGCATCCAGCTCGACTCGGGCCGGCTGCTCCTCACCGTCTCCCACCGCACGATCATCACCGGCGTCCCCACCGCCGACCGCCACTACGGCGCCTCGACCGTCTACAGCGATGACCACGGCCGCACGTGGCAGGCGGGCGGTGAGGTGCCGATGGGCGCGGGCTATCCCACCGTGGGGGAGGCCAGGCTGGTGCAGCGCGACGACGGCACGGTGCTGATGAACAGCCGGCCCGGCTCGGGCAACGACTGGCCTCGCGACATCGCGGTCAGCGGGGACGGCGGTCTGACCTGGTCACCCCCCACCATGGACTTCAGCCCCGGACTCTTCAACGGCGTCGACACCGGCCTCACCCGCTACACCGGCGGACCACGCAGCCGAGGCGTCAACCGCGTGCTGTTCAGCCGTCCCGACGCGCCGATGCGCTGGAACATGACGGTCGCGGTGAGCTACGACGAGGGCGACTCCTTCAGGTACAGCCGCTCCGTCAACCCTGGCCGGGGGTATTACTCGGATCTGGCGCGCCTGTCCGACGGCACGATCGTTCTCCTCTACGGCTGCGACGGCGACCTCGACGGCACCCCGCGGCGCGTGGCCGCCGCCCGGTTCAACCTGGAGTGGCTGACACAGGGCCGGGACAGCCTGGCCACCGGCCCGAAGCTGACCGAGAAGACGCACGACCTGGGTCACTCGGCGCCGCGTGCCCGCCGGTCCGGCGGAACGGTTTCAGTGGTACGCGAGGCCACCGCGCGCGGCGGTGCCCGTGCGGCCTTCGTCCCCGCCGCGACCGGGGACTTCATCGAATATCCCTTCATCGTCACCCACGGCGGTGAGCAGGAATTATGGCTGCGTTACTACCGATCCGGGGACGGCGGCCTCATGGCGGTGACCGTGGACGGGAAGACACCGCGCAACTCCACCCTGGATCTGACGGCCTTCCGCGGTAACGGCTACGACGTCGCTCTGCTGGACCGGATGCGGCTGCGGCCGGGCCTGCACACCATCCGCTTCACGCTGGCCGGCGCCGGCCGGGGTGGTGGCACGGCCATCTCACTCGACCAGCTGAGCCTCATCCAGGCAGCCGCCGCGCCGGACGTCCGCGAGGAGGTCACCGTCGACAACGGCGGGCTCGGCTTCGACACCACCGGCACCTGGCCGAGCAGCAGAGGCGTCACCGGCTACTACGGATTCAACTACCTCACGCACGCTCGCGGCACCGGAACCAACCTCGCGCGGTGGCGACCGGCGCTCCCGGGCGACGACCGGTACGAGGTGCTCGTCTCCTACGCGGCCGACCCCAACCGGGCGACCAACGCCACGTACGTCGTCCACCACGCCGAAGGCGTGACTCCGGTGGCCGTCAACCAGCGGGTGCGCGGTGTGCCCGACGTCCGCATGGGCGAGTGGACGTCTGTGGGCACCTTCTCCTTCAAAGCCGGCATCGACGGATATGTCGAGCTCAGTGACGCGGCCGACGGTGTGGTCATCGCCGACGCCGTCCGGTTCCGCAGACAGGTGTCATCGTGACGGCCGTACCCGGCCCGACCGCCGCGGTGGTCTTGCGCCCGCTCTCCGCCAACCGGGTGACCGGCGGTTTCTGGGCCCGGCGGCTGGAGGCCAACCGGGCCGCGATCCGGCTCGGACACGAACGGCTGATCCAGGCGGGCAACATCGGCAATCTCCGGATCGCCGCAGGGGAGTCCACCGGCGCGGCCAAGGGGGCCGGCTTCTGGGACTCCGACGTCTACAAGTGGCTGGAGGCGGTCGCCTGGGAGTACGCGCGCAGCCCTGACGAAGGGCTGCTGGACCGCCTGACCGAGCTCAGCCGGACGATCGCGGCGGCGCAACGCGAAGACGGATACCTCAACTCCGCCATCCAGGTCCGCGGCGAGGAACGGTACGCGCGATTGTGGATGAGCCACGAGCTCTACTGCGCGGGCCACTTGATCCAGGCGGCGGTGGCCGCGGCCCGGGCGACCGGCCAGGTCCGGCTGCTGGAGGTCGCCACCCGGTTCGCCGACCATCTCGCCGACACCTTCGGCCCCGATCGGCGCGGCGAGCTGGACGGGCACCCCGTGGTGGAGATGGCGCTCGTCGAGCTGTACCGGCAGACGGGTGTGCGACGGTACCTTGACCTGGCCCGGCACTTCGTCGAAGCCCGCGGCCATGGCCGGGCCGCGAAACCGGGCTTCGATCCCTCGCACTACGGCGACCCCGCCCACTACTCCGACCGGCTTCCCGTACGCGAAGCGGAGACGGTGGAGGGGCACGCCGTGCGCGCCGTCTACTTCGCCGCGGGCGCCACCGACGTCGCCATCGAGACCGGCGACGCCGAACTGCTGGCCGCGGTACGCCGGCAGTACGACACGATGCGCCGTCAGAAGCAACACGTCACCGGCGCGGTCGGCTCACGCTGGGATGGCGAGGCGTTCGGCGACGCGTACGAGCTACCGCCCGATCGGGCGTACGCCGAGACCTGCGCCGCGATCGGGACGATGCAGTGGGCGTGGCGGCTGCTGCTGGCCACCGGGGACTCCGCCTACGCCGACCAGATCGAGCTGCTGTTGTACAACGCCCTGCTGCCCGCGGTGTCGCTGAGCGAAGCGGACTACTTCTACGTCAACACGCTTCACCGGCGGACCGGCGCACGGGGTGACGTGCAGCGGGCACCGGCGTACGGCCGCCGTCCATGGTTCAACTGCGCCTGCTGCCCGCCCAATGTGATGCGTACGCTGGCGGGCCTGCCCGCATACCTGGCGACCGGCACGGAAGACGGGCTCCAGGTGCACCTGTATGCCCAGAGCACGCTGACCTCGGGTGGGCTCACCGTCACCATCGAAACCGAGTACCCAACGGACGGCCTGGTCACGGTGACCGTACAAGAGGCGCCGCCGCGGGAGGTGGAACTGGCGCTGCGCGTACCGGACTGGGCCGAAGGGTCCACCGTGGACGACAAGCCGGTGGCGCCCGGCGGCTACGCCCGCACGCGCCGGGTGTTCCAGCCCGGCGATCGGGTGCTGCTGCGGATGCCCATGCCCCCTCGGCTCCTGGTGGCCGACGACCGCGTGGACGCCACGCGCGGGTGCGTCGCCGTCACCCGTGGGCCGCTGGTCTACGCGATCGAACAGCCCGACCAGCCGTCCGGCGTCGTCCTGGAGGACATCCGCCTCGATCCCGCCACGCCGCCGCGGCTCGAACACCGGCCGGACCTGCTCGATGGCGTGATCGTGCTCCGCGCGAACGGCGCGCTCGCGCCGGGACCCGCTGAGTCCTCCTACCGGCCGTACGGGCAGCCGGTCCCGTCGGCGCAGCCTACGGACATCACGCTGATCCCCTACTACGCCTGGGCCAACCGCGGCCCGCACGCCATGCGGGTGTGGATTCCGGTGAGAGGGAACACATGACGAACTACGCCCGTATCCAGGCCGCGCTCGCCCAGGGCTGGAACACCTGGGACACGCGCAGCGTGCTCACCCATGTTCTCCTCCCCGACGCACTGGGCCTGTCCCTCGGCCTGAAGGAGTACTACCGGGGCACCTCGCTGCGTACCGCTCAGATCGGCCGCCGCACCGAGGGCGCGGAGACCGTCACCCTGGGCCGCCACGCCTACGACGGCAGCTTCACTGAGACGATCGTGACGTGGGCGGGCATCACGATCCGGGTGCAGACGGCGCACGCGGGCGACGACCTGGTCGTGCTGGTGACGCCCACCGCCAACCAGCCCAAGAGCGCGCTGCTGACCGTCGGTGTCGGCTACCTGTGGAACCGGCCCGGCTCCGTCACCCGCGAGGGCGACCGGATCACCGCCGAGGGACCCGGCGGGACCGTACCGGTCTTCTGCACGGCACTGTACGTCGACGATCCCTACACCGACATCGACGGGCCGTACCTGGCGATGGAGCTGTCCGGCGCCGTCGGGATCAGCACCGGCCGCGCCCGTGACCTGCCGGAGATCGCAGAGATCGTCGCCCGCGCCGCCACCGAGATCGGCACGGCCGGCACCGACCCCATGGCGCAGCACCGCGAGATCGTCAGGGACGCCATCTCCTGGAACACGATCTACGAACCCGCGCGGTCCCGCGTGCTCACGACCGTCAGCCGGCTCTGGAACGTCGGCAAGCGCGGCGGCTACGCCCTGTTCTGCTGGGACGCCTTCTTCAACGCGCTGCTGGCCGCCGTGTCGAGCAAGGAACTCGCCTACGTCAACACCGTCGAGATGCTGCGGGCCCTGACGCCGGAGGGCTTCGTCCCGAACGTCGAGCAGGGCACCGGCCGCAAGACCTACGACGGATCCCAGCCACCGGTGGGCTCGCTGGTGACCCGCGAGCTCTACCGAAGGTTCGGCGACCGGTGGTTCCTGGAGGAGACCTTCGCGCCGCTGCTGTCCTGGAACCGCTGGTGGTGGCGGGTGCGCAGGGACGGCGACCTGCTGTGCGTCGGCTCGACCTACTTCGACCCCGAGTTCCCCTCGCCGCAGGACATCCCCCGCATCCACCAGCACTTCGGCGCGACCTGCGAGAGCGGCTGGGACGGTCACCCGGTCTTCGAAGACGTGCCCTTCGACCAAACCAAGAGCCTGCTCGCCGCCCACGATGTGGGGCTGAACAGCCTGTACGCGGCCGACTGCGAGGCACTCGCCGACATCGCCGACGTCCTCGGCGACCGCGCTGCCGCGGCGGAGCTGCGCGAGCGGCACGCGGCAGTCGTGGCGGCGATGGAATCCCTGTGGGACGAGCCGAGCGGCATCTACCGCAGCAGGCGCACCGACACCGGGCTGCCGACCGAGCGACTGTCCACGATGAGCTTCTACCCCCTGCTGGCCGGCGTCGGCACGGGCGAACGGACCCGGCGCATGGTGTCCGGGCACCTGATGGCCGACGACGGCTTCGGCGGCGAATGGATACTGCCGACCTCACCGCGCAGCGAGCCGATCGACCTCCGCGAAGGCACCTACTGGGCGGGACGGGCGTGGCCGCCGGTGAACTTCCTCGTCTATCTGGGACTGCTGCGCGCCGGGGAACGCTCCGCCGCCGAGTGGCTCGCCGAAGGCAGCTCCAGGCTGGTGCTGAAGGAATGGAACCAGCAGCGCCACGTGCACGAGAACTACTCCAGCAGCCACGGCGGCGCGTGCGACAAGCCGAACAGCGAGCCGTTCCAGACCTGGGGCGCGCTGCTGAGCCTCATCGTCCTCATGGAAGGCGGCGAGGTCGGCTTCTTCGAGAAAGGTAGTACGGCGTGACGAACACCGAGCTGAAGAGCACATACGAGCGCGACGGCTTTCTCGTCCTCCGGGACGCGTTCAGTCCGGGTGAGGTCGACAAGCTGGTAGAAGAGGCCGTCCGCATCTGCCGCGGCGAACTCGGCGACGTCCAGGGGGCGCTCCCCGCCGGGCCCGCCGACACCGACGACGACGTTCTTCGCCGCTTCCTCTGCGTCCACTACCCCCACAAGCTCTCCGAAGTGATGCTCGCCGCCATGCGTCATCCGGCGATCGTCGCACCGCTCACCACGATCATCGGCCCGAACGTGAAGTCCATGCAGTCCATGCTGTTCATCAAGTCCGAAGGGGAGCCGGGACAGGCCTGGCATCAGGACGAGATGTTCATCCCGACCCGCGACCGTTCGCTCACGGCGGTCTGGCTCGCCCTCGACGACGCCACCGTCGAGAACGGCTGCCTCTGGGTGCTGCCCGGCTCACACCGATCCGGCGTGGTGTACCCGAACCGTGAGCACGATGATCCGCGCTACGACTGCACGGTGGAGTCCTACGGCTTCCCGTTCGACGACTCCGACGCGGTGCCCGTGGAGGTCCCGGCCGGCTCCGCGGTCGTGTTCAACGGCTACCTGCTGCACAAGTCGCTGCCCAACACCGCCAGGAGCGGCTATCGGCGGGCCCTGGTCAATCACTACATGAGCGCCGAGTCGCTGCTGCCGTGGGACGTCCCCCCGGCGGGGACGCCCATGGCGCAGGTGGACCACCGCGACATCGTCCTGGTCGCCGGCGTCGACCCGTACGCGTACAAGGGCCTGCGGGAGGTACGCCGGCCGCGGATCCGCCCGAACAGGGACGGCGGCTGTGACAGATGACGGCCGGGGATCGACCGTCATAAGAGCCTGTCACCGGCCTGTCGCTGGAGCACTAGCCGAGCAGCAGGCGCGCCGGGCCGTGCAGGCCGCTCACCCGCTGCCCTGGGAAGACGAAATGCGTGGGGCTGACCGCGTCGAGATGCGGCGCGAGCGTGCCGTACACCTCGACCTCGACGGTGTTCTCACCCTCCCGCAGCGCCGCGCCGACGTCGAACCGGTACGGCGAGCACACCCTGACCCCGCACGACCGGCCGTTGACCCGCACCTCCGCGGTGCCGCGCACCCGGCCTAGATCCAGGAGAGCGGTGTCCGGGCGCTCGTCGAGATGGACGGCGCGGCGGTAGCGGACGCCGCCGCTGTACTCCGGCAGGCCCGAACGCTCCCAGTCGCCCAGTTCGATCGGGCCGGGTCCGGTCTCGATCTCTATCGGCCCGGTGAGGATGGCGCCGGCGGTGTGCCCGGCCTCGGTCACGACGCGGAGCAGGGCCTCGCGCGGCCCGGTCCGGCCGTCGAGGGACACCTCCAGGCGGCCGGTGCCCTCCGCCGCCGGCTGACCATCGATCAGCAGCTCGGCCGCGCCGCGCAAGGGCACCCGTAGGGCGGTGGCGCCCGGCGGGACCTGGAAGCGCAGCCATTCGACGCGCCCCGCCGTGCCCGGCTCGGCGAGCACGGTCGGCAGCACGACCGGTAGCCCTGTAGAGGACGCGGGGTCGGCCGGTTCGTTTCGGTCCTTTGACAGCCAGGAGGTGCCGGGGAGGGGGTGCGGGCGGCGCGGCAGGTGCAGGGCGGCGGGGTCGCAGTACTGCGTTCGGTGGATCTCGGCCGCGACGCGCTCGCCGTCGTGCACCGCCCACCAGCCAGGGCCGGAGGTGACGCAGCCGTCGACCAGGACCGGCTCGGCGCCGTCACCGACCCGTACGGTCACCTCGTTGGCGCCGGGCCGCAGCACGCCGGCCAGGTCGTAGCGGCGGACCCGGGGCTTGCGGTGGTCGGCGTACGGGTCGAAGCCACCCTGCCGGCCCATCTCCACCCCGTTGACCAGCACCCGGCAGGCCGTTATCGAGGCCACCTGGAGGACGGTCCCCTTCGGCGTGAACGCGGCGGTCAGCTCGGTCGGACCCGCCGGACCGGTGATCCATTCCGGGCGTAGGTAGTGCTCGGGGTCCGTCACGACGGCGACGTGCGCGCGCAGCCACCCGTCGTCCTCGGGCACCAGCCGGACCTCCAGCAGGTGGCTGCCGGGCGAGAGGGGCCGGCGGGCCAGCGCCAGGTAGCCCCGGTCGTCCAGGTCGACGTCATGACCGTCGATCCGCACCGCCTTGGCGGCCGCGGCGCCGACGGCGAGGAACCCGTGCTCCGGCACGGTCAGCTCGGCCCTGAACCGGGCACTCCGCCCCATGGCCACCTGGCCGAAGTCCAGGAACTCCTCCGGCACGTGCCCCTTGGGCCCGAGGTCGAGGCGGTGGATGGGGTCCTTCCTGATGCCGCGCGAGGTCGAGTACACCGCGGGCCGCCACTCCTCGCCGTCGGTCCGCAGGCTGCCGTGCGAGCCGAACGTCGCGTACGCGGGCCGCCACTTCAGGCCGTCCACGCGATGCTCGACCTCCCAGCGGTGCAGGACCGGCCCGGAGTGGCCGAGGTCGCCCCAGGTGTCGTCCAGGGTGGGTACGAGCTCCATCTCCCAGCCGGTGCCGAGATCGAGCTTCTCCGTGGGGGACGCGGCCGGTTCGGGATCCACTAGTTGCTCGCCCGTGAAGACGAGCAGTGCGGCGGGCCCGGCATCGAACGGCACGACGACCTCGGTGTGCTCGCCCTCCACCGTGTACGGCAGCGCGCGCACGCCGCCGCCGAACGGGTCCACCAGCAGCGGGGTCCCCGAGACGCCGCGCACTCTCACCGGCATCTCGGCGGCGTACCGGGCGGGGTCGAAGTCGATGGTGGCCGAGTCCCAGCCCTGGTCGATGCCGCGGTCACCCGGCCGTTCGACCGACACATGGCTCGCCATGGGGAAGGTGGCCTGGAGGTAGACGATGGTGGCGCCGTCGAACTCCCGTACCAGCGGGGGAACCGGCGCCTCGACCCGGCGCAGCGGCGACAGCAGCGGACCGAGGTCGGCCGTCGTCGCGGCGAAGCGGACCCGCGAGCGCAGCGGCCCCTCCGGGCGCACGCCCACGGCGACGACCAGCCCACCCCGATCCGCGAACGCCACGAGAGCCTCTTCCGTGGCCGGATCGAGCGTCGTGCAGGCGGGCAGCACGATCCCGGCATAGGACTCGTCCGCGACCTCCAGCCGCGTCCGGGCCGCGCCGTCCCCGACGGCGGCGTCCGCCCCCGCACCGTCCCCGGCCGCACCGTCCCCGGCCGCGCCGGTCCGGCCGGGCCGGATGGTGGCCCGCTGGACCGAGTCGTCGTCGATCACGTCGGCGTCCAGCCCGAGCCGGTCCAGGACGCCAGGAAGCATCCGGAACCAGGCCATGTCCCCCACGATCTCGCGGTACACCTCCTGCGCCCGCGCGGCCTCCGCCCCCACCCCATCGAGCCGCGTGTCCGCCTGAGCCGTCGCGGTGGGCATGAGGACCGCCAGATCACAGGCATGCCGGCCCAGCGAGAGGGCCGCGCACAGCCGGGTGACGGCGTCGGCGAAGACGCGGTGGTGCCGCCAGTACGGCTGCCGCCAGTCCGTGGCCGGCGGCGCCCACTCCCACCACCCCGCCTTGGTCGTGTAGTAGACGGCGTGCGGGTTGTACAGGGTGGCTCCGGCCCGCAGCCAGGGCAGCAGCCAGTCGAAGGTCTCCTCCAGCGTGCCGCCCCACCCGCTGGAGTGGAACGCCTCGATCCAGGTGCGCGGCCGGTCGTACAGGTGGGCCAGCGAGGAATGCACCCGCGCGTCCCCGTGGTGGTCGGAGCCCGGCGCGCTGAACCAGCGGTGCGTGCGCGCGTAGTCGGCGTACAGCTGCACGCCCTCCACCGGATGACCGGCACGGGCGGGATCCTGCTGGTCACAGCCGCTCAGCAGGCCATGGCGGGCGTGCCACTCGGCGAGCGGCCGGAAGAACGCCTCCTCCGCCAGTTCGGCGCGGGTGCGCTGGTAGTCGCGGCGGATCTCGCCCGCCCTCGCACCGTCCGCCCACAGCAGCGGCAGGTGCGGGGTGAGGTCGTAGCCCCGGCGCTTGTCGAACTCCACGGCGAAGGTGTCCGACCAGGTCGGGACCGCGGGCAGCTCGTCCTGGAAGGAGCCGGCGATGACCCCGCCCAGCCGGTGCCCCAGCCGGCGCTCGAACTCGCCGTGCACCCGGTCGATCAGCACCGCGCACGCCTCCGCGGACAGGTAGTCGAAGCCGCGCGTGGTCACCGAGCCGTCGGGGCCCAGCCAGCGGCCGGCGAAGCGGGGCTGCTCGTCGACCAGCCGGGCCTGGAGGTCGGCGCCCGAGAAGCCGAGCTGGTCGTAGAACCACAGGGAGATCCCCAGCTCCTCGGCGTCGGCGCACACCTGCTCCAGCAGGGCCCACCACTCCTCGGAGAAGAACGGCGGGTCGTCGGCGTCGGAGCCGAACATCGGTCCCGACGGCGCCAGGTTGAGTATCACGAGGTTCCACACGCCGCCCTCGGCGAACCGCTCCAACTGCCAGCGCAGCCGGTCGCGTCTCAGCCGCTCGCCGCTCCACCACCAGATGGCCGCGGGGGAGTACGCCCGGGGCGGGTCACGCAGGATGTCGGCGAGCGCGGCGGGCAGGGTCATGCCAGCTCCAAGGGGTACGCGGCGGCTGAAGCGGCCTAACATTGACATGTGATTCTCACGTTGTCCAGTGTTACAAAGGAACCTGCCGGATCCCCTCCAGTTCGCCTGCTTCGGCCAGTGGAGCCCAGCTCAAAGCGGCTGTGAGCGACCGTGTTACATAGCTGGTCGTTTTCACATCCGGCCTCGTGGCCGGTCTGGCGCGATATATACGTTTTCTTGACGCCCTCACCAGCCGAAACACCCATCTGCCGTCACTAGTGTGCGTAGTGCGCGATATTGATGGAGGGTGACCGGGATGGTGCTGGCGAAACGGCCGGTCGCTACTGAGGGAACACTGCGGTCGTGGCTGCTCGAAGGGCTGCAGACCGACCGCAAGCAGATCGAGCACGGCCCGCACGTGAAGCACTCGTGGTGGCGGGTGATGTGCCTGACGGGTGTCGACTACTTCTCCACGCTCGGCTACCAGCCGGGCATCGCCGTGCTGGCGGCCGGACTGCTGTCGCCGCTGGCCACGCTGTTCCTGGTGGCCTTGACGTTGCTGGGCGCGCTGCCGGTCTATCGGCGGGTGGCCGCCGAGAGCCCGTACGGGCAGGGCTCGATCGCGATGCTGGAGAAGCTCGCCCCGCAGTGGTGGGGCAAGTTCTTCGTGCTGGCCCTGCTCGGGTTCGCCGCGACCGACTTCGTGATCACGATGACGCTGTCGGCCGCCGACGCCACCGCGCACCTGCTGGAGAACCCGTTCATGCCCGACTTCCTGGCCGGGCAGCGGGTGATCGTCACGCTGGTGCTGCTGGCGCTGCTCGGCGGGGTGTTCCTGATGGGGTTCACCGAGGCGATCGCCATCGCCGTCCCGCTCGTCTTCGTCTATCTGGGACTGAACGCGGTGGTGGTGGCGACCGGGATCGTGCACGTACTCCAGGCACCACGGCTGGTGTGGGACTGGGAGAGCGCGCTGAGCGTGAGTTACAGCAGCCCGCTGGCGATGATCGGGCTGTCGCTGCTGGTGATGCCCAAGCTCGCGCTGGGCATGTCCGGGTTCGAGACCGGCGTGGCGGTGATGCCGGTGATCAAGGGCGGCATCGAGGAGCGGATCGCCGGCACCAGGCGGATGCTCACCACGGCCGCGTTGATCATGAGCGTGTTCCTGATCTTCTCCAGCTTCGTGACCACCGTGCTCATCCCGCACGAGGAGTTCGCGGAGGGCGGCAAGGCCAACGGGCGGGCGCTGGCCTACCTGGCCCACGGTTATCTGGGCAACTGGTTCGGCACGGTTTATGACATCAGCACGATCGCGATCCTCTGGTTCGCCGGCGCCTCGGCGATGGCCGGCCTGATCAACCTGGTGCCGCGTTACCTGCCCCGGTACGGCATGGCGCCGGAGTGGACCGGGGCCGTGCGGCCCCTCGTGCTGGTCTTCTCCGTCATCGCGTTCGCCATCACGATCATCTTCGACGCCGACGTCGACGCCCAGGGCGGCGCGTACGCCACCGGCGTGCTGGTGCTCATGCTGTCGGCGGCGGTCGCCGTGACGCTGTCGGCCAGGAAGAAACGCCAGCACGCGGCGACGGCCGGGTTCGGCGTGATCTCGGCGGTGCTGGCGTACACGCTGATCGACAACGTCTTCGAGCGGCCGGACGGTGTGAAGATCGCCTCGTTCTTCATCGCCGCCATCGTCAGCCTGTCGGTGATCTCGCGGGCGACGCGCTCCACGGAGCTACGTGTCATCGACGTGCACCTGGACTCGCTGGCCGAGGAGTTCGTCAACGAGGCGTGCGGCGACATCCATGTGATCGCGAACGAGCCGCAGCAGCGCGACCAGGCCGAGTACAACGACAAGCTCCGCGAGACGTGGATCACCCACCGGCTGCGCAGCAACGAGCCGGTCCTGTTCGTCGAGGTGACGGTGCCGGACGCGTCGGAGTTCGAGACCGAGCTGCACGTCCAGGGCGAGGAGCGGTACGGCCACAAGATCCTGAAGATCGAGAGCTCGGCGGTGCCCAACGCGCTGGCCGCGCTCCTGCTCTACCTGCGTGACCGGACCGGCGGCGTACCGCACATCTACTTCCACTGGACCGAGGGCAACCCGGTCGTGGCGATGCTGCGTTACCTGGTCTTCGGCGGCGGCGACGTGCCGCCCCTCACCCGCGAGGTCCTCCGCAAGGCGGAGTCCGACCCGGTACGCAGGCCGCACGTCCACGTGGGCTGAACCGCTTTACTTCGCCGGGGAGCACAGGGCGGCGTCGAAGGCGGCGAAGAGGTGCCGATCGTCCTTCGGGGTGCCCGTGACGTACACGGTCGCCGCCCGGCCCGCCCGGTTCCGCCCGCTGAGCACCCGTACGCCCGGCAGACCGCCGTCGTGCATGAGGGCGAGGCCGCAGCTCAGCGGGTAGGTGTACAGCCCCAGGCCGTAGCGACTGCCCGCCGGGTCGGTGGCGGGGACCGTGCCGGTGAGCATGGTCCGCAGCGTCCGCTGGGGGATGGCCTGCCAGAACCGGTTCAGGTCCGCCGGTGTGGAGACCAGCCCGCCGCCCGCCCCGAAGCCGTAGCCGGGCAGCTGGGTGATGTCCGTCTCGCCGCCCTTCGGGTCCATCGGGTTCACGCCGTAGTTGTGTGCGTGCTCGCCACGGATGTCCAGCTCGCCGTTCTTGGGCCAGTACGTACCGGGCAGGCCGCGCAGCACGGTGTCCTCGGTGACCCGGCGGAAGTCCTTGCCGGTCACCTTCTCGATGAGCATGCCCGCGACCAGGAAGTTGGTGTTGGAGTAGAACCAGCGCTCGCCGGGCTTGCCCACGGGCTCGCGGGTCATCGCCAGCGCGAGGTGGTCGGCGGGGATCGCGGGCTTGGTCCAGTCGACCAGGTCGAAGTACTCGGGCAGACCGCTGGTGTGCAGGAGGAGCTGGCGGATGGTGATCGGCCGGCCGTCGAGCGAGCCGGGCAGGTAGTGCTCGACCCGCTCGTCCAGGTCCACCTTGCCCTCGGCGGCCAGGCGCAGCACGGTCACCGCGATGACCGGTTTGGTCACGCTGGCCACGCGGAACCGTCCGTCGGCGCCGACCATCGGCTTGCCGGTGCCACGCTGGGCCGTGCCGGAGGTCCACGTGGTGGTGCGGCCGTTCGCGTCACGCACCGAGACCACCGCGCCGGTCAGACCGTCCTGCTTGGTCAGCCGGTCGACCTGCTGCTGGACGCCTTCAGTGGTGGCGACGGCGGCCATGGCCGGAGAGGCGGCGCTCAGGAGCACGACGGCGGCCGCGGCTGCTGCGAGGTACTTCCGCATTTTGGACATCTCCTCTTTCCCTGGGGTGATGTCCCAATCCTTGGCTCTCCGGCCCTCAAGATCAGTCAGGTTGCCGGGCTACTTAGGGGTAGGGCCCGCACTACTCCAGCGGGCGGAACGCCTTGAGTGTCAGCTCCACCAGGGCGTCGGCGTACTCGGGTGTGAGCGGCCCGGAACGGAGCAGCCAGCGCTGGTAGAGGGGGGCGTAGAGCAGTTCGAGCGCCAGGTCGAGGTCGGCGTCCGCGGCGAACTGGCCCGCCCGCTGCGCACTGCGCAGTCGCTCCTTCTTGGCCTCGTCCACGGGGGCGGCCAGCTTCTCGCGGTATTGGGCGGCGAGCTTCGGATCGTGGATGATCTCCGTGTTGAGCGCCCTGATCGGCGCCTCGAAGGCCGGATCGGCGAACTCGGCGACCGTCGCCCGCATGACCACCTTCAGGTCGGCCTCGATGTCGCCCGTGTCGGGCAGCGCCAAGCCCTCGACTCCCTCGCTGAGCGTCAGGAAGGAGTCGAAGATCACCGCGCCCTTGCCCGGCCACCACCGGTAGATCGTCTGCTTGCCCACCCCCGCTCGTGCGGCGATGGCCTCGATCGTGACCTTCGCGTACCCCACCTCGGTGACGAGCTCGCGTGCCGCGTCGAGGATCGCCTGGCGCGACCGTTCGTTGCGGCGGCCGGGGTCCGGCTGCTTGGCGTTGGACATGCAGGTGAGGATAGCAGTACGAGGAGACGAGACGTTCCGTCTTGACGAACTCGATGAGATCGGGCAGGCTGTCCATCGCGGCGAGACGAATCGTCTCGTCTTGAAGTCGAGGAGGTGGGGCCTGTGACGAGTACCCGAGTGTGGTTCATCACCGGGGCGTCCCGGGGTCTGGGCCGGGCGTTCGCGGAGGCGGCGCTGGCCGCTGGAGACCGGGTCGTGGCGGCGGCGCGCAATGTCGATCCGCTCGCGGAGCTGGCCGAGGAGCACCCGGGCCGCCTCGTACGCCTGGCGATGGACGTATCCGACCGCGCGGCGGTGCGGGACGGAGTGGACCGGGCGGCGGCGGCCTTCGGGCGGCTGGACGTCGTGGTCAACAACGCCGGCGGGTTCCTGTTCGGCATGCTGGAGGAGGCCACCGAGGAGCAGATCAGGGCCCACTTCGACGTCAACTTCTTCGGCGCGATCTGGGTGACCCAGGCCGTCGTCCCCCACCTGCGCAAGCAGGGCTCCGGGCACATCCTTCAGGTCACCTCGATGGGCTCCGGCGGGGGATTCGCCTCGGTCGGCCTGTACGCGGCGGGCAAGTCGGCCCTCGACTCGGTCAGCCAGGCGCTGGCGATGGAGGTCGAGCCGTTCGGGATCAAGGTCACGATCGTTCAGCCGGGCGGGTACGACACCGGACTGTTCACGGTCGGCACCACGGTGACCGAGCACCTTCCCGAGTACGAGCCCCTGCGGGCGAAGCTGGCCGAGATGTGGGGCGACGACGCCGGACCCGCGCCGAGCACGGCCGCGCCCGTCATCATGGAGCTGGTCGATCTTCCGGAGCCGCCGCTGCGGCTGATCGTCGGTAGCCACTCCTTCGACCTCGTCCAGCAGATGGACCAGGCTCGTACGGAGGTGTACCGCGCCTGGGAGCACCTGAGCCGCAAGGCGCCGGGCTGAATGACCCGTGAGCAGCGACAAATAGCGGAAAATCCGTATATGAGACGGCCCATCCTGGGCCAGGCCGACAGCGTACGCTGCTCTGCATGCGCAGACGGGTGATCGACGACCGGTTCGAGCTGGTGGAACGGCTCGGCGGCGGCGGCATGGGCCTGGTGTGGCGGGCCTGGGACGTGGCCCTGCACCGGGAGGTCGCCCTCAAGGAGGTACGCCCGCCCGACCCGGATATGGACGAGCGCGACCCCGAGGGCGCCCGCGAGCTGCGGGCCAGGGTGCTCCGCGAGGCCCGCGCCCTGGCCCGGCTCAACCACCCGCACGTCGTGACCATCCACCACATCGTGGACCACGGCGACGGCGGCTATCCGTGGCTCGTCATGGAGCTGGTCTCCGGTGGATCGCTCCAGGAACGCCTCGAACGCGGCCCGATGACGCCGCACGAGACCGCCCGCCTCGGCCGCGAGATCCTCTCCGCGCTGCGGGCCGCGCACGCCGTCGGCATCCAGCACCGCGACGTCAAGCCCGCCAACGTCCTGCTGCGGCCGGACGGTCGGTCGGTGCTGACCGACTTCGGCATCGCCGCGGTGCGCGAGTCCACCAGCCTGACCGCGACCGGCTCGTTCATCGGCTCGCCCGAGTACATCGCGCCGGAACGCATCAACGGCTACGAGGGCGACCCGTCCTCGGATCTGTGGTCGCTGGGGATGCTGCTGTACGTCGCCGTCGAAGGCCGTCATCCGCTGCGCCGGGCCACCACGCTGGCGACGCTGGCCGCGGTGCTCAACCAGGAGGTGCCGCCGCCGCAGCGGGCCGGAGCGCTCGGTCCCGTGCTGGGCTACGTGCTCACGCGCGACGTGGCCGCCCGGCCGGACGCCGAGACGCTGGACCGCATGCTCGCCTCGGTGGCCGAGGCCCCCGCGTCGATGCCGCTCGCACCGCCGGCCTGGGCCCCGGGCCCACCACTCCCGCAGCCGCCCATGGGCGCACAGCCGACGGGCGGCACGCCGTACCCGCACCCGCCTTTAGGCCCGCACTCACCCATGGGCCCGCAGCCGACCGGCCCGCAGTACGCCCAGATGAACACCAGCCCGCCGCTCCCGCGCTCGGTCACCGGCACCAGGCACCGATCGAAGCGCGGCGCGCACCCGGCCATGATCGCGGTGTCCGCCGCCGTGGTCGTGGTGGTCGGCGTGCTGGTGTGGACGTTCCTGCCCCCGATACTGAACGGCGACGCCGCCGACGACCCGCGCTCCACCGGGTCCGGGGAGCCGACCAGCACCGCCACCAAATCCGGGCGGAAGCCCAAGACCACGCCCGAGGACACCGAGACGGCCGCCGCCGACACGGGCAACCTGCTGACCCCGGCCGGGATCCGGACCGCGATCGCCAAGCTGAAGCCGGCGATAGGCGGCACCAAGGTCATCAGAATGGTGATCTACCCCGAGTACGCGAGCGTCCAGGCGCCGGTCAAGGGCGAGAAGGGCGTCTACGAAATGTTCATGTACCGCGACGGCACCGTCAGTCCCCAGCCCGGCGGCAGCACCACGGACGAGGATCCGGTGGACCTGACCAAGTTCAATTGGGACGCCCTGCCCGCCCTGCTCCGCAAGGCGGACCAGTCTCTGGGCGTCCGCAAGCCCACCACCCACTACATCGTCGTGGACCCCGCCTATGAGTTCCTGGGTGCCCGCGAGGCGCTGCTCGTCTATGTGAGCGACAAGTACAACCGGAGCGGCTACCTGGTGGCCAGCACCAAGGGGAAGGTGATCAGGACCAATCCGGCGTGAGCGCGATGTCCCGCTGCCGCCGCAGCGGTGAGAACACCAGCCAGAGCACCGCGAGCCACGAGCAGGTCACCGCGACCGCCAGGGTCGTGCGGGCGCCGAGCCACGCGCCGAGGGTGCCCGCCAGCAGGCCGCCGAACGGCATGGCGCCGCGGATCAGCCACCGGATGCTCGCGTTCATCCGGCCGAGCAGCTCGGGCGGGCAGATCGACTGCCGGTAGGTGATCTGCAGCACGTTGTACGCGACGGTGGACAGGCGCGAGGCGAACAGCCCCGCCGCCACCGCCAGCACGCCCCAGCCGGGCCCGCCGAGCGGGATGAGCAGTGTGAACCCGCCGAGACACAGCTTGCCCGCCCATAACGCCCTGGCCGGACCCACCCACCTCGCGAACGACGTGGCGAGCACGCCGCCCACGATCCCGCCGGCGCTGCCCAGCCCCAGCACCAGTCCGAGCGTGGCGGGCTCGGCGCCGAGGTCGCCGAGCACGAAGACGACCACAAGAGTGGTGATCATGGCGTCGCAGAGGTTGGAGATCGCGCTGCACGCCACGACGCGCCGCAACACCGGGTGCCCCAGGACGAAGGTGATCCCCTCGGCCGCTGCCTTGCGCATGCTCCGGGATTCACGGACGGGGGGCCGTGATTCGGGGGTGCGGATCAGCAGCAGGGACGCGATGCCGATCACGTACGAGAGGCAGTCCACGACCATCACCCGAGCCGCGGTGTGCAGCAGCGTCATCAGGCCGCCCGCCAGGGAAGGGCCGACGGCGAGGGCCACCGCGTTGGTCGTGGCGATCTTGCCGTTGCCCTCGATGAGCCGCCGCCGCGACAGCAGGACCGGCAGGTAGCTCTGGCAGGCGATCTCGAAGACGACGTTGATCGAGCCCACGAGGAAGGCCATCGCGTACAGGTGGCTGATCGTCAGATGGCCCAGCGCCGCCGCGACGGGGATCGAGGCCACCACCGCGCCCCGCGCCACGCCGCAGCCGATCATCAGCGGGCGCTTGGCCACGCGGTCGACGATCATTCCGGCGGGCAGCGTCATGATCAGCCAGGCCGCCGTGGCGCAGGCGGTCAGCACCCCCACCTCGAAGGTGGTGGCGCGGAGCATGGTGACGGCCACGAGGGGGACCGCCAGCGTCGTCACCGCCGCGCCCAGGTCGCTGATGCTCTGCCCAGTCCAGAAGAGCATGAAGTCGCGATTCTTGAGGAGTGTGCCGTCCTGTTCGGATGCCTGCCGGTTGATGGTCACGTAATCGACCGTACGGAAATCATGCTGGCTTACCCCGGGCTGACACGTGGTCCGTCATCCTCTACCCAGAGCGGAAGGGGTACTGGTCGTGACGGAGCCCGACGGCCCTGCCGTGCGCCCATGGAACCGGCTGGGGCTCAGGATGCGGCTCACGCTCCTGTACGGCGGCTCGTTCTTCGTCGCCGGATCGCTGCTGCTCTGGTCGACGTACCTGATCACGGGGCAGGCCCTGGAGCAGCAGTTCCCCGCGAAGGGCATGAGGATCGTCGGCGAGCGGGCCGGGCCCGTGCAGGAGGGCGCCGTCAAGAGCGACATGGTCTTCGAGAAGGTGAACGTCCAGCAGCGGGCGGACGGCGTGCTCGACGAGATGCTGCGGTCCTCGGTGGTCATCATGATCGTGATCGGGGTCATCGCGTTCGTGCTCGGCTATTTGATGGCTGATCGGGCGTTGCGGCCGTTGGATCGGGTGACGGAGACGGCGCGGCGGTTGTCGGAGAGTACGTTGCACGAGCGGATCGGGTTGCGGGGTCCGCGGGATGAGGTCAAGCGGTTGGCCGATACGTTCGACGCGATGTTGGATCGGTTGCATCGGGTGTTCGAGGCGCAGCGGCGGTTCATCGGTAATGCTTCGCATGAGTTGCGGACGCCGTTGGCGATCAATCGCACGATTTTGGAGGTGTCGCTGGAGGAGCCGGCGGCCTCTCCGGATCTGAAGGCGCTGGCTCGTGCGTTGCTGGGGACCAACGCGCGTTATGAGCGGTTGATCGAGGGGTTGCTGCTGCTGGCCCAGTCGGAGCAGGAGCTCGCCGTCCGCAAGAGCGTCGACGTACGCCAGGTGATCCTGGCCGTGGAGGAGCAGCTGGACCTGCAACCCCGCAAGCGGCCGGTCACCCTCCACCAGGACCTGAGCGCCGCCCTCGCGATGGGTGACCCGCTGTTCCTGGAGCGTTGTGTGTTCAACCTGCTGGAGAACGCGATCAAGTACAACGTCCGCGACGGGGAGGTGTGGTTGCGTCTGCGGCAGGAGGGTGACGAGGCGGTGGTCGTGGTGGAGAACACCGGGCCGCAGGTCTCGCCGTACGAGGTGGACGACCTGTTCGAGCCGTTCCGCCGGCTGCAGGGCGACCGGGTGCGGTCGGCGCGCGGCGCGGGGCTGGGACTGTCGATCGTCCGGGCCATCGTCGACGCGCACGGCGGCACGGTCACCGCCGAGGCGCGGCCGGAGGGCGGTCTCACCGTCACCATGCGGCTGCCCCGGCTGGAGCGCCAAGCGGCCCTGCGAGCTTGAGCTAAATAGCGGACAGTGCGCTTACGTACATTTTCCGATGCGTTGTATGCCCTCTATGTCTACTGTCTGCCGCATCGAGCGCCGTCCAAGCAAGGTAGGTTCATGCGCGCGCTGACCGTACTCCTCTCCACCGTCCTGGTTTCCGCGACCCTGGCGGCTCCCGCGACCGGCCTCGCCGCCACGAAACCCGCGGCGGCCACGACGGACGTCGTCTATCAACGGGCCGACTTCGCCACCGGTACGCCCGAAGGGACGGTCATCGGTGAGGGCCTGTCGTTCGCCGCCGCGGTCGGCACCACCACCTACACCGACGCGCTCGGCACCAAGAGCTGGGAGTACGCCCGCTGGACCGGCCCGGAGTCACCGATCGGCTTCGCCGCCACCGAGCTCATCGCCTCCTGGACCGCCGAACTCCCGGCGGGCAGCTGGCTGCAGGTCGAGGCGCGCACCCGGCACACGGCCGGGCTGAGCAAGTGGTACGTGCTCGGCCGCTGGGCGTACGGAGAGGGCGACATCCGCCGCACCTCGGTGCCCGGGCAGGCCGACGCCGACGGCACCGTCTCCGTGGACACGTTCGTCGCGGCGGCGGACAAGCAGATCAACGCCTACCAGCTACGCCTCACCCTGTACCGGACTCCCGGCTCCGCCGTGACGCCGACCGTACGGACGCTGGGCGCGATGGCCTCGAACGTGCCCGAGCGCAAGACCGTGCCGGTCAGCCCGGGCGGCGGCGCGTGGGGCACCGAGCTGGCCGTGCCGCGCCGTTCCCAGAACGTGCACGAGGGCCACTACCCCGAATGGGACGGCGGCGGTCAGGCCTGGTGCAGCCCGACCTCGACCACGATGGTCCTGGGCTACTGGGACAAGTGGCCGAGCGCGGAGGACACCTCCTGGGTGGATCCGTCCGATCCCGATCCGGAAGTCGACTACGCCGCCCGCTTCTCCTACGACCACGCCTACCAGGGCGCGGGCAACTGGCCGTTCAACACCGCCTACGCCGGCCGCTACGGCATGGACGGCTTCGTCACCCGCCTGCGGACGCTGACCGAGCTGGAGAAGCTGATCAGCGCCGGCATCCCGGTCATCACCTCGCAGTCGTTCAAGAAGGGCGAGCTGCCGGGCGCCGGGTACGGCACCAACGGGCACATCATGGTGATCGTCGGCTTCACCGCCGAGGGCGACGTGATCGCCAACGACCCCGCCTCCGCCGATGACGACGCGGTGCGGCACGTCTATCCGCGGGCCGCGTTCGAGAACGTCTGGCTGCGCAGCTCCAGCAGCGGCGGCATCGTGTACGTCATCCACCCGCCCGGCCGTGCCCTGCCCGCGACCACACCGGGACTGCCCGCCAACTGGTGACGCTCAGGATGCTCCCCTGTAGCGGTCGAGGGCGGCGCGGGCCTGCGTGGTGATCGTGTCGATCACCACGGCCGCCGGCTCGATCGAGTCGACCAGGCCCACGCCCTCGCCCGCGAGCAGCGCCATCTCCTCCAGGTCGCCGGTGGTCAGGCCGCGCATCGGGACCAGGAAGGAGAACTTGTGCATCTCCACCGGCTCCCCGTTGACCACCGTGTGCCCGATGACCTCCAGCCCCGAGGTGTCGCGCGGCACCTCGTCGGCCCGGTAGTGCCACTCGCGGACGACCCGGTTACGTAGCACCCGAGTCGGATTGAACGCCGGATGCTCCGGGCCGAACATCGGCGTACGCGCGGTGTCGGTGCCCCGTGCCGTCACCAGCCGGCTCTTGTAGCCCTCGTGCGCCGCCGACTCGGTCGTGGCCACCAGCCGCGTACCGATCCAGGCGCCGTCGGCCCCCAGCATGAGCGCGGCGGCCAGCCCCCGGCCGTCCGCGATCCCGCCGGCCGCCAGGACCAGCGCCGGGGCGACCGCGTCGACCACCAGCGGGACCAGCGCGAACGTCGGCAGCGTCGCGTAATTGTGCCCGCCCGCCTCCAGCCCCTGCGCCACCACGACGTCCACCCCGTCGTCCACCGCCCGCTTGGCGTCGTCCACCGAGCCGACCTGCTCGAAGACGCGTACGCCCGCGCCGTGCAACTGGCCGATCCAGCTCTTCGGCGGATGCCCCCAGTGGAATGACGCCACCGCGACGCCGGCCGCGCAGACCGCGTCGATCTGCTCGGGCTTGGCGAAGGGGGTGACGAAGTTGACGTTGAACGGCCCGGTCGTGCCGGCCCGTACCGCTTCGATGGTCTCGACCATGGCGGCGGTCGGCATGAGCCCCACCCCGAGCGACCCCAGCGCGCCGGCGTTGCTCACCGCGATGGCCAGTTCCGGCAGCATCCCGGCGAACGCCATGCCGGCCTGCGCGATCGGGGTGGTCAGACCGTACGCCTCGGTGAAGCGGGTCCGCAGTTCCATATGGGCGCCTTTCCCTGTGTAGCGATATCTCCTGACAAAGGGGCGTTCCATGCCGTTCCAAGTGAACACATCCGACCTATTGACTCATCCGACTGCCAGTGGTCATATCAAGAAATATTAGGAAAGTTTATTAACGAGCGCACGTCACAGGGAGCTGCGCCATGTCCAGAACGGTGCCTGTCTTAGCCATGCTCGCCCTCCTGGCGACGACATTGATCGGAGGTATAGCGCAGGCGGCCACGAACCGCTACGAGGCGGAGGCCGCCACGATCTCCAAGGGCGTCCTGGAGACCACCCACACGGGTTTCTCCGGCACCGGCTACGTCAACGGCGACAACGTCTCGGGCAGTTACCTGGAGTTCGCCGTCACCGCCCCCTCGGACGGCAGCGCCACCCTCGACCTGCGCTACGCGAACGGCACCACCACCAACCGCCCCGCCACCATCACGGTCAACGGCACGGCGATCGCCACCGGCCACGCGTTCACCAGCACGGGCACCTGGGACACCTGGACCACCGCCACGCTCACCGCGACGCTGCGCGCGGGCGCCAACACGGTCAGGGTCACCGCGACCACCGCCAACGGCAATCCCAACCTGGACTTCCTCGACGTCACCCCCTCCAGCACCCAGGACATCGCCTACCAGGCGGAGAGCGCCGTACTCTCCCAAGCGGCGGTGGCCACCAACCACACCGGCTTCACCGGCACCGGCTTCGTCGACTACGTCAACACCACCGGCGGCTACGTCGAGTGGACCGTGAACGCCGCCGAGGCGGCCACCGCGACGCTGACCCTGCGCTACGCCAACGGCACGAAGGAGAACCGCCCACTGGACATCTCGGTCAACGGGACCGTGGTCGCGGCCGGCAAGGCGTTCAACCCCACGGCGAACTGGGACACCTGGGTCGACCTCCCCATCACCGCCCAGCTCAACGCCGGGGCGAACACGGTCAGGGCGACCGCCACGGCCGCCACCGGCGGGCCCAACCTCGACAAGCTCACCGTCTCCGGGCCCATCGACTCCCACGCGCCCACGGCCCCCGGCCAGCCGAGCCAGACGGCCATCACCTCGTCGAGCGTCACGGTGACCTGGGCGGCCTCGGCCGATGACGTGGGCGTCGCCTTCTACGACCTGTTCGGCGACGGGCGGCCGTGCGGCACCGTCTCGGGACAGACCACCACGGGCACCTGTACGGGCCTGAGCGCCGACACCGACCACGCCATCCACGTCGTCGCGCGGGACGCGGCCGGCAACGCCTCCCCGCCGAGCCCCGATCTCGCCGTCCACACCCCCGTCGCGCAGAACCCGTACGGTGACCCGTACCTGGTCTCCATGTTCGACGGCACCACGCTGAACGGCTGGACCCCGCACGCGGCGGCCGGCTGGACCGTACGCGACAACGCCATCCACGGCACCGGTACGGCGGGCCGAGGCTGGATCTACTACAACAAGCAGCAGACCGGCACGTTCCGCTGGATCTTCAGTGTCCGGCAGGTGTCCGGCGACCACGCGCCGACCGTGCTGATCTGGGGCACCACCACGCCGATCAGGGATGCCCTCAGCGCCATCCAGTTCCAGCCGCCCAACGGCGGCCACTGGGACTACCGCCCCGGTCACAACAACGGCGGCGGCAGCCTGTTCACCCAGTTCCCGCACACCAAGTGGGACATCCACAACTGGAGTCAGTGCGAGCTCGTGGCCAACCAGAGCACCGGCGAGGCCAAGATGGCCTGCTGCCCGATCACCGCGGGCACGCCCACGTGTACGGCGGTGAAGGTGCTGGCCTTCAAGGACACCACCGCCGGGCAGGCCGGTCCGCTGGCCATCCAGATTCACAACAGCGGCATCCAGGACGAATACCGCGACCTCTACCTGGAGTCCCCGGTGGTGGTGAACCCGGACGGCTTCATCACGACGGGCTGACCGGACGGGGACCCCGGCTTCCCGATGATCTCGGGAGGCCGGGGCCCTGATCCCGAGTGCTGAGACCGCGACTTGTGACTCGGGCCCCTACCTCGGGCGGCGGCCTTTCGCTCGGGTCAGCACGATGATCGCCCCGGCCACGGCGGCGAGGAGTGCCACGCCGCCGACCGCCCACGGCAGGCCGCCGCTCCCGCTGCTCCCGGCGAGAGCGGCCGCGGGCGCGGCGGCCACGGGCTCGGATGCGGGGTCGGCGACTGCGGACTCGTCGGTCGCGGACTCATCGGTCCCAGGGTCGTCGGTCCCAGAGTCGTCGGCTGCGGGGTCGTCGGCTGTGGAGTCGGTGGGTGCGGGTTCGGCAGCGGCGGAGTCCGTGGGTGCGGGTTCGGACGGTGCGGCGGCGGCCTTGGCGGCGCGGAAGACCACGTCGGAGCAGGAGTAGTAAGTGTCCGGCGTGTCGGAGTTCTGCCAGATCGTGTAGATCAGGTGACGGCCGCTCTTGCTGGCAGGCAGCCGCCCTTTCATCACGTACGAGCCGTCCGCCATCGCCGGGTCGGTGACCTTGAGGAAGGGCTGCCTCTCCAGGTCGGACCACTTGAGGGCACGCGACGGGTCGTAGCGGTCCGTCGTGACGTACAGCCGGAAGGTCCCCTTGTGCGGGATCGTGCCGCGATATTTGAAGGTGAACCCCGCTCCAGCCGTCAGCCTGGTGGCGGGCCAGTCGGCACGGGCGAGGTCGAGGCCGCCGAAGCCCTCGATGCCGCCGCTGCACAGCTTCCCGTCGGGGATCACCTCGCGGTCCCGGCCCGCGACGTCCGCCACCCTGAGGTTGTCCCACTCGTCGGGCAGTTCCGTACCACTCACTGCCATGGCGGCCGTACAGGCAGGGGACTTCTTCGACAGTGGGCTGTCGGCGCCGCAGGCCGCCGCCCGGCTGAGCGGGTTCTCCAGCGCTCCGTGGGCGCCGGCCGGTGCGGCGGGCAGCAGCAGGCCGCCGGCGAGCAGGCCGAGCGCGACGACGGCCACGCCCGCGGTCCGGCGACGACGAACGCCCACGTGGCAGACCTCCTCGGCTCGCGACATCACGTCCTGCGTAGAGGTACGGACCGCCGGCCGCACGGGTTCACCCGATCGGCTATCCGGACTCGGCGGAGAACCGGTAGAACTCCTGGAGGACCCGCGCGGCGGCGTCCTCGCCGACCTCGGGGCACACGTACCCGCCGGCCGCGATGTGGGCGCACAGCTCCGGGTCCGGTCGCAGGTGGTGGGTGCGCAGGTAGTAGGTGACCGTGTCGGTCCAGACGTACGTCCCGTCGGTGCGGAAGCTCAGCGGCACCACCTCGCCGCGCGCCGGCTCTACCCGGTCCACGTCCAGTCCGGTGGTGCCCAGGATCGGCGTGCCCGCCTCCAGATAGCCGGCCAGCCGTTCGCGCTCGTCTGGGCTGTCCACCAGCGGATGACCGGGCTCGAAGTACGGCACCCCGTCCCGGACGCCGTCGAACACCCGAGCGACCATGATCATGGCCTCTTCCCCTCCGGACGGTACCTGTCGAGAACGGACGGCTGCCAGCCGATGATCGCATAGAGGCTGATGAGCTGTTCGGTCACCTCAGGAGCCGCCGAAGTGGCGGACGGGCTCATGGGTCAACGGCACGTCGCCGGTCGCGTGGTCGGCGATCTGGTACAGGCGGTCGAGCACCTCGTCGTGCCACGCCTGGCGACCCAGCCGCTCGAACTCCGGCCGCAGCGCCTGGATCCGCTCGGTGAACACGTCGATGTCCTCGCGGGTGAGCTGGTTGTCGATCCACTCGCCGTCGTCGTCCATGTAGTGCCAGGCGAAGTCGTTCTGGGCGTACTCGATCTTGTCGAGGCCGAACGAGAAGGACCTGCTGAGGTCGATGCCGCCCACCCCGTCCTTCCCGTGCGCGAGCCAGTTGCCGCCCCTGCGGTCGGTGTTGCCGATCAGGGCGTCGAGCAGGCCGAGCCGCCTTCCCCCCGCGCTTTCGTGGAAGGGCAACAGCTCGCCCCTGATCTCGGACGGGTCGACGCCGTCCATGAACTGCATGTAGACCGCGTCCCGGTTGAACGGATCCCTGATGACGTGCGGTACGGGGGCGCCGACCATCCGCCCGACGAGGGAGGCGAGCAGGTCTTTTTTCACCGTGACATGCCCGTAAAGATGGAGTTTCCGGATCAGGACGGTGCCGTCGCGGAACCGGACCGTCTGCACCACTCCATGCTGGCCACCGGCCAGGAACTTGGGCTGCGGCTTCTCCTGCTCCAGCTTCGCCTTCAGCGTCTCCTCGTTGAGCGCCCCCGGCGGCAGCTCGGGACTCGGCCGGGCCATGTCCGCCGGGACGGCCGGCTGCTGGTGCGGCTGCTCCGGCCGGGTGTGGTGCCACTGGCCGTCGTCGCGGAAGATCGGCCGGCCGTCGGCACGGTATTGAGGGATGCTCCCGGTGTGCGCCTGCCGGTCGGCGCCGATGTAGACCAGCTTGTCAGCCGTGATGATCTCCCGGCCGGTGAGGTCGGCGAGCTGCCGCACCGCGACGCGATTCTGGTCGAGGTCGCAGCCCAGGAGGCGCAGCTTGGCGGTGGGGTCGGCCCGCACGGCCGGGTCGTGGGCGAGCATCGTGCCCACGTCGCGGCTCGACAGCCGCTCGTCGCCGATGTAGAACCCGTGGCGGTCGGTGCGGATGCCCACGTTGATGACGCCGGGCGTCTGCCGCAGCAGCCGCATGTCCGCGCTGGGCATGACCGCCCGGCCCGGATCCCGGTACCAGACGCCCGCGGCGACCTCGTGCCGGCTCTGCCGGATGAGCTCCCGGTGCCTGGGCGTGAGCACCGGCACGGCCGTCCCGCCGCCGCCGGGTTCGGCCCGTCCGGTCCCCTCGGGCGGCGGCCGGCCTGGACCGTCGTTCGGGTCCTGGCCGAAGTGGTACGCGGGCGCCCGCTGATCAGCCGGACGCCCCGTGTCCTCCAGCCGGGTGCCCTCCGCCCGCGTGCCCTCCATCCGGGTGCCGTCCAGTCGCGGCGCCTCTCCCAGGCGCGGCATGCGCAGGCCGTCGGCGGCGCGCGGGCCCGCGTAGCCCGCCCTGCCGTCGATGCCGCCCACGAAGCCCGCCACCGCCGCCTTGGCCAGCATCTCCGGAGTGAGCCGGCCGCTCTCGTACAGCATGGGGATCGAGCCGATCACCGAGGCCACGCTGCTCTGGGTCGCCACTCCGCCCACGGTCTGGGTCAGGAACGCGGCCACCCGCTCGCGCGCCGTCAGCTCCTCCTTCAGCACGACGCCGCCCAGCAGCCGCGGACCGCCGACCTTGGCGATGATCCCGCCCAGCCCGGCGAACGCCAGCCCGGTCAGCAGCCCGCCCTCCACCGCCGCGGCCGTCTTGCCGCCGTCCCATTCGTGCCGCTTACCCTCGGCGAACTGCCAGAGCTGGGTTCCGCCGTCCAGGCCGACCATGAACGCGATGCTCATCAGCAGCAGCTTGGCGATCGTCCTGACGTTCAGCCTGGCCATCGAGCAGGCGGGCCCGATGGACAGGAACGAGGCACCGCCCGTGGCGGGCCCGAACGCGTAGGACCGCAGCAGCAGGAAGGCCAGCAGGATCAGGCAGAGCGCGATGTACTTCTGCGTGTAGTCGGTGTCCAGGCCGTATGACTCGAGCTGGTTCGCCGCCGCCTCACAGGCCTTGGCCAGCTCCTCCACGTACGCGGGATCATCGGTGGTGAACTTCTCCCAGTAGCCGCACAGCGCGGTGGCCGCGGGGCCGACTGCGTAGGCCAGCACGTGGTTGAGCGCTTCGTCCCCCTGGCCGCCCGCCGTGCGGCACATCCCCGCCGCACTGCGCAGGTCGGCGGCTCCCGCCAGGCTCTCCTCGCCGTCGCCCTCCGGGTAGTCCATGCCGACCACCCAGCCGAGTACCGGTTCCACGTACGGAAACGCGGGGCCGAGCAGGGTCTTCAGGTCCACGCCTCAGACCTGCGGATACAGGTGATTGGCCCGTTCGTAGTTGCGGGCCGCCGTGTCGACCTGCTCCGTCAGGTCGTCGACGCTCTTCGCGCCCTGGTGGAAGTCGTCGAGCAGGTCTTCGAGCGTGCCGGTGAACCGGGCGGCGAACTGCCGCCCGTACTGATCCTGTCCCCACGGGGCGCTGTCGAGCACGGACCGCACGAGCCCTCTCGCGTCACGCAGGGTGGCGGCGGGGGCGCACCAGTCCGTGCCCGCCCTACGCATCTGGCCCCAGGCGACGTCGAACCCCTGCGCCCACTCGCTCATCGGCTCTCCCCGCGCTGGAGTGGCGTGTCCGGCAGCAGCCGGTCAAGGTCGAACTCGCCGCCGAACAGCTGCTCGGCCGACATCCCCTCGGGTACGAACGGCGCCATCAGCTTCCGCGACTCCTCGGCGACCCGCGTGTTGGCCTCGGTGATCTGGTCGAGGACCGCCTGGGCCAGCTCCGACGGGGAGAGCCGGGTGTAGACGCGGGGATGGAAGACGACCTCGTCGATCCTGCCCTGCGGACCCGCAGTCACGGTCACGTTGCCGTCGGAGACCGTGGCCGTGACCTCCCGGAGCTGGGCGTGTGTCTCCCGGACCTGGCTGACTTGCCTGCCGAACTCCGCCACCAGACCCTCGATGGCCGCCTGCAAGTCATCGTGCATTCAGCACCCCTTCACTACCGAGGGCCCCATAGTCCCATATGTCACACGAAATCGCAGGAAACCGCCCAGCAACACTCTTGTATTATTAATAAAATACGAATAATGTCTCCCCTCAACCGGAACCCGCAGGTCAGGCGTTCCGTTCGAAGGGAGTCAGCATGGGATCGAAGATTCCCAGGGCGGCCCGACTGGTCGCCGCTGTCGTCGCTATAGGGCTCGCGGCGGCATGCGGGGGCGGTGCGAGCGCGCCGACCGGCACCGCGGCAAGTGGCGATCCGGCCCAGCCGGTCTCACTGACGTTCTGGTCGTGGGTGCCGGACATCCAGAAGGCCGTCGACGCCTTCAACACCGCCCACCCCGGCATCAAGGTCAAGCTGGAGACCATCACCCCGGGCCCCGACGGCGGATACGCGAAGATGCTCGCCGCGGTCAAGGCGGGCAACGCGCCCGACGTGGCGCAGGTGGGCTACGACTCCCTGCCCTCGTTCCTGGTCAACGGAGCCCTGCAGGACGTCACGGAGTACGCGAAGGACGACGCGGCCAAGTTCGTCGACTGGCAGTGGCAGACCGGTGTCTTCGGCGACAAGGTCTACGCGATTCCCCAGGCCAGCGGGCCCATGGGTTTCTACTACCGCAAGGACCTGTTCACCAAGTGGGGCCTGGAAGCGCCCAAGACGTGGGACGACTTCGCCGCGGCCGCGGCGACCATCAGGAAGAAGGACAAGAGCGCCTACATCTCGACCTTCGCCGCCAACCAGGCGCCCTGGATGATCTCGCTGGCTCAGCAGGCCGGGCAGCAGTGGTTCGGCACCGAGGGCGACGCCTGGAAGGTGACGATCGACAACCCCGACACCCGCAAGATGGCCGCGTACTGGCAGAAGATGCTGGACGGCAAACTGGTCAAGACCGAGGCCGACATGTCCAACGCCTGGTACAAGGACCTGCAGACGGGCAGCATCGTGGGCTGGATCGGCGGCTCGTGGGGCGACGCGATCATCCGCGGCAACGCGCCCGACACCTCGGGCAAGTGGGCGGTCGCGCCCATGCCCCAGTGGGCGGGCGCCGCCCAGTTCACCTCCGCGAGCTGGGGCGGTGGCTCGGCCTCCGCCATCCTGAAGGGCACCAAGAACCCCGGCGCGGCCACCGAGTTCGCGGTCTGGCTCAACAGCGCCCCCGAGAGCGTCAACACCCTGCTGTCGGCCGGATACGGCTGGCCGTCCGTCAAGGACACCAGCCAGATCACCAACCTCCAGAAGGACGACACGGTCTTCCCCTTCTACGGCGGCCAGAACATCTGGGAGGTCTTCAAGCAGGCCGACGCCGCAGTGGCGACGGACTGGCGCTGGCCCCCGGTGAGTGACGCGCTCTACTCCTCGCTGACCGACAACGCCAAGGCCGCGGTCCAGGGCGACGGGACGCTCACCGACGCCTTCGCCAAGACCCAGCAGGCGATGGTCGAGCAGCTCAAGGCCAAGGGCCTCAACGTGGTGACGGGCGGTTGACGGTGACCGGGGTGGTGCGGGGGGCGCGCGCGAACTCGCGGCGCCCCGGTCGGCCAAGGACGCACGTGGTGGTCCTGGTCGCGCCGTTCTTCGTGGCCTTCGCGCTGTTCTTCCTCGCGCCGATCGGCTACGCGATCTACCAGAGCTTCTTCAAGCTCACCAGCAGCGGGCTCGGTCTGACCGAGCCGGTGCTGGAGTTCGCCGGGCTCGGCAACTACGCCACCGCGCTGAGCCAGGAGGCGTTCGTGGCGAGTATCGGCCGGGTGCTGGTGTTCAGCCTGATCGAGGTGCCGACCATGGTGGTCTGCGCCTTGGCGCTGGCCCTGCTGCTCGACTCGGCGAGGGCGCGCTTCCGGCCGTTCTTCCGCGTCTCGTTCTTCCTTCCGTACGGCGTGCCCGGCGTGATCGCCTCGCTGCTGTGGGGCTTCCTCTACGTACCGCAGACCAGTCCGCTCATCGACGTACTGGCCGCCATGGGCCTGCCGCACGACTTCCTCGGCCCCGACACGATCCTGCTGGCCATCGCCAACATCTCCACCTGGCAGTTCGCCGGCTACAACATGCTCGTGCTGATCGCCGGGCTGCAGGCCATCCCCCGGGAGCTGTACGAGGCGGCCAGGGTGGACGGCGCGAGCGAGCTGCGGATCGCCTGGCACGTCAAGATCCCGCTGGTACGCGCGCCGCTGATCCTGATCACCGTGTTCACGCTCATCGGCACCCTCCAGCTGTTCGTCGAGCCGCTGATACTCAAGCCGCTCACCACGGCGATCAACAGCGACTACACGCCCAACCTGGCGGCGTACAACCAGGCTTTCGGCCAGGCGGATATCCATCTCGCCTCGGCGGAGGCCACACTTATCGCGATCATGGCATTCGTGATCTCCTTCGGCTTCCTTCGACTGGTGAACAGGAAGGGGAACAGAGCGTGGTGAACCGGTGGAGACCGGCCACCGTCGTGGTCATGGCGTTGCTCCTCGCGGCGGCCGTCTACTTCCTGCTGCCGGTCGTCTGGGTGCTGGTCGCCGCGACCAAGAGCACCGCCGACCTGTTCGGCACGTTCGGTCTGTGGTCGCCGCACCCGCAGCTCGGCGCCAACCTCGCCCGCCTGTTCGGCGACGGGCTGTTCGGCCGCTGGATACTCAACAGCTTCCTGTACGCGGGCGTCGGCGCGCTGGTGGCCACCATGCTGTCGGCCGGGGCGGGCTACGCCATGGCCAAATACCCCTTCCGGGGCCGGGAGGCGCTGTTCAACCTGGTGCTGGCGGGCGTGCTCGTGCCGGCCACGGTGCTGGCGCTGCCCACGTACCTCATCTTCAGCCAGGCGGGCCTGACCGGATCGTTCTGGTCGGTGCTGCTGCCCAGCATCGTCAGCCCGTTCGGCGTCTACCTCGCGCGCATCCACGCCAACGCGGCGATCCCCGACGCGCTGCTGGAGTCGGCGCGGCTGGACGGCGCGGGGGAGTATCGCATCTTCTTCAGCATCGGCCTGAAGATCATGAGCCCGGCGCTGGTCACGATCTTCCTGTTCCAGTTCATCGGCATCTGGAACAACTACTTCCTGCCCCTGGTGATGCTGTCGGACCAGAACCTCTACCCTGTCACGTTGGGCCTGGCCCTGTGGAACTCCCAGACCTTCAGGAACCCGGCCTTCTTCGAGCTCACGGTCACCGGCGCAGCGGTGTCCGCGCTCCTTCTCGTCATCACCATGGCCTCGCTGCAGCGATTCTGGCGGGCGGGCCTCACCGCAGGGAGCGTCAAAGGATGAAGCACGACCGAGTACATTTCGGCGCCGACTACAACCCCGAGCAGTGGTCGCCGGAGGTCTGGCGCGAGGACATCCGCCTCATGCGCGAGGCCGGGGTCACCATCGTCACGCTCGGCGTCTTCTCCTGGGGCCTCGTCGAGCCCGAGCCGGGGGTCTACGACTTCGGCTGGCTGGACGAGGTCATGGACCTGCTCGGCGACGCGGGCATCGAGGTCAGCCTGGCCACGGGCACCGCGTCACCGCCGGCCTGGCTGTCGCGCCGGCACCCCGAGACGCTGCCGGTCACCCGCGAGGGCGTGCGCCTGTCGCCGGGCTCGCGCCAGCACTACTGCCCCAGCTCGCCCGTCTACCGCGAGGCGGCCGTGGGGCTGGCCGTCCAGCTGGCCAAGAGGTACGGCGGGCATCCCGCGCTGGCCATCTGGCACGTCGGCAACGAGTACGGCTGCCACATCCAGGAGTGCTACTGCGACGTCTCCGCCGAAGACTTCCGCACCTGGCTGCGCGAGCGTTACGGCGACCTCGACGCGCTGAACGCCGCCTGGTCCACCACGTTCTGGAGCCAGCGGTTCGCCGACTGGGCCGACGTGCTGCCGCCCCGCGCGACCCCGACCCTGCGCAACCCGGCGCAGGATCTCGACTACCGCCGCTTCAGCTCCGACGCGCTGCTGGCCTGCTACCGGGCCGAGCGGGCGGTGCTCCAGCAGCTGACCCCCGACGTGCCGATCACCACGAACATCATGGGCATGTGGGAGCCGGTCGCCGACTACGCCTCCTGGGCGGCCGACTTCGACGTGGTGGCGCTCGACATCTACCCCGAGCCGAAGGACCCCGGCGCGCACATCGACGCGGCCTTCTTCCACGACCAGATGCGCTCGCTGGGCGGCGGCCGGCCCTACCTGATGATGGAGACCGCGACCAGCGCGATCAGTTACCGCCCGCCGAACCGGCCGAAGCGGGACGGCCTGAACCGGCTGTGGAGCCACCAGGCGGTGGCGCGCGGCGCCGACGCGGTCATGTACTTCCAGTGGCGGGCCTCGGCGGGCGGCGCGGAGAAGTTCCACTCGGCGATCGTCTCCCACGGCGGCGCGGACAACCGGATCTTCCGCGAGGTGGCCGGGCTGGGCGCCGAGCTGGCGGCGCTGTCCGGCGTCGCGGGCTCGCGGGTGCGCGCAGACGTGGCGATCGTGCACGACTACGCCAACTGGTGGGCGCTGGAGCTGGACGCCCGGCCGGGCGAGCTGAAGATTCCCGAGCGGGTACGCGCCCACTACGCGCCGCTCTGGCGGGAGAACGTCACGGTGGACGTGGTGCCGCCCGAGGCGGACCTGTCGGCGTACAAGCTGGTCGTGGTGCCGAACCTCTACCTGTGCACCGACGCGGCGGCCGCCAACCTGCGCGGCTATGTCGAGGGCGGTGGGCACCTGCTGATGTCGTTCTTCAGCGGGATCGTCGACGAGTGCGACCGTATCCGGCTGGGCGGCTACCCCGGCGCCTTCCGGGAGCTGCTCGGGCTGCGGGTGGAGGAGTTCTGGCCGCTCAGTGAGGGCGAGAGTGTGGGCCTGACCTCGGGCGGGAGCGCGGACCTGTGGGCCGACCACGTCGTGGCGGAAGGTGCCGAGGTCCTGGCCGCCTACACCGGCGGCCCGCTGGCCGGGGCGCCGGCGATCACCCGGCACGCCTTCGGCCTGGGCGCCGCCACCTACCTCGGCACGCGCCCGGACGAGCGGGCCATGCGCGAGCTCGTCCGCGACGCCCTGCGGCTGGCGGAGGTCGCGCCCGTCCTCCAGGGAGTGCCCGACGAGGTGGAGGCCGTACGGCGTGGGGAGCACCTGTTCCTGCTCAACCACGGTGACCGGCCCGTGAGCGTGGCTGGGGTGGAGCTGGCTCCCCTTGATGTCGTCGTACTGGCAGGGTCATGAGCGGGCGCTTCGCGGGCAGGACGGCCGTCGTGACCGGTGGTGCGTCGGGGATCGGCGCCGCGACGGCGGCGCGGCTGACCGCTGAGGGCGCGTCCGTCCTGGTGGTCGATGTCGTCGCGGAGCCGCCGCAGACAGGCGCCGGTTACCTGCGCGGCGACGTGGCCGAGGAGGAGACCTGGGAACGGGTCGCCGAGTGGGGTCCGATCGACGTGATTGTGAGCAACGCGGCCGTCGCCGAGGTGGCGCCCGCGCACCAGACCACGCTGGAGTCGTGGAACCGGCAGCTCGGCGTCAGCCTGACCGGCACCTTCCTGGCCGCCCGCAGGCTGCTGCCCGGCCTGGCCACCAGGGGCGGCGCCATGGTGGTCACCTCCTCCGTGCACGCGCTCGTCGGCCTGCCAGGACACCCCGCCTACGCCGCCGCCAAGGGCGGGCTGACCGCGCTCACCCGGCAGCTGGCGGTCGAGTACGGCCCCGCCGTCCGCGTCAACTGCGTCCTTCCCGGGCCGATCATGACGCCCGCCTGGGACCGGGTGGACGAGGCGGGCCGGGCGGACAGTGTCCGGGCCACCGTGCTCGACCGGTTCGGCACGCCCGAGGAGGTGGCCGCGGTGATCGCCTTCCTGGCCTCGCCGGAAGCCTCGTTCGTCACGGGAGCCTGCGTAGTCGTGGACGGCGGCTGGAGCATCGTGAAGGACTCGGCATGATGGCGGCCTACAGCGGGCGCGGGCTCCACGGGCAGACGGTCGAGGCCATCGCCTCGATGATCTTCGGCGGAGAGTTCAGGGCGGGCGACAGTCTCGACGTCACCGTCCTGCAGGAACGGCTCGGCGTCAGCTCGACGGCGCTGCGCGAGGCGATGAAGGTCCTCACCGCCAAGGGGCTCATCGGGGCCAAGCCCAAGCTCGGCACCTATGTACGCCCGCGCGCCGACTGGAACCTCCTCGACGGCGACGTGATCCGGTGGAAGTTCGCCGGGCGCCCCGACCCGGGATTCCTGCGCGACCTGCACGAACTGCGCTCCATCGTCGAGCCCCAGGTCGCCCGGCTGGCCGCGCTGCGCCGTACCCCCGAACAGCTCGACGCCCTGCGGAAGGCACTGGACGCGATGGCGTCCGCCGCCGACCCCGTCGCGGCCGACCTGGACTTCCACCGGGCGCTGCTGGCGGCGGGCGACAACGAACTGCTCATCCGCATGGAGGTCGTCATGGGCGCGGGCCTGGCCGGGCGCGACCGGCTCGTCCACGGCTCCAGCGGCAGCGACGACCCCGTACCCAGTCATTTGGCGGTGCTGGCGGCCATCGAGAGACAGGACGGCGAGGCCGCGGAGGCGGCGATGCGGGACCTGCTCGACAAGGCGTGGCGCGACCTGGAGGAACTGCTGTGAAGATCACCAGGATCGAGACGTTCCCGGTGCCGCCGAGATGGCTGTTCTGCCGCGTGGAGACCGACGAGGGCATCGTCGGCTGGGGCGAGCCCGTCGTCGAGGGACGGGCCGAGGTCGTGCGGGCCGCGGTGGACGTACTCAGTGAATATCTCCTCGGCCAGGATCCGCTGCGGATCGAGGACCACTGGCAGGTGCTCACCAAGGGCGGCTTCTACCGGGGCGGCCCTGTACTTTCCAGCGCTGTCGCGGGGCTCGACCAAGCCCTGTGGGACATCGCCGGCCAGCACTACGGCGCGCCCGTGCACGCCCTGCTCGGCGGGCCGGTCCGCGACAAGGTCAGGGTCTACGCCTGGGTCGGCGGCGACGACCCCGGCGAGCTGCGGGAGGAGATCGACAAGCAGGTCGAGGCCGGGTTCACCGCGGTCAAGATGAACGGCTCGGGCCTGATGCCGCGCTCCCTCACCGCCGCCGACCTCGCCTCCGTGGTGGGCCGGGCGGAGGTCGCCAGGTCGGCCCTCGGCCCCGGCCGCGACTTCGCGATCGACCTGCACGGCCGCGCCACGACCGCCAACGCCAGACGCGTCCTTGCCGCCGTCGCCGATCTGCAACCGCTGTTCGTGGAGGAGCCGCTGGCCCCCGACCACCTGCACCGGCTCCGCGACCTGACCGCTTCGACGGACGTGCCGATCGCGCTCGGCGAGCGCCTGTACTCCCGCACCGACTTCTTGCCGCCGCTGACCTCCGGCCTGGCCGTGGCCCAGCCCGACCTGTCCCACGCGGGCGGCATCTCGGAGGTCAGGCGGATCGCCGCGCTCGCCGAGACGTTCGACGTGCAACTCGCCCCGCACTGCCCGCTCGGCCCGATCGCGCTGGCCGCCAGCCTGCAGATCGGCTTCGCCACGCCCAACTTCCTCATCCAGGAGCAGAGCGTGGGCATCTACCACAACGGCGGCGCCGAACTCCTCGACTACGTCCTCGACCCCGCCCCGTTCACCTTCACCGACGGTCACGCCCACCGCACCACGCTGCCCGGCCTGGGGGTGACCATCGACGAGCAGGCGGTACGGCAGGCCGCCCGCCACCCGCACGCCTGGCGCAACCCGGTCTGGCGGCATGACGACGGCTCGATGGCGGAATGGTGAGGCTGCGTGTGTGGCGACCCTGCCCGACGCCGGGGCCATCCGCCGGGCTGGGTCGCTGACGATCAGGCTTGGGCGGTCACCACGCTCGCCGAGGTCTCCGCGTGCACGCCGTGCCCGTCCGTACAGTGGGCCAGGTTCGCGCGGACGGCCGTGTATAGGGATTGGCGATGGACGGAGATGTGCGGCCCGACCGCCGAGAAGTCGAAGAGGCAGCACAAGGCGTCCGGTCCGCCGGGGATGGTGACCGGCACCGTCCACTCGCGCAGCTCGACCCGGCCGAAGCCCGCCTCCTCCACCAGGGCGGCGACCTCCTCCCCGCCCAGCGACCACGGCTCCTCGAACAACGCGGCCGGTCCGCGGCCGAGCACGGCGCCCACCGCGTCGTGCAGGGCGCGGAAGAGCGGATTGTGGCGGAGCGGTGACCAGGTGGCGATGGCGAGCCGCGCGCCGGGACGGGCGGCCCTGCGCATCTCGGCCACCGCGGCGCGCCGGTCCGGGACGAACTGGAGCGCCTGCTGCATGGTGATCAGGTCGAACGCCTCGTCGGACACGTGCAGGGGGGCCGCGCCGCACTCGACGTACTGGATCGGGGCTCCGCTGACGGGCGGCTCCTCCCGCGCGAGCGCGAGCATGGCCGGGCTCGGGTCGGTGCCGACCACGGCCCCGCCGTCGCCCACGGCCGCCGCCATGACGCGGGCCACCGTGCCCGGCCCGGTGCCGATGTCGAGCGCCCTGGCTCCCTGGGCGGGAGCCAGCTCCTCGACCAGCCGGTACGCCCAGGGCCGGAAGATCCCCGGCACCAGGACCTCCTGGTAAGGGCGGACCTGGCGGGTGTCGGCGGCCTCGTAGACCGTGTCCGGGGCGCGCTCGCTCCGCCGGGAGCCGCGCGCCTGTTCCAGGGTCGTGGCCAGGACGTCGACCTCGTCGGCCGAGTTGTACAGGTAGAAGGAGGCGCGGATGGCCGCCGGGATGCCGAAGCGGCTGCATGCGAGCTGGGCGCAGTGGTGGCCCGAACGTACCGCGATCCCCGCCTCGTCCAAGGCCGTGCGCACCTGCTGGAGCGGCATGCCGTCCACCACGAAGGAGAGCAGCGGCAGCCGGTCGCGGGTGTCCGCCGGCCCGATGAACCGGATGCCGGGCACCTCGCCGAGCCGGTCCAGCGCGTACTCGATCAGTGCCTGGTCATGGGTGGAGACCGCGTCCATCCCGATCTCCGAGAGGAAGTCGCACGCGGCCCCCAGGCCGACCGCCTGCGCCACCGGCGGCGTCCCGGCCTCGAACTTGAGCGGGGGTGCGGCGTAGTGCATGGCGTCCACACTGACCGTCTCGATCATCTCGCCGCCGCCGAGGAAGGGCGGCAGCGCCGCCAGCAGCTCGTGCCGGCCCCACAGCACGCCGATCCCGGTGGGCCCGCACATCTTGTGCCCGGAGAACGTCACGAAGTCGGCACCGAGCGCGGCGACGTCCACTCCGAGATGCGGCACCGACTGCGCCGCGTCGACGACCAGCAGGGCGCCGACCTCGGCCGCGCGGGCCGCGATCGGCGCGATGGGGTTCACGGTGCCCAGGATGTTCGAGGCGTGCACGACGGCCACGACCTTGGTCCGGTCCGTGACCAGCTCGGCCAGGCGGGACAGGTCCAGGCGGCCGTCGTCCGTGATGCCCAGATAACTGACCTTCGCCCCCACACGCTCGGCGAGCAGTCGCCAGGGGATGAGGTTGGAGTGGTGCTCCATCTCGGTCAGGACGATCTCGTCGCCGGGACCGACCCGGAGCCGCCCGTCGCCCCACATCAGCGTGTTGGCCAGGAGATTGGTGGCCTCGGTGGCGTTCTTGGTGAAGACGATCTCCTCGGTGCGGGGCGCGTTGACGAAGGCCGCGACCTTGCGCCGGGCCCCTTCGTACAGCTCGGTCGCCTCCACGGCCAGGCGGTAGACACCACGGTGCACGTTGGCGTTGGCGCGCGTGTAGTAGTGGCTGAGGGCGTCGAGCACCACGGCCGGCTTCTGCGTGGTGGCGGCGCTGTCGAGGTAGACGGGCGGACGGGAGCCGTCAGCGGCTGTCTCGAAGAACGGGAATGCCTTCCGTATCGACTCGACGTCGATCGTCATCGTGGTCTCCTCCTGCCGAACGGTGTCGCGGCAGTCTCACCCCGGCCGGGCCGCCCGGATCCAACTGGAGTTGCGCGACGGCATCCCACGATTCTCCGAATACGATAGCGGCTTTTTCTTCGGCGCCCGGTGGCAGAAAGCGGCGGTCATTTATGGCCGTCGATGGCCGTCGAATTCATCGCCTAATCTGGCGGCATGGCCAGCGATTTCTTGGTCGACGGCGGCCGGATCATGGCCATGCGCCGCGCACGCGGCCTGTCCCGGCGCATTCTGGCGAATCTCGTGGGCTGCAGCGAGGAATGGCTCCGGCTGGTCGAAAAAGGCGCCAGGCCGCTGGACCGATTATCCACCATCATGCGAATCGCCGATGTTCTCCGCGTCAACGACCTTTCCGAACTCATCGGCGGCCACATAACACTGCCGGCCACCGGCGACCACGGCGAATGCGATGACGTCGGCCGGGCACTGCTGTTCCCCAGATTGTGCGCCGACGGGGTGACCGAGAGCGTGCACCGCGTCCACCGCCACGTGTCGTCGGCGTGGGAGATCTGGCGACGCTCGCCCAGACGCTACACCGAGCTACGCCGTCGCCTGCCCGCCCTCCTCCTGATGGCCGACACGTCGGCGGAGCACGCGAAGGCCGAGGACCGGCAGGCCGCCGCCGCCGACCTCACCGACGTCTACCGGCTGTTCGCGACGCTGCTGCGCGGCTGCGGCCATCACCCGCTCGCCCTGCTGGCCGCCGACCGCGCCGTGGCCGCCGCGCCCGCCGACCTGCGGGCGCTTACCCGGGCCGAGCTGGCCGAGGTCCTCATCCACCTGGGCAGGTACGCCGACGCCCGCCGCTTGTGCCTGGCCGCGACCGAGCTCACGGACGACCCGTCGACCATCGGCACCTGCTACCTGACGGCGGCGCTGGCCACCGCCGAGGAGAACGACCTCCTCCGGACCGAGGAACTCCTGAACCGCGCCCGCAAGCTCGGCGGGCGGCTCGGCGTGGACTTCATGGCCGAGGTGGACCTGCACGCGGTGGTGGTGGCGGCACGCATGGGACGCTACCGGCAGGCCATCCGGCTGGCGGCGGACGTCGACGCCGACCGGTTGTACGCGAAGGACCGGCAGGCCCGCTATTTCCTGTCCCTGGCCACGGCCTACGCCATGGACCGCAACCCGGAAGCCGCCACCGCCATGCTCAGGAAGGTGGCGGAGACCTGCCCCGAGGAGCTCAAGTACAGCCCTCAGGCCGGCCGGGTGGTGGACCAACTCCGGCGGCTGGACTGCGAGACGACCCGCGGCGAGCTACGGCAGATCGCCCGGCTCACCGCCTGATCCTCCATAACTGTTCCTTCTCATATGGAGACGTACTATCTCTTGGACTTCTGGTTCGTTCTGCCGGAGGCTGGGGACGTACGCCACCTACCTGAGGAATCCCCGATGACGACCTTCGTACTTGTTCCCGGCGCCTGCCACGGCGCGTGGTGTTTCGAACCGCTGGCGCGCCGGCTCCGGCAGCACGGCCACGAGGCGTACCCGATCACGCTGACCGGGCTGGGGGCCAGGAAGCACCTGCTCAACGCCTCCGTCAACCTCGACACGCACGTCGAGGACGTGGTGAATCTCCTGGAGGACGAGCAGATCACCGACGTCGTGCTGGTGGGGCACAGCTATGGCGGAATGGTGATCACCGGTGCCGCCGACCGCGTCCCCGAGCGGGTCGACGGTCTGGTCTATGTCGACGCCTTCGTACCCGAGGACGGGGACTCCTGCTGGACCTTGGCCACGGACGACCAGCGACACTGGTACATCGGCGACGCCCACGCGAACGGCTACGCGACCGCGCCGCTGCCCTTCTTCGATCCGCGGGCGACGCCGCACCCGCTGGCCTCCCTCATCCAGTCGATCCGCCTGCGCGGCGGGCTCGACCGGTTCCGGAGCAAGGACTATGTGTACGCGGCCGAGGGCGAGGGGGAGTCGGCCTTCAAGCCGGCCTACGAGCGGGCGCTGGCCGATCCGTCGTGGCGCGCGCATGCCCTCGCGTCCAGGCACAACGTGATGCGGGACGCGCCCGACGAGCTGCTGAAGATCCTCCTGGCCACGAGCGCCTAGTCCCGTCGCGCATCATCGCGTCAACCGGTCGGCAGCGTTGGTCCGCCGGCGGTCTGGGCGGGTTTGCCGTGGTGCGGTGGTGGTTCCGGCTCCGGCACGGGTGGGAGCGGGAGCGGTTCGTCCCGGAAGAGTTCGGGCACCGATCGGTACAGGATTGCGGCGATCGGCACGGCCACGATCGCGCCCGCGATCCCCGCCAGGATGCCGCCGACGGAGAGCACGATGATGATCGCCAGCGGGTGGAAGTGGAGCGCCCGGCCGACGATCAGCGGCTGGAGGACGTGGTTCTCCAACTGCTGCTCGACGACCAGGATGCCGACGAAGATGAGCGCGTAGATCGGACCCTTCGCGCCGAGCGTGACCAGCGTCGCGACGGCTCCGGCGAAGAAGATACCGACGATCGGGATGAAACTCGCCAGGAAGATCAGCACGGCCAGCGCCGCCCAGAGCGGGACGCCCATGACCGCGAGCACGATGCCCATGAGGATGCCGTGCACCGCCGCCACGGCCACGGTGCCCTGTACGTAGTGCGAGAGCGTGACCCAGGCCGTACGCCCGGCGCGATCGACCCGTGGCGCGACCGTACCGAACGCCTTGAGGAACCACGCCCAGATCCGGTCCCCGTCCTTGAGCAGGAAGAACGTCACGAAGAGCAGCAGGACGGTCGCGGCCAGCGCTTCGAGCAGCACCACGGTGCCCGCGAGTACGGTCGAGGTGATCTGCCGCTGCTGCTCGGTGACCAGGTTGGCGATGTCGTCGACCCAGTTGCTGAGCTGGTTCGGCTTCACGTGCAGCGGGCCGGTGTAGAGCCAGCCCTCCATCGTCTTGGCGGTCTGCTGCACCTGTTTCACCAGGCCGGGAAACTCCTCGTTGGCCCGGACACCGATGACCCAGCCCGTCCCGGCCACCACGGCGAACGCCACGAGCATGGTGATCCACGTGGCGTAGATCGGCCGCAGACCCATCGCGCGCAGCCGTCTGGTGAGGGGGAACAGCAGCGCGGTCAGCAGCAGCGCGACCGCGACCGGCAGGGCGATGAGGTGCATCAGCACCACGATGTTGACTATGTAGTTGGCCACGAAGCCGATGAGGATCAAGCAGGCGCTCCAGGCGGCCAGCTTGGCCAGCGTTGGTGGCACCAGCCCCCAGAGGGGTCCCCGATCCGGCTTCACGTCTCCCAGACTCTCACCTCCGCTCCTGATAGGCACGGATCCTGGCCGCCCAGTAAGGTGCGGCCAGGATGATTCGACGCACGCCCGGGTAGAGGCTCAGCCTGAAGATCGAGCGGTTTTGGACGGTACGGTGAGCAAGCTCGGACGGTTGCCGGCGGCTTGGGCTCGGGCGAGAAGTCGTCATGGCTGGCTGGATCATCTGGTCCGGGCCCTGATCCGCTATGACAAGGTGGACGCCGGCCGGTTGTCGGCCGCGCTCACGTACTACTCCTTCTTCGCCACCTTCGCGCTCGCCCTGCTGGGGTTCGCCATTCTCGGCCGGTACCTGGACTATCCGCCGGTGCTGGAGGCGGTGCGGCACTATCTGAGCGAGAACTTCCCGCGGCTGGACGTCCAGGCGTTGATCGACGCGCGGACGACGGCCGGGGCGGTGGCGTTCGTCGCGCTGCCGTTGACGGGCCTGTTCTGGATGGACGCCCTGCGCTCGGCCAGCAGGGCGATCTGGCGGATCGAGGAGTATCCGGGGAGGTTCATCCTGCGCCAGCTCATCGACCTGGGCGTGGTGGCCGGGCTCGGTGTGCTGCTCTTCCTGTCGATCGCCCTCGCCTTCGCCGCCGAGTGGCTGCTGAGCTGGCTGGCCGTCCACACGGTGGGCACGGACGCCGACTGGGCCCAGTGGGTGCTGTCCGCGGCCGCGTTCGTCATCGGTCTCGGCATCAACACCCTGCTGGCCATGGCGTTGCTGACCGCCCCGCCCCGGCTGCACCTGCCGCTGCGCAGGGTGATCGGCCCGGCCCTCGTCATCACGTTCGGCCTGGAGATCCTCAAGACCCTCGGGCAGGTCTACCTCAACCTCACCGCGGCCAACCCCGCCTACCAGGTGGTCGCGGGAGCGGTGGGGATGCTGGTGTTTCTCAAGCTGCTCAACCAGCTCATCCTGTTCGCCGTCGCTCTGGCGGCCACCAGCACCACCGGCCAGGTCAAGGACCTGACGACTGGCGGGCCTCCGCTCAGAAAGTCGCCGAAGGTCCCGCTTCAGTGACGGACGGTGGGAAAACTGTCCGTTTCCTCGGCCTCGCCAGGGGGAGAGACTGGTGACCAAGGCCGAATGATGGAGGTAGAACCGATGCGCTTAGCGTCAGTAGTGGTGATCCTTTGGCTGATCGTCGGCGCCTTCGCGGCGGGCCAGCGTGACTACTACTCAGGACCGGTCGACAACTGCAACAAGTTGGCCACCATCGCCGTGACGATCGTGGCCGGCCCTCTCAACTATGTCGGCATGAACCCGAAGATCGACTGTGAGACACCCCAGCCCAGCAAGTGACATCCGGGTCACACCCGGCGGTTGGCGTCCTCCAGGTAGTGCAGGACGGCGGTGACGCGCCGGTCCGCCCGGTCGGTGGGCGCCAGGTCGAGCTTGGCGAAGATGCTGCGGATGTGCTTGTGCACGGCGCCATCAGTGACGAAGAGCCGCTCGGCGATGGCGGCGTTGCCCAGACCTTCGGCCATCAGGGCCAGCACGTCGCGTTCGCGCGGGCTGAGGCGCTCCAGCCGAGTGTCGGGCCGGGTGCGTACGAGCAGCTGCGCGACGACATCCGGATCGATGGCCGTACCCCCGTCCGCCACCCGATGCAGCGCGGCCAGGAACTCGTCCACTCGCCCGACCCGCTCCTTCAGCAGGTACCCGAGGCGGGAGCTGCCATGGGAGAGCAACTCGGTGGCGAACGCCTGCTCGACATAGGCGGACAGCACGAGCACGGCCAGGTCCGGCTGGCGGCGCCGGGCCTCGACGGCCGCGACGATCCCCTCGTCGGTGTGGGTCGGCGGCATCCGTACGTCGACGATCGCGACGTCCGGCTTGTGGGCCCCGACGGCGTCCAGGAAGCCGCTGGGGTCACCGGCGGTGGCCACGACGTCGATCCCCTCGGCGCGGAGCAGCAGCGCGAGCCCTTCGCGCAGGAGCGGGTCGTCCTCGGCGATCACGATCCGCATGGCAGGCTCACGGTCACGGTGGTGGGCCCACCGGGTGGGCTGGTCAGCATGAATGTCCCATCGTGTGCTTCGGTACGTTGGCGGATGCCGACGAACCCGGACCCGTTGCGTTCGTCCGCGCCGCCCTGGCCGTCGTCGGTGATCCGCAGGTGGAGCCGGTCGTCCTGGAGGTGGGCCAGGACGTCGGCGCGCCCGGCACGGCTGTGCTTGGCGATGTTCGTGAGCGTCTCGGCCACCACGAAGTAGGCCGTCGCCTCGACCGAGGAGGCGCACCGGACGGGCAGGTCGGCGTCGATCCGGCAGGGCACCGGGCAGGCCGTGGCCAGACCGGTGAGCGCGTCCGAAAGGCTCCGGTCGGTCAGCACCGGCGGCAGGATGCTGCGGACGACCCCGCGGAGCTCGGCGAGTGCCTGCTCGGCGGCGTCCTGCGCACGTTCGAGAATGGCCTCGGCACTGGCCGGGTCGCGTGTCAGAGCCCGGCGGGCCGCGCCGAGCAGAACGTTGACGGCGACGATCCGGTTCTGCGTCCCGTCGTGCAGCGACCGCTCGATGCGCCGCAGTTCGGCGGAGTGCGCGTCGAGCGCGGCGGCGCGGGTCGCGGTGAGCTGTACGACCCGCAGCGCGAGGTCGGTTCCGGAGACGGGCGCCAGCAGTCGCCGGCCGGGCCAGGCCTGCAGCCGCGCCATCCCTGGGATGATCGTGGCGGTGATGACGATCCAGCCGATGCCCAGCAGGGAGACGGCGAGGGCGCTGGGCCAGCCCTGCACGGTCCAGAGCCCACTGGCCGACGTGGCCGCCACGTCCGGTGGCAGCAGCCGCCAGTACAACGGGAAGGGGATGTCGCGCACCGCGTAGAGGGGCAGCGAGAGACCGATCGCTCCGACAAGCAGCCCGAAGACGGCATGCGTCGCCACCCAGCCCACTTCCCCGCGTACGGCCGAGTCCGCGAGGGCGGCGCGCAGCCCATGCGGTATCGGCTCCGGGCCGACGACCTCCGGACCCCAGCGGGAGAGCCGCCCGCGTTCCCGGTCGGCGACGACCCGCACCACGCGCAGCGTGACGGGCGCCAGCAGCAGGCCCACACCGACGAGGCTGGTCACCGCAGTGGCGATCACCAGCGCGAAGGCGATCAACGCCAGGAACGAGGTGCCGAACCCGCCGACGAGGCGTTCGAGCGCGTCCAGGACGACTCGGGCACGGGCGAGGGCGAACGCGTCCCAGCGGGCCGCCCGCCGGCCGGTCGTGGGGTCGTCGGTCGGCATGCGGCACCTCCCTGGCCCAGGAGATCGCCCGGGCGGCGCCTCCTCAGCCCAGGACAATAGGGCATCACTTGGGCGGTCGGCAGATCATCGGCCGAGGAGTACAGCCTGCTGTACCCGGCTTGTCCCGTTGGTGGGATCGTCGTCAGCGGTGATCGTCCGTAGCTTCGATGTGTGACAGCCCATCGAGTGAGGAGCACCTCATGTCCGAATCCTTAATGTCCGACATCCTGAACGTCTCCGAGGCAGCCCGTCCGGCACAGTCCGCCGACGCTCGGCGCGGGATGTTCCGTCCCGTGCTGTGGCTCCTGCTCGCGATCAGCGCCGTCCTCAACATAGTGACCTCGAACATCGGCCCCAACGTCTTCGTCGGCATCGGATTCGGGCTCGCCACCATCGCGTGCGCCGTCGCCCTGGCCGTCCACCACTACCGCCATCGGCGCCCCTGAGCATCTCAGGGCAGTGCGGCGGGCAGCCCGAAGGGCGTGAAGTGCTCGGCGCCGATGAACGAGGTGACCTCGCGGATGCGCTCGCCGCGCAGGGTCAGCACGTTGATCGACCAGGCGAGGTGCGCGCCGGAGCCGTCGTTCCGGAGGTAGCAGGCCACGGCGGGCTGGCCGTTCGCGGTGACCGGCAGGTGCCGCCAGCTGCCGCAGGCGGTCAGCGGGACCCGCGTGGCGAAGTCGGCGACGGCCGCCAGGCCGTGATACCAGTGCGGCAGCGGCGGCATCGACCAGGTGACGTCCTCGGTCAGGAGCGCGACCAGGGCGTCGGCGTCGCCGCGTTCGAGCGCGGTGGAGTAACCGGCGACGATCTCCCGCACCCTGGCGTCGTCGATCTGGCGCAACGTCCGCTGCTGGGTCGGAGCGGGCACCTTCTCCGCGACGATCTTGCGGGCTCGGGCCAGGGCGGAGTTCACCGACGTGGTGGAGGTGTTCATCGTGGTGGCGATCTCGGCGGCGGAGAACCCGAGGACCTCGAAGAGCAGCAGCGCAGCGCGCTGGTTGCCCGGGAGGTGCTGCAGGGCGGCGACGAAGGCGAGTTCGACGGCCTCGCGCTGCTCGTAGCGCGCGGCCGGCCCGCCCGCGCCGAGGCCCGCGTCTGGGTAGGGGCCCAGCCAGGCGACGTCGGCCAGCGGGGCGTCGCCGAGCACGGCGCGATCACTGGACGGGCCGAGGTCCATCGGCAGGGCTCGCCTACCCCTGGATTCGATGGTATCCAGGCAGGTGTGGGTGGCCACGGTGTACAGCCACGAGCGCAGCGAGCTGCGGCCCTCGAAACGGGCGAGCCCCCGCCACGCCCGCAGCAGGGCGTCCTGGAGGGCGTCGTCGGCGTCGTGGGTGGAGCCGAGCATGCGGTAGCAGTGGGCGTGCAGCTCCCGGCGCAGCGGCTCCACGAGCCGGTTGAACGCGGCATCGTCCCCGGTACGCGCCCGGACCAGGTCTTCGGCATCCTCCGCCGACGTGGCGGAAAAGACTTCGCTCACAAGCGACGATTCTGCCCCATCACCGGAGTCACCTCTTGGACCGACCACCAACCTCCAGACCAGGAGAACTCCGATGCACAACACCCTTGAGGTCCCTGACGCCCGCCTGTACTACGAGGTACGGGGCGAGGGCCCCTTGGTGGTGCTCGTCGGCGCCCCGATGAACGCCGACTCCTTCGCCCCGGCGGCCGAGCTGCTGGCCACCGACCACACCGTGCTCACCACCGACCCACGCGGCATCAACCGCAGCCCTCTCCACGACCCCGACCAGGACTCGACCCCGCAGTTGCGCGCCGACGACCTGTCCCGGCTCCTGACCCACCTAGACGCCGGCCCGGCCGCGATCTTCGGCTCCAGCGGCGGCGCCGTCACCGCGCTGGCGTTCGCCGAGGCCCACCCCGAACAGGCCCACACCGTCATCGCCCATGAGGCCCCGGTGGTCGACCCGCTCGAGGACCGCGAGCAGCTCTACGCCGGGGCCGACGACCAGATCGCCACCTACCTCGCGGGTGATGTCATAGGGGCCTGGCGGAAGTTCATGGCTCAGGCCAACATCCCCATCCCGGACGACGCGATCGGGATGATGTTCGGCGGGGACCGCGACCCGCGGCAGGTCGCGGACGAACGCCGCTGGTTCGCCCACGAGATGCGGGCCACCGTCCACTGGCAGCCCGATTTCGCGGCTCTGCGCGCCGCGAGTACCCGCGTCGTGATCGGCATCGGCGAGGACTCGGCCGGCCAGCTCTGCGACCGCACCTCGATCGCGCTCGCCGCGGCACTCGGCATCGAGCCGACGATGTTCCCCGGCGGCCACGTCGGCTTCGCCGACGACCCGAAGTCCTTCGTCACCCGGCTGCGGGCGGTCCTGTCCGAGGGCTGATCGGGCGGCGTCAGCTCGTACCGGTGATCAGAGCGAGGGCCACGGCCAGCAGCGCGATCACCGGAGCCGCCGCGGGGAGCAGGTGCAGGCTCACCGTGGCGGCGGCCGCGCCGAGCGCCAGGGCGAAGAGCACGGCCACCAGCTCGGGAACGTGCGGCTGCCCGTCCTCGGGAGTGAGGAGGCGAGAGAACGAGCTGGTCAGCGCGCCGGTGATGAACGTCGTCGAGCCGATGAAGGTCCGCAGACGATGAGTCACCGCGCTCTGGACGCCCATGGCGAGGGCGGCGGTCGCGATCAGCGGGAGGTGCGGGCCGGACAGGGCCCAGGCGATGGCCAGCGCGATCAGCAGGCCCAGCTCGGCGGCGACGGCCAGCCTGATCCGGACGGCCCAGCCGGTGGCCTCGCCGGTGAACCGGAACGCGGCCACCAGGCCGCAGGTAAAGGCGATCAGCGCCACCAGCGAGCCCAGGGCCTCGGAGAGGCGGCCACGGCCGGCCGACACGCCGAGCAGGACCAGGTTGCCGGTCATGTTCGAGGTGAAGACCTGGCCCAGGGCGAGGAAGGTGAAGGCGTCCATGGAGCCCGAGGCCAGCGCCAGGCTCAGGATGGGCAGGCGGTTGGTGGCCGACATCCCCTCATGGTCGGCCGCCCGTGCGGCCTGCGGCGGGAGGCGCGCTGAGCACAGCTACAGGACGACGTGGTGGGCGGGTGCGGCACGGCGGGGCGAGCAGGCTCGTTGGGCGGTTACGGGACGGCGGGGTGGGTGGGCGTGTTGGGTGGGTTCAGCCAGTCGGGGGTGCGCCACTGCTGGACGTTCGCGCGGGTGCACGGGCGCAGCGACAGCGAGGCCCCGTCGGGCTCGAGTTGCAGGCACAGGCCGCTGGCGACGTGCTGGACCTCCCAGTAATGCCACCGCTTGTACGCCGAGCGGTAGTTGAAGCGCCAGTGCTGGCTGGCGGAGTCCGAGCAGGGCTCGCGGGACGGGCGCCGCCGGTCCGGTGGGCCGGTGGCGGTCAGGCAGCCGCCCATGATCGTGATCGCGTACGTCCCCTGGGCGCTCGGCCGGTAGCTGAACGCCTGGTTGACGCCGCCGTGGCAGGTCCACGTGATCAGGTCCGCGGCGCCCGTGGCGTCCAGGCACACGCCGTTCTCCGAGCTGGCCAGCGAGCTGCCGAGATCAGGCGGGCGGGTGGTGACCAGCCAGCGCTGGCCGGGCCGGTCGGCCGCGCAGGCCAGCAGGATCAACGGGGTGCCTGGGTCGGCGATGCTCTGGTTGGGCTCGGCGCACAGGTTTCCCCTGGGGGAGGCGATAGTGATCGCATGGTCGCCGGTCAGCCGCCAGAGCTGGTCGTCGGAGCCGTCGCAGTCCGCCTCGGTGAGAAAGATCCCTTCGGTGACGCGCCGGGCCTCCGGGGTCAGGCAGCGTTCGCTCACGCGGTTGCGGATCCGGTGGAAGAACGCGCCGTCGCGCTTGGCCGGTTCGAGGTCCCAGCGCTGGGCCTCGGTGGGGACCGTGTTGATGGCCGAGCCGCCCAGTCTGGCGTGCGGGGGAGCGGTCGTGGAGGTGTTGACGACCAGGGGCTTGCCGGGTGCGTACAGGGAGAGGATCAGCACGTTCGAGCGCTTGAGCGAGTCGGGGATGTAGGTGTCGACGTACACCACATAGGCCAGGAAGGCCGCGGTCGCGAACACCACCGACGCCACCGTGCTGATGACCAGCCTCTTGCGGCGGGCGGGCCGGGACGGCTGGGGATCGGCCAGCCTGCGGTAGGACCGCAGCCACTTGTCCACCGTGGCGTCCGGCACGTCGTGCACCAGGAGGAAGGCCCGGATGACCGGCTCGGCGCTCTTGACGTCGTTGAGCCAGCCGGTGCGCTGCTTGGTGACCTTCTCCAGGTCTGTCCGGTCGAAGGCGAGCTCCCGCCGGGCGGCCCGCGCCTGGAGCTCGGCGAGCTTGGGCGCGCGCGCCTCCCAGCGCAGGTCCTTGAGCAGCCGCTTGTACGTGGGCAGGTCGTGCGCGGTGAACGGATCGGTCGCGGTCGCCGAGCGGTTGGCCCAGCGCGACTGCAGGAGGCCGCCCAGCGGCGGGAGCGCGGCGGCCAGGCAGGCGAAGACGATCGCGGGCAGGATGTGCGCCGGGTTGAGCTGGGGCTGGCCGTCGGTGGCGAAGTTGACGTAGATGCCGGCCAGCACGGTGAAGACCGCGCTGAGCACGGCCACCGCGCCGATCACGAGGGCGAGCTCGCGTGGGGGATTGCGCATCTGCTCCGTCCGACACTGTGTGTCGGCCTATGGTAACGGAACGTACGCGGGTCTATCGGGCGACGGCCGTGCCTGTCAAAAATCGAATCAGTTGGCGGGTCAGAAGCCGGGGAAGATCCGGCGCAGGTCGTCCAAGGTGAGGCTGTCGCTCGTGAGGGTCACCACGCTCGGTGTGTGCTCGGGAGAGTGGCGGCCGGTGGTGAGACGCAGCCACCACTCGGCCGGCGCGTTGAGTACGGCGTCGGGCTGAGCCGGCTCGTCGGTGAGGCTGACCGCGTCACCCACGACGAGCCCGAAGGAGCGCTCGGGCGAGGTGGTCCGGATGGCCACGCCGACCTGGCGTCCGGCGAGGGCGTCGGCCTTGGCGATGAAGTGGATGAGCATGCCCACCTGGTCGAGCAGCAGCCCGGCCGCGGCGGGGGCCAGGGTCGCCGCCGGGTCGAAGGCGACCTCGACGTCCCACGAGTGATGAGCGAACTCGCTGAGCCGCAGCCCCGCCGCGGTCGCGACGTCCACGGGGACCGGCAGGAAGCCGAGGTTGATCCGCAGCTCCTCGCGCGTCTGCGCGTCGAGGCTCTCGTAGCGGCTGACCAGCGCCTCGTTGGCGGTCAGGAAGCCCTCGGCCCGCTCGGCCGGGGACATCGCGTCCCAGCGGGCCCAGACCGACTTGTTGAAGTCTCCGTCCGGGCCGGCGGTGCCGCTGAGCGTGGCCTCCAGGCCGGCCAGGTTGATCTCGGCGCCGCTGCCCAGGTGGCTGAGCACCTGCGACACGTCCCACTCCGACGCGCCGGACGGCCGGGTGAGGTCGTCGGCCGCGAGGCCGCGGACAAGCGTGGCCAGATGATCGTGGCCGCTGCGCAGCGCGTCGATGATCTGGTCGGCACGATCGGTCATGTTCGTCTCCAGAGCGGGGACGCGGAGATGTCTACGGTCCGCCGCGTTGCGAATTTTGTTGACGGGTCAAGAATATGTCCTGCGAGTGCTCCCCGCGGCGGCGAGTACCTGTCGGCGCCTCGGCCATCAGCGATCCGAAGGCGCCGACGAGGCTCATGCGGACGTGTCCCGGGGCTGGAAGGAGTCGAACACGGTCATTCCCGAGGCCGGGTCGAGATCGGTCTCCGTCACCTCGGTCAACCGTGCCATGGTCATGTAGAAGCCGATCACCAGGATAGCCTCGACGATCTCCCGCTCCGAGAAGTGTCGTCGAACCTCCGTGAACACGCTGTCCTCGACCCGGACGGCCTCGATCACCTGCTTCCCAAACGCGAGCAGCGCCCGCTCCGCGTCGTCGAAGACCTCGTCGTCGAGATTCGCGTGTTCGATGGCGTCGATCTGCGCTTGCGGAACGCCGACTCCCAGGGCGATCGGCACATGTTGCCGCCATTCGTAGGCGCCGCCCTCGATCCGCGCGACGAGCAGGATCAGCAGTTCGCGCCGCCGATGCCCGAGGTCGAGGCTGCTGAGGATGGCCGTGCCCAGCCGCACCTGCGGGAGCACACACGACTCCGCATGCGCCAGCATGCGGAAGATGTTGAGCTTGACCGGTAGGGCCGCGAGTACTTTGGCCGCGTCCCCGGTCGCGTCATCAGGATGGATGAGGGTCAATCTCGCCATCGATACCTCCGGCTGTGTCGCCGTTAGCTGGGTGGACAGGAGCGATCGTCAGGTGACCGAGCGCCTGAGAGTCTCACCCCAGCTACGGTCTCATCAACCGGGTTCCGCGACCTCCTGGAGCGGGAGGTGACACGCGGCCCAGTGCGGCGGGTCGTCACCGTACGGCTCCAGCGGCGGCACCACCTGGGCGCAGACGTCCTCAGCCTTCCAGCAGCGCGTACGGAACCGGCAGCCCGACGGTGGGTCGAGCGGAGAGGGCACCTCGCCCTGCAGCAGGATCCGCTCCCGCCGAGCCCCCACGGTGACGTCGAGGACCGGCGCCGCCGACATGAGCGCGGCGGTGTACGGATGGCGCGGCTGGTCGAACACCTGCTTCGTCGGCCCCGTCTCGACGATCTTGCCGAGGTACATGACCGAGACCCGGTCGGCGACATGGCGGACGACGGACAGGTCATGGGAGATGAACACGTACGACACGCCCAGCCGGGCCTGCAGGTCGGTGAGCAGGTTGAGCACCTGCGCCTGGACCGACAGGTCGAGCGCCGACACCGGTTCGTCGCACACGATGACGTCCGGTTCGAGGGCGAGCGCGCGGGCGATCCCCAGGCGCTGACGCTGACCGCCGGAGAACTCCTGCGGGTAGCGGCGGGCGTCGCTCGCCCGCAGCCCGACCATCTCCAGGAGTTCGGCCACCCGCTTCCCGCGCTCCTTCACCGGCACCAGGTCACGGTGCGTCCGCCATGGCTCGCCGACGATGTCCTCGGCGCACAGCCGGGCGTTCAGTGACGCGAACGGGTCCTGGAACACCATCTGCACCCGGCGCCGCCACTTCAGCAGCTCCTTGCCGCGCAGCGCGAACGGGTCCGTACCCTCGAACCTGACGTGGCCCTGGTCCGGGCGCTCCAGCATGAGCAGCACCCGGGCGAGCGTCGACTTGCCGCAGCCGGACTCCCCGACCAGGCCCAGCGTCTCGCCGCGGGCCAGCCGCAGGTCGACCCCGTCCAGCGCGCGCAGCCGGTTGCTGCCCGAGGCACCGCGGGCCACGTGGAAGGTCTTGCTCACCCCTGCCACGTCCAGCAGGGGCGCCTCCATAGCGGATGTGTCAGTCATCGGTCAGCTCCTTCCAGTGATGACACGCGGACAGGCGACCGGGTCCGGCCTCGACGAGGACGGGACGCTCCGCCGCGCACACGTCGCTCGCCATCGGGCAGCGCGCGCGGAAGGCGCAGCCCGAGGGCACCGAGTGCAGGTCGGGCGGGCTGCCCGGAATGGACTTCAGGGTGACGCCGCGCGCCACCTCGGCGGGCACCGAGTCGAGCAGCCCGCGCGTGTACGGGTGGCGCGGCCGGGCGAACACGTCCGCCACCCGTCCGGTCTCGACGATGTTTCCCGCGTACATGACGGCCACGTGGTCGGCCTGCTCGGCCACCACCGCGAGGTCGTGGGTGATCAGGATCAGCGCCGTCTGCTGCTCGGTGCGCAGCTCGCGCAGCAGCTCCATGATCTGGGCCTGCACGGTGACGTCGAGGGCGGTGGTGGGTTCGTCGGCGAGCAGCACCTTGGGGTGCAGGGCCATCGCCAGCGCGATGAGCAGCCGCTGACGCATGCCGCCGGAGAACTGGTGCGGGTAGGCGCTCACCCGGGAGCGGGCCTCGGGGATGCCGACCCGTTCCATCAGCTCGACGGCCCGCTCGCGCGCCGCGCGGCGCGAAACGCGCTCGTGGATCCTGAACGGCTCGGCCAGCTGGGCGCCGACCGTCTGTACGGGGTTCAGCGCGGTGAGCGCGTCCTGGAACACGATGGACAGGCCGGGCCCGGCCAGCCGCCTGCGCTGCGCCGGCGGCAGGGTGAGGATGTCGGTGCCGTCGAGGCGTACGGCGCCGCCCGCCACGTGCGCCACCGGGTCGAGCAGGCCGACGATGGCCTGCGCCGTCATGCTCTTGCCGCAGCCCGACTCGCCCAGGAGCGCCAGTGTCTCACCGGAGCGGACGGAGAAGCTGACCTCGCGTACGGCGCGTACCGTCCCGGAAGGGGTGCGGATGTCGACCGCCAGCCGATCCACCTCCAGCACCGGGCGCCCGGCCTCCGTGCTGTTCGACTCGCTCACGCGCGCACCTCCTTGTTCTCGGGGCGGGAGTTCTCGGGGCGGGAGTTCTTGCGGCGAGAGCGGGGCAGGGTGAGCCGCCACCGCTGGCCGGGGTCCATGGCCAGGCGCGCCCAGGACGCGAGGACGGTCGCCGAGACGGTCGTCACCACGATGGCGACTCCGGGGAAGACGGCGATCCACCAGGCGCTCTGCAGTACCTGCCGCCCTTGGGCGACCATCAGGCCCCAGCTCATGTCCGGCGGCTGGATGCCGATGCCCAGGAAGCTCAGCGACGATTCGGTCAGCATCACGAAACAGAAGTCCAGAGTCGCGACGGTGAACAGGGTGGGCAGCACGGTCGGTGCCACGTGCCTGCCGATGATCGCCCAGCTCTTGGTGCCGAACGTCCGCGCCGCGTCCACGAACAACCGGCTCTGCAGCTCGGCCGACTCCGCCCGCGCGGCCCGCAGGTAGACCGGGATGCGGGCGATGGCCAGGACCAGGACGATGTTCCCGGCGCTGGGGGAGAAGACGTACAGCACGACCACGGCCAGCAGCAGCGAGGGGAAGCTGAGGATGACGTCGGCCACGCGCATGGAGACGTTCTCCCGCCAGCCTCGGTGGTAGCCCGCCCACATGCCCCAGACCGACCCGACGACCAGGGAGATCGCCACGGCCGGGATGGCGACGGAGAGCGTCGTGCGGCTGGCCACGATGAGCCGGGCGAGCAGGCTGCGGCCGAGCGAGTCGCTGCCGAGCACGAACGCGAAGCCGTCGTCGAGGCTGAACGGCGGCCGGTTGACCGCCCGCAGGTTCTGCTTCACGGCCAGGTCGCCGAGCAGGATCGGCCCCACGACGGCGCCGACGATCACGATCACCAGGATCACCACCGCCAGGCAGGCGAACCGGTCCCGCAGCAGCAGCCGCCACCAGGTGATCCGCCGAGCGGCGGGAGGAGCCTCCACGAGGCTGGTCATGCCGTCACCCCCTGACGGACTCGGGAGTCCAGGAGCGCGTAACAGGCGTCGATGACGATGTTCAGCGCGAAGATGGTGATCGCGGTCACCAGGACCGCGGCCTGCAGCACCGCGAAGTCGCGCTGCAGGATCGAGGTGATCATCAGCTTGCCGATGCCCGGCCAGCCGAAGATGGTCTCGACGACCACGGCCCCGTTGACCAGCCCGACCGCCAGGTCACCGGCCACGGTGAGCGCGGGCGGCGCGGCGTTGCGCAGTGCGTGGCCGAAGACCACCCGCAGCTCGCTCGCGCCCTTGCTCCGGGCCACCTTGATGTACGGCGCCGACAGCGCCGTGACCATCGCCCCGCGCACCACCTGCACCAGCACGCCGAACGGCCGGATCAGCAGGGTGAGCACCGGCAGCACCCACGCCGCCGCGCCCTCGGTGCCCGAGGTGGGCAGCCAGCCGAGCGCCACGGAGAAGACCAGGACGCCCATGATGGCGAACCAGAAATCCGGCATGCTGGCCGCGGTCGTCGAGGTGAAGCTGGCGACCCGGTCGGCCAGGGAGTTCGGGCGGTAGGCCGCCCAGCTCCCGACGACGACCGCGCCGAGGATCGCCAGGATCATCGTGGCGCCCGCCAGCTGCAGCGTCGCGGGGAACGCCCGCAGCACCGCGTTGGCGGCGGGTTCGGCGGTCCGCAGCGACTCGCCGAAGTCCAGCCGGACCACCTGAGCCAGGTAGTCACCGAACTGGACGAGCAACGGCTGGTCGAACCCGTGCCGGGCGGCGAACTCCGCCCGCATCTCAGCGGTGGCGCTGAGCGGCAGGTAGAGGTTCGCCGGGTCGCCGGTCAGACGGGCCAGGTAGAACACGCCGAGAACCACCACGACCAGCGGTATCGCACTGGAGGTGACGCGACGCCGCAGGAAGGTCAGCACACCTGCTCCTTTCAGCCGGCCGGGTGCAGCTCGGCGAGGCGCATCTCGTCGTTCGTGGCGGCGTTGGGCTTGTAGGTGACCTTCTTCGACAGGGCGAGGATGCCGGTCATGTGCGCCAGGACGGCGTCGCGTACGACGTCCTTGTTCTGGAACTCCAATGCCTTGGCGAACGCCGTCTGGCGCTCCTCGCCCGAGGCCTGCTCGCCGGCGCTGATCAGGTCGTCCAGTTCGGGGGTGCCGAAGCTGCTCTGCGCGCCCTTGCTGCCGTAGATCTGGCCCATGGTGAAGGCCGCGTCACCGGCCTGGTTGCCGTGCTGGGCCTGCAGCAGGGTGGGGCCGGCGTCCTTGGGGAAGGGGCGCAGCAGGTACTCCAGCCAGGCGTTCACGTCGAGCATCTGGATCTTCACCGAGAGCCCGGCCTCGGTGAGCGAGTTCTGCACGACCTCCATCGCCTCGGCGGCCTTGGGGTAGATCCCGTTCCGGCCGATGATCGTGATGGGGGTGTCCGTGGCGACCCCGGCCGCCTTGGCTTCCGCGATCAGCTTCTTGGCCTGGGCCATGTCGTACGGCCAGGGCTGGATGGCCGAGCTGTGACCGGTCACGCCTTCGGGGACGAGCTGGCCCGCCGGCTTGCCGAGCCCGGCGAAGACCGAGGCGACGAGCCCGTCCTTGTCGATGGCGTAGTTGATCGCCTGGCGCACGCGAAGGTCGTTGAGCGGCGGCTTGGCGGCGTCGATGCGCAGGTAGGAGGTCTCGTTGTTGGGGAACTGCACGGCCGAGTCGCCGGCGCCGTCCTCGGGGGCGAGCCCGACGGCGATGTCCGCCTCATCGCTCTTGATCATGGCCGCGCGGATGCTGCCCTCACCACGCCAGACGTACTCGGCCGCGGCGAAGGCCGGCGCCTTGCCCCAGTATCCGGCGAACCGCTCCAGGCGCAGGCTGCGGCCGGCGTCCCACTTGGCGATCTTGTACGGGCCGGTGCCGACGGGCTCCCGGACCTTGCCGGTGGCGTTCGTGGTGGTCGGCACGATCTCGACGAAGGACAACCGCAGCGGGAGGATCGGGTCCGGCTTGGCCGTCTTCACCTTGAGGGTCACGTCGTCCGCGGCCGTCGCCGTGAGCTTGATGCCGCCGAAGACGTACCCGTTGACGTTGCAGTCGACCTTGGAGCCGAGCGTGCGCTCGATGGAGAAGGCGGCCGCCTTGGCGTCGAACGGGGTGCCGTCGTGGAACTTCACGCCCTTGCGCAGGGTGAAGGTCCACTCGGTGGGCGAGTCCTGCTTCCACTCCGTGGACAGCGCCGGCTGGAGCTGACCGGAGCTCGGGTCACGCTCCGTCAGCGCCTCGGTGATGTTGGCCCGGGTGACGCGCCCGGTCGCGGTGAGGGAGGCGTCGCACGGCTCCAGCGTGGGCGGCTCCTCGGGCAGCACGATGCGGACGGTGCTCGCCGCCGCGCCGCCGCCGGCCGACGGCTCCGGGCCGCTGTTCGCGACCGAGCAGGCGCCGGCTGACAGCAGGGTGCCCAGCGCCAAGAGGGCAGAGGCCGCCTGGCGGCGGCTTGGGGGGTTGATCATAATTCCTCCGAAATCGCCTGCTCCTGGTGCCGGGGCAGGCCACGTGCTATGCGACAGATGCCGCGCTGAGGGCGGAAAGGCCGCGGTCGATGATGCGGGCGAGCTGCTCGCGGTGCTCCGGGGTGACCTGCGCCAGTGGCGAGCGGACGGGCCCGGCGGAGCGGCCGCGGATGTCCAGGCCGGCCTTGACGAGAGAGACGGCGTAGCCGGGCGTCGTGTTGCGCAGTGCGGCGAGAGGGGCGTAGAACTCGCGCAGCAGGAGGTCCTGAGTCGCGTCGTCGCCCTTCTCGAAGGCCTGGAAGAACGCGACGGCGACCTCCGGGAGGAAGGCCAGCACCGCCGAGGAGTAGGCGCGGGCGCCGAGGCCGACGTAGGAGCGGGCGAAGATCTCGGCCGTCGGCATGCCGTTCAGCAGGGGCAGCCGTCCGCCGGTGGCGGTCTGGATGAGCTGGAGCAGTTCCATGTCGCCGTGCCCGTCCTTCAGCGCGACGATGTTGTCCACCTCGGCGAGCTCGGCCACCGCCTCGGGGGAGAACAGCGCCGTACCGCGCTGGTAGAGGATCACGTCCAGATCCGTGGCGGCGGCCACCTCCCGGTAGTGCGCCACGAGCCCGGTCGGCGGGCCGACCTGCAGGTACGGCGGCAGCGCCAGCAAGGCGTCGGCCCCGGCGGCCTGCGCGGCGCGGGCGAACTCGGCGGCCGTCCGCGTGCCGCCGCCGACCCCGGCGAGCACCGGGACCGTTCCCGCGACGTGCTCCACGGCGGCCTTGACCACCGCCTGGTGCTCCGTGGCCGTCAACGACGCCATCTCCCCGGTCCCGCAGGCGACGAAGATCGCGCTGGGCCGCGCGGCGAGCACGTCCGTGAGATGAGCCTTGAGCCCGGACAGATCCACGTCCCCCGACTCCGTGAACGGTGTGACGGGGAAGGCGAGCAAACCTGAGAGGGAAGCGGCGACTCGCGTGACTGCGGGGGACATCAACAGCAACCTCTTGTCTACATATGGAGACAGCATCTATATTTGTAGCCGAGACATTAAGTGGGTGTTTCACCAAACGTCAAGAGGTGGTCGATGACGCAATACGCCCCGGACTCGTTACCTCAATCCGCCGAGACCGGGGGAGGTGTCCGCAGCGTCAAATCGGCCGAGCGGACCATCGCGGTGCTCGAACACCTCAGCTCCGCCCCGAAGACGTGCTCACTGCGCGAGCTGACCACCGCGCTGGGCCTGCCGCGGGCCAGCGGCTACGCGCTGCTCACCACGCTGGTGAGCACGGGCTGGGTGGAGACCGACGGCGCCGGTCGCTACCGGCTCGGCATCCGCGCGCTGCGGGCCGGGATGTCGTACGTCGAGCGGGACGACGTCGTCCAGCGGGCCCGTCCGGTGATGAACGAGCTCAACGACGAGCTCGGCGAGACCGTCCACCTGGCCCGCCTCGACGGCATGGAGATCGTGTATCTGGCCACCAACATCTCCCGCCACTCCCTGGCCGTCGTCACCCGTCCCGGCCGGCGCCTGCCGTGCTGGGCCACCGGCCTCGGCAAGGCGATCCTCGCCGGGCGTCCCTGGGCGGAGGTCGACGAACTCCTGCCGGAGACCCTGGAGCCGCGCACCGTCCACACCTTCACCGACCGGGTGGCACTGCGCGCCGAACTCGAGGAGATCCGGCGCCGTGGCCACGCCGTCGACGAGCAGGAATCGACTCTCGGGCTGCGTTGCTTCGCCGTCACCCTGGACTTCGGACCCGTGCCGAGCGAGGCGCTCAGCTGCTCCATCCCCCTCGTCCGCCTCGACCCCGACCGCGAGGAGGCGATCGTGGCGGCACTGCTCCGGGCGCGGGCCCGCATCATCCGCTGAAGGGATGCCGCCCTAATCCACCGCACGGAGTACGGCGACGCCCGAAGGCGGCAGGGTGACGGTGGCGACGCCCTCGTCTGACGGGTCCAGGGCGTCGGTCCACTCGCCGTCGAGGGCGATGTCGTGCTTGTCGCCGGTGTGGTTCAGCAGGATCAGGAAGCGGCGCCCGGCTCCGGCGCGGACGCTCGCCTGGACCCCGGCAGGCAGCCCCTGGACGACGGGCGTCACTCCCGCTTCGGCGAGCGCCCGGCCGAGGACCGCCCGCATAGTGACCGCGTCGAGCCGGGTCGAGAGGTAGCGGGCGATCCCCGCGCCGAACTCGTGCCTGGTCACGGCCGGGCGCCCGGCCCAGTCGGCGGAGTCGAAGACGAGCTCGGGCTCGGCCCCGGCCAGATGCAGGTCCTCCCGCCACAGGTCGGCGACCCCTTCGAGGTGCGAAAGCACTCCGTGACCGCGTACGGGAAACCGCTCGTGCTCGGCCGCCGGGCAGAACTCCTCGACCCGGACCCCGAGGACCTCGCGCAGCGGCGCGGGGTAGCCGCCCAGGTGGACCCGGTCATGCTCGTCCACGATCCCGCTGAAGAAGGAGACGGCCAGCGCGCCGCCGCCGGACACGTACGCCGAGACGCGTTGTGCGTCCGCGCTCGACAGGAGGTACAGGTTCGGCACGACGACGAGCGCGTAACCGGTCAGCTCGGCCGAGGGCGGCACCACGTCCACGCCGACCCCGAGGTCGAACAGCGGGCCGTAATGGTCCAGCAGGCGCTCCTCCTGCCGCACACCGTCGGAGGGGTGGGAGTCGAGTTCGAGCGCCCACCAGCTGTTCCAGTCGAGCAGGATCGCCACCTGGTTGCGGACCCGCGTGCCGGGCAGGTCGGGCACCGAGGCCAGTTCCCGGCCGAGCGCCGCGATCTCGCGGAAGACCCTGCTGTCGGCCCCCGCGTGCGGCACCATGCCCGAGTGGAACTTCTCGGCGCCGCCGCGTGACTGCCGCCACTGGAAGTACAGGATCGCGTCGGCGCCCTGCGCGACGGCCTGCCAGCTCCACAGCCGCATCTGGCCGGGCTGCTTGATCGCGTTCCTGCCCCGCCAGTTGACCGCGCTCGGCGCCTGCTCCATCAGGATCCACGGCTGTCCGCCCCCGGCGCCGCGCATCGTGTCGTACACCAGGCCAGGAGCCAGATGCGGCCGCTCGTCGTGGGGGTCGGGATAGGAGTCGACCGCCACGACGTCCAGCCGCGGCGCCCAGTCGAAGACGTCCACGGCCTTCAGGCCGCCCAGGAAGTTCGTGGTGACCGGCACCTCGGGAGTGACCCGCCGCAGGATGCCCGCCTCCAGGTCGAAGCAGTCGCGCAGCGCCTCGTTGGCGAAGCGCGTGTAGTCGAGCTGCTGTGCCGGATTGGGGTACGTCGGAGCCGCGCGGGGTGGCTGGACGTGGTCGAAGGAGGCGTACCGCTGCGACCAGAAGTCCGTCGACCAGGCGTCGTTCAGCGCCTCCAGGTCGTCGCCGTAGCGCTCGCGCAGCCAGCGGCGGAAATCGGCCGCCGACACCTCGCAGTAGCAGGCGGCGATGTGGCAGCCGTACTCGTTGCCGACGTGCCACAGCCCGAGAGCCGGATGGTCGCGGTAGTGCGTGGCCAGCCGCTCCACCAGGAGCGCCGCCCGTTCCCGGTAGACCGGGCTGGACGGACAGAAGTGCTGCCGCCCGCCGGGGCCCAGCACGGTCCCGTCCGCGGTGACCGGCAGGATCTCCGGGTGCTCGTGGACGAGCCAGGGCGGCGGGGACGCCGTCATCGTGGCGAGGTCGGCGGTGATCCCGTGCGCGTGCAGATCATCCAGGACCTGGTCGAACAGGGAGAAGTCGTACGCGCCGCGCGCTGGCTCCACACGCGCCCAGCCGAACACCCCGACGGTGACGAGGTTGACCCGGGCCTCGGCCATGAGGCGCAGGTCCTCCGCCCTGGTCTCGGCCGGCCACTGCTCGGGGTTGTAGTCGCCGCCGAAGGCCACGCCGCCGAGCCGGCGCCAGAACCGGTCGCCCGGGGACGGGGCGCCGGTGGTCCCGGAGCCCGGCCTGACATCGTGAGGTACGGCGTTCATCGTCGGCGCGGCGGCCTCGGCGGGCGAGGACCGCCGCTCCTCCCTTCTTCGGCGGGGCGTGCTGCGGCGGGTGGGACGTTCTTCGGCGGGGACGTTTCTTCGCTGTGGGCGTGCTGCGGTTGGTGGGACTTTCGTCGGTGTGGGGCGTGCTGGGGTTGGTCGGATCAGCCGGTCGGCGGCGGTGCGCCGGTGCTCTCCCTGACGATCAGCTGAGGGGCGACGAAGGCGGTGGCGGCGGGAGCCGTACCGGTCTCGATCTGGTCGATCATGAGCGACACGATCCGCTCGGCCACCACGTCGAAGTCCTGCCGGACAGTGGTGAGCGAGGGGGACAGGTAGGCCGACTCCTCGATGTCGTCGAAACCGACGATGCTCACATCCTCAGGGATGCGACGTCCCGCCTGGATCATCGCGCGCATCACGCCGAGGGCCATCTGGTCGTTGGCGGCGAAGACGGCCGTCACGCCGGGCCGCCGGGCCAGGACGCGGCCGGCCTCGTAGCCGCTGGCCGCGCTCCAGTCGCCGAACAGCATCTGGGGCACCGCCGCGTCCGCTTCCTTGAGCGTCGCGTGCCAGGACTCCGCTCGGCGTCGCGCGGCATAGGAGTCCTCGGGCCCGGCGACGTGCCAGACCGTCTCGTGACCGAGGCCGAGCAGGTGACGGGTGACGAGCCGGGCGCCGAGGGCCTGGTCGGTGTCGACCATCGGGTGGCGGAGGCTGACGTCGCCGTCGGCCATCACGACCGGTACGTCCGGCGGCAGGCGCAGCGCCGGGGTGTCGAGGATCTGCGCCTCGATGACCACGATGCCGTCGACGGCCTGCACCGTCAGCTGGTCGAACGCCTCGTGCACGGCCCGCTCGGTCTGCGACTCGACGGCGATCATGTTCACGGTGTAGCCGGCGCGCTGCGCCGCTTTGGTGACGGCGTCGACCGTACGGGCGTTGCCGAAGCTGCCGAGCCCGAAGCTGATCAGGCCCAGGGTGCGGAACTGGCCGGTGACCAGGGCGCGGGCGGCGGTGTTGGGCCGGTATCCGAGGACGCGCATGGCCGACAGGACGCGCTGGCGGGTCTCTTCCTCCACGTTGCTGCGGTTGTTGACCACCCGGGAGACTGTCTGACTGGAGACTCCTGCCATCGCGGCGACGTCGGCCATGGACGGCCGCCTGGGCGAGCGCCGTGCCGCCACGCTTTTCTGGGTCGCCCCGTCCACTGGCACCTCTGGTCATCCGATGGGCTTGCTGTCGTGCAAACTCTCGCACGATGTTTACGTGAACATGACCCATCCGTCAATAGGCTGCTGCTCTAGCCGACATGTAGTCACAAACGGTGATAAATCAGGCATTTGTGTTAACTTTGGGTTACCTATTGACATGTTCTGGCGGCGAATGGAGACTACGGGACATCTTCGCCATGTTCACGTAAACACGGAGTCTCGCGATCACAGCACCGAGCGCTCCACGGTGGCGCAGGTAATGGGGCGGTCCATGGATCGCCATGCCCCGACAAGGAGAGTTCAGTGCCAGTCTTCGTGGCAGCGCGAACATCCCACGGCAGGAGTACGGGATGACCGCGCCCGCCGGTCCAGCCGGGCCGGTGACCGCGCCCGGCGGTCCAGCCGGGCCGGTGACCGCGCCCGGCGGTCCAGCCGGGCCGGTGACCGCGCCCGGCGGTCTCGCCCGGCCGGTCCTGCGCCTGCGCGTCGCCGGCTACGCCTTCTTCCTGCCGTTCTTCGTGGTCTTCCTGGTCGCGGTGGTCGCGCCGCTGGCGTACGCGATCTATCTCAGCTTCTTCCAGGAGCGCATGATCGGCGGCACGGTCTTCGCCGGCGTGGCCAACTACACCCGCGCCATCGGCGACGCGCTGTTCGGCGCCGGCCTGCTCCGCGTCGCGCTCTTCCTGGTCGTGCAGGTGCCCGTCATGCTGCTCATCGCCCTGGGCTGCGCGCTGGCCATCGACAGCGGTCGGCTGCGCTGGCCGTCGTTGTTCCGCATCACGATCTTCATGCCGTACGCGGTGCCGGCCGTGGTGTCGGCCCTCATGTGGGGCTACATGTACGGAGACCAGTTCGGCCTGGTCGGCCAGATCGGCAAGGCCCTCGACGTCGCGGTCCCCGACCTGCTCTCGCGCTCATGGATGCTCTCCTCCATCGGCAACATGGTGACCTGGGAGTTCGTCGGCTACAACATGATCATCCTGTACGCCGCGCTGCGGTCCGTGCCGACCGAGCTCTATGAGGCGGCCGAGATGGACGGAGCGGGCGCCATCCGCATCGCCTGGAGCATCAAGCTGCCCGCCCTGCGTCCCGCGCTGCTCGTGGCGACGATCTTCTCGATCATCGGCAGCTTCCAGCTCTTCAACGAGCCGAACATCCTCCAGAAGCTCTCGCCCGCGGTGATCGGGACGAGCTACACGCCCAACATGTACGCCTACAACCTCGCCTTCAACGGCCAGCAGATCAACTACTCGGCCACCGTCGCCGTGCTGCTCGGCGTCGTCACCATCGTCGTGGCGTACGCGGTGCAGATCATCACGGCGAGAAGGGAGAAGACGCTGTGACGGCCGTCGCCGAGGCGAACCGCACCACGGGCGGGCAGGCCGCGCACCGCTCCACCAAGGCGCGGCGCCGGGGGAAGAGTCCCGCCCTCACGGTGATCATGCTGGTGATGTTCGGATACGCGGTGCTGCCGCTGTTCTGGCTGCTGGCCAACGCCAGCAAGAACGGCGGGGACCTGTTCTCGACCTTCGGGCTCTGGTTCGGCGGGGACTTCCACCTGTTCGCCAACATCGGCGAGACCCTGAGCTACAACAACGGCATCTTCGTGCGCTGGTTCGGCAACACCGTGCTCTACTCCGTGGTGGGCGCGGGCGGTGCCGCCCTGCTGGCCACCCTCGGCGGTTACGCGCTGGCGAAATACGAGTTCCCGGGCCGCAAGCTGCTGTTCGCGGTGGTGCTGGGCGGCATCTCCATTCCGGGCACGGCCCTCGCGGTGCCGACGTACCTGCTGTTCAGCCGGGTCGGGATCGTCGACACCCCGTGGGCGGTGCTCATCCCGGCGCTGTGCAGCCCGTTCGGCCTCTACCTGATGCGGGTCTACGCGGCCGACGCGGTGCCCGACTCGATCCTGGAGTCGGCCCGTATCGACGGCGCGGGCGAGTTCAGGATCTTCCGCACCATCGCGCTGCGGCTGCTCGCTCCGGGCTTCGTCACGGTCCTGCTCTTCGCGCTGGTCGCGACGTGGAACAACTACTTCCTGCCGCTGATCGTGCTGAACTCGCCGGACTGGTTCCCGCTCACGGTCGGCCTCAACCAGTGGAACGCCCAGGCCAACAGCGGCACCTCCGGTGCCGGTGACGCCACCTACACGCTCATCCTGACCGGCAGCCTGCTGTCGATCGTGCCGTTGATCATCGCTTTCCTGGGGCTCCAGCGGTTCTGGCAGTCGGGCCTCGCTACCGGAAGCGTCAAGCAGTGAATCCCGACAAACCCCCCGTGGATAAGGAAACGCTATGAAAACCCTTCCATCACGGCGCGGTGTCATCCCCGCCGGGATCGCCGCGGCCCTGTCTCTGGCCCTCGCCGCGTGCGGCGGCGGCTCCGGTGGGAGTGCCGCCGCCCCGTCCGCCGCCGCCCCCAGTGCTACGGCGGCTGTGCAGGACGCGCTGTCCAAGCCCGCCGAGCTGACGTTCTGGACGTGGGTCACGGGGATCGAGAAGACCGTCGCCCGCTTCACCACGAAATATCCGAACATCAAGGTCAACGTGGTGAACGCGGGTCAGTCCGCCGACCAGTACACCAAGCTGCAGACCGCGATCAAGGCCGGCTCCGGCGCGCCCGACGTGGCGCAGATCGAATACTTCGCCCTGCCGCAGTTCGCCCTCGCCAAGCAGGTCGTCAACCTGGCCGACTATGGCGCCGCCTCGCTGAAGGACAAGTTCGCCGACTCGGCGTGGGGCCAGGTGGCGATCAACGGCGGCGTCTACGGCGTCCCGCAGGATACCGGCCCCATGGCGATGTTCTACCGCAAGGACATCTTCGACAAGTTGAAGATCAAGCCGCCGGCCACGTGGGCGGAGTTCGTCGACGCGGCCAAGAAGATCAAGGCCGCCGACTCCGGCTCGTTCATCACCTCCATCGACCCCGGTGACGCCGGCGGGGTGGACAGCCTGATCTGGCAGGCGGGCGGCGCGCCGTTCAAGACCTCGGGCGAGACCTCGGTCAGCGTCAAGCTCGACTCCGACCCGGGCGTCAAGCAGTGGGTCGGCACGATGAGCACGCTGCTCGGCGAGAAGCTGGTCGACCCGCAGCCCGGCTGGACCGACGAGTGGTGGAAGGGCATGGGCTCGGGCAAGTACGCCGTCTGGCTGACCGGCGCCTGGGCGCCGAACGGCATCATCAACTCCATCCCCAAGACGAAGGGCAAGTGGGCGGTCGCCCCGATGCCGCAGTACGACGCGGCCAAGCCGATGAACGCCGAGAACGGCGGCTCCTCGGTGGCGGTCATCCCGCAGAGCAAGAACATCCCGGCCGCCGTCGCCTTCGCGCAGTGGCTCAACTCCGACCCGGAGGCCGTCAAGTCGCTCAACACCGAGGCCGGGCTGTTCCCCGCCACGAAGGTGCTGCTCGACGACCCCACCTTCCGTGACGCGCCGCAGGAGTTCTTCGGCGGCCAGAAGATCAACCAGGTCCTGAGCGACGCCTCGGCCGCCGTCCGCCCCGACTGGCAGTACCTCCCGTTCCAGGTGTACGCCAACAGCATCTTCAAGGACACCGTGGGCCAGGCCATCGACAGCGGCGGTGACCTGTCCGCCGCACTGAAGACCTGGCAGGACCGCATCTCCGCCTTCGGCACCGAGCAGGGCTTCACCCTCACCAACGGCGGCTGACCCCGGCACGACCTCGACCTCGACCACGACCGGCGGCCCGGTGGAACGCACTCCACCGGGCCGTCACCGCTGGCACCTTTAGCCCGAGGCGAGATCGCGGCGGCGCAGACCGTACAGACCGAGGATCGTCAGCGCCGCGGCGAGCACGGTCAGCACCACCGTAGCCACCGGGGCGAAGGACCCCAGCGGGTGCCAGGGAAGGTGGGACAGCACCGACGTGTTCACCAGCCACCCCGGCAGGTTCATGTAGGACCCCAGTACCTGCATGAACCCGCTGTAGACGAGCACCGCCCAGGCCGCGTTCACGGCCCGTGGGGCGAGCCCGAGCAGCGCGGCGGGCACGGCGAGCAGCACCAGCACCTCGGGGGCGCGTATGAGGCTCGCCCAGGTGACCTCTCCCACGAGGCCGGGCTCGCCGGTCGACAGGGCGGCGCCGATGCCGAGCGCGGCGCCGTACACCACCGGCAGGACGACCGCGGCGAGCGCGGTGACCAGCAGGGACGACCAGTACCACGTCGATCTGCCGGTCGGCCCGGCCAGCACGGGAGCGATCCGCCCGCGCACCTCCTCCGACCGGAGCCGGAGGACCGACAGGACCACGAACACGCCGGTGTAGAGGGACCCGGTGAACACCATGAGGCTGATCCAGGCCCGCCCGAAGTCCGCACCGGAGAAGATGGGGAGATCGGTTTCCGCCATTCCCCCGGTCATGGCGCCCAGGACGAGGCCGACGGCGAGGAACGCGGCTCCCCACGCGAGGATGGCCGCCTGCTGGAGCCGCAGCGCGAGCGTGAACGGCGAGCGCAGCCACGAAGGCGCCGACGCCCGGCCGGGACGCGGGGCCATCAAGGAGGCGCCGAGATCTCTGCGGCTCGCCAGCGAGTAGGCGCCCGCGACCAGCAGCCCGGCGAGCAGAACCGAGAGGCCGAGCGGCCACCAGCGCTCGTCGGCCAGCACCCGGGTCTGCTGTGACCAGCCGATCGGCGACAGCCAGAACAGCGGGCCGCCCTCCGGGCTCTGCAGCGCCCCCGCGCCGCGCAGCAGCCACGCGGTGAAGAGCACGATGCCCGCCAGCCCGTTGGCGCCTCGGGGATGCTCGGTGACCTGGGCGGTCACCGCGGTGACCCCGGCGAACAGCAGCCCGATCGCGGCGAGGGAGCCGCCGAACAGCAGGGCGCTGCCGGCGGGGAACCCGATGCCGATCGTCGCGGCGGTGGTGAGGGCCGCGAGTGCGACATTGCTGATCACGGCGACGACCAGCGCCCCGGTGAGCTGGGCGTGCCGGCCCACCACGGCCGCGCGGATGAGCTCGGCCCGGCCCGTCTGCTCCTCCGCCCGGGTGTGCCGGGTCATGAGCATCATGTTCATGATCGCGGCGGCCAGCAGGAACTCGACCCAGTAGGCGGAGAGGAAGTAGCTCTGCGTGGTGACCTCGCCGAACAGAGGCCCGCCGAGCACCCTCATGAAGGAGACGCGGATCATCTGCGACGCTTCGGCCAGGGCCTCGGGCGTCGGGACGACCGCGCTGACGGCGGCGTAGTAGAAGCGTGGGACGAGGGCCGTGATGGCGACCAGCCAGATGGTGAGCTTGATCCGGTCGCGGCGCAGCGCCAGCCGTACCATCGCGCCGGTGCCGGTCAGGTGGCTGCTCGCCGCGCTCGATCCGGTACGGCCGCGCGCCCGCGTAACCGTGGTGGTCATGCCGCCTCCTTGTGCGCGTAGTGCCGGAGCATGAGCTCCTCGAGCGTCGGCGGGTGGCTGACCAGCGAGCGGATGCCGAACTTGGTGAGGTGCTGGACGGCGGCGTCGAGGTGTTCGGAGTCCACGCTGAACCGTAGGCTTCCGCCCTCGACCTTCGCGTTGTGGATGCCGGGCACCTGGTTGAGGCCGGTTACCGGGGTGGCGGTCTCGGCCACGATCGTGGTCCGGGTCAGATGCCGCATCTGCGCCAGCGTCCCCGACTCCACCGCCTTTCCGTCGCGGATGATGGTGATCCGGTCGGCGAGGGTTTCGACCTGGGCGAGGATGTGACTGGACAGCAGGATGGTCCGGCCGGCGGCTTTGGCCTCGGCGACGACCTGCTGGAAGACCGCCTCCATCAGCGGGTCCAGCCCGCTCGTGGGCTCGTCGAGGATCAGCAGCTCCACGTCGGCGGCGAGGGCGGCGACGAGGGCGACCTTTTGGCGGTTGCCCTTGGAGTAGGTCCGGGTCTTCTTCTTCGGATCGAGCTCGAACCGCTCGATCAACCCGTTCCGCCGCTCGTTGTCGAGCCCGCCACGCAGCCGGCCGAGCACGTCGATGGCCTCGCCTCCGGTGAGGTTGGGCCACAGCTCCACATCGCCCGGCACGTACGCCAGCCGCCGGTGTAACGCGACAGCGTCGGCCCAGGGGTCGCCGCCCAGCAGCCTGGCGCTGCCGGAGGTGGCTCGGATCAGGCCCAGCAGGACGCGGATGGTGGTGCTCTTTCCCGCCCCGTTCGGGCCGAGAAAGCCATGCACCTCTCCGGTGCCCACGGTGAGATCGAGCCCGTCCAGGGCCCGTGTCGGCCCGTACGCCTTGACGAGCCCGGAAATGGCGATAGCAGGGGTCATGAGTTTCTCCGAATTGCGGGTCTCGTTGAGCTGACGGCCCGATTACTTGAGCGAGCCGGTGACGCGCGCGTCGAATTCGCGGTCCGGGAGGGATCTGTTGAGCTCCAGGAAAGCTTCGGCCTGCCAGCCCACGACGTAGCGGGTTTCCGGCCGGGCCGACTCGACGGCCTGCCGGATCGTCGTCGCGACCACCCCGGGGTCCGAGGCGGGGCTGTCCACGCCTGCCTGCGGCTCGGCCGCCCGTGCCATGGCCTCGGCCATCCGCCGGTAGGCGCCGCTCCCGGAGATCTCCCGCAGTTGCCGCGCGGTCCCGGCCTCGAAGTCGGTCTTGATGATGCCCGGCTGGACGACCACGACGTCGATGCCGAACTGTCCGACCTCCATGCGCAGAGTGTCGGAGAAGGCCTCCAGGGCGTGCTTGGAGGCGTAGTACCAGGCGCCGAGCGGAAGGGCGATCTCGCCGCCGATCGAGGAGACGTTGACGATCGTGCCCGAGCCCCGCGCCCGCATGTGCGGGAGGACGAGCTGGGTCAGCCGGGCCGGCCCGAACAGGTTGACCTCGAACTCGTCTCGCGCCATCGCCATCGGCGTGTCCTCGACCGCGCCGTGGACGACGGCTCCCGCGTTGTTGACCAGGACGTCGATCCGCTCGTGCGCGTCCAGGACGGTACGGACGACCCGCTGGAGGTCCTCTTCCTTGGTCACGTCCATCGGCAAGGCGTGACCGCCCGCTTCGCGGATCGCCTCCATCTGGTGCGCCCGGCGCGCCCCGCCGTACACGACGTGGCCGCCGCGCAGGAGTTCGAGTGCGGTGGCGTGGCCGATGCCGGATGAGGCGCCGGTTACGAGGCATATCTTGGCAGCCATTGTCGGTCCCCTCCACGTGAACGGTCGTCGTTCACATATGAGGAAAGCTACGGATGCGTTCGCGGATTCGGCAAGTTAAGAATCTCGTTTTCCCAGGTCAAAAGGGCGCAATTGGCGAAACGACGGTGCTGGCAAATGCAACAACTCCGTGCTGCGTGTCGCAATCAAGCGGGCCCGGCCGCATACTTGGGCGGGCGCGACAAGCGGGAGGGCGCATGCCAGGAGGCCACCTCACGTACGAGGACCGTCGCAAGATCGCTGAGGGGCTGGTGGAAGGACTCACCTACGCGGAGATCGCCCGTCGCCTGGGACGACCGAGGTCGACCATCGGCCGCGAGATCGCCCGCAACGGAGGCCCGCACGGCTACCGTGCGGCTCGGGCCCAGCAGGCGACCGGACGGCGGGCCCACCGCCGGCCGCACTCGCCGCTGAATACACCGGCCACCGCGGATATCGGCGGGCGTGACCCCCGGGCCGTACAGGAATTCGAGCGGAAACTCGCCGGGGCGATGTCAGGGATCCCGCCGATGGCGGCCAAGGTGATGGTCTGCCTGTTCACCAGCGACAGCGGCGACATGACCGTTGTCGACCTGGTCGAGCGGCTCCGGGTCAGCCCCGCGTCGATCTCCAAGGGGATCGGCTGGCTTGAGGAGGTGGGGCTGGTCAAACGCGAGCGTGACAATCGGCGTGACCGGTACAGCATCGACGTCGACGTCTGGTATCGGGCCTGGTTGGTGGGCATCCGATCGATGACGCTGTGGGCCGACACCGTCCAGGAGGGCGTCGACGTTCTCGGCGTCCAGACCCCGGCCGGCTCCCGGCTCCTGATGGCAAGCCGGTTCTTCCAGGTCCTCAGCAATGACATGACCCAGGCGGCCGAACATTACCGGCAGATCTTCTCCGGCGCCGGGGACGTCAAGGACTGAACCGCCATGGGAGGTCAGGCGGCCGATCGGCGTACATCTGGGTGCGCATGGGTGAGTTGCACGATCACCGGCATGTCCGAGACGACCGCGACCGCGTAGGGGGTGCCGGGGGACAGGGCATCGGAAACCGCCAGGTCGTCCAGGCTCAGGTCGCTGGTGCGCTGCGCGGGCACCGTCGCGCGGTAGGGGCCGAGCGGTTCCTCGCCCGTCGCGCAGAACGTGAGCTCCACGTGGGCGTTCTTGGGGCTGACATTGAACAGGCAGAGCCGGTCGCCCCGAACGCACCCGTCAGTGATCGCCATCTTCCAGTTTCCCACCAATGTGCTCATTTGCGACTCCTGTCCTCTCCTGCGACATTCGTCCAGCTACCCCGACAAGAGCGGATATATCGGATTAAGAGCCGGTGAATGAGGCCAGCGAGGGTCCGCGAGCGTATTGTCGGGGATCATCGGCGGTGTGAAGATCGGGGAATGGCCCCTTCAAAAGCCGTTCTCTCCGCGCTCGCCGTCGCTACTTCCGCATTACTGATCAGCGGAAACGCCGAGGCGGCCGCGGATGTGCCGTTACCCTCGGCGATCTTCCGCGCCACGCACAACAGCTACTCGGGCAACGTCAGCGGCGCCAAGAACTCGATCGCCTACCAACTCGACCACGGCATTCGCTTCCTCGAACTCGACATCCACGACAACGGTTACGCCACCTCGCACGACTACTCCGTCGGCCACGACTCTCCCGGCAACCAGGTCGACCACAACGGAAACCCCGCCTCGAACCTCCTGCGCGACTGGCTCGGCGTGATCAACACCTGGTCCGCGCAGCATCCCACCGCCGCACCGATCGTCGTCGCGCTCGACATCAAGGACGACCTGACCGACAACACCTCGTACGCCGCCGGCAACCTGGCCGCGCTCAACCAGGAGCTCACCTCCGTCTTCGGCTCGCGGCTGTTCTGGGCCAAGGACTACCCGGCGAGCCCGCCGTCGGTGGACACGTTGCGCGGCCGGGTGCTCCCCGTGATCTCCGGCGACGGCACGACCCGCGCCCAGTACAAACGCGACGTCGGCTACCACCCGGCCGTCGCGATCAACGGCCGCGGTCAGGTCGTCGAGGTGCACGACTCGGGCGCGGGCGCGCTCTGGTACTGGAGCGGCACGTACGGCGCCGACGGCCGCGTGACCTGGTTACGCCACGGCAAGTACGACAACGGCGTCACCCCGTCCGTCGCGCTGAACGACAACGGCGACCTGGTCGAGGTCCACCAGTCCCAGACCGCGACCACCCTCTGGTACCGCGTCGGCCGCCTCGACGCCGGCGGCGAGATCACCTGGTCGGCCAGCCACCAGTATGACAACGGCGTCCTGCCGACGGTCAGGTTCACCGACGCGGCGGGCACCCAGCTACGCGAGATCCACCGCAGTCAGAGCAACAGCCAGAACTGGGACTGGGACGGCGTGCTCGACGCCGCCGCGGCGACGGTCTCCTGGAGCGGCAACGCCAAGACCTCCGACGCCCGCTACGACGCGACCACCTCGACCAGCGGCTCGTCGCGCGTGCACGTGTGGACCGGCGCCGACGGCCCGACCCCGGCCCAGACCCTGCGCCTGGACACCGACAGGGTCGCCGGCGAGCGCATCCGCTACCAGCAGACCGCCTTCGACGAGTTCCAGAAGGGCGACAGCGCGGAGCTCCAGCAGGGCGCGCTGTTCTACGCGGCGTCGGCCGGCGAGTCCTCGTTCATCACCGCGGCCCGGCAGGCGGGACGGCTCGTACGCGGCTGGGACTTCGACTCCGAAGACGACGCCACCGACCCACTGGCCAACTATCCGGCGTCCAACCACCCGTACGACACCTGGTACCAGGACCTCCTCACCCGCTCGGGCGCCGTCGAGTAGTCAAGCGGAATTGGCCCGCGCGGCCTCACACGGCGTTCGGCGAAGCAGGGCCGAGACGTGGTCGCGCACCAGATCATGGAAGCGGTACCGGCAGGGTGCGGGCTCCTGCAAGAGGTGGACGTCCAGCAGCTGGTCCAGCTGCCGCCTCGCCCGCACCACTGTCGTGTGCTGCATGGCCGCGGCCTCGTCGACCCCGAACTCGGTACCGGCCTGTGACCCCAGCACCCGGTACACGCGTCGCTGATCCTCCGAAAGCCGCTGATAGGACAGATCCAGGGCGGCGGTGACGCTGTGCCGCCCGGTCGTCAGCTCGGACAGCCGATCGTCGTTCAACCGGTCGAGCAGATGCCGCACGCCCCACGTCGGACGTGCCCGCAGCCGGACGGCGGCGATGTGGATGGCGAGCGGGAGCCGCCCACACCGCTCCGCGGTCTCCGTCAGCACGCCCGCCGGCGCGTCCGCGACATGCTCCCGCCCGACCATGCGGGTGAACAGGGCGACCGCCTCCTCCAGCGGCAGGACGTCCAACGACAAGGTTCGCGTGTCGTCCAGGCCGATCAGCCGGCGGCGGCTGGTGACGATCAGCAGGCAGCCCGGTCCGGCGGGCAGCAGCGGGCGGACCTGGTCCTCGTCGGCGGCGTTGTCCAGCACGATCAGGACTTCGCGGTCGGCCACGACACTGCGATACAGCGCCGCGCGGTCATCGATATGCCCGGGTATGCGGTCATCAGGGATGCCAAGTGCGTGGAGCATGCGGGCGAGCGCGTCACGTGGATCGACGGGGGTCGTTTCCCGGGTATGTCCGTGGAGGTTCACGAACAGCTGACCGTCGGGAAACCGAGAGCTGAGCAGGTGGGCGGCATGAACGGCCAGCGCCGTCTTTCCGACTCCGGCCATGCCGTCAATGGCGATGACCGTCGCCGTGTTCGCATTCTGATAATCCGACAAAGCCGTCAGTTCATGCTTTCGGCCAACAAACGCCGCAACATCGGCCGGTAGCTCTCGCGGAATGGTCACCGCTGCCGGCGCTGGGCAGGTCTCTTCCGGTTCACCGCGTTCAGGGGAAGCCGACGGGCCGCGAGCGACGACGGCCAGCATCGCGCGCTCCTCGCTGTCCAGCTCCAGCGCCTCCGCCAGCAGCAGGATCGAGGTGATGCGCGGCTGCTGAAGCACGTTGTGCTCCAACCGGCGGACGGTCCGAACGTTGAGGCCGGTACGTTGGGCCAGCTGCTCCTGGGTCAGCAACGCCCGCCCCCGCCATCGGCGCAGCAGCGCCCCCAAAGACAACTCGGCCTCGGGACACCGTATGACTTCCGTCGGTAGGGAAGTGGTCAACCGAACGTGATTGTCGTTCATCGATTTGTGCTCCTATCCAGGGAGCCGCCCCGTTTTCTCTCGCCGCCCCTGGTCGGCGAGATCCCCATGTACATCGAAAGCGCTTTCCAGCTGTTCCCGCCACTGTTGGACGAAAGCGAACGGAATCGGACGGCCTTGAGACGGATGAGACGATCGCGACCTGCGGTTATCTCCAGGGCTCGGCCGCGATCGATACCTTCGCGGTTTGAATAGAATTGATGAGCATCGCGGCAATTAGCCAGAATGAAGGCCATGAGCGACGGGGACGAGGGCGGCAACCGCCAAGCCCAGGTGCTGTCACCGTCCGACGACGGGGGCGAGGTATGCCCCTACCAAGGACTTGTGCCGTTCGAGAGGGAGAAGACCGAGTTCTTCTTCGGCCGCGCGCGGGCCACGCGCAGCCTCGTCGACCGCCTGGGCGCGCGCCTGGACGGGCACGGGACCGTCCTGCTGGTCTCGGGTGCCTCGGGTGTGGGCAAGTCGTCGCTGTTGCGGGCGGGGCTGCTGCCGGCGCTGGCCCAGGAGATGCTGCCGGTCGCCGGCTCGCGGCATTGGCCGCGCCTGCTCATCACGCCGACCTCGACGCCGCTGCGGGCACTCGCCGAAGAATGGGCGAAGTCGTTCGGCGAGCACGTCGAAACGGTGTACGAGCAGCTGCGCGACGATCCAGGACGGATGGCGCCTCTCCCGGCGGGCGGCCGTCTCATCCTGGTGGTCGACCAGTTCGAGGAACTGTTCACCCTGGTGAGCGACGAGCAGGAGCGCCAGGTGTTCGTCAGGGCGCTGCACGCCCTGGCCGAAGGCCCGCGGGGCGCCGGAGTGATCGTCGGCGTACGCGCGGACTACTGGGACCGCTGCGCGGCCTATCCGCAGTTGGCCGAGGCCATCCAGGACGGTCAGGTCATCGTCGAGCCGATGTCGGAGTCGGACCTCCGGCTGGCCATCACCGGTCCCGCGGCCGCCGTGGGCCTGGAGATCGAGCCCGGTCTGGTGGAGACCATCCTCGGCGAGTTACGCGTCGACCAGGCCGCCGGGGACGGCTACGAGGCCGGCGCCCTGCCCCTGCTCTCGCAGGCGCTGCGCAACACCTGGGAGAGACGTGAGCACGGCCGGCTGACCGTCCGGGGGTACGAGGAGTCCGGCCGGGTCCGCGACTCCGTACAGCGCACGGCCGACGAGATCCTCGACCGGCTGTCGGCGGAGGACCGCAAGACCGCCCTCAGACTCTTCCGGCGCATGACACTGATCACCGCGGGCGGGCGGGTGGCCCGGCGCAGAGCGACGCTGACCGAGATCCACGCCGCCGCGTCGGCACTGTCGGCGGATCGGCGCGGGCAGGTGACGGCGCTGCTGTCCGCGTTCGCCGATCAGCGCCTGCTCACCCTGTACGAAGACACCGTCGAGATCGCCCATGACGCGCTCCTGATCGCCTGGCCGACCCTGCGCCAATGGCTCGAACCCGACTTCACCGCGCAGACGGTGTACGACAGCCTCATCGACGACGCCGCCCAATGGCGCGAGCACCACCGCGACCCCGCCTTCCTCTACCGGGGCGCCCGGCTGCTGGCGGTTCAGGACAGCCGGCACCGCTGGGACCGCGACCCTGACAGCTTTCCACCCCCCGGCCCGGCCGCCGAGGGCTTCGTCGCGGCATCGACGCGGGCGGCACGACGTACCGGCCGCCGTCGCCGGCTGGTCATGGCCGGTCTCGCGGCGCTGTCGATCCTCGCTCTCATCGCGGCCGGCGCCGCCGTCAACGCCGCGAACGAGGCCGATGTGCAACGCGGGGTGGCGCTCTCCCGCCAGGTAGCGGCGCAGAGCGAGATCACCGGCGACGTCCCCCTGTCCTCGCTGCTGGCCGTGGCGGCGTGGCGGATCGCCGACACCGACGAGGCGCGCAACCGCGTGCTGGTCGCGGCGACGCGTACCGGCCGGGGGACTCTCACCGGGCACACGAGAGGCGTCACGGACCTGGCGTTCAGCCCCGACGGTTCGTTCATCGTGACCGGAAGCGACGACGGCACCGCGCGGTTCTGGGACGTGGCGAGTCGGCGGCAGCTCGGCGCCCCGATCACCCGCCCGAAGTACGAGTGCTCAGCCGTCAAGCTGGCACTGAGCCCCGACGGGCGTACGCTGGCCACGGCGTGTCTCGACACCGTCCGGTTCTACGACGTGGCCACCCGTCGCGACCTGGGCGCCCCGCTGGATCACGAGGAGGTCGTGTCGGCGCTCGCGTACAACCCGGACGGGAAGACCCTCGTGACCGGCGACTTCAGAGGCGTCGTCCGGCAGTGGGACGCGACCACGCACCGTCCGCACGGGACTCCCCTTGGCCGCGCCGACTACGGACAGGACCTCTCGTCCATCATCAGGGCGGTGGCGTTCAGCCCGGACGGAAAGACGCTGGCCGTCGCGAAAAAGAAGAGCGCACAGCTTTGGGACATCGCCACCTCCCGCCGGCTCGGCGCCCCGCTCGCCGGGCACACCGACACCATCACCAATCTCGCCTTCAGCCCCGACAGCACGGCCCTCGCGACCGTGAGCTGGGACCACACCGCCCGGCTGTGGAAGGTGGCCACGCGGAAGCAGACAGGTGTGCTCAGCGACCGCCGTACCGCTTTCAACGCGATCGCCTTCAGCCCGGACGGCACCCGGCTCGCCACCGCCGGAGACACCGGCCGCACCGTCCTGTGGGACACGGCCAGCCGCCAGCAGCTGACCGCGCTCGCCGACAATGGCATGGGTGTCGAGCGCGTGGCGTTCAGCCCGGACGGGAAGCTGCTCGCCGCCGCCAGCGACGACGGCGTCGTACGGCTGGCCGACCCCCAGATCCACTTGCAGGTCGGGACCTCGATGCCCGCACAGGCCGCCGTCGCGCTCAGCCCGGACGGACGGATCCTGGCCGCCGGCGTGGCCGACCAGATGGACCCCGCGATCCAGCTGTGGGACGTGGCCACCCAGCGTCGCCTCGGCCCGCCGCTGCGTCCCCGGGGCGCGCGCCGTTCCGTGTACACGATCGAATTCACCCGCGACGGGCGGACGCTCCTGACGTCAAGCTCGGACGGCCTGCGGCTCTGGGACGTCGCGAGCCGCCGCGAGATCGCCCATGAGGCGACGCTCAAGGGCCTGGCCAGGCTCAGCCCGGACGGCAGGTACGTCGCCGTCCAGGCGGACAAAGCCATCGCGTTCTGGGACCTCGCGAGCCGCCGGGAGACCGGGCCGCGCATCAGCGTCCCCGACCACACCGACGTGATCACGGCGATGGCGATCAGCCCCGACGGCTCGACCCTGGCGACCTCGGGCTACGACGACCAGGTTCGGCTCTTCGACGTGGCCACCCGCCGCCAGATCGCGGGCTCGCCGCCCCCGGCCGCCGGCGGGTTCGTCAACGATCTGGCGTTCAGCCCCGACGGGCAGGCGCTGGCACTCACGGCCGCCGACTCCAGCGTGCGGTTCTGGGACGTGGTGCGGCACCGCACGCTCGGCATCGCCCTGATCGCCGAGGACGGCGCGATCAACACCTTCGCCTTCAGCCCGGACGGACAGATCCTCGCCACCGGCTCCGCCGACGTGGTGCGGCTGTGGGACGTGCGGAGCCACCGGCAGCTGAGCACCCCGTTGACCGGCCACACCCGCGCCGTGACCGCGATCACCTACAGCCGGGACGGGACGACCATCGCCACGGTGGCCGGTGACGGGACCGCGCGGCTGTGGAACGTCCGCCTGCCCGCCGACCCGGTGGCCGCGGCGTGCGCCAACGCGGGCCGCACCCTCACCCGCGACGAATGGGCGAGCTACGTACGGGGGGAGGCCTACCGGCAGACGTGTCCATGACCCAGGGAATCCCACTGGAATCCACCACGGAGAGAGAGCGAGCATGTTCCTGCGAGGCTTCCGGCGACGGACGGGTAAGCCCGTCCCGGAACTGGCCGCGTTGTTCCGCTCGATCGTCGCAGAAGGCCGGGACTTCCACCCGATGGCGTCCGACTTCCTGGAACACTTCATGGACGGCGCCGGTGCGTCCAGGACGATGTCCCTGCGCTGGCTGCGCTCGTTCAAAGTGATCAAGAAGGCCGAGCGCAAGAACCAGAACCGGTTCGAGCGGCAGCTCGTACGAGAGGCGAAAGTGTTGCGCGACGGCGCGTCGACCTGGCTGCACGATTACTGGGACGCCCGGATCAACGCGTTCATCGGCACGGAGCTCTTCTACGTCAGCCGGATGAGCCTGCTGCGCTCGCAGGGCTCGTTCGTCCTGACCCGGGCCGGGCTGGAGGTGCGGATGTCGGGCACGGTCCGCCATCACTGGTTCGATCCCTATGACTGGGACCGCGGCCGATGGGTCTACATCCCCCGGCACGGGTTCGTGCCCATCGCGGTCGGCCGGGAGCTGGTGGAGTCCGACGAGGCGCGCGACTTCCTGATGGAGTCACGTCATGTCCAGACACTGGCGGGCACCTACCTGGACGGCCGATGGCCCCGGCGCGGCAGCACGAGGTTCGAGTGGTCGCTGGTGAGGACGAAGCACTGATGGCCGCGGACCACCCCCGTCCACCCGATCCCACCGAGGCCGGCAGCGCCCCGGACTTCGTCCGGTCGCTGGTCCGGCTCAAACGGTGGGCGGGCGAGCCGTCGCTGAGCAGGCTGCGCTCTCTCGGCGGCCAGACGGTGACCTCGGACGGAGCCACGATCGACGCGCTGCCCAAGAGCACGACCTCGCATGTTCTCCGGCAGACCGACAGGCTGCCGCGGTGGGACTTCGTGAAGGCGTTCGTCACCGCCTGCTTCCGTTACTGCGATTATCCGGCCGAGCTGATCCCCGGCGAGCTCGAACGCTGGCGGGTGGCCAGGACCGCCTTGGCCGGGCCGGTCCCCCGTACACCGCCCGCCTCGGATATGGAGCGGCGGACGTCGCCGACGATCGAGCCGCAGGCGGTGGACCCGGCAGAGGTGATGGCGGCGGAGGTGTCCGCGGCGGTCGCGGCGGAGGCGATGGCGGCCGAGGCGTTCGCGATGGTCGCGGCGGAGGCGGTCGCGGCGGTCTCGGTGGGCGGCGCGGTCCAGATCGCGGCGACCGACGCGGAGACCACCGACCGTCCCGGGCGCGACCACGCCGCCGAGCTCCTGGCGCGGCGAGTGGCCCGGGAGGAGGACAGAGCACGAAAGGGGCTGCTCGGCGGCTACACCATCGCACCGGTCTCCTTCGGCCCGTACGAGGACCCGATCCACCTGGACGACGCCGGCGGCGAGATGAAGGACGGCCCGCGGTCGATCGGCCGCTTCTTCACCGCCCTGCACCCGCGGCGCCTGCTGATCGTGGGCGAGTCGGGAGCGGGCAAGACGGTGCTCGCCATAGAGCTGGTGCTGCAACTGCTGGAGCCTTTCCTGACCGGCGGCGAACGCCCCGGCCACCCACAGATGGTCCCGGTACGCCTGGACGCCGCCCGATGGACCTTGGGCAGCCCGTTCGAGCCATGGCTGGCCGAACAGCTGGCGCACGACTTCGGGCTCACGGCCAAGGACGCGGAGCGGCTGGTACGGGACCGCCGGGTTCTGCCGGTGCTGGACGGGCTCGACGAGCTGGACCCCGAGCCGTCCGTGGGCCCGCCGCGCCGGGCGATCGGCCTGCTGACCGAGCTCAACCGGTACAGCGACCTTTCCGGCCGGCGGCCGGGGGCGGTCGTCGTGACCTGCCGGGCCGCCCGCCACGCCGAGCTGTCCCTGGTCCGCGCCGGGCTCGACAACGCCACCAGGATCCATCTGTACGACCTGACCATCGAGCAGATCAACGCCTACCTGCGCACCCGCTGGCCGGACGGCCATCCCTGCGACATCCACCGCGACGGCCTGCACGCCGCGCTGTCCGGACCCACCGGGAGGGCCGTGCACGCCGCCCTGGCCACGCCGTGGCGCCTGTTGCTGACCGTGACCGCGGTGGAGTCCGGCGCCGATCCGGACGAACTGCTCCGCGTCGACCAGGACCCCGACACGCGTTCGGCGGCGGCGCGGATCGCCCGCAGGCTGCTCGGCGCGTATGTCCCGGCGGCGACCGCACTGGCGCCACGCGCCGCCCACGGCACTCCGTACCGTCCTGAACAGGTGCGGTCCTGGCTGGAGAACCTGGCCGCCCACCTGCGGTGGCAGGCCGCCCGTACCGCCGAGACGGATCGGCCGCCGCCCGGCATGACGCCGATCGACATCGTGCCGCACCTGCTGTGGCCGATCGGCGGCGAGCGCCGGGTACGGGCGGTGCACTGCCTGTGCTGTGTGATCTTCGCCGTCGTCGCCATGCTGGCGTTCTGGGCGGGGTCGGCGGTCGACCGGACCGGTGACCCGCGCGACTGGCTCGGAGAGGGGCTCACCTTGTCGCTCATGGCGGGCTGGGTGGTCATCGCCACCGGCCTGTCGATGTCGCAGTGGCCGACCGCCGCCGGTGGGCGGGCCAACGTCCCTCGGCGGCGACGCGTGATCGGCGGCCTGTTCGGCGCCCTGGCGGGCGGCCCGGTCGGTGCGCTCTGCGGCCTGACCGGGCTCGTGCTGACCGAAGGCATGGTCTTCGGTCCCGTGTTCGCCATCGCGGCGGGGGCGGCCGGGGGCGCGGTGTTCGGCGCGGTCATCGGATTGACCGCCGCCGCCCGGCAGGGCGAGCGCATGACCATATCCGAGGCGGTCCGCGCCGAGCCGGTCACCCTGCTGGGCTTCGGACTGTGCGGCGCGCTGACCGGATTGCCGCCGCTGCGCCTGGCCGGCGCCGGTCCGGTGGCACTGACCGCGGAGATCATCGGGGCCTTCGTCCTGGCCTTCGCGCTCGGGGTCCTCTTCAAGATCACCACTGGCGGATGGAGCGAGGACGCGGAGCTGGCCCACCCGCGAGAGGCGCTTCACCGCAACCCGATGATCGGAGTGGCCTTCGGGCTCACCGGGGGTGTCGCGGCCTTCCTCGTATTCGTCATGAACCAGGGCGTCGTCCAGTCGCTGGTTTGCGCGCTCATCGGTGGGGTGACCTTCGGCCTCGCCTTCGGCGCGGTCGCCTGGTCCCGTACCATGATCGGCTTGATCATCGCGGCCGCGCGCGGGGTGCTCCCGTTGCGGCTGTGGACCTTCCTCGACTGGGCCTGCGAGGCACGGCTGCTGCGCGTCAGTGGCGCCACCTACCAATTCCGGCACCGCGAACTCCAAGACTTCCTGACACCGCCCGAGCCTGACTGACCCGTCGGAAGCTGGCGCGACGTAGGGTCCAGGACAGCAGCCACTTCACGGCCGACCGCGTCGGTCCTGGCGGAGATGGGAGCCTTCATGACCGTCACTCCGGCGCAGCTGCGCGCCCTCGCGAGTCGCGCCGAGGCGCTCACCGCGGAGGTACGCGCGCTCTGCGGCACCGCCCTGAACGGATCACCGGAACGCGAGCACCTCGCCGGCGCATGGCAGGCCGCGGACTGGCTGGCCCGAGGCGCCGAGGATCTCCAGCAGGCGGCCGCGGACCTGGCCAGACTCCAGGACCAGCCGTGCGGCCTGCCGTGGGGCGTCTGCCCCGAGCACGGCAACACCCTGTCCGCCAGCGGGGGCGTCTCCACGTGCCGGGTCTGCCGTCGCTCCTGGACCGGCGACCTGCTCGGCCAGCCATGCCGGGAGCCGAGGACGTGGAAGGTGATCGACCGGGCCGGGACGGAGACGAGGATGTGCGACGGGCACGTTCTCGGTGCCCGCGCCGCCGCCGCGGGCGCCACCTTCATCCGCCTCGACGAGGCGGCCGCGCAGATGTGACGCTATTGCCGGGCTCGTGGATTCACCCGGCAATTGGTGTGGAGATACTGGGCCACGCCATTCTTGAAGTCGTAGATCGCGACGGTCTGGGTGTCTTCCAGGGGATCGTCGGAAGGCATCAAGAAGTGCGTGTCACTTACCGGCAGCAGCTCGTACGTGACGCGTTCTGGTTTGCCGAGAAAGCTCGCCTCCATGGGGTTCAGGGCGAAGGTGAGCGAGAGCTTTCCGTCCTCGGCCGTCACCTCGTAGTGGGTGCCGAGCCGCCCGTACGTGCCCTCGTACCTGGACAGGTCGAGGTTCCGCGAAGGGTCGGGTTTCGGCAGCTCCGGGATCGTGACCGCGCCGAGCTCGGCCAGGATGACGTTGAACACCTTCTTGTAGAAGCTGTCTCGCGGTCCCGCGTTGGCCAGCATCGAGATCGCGACATTCGAGTCCGGGAGAATGCGCAGCCGAGCGTTCTGGCCGATGGTGCTGCCGTCGTGGGCGTAGACGGTCTCGCCGTGCCAGTCGCACACGATGAGCCCGAGAGCCCACTCCGGGCCGTACATATAGGGGTCGGGAATGGGGACGCGAGATTCCATCATCTCGCGGATGATCTCGGGCGCGGCGATACGGGTGCCGTTCGGTGCCTTTCCCTCGTTGAGGAAGACGTGTGCCATCGTGAGCACTTCCCGCGCCGTCGAGTTCACGTTGCCGCCGGGGCCGAAGGAACGCGGCAGATGCTCCACCGGTGAAACGATGGGGCCCTCGTCAACGGACCGGATGATGTGGCCCGTCGCGGCCCGGTTTGGGGCCACCTGCTCGTGCCAACTGGTCGTGGAGGTCAATCCCAGAGGGCCGAAGAGACGATCCCGCATGATGTCGTCCCACTTCTTCCCGTCGATCACCTCCATGACGCGGGCGAGGATCGCGTAACCCAGGGCCGCGCTGTAACCATGGGTATGTCCGAGGGGGTGAACCTGGGGGGCGCCGGTGATGTTCGCGATCATGCGTTCATATACGTCGTCGTCTTCGCCCGGGTCGCCGTAGTCCTCCTCGATGCCGTTCGTGTGGTTCAGGAGGTGGCGGGGCGTGACTTCGGCGCTCACCTCCGGGTCGGCGACCCGGAAATCGCGAAGATAAGTCCGCACCGGCTCGTCCAGGCCGACTTTTCCCTCATCGACGAGCTGCATGAAAGCGAGAGCGGTCCATGTCTTGGACAGGGAACCGCACTGGTAAATGGTGTCGGTCGTCGCGGGTTCTCGCGTCGACAGCTCCTTGACGCCCAAGGCGAAGTCGGTGATCTCCCCGTCTTGGAGAATGCCGATCGCGACGCTCGGGACCTGGTATTCGGCGAGGAGCTCGGCCGTTCGAGCCTTGATCCGCGTGATGTCCAGCCCTTTCGCCATGGGGCCTACTTCGGGAGGCCGACCGCGTTGGCGGCGTCGGCCTCGAAGTATTCGGTGGTGGCGAAGGAGCCGGCGTACTCCTCGAAGAAGCCCTTAACGCCGTCGATCGAGTCGTGCACGATGACGTTCACCGCCTTGGTCCCGTCGGTGCTCGACACCGCCAGGGTCCACTTCGCCCCCTTGGGCAGCCTGCCGTGCGCCTTCTTCAGCGAGCCCCAGAACCTGTCCCCGTCGGAGATCGTGGAAACCGCCATCACATGCATGCTCGTGTCCTCTCCCGAATGTTTCCGAATGAACAAAGGCTACGTTGCATTCGATTTTCAGTCAACGCTTGGCGAAGCTAATAATCGCATTGACCTGCATATATGGGTGATAATCGTTGCAACAGCCTTGTGGGGAAATGCAATATCGACCGGTCTCGTCGTTGCAATGTCCTGTCGATGAAAGCACACTGGACCCCGCGGACCGTTCACGACAGGAGAGGCGCCGATGCCCGGAGGCAGGCTGACCCATCAGGATCGCCGGCGGATCGCGAGCTGGCTGGCCGAAGGGCTGGGCTACGCCGAGATTGCCAGGCGGCTCGGCAGGCCGACCTCCACGATCAGCCGCGAGGTGGCGCGCAACGGCACGTCCGGCGACTACCTGCCGGACCGCGCCCAGCAGGTCGCCGCACGGCGCGCCCGCCGAGCCAGGCCACCTCAGGCGGGGGAGCCGCCCGAGGAGCAGCCGACCGAGGCGGCGCGCGGCTTCGTGGACCGGTTCGCGGCCCTGCTGGCCGCGACCGGCCTGCCGCGGATGGCCGCCCGGGTGTTCGTCTGCCTGCTCACCTCTGACGGTGGGAGCCTGACGGCCGCCGATCTCGTACGCCTGCTCCAGGTCAGCCCGGCGTCGGTGTCCAAGGCCATCGGCTACCTGGAGGCCATGGACCTGGTCGGGCGCGAACCGGATCCCGGCGGGCGGCGCGAGCGCTACGTCGTCGACGACGACACCTGGCTCCGGGCGTGGCGGACCGACACCGGGGCGCACGCCGAAATCGCGCGGGCCGCGCAGCGCGGAGTCGCCCTCTTCGGCGCCGACTCGCCCGCCGGGACCCGGCTGGGCCAGATGGGCCAGTTCTTCGACTGGCTCAGTGGCGAGATGAGCGGCAGCCGCCTGGCCGACATCGTCATGGGCGATGCGCTGACGGTGCTCGCCGCGCTGGTGTACGCCGCTCGGCCGCTCACCGTGGACGAACTGGTCAGGGCGTTGGGACTGCCTGTGAGCCGGGTCGCCGACGCCCTGGCCGCGATCGAAGAGCACTCGGTCATCGCCGACCCGCTCGCGCTGCTGCGCACGGAGCCCGGCACGTACACCGTCACCACCAGATCGGACCGCCTGAGCCCGGCGCAACGCGCGGCACTCGCGCCCGGCTGAGCTCGTCGGCCAGGAGATCATCTTTACCGTGTCGCAACGTCACTCTACGTGTCGAAAAACTACAGTGAGTGCTGGCTCTGGACCGGCTGGAAGATCGTCATCTGGCCTGATGAGAAGCCCTGTTCCCGTACAGTCAGTCCCTTTCTCGAAAAGAGAACCAGCATGCCGCGCATCAAGAAGACCGCTATGGCCGTTGCCGTGACCCTGACCTCCTGCGTCGGCGCGCTCGGCGCCTTCGCCGTCCCGGCGCTGGCCGACCTCGGCGGCGCCTCCGGCCCGGGTGTCCGCGCCGCCGCCATCGTCAACGCCAACGGCTTCGTCGTCCGCTCCAAGGGCGTCACCGGGGTCCGCAAGATCGCCACCGGCCAGTACTGCATCCGGCTCGACGCCGACATCAACGCCGCCAGCACCGTCCCGGTCGCCACCACCCAGTGGACGGGCTCGCCCTGGGACTCCAGCATCTTCGTCCGTCCCGACGGCAACATCGTCTGCGGGGACTCGCGCGACATCTTCGTCGGCACCGGTAGCGCGTCCGGCGCCCGCGACACCGGCTTCCACGTGATCATCCCCTGACCGAAACCGTCCTTGAGCGGCCGACCGGTTCGCCGCCTGGGCGAACCGGTCCCCTTACGACGGAGCGGACACGGCGGTGATCTTGGCCGGGTTCATCATCCACAGCACCTGGTCGATGCCCTGCTCCGAGGCGTTGACCGTGAGGACGGCGAACACCTCCCCGTCGCGGCTCAGCAGCGCGGCGCTCTGCCCGTTCGCGCTCGCGTACGCCACGTCGACCCCGATCCAGAAGTGGCTCGCGAACGCCCTGAGGTACTTCGCCACCCGCGACGCCCCCACCACGGGAAAGCGGGAGGCGCGCACGGCTCCGCCGCCATCGGAGTAGCTGATCACGTCCAGGGCGAAAAGCTCTTCCAGCGCCGTCATGTCGCCGGCGCGGGCGGCGGCGACGAAGGCCGTCAGCAGTTTGCGTTGTTCGGCTTTGGCCACGGGAGTACGTCGTTCGACGAGCACATGCTTGCGCGCCCTGCTGACCAGCTGCCGTACGGCCGGCTCGTTGAGCCGGATGATGTCGGCGATCTGCCGGTACGGATAGTCGAAGGCCTCCCGCAGCACGTACGCCGCCCGTTCGGTGGGAGTGAGCCGCTCCAGGAGCAGCAGCACCGCGAACTCCAGGGCCTCACCGCGCTCGGCGCCGAGGTGCGGATCGGCGCTGGTGTCGACGGGTTCGGGCAGCCACGGGCCGACGTAGGTCTCCCGGCGGGCGCGCGCGGACTGGGCGGCGTTGAGGGCCAGCCGGGTGATCGTCGTCGCCAGGAACGCGGCCGGATTGTCCACCGTGGCGCGGTCGTACGCCTGCCAGCGCAGCCAGACGTCCTGCACCAGGTCCTCGGCTTCGGTGGCGCTCCCCAGCATCCGGTACGCGATCCCGAACAGGCGCGGCCGCACGCCGGCGAAGACCACCGCGGCCTGCTCAAGATCCTCCGGATCGCCCGATTCGGTGTCCGCCACTCCCATCGCCCCCGCCGAGACCTTTCGCACCGGGATGTGTTTCCACCGACCGTACTCTGCGATCCACCTGGCCTGCGGAACCACCCCACGGTAATGGCGTCCTTTGCCGGTCGGCGTGGGCGAGAAGAGACGGCGAGGGGAAGGAGGGCTCTGGGAAAGATTTCGCCGGGGCTGTCACAGGCCGAGAGGGTGCCCTGTCTTAGCTCGCGGACCGGCTGGCACATGGACGCCCCGGCGGGCAGGAAGGCTCTTCATGAAGATCGTGGTAATCGGCGGGACCGGCCTGATCGGGTCGAAGCTCGTGACGAAGCTGAGAGAACACGGCCACGAGGCGGTGGCGGCCTCGCCGAACACCGGCGTCAACACGCTCACCGGCGAAGGTCTGGACGAGGTGCTGACCGACGCGGCCGTGGTGGTCGACGTGTCGAACTCGCCGTCGTTCGAGCGGGCCGCGGTGATGGAGTTCTTCGAGACCTCCACCCGCAACCTGCTCGCCGCAGAGGCGGCGGCCGGTGTCGACCACCACGTCGCGCTGTCGGTCGTGGGCACCGAGCGGATGCCGGACAACGGCTACTTCGCCGCGAAGATCGCCCAGGAGCAGCTGATCGAGAAGTCGGGGATTCCGTTCTCGATCGTGCACGCGACGCAGTTCTTCGAGTTCGTCCGCGGCATCGCCGACGAGGCCACGGACGGCGACCAGGTACGGATCGCGCCCGTGCTGTTCCAGCCCATGGCGGGCGAAGACGTCGCCGAGGCGATCGGCCGCGTCGCGGTGGGCTCACCGCTGAACCGCCGGATGGAGATCGCCGGGCCGGAGCAGTCGCGGATGGATGAGTTCTTCCGCGACGCCCTGGCCGCTTGGGGCGACCCGCGTACGGTGGTCACCGACCCGCACGCGCGTTACTTCGGCACCGAGCCGGGCGAGCGGACGCTGGTCCCCGCCGACGGCGCCAGCCTCGGCCGAATCCGCTACCGCGACTGGCTGAGCCAGAACGCCACCGGAAAGTAGATCTACGCAGGCGGAGCCACCAATTCGGCGTCGACAGAACCTCAGGCTCTCGCCAGGCGGTATTGGGCGGGCGTGACGCCGTATGAGCGAGTGAACCAACGAGTCAGATGGGCCTGGTCGGTGAATCCGACCTCGCTCGCGACCCGGGCCGCGCGCCGCCCCCGGGCGAGCAGGCGGCGAGCGGCCCGCAGGCGCAGTTGGCGCTGGTAGTCGCTGGGCGCCAGCCCGTACGTCGTGCGGAAGGCCCGATAGACGGCGTACCGGCTGGAGCCGGTCCAGGCCGCGAGGTCGTCGGCGTTGATCGGCTCGGTGTAGCAGTCGTCGATCAGCTCGCGGGCCTTCGCGGCGAGATACGCGGCAGTGGCCGCGCGGAGGGTGGCGGGTGGTTCGGGGGGTCTGCGCGCGGCGAGGCGGACAAGGGCGGCGATCGTGCCGGAGAGCAGTTCGTCGCGCTCGAGCGGGTCGGCGCCGCCCAGCAGCGCGGTGTGCAGGTCGCGTAGCCGCGTCGCCAGGGCGGGAGAGTTGAGGACCGGGCTGGCGAACAGCGGCAATCCGGCGGGGCGCTGCGTCACGTCGGTGAGGACGCCGGTGATCAGCTCCTGGCCGATGTGCACGATCCGATAGGTGAACCCCAGCTCGTGGGCCGCATGCCCGTCGTGGACCTCGTCGGGGTTGAACACCATGACCATCCCGGCCGCGCTCGTATGCCCGGCGCCGCGGCAGGTGAAGGTCTGCGCGCCCTGCTCGGTGACACCGAAGGAGTAGGTCTCGTGGCTGTGGCGGTGATAGCGGTGGCTGAGGAAGCGCGCGTACATGGCCTCCAGCGGCATCTCGGCCGAGCGCCAATAGCTGGTCCATTCCCGGGCCGGGTGGCCCCTGCCGGTCATCTCGTCATCACCTCGTTCCATGTGCGTACGACTCGCGGCGCACGAGCGTACAAGACCGGCCCATCGCCTGAAGCACAGGATGGTCGCTGCTGTCGCGCCCGCCTCCTCGATCCTCGGGCGCGGAAAGACGCGTTGCGGAGGTTCCCCATGGCAGACACGGAAACGAGTGGCGCGGGCCGAACCCAGCCCTACCTACTGCTGGCCACGACGATGCTGTTGTGGGGAAGCGGCTTCAGCAGCTCCAAGGTGATCGTGGATCACCTGCCTCACTCCGTGGTCGCGACGTTGCGTTTCGGCGGTGGAGCTCTGGCACTCCTGGTCGCCCTGCGGTTGTCCCGGCAACTCGGTGGTGCCCGCCGGCGGTCGTCGCCACGGGACTGGGCACGGGCCGCCGGGGCGGGCGTGATCGGGGTTTTCGCCTACAACCTGTTCTTCTTCTGGGGGCTGTCACTCGCGCCGTCGATCGACGGAAGCAGCATCGTCCCGGTCATGAGTCCCGTGCTGACCACCGCCTTTCTGCTGATCACCCGGCAGGAGAACGCGTCAGTGGCGCGGGTGGCCGGGTTGGCGACCGGAGCGGTCGGCGCGCTGATCTTCTTCGCGGGTTCGGCCGGAGCCGCGGGCGCGGGCCAGGCCCGGCTCATCGGTGATCTGCTGTTCCTGCTCAGCGCCGGCTGCTGGGCGGCGTTCACGCTGTCCGGTCGCCGCGTTCTGGCCGGCATCGAGCCGCTCAAGGCGACGACGTACGCGACGCTGAGCGGGGCGGTGCTGCTGGCGATCTACAGCGCGCCGGCGGCCACGGAGGTCGCCTGGCAGGATGTGCCCGCCTACGTCTGGCTGAACGTCGTCTTCGTGGCGCTCGGCCCGACCGCCGTGGCGAACCTGCTCTACTACCGGGGCATTCACGCCGTGGGTCCCGCGTCGGCGTCCATCATGATGTTCGTCGTGCCCGTCGTCGGGACCGCGTGCTCGGCCGTGTTCCTGGGTGAGTCCTTCGATACGGTGCAGGCCACAGGAGCGGCCGTGCTCCTCGTCGGCGCGGTCCTCGCCGTCACCCAGGGCAGGTTCCGGGCGCGGCGACCCGACACCGCCGCTCGGCAACCCACCTCGTAATCGCTATGCGGGGCATATGCGAGTGATATGCGGGCCCTCGATTACCTTCTTGCTTCGGGTTCGCCCTAAAGGCGGCCCTCCCTTCCGATAGAACGGGATCACCATGCCGCCAACGTAGCGCTGTCCCCACAGGGCTCTTGGCATCAGGCAACTGGGCGCCTAACCGTATCCCCCCCATACGCACCTGTTCAGAGAGAAGTGAGCATGCTCGCAATCGGCAGGCCGACCTGGCCGAAGACGCTGAAACTTGCCGTCCTTGCCGTGTCAGTCACTTTCGCGGCGGCAGCGCTGATCCCCCAGGCCGCCTCGGCACAGAGCACCAGCGCCCTGGCCGTGTCCCACAAGAGCCCGTTCAACTGTGGGAAGACCTTCTACGCCAACAACTGGACCCCCACGCACAACCCGTCGGGCTCCATCGACTGGCAGAACTACGGAAGCGACGCCATCAACGGTGAGACCGTACGGGCCACCGCCGCGGGCACCGCGACCTTCCACGACGAGGGAAACACCAGCTACGGCAAGTGGGTGGAGATCCGTCACAGCGACGGCACCAGAACCCGGTACGCCCACCTCTCGTCCATGGTGAAGGCGGCCGGCGGCTCGCTGAGCGTCGGCCAGGGCACCACGATCGGGACCGTCGGCTCGACGGGTGGCTCCAACGCTCCGCACCTGCACTACGAACAGCGGACCTCCAGCGGCGCGATGGACACCAGCCCGACCGTTGAGGGCGTGACCGTGTCCTTGGGCCAGAAGAAGGCCATCAAGAGCACCAACGGTTGCGGCGGTGGCGGCAACCCCGGCAACCCCAACACCCCCGAGAGCGTCTGCGGCGCCGGGTTCACGGTCATCGACTCTGCCGCTCTGACGGGTGGCCGCGCGTACCTGCTGTACAACTCGGGCAACGGCAGCAACTGCGTCGTGACGCTGAAGACGACGAACCTCGGCAAGGGGTCGGCGGTGTCGGCGTTCCTGGAGCCGCAAGGGGCGAGCAGGAAGACCGACTCGGGCAGCTTCGACTACTACGCGGGACCGGTCAAGCTTGCCGCTTCCGGAAAGTGCGTCAAGTGGGGCGGCTCGGTCGGCAGCAGCACGTACACCAGCGGCTTCGAGCACTGCGACTGACCTGATGCTCGGTCGCTGAGGCGTTCTGGCGAAGGCCACTACCCGATCATGGGTAGTGGCCTTTGACGTGCGGCGGGGCGTTCGCGGAGGGTACGCACGGCAGCCGCCAGCGCCACACGTGGCGGCTCAACCGGCGGCGAAGGCGCCGACGGAGGCCGCGCACAACAGCAGCCCCGCGGCGTGCGCCAGGCTGGTCCGCTCCCGCAGCACCAGGGCGGCCAGGGCGACCGTGAAAGCAGGGTAGAGGGAGGTGATGACGGCGGAGACGGTGAGCGTCGCCTCGCGGGTGGACAGGAAGTACAGAACGGTCGCGCCCACCCCCAGGACCCCAGTCCAAACCGCCGCCCATGGCACCCGCGCCGCGCCGGTGGTGCGGGCCGCCCGCCCCTGCCGGCCTCGACGGCTGGCCAGCGCGTAGACGGCCAGGACCACGACGGCGGACAGTTGGCTCGCGGCCACCGGCCACAGGCCAGCTGCGTCCCCGGCCCGGCCAAGGCAGACGAACAGGGCGGCGAAACCGAGCCCGGCCAGCAGCCCTTCGGCCACCCCAGCACCACCTGCGCTGTCACCGCCGCGCTTGCCCGGCTGCGCGGCGACCAGCCAGATCCCGGGGATGGCCAAGGCGACGCCGAGGACCGCGAGCGCCGTGAACTCCCCGCCGGACAGCAGATCGACCGGAATGGGCAGACCGGCCGCGCCGACGGCCGACAGCGGCCCGGCCACGTTCATCCGTCCCCGGGAAAGGCCACGGTAGAGGGCCAGTGTCCCGACCGCCCCACCGAGCCCGGCGCCGATCCCCCATCCGATCGCGCCCATGCTGAGCTGGGCGCTGACGGCAAGGGCGGCGGCCAGGCCACCGATCGCGGCGGCGGACTGCCCGACGAGCCCGACCAGCGCGTAGTGGGTACGACGCGACAGCAGCCCGCCGAGGAAATCCGAGGCGCCGTACAGGGCGGCGGCGGCCAGGGCGAGCAGAACCGCCGTCGGCATCAGTGCTCACCGCCCGACGCGGTAGCGAGGTGGCACGCGTCCGGGCTCGTCAAAGCGCTGTCCACGATGGTCTGTCCTCTCTCAGGAGTCATAAGGAGTACATGAGCCATGCTCCCGGCAGATTGGACGGCTGGACAGGACCGATTCCAGTCTGCGACAGAGGTCCGATTTCCGCATTCGCTGGACCGATGGTTGACGCGGGCCACAGGCTGAGGACGTGCTAGATGACGCTTCTTCCATGACGACCCTGCCGTGGTTCGCCCGGCCCGCCGCCCGGTCCTGGACCTGCGCGCCCGCCCCTGCCGGGGTGCGGGACTTCCACGCCGCCTTGCCCGGCTACGCACCCACCCCACTGACCGAACTTCCCTCCCTGGCTACCGAGTTGGCGGTCGGCCGGGTGTTCGTCAAGGACGAGTCGTCCCGCCTCGGGCTGCCGGCCTTCAAGGTGCTGGGCGCTTCCTGGGCGGTGCACCGGGCCCTGGCGGAGCGTACCGCCGCGGAGCCCGTCACGCTGGTCAGCGCCACCGACGGCAACCACGGCCGCGCCGTGGCCAGGACGGCGCGGCTGCTCGGCCGGCGCGCGCACATCTTCGTCCCCCGGGGTGTCCATCCGGACGCCGTGGCGGCCATAGCCGCCGAGGGGGCGGAGATCACCCGGGTTCCGGGCTCGTACGACGACGCCGTACACCAGGCGGCCGAGGCGGCCACCACCGCCGCCGACGCGATCCTGATCCAGGACACCGCCTGGCCCGGCTACGAGACGATCCCGGGCTGGATCGTCGAGGGCTACTCCACGCTCTGCGTGGAAATCGACGAGCAGCTCGCCGCCGCGGGAGCCACGGCGCCCGGGCTCGTCGCCGTCCCGGTGGGCGTCGGCTCCCTGGCCCAAGCCGTGGTCACCCACTACCGCGGCCGTCCGCCCGTACCGGCGCCGGCCTTGCTGTCGGTCGAGCCGGAAGCCGCGGCCTGCGTCATCGAGAGCCTCACCCGTGGCGAAGCCGTCAGCGTCACCACCGGCCCAACCGCCATGGCCGGGCTGAACTGCGGCACCCCGTCCAGCATCGCCTGGCCCTACCTGAACGGCGGGCTGGACGCCGCGGTCGCCATCACTGACGCCGCGGCCGCTCGCGCGGCCGGTGACCTGGTGGAACTCGGTGTTTCAGCGGGCCCGTGCGGGGCCGCCGCGCTCGCCGGTGTCCGCGCGGTGCTCGCCGGGGAGGGCGCCGACGAGCGTCGTGTGACGCTCGGGCTCGGTCCGACCTCGGTGGTCGTCCTGCTCAGCACCGAGGGTACGGCCGCCAACCCGCACGGGGCCTGTCCTTGAACCTGCGATTCAGCCGAGGTCCGGATGGGGGACGTAGCGGTCCGGTTGGATCAGGTCGAGGCCGGCGTCGTCGGCCATCAAGGTGTCCATGTCCGCGATGCGCCAGCCGGCGCCGAGCAGCGTGGGCACAAGGGGATGCGTCCCCGGGACCGCGATCTGGGCGGTGCGCGCCCGGGTGGCGGCGAGGGCGCCGAACACCGCGTCCGCGCAGGCTTGTGGGGAGGTCCCGCCGCCCGGGCCGATGACGACATCGTGGCCGGTCCGGCGGGCAGCGGCGTAACCTCGGTCCGTCGCGTACACAGTGACGTCCGGCAGGGCGGCGTACCAGGCAAGGGTGGCCCGCCGTAGCCCTCCGGAGGCGCGGGCGTCCAGCTCCGCGATGTCGTCCGCATCCGTTCGCCGCACCGGTGGCGTGGGCAGTCCCGCCGTCGGCCCGGTCAGGTAGAGCAGCGGGACCCAGGGACGCAGTCCGTGCCGGATATACAGGGCCATGGCGCGCGGATCGGACGAGGCGAAAGTCACTTTCGGCCCGTTTTCGGAGAGCAACTCCGTGAGCATGGTCCGGCCCACCCCTGAGGACTGATGCTCGGGCAGTACGAACAGATCGCCCAGGTGGGTGAGGGGGCCACGTCGGAGTGTGCCACCGAAGCCGAGCCCTCCACCGGCCTCGTCCGCGGCGAAGAGGAGCGTGCCGAAAGAGCGCTCGGCGTCGAGGAAATCGGGTGTCCCAGACCATCCGGCCAGCAGGCCGAACCTCTTGGCGACCTTCCGTACGGCGGGCATGTCCTCGGCTGTCGCGGCTCGAATCACATGTCCTCCATCCGGCTCCGGCCCCCGATTCAATCACCTATCCAGCGTCAGCCCACGATGACCGTGAGGTCGAACGTGCCCTGGTGCGGGATGCGGAGGGCGTGGAAGCGGCGGGCGCCGTCGCGGAAGTAGCGCACGGAACCGGCCGCGACGGTCGCCTCCATCGGGGTGCCCCAGCGGAAACGGATCGTGGTGCGGCCCCGGCGGATGTCGAAGCCGTCGGCGGTGGCCGTGGTCGAACCGCCGAACGCGGCCTGTGTGCCGTTGGTGAAGGTGAGGACGTCCGTGGGACGGAGGACGAGGGGGATCTGCTCGGTGGCGGCGGCGTTCGCCTTGACCGTGCGCCGGATCGTCCGGCGGGTGACCAGGACGTCCGTGGTGACGTTCGCGTTGCCGTAGCGGATGCCCAGGGCGGCGGGGGGCGGGCCGCCGGTCCACTCCTTGCCACCGGGGGCGCCGTGGAAGTAGGTGGCGGGCAGCGGGCCGTTGGAGTCGGGCGCCTGGCCGGGGAAGACGGTGGCCCAGCAGGCGTAGTTGTTGTCGTTGAGCCCGCAGATGATCGTGCCGGCTTCGGGATGCCACAGGAAGGTCAGGCCGGTGCGGGCGAGGGAGGCGCGGTCGCCGAAGTAGCCGCCCAGGTACAGGCCGGGCTTGCGGACGTACAGGAAGTCCTGGCCGCGGTCCTTGCGCAGTTCCACGAAGTTGTCGGAGCGCAGGTAGGGCAGGTCCGCGATGGCGGCGGCCCGCTGCCGTCTGGTGGGGAATCCCTCGCCGTAGAGGCCGTGGGTGAGGATGCGCGGTGAGGTGTCCTGCTTGGCGAGCGGCGTCACCGGTTCGGTGGAGGCGGCCCAGGCGGCGCGGGCCTCGGCGAGGTCCTCGCGGGCGGTCAGGAAGGCCGACAGCAGCGGCACCTGGCGGATGAACGTCCAGTTGAGCGCGGTCCTGTCGGGGTCGGGCCGGACCTCGTCGTACCAGCGGGCGCTGGTGCGGGTGGAGGGGGCGACGTTGACCATGTACCCGGCGCCGTCGGGCTCGCGCAGCAGGTTGTAGGACAGGAAGCCGGTGAAGGCGCGGGCCATGTTCACCAGGTTCAGGTCTGAGGTCTGCTGGTAGGCGTCGGCCATCTCGGGGAGCATGACCTCGAAGTTGTAGTTCATGTCGTGGCCGCCCTTCTCGTGGAAGAAGCCGGCGGTGCTCAAGCCGGTCGCGGCGAGCCGGGGGAACGCCTCGGTCAGGCTCCTGGACAGCGCGGGGTCGGGGTCGAGCTTGAGCGCGAGCGCGGCCCCGGCCAGGCCCGAGGTGGTCTGGTTGGCGTAGCTGAGGGGTTCCTGCCAGACGCTGTGGTTCGCGGGGTCCAGGAACCAGGTCATGGCCGTGTGCAACGCGGCGGTGAGCTGGGTCTGCCGTGCGGGCAGCACCTTGGCCGCACGCAGGATCCGCAGGGTCTTGGCCAGGTAGCCGATGCCGAACCCGGTGGGGGCCAGGCCGTGCTCGTTGCGGCTGTACTCGGGGAAGGAGCCGTCGGGGTGCTGGAGTGACAGGTAGTGGCCGAGCGCCGCGTCGAGCGCGGCCAGCAGGTTCGCGTTCCCCGCGTACGGGTTCCACGGGCGGGCGTTGGCGTAGAACCAAGCCAGCGTGAAGACGTGCTCCTGCACACGGGCGTTGTACGACGCCGCCGGCGAGCGCCACCAGCCGCCGGCGAAGAAGCCGCTGTCGTCCATGTCGTTGACCATGGGCGCGAGGGTGGCCAGGTACGGCGCGAAGCGCTGCTCCTGGGGGGAGAACGACGCGCGATTCAGGGTGGACAGCGGCGGCAGGTCGGGGACCGCCGCGAACGCGGTGCCGGGCACGAGCAGGGGGGTGGCGGCCACCGGGAGCAAGGCGGTGGCGCGGAGGAGGGTGCGGCGAGAGAGCATGATCAGCCTTTCAGACCGGTGTGCGCGAGCCCTTCGATGAACTGCCGCTGGGCCAGCACGAAGACGACCAGGATGGGGAGGGCGGTCATCGTGGCGGCGGACAGCTGTACGTTCCACAGGGGCGAGCCGTAGGCGTCGACGAACTGGGTGAGCGCCTGCGGCAGGGTGAACTTCGACGGGGTCGACAGGAACACGATCGGTTCGAGGTAGAGGTTCCACGAGTGCAGGAACGTGAAGATGGCGACCGCACCGAGCGCCGGCCTGGCCAGCGGCAACGCCACCCGGTAGAAGGTGCCGAAGCGGCCGAGCCCGTCGACCCTGGCGGCCTCCTCCAGCTCGCCGGGCAGCGTGATGAAGAACTGCCGCATGATGAACGTCGCCAGCACGCTGGGCGCGCCCAGGATCGGCACCAGGATCAGCGGCCAGTGCGTGTCGGTCATCCCCAGGGTGTGGAACATCTGGAACAGCGGGACGATCGTCACCTCGCTGGGGATCAGCAGGCCGACGAGCACGACCAGGAAGAGCACGTTCTGGCCGGGAAAGCGGACGCGGGCGAAGGCGTAGCCGGCCATCGCGGCCACCGCCATCGTGCCGACGGTCACCACCGCGGCGATGTAGAGGCTGTTGAAGTACTGCTGCCCGAACGGCTGCAGCTCGAAGACCCGGCCATAGGTGGAGAAGTCAAACCTGGAGGGCACCAGCGCGGGCGGGAAGGCGAAGATGTCGCTGATCGGCTTCACCGACGAGGTGACCATCCACCAGGTCGGGAAGACGAACGGCACGCACAGCACGCACAGCAGCGCGTACAACGCGAGCTTGATCCTACGACTCATGGAAGACCCACCTCCGGCGCAGCCGCCACTGCAGCAACGTCAGCGCCGCGACGATCAGGAACAGCAGGACCGACAGGGCGGCTCCGTAGCCGAGGTGCCGGAACTGGAAGGCCTGCTGGTACAGGTAGTAGACGAGGACGGTGGTGGACATGCCTGGCCCACCCTGGGTGAGCACGGCGATCTGGGCGAACACCTGCAGCGAGCCGACCACGGTGACGATCGAGGTGAGCAGGATCGTCGGGCTGATCAGGGGCACCGTGATGCGCACGAACCGGGTCCAGGCGCCGGCGCCGTCGAGCTGTGCCGCCTCGTACAGCTGGCGCGGCACGCCTTGGAGCGCGGCCAGGAACAGGACCATGTTGAGGCCCACGTTCTTGACGACCTGGACGACGATGACCGACAGCAGGGAGGTGGTCTCGCCGCGCAGCCAGTTGGGACCGTCCACGCCCACCAGACCGAGCACGCCGTTGACGCCGCCGTCCTGCTGGAGCAGGAACTGCCAGACGATGGTCCAGGCGACCAGCGACACCAGCACCGGCGAGAAGAACAGCGTCCGGAAGAACGTGGTGCCGCGCAGCCGTTGGTCGAGCAGGATGGCCAGGAGCAGGGCGAGGGCGAGGTTGAGCACGACCAGGCCGACCGAGAAGAGCGCGGTGCTGGTCAGCACCTGCCCCATGTTCGGGTCGGCGAGCAGCTTGGCGTAGTTGTCGCCGCCGACGAACTCGAACGTGCCCGCCAGGACGTTCCACTCCTGGAGGCTGTAGTAGACGACCAGGCCGAGCGGCAGCAGGACGAACAGCGCGCTTCCCACGAGCTGCGGCGAGATCAGCAGGTAACCGACCAGGGCGTCGCGCCGGGGGATCGTCCAGAAGGGGCGGCGCCGGGTGGCGGCGCGCTCGGCCACCCGGTTGCCCAGATCCGTCACCGTCACGTCATCCGCCCAGCAACGGTTGGATCTTCGCGCACACGCCGTCCAGCACCGCCTTGACGTCGGCGTCCGGCTTCCACAGCGGGTCGAGCGCGGCCCTGGCGGTCTGGGCGAGCTCGGCCTGCCCCTTGTGGCTGGGCTTGACCACGCCCTTCTCGATGCCGTCGATCACCACTTCCTGGAGCTGGTCGCTGTTCAGCATGGGACTGGTCTTGGCCATGGTGTCGGCGGTCAGCAGGGAGCTACGCGCGGGCGGGAAGTACGCGGCGAGCTTGGCGGAGTTGGCGGCGTTGGTGAAGTAGGCGAGGAAGTCGGCGGCCTGCTCGGCCCTCGGCGACTTCTTCAGCACGCCGATCCCGGCCTGGCCCATGACCGCGTACTTGCCCTTCGGCCCGGCGGGCAGCGGCACCAGGTCCCACTTGAACGTCGCGTCCTTCAGCATGGCGGCGCGGGAGATCTGGGCCACGGCCATCGTGGTGTCGCCGGAGAAGAAGTCGACGGCGGTGCCCGGCCCCGGCATGGACTTGTCGGTGAAGATCGCCTTGTGGACGAACGTCATGGCCTCCACCATCTCGGGCGAGTTGAACTGGCAGGTGGCGCCGTCGTCGCTCCACGCCTTGGCGCCCCAGCCCTGCCAGATGGTGGCGAGGTTGTCCCAGGCCTTGTAGTCGAAGTTGAGGATGGTCAGACCGTTCTTGCCCTTCGCCGCGACGGCCTTGTTGATCTCGTTGGCGTGCTCCCAGTCCCACTGGCCCGCCTTGATCAGCTCACGCGGCGACTTCTGGCCCGCGGACTTGACCAGGTCGGTGTTGACGAAGATGCCGAACGGCGAGGTGGAGAACGGGTAGGCGTACAGCTCGCCGCCGTTCTCCCACAGCCGGGTGGCGGCGGGGACCAGCTCGTCCACCTTCTCGATCTTGCTCTTGAGCGGGACGAGGGCGCCGGAGCCGACGAAGTCCGGCGCGGAGTTCTCCAGGATCCACGCCAGGTCGGGGGCGTTGCCGCCGGCGATCTGCGTGGTCAGCGTGGTCGTGTAGTTCTCGAACGGAATCGGGTCGAAAGTGATCTCGCCGACCTGCGGGTGGGACTTGCGGTACTCGGCGGCGATCTCCTTGAACAGCTTCAGGTGGGCCTCGTTGGAGGTCCAGATCGACATGCGCAGCGGCTGCGGGCCCTTCGCGGCCGGCGCGGCGTCACCGCCGCCGCAGGCGGTGAGGGTGAGGAGGGCGGTCAGCGTGAGGGCCGCCAGCTTCCCGGGTGCTTTCATGGGGGATTCTCCTTGTACGTCAGTAACCGGTGACGTCGGGCCAGCGCAGCTCCACGCCGTCGCCGGCGAGCCGGTGCTGGTAGTCGGCCAGGAGCCGCCCGTCCGCGCGCACGGCGTGCGGCGTGGTGGCCTGGTCCAGGCAGAAGGCGGCGAGCGCGCCGGCCGCCTCGCCGACGTTCCACTCCACCGGATGCAGACGGTAGGCGCCGTTGGTGATGTGGGTGGTGCCGATGTTCTTGGAGGCGGGCAGCAGGTTGGTCATCCGCTGCGGGACCAGCGCTCCGAGAGGGATCTCGAACGGGGAGCAGGCGACGTCGATGTAGTTGTCGCCGCCGGTCGAGGGGTGCAGGTCGATGCGGTACATGCCCACGCCCACCGAGTCGTGATAGGAGGCGGCGCCCTTGTCGCCGCGTACCGCCACGGACAGGTCCTGTTCGGTGACGGTGGTCAGGGCCCGGATGCGCCGGGACTCGCGGATGTAGGGGGCCTGGGCGAGCCCGTCGGCGCTGCCGGTGACGTCGCCGCGCAGCCGCAGGCCCGGGTAGCCGGTGCCGCCGTCGTGGCGAGGGGCCTCGGTCTGCAGCCAGTACATCACCGACATCGACAGCTCGCGGGCCGCCGCCAGGTGCCGATCGGCGTCCGGCACGTCGATGATCGGCCCTTCCAGGTAGTCGATCATCGGCCAGTTGACCAGCGTGATGTCGCTGTCGTACGCGCCGGGCCGGAAGTTGTCGCGGGCGGCGATCCGGCGGAACGTCCACAGGTTGCCGTCGCCCGGATTGACCCGCTGGTCGGCCTCCACCAGGCGGGGGTCGTCACCCGGGTTCGGGGTGAAGGAACGCTCCAGGATCTCCAGCGTCCGCGGGCTCGGGCAGCGCCACGACAGCAGCCGGTCGCCCCAGAAGGGCGGCTGGTAGGCGCGCCAGAAGTCGTACGAGGCGGGCCTGTCCACGGTGTGGTCGCCGTCCACGTGGTCGATCGCGAAGCACACGGACACGGCCTGCATGTTCATCGGCTGGGCCGTCGCCGGGGCGCTCGGCTCACCGGTCTCGTCGCGCGACTCGAACCCGGTCACGTACTCGGCCCCGGCCAGCGGCAGCAGCTCGCCGGTCTCGGTGGCGTCCAGCACGTACGCCGCCACCGCCGTGATCTCGTCGCCGCTGTCGCGATGCGCGAGCCGCACGGCCGTGACGCGGTCGCCGTCCACCTCGGCCCCGACCGGCCGGTACGGCTGCAGTACGCGTAACCTGCCCGACCCCCGGTAGGGGGCCAGCATCTCGTCGATGACCGCGACGGCGACCCGCGGCTCGTGGCACAACTTGCTGACGTGCCCGGCGCCCGGGTTCAGCTCCCGCCACGCCCGCGCCCGCTCGGTCAGCGGATAGTGGTCGCGGTAGTAACGCCGGATGCCGTCGCGCAGCGCGCGGTAGCTCGCCGTGACGCCGAACCGCTCCACCCAGGTGTGCTCGTCCGGGGGTACGGCCTGGCTGGTGAGCTGTCCGCCCAGCCAGTCGTACTCCTCGGTGAGCACCACCGAGCGCCCGGCCCGCAACAGGGCCAGCGCGGCGGCCACGCCGCCCAGCCCACCGCCGACGACGAGCGCGTCTACCGATATCTCAACCACGTGGGGTTTTACCTCTCCTCAAGTACGGTCTGTGTCAGGTACGGGGGCCAGGGTCATGTCCGGAGGCCAGGGTCATGTCCGGGGTGCGGGTGCCAACGTCGATCCCTCGACCAGCTCGCACGCCAGCAGTTCCTGCGGAACACCACCGCGTTCCAGCACCCCGGTAAGCAACTCGACGGCCCTGCGCCCCATCTCCCGCCGGGGAATGCGGAACCCGGCGAAGTCGATGTCGGTCGACACCGGCCTGGTGGACGCGCCCAGCGCGAGAATGGACAGGTCGCGCGGCACGTCCAGGCCACGGGCTCGGGCGCTCTCGACGATGGCCACGCCGTCGGCCAGCTCCTCGGCGAACACCACGCTCGCACCGGAGTCGAACAGCCCGTCCGCGGTGGTCAGGTGCAACCCTTCGACACCGGTCGCGGCCACACCTGCGGTGAAACCGCGCAGCCGATCGGCGAAGGACTCCGCACCCGCCCCCACTCCGACATAGGCCATCCGGCGATGCCCGAGCGCCGCCGCCCGCTCGACCAGCGCGCGCATCGCGGGCGGGTAGTCGGCCCCGACGTACGGCACCGGCCCACCGGCGTCATCGCGACGGCCGACCGAAACGAACGGGATGCCCTCGGTCAGCAGCCGAGACAGGTCGTCCCGGTCGATCGTCCGGCCGAGCAGAACGCATCCGTCAGCCAGCCGAATCCGGCTCTCCCCACTGAAGATCCGCCGCCGCTCACCCTGCTCCACCTTGGCACTGGTGAACAGCAGCAGGTCACAGCCCGCCTCCTCGGCACACTCCTCGATGCCGACCAGGAACGGATGGTAGAAATCAGCACCTTCCGCCGGGAAGACGGCCTCGTAGGTGAACACGCCGTAGATGCGGTTGCGCCGCTCGGCCAGCCCGCGCGCCGCCGGATCGGCAACGTATCCGGTCTCCCTGATTACCTGGAGTACTCGGTCGCGGGTCTCGGGCGAGATCCGCACCTCGCCGTCGGCCCGCCCGTTGAGCACCAGTGACACCGTCGTCTGGCTCACGCCAGTCATGCGCGCGATGTCCTGCTGCGTCAGACGCCGCCCTGAACCAGTCACTGTGCGTATCACCCATCGTCCTGCTAATGCGCATTAGTTCGGTCATTGTGAAACCGGACATTAGAGGATGTCAAGGGGTAATAGCTGAAGTAATCCGTATTATCAGCGGCTCTGGGCTTCGCGGGTGTGACGACACCCAGTAACGCCGCCAAAACCCGCCGACGGTATCTGACCTGGCCTTCCGGGACCGTGACCAGTCCAACCTCGACGCCCTTGGCCGCTCAGCAGACGGGCGGTCCCGGCTACTGTGCGGCGAACGGGTAGAAAGCCGAACCGGGGAGTGAACGAGTGCGGTCGCCCCTCCTCATGGCCCAGTGATCAGTCCTGGAGAGCACACACGTTCCGTTCTGTCGGAGCGCTGCTCTACGGTTTGCGTCCACGGACTTCCTGATGATCGGAGTGAGAAGGCGTGCGACTGTCGACCCCGCCTGCGCCAGTGGATGTGGCGGCGATCTTTCCGGACCTGGCTGACCAGGTGAAGACCACGGTCCGGCTGCACCCGCGCCGTGGAGCTCCGGCCATCACGGATAGTTCCATGGGCGGTCCTCTGCTGTGGCCCGCCGGGAGCTGGACAAGAAGGTCGCCGAATGGAGCGACTCTTCGCACAATCCCGAGGAATGGAGCTACCAGGACCACCTGTCCACGGCCCCGGGAACCAAGGTCGGCGGGTGGGTTGACTGGATTCAGGACCCGATCTCGATGGAGTGCGACCGCGGACACGAGATGTCGCACCTGCTCACCATCGCGAGCTGGGAGCACGATGGGGGGTCGGACAAGAGATGGGTACCACTGGAAGAACAGCACCTGCTGCGCCCCCACCAGGTCTCCGAACTCCAGGAACCCGCAGGCATCATGATCGGTGACGCAGGATCGATGTACGTGTTCACCTGCTTGGAATGCTCTGACCGACCCGTGGAGACAGCCAGTCAGTGCTCGTAACCTCAGGCGCGGAGCGGACGGATCACGCTGATCGCTGGTCGGAGGAGGCGGCGCGCAGTTGCGCCAGGTCCAGTTCGATGCGGCGTCCGTGGACGGTCACGACGATGCTGGCGCCTTCGGCTCCTGTTGCCGTGAGGTAGTCGAACAGAGTGGACAGCAGCATGTCGCTGCGATTCTCCAGCCGGGACACCACAGCCTGTCCCACACCGAGTCTCTTGGCCACTTCGACCTGGGTCATCTGTCCGGCTTTGCGGATCATCGCTAGGTTCATGGCATAGGCGCGGTCCATTTCCTCGGCCGCCTCGTGCGCCTGGGCCACGTCAGCGGCGAGTTCGGGATCGGCGAGCAGTCGGTCCAGGTGTTCATTGCCGCGGACGAAGGTGTTGTCAGGCTCGGTCATGGCTTCTCCTCAAACGCTGTCTCCCGTTTCCACTGATCGATCAGCCCGTCCGCGCGTGCGGCCACGCTGTCGTAGAACAGATCGCCCAGCTTGGCCTTGTCGCCGGCGAACAAGGCCACGACGACCTTCCCGGTGTTCGGTGGAAACCAGCAGATCAATCGCACCGCCACCTCCGGATGGTAGGCGTGCGACACCCACCACAGCGTCGCCTTGCGTCAGCAGGCTGATCGGATGATTCCCAGTGCCTCCTCGACGCGGTCCGCGTGGGTGCGGAAGCTGAGCACGCACAGGCGCAGGAAGAACCGGCCGTCGATGGTGGTGCTGCTCAGGTACACGCGTCGGCTGGAATTGATCTCGGCCAGGAGCCGTCTGTTGTCCTCGTCCGTCCCGCGCAGCCGGAAGAGCACCACTGTCAGGTCTGGCTGCCACGGCACCTCCAAGCGGGGGTCCTGGGCGAGCTGTCGGTGGACGTGGGCGGCGAGGTCGAGCTTCTCGTCCAGCTCCCGTTCGAAGGCCCGTACGCCGTGCAGGTGCAAGGGCAGCCACAGCCGCAGCCCGCGGAACTCCCGGGTCAGCTCCACCCCGAGGTGGCCGAAGTCGGGCAGGTCGTCCACCGGGCTGAGGTCCTGTAGGTACCGGGCGTCGGCCGCGTGGGCGGCATGCAGTACGGCCGGGTCGCGCACCAGGAGCAGGCCCGTGCCATACGGCAGGAACAGGGTATGAACCGTTCTTCGTGTTCGCTATGGAAACCTCAGGTTCTGTTCTGGGGCCGTAGTCCGCGCTGTGCCGGTACAGCGTGATCCGCGGCACGGATCGGTATCCGGTGGACGTGTATCGCTCAAGTGTTCTACCCAAAGCTGTCAACTCTTGGTAGCGTTGCGATCACAAATCGTGGTGGCGAGGGGTGGGCGGGTGCAGGTTGGGCTGCGGGTCGTGAGGTGTACGCGTCGATGCCGCCTGGTGGCCGATGACCTGATGGGGGCGATGGGGGCGGTGGGTGAGTAGGCTCACCGCGACAGCCTCCTGCACCGCTTACGCGGCGGTGGTGGAGGCGAGCGGTGAGGTCGTCGCGCAGGCGCTGGTGGTGCGGCGGGTGGCCTGGCTGACCGCTCTGGCACGCGAGGTGACCGCCCGTCTGGTGGTGGCCCGGTGGAATGCGGCTGATCTGGACGCTTTGGGGTCCGGGGTGGGGCTGGATGGGCGGGTGTTGCCGTCGAAGGGCTGGATGGCGCTGCGCAGGCTCGGCTGGGTCGTGAGCCCGCCCTCGGGCGTACGTGTGTGCGATCGAGTGCTGCGGTGCGCGCAGGAGCAGGCCGCCCGCTTGTTGCGGCTGGCGTTGCACCGGCGCCGTCTGGTGGCGGCGATCGTGGCCACCTGGCCGCACGACCCAGGTGCACACACCGGCGCCGAGTGGGAGGCGCTGCGCGCGTTGCTGCCGGACGGGGTGAGCGCGGCCGACATCCGGAACCGGACCCGGCAGGTTCGCGCCTACCTCGACGAGCATGGCGCGTTCCCGGCCGATCTGACCGAACTGGAGGAGCCGCCGAACGTTGCGGCGCAGGTGGTGCTGGCGGCGGCTGACCGGCAACTGCTCACCCTGGAGCGCACCGGCCCTCGCAGTGCCCGCCTGCGGGTGCGGCTTCCCCTGGTCGAATTCCCCGCGTCTTCTCGGGACTGGGCGTGGCATGTGCTGCCGTTCGCGTTGCCGCCGACCGTCCCGGCGGAGGCGGCGTTGTGCGCCCCTACCGTGCGGGTGGTCAAGGGGCGAGTGCGGGTCGATCTGCCGTTCCAGATCCCGGTCGGCTTCGCGCCCGCTACCGGTCATCGGGTCGGGTGCGGCTTCGACTGGGGCCTCAACGGGCTGCTGACCGGAGTGGCGGGGCGTCTGGCCGATGGCCGGGTGATCAGTGATGGGCGGCCGCTAATCTACGATGCGAGCGGTGTGTCGGCCAAGCTGCACCGGCTGCGCGGCGAGCGTGAACACCTGGCCGCCAAGCACCGGCACCTGGAAAAGCTCCTAGCCGCGATCACGCCTGCTGATCCCCGCTACCTCGCGTTGAGTACGGCCTGGCAGCGCATCGGTGTCGAGCATGAGCGGCTGTGCGCCCGCATCCGCAATCTGAACAAGGCACTGACCTGGTCGGCAGCGCGATGGGCGGTCGATCAGGCCGCCGCCGCAGGAGCGACGGTCATCTATGTGGAGGACCTGGCCACCCTGGAGGCGCGCGGACGCCGAGGCAGCGCGAACGCGCGGCTGTCGGGGCAGGTGCGCGGGCGGATCATCGAGGCGATCCGGCATCTGGCGGCCAAGCACGCCATCGCGGTGGTCACGGTCGCGGCGCGTGGCACCTCCCGGTACTGCCCCCGGTGCGGGGAGGGCACGTCGGTGCTCAAGCATTGCCCGGCTCCGGACCGGCTCGCCGAGCGGGGCTGGAGGTGGGCTTACTGCCCGGCCTGCGGCCTGTCCTGTGACCGGGACTGGGCAGCGGCCGAGCGGATCGTCTCCCGTGGCCTGCTCGGCCAACACACCACTCGCACCCACCGTTCCACCGGGGTGCGCACCATCCACGCCATCGTGGAAGGCAACGTCGCCCGCGCCCGACCAACACGCAAACCCACCCGGGCGGCCCGCCGCGCCCGCCGTACCCGAACCGATCTGCATCCCCGCCCGGCAGCACGTGACAGAGCCAAGAGGCGCCCCACCCCGAAACGGCCCACCCGCGCCCCGGCCAGCCCACGAAACAACTCGATGACGTCCAGCCGTGTGCCCGACCGGCGCACGGTGCCCGCCCCACCGCTCACCGGCGGTGGACAGCGTCCGGCGGGCCATGCACCCAAGCCGGGACGGCACCAGCCGTACCGGACAGGGCATGTCAGGAATTCTCACCATCGGACCGGCTTCCACCACGCCAAAGCCACCCCCGTGCTCACGTTCATCGAGCACGGGAACAGCCCAGGCCAGGCCACGCCCATCCGAGTTACCTGATTCCTTCAGGGAACCACAGAGAATTCAAGACGCTCTTGTGCGGATCCAGCGCGATCGAGTCGGCCGCCTCGATCCCGGCGAGCCGGTCCCGGCCCCGTTCGGTGAGCTGAAACCCGCCCCCGTAGGCGGCGTCCACGTGGAACCACAGCCCTTCCTCGCGAGCCAGCTCGCCCAGCTGCACAAGCGGGTCGATGGTGCCGGAGCTGGTGGACCCCGCGGTGCCGACCAGCAGGAACGGACGCAGCCCTGCGGCGCGGTCGGCGGCGATCATCGTGGCCGCCGACGAGACGTCCATGCGCAGGTCCGCGGTGGCCGGCACGATACGGATCCGCTCGGCGGGCAGGCCAGCGATGCGGGCGGCCTTGGCGACGCAATAGTGCGTGTGCTCGGTCACATACAACACGCCGTCGCCGTGGGCGTTGCCGTTGACGCTGCCGCCGTCCCCGTGGGCGTGGGCATGGCGGGCGGCGAGTAGTGCCGAGAGGGTCGCCACCGACGCGCCCGTCGTGACCAGCCCGCCCGAGCCCTCCGGCAGCCCGAACCGGTCGCAGAACCAGGTCAGCACCCCGTGCTCCATGGCGACCAGCGCGGGCGCGACCTGGGCCACGCCGGTGAAGTGGTTGACGGTCAGGGCCAGCAGTTCGGCCAGCGCCGCTGTGACCAGCCCGCCTGCCGGGAAGTAGGCGAGATAGCCCGGACCGGCCGTGTCCACGCCTTGCCCGGCGGCTTGGCGGAAGAGCTCCAGGAGTGCGGCGAAGTCGCCGGGTCCGTCGCCGGGCGGGCGCCCCAACGTGGTGACCAGTTGCCCGGCCTGCCGGTAGTCGCTCGCGGGCGCCGAGTCCAGATCGCGGACCCAGTCGGCCAGGAAGTCCACCGCGTGCCGTACGCGCGGAGCATTAAGGTCAGCAGCGTGTGGAGCTGTGAGTCCGCGGCCAGTGACGCGCCGGACTCCGCCGCGCGATGGGCGGCCGCCACTCGCCGGGCCATCCGCGGGTCGGTGATCACCCGCCGCTCGAACGACGGGGTCCCGCCGGGCACGCCGATCTCGTCGGCGACCTCCCGCACCTGCTCGACGCTCGGATACAGCACCCGGTACGTCCATCCGTCGGTCGTGTGGGGCCCGCCCGTGTGGACGACGCCCGGTTCGATCACCACGACCTCGTCCGTCCCCGCGTACTGCACGCCGTCGGAGAACCGGATCTCCTCCTGACCGGCCTCCAGCGTTCCCATCGCGTACGTCTCGTGGCTGTGCCGGGCGAACCGGTGCTGGACGAACTGCGCGCGCATCAGATCCAGGCCACCGAGCCCGTGGTAACGCCAGTAGTGGGCAGATTCCACATATCCCTTCATAGCGCGAGAGCGGGTGAAACGCGCCGCTCAGGAACCGACGCGCATCACCCGGATGGAGGATGCCGGGGCGGCGTGATGGGCGATGTTGCGCGACCCGCCCCGACGGGAGTCTTGAGGCATGGAAGCCATCGAGGTGACAGACCTGCGCAAGACGTACGGGGACACCACCGCCGTGGACGGCGTCACGTTCACGGTCCACGCCGGCGAGACCTTCGGCATCGCCGGTCACAACGGGGCGGGCAAGACCACTACCGTCGAATGCCTCCTCGGGCTGCGGCGCGCCGATGGAGGCAGCGTGCGCGTCCTGGGCGAGGACCCCGCGCGCCGACGCCGGGCCCTGGCCCAGCGCGTCGGCGCCCAGCTTCAGGAGAGCGCACTGCCGGAGCGGATCAAGGTCGCCGAGGCGCTGCACGCCTTCGCCTCCTTCTACCACCAGCCCGCCGACTGGCGGGTGGTCATGGAGCGCTGGGGACTGACCCCCTTGGCGCGCAAGGCGTACGGCGACCTGTCCGGCGGGCAGAAGCAGCGGCTGATGCTCGCCCTGGCCCTGGTCGGCGACCCCGAGGTGGTCGTGCTGGACGAGCTGACCACCGGCCTGGACCCCATTGCCCGCCGGGAGACCTGGCGGCTGGTGCGGGAGCTGAAGACCTCCGGCACCACCGTGGTGCTGGTCAGCCACTACTTCGACGAGACCGAGGCCCTGTGCGACCGCCTGGCCGTCTTCGCCCGCGGCCGGATCCGGGCCATGGGCACCCCGGCCGAGATCATCGCCCGGACCGGCACCTCCAGCCTGGAAGAGGCGTACTTCGCCCTGGAAGGAGCGGACCAATGAAGGCGTTCACCGCGCTCACCACGACCGAACTGAGGCTGCTGCTGCGCGATCCCGCCTCGGTGTTCTTCATGATGGCCTTTCCGCTGATGCTCCTGGTGCTCAAGCGCGGTGACAGCGGCGCGGTTCCCGGCTACATGGCGATGATCGCGGCCATCGGCGGCATGGGCGCCATGCCCGGCATCGTGGCCGCCTACCGCGAGCGCAAGGTGCTCAAGCGGCTGGCGACCACGCCGATCTCCCCGGTCCTGCTGCTCGGCGCCCAGCTGGTGGCGCAGGTCGCCGCGGCTCTGGTCGGCTCGGCGCTGCTGGTGGTGGCCGCGATCGTGGGGTTCGGCGCGAAGCCGCCCACGAACGTACCCCTGCTGGCCGTCGCCTTCGTGCTGTGCTCGGTGACGGTCTGCGCGCTCGGCTTCGTGATCGCCGCGATCGTCCGCAACACCAGGGGCGCGAGCCTGATCGGCATGATGGTCATGTTCCCGATGGTCTTCCTGGCCGGCGCGGCCGTGCCCCGCAAGGCCCTGCCCGACTCGCTCCGCGTGATCGGCGACTTCCTGCCGCTGACCCCGGGCGTGGACCTGCTGAACGCCGCCTGGACCGGCGCCACCGTACTCTTCCCGATGATGATCCTTGCCGGGATAATCGTGGCGGGTACGGCGGTGGCCGCGGCGCTGTTCCGATGGGAGTGACGGCGTGAACGTTTGGGAGGCGCGCTGGGTGCGCGCCTTCCACCTGTTGTTCTACGCCTGCCTGGCGCTGGGGCTGATCCTGTCGATCGGCGAGAACAAGAGCCCGGCCCCCGTGACTCTGGTGGTGCTCGCGTCGCTGGCCGGTTGGCACTGGTTCTTCGTCGTCCGCCGGCCGCAGCTGCTCGGCCGGCTCCGCCCCATGGCGCTCCACCTGGCCGTGCTCTGCGCTCTCTACGTCGCGCTGGTGCTCACCGACCGCTCCTTCGATGTGGTGATCTTCGGGCTGATGCCCCAGCCGTACGTGATGCTGCCCATCCCCTGGTCGTACGCGGGAGCCGTGGCGACGATCCTGTGCACGTTCGCGGCCAGGGGCTACCTGGACGACCCCGACGCCCTGTGGCGGCTCGCCGGGAGTTGCGGCCTGGTGGTGGCGATCGGCATGTTCCTGACCTACGTCTTGCGCCAGAGCGAGCAGACCAAGACGCTCGGCGTGCTGGAGGAGCGGGCCAGACTGGCCAGAGAGATTCACGACACCATCGCCCAAGGGCTGAGCGGGATCATCACCCAGCTTGAGGCGGCCGAGCAGGCCATGCCCGGATCGGGCACACCCGACCTGCCCGCCGTACGCAGGAGGATCGCGCTGGCCAAGGAGCTGGCCCGCGACAACCTCCAAGAGGCCCGCCGCTCGGTGGACGCGCTCCGGCCGGGCCCCCTACAGGACGCGCGCCTCGACGCCGCCCTGGCGCAGGTCGCCGAGCGGTGGTCACGTACGTCCGGGGTGAGCGCCACCGTGACGGTGGAGGGCCCGCCCCGGCCACTGCCCGGCGAGGTGGGCGCCACGCTGCTGCGCGCGGCGCAGGAGGGGCTGTCCAACGCGGCCAAGCACGCGCGGGCGGGCCGGGTGGCGATCACGCTGACGTACATGGACGACGAGGTGATGCTGGACGTGTTCGATGACGGTAGGGGCTTCGACCCGGCCGCGCGCGGCTCCGGTTACGGGCTGGCGGCAATGCGCGAGCGCGCCCGCGGCGTGGGCGGAACGCTGACGGTGGAGACGGCGCCGGGAGAGGGGACGGCACTGTGCCTGCGTATCCCCTCAAGCTGATGATCGTGGATGACCATCCGGTGGTCCGCGACGGGCTGCGCGGCATGTTCGACCACGTGGACGACATCGAGGTGGTGGCCGAGGCGGGCGACGGGTACGAAGCGCTGGCCATGGCCAGGCAGGCACGGCCGCACGTCATCCTCATGGACCTGCGCATGCCCGGCCTGGACGGCGTGGGCGCGATCGAGCGATTGCGCGTGGACCACCCGGAGATCAAGGTGATCGTGCTGACCACGTACGACACCGACGCCGACGTGACCCGGGCCATGGCCGCCGGGGTGGCGGGCTACCTGCTGAAGGACGCGCCGCGCGAGGAACTGCACCGGGCGGTCCGTACGGCCGCCGCGGGCGGCGCGGTCCTGGCGCCGTCGATCGCCTCCGCGCTCATCCGCGGGCCCGCGACGCAGGCGCCGAGCCCGCGCGAGCTGGAGGTGCTGCGCCTGGTGGCACGGGGCGCGGCCAACAAGGAGATCGCGAGAACCCTGCTGATCAGCGAGACCACGGTCAAGACGCACCTCAAGCACGTCTTCGCCAAGCTCGGCGTCGAGACCAGGGCGGCGGCGGTCGTGGTGGCCATGGAACGTGGGCTCCTCTGACGCGGTCTGTCATTCAGCGGACACAGCGTAGGGAATCGGGAATCTCCCCGGTTACCGTTCAAGGGAGCGTTCCAATGGAGGGAGCCGTCCATGGATGCAGCGGTGACGCCCACGCGCAAGGTACTCATCAAACTTGACGAGATCAGGACGTCGTTTAACGAAACGGACGGTCGTCTCATCGATCGCCCGACGCGGACAATCCGCCTCACGGACGTCATCAAGCTCCTCGCCGCCGGGCGCGCTGCCTACGAGCAGGACAAGGACGCCGTCGGCTTCGCCGTCTTCCTGGCCAAGTGGCCGGAGGCCTGTCCGGTCACTTCGGCTCAGCTGGCCGGGGTGGCTCTGGCCGCCGAGGACGGTGCGGCCCTGGGGGATGTCTGGGAGGGCGTCTTCGGCGCGTACCTGCGCCTGCTGGAGCAGAAGTGGGCCGAGCTGAAGGCCACTGACCTGCGGGTCCGTGACCGCATCCTGGCCGGCCTGCGCCGCTGCGCCGTCACGGTACGCCCCGGCACCGACGGCGTCGTACGGTTACGCGCGCTCACCCGCCAGGACCTGCAGCAGAACGAGTCCTTCCTCCTCCTGCTGCGCCGAGTGATGAACCTGCTGCTCGGCGACGGTAACGGTCCGGCACCGACCATGCTCAGGCTCGTCCCCCCAGCGGAACCGCTGCCCCGGGACTTCGGGGACACCGGCGCCGCGATCCGCGATGCCAAGTACACCACCAACCTCACCTTCGTGCCCGTGCACGAACGCGATGCCGTCCAGTACATGATCATGCGTGTCACCACCCGCCTCACCCGGCCCGACGGTCAGCCGCTCGAACTGCCGGGAACCGTCTGGCCGCTGACGATCCCCCTCCCGAACGGATCCGCCCGCTACGAGCTGATCACCGATGACAACCGCGTGGTGCGTGCCGAACGGCTGGGCGACGTGGTGGACCGGCCGCTACCGGCGTGGTACCCACGGCCGGTTTCGATCAAGGAGGGCAAGGACGCGCTGCAGAGGCGGTTCGCGCTCGGCGGCGTGGGCGACCGGCTGCCTGCCGACAATCGTCCGGCGAAGGCGTGGAGCCTGGCCGAGCTCGGCCAGGTCGCGTCGGCGTTCGAGCGCATTCCGGCCGGCGACCTCGAGGCGCTCAAGGGCACCTCACTGATCCGCGACATGCCCGTGGATCCCATAGCGGCCGGCCGGCACGGCGGCGAGGCCCATGTGAGCACGGGTGGTCTGGACCTGATCGGTCCGAAGCCTGTCGAACCGACGCCGCACGTCCATTACTTCGACCTCGCCTTCGACGACATGACTCGCGCGGCGTCCGGCCCGCCGGGCGACTGCGGGCCGGGCGGCGACTGGACCCTGTTGCACGAGATCGGCCATGTGGTCACCATGTGCCCCCACGAGCAGGCCTCACTGTCGCTGGCTCGGCTCAGGGACAAGCCGCGGCAGGCGTACGACCTGCTCGACCAGCGGCTGCGCGCCTCCTTGGCGAACGCCGACAATCGGCTCATCCAAGCCTTCAACACCTGGACCACCGCCTACGGGGCCTACACCGACGCGAACGACGACTTCGTCCCCGTCGCGAACGAGACCTGGGCGGCACTCCGGGAGACCGTACCCCCCAACGTCAGGGATGTCATAGCGACCTTCGCCAAGGCGCAGGCGGCGGCCGTCGCGCAGGCGGACCCCACGCTGGCCGCCGCCCGGACGCTGGACGCGTTGCTTCCTGAGGGGCAGCGCGATGTCGTCAAGGTGACTACGGTGCTGCTGCTGCGGCATACGTATATCGCGGGGTTGGCGGCGCCCGGGCTGCTGTTGGCGCGGTTCGCCGCCTATGCCGCACAGGTCGGATACCAGTCGTGCACGCCGTACGGGCGGACGTCGACCAAGGAGTTCTTCGCCGAGACCTACGCGCTGTTCACGTCGGATCGGGAGCGGCTGTGGGCGGCCAACTGGCGGATGTGCGCTTGGCTGGAGGACGGCTATCCGCCTGTGGAGGGGTACATGCCGCGGGTCCGCTGATGGCGCGGACGCTCTGGAGATCGTAGCCGGCAGTGACTCTCCGTGCTCGCTGACTTGATGGGCGGGCCGGTTGACTTGAGGGATTACCCCGCCGGATGAGAAATTGCCGACTGTCGACTGTGTGGTTACAGCAGATGTCAAGTCGGCGCGGCTTTGCGGTGTCCGAATATGTAAATCGAAGGATTACAGAGTGTCCGTCTGTCGTCACTTGGATCTCACTCGTGCCAGTTCAGGGGTGGCCTAGATCGCCCACGAACCATGCCCTCGGGGGTGAACACACGGGTTATGGCTTCATTGACTCGGATTCTCGGAAAGACGGGAAAGCCGGTTCATACATTCTCAGCGTCTGACGGGGCCATTGACGGTCGCTTCGTCCGACGGGTACGGCGATGGCGTGGCGAGTCCGGCCTTCGCGCCGGACGGTGGGCCCGCCACCTTGGGTGGCGACCATGCTGCGCACCGTATTCGAGCGGAACGATGAATGGTGCGAATGGTTCTCGGGTTATCGGTTGCCTTCTCAAGCACCGTCTCACTGGGATTGTCCGTTTCGGTTGATGAACACCATGGGTGCTGTTAGCTTCACACGGTGGACGACACGCGGGTACGGACGGAGGCGATCGAGGACTTCGCGGTGACCTTGCGGGAACTGCGCACCTCGGTCGGCAACCCGTCTTTTCGGGAAATGTCCGGTCGGTCAGGGGCGATTTCTCACACAACGCTGCACGAGGCTACGAAGGGTAACCGGCTCCCGAGTTGGGAGACCACCGTCGAGTTCCTCAAGGTGTGCGGCGCGGACCCGGCCGCGTACCGCGAACGCTGGGAGCGAGCGAACTTGGCGGTCAGGTCGGGGAGCACCGGGGAGCTTTCGATTCGCACGGACACCTCAGCGGATCATCTGCCCGGCGAAGCCGCGGAACCCCATACCGTGCGGCTCGCCCACGGATGGTCGACCGGCGAGATCGTGGGCGAGGTCCATACGCCGGAGGGACAAGGGCGATCACGGTGGATCCGCCCGGCCGCGTTCGCGGCGGCGGTCGTCACCGTGGGGTCGGTGGCCGTCATCGTGGCCACCATCAATCGCGGCGCCACGCCCGACGTACAACCCGGCCCGGCCCTGTCCGGCACCTCGGCGATGGCCGCGCTGTCCCCGGCCGATTGCCCGGTGCGTTCGACCAGCCCGCCCTTGGCCGCGCCGCTGCACAAGGGGGACGCGGTGACGTTCATCGAGGACGTCACGCTCCCCGACTGCTCGCGCGTCGGCACCGGTAAGACCGTGACCAAGACATGGCGACTCAAGAACTCCGGGACCGTGCCGTGGAAGGGCTATTCGCTGCGTCGCCTCGACGTCACGCAGCAGGCCGATCAGTGCCAGACCATTTCCCACGTGCCGATCAAGGACACCCAACCCGGCGAGCTGGTCGACATCCAGACCGTCGTCACCACGCCGAGCAAGCCGGGCCTGTGCTACGTGCGATTCAAGATGGTGGACGCCTCGGGAACGGTCCTTTTCCCCGGAAGCCGGCCGGTCAACTTCCAGATCATCGTCGACGCGCCATAGTTCCCCGCCGCGCAGGATACGGCGGGGAACTATGGTCTTCGGAGGGGTCAGGAGCCGATGACGATCCCGGTGTAGTAGTTCTTGAGGATCCTGGAGTAGCTCCAGCCCGCTCTGGCCTTGTCGCGGGAGCCGTACTGCGACATCCAGTCGCCGTTGACCCAGTTACCGCACGCCGTCGTCGTTGAGCAGTACTGGGCCCGGAAGATCTTCCCGCTGCGAGTCAGCCGGGTGCCCCAAGTCGCGTCCACCGCGGCGTTCGTCACCGCCTTCGCGGAGCCGGGCTTGTACACCTGGCTCGAGGTGTGGTCATAGACGTCGAAGCACTGGCCGCTCGGCGTCTTGCTGGCGGAGTGCAGCGCCCAGTACCAGCCGAAGTTCTTCACGGCCATCGCGCCGGCCTTGAGGGACTCGCTCGGCCAGCTCGTCACCCACTCGTTGGGCAGGACGTTCTTGACGTAGGTCTTGAAGTCCACCCGCTCCACGCGATTGAGGGACTCGCGGTACACGAGGATCGTCGTGGGCAGCTTGCTGTCCGTGCCGTCGGTCTTGCATTGGGTCGGCGGTAGGGAGCTACCCAGGAACTCGTGGGAGGCGTTCTGGTTCTTGAGAGTGGAGTTGAGGTTGGCCTTGGCGCCTGGGGCGAAGTCCTGGTAGGAGCCGGTGAGGCCGGTGTTGAAGTAGACGCGGACCTTCTTGCTGCTGCGGTTCCAGGCGGAGGCGGCGGCGTTCTTGATGCACTTGCCCTTGCCCGCGCCGGGGCCCTTGAAGTCGTAGCAGCTGGGCTGCGTGGTGGAGTAGTCGGGGATCGAAGTGGTGAAGTCGGAGACCGATCCCTGGTTGTTGCTGTTGAAGTAGTAGCAGAACTCGCCGCTGTCGCAGACTCCGTCGCGGCTGGCCGCCGAGGCGGGCGTCGCGGTGGTCAGCATGGTTCCGCCGAGTGCCACCGCGGTGGTGAGCCCCGAGATCAGCCGTACAGTTCGTGAAGGCACAGGTGTCTTCCTCTCATGTCAGCGGGTCGCGGGTCGTTATCGGACGTTGTAGCCCTGGGAGTTCCAGAACGAGGTCGGGTTCGGGTTCTCCAGGGTCGGGTCGCCGACGCTCTTGGACGCCCGCGTCTGCCGTCCGGGGCGCATCTCGACGTGGGTGTGCGCGGACGCACTGCTCGAAACCCCGTGCCACGACTCGTCAGCGATGATCTGGCCGCGGCTGACCGACTGGCCCACACGCAGGGAGGACCGCGGAGCGGAGTGCAGGTAGATCACCGTCTTGTTCGCCGCGGCGTTGTAGACGGCGATCGTGGACAGTCCAGCCCGGCCGGTGGATCCGAACTGGACATTGGTGATCGTGCCCGCCACCAGGTTGTGAACATCCGCGCCGATGCCGCGGGCGATGTCGATGCCCTCATGCCGGCCGGAGGTGGAGGTGTAACCGTCGAAGCCGCAGGTGATCCCGCCGCCGGAGGACGCGTACAGCGCGAACGACATGTTGGTGCGCGCTGTTGACGACGGGTTGAACTCGTGCGAGGCGTTCTGGTTCTTGAGGCTGGCGTTCAGGTTGCCCTTGGCGCCGGCGGCGAAGTCCTGATAAGTGCCGGTATTGCCGGTGTTGAAGTAGACGCGGACCTTCTTGCTGCTGCGGTTCCAGACGGAGGCGGCGGCGTTCTTGATGCACTTGCCCTTGCCCTCGCCGGGGCCCTTGAAGTCGTAGCAGGTGGGCTGCGTGGTGTCGTAGTCGGAGACCGATCCGGTGAAGTCGGAGACCGAGCCCTGGTTGTTGCTGTTGAAGTAGTAGCAGAACTCGCCGCTGTCACAGACGCCGTCGCGGCCGGCTGCCGAGGCGGGCGTCGCGGTGGCCAGCACCGTTCCGCTCAGTGCCATCGCGGCGGTCGTCGCGGTGAGGATCCTGGTGAAAGTTCTCATGCTGTTTCTCCTTTGTCTGCGGTGCTTCAAGGTCTCGGATGGTCAGCGGAGCTTGGCTTCGGAGGACTCAGCGGCGCTGGTACTCCTCCCAGGTGCGGATGGTCACCTTCGGCCCGTCGTCCGGCCCGCGGTTGGCGAGCCCGTTCTGGCCCAGGTAGTAGTCACCGATCTGGTGCTGTGCCTGGCTGGAAAGACTGGTGTCGTTGATGGCGGCGGCGTGGATGTGCCACGGCCAGTCGCCCTGCTGGGGGCTGCGCACCCAGGCCGCGAAGCCGACCCGGCGCAACACGCGGCAGACCGCGGTGCGGGTGGCGGCGGTCATCCCCTTTACGGAGACGTCGATGACGCCGCCGCCATCGTGGGTGCCCACGGAGGTCGGGTCGCCGCCGGGGTTGTAGGAACCCTGGTCCAGCGCGAGATCGCGGCCGAGCAGGCGCTTCGCCTCGGCCAGCATGTTCCGGGTACGGGTGTTGATGACGGCGGCGCCGTAGGACACCCGGGCGCCCGGGTCGACGGTGGCGGTGACGGTGAAGCGGCCGGCTCCGAGCTTGGCGAGCGACCCCTTGCCCGGCAGGCCGTTGGCGTCGAGACCGGTAAGGCCGAGCGACTTCTGGTACTTCGCATAGGCGGTGACCGTCGTGGAGCCGAAGTAACCGTCCACCCACTTCGCGTCGAGCAGGCTCCGGTCGCGCAGCGCCTGCTCAACGAGGAGCACACTGGCTTTGGCACCCGGGGTCTGCGTGGTGTCAGGCCGCCTCGGGTCGATCAGGGCCGCCTTGACGGTGGCTTCCATGTTCACGCTCGGAAGGGCCCTCATGCCGGCCGCCTCGGCCGCCGACATCACGGACCCTTCGGCCAGTGATGTGAGCAGGGCGGCCGACAAGAGGGCAGCGGCGCATGAGGCCAACTTCATCGTTACTCCTGGGGTGGTTTGCTGGGCGGCGGGATAAACTTCGCCGGTTACCCAACGTGTCCACAAGGAGATCGGTGTTGTCAGCCTGTCCACACGCGATCTGACAGCCCTGGCCGTACGCCATCTGACAGGTGTTCCGGTGGCGCTTACAGTGCCTGACCAGGCACGTCGTGCACTATGACGTCGGCCGGGCACTGACGGCAGAACGGCCCGCTCCGGGGGCGCGGCAACATCGGCTGCGGCTACACACAGTTGCCGACGGCGCGCAGTGAGTGGGAGATGGGGCGCTAGTGCCAGTTGTGCGGCGCGCGTTTGAGCGTGTAAGCCGCCTCTGGCAGGTCGTCCCGGACGCGGATCATCCAGCGGACGAGATCGGTGGTGTTCTCGACAGGATGGACGGGAGGAGCCTTCCACGCCTTGATCACGGCAGGACGTACGGCTGGACACAAGATCGTCTCCGGCCACCGCGCCGAGATCCGCACCTCTACTGACCGATTCACATACCTCACTGACCGGATCCGATCAATATGTCCCCCCGATCTTGTCAAGTCGATCAGTCTGGTCAATAGTTGCGGCAAAGCAGTCAAATTCGGTCCGCTGTCCGATCGAACGTGACTAAGGAGCCGCCCAGTGCGACCAAGCCCCTTCCTGCGCCTCGTAGCCGTCGCGATCACCGTGGTGGCCATGTCAGGCATCGCCCCCGCTCCGGCGGAGGCGATGCCAGACAGCAACCGGATCAAAGCGGTGACCTCAGGAAACGCCCGTTTCGAAGTGCTGTCCCCAACCCTGATAAGGACCGAGTACGCGGGCGACGCCAAATTCCTCGACACTCCGACCTTCAACGCCGTCGGGCGCGGCGCCTTTCCGGCAACGCCCTTCACATCGAGTACGTCGAACGGCTGGCTCACCATCAGGACGAGCGCGCTCACCCTGCGCTACCAGGTCGGTTCGGGCCCGTTCACCCCGCAGAACCTCTCGGTCAGCCTGAAGACCACGACCGCCGCCCCATGGCAACAACTGACCTGCCCCGCCGGAGCCCTCTGCGAGGCCGAGGACCTCTCGTACGGCGGGCTGGCTGTCGCCACCGACCACTCCGGCTTCACCGGCGCGGGTTTCCTGGCCGGCTTCGAGGGCACGGGCAACGAGCTGTCCGCGGACGTGAACGCGACCACGTCAGGGCAGTACCAGTTCGCCATCCGCTACTCCAACGCCGTCGGCGGCGACGGCCAGCACACGCCGCGCACGCTCACCCTGTCGGTGGACGGGGGCACCGGTCAGACGGTGACCCTGCCTGTGACCGCGAACTGGGACACCTGGGCCATCGCCACCCCGGGAGTGCAGCTCGCCGCGGGACGGCACATGATCACGCTGACCCGTACAGCCGCCGACTCCGGCAACGTCAACATCGACAGCCTCGCGCTGCTGCCACCGGGCGCCGCATATCCGCCACCATCGGCCAGAGCCACCGTTCCCTGCGCGTACGGCACGAGCTGCGAGGCCGAGGCGGGCGGGCTCGCCGGTACGGCCAAGGTGGTGCAGGACCACGCCGGCTACTCGGGCAGAGGTTTCGTCGCCGAACTCAACCAGGGCGCCGGCCTGGCCACCCGCCTGGTGGGCGTGCCCGCCGACGGCACGTACACGCTGCACATCCGCTACGCCAACGGCGTCGGCGGCGACGGCCTGCACCAGACGCGAACGGCCACCGTCACCACAGGTGGCGCCACGCAGCAGATGACCTTCCCGATCACGGCCGACTGGGACACCTGGGCGACGGCCGCCCTCCCGATCGCCCTCAAGTCCGGCACGAACGACATCACCCTCACCTGCCCCAGCGCCTCCGGTTGCCGCGTCAACGCGGACACGCTCGCGGTGACCCCCAGCGGCACGGCCGCCCCGCCGCCCCACCTCCCGCTCGGCGGCTACCGCCGCAGCCTCGACAACGTGAACGGTGACAACGGCACCCCGCCGACCACTCCGGGCCTGCTGCACAAGGACGGCTGGTACCTGCTCGACGACACACCCTCCGCCCTGTACGACCCCGCCACCGGGAAGGTCACCCAGCGGCCCGGCGGCAGGGCGTACCAGGACGGTTACTTCTTCGGTTACGGTCACGACTACAAGCGCGCCCTGTCGGACCTGTCCACCCTGACCGGGCCGCCGGCGCTGCTACCCCGCTGGGCGTACGGCGTGTGGTACTCCGAGTACATCGACCGCACCGCGGCCGACTACCAGAACACGATCCTGCCCAGGTTCCGCTCCGAGGGCGTCCCGCTGGACGTCCTGGTCACCGACACCGACTTCAAATCGCCCAACACCTGGAGCGGCTGGCAGATCGACCGCGCGAAGTTCCCCGACCCGAAGGCGTTCTTCGACTGGTCGGCCGCCCAGGGCCTGCACAACACGCTCAACGTCCATCCCAGCATCGTCGGCGACGACCCGCAGTTCACCCAGGCACAGGCCACGGCCAAGGGCAAACTCCGCAAGGGCGGCTGCGCAGGGGCCGCGGGCGCGAACTGCTACACCTTCGACTGGGGCGACCCCGACCAGCTCAAGGCGTACATGGATCTGCACAAGACCATGGATCAGCAGGGCAACGACTTCTGGTGGCTCGACTGGTGCTGCGACGCCTCGCAGTCCTCGCTGCCCGGCGTGACCCCTGACGCCTGGATCCACCAGCAGTACGCCGCGGCCAACGGCGGCTTCGTGCTCTCCCGCGCCTTCGGCTCCCTCCAGACAGGCTCGTACGCCGGCCGCTCGGGCCTGCCCACCGGCCCGTGGGCCGACAAGCGCAGCACTGTCCACTTCACCGGAGACACGTCCTCCACCTGGGGAACCCTCCGGGCGGAGGTCGGCTACACGCCCGGCGAATCCGCCGCCACCGGCATGTCGTCCATCAGCCACGACATCGGCGGCCACAACGACACCACGGGCCTGCAGGGCTCGGAGACCTACCTCGACAACGGGCAGACCAGGCGGACCAGCAAGCTGCCCGACGACCTGTACGCCCGGTGGGTCCAGTTCGGCACCTTCCAGCCCATCGACCGCCTGCACAGCAACCACGGCGACCGGCTGCCCTGGCAGTACGGGACCGCGGCGAAGGACTCGGCGAAGAAGTTCCTCAACCTGAGGGAGAACCTGGTCCCCTACACCTACACGCTGGCCCAGGAGGCCAACGCCACCGGCGTCCCGATCGTCCGCCCGACATACCTGGAATATCCCGAAGAGGAGAACGCGTACGCCACCGCCGCCGGCCAGTACTTCTACGGCCCCGACCTCCTGGTCGCGCCCGTGACCACGCCCGGCGCCACGGCCACGACCTCGGTGTGGTTCCCGCCCGGACAGTGGACCGACTACTTCACCGGCCAGACCTACACCGGTGGCACCACCCGGAACATCACCACCGGCCTCGATACCATGCCCGTGTTCGTCAAGGCCGGGGGCATCCTGCCGATCAGGACCGCTGACGTCGCCAACGACGTCCAGAACCCCCTGGACAAACTCACCCTGAACATCGCCTCGGGGGCCTCCGGCTCGTACACGCTGTACGACAAGACCACGATCCGATACTCGGAGTCAGGAGGGCGGCGCGCCGTGAAGATCAGCGGCAAGGCGCGCCAATGGACGCTCAACTTCCTGAACGCCGCACCTCCCAAGGACTTGCCCGCCGACGCGTACCGCTATGACAGCGCCACCCGCACCCTGACCGTCAAGCTCCCCGAACACACGACGCGGCTCAGCTTCACCTCCGGCTGACACCCGAGGCCCCGTCGGGGCGGGGCCTCACACCTCGGCGACTGAGCGCCTTGACGCGGATCAGTTCGGCCATGGCGGCATAGATCGGCCCCCTGTCCGCGTCCTTGCTTGGCGACATCGCGAGGAGGACAGGTGGATCCAGGATTTGCGGCGGACTTCCGGGAGTTCGTCATCGATCGATCAGGAGCGCTGTTCCGTACCGCGTACCTGCTGACCGGTGACCGGCACGCCGCCGAGGACTTGGTCCAGTCGGCGCTGGCGAAGACCGCCGCGAAGTGGCGCGGCCTGCGCGACACCGCGGCCATCGAGGGCTACGTCCGCCGGGTCATGTACCACGAGCAGGTGAGCTGGTGGCGGCGCCGTTCCCGCGTCGCGGAAGTGTCCACCGGATGGCTGCCCGAGCAGATCGGCGATGGGCACGCCGAGATGGTTGATCTTCGCCTGGTGATGCGCGCGGCTCTTGCCCGGCTGACACCCCGGCAGCGGACCATGCTCGTGCTGCGCTACTTCGAAGACCTGTCCGAGACCGAGATCGCGCGGCTGCTCGGCGTCAGGGTCGGGTCGGTGCGCAGCCAGATTTACCGATCGTTGGAGCGCCTGAAGAAGGCCGCACCTGAACTGAGCACCGTGAGGGAGTTCGGATGAACATCGAGGATCTGCTGCGAGAGACCCTCTCCGACATGGCCCATGAGGAGCAGCCGCCTCCACCGGGCCGGTTCCTCCAGGTCAACCGAGGTCGACCCCGTCGGCGCGGCCTCGCCCTGGCGGCAGCGGCGGCCGTAACCGTGATGGCGGTCGGATCCACGCTCGTGGTCCAGGGGCTGTCCTCCGTCTCCAAGGACGTCGCCGGGCAGGGCTCTGGAGAGACGCTTGTGGACACCAAACAGGGACAGATCACCCTGACTGTGAGGGAAGGACTACGGCTCTCACAGATCTTGAAGCAGTTGTCGACCGCCACCGGCAGACCGCTGGTGGAGTTCGAGCGGGCCGCCAAGGACGGCAGGGCGCTCGGTCTTCCGGCCTACGCCAAGGGCGAGCTGGAAGGATTCGCCTTCCCCGGAACCTACGAGGTCTCGCCCACGTCGCGCCCCGCCGAGATCCTCGCCGCGATGGTGACACGCTTCAATCGCGCCGCCGAGGAGAGCAACCTGGTGGACGGTGCCAGGCGGGTCGGCCGTACGCCACTGGAGATCCTGACCATCGCCAGTATCGTCCAGGCCGAGTCGCTCGACAAGCGCGCCATGCCCAAGATCGCACGGGTGATCTACAACCGGCTGAAGCACGCACCCGAGATGAAGCTGCGGATGGACAGCACGGTCCTGTACGGCCTGAACAAGTTCGGCGCCACGGCATCGAACGAGGATCTCAAGAGCCGGTCGCCATACAACACCTACGCGCGCCTCGGCCTGCCGCCCGGTCCCATCTGCAACCCGGGGACCGACGCCATCGCGGCTGCCCTGAAGCCGGACTCCGGGCCGTGGCTGTACTTCGTGACGATCGATCCGAAGACGGGCGTCACGAAGTTCGCCGGCTCCCCATCCGAGTACGACAAGCTGGTCGAGGAATACAGAAAGAACACCGGGTGAGGAGCGTCACGTCAGCGGAGACGATGGCGGCCTCTTCCAGCCAGGCCAGGCCCGGCTTGGGCGGCGGAAGTAGTCGGCAACCAAAGGCCTAGGCCGACGTGTACGCCGTATTCGCCCGGCTCTGCCACCCATCGCCCGTGCCGGGTGCTCCAGTAGCTGAAGGCGCGGGCGTCGAGCTCGATCACCACGCGGGCGCTCTCCCCGGGCGCCAAGCGCACTTTGCGGAAGCCGCGCAGCTCGCGTACGGGACGGTCCACGTCAGAGACGGGGTCGCTGACGTACACCTGGACGACCTCGGCGCCCTCACGCGCGCCGGTGTTGGTGACGGTGACCTCGACGCGCGCCTCGGGCCGGGTCGGGTCGGGTACGTGCACGGACAGTTCGGAGTAGGCGAAGGTGATGTACGCCGCCTCAGGAGGCGACGGCGCCCTTCTAAGCGTCAGTCCGAGAGCGTCTGCCGGCGACGGACGTCGAGCGTCTCGCTGACCCGGCCGACGTCTCGTGGATAGGTGAAGTACAGGACCGAGAGCAGGAGACCGTTGACGATCATCAGCACGACCAGGACCCAGAAGAACACGCCCTGGATGCCGATCGCCGCCGCGAGCGCGCCGGCCAGGAGCGAGAACAGCGCCCACCCGATCGTCTCGAACACCGTCAGCCAGATCGCGAACGCCTGTCCGCGCAGCTCGGGCAGTACGACGGCGGCCACGATGGGCCGGTTGACCGGCGGGTTCAGCCCTTGGCAGGCGCCGAGCAGCGCCCAGAAGACCGCGTAGACGGTGATCGTCTCGTACCGGAACTGAGTGCCGAAGAAGGCGATGACGCCGAACGCGATCTGCGCGAATTGCAGCATCACGACCCGGCCTCTGCTCGGCATGAGCCGGTCGAGGCGGGGGAGGATGAATCCGGCGCCCAGCGTGGCGACGCTGTAGCCGATGCCGAACGGCAGCGCCACCAGGATGGCGGTGGAGTTGGGGATGCCGCGCTCGGTGACGAGGAACTGGACGCCGAAGATGAGAATCAGCAGATGCCCGGACAGGAGCCGGCTCAGCATCATCACGGCGTAGGTGGGGATGCGGAACAGTCCGATGACGGAGACGAAAGTGACCTTCGCCTTCGCTCGGTCCTCACGCGTGAGGTCGGCGAGTTGCTGCTCGGCGGCTCCGATGCCGGGATCCTTGAAGAATGCCAGGACGACGAATCCGGCGACGATGCAGACGCCGCCGAGCGTCCACAGGGCCCAGCGCCAGCCGTCCGGCATCGCGACGAAGGCGGCCATGATGGGGCCGAGGACGATGCCGGCGAGCTGGATCGAGCTGAAGAAGATGCCGTTGGCCCGGGCGCGCTGCTCGTCGGGGAAGGAGTCGGCGATGACGGCCATGGCGATGGGAGAGCCGCCGATCACGGCGGCGGACATGAGGGTGCAGCAGATCAGGAGCTGGACGAAGTTCTGCGAGAAGCCGGCGGCGATGCCGAACAGGCCGCCGGTCACCGTCGTGGCGGCCAGGGTGGCGCGCCGGCCGATCCGGCCGGACAGCCAGATCCAGAATGGTCCGGCGGGTACGCTTGCGATCTTGCCAAGGGCGGCGATGAGGCCGAGGTGTCCGCTGTTGAGCCGCAGCGCGACCGCCAGCGTGGGGAAGACGGTGTTGATGAGGCCGGCTTCGGTGCCGTCGACGACGCTCACGCCGGAGACGACGGCGAGATTGCGCCAGCGGTGGGGGACATTGGCGGCCTGAGCCGCTCCTGGCTGGACGGACGTGGTGGAGGCGCTGGCATCCATGGGGAGTCCTGTCTGCAGTGGTGCGATAAAGCAAACGCCGTCTCAGGGGGCTGAGACGCCGGGTGGTGCCGTGAGAAGGGCGAATTGCTCGTCGATGCGGCGCAGTACCGCGGCGGGTATGTAGCCGTAACGGGCGAGGTCCAGCAGGGTCATGGAGATGGGGGCTGACAGCAGCTCCGACTGCACCAGCGCGGGCGCCTCCTGCGCGAGGACGTCCTTGGCCCCCGTGATCCGCAGGAGCTCCAGGAGCGGGGCGCGGAGCAAAGCCGGGGCGTGCAGGGTCTCCATCGCGGGAAGGGGCGCGGCGACGGCCGTCGCGCGCTCGCGCTGTTCGCGGACCAGGAGGTGCTTGGGCTCGATGTCACCGTCACGCGGGATGCCCAGGCGCTCGTACTGGCTGGGCGGCGCGTCATTGTCGAGCATGAGGCGGCGCAGCAGCTCGACCATCCGCAGCTCCACGTCGTCGTCGACGATCGGCGTTTCCTGCACCGGATCCTCCTGGAGGTCGAACAGGAGCGTGCCGTGCTGCCACGGGTTCATCCACGAGGGCGAGGCCGGTATCCGCATGGTGCGTACACCCTTGGTGAAGGTGAACGGCTCGGCCGGCTCCCACTCCTTGAGCTCCTGCGTCGAGAAGCGGGCGCGCATGTGGGTGGGCATGAGGGTGAACTCTTCGAGCGGGCCGTTGGCCTGCTCCTTGGCGGCGCGCATGTAGACGTAGCGGCCGTCGGTGACGTTGACGTGCCCGCCGTGGATGCCGAACAGCGCGCCCTCACGGAGGGGCTCGTCCTGGGCGAGGTCCGCGCCTTGCATGTCAGGGGTCGGCTCGATGCCGAAGTAGCGCAGCACGGTCGGTGCGATGTCGATGGTCTGCGCGAGCGCGTCCCTGCGCTGGTCCCGGCCGCCGGTGCGTGGGTCCCACAGGAACATCGGCAGGTGCACCAGCTCGTTGAACCACGGCATCACCGACTTGGCCCACCAGCCGTGCTCGCCGAGCAGGAAGCCGTGGTCGGTGTTGACCAGCAGGAGCGTGTCGTCCCACATGGCGTGCTCGTCCATGAAGTCCAGGACCCGGCCGAGCGAGCGGTCGCACATCGAGACCAGGGCGGCGTACTCGTTGCGGGCGTGTTCGACCTGGTCACCGGGTTCGAGGACCTTCTGGTACGGCGGCCAGTCGAACTCCGGGCCGTCGTAGTCGTGCGGGTAGAGGTCCTTGTAACGCTGGTGGGTGAAGAACGGCTCGTGCGGATCGAACATCTCGATCTGCAGCAACCACCGGTCGGCGTCCACGTTGGTCTCGAGAAAGTGCAGGCCCGCGTCCACGGTCCGGGTCTGCGAGTGCTCCGCCTCGGTCGGCATGTACGTGCGGTTGACCGCGTCCTGCCGCTTCATCGCGTCGCCCGGGCCCTTCGGGGGGTCACCGACCACGCCCTTCCACGGGTCGCCCTCCTGGCCGCGGAAGAACTCCCATGTGCTGTAGCGGGTGTGGTAGGTCGCGCCGCCGTCCTCCCAGTAGTGCGGGTGGTCGGAGGCCAGGTGCGTGTGCACCCCTGCCTGCTTGAGCAGCTCCGGCATGGAGTCGTCGAACGGCTCCAGCGGGCCCCAGCTGCGGTGCAGGAAGTTGTACCGTCCGGTGTGCATCTCGCGCCGCGCGGGCATGCACGGCATCGAACCGGCATAGAAGCGGTCGAACGTCACCGCCCGTGCCGCCAGCCGGGCGAAGTTCGGCGCGTCGATGAACGTGTCGGCGTACGGCGAGAGCATGTGCCGGTTCAGGCTGTCGAACATGACGATGATCGCCCTCATCGCGACGTCTCCTCCGTCCACACGATGGTGGGCGGGGAGTCCTGATTGAGCGGCTCCCCGTCGAGCAGGCGCCGGCGCAGTTCGATGAGGGAGGCGATGTGGTGGTCCATCGCCTCGGCGCCGCGCCGATGCAGCCACTCGTCCATCTGGGCGCCGAGCTGGACGTCGTAGCCGGGCGGAGGCTCGTCGAACCGGGTGCGGTCACGGTGGCGGTAACGCGCCACCTCCGCCACCCGGGTGTTGATCTCGATGTCGAGCAGGGCTATCACCTGCTCGACCGTCATGAAGCCGGCGTAGCCGAGACGTGCGTGCAGGTCGGGATCTCCGAAACGGGTGGGCGGGTTGTACGGGCGCGTCAGCCAGTCGATGAAGACGGTGTAACCCTCTTCGGTCACGTGGTAGCGCTTGGCGTTGCTCGCCCCGGGGCGCTCCTCGATCGTGTGCTCGACCCAGCCGCGCTCCTCCATCGAGGCCAGCGTCCGGTAGGCCTGGCTCATGGTCGTGTTCGAGCGCGCGAACCGGCCGTGCGTGTCGAAGAACTTCTTCAGCTCATAGCCCGTGCTGGGACGGTTGAGCAGCGCTCCGAGGAGAAGGATCTCAAGCTTCATCAAATGTGCCCGTCGTCGTAACGAAGTTAACCGTGCCACAAATGGAATGGTGATACCATGGCATAAGTGTCATGCTCTGTCGAGAGTCTTCTTGCGCAAGATTTCGCCTGATCAGGCCAGAGCAGGAGATCTTCTGGACCGAGCTCGGCGGCTCGGCCACGATGAGGACATGACGGGGAGCGGATCAACGCAGCCGCCGACGGCGGGCGGAGGAGCAGGCTCGCGCCTGAACTGGACGGCAGTGAGCGCTCTGGCGGCCGCGATCGCCGCCGTGGTCGCGCTGGCCGCGTACCTGGCGCCGCCGACCCCGCCGCAGCAACCCCAACCCCAGGCCCAGCCCGATACCGTGGCCCCCACCCCGGCCCCGGAGTCATCGTCACCAGAACCGGTCAAAACCCGGCACGCACGACGGACCCCGAAACCATCGCCCGAGTCCAGCACGCCCGAACCACCGAGCCCCACGCGAGAGGCCCCGGTTTCCTCTTCACCGCTGTCAGCGGTCCGGCCCGGCGGCTGCGACGAGGCGGCGGCGGCGCTGACCGCATACCGCCGGAACGCCGGGACCGTCCGCAGCAGTCAGACGGCCGCGGCTCAGCAGACGTACAGCGACCTGATGGGTGCGGCCTTCCACGCGGAAGGAGTGGTGGGGGCGAAGATCACTCTGCTGGCCCGCGAATTCCAGGAACTGAACTTTCGCCTGACCGGCATGACCGGCGGCGATCCCAACCAGGTGATCGCGGATATCAACACAGACGCCGCGGAGCTCAACAGGCTGTGCGAATCCCCCTGAGGCTGCTCGACCGGGTGCTGTGACCTACCTGCGCGATCACCGATTAATTTTTCCGGGTTATTGACGATATATCGCCATCTGGGAAAACTCACCCGCAAGCTGCGCACCGAACGGACCGCGCTGATGCGGAGGACCTAACTGATGACTGATTCCACCAACGGATTGACCGTCGGCCGACGCTCCCTGCTGGCGGGAGCCGCCGGCCTTCTGGGAACGGCGGCACTGCCCGCGACCGCCGCGCAGGCGAGCACCTCGATGAAGCGATACCCGTCGAACTGGCCCGACCTCGAGCCCTACGGCCTCGCCGACACCCGGCTCGACCTGTGGCCGCGCGAGGACAACTCCCTCATCCTCCCGCTGGAACTCCGCCCCCGTGACAAGGAGCTCGGCCGGGTCTGGATGCGGGACACGTACGTCAACTGTTTCGTGGTGAAGGGTCGTCCGATCTACGTCGCCACCGGCACCACCCGGGCGCCCGGGGTCGCGGCCGCCGCCCCGTGGAACGACGGCATCTTCATGTGGGTGTCCCCGTCCCTGCGCGGGCCGTGGAAGCTGGCCGACACCACCGGCATCCGCCCCGGCGCCGAGAAGGGCAAGGTCTGGTCGCCCGAGTTCGTCGACGAGAACCGGCCAGGCCGCATGGTGGTCGCTCCGTGGCAGGAGTACTGGACCGACGACCAGTTCGGCAAGCGCGGCGATGTCTGGGCGCCGGAGGTGCACTACTTCCGCGGCAAGTGGTACATCGTCGCCTGCATGGGTGACCACGCGCACAAGGTCGGCTCGTTCATGCTCGTGAGCGAGGGCGGGCCCGAAGGCCCGTACCGGCTGGTCCAGGGCAACCACGACAAGCCCTTCGGCGACCCCGTCACCGGCGGGCCGAGCTTCATCCTGCCCGGCGCCTACCACCACATCGACGGCAGCCTCTACTCCGAGGGCGACGACGCCTGGCTGGTGCTGCACAACCACCTGTACGCGAAGTTCCGGGACGACATGGAGGACATCGTCCCGACCACCAACCTCCCGCAGTTCCAGCAGACGCCCTACTCGCCCGAGCCGTATCTCGAAGGCGCGTACGTGTTCAAGTACGGGGGCAAGTACTTCCTGCTCCAGGCCGCCTGGAACCGGACCTCGACCAACGCCGACGGCAGCACCCGGTACGCCTACGACCCACCCGGCACCGGTCGCGCGCAGTACCACTACGACGCGGTAGTCGCCGTCTCGGACACCTTCGAGGGACCGTACTCGAAGCGGTGGACCGTGGGTGTCGGCGCCGGCCACAACAACTTCTTCGTGGACCACAACGGCAAGCTGTGGGCGACGTTCTTCCGCAACCCCAGGTTCGGCTACTGGGCCGACCCGTCACGCGTCGGCGACACGGCGGTGCCCGGGATCGTGCGGGTGGAATGGACGGGACCGAAGGGCAACCGCCTGTACGTCCAGCGCCGGAACCACTGACCTGTCCCCCGAGCGAGCTACCGGCGAATGTCCTCCGTGCGGTGACGATTCCGCACCCGTCGACTCCATAACGTTACGGCGTGGCACGGCACCGCGGCCACTTCCGATTTCGCACTGGAGGACATCATGCCCCGCAAGCTCAAGGCAGCCGTTGTGGCCGCACTGTGCGTCACCGTGATCGGGGCGGGGGTCACCGGCTGCGACGAGGACTCGATGGACAACTGGGACCCACTCGCCCCCGTGACCCACAAAGCCGACACCGGCCGGATCTCCGGAACCAAGAAGATCAATGTTGACGGCCGGTCGGTGAACGTGTCCTGTTCGGGCGACCCGGCGAAGGGCAAGCCCGTCATCGTGCTGATGCACGGAGGAGGTGACGGGCTGGACAAGATGGCCGCTCTCCAGAAGACGCTGAGCGAGAAGAACCAGGTCTGCAGCTACGACCGGCTCGGCGCGGGCGCCAGCGACCAGCCGGACGGCCCGCAGGACTTCGCCGGCACCGGGAAGATCCTCACCGGCGTGCTCGACCGGGTCGCCGGTGACGGCCCGGTCGTCCTGGCGGGGCACTCGCTGGGCGGACTGATCGCCGCCAGATACGCCCCCGACCATCAGGACAGAGTCAAAGGGCTGGTCCTGATGGACGCCACGCCACCCACGATGGTGCACGACATCACGAAGGCGATCCCCGAGTCCGCCAAGGGCCCGGCAGCCGAGGTACGCGCGCAGAACCTCGCGATATTCCAGGGACAGAACCCGGAGAAGCTCGTCATCACCGATGGAAAGGCGCGCTCCGCCGGAAACATCCCGGTGGAGGTGATCCAGCACGGCAAGCGGTACCTCGCGGCCATCCCCACATACGGGCCGCGCCTGGAGCAGGCGTGGTCCGCGGGACAGCGCAAGTGGCTCGCGCTGTCCAGCCGCAGCAAGCTGAGCACGGCCACCGGCAGCGGCCACTACATCTACGTCGACCAGCCTGACGTCGCCGTCCAGGCCATCCAGCGCGTCACCTCGGCCGCGGAAGACAGCGCCTGAGCCCAGATCCACCGGATTCCCGCAACGGTGCCGCGGAACCAGGTTGCTACTCGTCGATCCAGGTGATGTCCGCGCAAGCGATGAAAAACATGACACAAGATGTCGGCTTTTGGGACGAGCATGGCTTCGCCGGCCGGCGCTGATGGAGGACGTGGGCCGCGCCCGACATAGATGAGGACAGCAATGCGCGAAACCCGAGAAGAGCTCAAAGAGCTGCAGGTCCTACTGGATTCTTCTCTCTCCGTTTCCACCTCGCATCTCCGCTCGATCATCAGTACCGAGCGCACGCTGACCGCGGAGCAGCTCACCGGCGTCCTCACCGGGATGTGCACCCTGGCCCTGTCCACCGTGACGGCCAAGGGCGAGCCGCGGATCAGCGGAGTGGACGGGCACTTCCTGCACGGCAAGTGGCACTTCGGCACGGCGCGCAAGGCCGCCAAGGCCCGCCATCTGGCCGCCCGCCCCGCCGTCAGCGCCGCGCACATGCGCGGTGAGGACCTGGGCGTGTTCACGCACGGCACGGTGGAGATCCTCAACCCCTTCGGTGGCGAGCCGGCCGAGGACTGGCCGGACCTGCTCGCCTACTTCAAGGACTTCTATGGCGGCGACTTCTTCGACTGGGACAACGAAGTGGTCTACTACCGGCTGCATCCGCACTGGATGACCGCCTACGCTCCCGACGTCGCCAAGGTCACTGCGCGGGTGAACGAAAGTTGACGGCATTCGTACGGGGCGTCGAGGGTATGGGGCGCGAGACCATCGACGTGGTGGGGGCTCGTACCAACAACCTGCGGGACGTGTCGGTGAGCATCCCCAAAGGGCGGATCGTCGCGTTCACGGGAGTGAGCGGCAGTGGCAAGACCTCGTTGGCCATCGACACTCTGCACAATGAGGCCCAGCTGCGGTATCTGGAGGGGCTTTCGCCGTTCGTACGGCAGTACATCACCCAGCGCAATCGACCGAAGGTCGACCGCATCCTGGGACTCGGCGCGACGCTCGCGGTCGATCAGCGTCGCCTGAACCGCAACCCCCGCTCCACGGTCGCGACGATCACCGGCATCGACGGGCACCTGGGGCTGTTGTACTCGCGCCTTCCCGGGATCGGCGCGGACCCGGCGGCGGAGAGTGTGGACGGGCATTTGACGACCGCTCACTTCGACCGCAACACGCCGGAAGGGAGCTGCGCGGACTGCCATGGGGTGGGCGGGCGCTGGCAGGCGCAGGAGGACCTGGTCATCACCCACCCGGAGCTGCCGCTGTTCGAGGGGGCCTCGCCCTGGTACGCGAAGTGGCGGTCGGGAGAGCACGCGTTCGTACCGGCGCTTGCCGACAAGCGGGGCGTGGACCTCGGCCGGCCGTGGCAGTCGCTGCCTGAGGAGTTCCGTCACTGCGTGCTGTACGGCACGGGTGACGAGAAGATCGAGGCGACCGTTGACATGACGAACAAGAATGAGACGGCCCAGGTGACCTACACCTTGAGCGAGCCGCTGCGGGGGGCGCTCGCCGAGGTGGAGCGGGTGTTCATGAACGCCCAGACCTCCAGTGCCAAGCAGCGCTACCTGCCGTACATGCGCAAGCGGCCCTGTGGCACCTGCGGTGGCAGCGGGTACGACCAGGTGGCCCTGGCCGTGCGGCTCGGCGGGCTGACCTATCCCGACCTGCTCGAGGTGGAAGTACGGGAGGTTCACAGGTGGGTGAGGCGCGTGGCGGACGACCTGGGCTCCCGCCAGCGCGAGGTGGGTGAGCCGCTGCTGCAGGACCTGGGCCGCAGGCTCGGCATCCTTGACCGGCTCGGCCTGGCCCATCTCCAGCCGGCCCGGAGCGCGGCGACGCTGTCCGGGGGTGAGTTGCAGCGGACCCGGCTCGCCGCGCAGCTCAGCACTGAGCTGAGCGGCATCATCTTCGTCCTGGACGAGCCCGGGGCCGGGCTGCATCCGGCGGACAAGGCACACCTGCTCGACATCGCCCTGGAAGTGCGCGCGGCCGGCAACACGGTGCTCCTTGTCGAGCACGACCCTGAGCTGATCGCCCGGGCCGACTGGGTGATCGATATGGGGCCGGGCGCGGGCCGTCTCGGCGGTGAGGTTCTGGTGTCGGGGCCGCCCGCCGACGCGGCCGCCCACCCGAAGTCGCTGACCGGGCGCTATCTGGCCGGTGAAGGGCCGCGGCTGCGCCGGACCCGCCGCCCGGCCGGGGACGACACCGGCTGGGTGGAGCTGCACGGCCTGCGTGTGCACAACGTGACCGCGGACCTGGTGCGTTTCCCCGCCGGTCGGCTCACCTGCCTGACCGGGGTGAGCGGCAGCGGCAAGAGCAGCCTGCTAGGCGTGCTCGGGACGAGCGTGGAGGCCGCCCTCAACGGGGCCGTGACCGACACGGTGCGGGAGGTGACCGGCTTCGAGGGATTCGGCTGGGTCGCCGTCGTCGATCAGGAACCGCTCGGGCGGACGCCGCGGTCGAACCCCGCTACGTATAGCAAGGCATTCGACATCGTCCGCAAGCTGTTCGCCGAAACCGACATGGCGCGCGAGCACGGGGTCAGTGCCTCCTGGTTCAGCTTCAACACCGCGGGTGGCGGCCGCTGCGAGACCTGCACCGGTTATGGCCGCAAGCTGGTTGACATGCACTTTCTGCCGGATGTGTGGGTCGTCTGCGACGCGTGCGAAGGGCGGCGCTACAAGCCGGAGGCCTTGGAAATCAGGTATCAGGGGCTGGCCATCGACCAGGTACTGGAGCTGACCGTCGCCGAGGCCGTGGCGCGGTTCCGCGAGCCCCGGCAGCTCACGGAGACGCTGGAATCCTTGAACCAGGTCGGACTCGGCTATCTCCAACTCGGCCAGAGCGCCACCGAGTTGTCCGGCGGCGAGGCACAGCGGCTGAAACTGGCGTCCGCGATCCAGCGCGGTGCCGCGAGCCGCAAAGCCGGCCTCGTCGTTCTCGACGAGCCCGTCTCAGGCCTGCACCCGTCCGACATCCAGCGTGTGGTGGATGCGCTCGATGTGTTGCTCGACTCGGGCAACACCGTAGTCGTGGCCGAACATGACATCCCGGTCGCCGCGTCCGCGGACTGGGTGATCGACCTGGGGCCGGGAGCCGGTCCGGACGGGGGTGCGGTGGTCGCGGAGGGCACCCCGGACGCCGTCGCGACGGCGGACACCCCGACAGCCGGCTTCTTCCGCCGGTACGCGGCGGGCCTGCCGCTCCTGGAGATGCGAGAAGTCGTTTCGGCGCCTTGTTCGTGAGCGTGGGGTCGTGGGCCGTGGTAGCGATGGTCGTCGACGCGGGTGCCGAATTTTGGGTCCGGACAAGTTCCGGTTTTTCCTTCACTCTCGGGCTAATGACCTACCCCACGGAGGCTTGCGATGGTGCTTGCCCAGATCGCTCGCTGGACCGCCGCTCTCAGCATGGCGGCGGCCATGACCTTCGCAGCCGCCCCATCCGCTGCCGCGGCCGCGCCGCCCGACTTCCGGCCAGGTGCGCCCGGTCTCGGTGACCCCTACTTCCCCCTGGAGGGAAACGGCGGGTACGACGCCCAGCACTACTCCCTCAACCTGGGCTACGACCCTGCCACCAAGGTGCTCAGGGGGACGGTGCACATGCTGGCTCGAGCCACCCAGGACCTGTCCAGCTTCGATCTGGACTTCCAGCAGCTCACGGTGAGGTCGGTCACGGTCAACGGCCGCCAGGCCGCGTACGTGCGCGACGGCCAGGAGCTGATCGTTACGCCCGGGTCGGGCCTGCGGCGTCAGAGCGTGTTCGACGTAGGCGTCACCTACGACGGCATCCCGCAGCCGCTCGGCGGCCCGATCGTGTTCGGCCTGCCGTACGGGTGGATCGCCACGGAGGACGGTGTGCTGGTCGCCTGCGAGCCGAACGCGGCCAGCACCTGGTTCCCCTCCAATGACCACCCGAGCGACAAGGCGACCTACTCCATCTCGGTGACCGTCCCGAAGGGGCTCACCGCCGCGGCCAACGGTGTGCTGGCGGCGCAGGTCACCCACGGTGACACGACGACCTTCCTGTGGAACGAGCTGCGTCCGATGGCGTCGTACCTGGTCACAGCTACGATCGGCCGGTTCGACGTGCAGAAGGGCAGGACCCCGGACGGCCTGCGCGAATGGGTCGCCACCGATCCGACCGTGCCTGGTACCGAGGTCGTCTTCCAGCAGACCGCCGACATCACCGACTACTGGAGCGAACTGTTCGGGCGCTACCCGTTCGAGGAGACGGGCGCGATCGTGGACAACGTCCCGATCGTCGGCTTCTCACTGGAGAATCAGACCAAGCCGCTGTACTCCGCCGTCCGCAGCGAGACCACGGTCGCGCACGAGCTGTCCCATCAGTGGTTCGGCGACAGCGTTTCGGTGCGGACCTGGCAGCACATCTGGCTCAACGAGGGCTTTGCCACCTTCGCCCAGCGCTACTGGACTGAGCACACCGGCGGCGAGACCGTCCAGGCGTGGTTCGACCGGCAGTACGCCACCAGGCCGGAGTCGTTCTGGCTGTCGAAGGTGGCCGACCCGCAGCGCGACACCATGTTCGACACCGCCGTCTACAACCGTGGCGGCATGACGCTCCAGGCGCTGCGCGTGAAGATCGGCGACGAACCCTTCTTCCGGCTGCTGCGGACGTGGGCGGCCGATCATCGCTACGGCCTAGCCGACACTGATGAGTTCATCACGCTCGCGGAGAAGATCTCCGGCCGGGACCTGACCGACTTCTTCAACGTCTGGCTGTTCACCCCGAGCAAGCCCGTGACGTGGTGACGACGTTCTGCTGAGCCTCTGAACAGTCCTTGCCCTCCGCGATCTCGCTCAGTACCTGCGCTGCGGCCAGCTCGTCTCGCGCGGCGAGCTGGTCGAAACCGTTGACGGCGGGATAGGCGTAGGGGCCCAGGGACCCGATGAGGATCGCGCCGATGACGAGGATGCCCATCAGCACAGGGATGACCGGGTCGTACGAGCCCAGCACGTCGTACCCCAGGCCGAGGAGCCACGGTCCGAAAGCGGTGCTTAGCAGGAACGCGGCCTGGACCGCGCCGAGCGGTTGAACGATACGCCCGCGGAGATCGTCACTGAACTCGGCGAGACCCTGCGGCAGACCCCGATGGGTGTCGCCCTCAGCGGCGACACGACCCAGTACACCGGGCCGGCGCGCAGCGCGGACGGTAACGGAGCGTTAAGCCGCATGCCTGCCCCACCGTACGGGCGGAACGCTCCCGCCGAGGCCCGTATCAACCATAATAAGACTTGACTTATATAAGTACTGAGTGAAATTGTTGGCCCCGTTCACGCACTCGACGTGCTCGGCGGCGCGGTCGGCACCCCGGCGCCTGGACGCGCTGGCACCGAACTCGCGAGCGCCGCCACCCGCTTGACGAGACGCCCCCGCTTGACGAGACGCCGCCCGCGGAGGAACGACCAGGCTCGAACGACGAGGAGGAAGAAGAGGAATGATCGACATCGTCAACCAGATCAACGCCACCCACCGAGAGATCGGCAACCAGCCGGTCGCCGCCGGGGACGGCGACAGATGACCCGCCGCGCGGTGAATCGTCCCGTTCTCAGAGAAGTACCGATGACCGACGACCTCACTGGCGGGGCGACGCGGACGCTGCTGGGCTGCGGCATCGTCGCCGGCCCGCTCTACATCGTCGTGGTGCTGCTGCAGATGCTCACCAGGGACGGGTTCGACATCAGCCGGTACCCGGCCAGCATGCTGAGCAACGGTGACCAGGGATGGATTCAGATCGCCAACTTCGCGGTCAGCGGCTTGCTGTTCGTGGCGGGAGCGGTCGGCCTGCACCGGACACGCGGTCCGGCGGGCTGGGGAGGTATCTGGGGGCCTCGGCTGGTCGGTGTCTTCGGCGCCGGGATGGTCGCCGCCGCCTTCTTCTCCGCCGACCCCGCCGATGGCTTCCCGCCTGGGACGCCCCTCGGCCCGCCCACGAGCATGAGCACGCACGGGATGGTGCACTTCCTCGTCTCCGGGGTCGCCTTTGTCGCGCTGATCGCCGCGTGTTTCGCGTTCGGCCGACGGTTCGCGGCGGCCGGCCGCCGCGGCTGGGCCGCCTTCAGTACGGTGACCGGCGCGCTCTTCCTGGCAGCCTGGATCTCGATCTTCGCGTCGCAGGGCTCACGGGTGGCCAATGTCGCCTTCGCCCTCGCCATCGCGCTCGTCCTGGCATGGACATCGCTCCTGGCGGCGCAACGGCTGACTACCGGCTGCTCGGAGTGAAGGCAAGGGTCAGGGCGCGAAGATGCGGGATCCCGTGTCGGTGGCTGCCGCCGAACCAGCATGTACGGTACGAAGCCGCCTCCCGTCTAGGCTGAATCTCGCACGTGACGGACAGGAGGCTGAGGTGGCCGAGACGACGCTGGGCCAGGTGATGGCCGAGCTGGCCGGGTTGGAGGACCCGAAGGCACGCGAGGTGAACGAGAGGCACGGTGACGATCACGGTGTGAACCTCGGCAAGCTGCGCGCGCTCGCCAAGCGGCTGAAGACGCAGCAGGAACTCGCGTGCCGGCTCTGGGAGACGGATGACACCGCGGCGAAACTGCTGGCGATCCTGATCTGCCGCCCGAAAGCATTCGAGCGTGACGAACTGGACGGCATGCTGCGCAAGGCGCGCACACCCAAGGTGCACGACTGGCTCGTGAACTACGTGGTGAAGAAGAACCCGCACGCCGAAGAGCTGCGCCTGGCCTGGTTCGCCGATCCGGACCCGGTGGCCGCGAGCGCCGGCTGGGCGCTGACCGCCGAACGCGTGACGAAGCAACCCGAGGGACTCGACCTCGCGGGACTGCTCGATGTCATCGAGGCGGAGATGAAAGACGCCCCGGATCGCCTGCAGTGGGCGATGAACAACTGCCTGGCTCAGATCGGGATCGAGCACGCCGAGCACCGCGCCCGTGCGATCGACATCGGTGCGCGCCTGGAAGTGCTCAAGGACTACCCCACTTCCCCAGGCTGTACGTCTCCGTTCGCGCCCATCTGGATCAACGAGATGGTGGGCCGGCAGCACGACAAGTAGGGAGGGCTTACACGCCTCGTTCACACGCAGCCCCCACGAGAACCTGCAGGTGCTGTCCGTCATCGGAACACAGACGCTTCGCTGACGCCCAGAGGCGCCCGGCCAGGGGCGGCGGATGTCGCGCTGCCCCTGGCCGGGTTTGCCCAGGTCAGAGGCGGGCCGCGGTCCAACAGTCCGGGGCGCCCGCCTGGCCGCACTTCGCCAGTGCGTCGAGGACCTTGGCCAGGTCGGCGGTCCTGGCGTTGTCGGGGTCGTTGGACTCCTGCTTCGGGTCCGACACCGTGTCGTAGTACTCGGGCTTCGACGCGCCCTCGTATTCGACGTACAGGTCCCCGGCAGTACGTACGGCCGCGTAACTGGGGGGCTGGGAGTTGCCCGCCTGGAGGGGTTCGGCGTCGGGGTCCGGCTCCGGCTCTCCGGGTGCGGCCGGGTTGGGTTTGACGTGCTCGATCAGGGCCGACTTACGCCAGTCCTCGACCTTGTCGCCCTGGATGAGCGGCAGCAGGCTGCGGCCGTCACGGCTGTCGCGGGTGGCGGCGCCGATGCCGGCCATGTCGAGGAAGGTCGCGAACAGGTCGACGTTCTGGGCGATGGCGCTGGTCACGAGGTCGCCGTGCCGTCCCGCTGTAGGACGCTTGACCAGCAGCGGCACGCGCACATCGTGGTCGTAGGCGGTGCTCTTGCCGCGTACCAGGCGGTGCTGGCCGAGGTGGAAGCCATTGTCGCTGGTGAACACCACGTACGTGTCGCGCTTCTCGGCGGCCGTCAGCGTGCCCAGGACGCGGGCCACCATGTCGTCCACCGACTGCACCATGCGGATCCGGTCGCGGAAGTCCGTACGCAACTGCTTGACCAGCGCGGGAGCGAGCGGCTCGCGGCGTACCCAGGAGGGCTTGTCGGCGGTGTCCTCGTCGAACGCGGGCAGCTTGCTCACATCGATGTCGTCGCAGTCGGGCCCGCCGCAGTCGCCGTTCGGGAACTCCCCGGCCGGGAACTGGGTCTTGGGCCGGTCGCGGCGGGCGGGCGGGAAGCGCGGCTCCTTTTCGCCCGGCTTGACGTTGAGCCTGGCGTGCGGCGCGAACGGCGCGACCTGCAGGAAGAACGGCTTGCCCGGGGCGCGCTCGCGGGAACGTGCGATGAAGTCCGTAGCCCGCTTGCCGAGCAGGTCCACCAAGTACGTGCCGTCGGAGGAGTCCAGGCCGGGCGTCTCCCCCTTCACATAGTTGGTGAGCTGGTACTTGAACTCGCCGTAGCCGGAGCCGGCCGCCACGTGCCACTCGTCCCAGCCTGTCGGCACGTGATAGTCGGTGCCCGTCACTGGGTACTCGTTGATGTACTTGCCGAGATAGCCGGTACGGTATCCGGCCTTTTCCAGCGAAGCGGCGTACGTTCTGGGCTCGTGCGGCGCGAACGCCTTGTAGCCGCCGCGGTCGGAGTTCAGGTTGGTGGCCACGCCGGTGTTGTGCGGGAACTGGCCGGTGAACATCGAGGCGCGCGACGGGCAGCACAACGAGTTCGACACGTAGTAGTTGGTGAACGTGGTGCCGTCGTCGGCCAGGCCGCGCACGGTGTCCATGTACGGCAGCAAGTCGGCGGACATGTCGTCCACCAGGAAGAAGATGATGTTCGGCCGCTGGGGCTTGGCGGCCGCGGCCGTCCCCGTACCTGCCTGGGAAACCAGGCTCAGGCTGAGGACGAGCGCTAAGGCCACCGCCAAGGCTCTGCGGGTACGTCGGGTCATCGTCGTGACCGCCTTCTTGACAACTCGGGAAAACTGAGGGTGAAATGCACGTTAATAGCCCTCGATGCGATGGATCAACCGATCGATCCTGAAAACTTCCTGGCAAGCGCGCCGAAGTAAAACCAGGCAAAGATGACCCGAATCTGCCCCGCATCGAAAATGCGGTTCTGTGAAACCCCTGGCCAAGAGGGCTTTTGACGGTTAGGGCGTCCGGGACTCGAACCCGGAATCTACGGATTGAAAGTCGTCGGCTTTTATATCGGGCCTTGTCGGACAGAATTCAATGCCAAGACCATGGCGATGCCCCGACGGGGAGTTCCGCAGGCCGAACGGCCCAGCTCATAGATGGCGTCGGCTTCCCAGATCGTAATCCTGGGTGTGCCCGTCACACCGGTGAGCCAATACATGACCAGGTCCTCGGCCCAGCGCCGGTGGACCGACGGAAGCGGTACGCGGTTCGCGACCGCGGAGAGGATCGCGGCGGGCGCGCTCGGTGTTGATCGCGCCCTGATCCAGGTGCCGATGATGGCCGACCAGCGGAAGAACTGTGGCCAGTTGCCAGCGGGCGTCACTCAGCCGGCTGCGTACGGTGCCGACCGGGATCCCGCACAGCGTGGCGATCTCCGCGTAGGAGTTGCGGACAGTGAAGTAGCGGAGCATCGCCACCGGCAGTGTCGCGGGCGTCAGCTGCCGTAGACCGTGCCAGACCAAGTCACGCAGGGCGCTGCGTTCGATGGCCGCGACCGGGTCGTCGAGGAACGAGGCGATCAGGTCGGCGCCGGCCGACTCGACCAGGCCGGGCAGGCGGTTGCGCAGGATCATCCGGCAGTTGTTGCGGACGATGGCGTGCAGCCATGGGCGGACCTTGGACGGATCACGCAGGTTGCCGATGCGTGAGAGCGCGGTGACCGCGGCGTCCTGGCAGGCGTCGTCGGCATCCGGTCCCGCGCCCAGGACCCCGACCGCCACCGCCCGCATCCCGGGGTACTCATGCTGAAGAAGGCGGGCGAGCCCCTCAGGGTCACCCTGTTGAGCCGCACGGACGAAAGGCTCCATGTCGGCGACCGGTTCTGAGCTGACCAAAATCATGGCGGCGACGGCATCGACGGCCAGTGGAAACTTTCTTCCTCGCGATCCGAACTTCTCGCCCCACCTCTGTCAGCCGAGGCCGGCCAGGAACGTCTCCGCGCGGCGGGCGAACAGGTGGGCTCCACGCGCGGTTGAGAGCTCGCGCGCCTTTTCACCCGCGGACCGGTCGCGTCTTGGGCGGTGGTCACGTTGAGATCTTCTACGCGGAGGTACCAATCCCCGGCATTGACGTTGACCACGACGGGGGTTTCGTCGGGCAGGCCGGTGAGGTAGTCGAGGAGTTGGCGGACGGTGAGCATAGGCGCAGGGTGGCATGGATTGCGCACCTGCGTACACCCCGCCCGATCATCCCGTCTGCCGTCGACCCTCGCGAAGGGGAAGCGGGCCAGGGCCCCGTGGCCCTGGTCTGCTCGGCTTGTCCCGGGTCGATGGCGGGCGGGATGATCAGGCTTCCACCTCGGCCATCTACGGCCATCCGGTCTACGCGGCGATCATCCCGGAGCCGGAGCGCCCCCGCCGGAGGCGGGCCCTTTACGCTGCTCCTGGTAGAACTCAGTCGCGTCCCGCATGCTGCACTCGAACAGTTGCATGGTGAGCTGAATGCTTCGGATGATCTGCTCATGGGCGATGAGGTCGTCAAGCTGGGCTAGCTGCTCCTCGTCGGTCATGGCGGCATCCTGGCAGGCGGCGGCGTGTCGGCGGTCGGTGAGTTGGCTGGGTGTGGCGCGGTGTGACTACGGCGATGCCCGCGCGGCGCCCGCGCCGTGACCGGCCTCCAGGCCGCAGCGCGGCGTGGCGCATCACGGGCCTGGACCGCGTTGCCGTGCCGACCGGCGTCACGGTGAACATGGGCTCGCTGGACGCGAAAACGACCCCGGCGTGTTCGCGCCGGGGCCGCCCCTTCCAGGCCGTTGCACATGAGAGTGCACGACCTTCATACAACACTACAGCCGACCGAACCCGATTCCTCGTCAATCGAGTTGCCGATTCCAGGACGGCCGCAAAGGTGCCAGGAGTGGTGTCAATCGCGGGGCCGGCTTCCCCGCTACAGGTACTGCCCCGCCTCAGCGCTGTCTGTCTTCGACACCCGCACCAAAACCACGTTGGCCAGGTTGATGACCACGCCGTTCGTCTCGGTCTCCCGGTCGTACCTAGCGCGGGTCAAAACCAGGCTGCGCTGCTCGTCAAGAGCGCGAGCGATCACCTCGAGCGCTCCCTGCTCTCCGTCGAAATCTCTACTGATCATGGAGATATCTTCACCGCTTAGTGAGTGAAATCGAATGATCAGTACGCAGTTGTCAGGCACTGTTGGCCCCTTTCACCAGAACCGGATTCAGGCAGCGGCTCAAGCCTGGGCTCTGTGCGGTCCTGCGGGCGATCTCCCCAGTGGGACAATGCCCGTCCAAGGGGCCCTCCTGGCCGCGCGCAGGTCCGAGGCTCAGCCGTAGGGCTCGCGTCCCTCCCAGACCTCCGGTTCAAGCATCCGCCGTACGGCTGACCCTCGCAACTGCGCGTGGCCACGTTGGGCCAGTGGACAGGACATCGTGGCTCCGCTCGACCGACGCGGCGGCCGAGCTCCCGGCCCTCATCGCAGCCGTCGACCAGCGCCTCGGGAGATGCCCCTCCGAGTCGGGCTCCACGTGGACGCCTGGGACGACATCCCGCACCGGATCGCGGCTCCCGGCCGGGCGGTCAGGGTGGGACGGTTCCGATCCATGGACGGCCGACTGGTCACCCTGAGCCTCAAGGGAAAGCCGGAGGTGATACCGCCACAGGCCACGGCGGCGAGGGCCGCGTTCGCAGCGACCGGCGCGAGCATGAACGGCGGGTGCTCCAAGCCGCCGGTCGACATCGACGGGCAGATAGCGGGCGGTCAGCGGGGGTATACCGGGGTTGATGGGGGCCGACTGGCGCCGGTGGGGGGCGACCGGCCGCATAGGCACCAGGCGCAAGCGGCCAGGGCCGTGATGAGCGTGTCGGCCGTCACGGGTCGGCGCGGCGAGGGGGCGTCATGAATGGGAGTCCGGCCGGGTCGGAACACGAGTTCCTGACGGCACGGCGGTGTTGACGCCGATGGCGACCTACTCGTTCAGGTTGTACGTGGTAGGGCAGACACCGCGGTCGCTGGCCGCGGTGGCGAATCTGCGGGCCCTATGTGACACCTATCTTCCCGGCTGCCATGAGATCGAGGTCATCGATGCCGCCGAACAACCGGATCTCGCGGAGGAGGAGCGGATTCTGGCCATCCCAATCGTGATCAGGACCAAGCCGCTCCCACGTTTCCGGGTTATCGGAGATCTGTCCGATCAGGCTCGGGCTGCAGCTTTGCTCGGCCTTCCTGAGGTGGGCAGATCGTCCCCAGAAGGGCAGGCGCAATGATGGGCAGTGCCACGGTCGGGCGGACACCGACCGGTATCAATGGCTTCGACGACATCGCCCTCGGGGGGCTTCCTGCCGGTCGGTCCACCCTCGTGGCCGGCACGACCGGCACCGGGAAGACGCTGTTCTGCCTGGAGTTCCTCGCCCGGGGCATCGCCGGTTTCGGTGACCCCGGCGTGTTCGTCGCCTTCGACGAGACACCTGAGAACCTCCGCCGCAACGTCGGCTCCCTGGGCTTCGACATCGCACGCTGGGAGGCCGAGGGAAAGTGGACGTTCGTCGACGCCTCGCCGGAGGCCGGTGAGCAGACGCCCACCGTGGGGACGTACGACCTGGGCGCGCTGATGGCCCGCGTCGATCGCGCCGTGCGTCAGATCGGCGCCAAACGGGTCTCCTTGGATTCGCTCGGCGCGGTCTTCATGCGTTTCGACGATCGGGAACTCATTCGCCGTGAGTTGTATCGGCTCGCCCGGGTCTTGGAGTCGCTCGAGGTCACATCGGTCCTGACCGCCGAACGCGACGCAGAATACAACCACATTACCCGGCAAGGCATAGAGGAGTTCGTATTCGATAACGTCATGATCATGCGGAACGTCATGCGGGACGAAAGACGACACCGGACGATCGAGATTGTCAAGTTCCGCGGCACCACTCACCGCACCGGGGAGTGGTTGTTCACCATCGACCCGAATGACGGACTGGTCATCATCCCGGTCGCGTTCCTCGTGCCACGTGACCGGGCATCGCAGGAGCGGGTCTCTACCGGGAACATCGAGCTGGACGCCATGGTGGGCGGTGGTGTCTTCCGGGACGCGGTCGTCCTGCTCATCGGGTCGTACGGCGGCGGAAAGACCCTGGCGGCTCTGCAGTTCGCCGATGCCGCGTTCCGGGCGGGCGAACGCTGCCTTTTCCATGCCTTCGACGAGACTCGCGGGCAACTCGGCCGCAACGCCGCTGGCTGGGGTCTGGACTTGGACGTCATGGAGGCGTCGGGACTGCTCCGAGTAACTGCCACGTACCCGGAAGTGGCCTCAGTGGAGGATCATTTCCTGCGTATCAGGAGGGACACCGCGGACTTTGCCCCGGCTCGGCTCATCATCGACGGTCTCTCCGCCCTTGAGCGGAGAGCGACGCCGCGGACACTGCTGGATTTCGTCATCGCACTGGGCGGGGTCGTGCGGCAGCACGAGATCACGACCCTGTTCACCTCCGCACCGACCGGCGGGGGAACGTCGATGTTCACAGCGCCGATCATGGACGTCGCCAGCATCGCCGACGTGACGATCCTACTGCCCTACATCGAAGGAGCGGGTGTGGTCCGGCGTGCCATCGCCGTCCTGCAGACGCGCGGCTCGGCACATGACCACACCATCCGGCAGGTCGCCATCGACGGTGCCGGTATGCACATCGGTGACCCCTATACCGAAGCCTTCCACATGCTCTCCGACGCCGTCGTACTGCCACGCCACCCGGAGTGGCCGACCGACCCAGACCGCGCAACGGCCGGGGACCAGGATGAGAGCTGATGGGTGAGCCCCGCGACAGCGCGGAGAGGCCGAACACCGAACCGGTGCGCCTCTCCGATCCCGGGCGCGACGCCGGACGTATGGTCATGGCGGCGCTGGCGGACGGGATCGTCGGGGTCGACGAGGACGGTGTGATCCGGATCTGCAACCCCGCCGCCGAGGAACTGCTCGGCCGGCCGTCGGACGAACTCATCGGCACCCCGTTCGGTTACCCGGTCGTCAACGGCGAATCGACCGAGATCGACCTGATGCTGCCCGGCGGCCAGACGCGAGTGGTCGAGATGCGCGCCACCACCGCGACGGTGGCAGGAGAACACCTGTACGTCGCCGCGTTGCGCGACGTCACTCTCCGGCGCGAGGCCGAACAGCAGCTCGAAGCAGAACTCGAACGCCACAGCAGGGTGATCGCCGTGGTCGCCCATGAAGTCCGCAACCCGCTGGCGGGGATCGGCCTGTTGGTGGACATGCTGCGTGAGCCCGAGGAGAGCTTTTCCGACGAGGAGCGTGCCGACGTCCTCGACCGCATCGCGGTTCGCACGGCGAATCTCCAGGCACTGGTCAAGAAGCTGCTCACCGTGGCGAAGATCGATGCGAACGCCGTGCGGGTCTCTGTGGAGCCGGTGCCGGTGCTGGAGGTGATCCTCGAACGGCTGGCCGAGTTCGCCGATCGGCCCAAGGACGTGTACGTGTCGTGCGATCCCCAAGTCCGGGCTCTGGTGGATCGTAGCGAGTTGTCAGAGATGTTGATCAACTATCTGGAGAACGCCTTCCGATACGGAGCCCCGCCGTTCGAGGTACGGGTAGCCGAGCAGCCCGACGGCGTGGAGATCCGGGTGTGCGACAACGGGCCCGGCGTGTCCGAAGAGTTCCGGCCGAGCCTGTTCGAGCGGTTCAGCCGTGAATCGCGCACCCAGCGGGAGACCGAGGGCTCGGGGTTGGGTCTGTGGATCGTCCAAAGCCTGGCCCAGGCCAACGGTGGCGACACCTACTTCGAACCAGGCGAACAAGGAGGCGCTTGCTTTTGCCTGCGTCTACCCCAGGCACCGCCGTTCTGAGCGTTCGCCTGTGGGTGCCAAGAACTCGGCCACCCTATGCAACCTGCGCGTATTCGTGGATCAGCCCGCCAAGGCGGACACGTCGGATGACCTTGATATCGTCCTCGTTCCCGGCCCTCATGGAGCAGATCCTCACCGACGCCCGATATCCAGATGGTGCTCACCGGCGTTCGCATGTCTCGTATGAACTCGGTCATGGAGCGGTGGGTGCAGTCTGCCTGCTCTGGAATGAATGCCACTTACGGCATGCTCATCTGCATGGATGGCGTTTTCGGCAGGCGCACAGCTCCCGGGCCGCGAGGAGTTCGATACGTCGGCCGCCCGTGTAATGCTGGTATCTGCGGGGAAAGCGCCTTGATCAAGTCTTGATGTGATAGCAGGCGAAACCCGGATCGGGCTGCCCGGCAGGGCTTCCGGCTTGGTGTTCTCTTGGCCTTCCTGTAGGTCTGGCCTGAAAAACGGGCCCCGCCGCGTCACCGTGCGCCTGGACGGCATCACCGCCCGCGTCATGGACGAACAGCGCCTCCTGCTGCGCGCCGTGCCCTGCCCGCTCCCGCTCGCCGAATGCGTCACCCTGCGCAACGCCCGCCCGCCGGACCACCACCCACCTCGCCGACCGAACCCGTCACCGTCCAGTGAGTGGTCTGCAGCCGCGGCCACTTCCAGATCGTCGGCCAGAAGATCCAGGTCGGCCGGATCCACGCCCGCAAAAACCTGGACGTGACCGTGGACGACACCCACATCACCATCCACGACAACGGCGAACCCATCCGCGTCGTCCCCGAACCACCACCCAGGAGATCGCCCGGATCAAGTCCACAGCGCATACTAAGACACCAGCGGGGTTCCGGCCTCTTGGCTGTAAAAGGTGGCTGTACGACCTCGTCCAACAAGATCGAAGATAAGTGTTTTTCCTGGTAGGGCGCCCGGGGCTCGAACCCGGAACCTACGGATTAAAAGTCCGCAGCTCTGCCAATTGAGCTAACGCCCCCTAGCAACAGCACAAGGGTACAGAGATTACCGCCCCCCACGCGACGCCCTTAAGCCCCCTCACCGGTAAGCCGGGAGCCCCGTCAGCGCTTCCCCCAGCACCAGCGTGTGGATCTCCTGGGTGCCTTCGTAGGTGAGCACGCTCTCCAGGTTGTTCATGTGCCTGATCACAGGGTACTCCAGCGTGATCCCGTTCCCGCCCAAGATCGTCCTGGCCTGACGGGCGATGTCCAGCGCCGCCCGTACGTTGGCCAGTTTGCCGAAGCTGATCTGCCGGGGCTCCAGCTTCCCCGCGTCCTTCAGCTCGCCCAGGTGCAGGGCCGTCAGGCCCGCCTGTGCCGTTCCGACGTACATCCACGCCAGCTTTTCCTGGGTCAGCTGGAAGGCGCCGATCGGCTTGTCGAACTGCACGCGCGTCTTCGCGTACGAGACCGCCGCCTCCAGGCAGGCGCGGGCGGCGCCCACTACGCCCCAGATGATGCCGAAGCGGGCCTCTGAGAGGCAGGAGAGCGGGCCTTTCAGGCCGGAGACTTCCGGGAGTACGGCCGAGGCGGGCAGGCGTACGTCGTCGAAGTACAGGGACGAGGTGACCGAGGCCCTAAGGGACATCTTCTTGTGGATCTCAGGGGCGGAGAAGCCCGGCGTATCGGTCGGTACGACGAAGCCGCGGATGCCTTCGTCCGTCTGTGCCCACACGACGGCGACGTCGGCGATGGAGCCGTTGGTGATCCACATCTTGGAGCCGTTCAGGATCCAGTCGGAGCCGTCTCGCTTGGCGTACGTGCGCATGTTGGCGGGATCGGAGCCGTGGTCGGGCTCGGTCAGGCCGAAACAGCCGATCGCCTCACCGGCGGCCATCCGGGGCAGCCATTGCTCTTTCTGCTCGGAAGACCCATAACGCCAGATGGGGAACATGGCCAGCGACCCCTGAACCGACACGAAGGACCGCAGACCCGAGTCTCCGGCTTCGAGCTCGCGGCAGGCCACACCGTACGAGATGGCGTCCGTGCCGGCGCAGCCGTAGCCCTCGAGGTGCATGCCGAGCAGGCCGAGCGAGCCGAGTGCGGGCGCGAGCTCGCGTGCGGGGAAGGTGCCCTGCTCGAACCAGTCGCCGACGTACGGCAGGACGCGGTCGTCGACGAAGGACCTGACGGTGTCGCGGATCAGCCGCTGCTCGCCGTTGAGCCGGTCGTCCAGGCGCAGCAGGTCGTCCATCGAGCGTCCTTCCGTCACGTAAGGGCCTACCAGGGTTCTACCAGGGGGAATCCTGATGTGCGAACGCCGGGTCGCCGGGCAGTCTTGAGACATGAGCGAATACAACGTCAAGCAGCTTCGTCGGACCAACAACGGCCGCGTCATCGCGGGTGTCTGCTCGGGCCTCGGGGAGTACCTGGGCATCGACGCCAACCTGATCAGGATCGGCCTGGCGGTCGTCACGCTGTTCGGTGGGCTCGGAGTCGGCGTGTACGCCGTCGGCTGGCTGCTCATGCCGGACGAGGACCGTAACACCTCGATCGCCCAGGACCTCCTCGGCAAGCAGCAGGCCAAGTCCACCTGGCAGGACAGTACCGACTACTACCGCGGCGAGCAGAAGCCGCAGCAGTGATCAGGCGGGGGCGGGGGTCTCGACCCGGGACTCGGACCAGAGTATGGCGAGCACGGCCGCGGCCGTCACACCCGTGACGCCGGCCAGCGCGACCACCGGCTCCGGTCCGAGTTTCTCGGCGGCGAATCCGCCGATCAGGATCCCGATCCCTTGTACGGCCAGAAGCCCCGACTGCACCAGGCCGAACGCCTGGCCGCGTTGGTCGGCCGGTACGCACTGGACGAAGGCGGCATTGGCCGCAAGCTGGTACGCCCCACCCACCCCCGACAGGAACCACGCCCCCAGCACCACGGCCAACGGCGGCTGCAACGCGGTCACGACCAGCGGCAGACAGCTCAAGATGGCCAGCCACCCCATCATGCGCAATCGCCGCGGCGGCGTGACGAACCTACTGAAGAAGAACGCCCCCACCGCGGTCCCCATCGGCATCGCCGCCATCAACAGCCCGGTGACCACCGGGACCGACAGGGTGCCGGTGCTGAGCTTCGCCGCGTAGGGGACGGCCAGGCCCTCCGGCAGGATGTAGAAGCCGCAGAGCCAGGCGAAGAGCACGAGAGTGCGGAGCTTCCGATCGCCGAAGACGAGCCGGGATCCCGCCCTGACCATGGCCCACATCGACGGCCTGCCGCTGTGGTGGGCGGCCCCGGGGCGCCGATGGACGCGCGCGACCAGGATCAGCGCGGAGCCCAGGAACGTGGCCGCGTCGACCGCGAGCGCGCGATAGGGGCCGATGGCGGCGATCATCGCGCCGCCGGCCGCGAAGCCCAGCATTTGGATGCCCTGGTTCGTCATGTTCTGCAGTGCGGACCCGACGAGGTATCGGTCACCTTCGAGCACTTCGGGCAGCAGCGCCGCGCGCGCGGCCGAGAAGGGCGCGCTGAGCAGCACCACGAGGAACACCAGCCCGCACAGCACGGGGAACGGCACCCCCGGCAGTGCCATCACGCTCACCAGCGCCGCGCGGATCAGGTCGCACGTGATCATGACGCCCCTGCGCGCGAACCGGTCGGCGAGGCCGGCCAGCAGCGGGCCGCCGAGGATCGTCGGCAGGTAGGTCAGCGCGTAGACGGCCGCGGTCGCGAGCGGGGATCGCGTGCGGTCGTAGACGAGCACGGCCAGCGCCACCTGGGCGAGTTGGTCACCGAGCAGGGACAGGCTCTGGCCGTACCAGAGCGCGCGGAACTCCCTGATGGCGATGACCTCGCCGTATGTGACTTGGCGCGGGAGGGCACGGCGATGCCGTCCCAGCAGCCGTCGCGTCCGCATGGCCCCCATTGGACTCCGCTGTGCCTGACTCAGAGTGTTCGCTATGTCACCTAAGGTGCCCGATCATTTGACAGGCCGCAACCCAAAGCAGCCAACCCATTGCGAACGGTTACCAGCCTAGTTCATGGAGCCGCGCGTCATCGATGCCGAAGTGGTGCCCGACCTCGTGCACGACCGTTATGCGCACTTCGTCGATCACGTCGGCCTCGGTATCGCAAATCTGACATATCGGATTGCGGTAGATCTCAATGCGGTCGGGCAAGACTGCGGAGTACCAGTCGCCGCGCTCTGTGAGGGGGATTCCGGTGTACAGGCCCAGGAGGTTGGGTTCGGGCGCATCGTCGACCACCGTGACGACGACATTGCTCATCACCCGGGTCAGACCTGGGGGAATCACGTCCAACGCCTCGGCTACGAGCTCCTCGAACCTCTCCCGCGAAACCTCAATCACGCTTGCCATTCTGCCTCGCAGGTTGGGTAAGCAAGAAACTGTATGAAGTTCGCTGACAGATTGAAGACAGTCCTCCAGTCGCGGGTGTCCAGGGTCGTGGCCGTGCTCATCGTGGCCGCCGTGGGCGCCTGGCTCGGCATCTTCCTCAGCGGCACCGTCAGGGCTCAGGTCGGTCCGGTAGAGACGGGTATGTCGCTCCGACCCGCCTGGAACGGCGAGACGATCGTGGACGCCAGCCCGCTGGGCACGCTCACGTTCCGCACCCATGACGCGCCGCTCCGGCTCCGCATCTCCCTCGAGAACATCGACCAGGAACGCGCCAAGACGATCATCGAGGACCCACGCCTGGCGGACCGGCTACCGGAGATCATCGAACGCGACCTGCTCGACGGTGTCCGCGCGCTGCTGATCCGCTCGCTGCTGTGCGCGGGGGCGGGGGCGCTGATCGCGAGCCTGCTGGTGTTCAGGCGCCCCAGAGTGGCGCTGCTGGGCCTGCTGGTCACCTCGGTGGCACTCGCCGGCACCAGCGCGCTGGCTGCGCTCACGTTCCGCCCCAATTCGCTCGTGGAGCCCAGATACTCGGGGCTGGTCGCCGCCGCGCCGTCGCTGGTGGGCAGCGCGGAGTCGATCGTGACGAAGTTCGAGTCGTACCGGTCGCAACTCACCAAGCTGGTCACGAACGTCTCCAAGCTGTACGACACGGTGTCGACGCTGCCGTTGTACGACGCGGACCCCAGATCCATCCGCGTCCTCCACGTCTCGGACATCCACATCAACCCGATCGCCTGGAACGTCATCCGCTCCCTGAAGGACCAGTTCAAGGTCGACATGATCATCGACACCGGCGATATCTCCGACCATGGCACGAAGACCGAGAACAAGTTCGTCGATGAGATCGGCACCCTGGGCGTCCCGTACGTCTACGTCCGCGGCAACCACGACTCGATGATCACCCAGAAAGCGGTCGCCAAGCAGAAGAACGCCGTAGTCCTGGACGACAAGACCCAGAAGGTGGCAGGCCTGAACATCTACGGCCTCGGCGACCCCCGCTTCACCCCCGACAAGACCGTCGCCGTGGACTCGGACCCGGCCGTTCTGGCCCAGTTCGGCCGCTCGCGTGTGCCGCGGATGGGGAAACCGGACGTGGTCGCCGTCCACGACCCGGAGGTCGGCCGTGGCTTCTCCGGCGCCACACCGATCATCCTCGCGGGCCACACCCACGAACGGTCGACGACCGTGCTGCCCTCGGGCACCCGCCTCCTGGTCCAGGGCTCCACGGGCGGCGCCGGCCTGCGCGCCCTCGAACACCCCCAGCCGACCCCCGTACAGGCCTCGGTCATGTACTTCGACAAGGAGACCAGACGCCTGCAGGCCTGGGACGACATCACGCTCGGCGGCCTCGGCGAGCAGTCGGTGTACATCCAGCGTCACGTGGAGCGTGACCCGGGACGTATGATTTCTCCAGAGCCAACGACCGCCCCGTCGCCAACGGGATCGATCACTGGCACGACGTCGCCGGCCGCTGGTCCGCCACTTTGGCATCAAGGGCAATCGTCCCCTATGCTTCAGAGGTCTCCAACGGAAGACGACAGGGAAAGTTCCTGAGCCCCCATCGTCTAGCGGCCTAGGACACCGCCCTTTCAAGGCGGCGGCACGGGTTCGAATCCCGTTGGGGGCACGGCGAAGCGCCTGGCGCACCGCAAAACGGTTGGTCGAAAGCCAACCGGGAGCTGGTAAGCTAAGCGAGTCGCAAAGCAAGGCGCAAGGTCCTGTAGAGCAGTTTGGAGTGCTCGCCACCCTGTCAAGGTGGAGGTCGCGGGTTCAAGTCCCGTCAGGACCGCTCGGGTCAGGTAGCTCAGTTGGTACGAGCGTCCGCCTGAAAAGCGGAAGGTCGGCAGTTCGACCCTGCCCCTGACCACCTTCTTTGGACAGCAAGAACGCCCCGAACGGATTATCGTTCGGGGCTTTTTGATTTCTCCTGACAGCAACGTCGCCATGTGCGGATCCACCGACCTTGATGTACATCATCACGTACACCGATGGCATGAAGGTGATGACCATGTCCGAATCGCGGGCCAACTACGCCGCCACCCTCGACGCCGTCATCAACGACCAGGAAGAAGTCCTCATCACCCGCCCCGGCGGAGAAGGCGTCGTGATGGTGTCGCAGCGCGAATACGAATCGATGCGCGAGACGCTCTACCTCATGGCCTCTCCCGTCAACCGCAGGCGGCTGTCGGAGGTGGTCGCCCGTCTGGAGGCCGGAGGCGGCACCGTCCGCGAGCTGGCCGATGAGGACACCACCTCGTGAAGATCCTTTTCGACGAATTCGCCTGGGAGGACTACTGCTACTGGCGGCGAGAAGATCGACGCGTCCTCAAAAGGATCAACCAGCTGATCGCCGACATAGGCCGGAACGAGAATGAAGGCATCGGCAAGCCAGAGCCGCTGAAGTATGAGTGGTCCGGTTACTGGTCCCGGCGCATCACCTCAGAGCACCGGCTCGTCTGCCGCGTCAGCGACGACGCCATCATGATCGCCGCCTGCCGCTATAACTATGAGAAGTAGCGTCCGTCCGCCAGTAGAATTCTCCTCGGACGCTTCGCTTTACCGCGTCGGCGTGAAGGATGAGACGATCAGCCAGATGCCGGCGATCGCGATCACTGCTGCGACAGCGAGTTGCTTCGCCCGGCCGCCAATCATGCTTAGCGCCACATGGACGGTCCCGGTCCAGGAGATCCTCACTGAGGGGCGCAAAGCGGCCGACGCGACGAGGGCGGCCGCGAGAAGCAGCGGCCATCGTATCGACTCGGCGAACGGTATCTCCAAGTCGTCGCTGTACGTCGCGACGTCGAGCAGCGGGAAGAGGAGAAGGGCCGCCGCGGCCGCGATACCGGCAAAGCGTCCCCATCGGGTGGAAACGGTGGCTCTCGCGGTCGCCGCCAATGCGACGAGAACGACCGGGAAGCCGATCCTATCGGCCTCGCCGGACCACCACGCGAGGCCGTCCCAGGGCGACTCCGGAATCGCGCGGTAGATGACGTCAAGCCCCCACATGTCGTATGTGACCATGTAGCGGTGGAACATCGCCGCCCATGCCGCCGCGCCGACGGCGCCCGCCCACAGGATGACCCCCTGTTGTCTCCGGGGCAGAGGTGACCGGGCCGCCAGGAGCAGCGCGCAAGCGGCCACCGGATAACAGACGATCAAAGGCCAGGGCAGGACGACCGCACGTTCCTGCCCGGTGCATGGGTCGGGGCCCGGCAGCAGAAGCGCGATGATGAGCCCGAACGCGAGGACGAAGCCGACCGTGGCGACGGCGGTGAGGGCGGCCCGGCGTGACCCGCGCAAGAGAAGGCTGATCACGATGACCGGCAGCAGGAGAACGCCCCAGAACAGCAGCTCTCCCGGTACGTACTCCAGCGTGTACGGACCTTCCATCGGAAAGGGAGCCGAGCTCGTCGCGGAACAGAACCAGCCGACGCTCTGCCTGCCGACCCCGAAGGCCGTCAGGATCACCGGGCCGGACGCGGCCAGGACCGCGCCTAAGCGCAGCGCCGCCGCCACCAGGGCCGTGGGTTCCCGCATCACGGCACCTCCGAAAGTGATCAACCCGGGTCAGGGTAGCGGACCCGCGGCTCTCCTTGTTGAATAGCGAATTTTGCTGAGCTAAGGCATCTCCGATTTGCGCCACTGTAACTTGTTGGCATCGCCACCCGCGTTTGCTCGTGTCATTGCCGCCTCCCAAGGCGCAAACTTCCGACAATCGGTAATTTCATGGCATACCGCAACGGGGTTTCGCCTCAGAGGGTGCCGCGCCTTCCAACCAGGTGGCGATCAGATAATCTGATTACATGAAGGTGATGACTGCCACTGAGGCTTCACGAAGCTTCGCAGCGGTTCTCGATGAGGCTGAGCGGGGAGGGGAAGGCGAGGGGAGCGTATGACCTGCTGATCGCCGCGACCACGGCGAGAACCATCGTCACGATGGACTCGTCGGCCGCTTTCGATGATCTTCCCGGCGTGCGGGCTCAAGTCGTTCCCCGCTGATCACTGGGGGATGCGCCTTTACCTGCTAGGGATTTTATGCGCCCGGCGACGGCTCAGCACCGCCGCGATGGGGACCGCCGCCGCCAGGCCGCTCAGCAGTACGGCGGCCAGCGCTCCCAGCGCTGCCCTCGATGGCGGGATGGCTGATGCCGTCGCGGTAGCCGAAGGGTTCGGTCTCGGTGGGCAGTGCGTGGCAGTTCTGGCGCCAGATCGCCGTCACGCCGGGCAGGGCCTCGTAAGCCGGCCGGGTTTGACCTTCGCGATGATGGTGAACCCGTAGCACGCCGGGGTCCGCGGGTAGACAGGGCCGTATTTACCCTGCTCCAGGTGGTCGGTCTCCTTCGGGATGACAGCCGCCTGCGGCCTGATCTCCATGCCGATCCCCTCCATCGTTCTACTGCTGGGGGAAGGCTAAAACCGGCTGAATGTCCTAATTGTCCCATAGTGCGGCTTTTCGAGCCAGTCTGGGCGGCGAGATCGAGCTTGATCCACATGGTATCAATGGACGATTCTTACGCTAGGGATCTTTCCTAGGTGTCGCTAGGGATTGGGCACTTCATGGTGTACCACTTCGCCGTTCTGGGCTCCGTTCAGGTCTACCCGGAAGGGACGCCGCAGACCCCGATCCATCTTCGTGGCAAGCCTCGGGCCGTACTGGCCACGCTGCTGCTCAACGCCAACACGGTGATCTCCCGCGACGGGCTGGTGGCCGCTCTGTGGGATGAGCCGCCGGCCACGGCGGTGGCCAACATCCAGACCCACGTATGGCAGCTACGACGGGCGATTCCCGGTGGGGACCAGATCGTCAGGACCGAAGGGTCCGGCTACCTGCTGCGCGTCGAACGCGATCAGCTCGACGCGCTGATCTTCATTGACGCGGCGCGCGAGGGGCGGCTGGCCGTCCAGCGGGGTGAGCTGGCCGTCGCCGAGAGGGCCTTCGGGCGGGCGGTGGCGCTCTGGCGGGGCCGGCCCGCCGAGGACCTCGTGCTCGGTGACGTGGTGACGCCCCGGATCGCCGAGCTGGAGGAGGAGCTGTACCAGGCGCGTTCCGACTGGATCGACGTCCGGCTGGCCCTCGGGCAGCATGACCAGCTGATCGGTGAGCTGCGGAAGATCGCGGACGCGCAGCCGCTGCGCGAGCGTTTCTGGGGCCAGCTCATGCTCGCCCTGCACCGGGCCGGGCGGCGGGGTGAGGCGTTGGACGCCTACCGGCGCGTACGGACGCTCCTGGTGGAGGAACTGGGCGTCGAGCCGGGCGCCGAGTTACGCCGGCTCCACGCAAGCCTCCTGGAGGACCATGAGGCACCGGCCGCACCTGTTTCGGGGACAAAAGCGGTTCCCGACCTCACAACGTGGCACCACATCTGCCAGCTCCCCGCGGACCTCGCTGATTTCGTGGGCAGGAGCGCAGAGTTGAAAACGATTACCTCGATTGTGCGCGGCAGGAACCCCGCAGCCTCCGCACCCATGATCGTGACTCTGTCCGGCGCCCCCGGACTCGGTAAGAGCACCCTCGCGATCCGCCTCGCGCATCTGCTCCGGCCCGCCTTCCCCGACGGCCAGCTCTACGTACGCCTCGGCGCGGCCTCGCCCGCTCCACGCGATCCCTGGCGCATCCTCGGGGAGCTGTTGAGAGCGCTCGGAGTGGACGGGAGCGCGCTCCCCGACACGCTCGAAGAGCGCGCCACCCTGTACCGGTCCCGCCTCGCGGACCGCGAGATCCTCATCATCCTCGACGACGCGGCGGACGAGGCGCAGGTGTCGCCCCTGCTGCCGGGCACGGCGCGGGGCGCGGTCCTGGTGACCTCCCGCGCGCAGCTCGCCCTTCCCGGCGCTCAGGCGATCTCCCTGGACGTACCCGGCGAGGACGAAGCGGTGGAGATGCTCGAACGTACGGCCGGACAGGCCCGCGTGCGCGCGGAGCCGCAGGCGGCGGCGTCGATTCTGCAGGCCTGCGGCCGCCTGCCACTGGCCATCCGCATCGCGGGGGCGAGGCTGTCCGCCCGGCCCGCCTGGCCGTTGTCCGACTTCGCGGCCCGCCTGGAGGACACTCGCCGGCGCCTCGACGAGCTGGCTCTGGGCCAGCAGACGGTGCGGGCCAACTTCGCCGTGAGTTACGACGCCCTCACCGACGTGGCGCGGCGGACGTTCCGGCTGCTCGGCCTGTGCGGCCTGGAAAGCGTGCCCGAGTGGGCGGCGGCGGCGCTGCTCGGGGAGTCCGGGGATGTGGCGGATCGCGCGCTGGAAGCCCTGGTGGTCGCCGGTCTGGTGAACGGGCCCGAAGCCTGTGCCGCAGGCGGCCTGCGATATCGGCTGCACGATCTCTTACGGGCGTTCGCACGGGAACAGGCCGAGGCGGAGGACAGCGAGACGCAGCGGCGCGCGGCCCTGCTCCGGCTCGTCAGGGAGAGCCTCGACCGGGTGACGGCGGCCGTCGGCGACCTTCCCCTGCCCTGCGCGCCCACGCCGAACGCCGGCGAGTCCCGCCCGGCGGCAGGGGAGTGCGACTCCGGGTGGCTGATGGAGGAGCGCGGGAACATGGTGGCGGTGGTCGAGCTCGCCGCCGCGCTGGACAGACCCGCCCTCGCGGGTGAGCTGGCCTACTATCTGACGGCCTACCTACGGATCCACGGCTTCTTCGACCAGGCCACCCGCGTACATGATGCCGTCATCGCCGCCGCGACCCGGCTGGAGCTCACTCCCGCGATCTTGACCACCCGGCTGCTGCGGGCGGATCTCATGGTGGAGCGCGGGATGTTCGGCGACGCGCTGCGGGAGTTCCAGTCCTTGCTGGAGCCGTTCGAGCGCTTGGGCGACCGGCACTCCACCGCGTACGCGCTCAGCGGCCTCGGCATCTGCCGCCACGTGTTCGCGGACTTCGAGGAGGCTCTGGACCGCACCACGCGCGCGGTCGACCTGTTCGAGGAGCTGGGCGATCACGGCGGCCTGCTCAGCGCGTTGATCCACCTGACCTCGATCCACCTTGAGCTCGGCCACCACGACCAGGCCGCCGAGGTCTGCCGTCGTGGGCTGGAGCTGGCGCGCGGCGCCCGCACCGCGTACCCCCGGGCGATCCTGCTCCGGGCCCTGGGCATCACCCACTACAGCAAGGGCGAGGTGACGGAGGCGATCCGGCGCTATGAGGAGAGCCTTGAGCTCAGTCGGCGGCACGGCTATCCGATCATCACCACGTTGACCGAGCGCCGGCTGGGGGAGACCCTGGGCGCGGTGGGCCGGTTCGACGAGGCGGTGCGGACGCTCACGCACTGCGGGCGGAGCTTCGCCCGCTTCGGCGACACGTACGGTGAGACGCTCACGGCGTACACCCTCGGGGAGGTCGCCTTCCGGCGCCGTCTTCCGCGAGAGGCGCTGCGGCACCTGACGCACGCGCTCGACGTGCTGGGAGTACGGGAGATGCCGCTCTGGCGCGCCCGAGTCCTGCGCGAGATCGGCCGCGTTCATGCCGATCTCGGCGATCCGGACGCCGCCCGGAGCGTCTGGAACGAGGCGCTGGCGATCTTCCACAGCGTCGACTCCGGGGAAGCGGCGGAGGTGAGCGCCTTCCTCGCCACCCTGCGGACGCGGCAGGTGCCCGCCGGGTGACTCAGCCGCCCGTTCCCCGTACGACCGGCACGGCTGTGACGCCTGCCTGCCGCGCCGCCCGCCGGGCCGTACCCGGCGCGCTCCCTGTCGCGACGACGGCTCCTTCGTGCAGCGCGACCCAGGACCGTGCGTCGGCGGGAAGATCCTCCAGCGCCCGGGCGAGCTCGACTCGCCCCGGTCCGGCGCGCAGCGCGCGAGCCCGCTCGCGGCGCCGCCAGAACAGGTGCTGTCCCACGATCAGCGGCCCCAGCGGCAGGAGCAGCGGTACGAACTCCAGCTCGGTGAACAGCACGGCGAGCGTCAGGCCCAGCAGCAACGTCCCCTCGACCACGGCGGCCCACCAGCCGGCGGTCCTGCCGTACGCCTTGGCCGCCACCAGCGGCCATACGGCCAGCATCAGGCAGTCGCCGAGACCGGCCAGGCTCGACACCGGCCCGTAGCCGGTGGCGAGTATCGGGGCGAACGGCAACCCTTCGACCCGGGACACGAAATCAGCCGTCAGAGAGCTCACCCCCGTGGCCAGGGCGTCATAGACGGTCAGGGCGGCGGCCAGCCCCGCCACGTGGGCGGCCCGCATCCCCGTCTGCGCCCACATGTTGGCGACCCCGACCGTGAGGAGGATCATCGTGAGGTCGTTGACGACGAGCACCGCCGTCGGCCATTGCGCGAAGTACGCGGCCACGTCCGCCGCGCACAGCAGGGCGGCCGCCAGCGCGGCGTTCCGGCCGCCCAGGACCGGCGACAGGACGAGCTGGCACACGGTGAAGACGACCACACCGAAGATCGTGACGATGACCCCGGTCGGCATGTGCATATAGGCGAACGGCATGGCGATGAGCGCCACGACCATGATCCAGATGTCGGTCCAGACGAACCTGCCGACCGGCGGGCGTGGCATCGTCACCCTGGCGAAGTAGCTCGCCGCGACACCCATGGTCAGCAGGATGAGCAGGTAGAGGACCAGCCCGCGCAGGACCGCCTCGGTCATCAGGGTGCTCATCGGACTCCCATCTCGGCGACCGCCTCCGCGGCCGCCCGCAGGGCCGACTTGCCCGTCCGGGCGGACTCGGTGGCCGTGAAGTGCTCGAACGTGTGCTCCCGCAGGTCCGCGCGGACCCGGCAGAGGCCGGGCAGTGCGGCCGGATCATCGACGAGCTCAATGCCCCGCAGGGGAAGCCCCAGGTCGGCCGCGCGCTCCTCCAGCCGGGACACCAGCGCGCGGCTCACGTTGCCGGTCACGGCGTGCAACACCGGTCCTGACCGAGTCTCCTCCAGCACGTACCGCGTCGGGAGCGGGATCTCGCGCTCCGCCTGGAGGAGGTCCAGCACGTCGCGCGTGGTGACGGACGAGGGTGACAGCCGGCCGAGGACCCGCGAAGTCGCCGGTACGGCGGCCAGTTCGCAGGCAGGCTGCTCGCCCTCGGGCAGCACTTTGACGATGTCGCCGGTGACATATCGGAGCAGCAGGGTCGTGTCGCGGTACGTGGTGTACGGCGTCACCACCAGCACACCGTGCGCCCCCGGAGCCGCCGGCTGGAAGGTCTCGGGGTCAAGGACCTCGACGTGCCCCTGGTCGGTGGGGAGGTGCAGGTGTCCCTGCCCGCAGACCTGGCCGCCCACGGGGGCGATCTCCGTCATCGAGTAGCTGTCCAGGACGCGAGCCCCGAACATGGCCTCCGCCCGCTCCTTCAGCGCGTCGGTGAGGACCTCGCCACCGGAGTGGATCTCTTCGAGGCCGAAGTCCTTGGCGTCCCAGCCGCCCCGCTCGGCCTCCTGGACCAGTGCCGCGAGGTACGAGGCCGTCGTGTTGAGGTGAGTCACCTGTGGCCGCTTGCCCGGAACGTGCAGCGGGACCGCCAACCGGTCCAGCGTGGCGCGGGGGTCCACGAGACCTACGTGGGCGAAGGCCGCCCCGGTCATGGTCGCCGCCCGCTCGATGAGGATCTGGGCGATGGACCGCGAGGTGATGCAATTGGCCCAGACGTGCTCGGAGCGGAGTCCACCGGCGAGCATCAGCGCCAAGGCCGACATGCCCGACATCAGGTCGATCTCGTAGCGGGAGAACCAGACCATGGTCGGCACACCGGTCGTGCCCGTGGTCTGGGCGAGTACGGCCGGGCTGGCCCCGTCCGCGACGAACGCGGACGGCAGGTCACGCAGCGCGGCCTTCGTCGTCGGCTCGATCGACGCCAGGGACTCCAGGGTGATGGATCCCGGGTCGATGCCGTGCTGCTCGAACCACCGCCGGTAGTAGGGGGTGTCGCGGGCGGTCAACCGTAACGTCCGCCGGAGCCGGCGAGTGGCGAGGTCCCGCTGCATCTCAGGGTCGGGCGCGGTCAACATCTCGCCCGCGCCTTCACCGGGGGAGCCGAACTCCTCCAAGGTCGCGCGGAGGTCTTCGACCAGCGCGGTCACGTCCTTCACCCGGAACCGGCGGCCCGCCAGCATCGACCAGGCGTACCCCAACTGCCGGGCGGCTGTCCCGAACATCCTGTCCCATCCTTTGCGCGGTGGTCATGGAACACGACGGTCCCTGGGAGCGGCACGAAGCCGCTCCCAGGAGCCGTCAGGAGGGACCGAGCCTCAGCCGTTGAGGCTGAACACGGCGGTGGAGAGGGCGCTGACGACGTAGCGCGCGTAGAACCTGGCCGTCTTGACCATGACTTCTCCCTTCGTTCCTGCCCCGGAAAGGGCCAGGAACGACTGTCGTCGCGGGGCCTACACGATCGCTACACGGCCACTATCAGCGCAGGTCAGCGCTCTCCATCGCGCACTGGACCGCGTCGAGGAGGGTGGCGGCTCTGCGGTCAGGTGTTCCTTCCTGAATGTGGTTCATGACGTAGCCGAACGCGAGGCCGCTCGCCGGGTCGGCGAAGCCGAGCGATCCGCCCATACCGGGAAACCCGAAGGCGGTCGGGCTGTACCAGAAGGCGTCGGGTGTCGGCAGGCCGAAGCCGGTGCCGATCCGGACGGGTACCCGAAGGATGCGGTCCACACCACTGACCTGCTCCGCGGTCGCCGCCGCCAAGGTCTCGGGGGAGAGGATGCGCTGCCCGTCGACCTCGCCGATCAGCGCGGCGTAGAAGCGGGCCAGCGCGCGGGCCGTGCAGATGCCGTTGGTCGAGGGCATCTCGGCGGACTGCTCGTCGGGGTCGTTGTGGTCCAGTGGAGGCGTGATGATGGTCAACGTGGACCGCACGGTCAAGGACGTCGGATCGGTATAGGCCGCCATCACCTCGCGCATGGGTTCGGGAAGGGCGTCCAGGTCGATCCGGGCCAGCGCGTCCAGGTCGAGCGGGGCGGCGACGATCCGGCTGACCCGATGCCGCTCGGTTTTCGGCAGCCCGATCCACAGGTCCAGGCCGAGCGGTCCGGCGATCTCCTCGGCGAGGAACGTGCCGAGGCTGCGGCCGCTCACCCGGCGGACGACCTCGCCGACGAGCCAGCCGTAGGTGTGCCCGTGGTAGCCATGGTCGGTGCCCGGCTCCCAGGATGGGCGCTGGGCCGCCAGCGCGGTCACCATCGGGTCCCAGGCGATGGCTTCCGCCGGGGTGATCGGGTGGTCGATCGTGGGCAGTCCGGCCTGGTGGGTGAGCAGCCAGCGGACGGGGATGCGGTCTTTGCCGTTCGCCGCGAACTCCGGCCAGTAGTCGGCGACGGGTGCGTCGAGGTCCAGTTCGCCGCGCTGGGCCAGCAGGTGCGCGCAGGCGGCGGTGATGCCCTTGGTGGTGGAATAGACGACCTGCAGGGTGTCGCGCTCCCAGGGGCGGCCGGTCTCTGGATCGGCGATTCCGCCCCACAGGTCGACGACTTTCCGGCCGTGCAGGTAGACGGCCACCGCGGCGCCCACCTCCTGGCCGCCGGCCAGATTGGCGGCGAATGCCGTACGCACTTCTTCGAATCCTGGTGCGGTGCTGCCGCCGATCTCGGGCATGTGTCATCGCCTTCCGGTCTTGTGGCGTCGCCGGAAAGTGTTAGTCGCGCCATTTCTCGATGAGCCAGGCGCAGACTTCCGGCTCGGTCATCTCGGGAAACTCTTCGGTGAACGCGAGGAGAGCGCGCAGCGCCTCGCCCCGCTCAAGGCCGCGCGCCGCCGCGTGCCTGAGGTACTCCTGACGTGCGGCGGAAGGACGGCCCCCGCCCGCGCCGCGGCCGGGCAGGCCGTTGCGCCATTGCACTATTTCCGCCAGCCGATCAGCCCGCCAGCCGGGAACCCCGTCGATCTCGACGTCGGGCTCGGGAAACGGATGAGTCGAATCGCTCGGATAGCGGGAGCGCCATTTGTGCACCGCGTGCCGGCTCACCCCCAGCGCCTCGGCGATGCCGATACCGCCGAGGTAGCGCTCGGTCATGATGCACCAACTTCTCTGTCCGGCCTCCTTCGTGGATCTCATGACTACCACGCCCGAGGTGCTGTCCCGGGCGCGGTCGAACCTTGTCTCTGTCGGAGACAACGATAGGCCCGTACGGGAAACATCGTCAACGGTGGAGACGAGGTTTCTGCACTCCAGGGCCAGGCGATTTGGTATGGATGTCAGGCACCGCGCGTACCCTGGTAGTGAAGGTGAGGGACCGTGATGACCACACAACACCGGGACGCCGCGCTTTCCCCCTCAGAGCAGGCGACCATACGACAACTGCTCGACGCCGACCGTCAAAGGACCGAAACCCGCATCGCCGTGCTGGGCCAGGATCGGGACGAGATGGTCCAGTCGGCGGCGCAGTCGGCCGCCGACGACGAGCACGACCCTGAGGGGACATCCACCGCCTTCGAGCGGGCCCACATAGAGGCCCTGCTCGACCAGGCCCAGACGCACCTCGTCGACCTGGACCTGGCCGTCGAGCGGCTGCACGACGGCACGTACGGGATCTGCGCGAAATGCGGGCAACGCATCGCCATCGAGCGCCTGATGATCCTGCCGGCCGCCAAGATGTGCGTCGGCTGCGCCGCCCACCACCGCCGCTGACCAGCGCCTGGTGGCTCAGGTCTTGCGTCGCCAGAGTTTGCCCGTCGCCAGGTCGAAGTAATAGACGCGTTCGCTGTAGCCGCCGCGGACCAAGAAGGCACCCTCCTTCGACCAGCCGAGGGCGACGTCAAGGAAGTCGTCGCCGGGGAACCTGAGAGGGACGCTGGCCAGCCGCTTGCCGGTCTCTGGGGCGAAGGTGTCGACCCGCGTCCCCTGATCGCCGATGACCACGAAGCGGCTGCCGTCCGCCCGGAGGTGGTAGCTGTCCTGGGGCTTCAAGGGAAGGCTCATTCGCGTCCGTCCGCGGGGATCGAGAACGAGCACCTGCGATTGCGTCGTCACCACGATCCCGCTCTCGTTGAGGTCATGGACCTGCCGGGCGCCGGGGAGTGACACCGTGGTCCAGGTCTTGGTGTCGGTGATCTGGGCGCCGTCCTTGGCCAGGGCGATGTACCTGCTCTGACCGGCGAACGTCGCCGTGGGCACCGCCGTGTCCGGGAGGGCGGCGGTGAGGTAATGAACGCCCTTGGCGTCCTGATACACCATGCGTCGATCGTTTCTGTCCAGGTAGACGACGGCCTTCTTGTCGGAACTGCGTACGAACGGCGCCGCCTGGGGCGCGCCGCCTTTCCTGATGATGTACGGCGCGGCCTGCGGGAATGGCTGCTTGTTCACCAGCCACGTGCGGCAAGGGTCGTCCATTTGGTCGGTCCACGGACAGGTGGGTCTCTTGTATTCACTCACCGTCATGAACTCGGCCCGATAATCCGGGAACGACAAGGGCGGCGTGTATTCGGGCAGTTCACGCTGTAGCGGGTGACCAGGAGTGAGCAACGTGGCCGAAAGCACGATTGCCGTTCCCGCCAGATAGAGGCTGCGCGCCGACCATTCGCGGATGGTCCGGTCCGTCTCATCCGGTGCTTCGGGCCGGGCGCTCAGTTTTCCAGCGGCACGGGGTACGGCCGCCGCCACGATAATCACGATGACGGCATGGACCAGTCGCGCCGGAGTGATGTCCCGGCTCGCCAGCAGATAACCGCCCGCTACCACGGCGCCACCCAGGCCGAGCAGCCATGCCGTCCGATAGGTGTTCGCGTCGTCGGGAGTATGGAGCGTTGGGGCCGGCAGCCGTACATCGCGGAATATGGAAACAGCGCACCAGCCCAGCACTAGATAGAGCGGGTCGTTGGTGAGACCGGCCAAGGGAACAGCCGGGACGAGGGCGATCAGCCGCCATCGGCGCAGGCCCGCGAAATGGTCGATGACCTGGCGGGCGTTCGCCGCCGTGACGGAAAGGCCCATCAGCGTGGCGAACCTGGTCAGCCGCTCCGATGTGACCGGTATGGCTGCCATCAGCACGGTGACCATGGCGACTACCCAGGAGATCATCGGAGGTACCGTCACGAAGTGCCACCATATATGGTGCTATATCGTGAGTTCGGATGATATATGGCGGCAATTTGGCATCGCTACGTGGCGTGCTCAGCGTTCGCGATTATCGGCTATGGCGGCCGGCGGCCTGACGCTGGTGATTGTCGCGGCGGCCCTGTGGGGATCCGGGTCGATAACTCCGCGGGTGCAGTGGAGTCTCGAGGCTTTGTTCCTTCGCGCGGAGGTGGACCAGAATGGCGTCCTGTCGACGCCCGTGTATATCGAGCTGGAAAACGAGGGGATGGCCTCGTTCGTTCTTACCGGCATCTCGGCGGAAATACCCGGGCTCCGCCTGCTATCTGCTGACCAGGCGAAAGGGGAGAGTTCCGAGGTCGCCGTGGAGAGCGGTAACAGGCAAATCATGGAGAGGCGCATCGTCATCACTGACTGCGCGGCGGTGCCTCACGAGCCCCAGCCGATCCGCTTCACCTACCGAACCTGGCTGGGTCCGGGGTCAGTGGAGGTGATGGGCGACTCATGGGGGCTGCCAGGACTCAAAGGAAGTGTCCCGGTCGCCTGGCAAAGGGGTCTCGCGGCCGAGGTCTGCAATGACGCGGTGAGTCCAGATTGGCCCTGACAGGTAGCCCATTCGTGGGCAACGGCCAGCCGGGAGGGTCGTGGGACATGCCGCCTGCGGCGAGGATCGCCACCGGTTTCGTCTGCACGTTCGGTGCCCTCCGTTTCAACGGGTTCGACCTGCTGTTCGACCCCGCCGGATGGTTATTGTGCGCGTCCGGGCTGTCCAAGCTGCAGCGATCCGTCGACGACCCCTTCAGCGGGGCCAGGTCCTTGGCTGTCGCCATGGCCTGCGTCTCGTTCATCGCCATGATCGCGTCCAGTGAGTACTCAAGTCGTAGCCTGGCGGATTCCCCCATGACGATCACGCAGCTGATCGAGATCGCCAACGCGCTCGGTGCGCTGCTCGCGGTCTGGCTGATCACCGAGGCCGTCATCAGACGGATCCGTTCCTGTGGGGACACCTCCAGGGCCGCCCTCCTCGACGTGCTGCGCTGGGCCGTGGCCGTTCTGGGAGTGCTCGGCACGCTGGCCGGGTACGGCTACGCCGACCTGGGACCGATCACGGCCATCGCCTGGTTCGCGACCGTCGTGGCCCTGATCGTCGTGCTCTACCGCTCGGCGCATTCGCCGTACCTCTCCCCGACATGGGAGGACCCTGTCCGTGAGAGCGCGGCGACCGCCGATGAGGGACGACCCCCGGGCGCTGACTAGCGCGACAGGGCCTCAGGCCGCCGCGCCCGTGTCCGACCTGGCCTCGCGCACGCCGCGCAACGCGTCGGCCCAGGCGAGCACCTGGTCGAGCATGCCGTGGAGCGCGGCGTCGAGACCCTCGCCGGGGACGAAAGCGCCGGTCGCGAATGAGGGGAGCAGGGGGACGGCGGGCTGCGCGCGGACCGTGGCCACCTGGAGCTCGGCGAGCACGAGCCTGAGGGCCTCGGCGGCTCGGACCCCGGCGGCCCATCCGCCGTAGCTGACGATGCCGGCGGCCTTGTCGTTCCACTCCCGGTACACGTAGTCCAGCGCGTTCTTGAGCGCGCCGGGGAAGGAGTGGTTGTACTCCGGGACAAGGAACACGAAGCCATCGAAACCGTCGATCAGTGCGGACCATTCGCGGGTGTGCGCGTGCTCGTACTGCTGGAGGTTCGGATTGCCGCCCTCGTCGAGGTTGCCGAGGCGGTGGTGCGCGAGATCGATCAGCTCGTAGTCGGCGCCACCGTGAGCGCGCGCCGTGTCGAGCACCCAGGAGGCGATCTGCTCGCCCCGGCGTCCGGGTCGGGTGCTACCGAGGATGATGCCAATGCGGAGTGCCATGACGCCCCTTTCGAGAGAGTTGACGCGTCAACTCTAGGACTGCCGAGTTGACGCGTCAACTCGCTCGGTCGGTATTATTTCCGCCATGGCGGAGACCCGTACGCTGGAACCCGAGGAATGGGAGCTCTGGCACACCTGGATGCTCGCGCAACGCCTGCTCGCCCGGGAGTTCGAGCGTGGTCTGCAGCGCGACTGCGGCATCTCGAAGGCCGAGTTCAGCGTGCTGGTGACGCTGTGGAAGGCGCCCGGCCGCGAGATGCGCGTCGGCGAGCTCTCCGAATCGCTCGCCTGGGAGAAGAGCCGTGTCTCGCACCAGTTGACCCGCATGGAGAACCGCGGCCTCGTGGAGCCGACCCAGAGCGGCGCCGGCGGCCGCCGCACCGGGATCGGGCTGACCACCAAGGGCCGCGAGCTCGCGGAGAGCGCCATCCTCGGGCATGCCGGCAACATCCGCCGTTACTTCCTCGACTCGCTCACGCCCGAGCAGGCCGCGGTTATGCGGGCCTGGAGCGAGCAGGTAGTCGACCGCATCGAGCCGCGCCGCGGTGAGGCCGCCAGCGAACACGTCTTCTAGAGCAGACCGGACGCTGCCCCTCGGAGGGGGTGTTCCTCCGAGGGTCCCCAGCCGCTATGGGCCGTCTTCTTCCCCACCACCGTCCAGGACCCCAGCCACCACAGACCGTCATCTTCCCCACCCCCGGAGGGGGTTTCCCTCCAAGGGACCCTAGCCACCACGGACCGTCACAGGGGTCGAGACGGTCCGTGGGACGAAGCACCTGGGGGACTCTGGAGTCACCGCCCTAGCGGGTAGCGCAGACGGTTCCGTTGAGGGTGAAGACAGCAGGCAGAACGTTCGGCCCGCTGTAGTTGCCGACGAAGCCGATCGTGGTCGATGCCCCGGTCGGTAGCGAGCCGTTTCCGGGTTCGTTGACGGCCTTGACGTCCGGCCCGTTCTGCGTCCAGGTGGCATTCCAGCCGCTGCCCAGGCTCTGCCATGTCCTGGGCCAGCTGAAGGCCAAGGTCCAGCCGTTCATCGGCGCGCCGTTGTTGGTGACTTCGATGGCGCCGACATAGCCGCTGGCCCAGTCGGTCTGGACGGTCAGCCGTACCGTGCAGGAGCTCGAAGCGGGGGTGCCGGTGGTGAAGGTCAGCGGCGGGGAGGCCCACGAGACGCCGCCGCCAGTGTCGCGGGCGATCACGTTGAGCGTGTAGCGGGTGCCCGGCGTGAGGTTGCTCACCGTGAGCGAGGTGCCGGTGCTCTCGCCGAGTTGCTCGCTGATGGCTCCGTTCTGCCGGTGGAGCTCGTACTTGGCGATCGGGCGGGCGCCGGGGGAGGCGGCGGGCCAGGAGATCGTGGCGGCCCGGTCCGTCACGTCGGTGGCGGTCGGCTGCCCCGGCGCGCCTGGGCGGCCGGTCTGGGGCGTGGCGGGGTGCAGCACGACGGTGGTCATCGAGAGCGGCGGCAGCGTCTGGCTGGTCGCGCTGCCCGCGGTCGAACCGGTGATGCTCGTGGCGCCGTTGGTGTGGGTCAGTACGGTCGGCGCCCCCGACGCCGGGCTGAAGCCGGAGTAGCCGATGGTGACGGGGTAGGACGTGTCGGACGACGTATTGATCAACAGGACGGCCAAGTCGCCGTCGGGGCGGCGGGCGGCGTGCGCGGTGAGCTTCGCCTGGCCGGTCGCGGCCCGGATGAACTGGTCGCCGGGGCGGGCGAACTTGCTCATCATCTGCAGGGCGTAGTAAGGCGCGAAGGGAGTGTTCAGCTGCGGCTCGCAGACGCTTCCGTCGGAGGTGCACGTACCGCTCGACAACAGGCCGAAGTCACCGTAATCGGTCTGTCCTTCGACCTGAGTGATGTTGCCGATGCCGTTGTGGACGTTCCACCAGTCGACCGTGAACACCCCGTTGGCCAGGAGCGTCGCGTAGGCGTCGGCGGCGCCCAGCGCGCTGGGCTGGGTGGTGCTGCCGACGCTGCTGGACCCCGTGTTGAACTCGGTCATGGCCATGCCGATCCGCTCAGAACCGGGCCCGGCGTACTTCGCGATCTGCTGGCGGGTGAGCTGGATCATGTCGGGGACGTGGGCGGCCTTGTCGAGGGCGCCGGGGTACCAGTGCAGGATCACGAAGTCGATCTTCGGTCCGGCGATCGAGAGGACGGTCTTGTTCCAGGTGCCGTCGTCGCCGTCGGCGACTATGGCGTCGGGCCAGTTGGCGGCCGTGGTCAGCACCGCGCCGATCTTGATGGTGGGGTCGACCGCCTTCATGGCGTCCGCGTACGTCACGACATGGCGGGCGTACTCGGCCGGGCTCTTGTCGGCGTGATCGTCCGCCTCCCAGGCGGAGCCGTAGTGCCCGTTGCCGTAGTTCTCGTTGCCGATCTCCCAGTATTTGACGCCGTAGCCCTTGGTGATATTGGCCTGACGTACCCAGGCCGCGGCCTCGTCGGCGGTGCCGGTGCCGTAGTTGGCGGTCACCATCGCCTGCGCCCCGGTGCGGCGCACGCCATTCATGAAGGTGTCGAAGTCGGTGTTGGGCGCCACATAGCCGCCAGGAGCGGTGTGAGTGGCCCAGTGGTAGATGTCCGAATAGGAGCCGCCGGGATAGCGCAGCAGCTTCACCCCGGCATCCTTGAGCAGGTCGGCGGTCGCGTTGGTGCCCAGGTTGGTGTCCCAGATGGCATGGTTGGTGCCGATGCCGGTCTCCGGGACGATGGCAAGCGCGGCGCGGGCGTTGACGGTCACCGCGACCGGGGTGACCTCGTCGGCGTGCGCCGCGGGGACGTTCAGGGCGGTCAGCGTCAGCAGGACGGCGGACGCGGCTCGTAATGCGAATCTCGGCATCGGTGCACCTCGCCATGGGTAGCGGCATTCACTCGACGCCCCCTCCTGCCAGGCGGCAACATGATCATGAGGTGTGGCGTCATGCCCGTCAACCAACCGTGAAACTTTCACGCCGACCGGCCGGCGACCAGCGGATTCATGCTGACCGCCCCCGCCGACGAGGCCGAAGTTCCACAGCGGCCGGGCGGCCCCACGCCGGGGCAGCCGGGACCACCGGCGCCCATGGCGTCCTGCGCTCGGTGGAGGAAGCGCGCCAGGCTCTTTGACCATGCTACGTTTTACGGACTATAGTCCTCCGCGTGCTGAAGAGATCACTACTCGCCTTGGCGGCAGCGACCCTTGCCCTGCTGGCCGGGTGCGGCGACACCAGGGTCGCGAGCCAGCCGTCGCCGACTCCCAAGCAGGACAACAAGGCGCGGATCGAGGCGGTAAAAGCGGACTGCATGAAGGGAAAGGGCTTCCGCTACACCGCCTTCGTGATGGAAGGCACCTTCCTCAGTCCGGACCAGGAGAAAGCCGCCAGCGGGGACTACGCGGCGATGAAGGCCCACCGGTCGAAGTGGGGCTTCAACGTGTTCTCCAACCTGGTCTATCACCAGGAAACGGAGACGATCGATCGGTCCGGGCCGGACCCCAACGTCATGATCAAAAGGGATCTCTCACCCGCCCAGCAGAAGGCGTACGGCAAGGCGCTGAAGGCCTGCCAGGCCCAGGCGATCAAGCAGATCACCGGCAAGAGCGTGAAGTCAGAACAGGACTGGTTCGAGCAGGTGGACAAGCTGGTGGAGCAACGAGAGAAGCGTGAGCTCGACGGCGACCCGCGCCTCGTGGAGCTCGCCTCGGCCATGGCCGACTGCATGGCCGCAAAGGGCTACCAGGCGGCCGCCAAGAATCCGATCAACATGGAGACCTGGGGTCAGCTGACGTTCATGAAGGAGCTGCACGAGCTGGCCCGCAAGGAGGGCGGCCGTGACATTCCCCCCTACACCTCCACCGGGCCGTGGTACCAGCCGACCCACCTGCCGGACGCGGACGCGCGGCGCTATCTGGCCAAGGAGGTCAAGATGGCCCTCGACGACCTTGAGTGCGGCAAGGACTTCTATGCCGCCTACCTGCCCAAATCCGTGCAGGTCGCGCAGGCGGCCCAGGCCGAATTCGGGATGGATCCGGACTGATCACTCACAGATGGCCTAGGCTCAGCCGTCATGGGCGATGAAGCGGGGATGAAGTACGACCGCGTCGGCACGATCGCCGACGGTGTGCTCAAGGCGGTCGACGACGTGGCGGAGGGAAGCAAGAAGCTGAGCGAGGCGCTCTCGCCGGTCACCTACGTCCCGGTTCCTTCCGTGCCGGGGTTCAACGCCTTCGGCAACACCTCCAAAGCCGTCAGCTGCGGCTCTGACTACGCCGACACCCTGACCGCCGCCGCCGACGCCTCCGAGTTGCTCGGCGCCCTGCTCGACAGAGACGAGAAGCGCCTGCGCAAGGTGATCCAGGTCTTCAGGACCACAGATCACGAAGAGGCCGACCGTATCTGCGCCAACTCGGCCAAGTCGCTGGACGTCTACAGCGCCCACGTCCACAGCCACGGTCTGCACGGGAACGACGAGACCGTACGCGCCATGCAGATCGACAAGCTGCACGACTCGATCGACGGCCCCTCCGTGATCGGGGCCGACCTCAACGCGATCACAGAGGACGGCCAGACCGATTCGAAGAAGGCGGGACCGCAGTCCATCGCCGGCTTCGCCCAGGAGGGCTACACCGTCTACTCGGGCGCGAGCACCCCCGACGGCGCCATCGCCGGCACGTCGCCGACGGGCACACGCATCGACCACGTGATCGGCTCACCGAGCGTCGAGTTCGGCGGCCGGCCGCAGTTGGTCGACGGGGGCAGCTCCGACCACGACGGGCAGAAGGTGGACCTGATCATCCCCGACTGGTGACGCGATTTTGCCTACCGGGGCTTGAATCTGATCTCCGTCTTGGCCGCCGACCGCCCCTCGCCGTCCTCGATCTCGACGTTGCCCATGCCGGGCGCGTTCCCCGGCAGTGTGATCGTGCTGCCGGGAGCGTCGAGCTTGATGTTCTCGCCGCCGCCGACGCTCTCGATGGCGTCGCCCTGCCGTACGAGGACCGCGTTGCCGAACGGCTGGTGCCAGCTGTCGCCCAGGATCGGGATGGAGTCGCTCGCCTGGTACTTCCTGCTCGCCTCCTCGAACCGGACCTCCCACTTGACGCCGGTCTCCCGCTCGAGGCTGTGCTTGAGGTCGAAGGCGCTGTTCGCCTTGAAGCCCGCGTCGATGTCCTTCTTGAAGACCTCCTGGAGGGTCACGACGTCGGCGCCCGAGCCGGCGATCAGCTTGGCCATGCCGGGGATGTCTTCGGGGTCCGTGCCGTTCTTGTCGCGCCAGGCGTTGCCCGCGCCCTGACCCACGTTGAGGTTGAGCATGGTCAGCGTGCGCGGCTTCCACTGCTTGGCGTGCGCGTCGAACTGCTCCTTGTAGTAGGTGAGTTCCTGACGCTTGGCGTCGAGCAGGTCGTCGAGCCGCACGCGTATCTCGGTGGCGGTGGTGATCGCCGTACGGACCAGGGTGGCCTGGTCGGCGTTCTTCGGGCGGAAGGTCAGGCCGTTCAGATCCTCGGTCACGGGTACGTGCTTGAGCTTGTCCCACTCGTCGTCGAGCAGGCTCTGGTACGTCTGGAGGACGGAGGCCATGCTGTCGAGCACGCCGCCGACGTTCCCCGCCTGGGCGCTGAACAGCTCCATGTCGCTGGTCAGCCTCTTGCGGTACTTGTTGAAGGCGTCAGCGGAGTCGCCGACCCACTCGTCCTTGTTGAAGACGGCCTGTGCCGCGTCATGGACCTTGCCCTCCGCCGAGGACGCCTTGGTCCCCAGCGCCCGCCAGGAGTCGGCGATCGTCTCCAAGGTGGACGGCGACGCTTCCAGCCGCCACAGGTGAGAGCTCCGCACCGAAGCCGTCGAGCTCCCCTGACCGTCGGGTTCCTGTCCCATGGACGACCTTTCCTCAAACGAACGGGCAGCCCACCCCTACACAACCTCGACAATTCGCGCAACTCAGGGTGCGGTCTCCAGTGACCGCCCTCGTGCGCGGCCGGCGGTCACGTGAGCCGCGCCCGCCAGCCGTACGGTCACCGCCAGGCCGCCTTCCGGCCGGCCCACGGCCGTCACCGTGCCGCCGTGCGCGTCGACGATGGCCCGGACGATCGACAGTCCCAGCCCCGCGCCGCGCGCCGACCGCACCCGGTCGCCCTGCAGCCGGCGGAACGGCTCGAACAGGTCGTCCACCTCGTACGGCGAGACCTGCGGCCCGGTGTTCTCCACCACGACCACCGCCTCGTCACCCTCCTGCCGCAGACTCAACCACACCTCCCCGTCGCGGACGTTGTACTTGATCGCGTTCTCCAGCAGGTTGAACACACAACGCTCCAGGAACAGCGGGTCGCCCACAGCCACGGCCTGCCGCACATCCTGGTGCACGGTGATGTGCCGCTTCGTGGAGGCGAGCTCGATCTGCTCCAGCACGGTTCGTACGATCCGCGGCAGTTCCACGGGCTTGCGGACGGCGAGCTCCTGCTCCGACTGGGCCAGCAGCAGCAACCCCTCGATCAACCGCTCATAACGCGCGTTGGTCCCCAGCAACGCACGAGCCAGCGCCTTCAGATCCGGAGAGGCCGCCGGATCCTCCAGCGACACCTCCAAAATCGTGCGATTGATCGCCAACGGCGTACGCAACTCATGCGAGGCATTACCGATGAACCGCCGCTGCGCCTCGAACACCCGATGCAACCGATCCAACATCGCGTCGAACGTATCGGCCAACCGCTTGACCTCATCCCGCGGACCCCGCAACCCGATCCGCTCATGCAACGTACTCTCCGACAACCGCCGCGCCGTCTCCGTCACCCGATCCAACGGCCGCAACGCCCGATCAGCCACCAGATAGCCGAGCACGAACGCGATGACCCCGATCACGATCATGATCACGATCGAGGACCGCAGCATGTCGCTCAGCACGGTGGCCGCGCCCTGCTCCACGTCGACCCGCACCTGTTTGACGGGCGAGCCGGCGTCGGGCGGCAGGTCCTCCGTACCGGTGATCAGACGGCCGCCGAACTTGGTGACGAACTGCGTGTTCATCGCCTGGGCGGTCAGCAGGTAGGTGACCCAGAGCAGCATCGACCCGGCGACGAAGAACAGCCCGCCGTACAACAGGGCCAGCCGCATGCGCAGCCCGAGCCGCTCCCACGGCCAGGGCCGCGTCACAGCCGGTAGCCCTTGCCGGGGACGTTCTGGACCGCGAGCGGCGCGCCCAGTTTCCTGCGCAGCGACGTGATCGTGACGCGCAGCACACCGGTGCCCGTGTCGGCGTGCTCGTCCCAGACGCGCCGGCGCAGCTCGGCGGAGGTGACGAGGTCGCCTCCGGCCAGCAGCAGCTGCTCCAGGACGTCGAACTCCTTGCGGTTCAGCGCGACCGCCCGCTCGTCCCTGGTCACCGTACGGCGGCCGGGATCGAGCCGGATCCCGGCCCGCTCCAGCGGCGTCGGCGCGACCCGGGACGACCGGCGGGCGAGCGTCCGGATCCTGGCCACCAGCTCGGCGAACGCGAACGGCTTGACCAGGTAGTCGTCGGCCCCCAGCGACAGCCCGTCGACCCGGTCGCGGACCTGCCCTGCGGCGGTCAGCATGAGGATCCGGCTGGCGCTCGCCAGCTCGCCACAGACGTCGTCGCCGTGCACCTCGGGCAGGTCGCGGTCGAGGACGACGACGTCGTAGTCGACGTACGAGGCCAGGTTCAGCGCCTCCTGCCCGTCGTAGGCCACGTCGACGGCGATCGCGTGCAGCCGCAGTCCGCGCGCGACCGCGTCGGCCAGCTCTTCCTCGTCCTCCACGACAAGCACTCGCATGGGTCGAGCGTGGCTGGTCGGGTGTTAGCCGCGAATAAGCGCCTTGTCCGAGTGCTCCGTCACATGTTGATCGTGTGGTGTGGTTTTCGGTAGCACGCCACCTATGACCTCGGACCAACGCGCTGGAGGCCGGCGACATGGACTGGCCGGCGTACTCGCCGCGCTGGAACCACGTGCGCAGCCTGTCCTGCGCCGCCGCTCTCGTGCTGGCCGAAGAAAGCCCTAGTTCGCCTCACGAACTGTCTGGTGTTTCGATGTTACCCTGATCGAGTGGTTAAAGATGACGATGGCCAGATCGGGGCTGTGGCCGGGCTGGTGCGGTCCACGTTCCTGGTGAACGCCGTGTACGCCGAGTCCGCCCGGGAGTACGGCCTCACCTCGCAGCAGGGGCAGTTGCTGTGCGTGCTGATGCCGCAGCCGTACGGCATGAGTGAACTGGGCGCGACGCTGGGGCTGGCGAAGTCGAGCCTGACCGGCCTGGTGGACCGCACCGAGCGCAACGGCCTGGTCGAGCGCAAGCCGGACCCGCAGGACTCCCGTGCGGTGCGGGTCGCGCTCACCCGGCGCGGAGACAGGCTCGCGAAGGAGTTCTATGTCGAGACCTGCCGGCGCATCGAGCAGCTGACGGGAGGGCTCGACGCCGCCGAACGTGACACGCTCGCCGGCCTGCTCGGCCGCGTCGTGCTGGACAACAAGGTCCCGATGGTCTTCCGGGAGCCCGACGAAGGGGCCCTCGCCGAGCGGTGAAACCGCCCCGCCGCCTTCGAGGCGAGTTGCAGTTCGTGTAGCGAACTATTATTGTTCGTATCACGAACTGCAACTCTTATTGAATGTGGGAGCGTGAATCATGCGTCGTACAGTCGCTGTCATCGGTGGCGGTTACGGGGGCTCGGCGGTCGCCAAGGCACTGGAGTCCGAGGCGGACGTCATCCTCGTCGACCCACGGGAGGCGTTCATCAACACGGCGGGGTCGCTGCGGGCGCTGACCCAGCCTGAGTGGGGGAGCAACATGTTCTTCCCCTACAAGCAGTGGCTGACGCGCGGCACGGTGCTGCGCGACCGTGCGGCCTCGGTGGACCCCGGCGGCGTCACCCTGGCCTCGGGGCAGCGGGTCGAGGCGGACTATGTGGTCCTGGCCACCGGCTCCAGCTACGCCTACCCGGCCAAGCCCGATGCCGACTCCACCGAGGAGGTCATGGACGACCTCCGCCTCACCCACAAGGAGCTGGCCGGCGCCGAGCGGGTGCTGATCCTCGGCGCCGGGCCGGTCGGCCTGGAGCTGGCAGGAGAGGTCAAGGAGGTCTGGCCGCACAAGCACGTGACCATCGTCGACCCGGCCGAGCAGCTTCTGCCCGCCTTCCAGCCGGAGATGCGCCAAGACTTGCACCGCCAGCTCGACGAGCAGAACATCGAGCTGCGGCTGGGCACCGGCCTGACGGCGCCGCCGGCGACCGAGCCCGGCCAGGCCGGGACCTTCACCGTCACCACCACCGGCGGAGACGACATCACCGCCGACATCTGGTTCCGCGCCCACGGCGTGCGCGTCAACAGCGACTACCTCGCCGACGGCCGGATCACCACCCGCACACCGCAGGGACAAGTCCCCGTCACCGAGACCCTCAACGTCCACGGGTACGACCACGTCTACGCCATCGGCGACATCACCGACGTCCCCGAGGCGAAGATGGCCGGGTACGCGATGCAGCACGCCGAGGTGGTGGCGCAGAACATCACCGCGCAACTGCGCGGCGAGCGGCCCACGGCCACCTACCAGGCCGCGGCCCACCCCATGATCCTGCTCCCGCTCGGCCCGCGCGGAGGCGCCGGCCAGCTCCCCACACCCGACGGCCCGGCCGTCGTCCCGGCCACGACGGTCTCGGCGTACAAGGGCGCCGACCTGTTCACCGGCCGCTTCACCGAGCAGTTCGGCGCGGCCTGAAGGGCTGGACGACATGGAATACACCCACCTGGGCCGCAGCGGCCTGTCCGTGTCCCGGCTCGTGCTCGGCACGATGAACTTCGGGCAGGACACCTCGGAAGACGACAGTCACACGATCATGGATCGTGCGCACGAGCACGGCATCAACTTCTTCGATACGGCCAACGTCTACGGCGTGCCGCAGGGCGAAGGCGTCACCGAACAGATCATCGGCCGCTGGTTCGCCACCGGCGGCGGCCGGCGCGACAAGACCGTGCTGGCCACCAAGCTCTACCTGCCGACGGGCACCTGGCCCAACGAGAGGTTCATGTCCGCGCTGAACATCCGGCGCGCGTTCGAGGCATCCCTCCGGCGGCTGCGGACCGACTACATCGACCTGTACCAGATGCACCACATCGACCGGCAGACGCCGTGGGAGGAGATCTGGGAGGCGTTCAGCGTCCTCCGCGAGCAGGGCAAGGTGCTCTACTTCGGCTCCTCCAACTTCGCCGGATGGCACATCGCACAGGGCCAGGAGGCCGCGCGGTCGCGGCACTTCCTCGGCCTGGTCAGCGAGCAGTCGATCTACAACCTGATGACCCGCTGGATCGAGCTGGAGGTGCTGCCCGCGGCGCGACATTACGGGCTGGGCGTGATCCCATGGTCGCCGCTGCACGGCGGCGTGCTCGGCGGCGTCCTGCGCAAGCAGAAGGAGGGCGGCGCCTCCCGCGGCAGCTCGGGACGCTCGGTCTCGACACTCGCCAGGCACCGGGACACCCTGGAGAGGTACGAGCGGCTGTGCGCCGACCTCGGCGAGGACCCGGCCCATGTCGGGCTGGCCTGGCTGCTCGCGCAGGAGGGCGTGACCGGGCCGATCATCGGGCCGCGCACGGTCGAGCAGCTCGACGGCTCGCTCCGCGCGCTGTCCATCACGCTCGACGACAGCACGCTGGCCAAGCTGGACGAGCTGTTCCCGCCGCCCGCCCCGAACGGGGCCAAGCCCGCGCCCGAGGCGTACGCATGGTGATCACTGGAAAGGCAGAACATCCTATGGACAGGAAAGTCGTCTTCGGCTTCGGCGCGCACAGCGGCATCGGGGAGATGACCGAGCTGCTGCGCATGGCCCAGGAAGCCGACCGCGACGGGCTCGACCTCTTCTCGCTGTCGGACCACCCCTACATCGGCGAGCGCCTGGACGCCTACGCCTCACTCGGCTTCATCCTGGGACGCACGGAGCACATCGCGGGCTTCGCCAACGTCACCAATCTGCCGACCCGGCCGCCGGCCATGCTGGCGCGGACCGTGACGTCGCTGTCGGCGCTGTCGGGCGGCCGCGTCGTGCTCGGCATGGGAGCGGGCGGGCTGTGGGAGCGCATCGCCGCCATGGGAGTGCCGCAGCTGTCACCGGGCGATGCCGTGGACGCCTTCGAGGAGGCGATCACCCTGGTCAAGCTGCTGTCGGGCGGCGGCCCCCCGGTCACCTACCAGGGCCGCCACTACCAGGTGAGCCAGATCGAGCCGGCCTCCGTGGCCGCGCCGCCCGTGTGGACCGGATCAGTGGGCCGCAAGTCCCTGGCCGCGACCGGGCGGGTGGCCGACGGCTGGATCCCCGGTCACGCGGCGGACTGGCTCAGCGAGCGATACCGGGCGTCCCGGCCGGTCATCGACGAAGCGGCGGCGGCCGTGGGCCGCGACCCAGGCGAGATCCGCACGGTCTTCAACTTCCCTGGAAGCATCACCGACCGGCCGCTACCCGCCACGCGTGACCGCGACGGCCGCTGGGTCGGCGGCTCCGTCGAGCAGTGGGTGGAGGAACTGACCGGGGCTGTGCTGGAGCACGGCGCGTCGGGCTTCATGCTCTTCTCGGCCAACCACGCCGGGCCGGACCCCCTCATCCTCAGCCGCTGGGCCAGGGAGGTGGTTCCCGCCGTACGGGAGGCGATCGCCAAAGCTTGAGAAGCCGAGGCACGATCGGTACGGCGGCGGCCGTACCGATCTCGTCAGGTACGTCCCTACATGTTGATCATGTGTCCCGAGAGGCCGTGGATCGCTTCCTTGACCGCCTCGCCGAGCGTCGGGTGGGCGTGGACGTTGCGCGCGACCTCGTGCACGGTGAGGTCCCACTGCTGGGCCAGCGTCAGCTCGGGCAGCAGCTCCGTCACCTCCGGGCCGATCAGGTGCGCGCCGAGCAGCTCGCCGTACTTGTCATCACTGATGATCTTGACGAAGCCGTTCGCGTCGCCCAGGCCGTGCGCCTTGCCGTTCGCGGTGAACGGGAACTTGACCACCTTCACGTCATAGCCCAGGTCACGGGCCTGCGCCTCGGTGTAGCCGAAGCTGGCCACCTGCGGCTGGCAGTAGGTGGCGCGCGGGATCATCACGTAGTCGAGCTCCATGGTCTCCGCCTCGCCGATCGTCTCGGCGGCGATGATGCCCATGGACTCGGCGGCGTGCGCCAGCATCAGCTTGGCGGTGACGTCGCCGATGGCGAAGATGTGCGGCACGTTCGTCCGGCACCGGCCGTCGATCGCGATCGCGCCCCGGTCGGTGAGGGCCACACCGGTCTTCTCCAGGCCGTAGCCGTCGACGCGCGGCGCGAAGCCGATGGCCTGCAGCACCTTGTCGGCCTCCAGCACCTGCTGCTGGCCGTCGCGGGTGACGGTCACCTTGACCGTGGCGCCGGTGTCCTCGATGCCGTCGACGCGGGTGGAGGTGAGCACCTCGATGCCGAGCCGCTTGTAGCGCTTGGCCAGCTCGGCCGAGACCTCCGCGTCCTCCAGCGGGACCATCCGGTCGAGGAACTCCACGATCGTCACCTTGACGCCGTAGTTGTGCAGGACGTACGCGAACTCCACGCCGATCGCGCCGGCGCCCGCGATGATGATGCTGCCGGGGAGCTGATCGGTCATGATCTGCTCCTCGTACGTCACCACCCGCTCCGACAGCGACGTGCCCGGGATCAGCCTGGTGCTGGCCCCGGTGGCGATGATGCAGTTGGCAAAGGTGATCGTCTCGCCGTTCACCTGGATCGTGTTGGCGTCGAGGAAGGTGCCGCGGCCGTCGTACTCCGTGATGGCGTTCTTCTTCATCAGGTAGTGGACGCCCTTGACCCGGCCGTCGGCCACCTTGCGGCTGCGCTGGAAGGCGGCGCCGTAGTCGAAGGTGACCTCGCCGCTGATGCCGAAGGTCTTGGCCTCGTTGTGGAAAATGTGCGCGAGCTCGGCGTTGCGCAGCAGTGCCTTGGACGGGATGCAGCCCACGTTCAGGCAGACGCCACCCCAGTACTTCTCCTCGATGACCGCTGCGCGCAGCCCGAGCTGGGCGGCGCGGACCGCGGCCGTGTACCCTCCCGGACCCGCGCCGAGAACGACGACGTCATAGTGAGTGCTCATGAGTCGGACCATACCGCCCGCCCAACTCCACTCCTGAACCTCGCCCCTGTGTCAAGGACCCGGCCGAACCTAGACCTCCACCTTGTACGGCAGCGCCAGCTCGTCCGCCGGAACCCCGCGAATGCCCCAGTTGACCTTGGGCATCTCGATGATCGTGATCTCCACGTCCTCGGCGGCGAGCTGAGATCTTTCATAGATCGTCCGGATCAGCGCCCGCTTGGCGTCGTCGCTGCGGCCGGTGAAGCAGACCACCTCGATGATCAGGTAGTTCGGGCCGCGCTGCGGGCACACGAAGTCCTCGGCGTCCAGCAGCAGGAACCGGTGGAACCGCTTGTCCTCCGGCAGCCCCCATGCGCTCATCAGGCAGGAGTGCAGGAGGTCCGAGAGCTCCCGCTGCCGCCCGGCCCACACGTCCCGCCGACCGTAGATCTTGAGCTGTGCCATGCCAGTCAATATAGGGAGTCACCGCGATTGGTACCCTGACCCCTGATGTATCGCCTCGTCTTCACGCAGGTCTTGCGACGTTTCGACGCCGAGGCCGTGCACCATCTGACTGTCAGGGCCCTCGCGCTGCTCTCGGCGCTACCCCTGCTCAAGCGGCTGCTCCACCGAGCTCTCGCGCCGCACGACCCGGTTCTGCGCGTCAGCGCGTTCGGCGTGCACTTCCCCGGACCGCTCGGCCTGGCCGCCGGGTTCGACAAGGACGCCGCCTGCGCCGAGGGCGTCGCGGCGCTGGGCTTCAGCCATGTCGAGGTCGGCACCATCACCGCGCACGCCCAGCCCGGCAACCCCCGGCCCCGGCTGTTCAGGCTGGTGCCGGGACGGGCCGTCATCAACCGGATGGGGTTCAACAACGCCGGGGCGGCCGCCGCGGCGCGCCGCCTGCGCCGCACCCGTGGGGTTCCGGTGGTGGTCGGGGTCAACATCGGCAAGACCAAGGTGGTGCCCGAGTCCGAGGCCGTCGCCGACTACGTGGCCAGTGCCAAGGAGCTGGCGTCGCTGGCCGACTACCTCGTGGTCAACGTGAGCTCGCCCAACACGCCCGGGCTGCGCGACCTGCAGGCCGTGTCGCTGCTGCGCCCGCTGCTCGCCTCGGTCAAGCTGGTCGCGGACGGCACACCGCGCCGTACCCCGTTGCTGGTGAAGATCGCACCCGACCTCGCGGACGAGGACGTCGACGCCGTCGCCGACCTGGCGCTGGAGCTGGGACTCGACGGGATCATCGCGACCAACACCACGATCCGGCACGGTGGCGAGACCGGCGGGCTGTCGGGCCGCCCGCTCAAGGCCCGCTCCCTGGAAGTGCTGCGCCGGCTGCGGGCCCGCGTCGGCGACCGGCTCACGCTGGTCTCGGTGGGCGGCGTGGAGGACGTCGACGACGTGTGGGAACGCCTGCTCGCCGGGGCCACCCTGGTCCAGGGCTACACCGGGTGGATCTACGGCGGGCCGTTCTGGGCCGCGCGCATCCACCGGCAGCTGGCCCGCCGCGTCCGCCGCCACGGCCTCACCTCGATCTCCGAAGCCATCGGCCGCACGGCCTGAGGCGCGCTACGTGAGAACGTACGGTGTGAAGCGCGTGACCTGAAAAATGCGATCCCGGAAACGGGACAGCACGCGTTTCCCGGCGTTGCTAGGGTTCCCGGATGCTCGATGATCTGCCTGACATACCCTCGCGTCTTTGCCGGGACTACCTCGCACTGGCCGATCGCCACGCGCCCGGTCTGATCGAGGGGCTGTACCTGCAGGGGTCGATCGCGCTGGGCGACTACCGGCCGCAGCTGAGCGACGTCGACTTCGTCGCCGTGACCAGCCGGTCGCCCGATCCAGCGGTCCTTCGTACGATCCACGCCGAGCTGCGGCCCAGCGGGGCCAAGCCGCACTTCGACGGCCTCTACGTGACCTGGGACGACCTGCGCAAGGACCCGGCGCAGGCACCCGACGGTCCGTCGGTGCGCGAATGGCGGCTGACCGAGTCGGGACGGGCCGAGCGGCACCTGGTCACCTGGCACGTACTCGCCCAGAGCGGAGTGGCGGTACGAGGACCGGCGGCGGCCCAGCTCGGCATCCACACCGACTGGGACACGCTCGCCCGGACGACCAGGGAGAACCTGGCGACGTACTGGACCAGGTGGGTCCAGCGCAGTGCCCGGCGGATCTCCTGGCCGGGTGTGGCCGCGCTGAGCGACTACCAGACCACGTGGGGCGTGCTCGGCATCGCCCGCCTGCGCCAGACGCTCGCGGTGGGTGAGGTGACCTCGAAGTCGGCCGCCGGCGAATACGCGCTGGAGGCCTTCCACGAGCGCTGGCACCGGATCGTGCGCGAGGCGCTGCGGATCAGGCAGGGCGGCCCCGCGCTCTATCGCAATCCGTTCCGTCGCCGGGCCGACCTGCTGGCCTTCATGACCATGATCCTGGAGATGTGAGCCGCCGTTCCCCCGCAAGGGCTCACACGCTGGGTCTGGTCGACTCCGCGTCGTGGGTCATCGAGTCCAGGCGCGTCATGACGTCGGCCACGCGTACGGCGGCGGGCCGGTGGGGCCTGCGCCGCTGCCACGGCTTGGGCCCGTCCAGCGGCCGGTACTCCACCCCGATCGCGTCGAGCCGGCCGAGATGCTCGGTCAGACGGGCCGGGAAGTCGCTCCCCGCCGAGCCGGCCCACGCCACCTCCGCCAGGGCGCACGCCCGCGGCCACGCCCGGTAGTCGAGCGTACGAGGATCAGGGATGCGCTCGCTCCAGAGCTGGGCCTGCGCCCCGACGACCCGCGACCGCTCCTCCTCGGACCAGTCGTCCGGGGCGGGGGAGAAGGCCGCGACGTCGGCGACCGTGATCGCGTCGCCGATCGCCACGGGCTCGTCGGCCGACGCGGACTCCGCGTAGTCGAAGTACAGCGGGAACACCGGCGTCGCGATCACCTCGTGGCCCGCCGCGGCGGCCCGGCGGCCGACGCTCATCCCGCGCCACGGCATCACCAGCGTGTCGTGCCGCAGCTCGCCGCTGACGAACGCCTCATCCCACACGACCGCCCGCGCGCCGCGATCGGCGAGCACGTCGGCGAGCCGGCGCAGGAACCACGCCTGCAACTCGCCCATGGACGACAGGCCCAGTGAGTCGCGGTAGGCGGTGATCTCGGGGGAGGCGGCCCAGTGGTCGAGGACCACTTCGTCGCCGCCGATGTGCACGTATGGGGTCTCGCCGATGGCGCCGATCAACTCGTCGAAGATCGTGGTCAGGAACTCCACCGTGGGCGGCATGGGAGACAGGATGGCCGGAGTGATGCCCCACCGCTCCAGCACCTGGTAGTCCTCATCGGAGGACCCGAACTCCGGATAGGCGGCCAGGATCGCCTGGGCGTGCCCCGGCACGTCGATCTCCGGCACGACGGTGACGGCGCGGGCCCGCGCGTAGGCGGCGATCTCCGCCAGGTCGTCGAGCGAGTAGTGGCCGCCGTGCGGGATCTCGTCGTAGGTTTCCGGCTCGCGGTAGTGGTTGGTCGCGGTACGCGAGCGGTGCGACGACACCTCGTGCAGCCTCGGATAGGCCCTGCTCTCCACCCGCCAGCCCTGGTCGTCGACCAGATGCAGGTGGAGCCGGTTGAGCTTGTGCATTGCCATCAGATCGACCAGGCGCAGCACCTCCCGCTTGGGGAAGAAGTGCCTGGCCACGTCGAGGTGCAGCCCACGCCAGGAGAAGCGGGGAGCGTCCTCGATCCGTACGCCGGGAACGATCCACGCCGCCTCGGCCGAGAACGCCGAACGGTAGGACGCGTCCGGCAGCAACTGGTGCAGCGACTGTCCCGCGTAGAAGGCCCCCGCCCGGTCACCCGCCGTGATCTCCACTCCGCGTGACCCCACGACCAGCCGGTACGCCTCCGGCCCGAGGGTGGGGTCGTGCCGCAGGTCGACGGCTCCCGCGTCGCCCGGCCGCAGGTCGAGCACCGGGAGCGCCAGTCGTACGGCCTCGACCAGGTCAGCGGGCCCCGAGACGGCCGCGCCCGAGGTCAGCTCGTAGGAGGCGGAGAGATCACTCAGCAGATTGGGGCGAGGAATCATGCTTTGAGATAGTGCTGCAATCCGTCGGCGAGCGCCACCGCGATCCGCTGCCTGAACGCGGGATCCTGGAACTTGGCCGCCTCGCCCGCGTTGCGCATGTTGCCGCACTCGATGAAGATCTTCGGCACGGTCGACAGGTTGAGGCCGCCGAGGTCGTTGCGGTAGTCGAGGGCCTTGCTGCCGATGTAGGTGGAGTAGGGCAGGCCGGTGCCCTTCTTGAACGCGTCGCGCACGGCCACGCCCAGCCTGCTCGAGTCGGCCACGACGGGGTCGACCGGGCCGTTGATCTTCTTCGGCATGATGACGTGGAAGCCGTGGTCGGCGGCCGGGGCGCCGTCGCCGTGCACGGAGATCGCGGCGTCGGCCTTGGCCTTGTTGCCGATGGCGGCCCGCTGCGTGATGCACGGCCCGACACTGTTGTTGTCGCTCCTGGTCAGCTTCACCTTGGCGCCGCGGGCCTGCAAGATCTTGACCATGCGGTTGGCGACGTCCCAGCTGAAGGCGGCCTCGGTGTAGTGGCTCGCCGTCTCGGTGCCCGTCGTGTCACACGGCTTCCACTTGGTCAGCACGTTGACCTTGCGGTTGATGGCCGTGGGATTGCGGTAGTTGCCGCCGTTGTGCCCAGGGTCGATGACGATGGTCTTGCCCTCCAGCGGGCCGGCCACCGCCTGAGGCTTGGCATGGGCCTGAGACCTCGCCTGAGCCGGCGTCGACGCCGGGGCCGAGGCGGGCGTCGTCGCGGCCGCTCGGGCGACCTGACCCGCCGCGGCGCCACCGCTGCCGGTGCCGCCGCACGCGGTGGCGATCAGGCCGCAGGCGGCGAGGAGTGACGCTGGAAGAGCACGCATACGCTCCAACTTACGTCAAGCGGCGTCCTCACCTGACGCTTATGTCAAGACCGGCTCCTGTTGGAGCGAGGCTCCTCACCAGACGTGTTCGCCCACCTCCTGCCGCTCCAGCAGCGCGGCGAGCTCCCGGGCGTCCTCGGCGTCGAGGCCGAGGACGACGCGGGGACGGCCCCACGGGTGGTCGAGGGAGTGGGCGACGTAGCTGGCCACGGACTCCGCACCGACGTCGATTCCCCTGCCCCTGTCCCGGCCCGCGCGCCACTGCGCCCAGGCTCGTTCGAGCTCGGTCGCCGCGCGCTGGGCGCAGGACACCAGTTCCGGATCACGCATGGCTGTCCCCCCGGATCAGATCGTGTCGCATGACCTTGACGAGTAAACCGCCGTGCGGCGCCGCCACCGCACGGGTTGACCCAGCTTTGGCTTTCTCTAAACGGGACCCGTGCTCCGCCGGACGATGAGTTCGGGGGTCACCTGGCGCAGGCGGGCTACTTTCGCGGGGTCTCCGATCCGGTCGCTGAGCAGTGCCGCCGCGGACCGGCCCATGGTACGGCGCGGCTGGTCGACGGAGGTGAGAGAGATGTGGTGCGAGGCGGCCAGGTGGGTGTTGTCATAACCCACCACCGACAGGTCGTCCGGCACCTTCAGGCCCAGTTCCGCCGCGGCCGAGAGGACACCGAGCGCAACCACGTCGTTGGCGGCGAAGATCGCCGTGGGCCTGGGTTCGCGGCTGAGCAGGGCGAGGGCCGCCTGCCGGCCGCTCTCCTCGGTCGACTCCGCGGCCTCGACCATGATGTAGGGCGCCAGCGAGTGCCTGCGCATCGCCACGAGATAGCCCTCGCAGCGTGAGGAGCGCGGACCCTCGATGTGCGCGATCCGTTTGTGGCCGTGATCGACCAGGTGGTCGATGGCCAGCCGGGCGCCGAGCTGGTCGTCGTCGACCACGATGTCGACGCCGTCGAGCTCAATGTCACGTTCCCCTACGACGACCGTCGGCGTGTAGGAGGTCGCCTCGATCAGCGTCTCGCTGGTCGGCGCGATGCCGAGTAACACCAGCCCGTCGACCCTGAGCTCCAGGAAGGCCTCCACGGCCTCGTCCTCGAAGGCGGGGTCCCATTGGCTGTTGCCGATCAGCATGCGCAGTCCGTCGCCGTGCAGGCTCTCCTGCAGTCCGTCGAGGAACTCGGCGTAGAACGGGTTGTGCAGGTCGGCGACGAGCGCGCCGACGAGGTGAGTACGGCCTTCGACGAGGCTCCGCGCGACCGCGTTGGGCCGGTAGCCGAGCTCGCGGGCCGCCTGCAGCACGGCTTGCCGCCGGTGCTCGCTCACGTGCGGGGATCCGCGTAGTACGAGCGAGACCAGCGATTTCGAGACGCCGGCTCGCTCGGCGACGTTGCGGATTGTCGGTCGTGGCCGAGGTACCGCGTCTACCTCCCTGAGCTCGGAAATAGTTGAAGTGTTGACGGGTGGTCCTGACATGTGTCTCCCCCGCGATGCGAAGTTGGGCACCTGTCTGACCAAACGATCGAGTTCGCCGCAGGGTACGGCCTCATGTTAGGGAAGGCTGATATTGACCACTTGGCTACATGTCCGCTATTAGGCACGGCGTCGGATACTGTGCTGTTGTGACACCCGGGAAGTCAGCCGAAGCGGCCCGACCGGCTCGGCGCCGGCTCAGCGTGGATCGCCGTCGCGAGGAGCTGATGGCCGCGGCCCTCGAACTCTTCAGCACACGCGACGCGGAGGACGTCTCGATCGACGACGTGGCCTCGGCCGCCGGCGCTTCGCGGGCATTGGTCTACCACTACTTCGGCGGCAAGCAGGAGCTCTACGTGGCGGCGCTGAAGAGCGCGGCCGACCAGCTGGAGTCGCGGCTGCGCCCGCAGGGCGGCGGCAGACCTCTCGATGAGCTGGCCTCGGGGCTCGGGCGCTACTTCGACTTCGTCGAGGAGCACGCGGCCGGGTTCGCGGCGCTGCTGCGCGGCGGCCCCGCCAACCGGGCGGGGGAGGTCGGGGAGATCGTCGACGGTGTGCGGCAACGTCTCTTCCGGCTCATCCAGCGGCAGATGCGGGTGGAGCGGCCGAGCCCGGTGCTGCGTACGACGCTGAGATCGTGGATCGCGTCGGTGGAGACCGCCGGCCTCGACTGGCTGGAACACCGCGACATCGAGCGTCCGACGCTGGAGAAGATGCTCGTGGACCACATGGTCTCACTACTCGGAGTAGCCGCCGGCTATGACCCGGAGGTCAACCGGCTGCTGGATCTGCTGACCAAGGAACAACTGGCCTAGGTCCCCTTCGGGAAGGATGGCGCCGGGCGGGCGGCGCCAGCTCCCCATTTACGACATGACGTCGTCACCTGGGTGGACCGGGCTGTCCAGCACGGCCCACCATTCAACCCCCCTGAGGTTCGTGACGACCTCGGCACTACTCCGAGCGCTGCTGCGGAATCCCCGCCAGCAGTGCGCGGACCTCGGTCTCCCGGTAACGCCGGTGACCGCCGAGGGTACGAATCGACGTCAACTTGCCTGCCTTCGCCCACCGGGTAACGGTCTTGGGGTCGACCCTGAACATGGTCGCGACCTCAGCGGGCGTGAGCAGCGGCTCGGCCTCGGGTGTACGAGCTGACATTTGTGCGGCCTCTCCTCCGTGTGGACCGGCTCAGCGATCCTGTGACTCCCTTTGCGCGTGTCACGGATGTCCCCCTATAGCCCAGAGCGTGCGGCTTTTCTGAGCCATATGCGGCATCACCCGAAGTGACCATACCGCCACGCAGAGCGATTTGCGAGCCCTTCTTTGACCCAACTGCCCGCTCACATGGCGATGTCACGCTCGGTGATTCTAGCGACACGTTTCGTGGTATCGCAGTGAAAACGGCAAACTACTCAGTTCGCAGAAGAGAGCAGCCGCGAGTCATGACCTACTTATGCAGGTCAGACGGTTGTATTGGGGTTCAGTTGGCAGATTCCAGAAGTTGCATTGACTTCCAGCGCAGGATCACCCTCTGATACATGGCGTAGGCAAGCTCTTCTTGACCCGTGTCCAGCCCCGTGAGGGCCGCTGAGAGCTCCGCGACGGACTGATCCGCTTGCAGAGCGTCATCGTTCATGAGCCGCACCAGGCCGCCGTAGTCGAGCTCGACCAGCGAGTGCGGGTGGAACTCCTCCAGCCACCTGGCCACGTCCTCCACGTCCAGGTTGGCCGCCACGTCGCCCAGGTGCCTGCGCAGCACCTGCAGCGCCCGCGCGGAGCGCCTCCTGGCCTGGGCCATGGAGGTGACGTAGATGAGGTTGCGTCCCGTCGTGGTGGTCACGTCCTGTCCCGGCGTCGCGGAGCCGAGCACCAGCCAGCGCTCGTTGCCGTCGAAGGGCACGAACCACGCCGGTGGCACGTGCCACGCGGTCGTGCGGATGTGGGTGCGGAGCGCGGCGGAGTCACCGGTGCGCTTGTACCGGTCGAAGTCGTCGGCGGTCTGCTCGGCGATCGCTTTGGGCACGAACCGGTCCATGAGCTTCGCAGGAGTACTGCCACGCAGCCTTGAGAAGGCCAGCCACGAGCGAAGCCGGGTCTGCCACGGACACACATAGAGACGGTCCTCAACGCGCCGCAGATAGGCGTTGGGGCTCTCCTGCGCGGGTGCCGGGTGGGGCGGCATACCGAGCAGGCGCCTGACGGCCTCGGCGTGCTCGGCGTTGAGCGCGGTGGCCCGGCGGGGACGATCACGCGATTCGGCGTACTCGGCCCAGACCTTGCGCTCGGACTCGGCGAACGCGGTCAGCGGCTCGTAGACCCGGAGGTAAGCGGCATAGGGCAGCACGGAGGCATCGTGTCATGAAGACAACCTGCTCGCATCGTCGCGCTACTACGCTGATAGACGAGATCCGTCGCAACGGGGCGACGGACACGGGACAGGGAGTCACTACCGTGACCGATGTCTTCGGCTCGTCCCACAAGGACGTCCATGAGCAGGTCGTGTTCTGCGCCGACGAGCAGAGCGGCCTGCGGGCCATCATCGCCATCCACAACACCGCACTCGGGCCGGCCCTGGGAGGCACCAGGTTCTATCCGTACGCGGGCGAGCAGGCGGCTCTGGCCGACGTGCTCAACCTGGCCAAGGGCATGGCCTACAAGAACGCGCTGGCCGGTCTCGACCATGGCGGCGGCAAGGCCGTCATCATCGGCGACCCGCGCCGGGACAAGAGCGAGGCGCTGCTGCGCGCCTACGGTCGCTTCGTCGAGTCGCTCGGCGGGCGCTACATCACCGCCTGTGACGTGGGCACCTACAGCGAGGACATGGACGTCATCGCCAGGGAGTCACGCTACGTGATCGGCCGCACGCTGGCGCACGGCGGCGCGGGCGACTCCTCGATCCTCACCGCCTTCGGTGTCTACCAGGGCATGCGCGCCTCGGCCGAGCGCGTCTACGGCTCGCCGTCGCTGCGCGGCAAGCGGGTCGGCGTCGAGGGCGTCGGCAAGGTCGGCCATCGGCTGGTCGACCTGCTGCGCGAGGACGGGGCCGACGTGGTCCTGTGTGACGTCGATCCCAAGGCGGTCGAGCGCGTACGACAGCGCCACCCCGAGGTCGACGTCGTAGGCGACGCGGTGACGCTCACCGGAGCCGACATCGACGTGTTCGCCCCCTGCGCGCTGGGCGGGGCTCTCGACGACCACTCGGCGGCCAGGCTCCGCGCCAAGATCGTCTGCGGCGCGGCCAACAACCAGCTCGCCCACCCGGGCGTGGAGAAGCAGCTCGCGGAGCGCGGCATCCTCTACGCGCCCGACTACGTGGTCAACTCGGGCGGCGTGATCCAGGTCGCCGACGAGCTGGAGGGCTTCAACATGGAGCGTGCCAGAGCCAAGGCGACCCAGATCTACGACACGACTCTGAAGATCTTCGCGATCGCGGCCGACGAGGGCGTCCCTCCGGCGGTCGCAGCAGATAGGCTGGCCGAGCGCAGAATGTCGGAAGTCGGGCGTATTAGGGGCATTTGGCTGGGCCGCTGACGCCCCGCGCCCATACGACGTACCGAGCTGGGCACAAAACAGGTACGGTAATAGGCGAACGATAGGCTGACGCCCAAAGTCAGGCGGCGTCAGTGTGTGGTGCGTTAGCGACGAGGGGTCGGGGACGACCCCACACGAGGGGGTCGAGCCAATGGGGCGCGGCCGAGCAAAGGCCAAGCAGGTCAAGGTTGCTCGCCAGCTGAAGTACAACAGCGGTGGCACGGATCTTGATCGTCTTCGCGATGAACTCGGGGTCGGAGACTCCAGCGACAATGACGACGCCGCCGACGACCTCAGCGATGAGCTGGCGGATCGCTATGCAGATTACGCCGACGACTACGGCAACAAAGACGCCGACGACCGGTAACGGTTGTTCCGGTTGAGCGCGCCGCCCCACGGCACCCACCCGTGGGGCGCTTTCTTGCCGTCGGGGGTTTTTACTTCTTGGGGTTACGGCAAGCACGGCTGGCCCTACCCGCCGTACAGGGCTGAGGGCCTCGAGGAATACGGCCGCTGAGCCCGCACAGGGCCGGGCGCCGTTACAAGACGGTGCGACCGCCTGGGTGCTAACGGCTGGCAGGTGTCGTCAGCGACTCCTGCCACCCGGTGCGTCTACGTGACCCTGCCAGCCCGTGGCTCTACGTGGTCTCCCACCCTGTGTGTCAGCGGTAGGTGGCTTGGCCGGTGCCTTCTGTGATTTCGCCCATGATCCAGGCGGGTTGGTGGCGTTCGGTCAGTAGGCGGATGGACTCGTCCGCTGCCTCCTGGGGGACGATGGCGGCCATGCCGACGCCCAGGTTGAAGGTCTTGTCCATGTCCTTCTGTTCGATGCCGCCATAGCCCGCCAGTACCGAGAAGATCGGTGGCGGGGTCCACGAGGAGCGGTCGAGGACGGCGTCGAGGTGGTCGGGGAGTGAGCGGGACAGGTTGCTCTCGATGCCGCCGCCCGTGATGTGGGCGTAGGCGTGCACGTCGACCCTCCGGGCCAGTTCCAGGCAGTCGAGCGAGTAGATCCTGGTCGGCTCCAGCAGCTCGGCGCCCAGCGGCCTGGCCAGCTCGGGCAGGTCGGCGTCGAGCGACAGCGACGACTCGCGCAGCACGTGGCGTACCAGCGAATAGCCGTTGGAGTGCACTCCCGACGACGCCAGGCCGAGGACCACGTCGCCGGCCCGCACGCGGTCGGCGCCGAGCATCGCCGACGCCTCCACGACGCCGGTGCCCGCGCCCGCCAGGTCGTATTCGTCGGGGCCCATGGCCCCCGGGTGCTCGGCGGTCTCGCCGCCGAGCAGGGCCGCCCCGGCCAGCCGGCAGCCCTCGGCGACCCCGCCCACGATCTCGGCGATGCGCTCGGGCACCACCTTGCCGCAGGCGATGTAGTCGGTCATGAACAGCGGCTCCGCGCCGCACACCACCAGGTCGTCGAGGACCATGGCGACGAGGTCGACGCCGATCGTGTCGTGCTTGCCGTATTGCTGGGCGAGCATGACCTTGGTGCCCACGCCGTCGGTCGAGGTGGCCAGCAGCGGGCGCTGGTAGCGCAGCAGGGCCGAGGCGTCGAACAGGCCGGCGAACCCGCTGGCGTCGTCGACCACCTCGGGCCTGCGTGAGCGGGCCACCTTGGCCTTCATCAGTGAGACGGCGCGCTCGCCCGCCTCGATGTCGACCCCGGCGGCCTCGTACGTCGTCACGCCTTGCTCTCCAACACGAACTTGCCCACGTTGTCCTGGTCGATGGGGATGGGATAGGAGCCGTCGAAGCAGGCCCGGCACAGCCGCTCGGCAGGGATCGTGGTGGCCTTGGTCAGGCCCTCCAGCGAGATGTAGCCCAGCGAGTCGGCGCCGAGCGAGGCCCGGATCTCCTCGACGCTGAGCGATCCGGCGATGAGCTCGGCCCTGGTGGCGAAGTCGATGCCGTAGAAGCACGGCCAGGCCACGGGCGGTGAGGAGATGCGTACGTGCACCTCACTAGCGCCGGCCTCGCGCAGCATCCTGACGATCGCGCGCTGGGTGTTGCCGCGCACGATCGAGTCGTCGACGACGACCAGCCGCTTGCCCTCGACGACCTCGCGCAGCGGGTTGAGCTTGAGCCTGATGCCGAGCTGCCGGATGGTCTGCGAGGGCTCGATGAAGGTGCGGCCGACGTAGGAGTTCTTCACCAGGCCCTGGCCGTAGGGGATGCCGCTCTCCTCCGCGTAGCCGACGGCGGCGGGCGTGCCCGACTCGGGCGTGGGGATGACCAGGTCGGCCTCGACGGGGTGCTCGCGGGCCAGCACGCGGCCGACCTCGACCCGGGTGACCTGGATGCCGCGCCCGGCGATGGTGGTGTCGGGGCGGGCCAGATAGACGTATTCGAACAGGCAGCCCTTCGGCTCGGCCAGCGCGAACCGGCGCGACCTGACGCCGCGCTCGTCGATGGTGAGCATCTCGCCCGGCTCGATCTCGCGGGTGAACGTGGCGCCCACGATGTCGAGCGCGGCCGTCTCGGAGGCCACCACCCAGCCCCGCTCCAGGCGGCCCAGGACCAGCGGGCGGATGCCCTGCGGGTCACGGGCCGCGTAGAGCGTCCGCTCGTCCATGAACACCAGCGAGTAGGCGCCCTTCACCTGCGGCAACAGCTCGGCCGCCGCGTCCTCGATGGACCGGTCGCGGTCCTGGGCGAGCAGCGTGGTGAGCACTTCGGTGTCGGTGGTCGCCCTGGTCGCCCCGGGGGCCAGCCGCTGGGCCAGCTCCGGGGTGTTGATCAGGTTGCCGTTGTGGGCGAGCGCGAGGCCGCCCTCGTCGGTGGAGCTCAGCGTGGGCTGGGCGTTCTCCCACACACTGGAGCCGGTCGTGGAGTAGCGGCAGTGGCCGATGGCCAGGTGGCCCCTGAGGGTGCCGAGCACCGACTCGTCGAAGACCTGGGAGACCAGGCCCATGTCCTTGTAGACGAGGATGCGGCTGCCCTCGCTGACCGCGATGCCCGCGGACTCCTGTCCGCGGTGTTGCAACGCGTACAGCCCGTAGTAGGTGAGTTTGGAGACTTCCTCGCCTGGCGCCCAGACACCGAAGACGCCGCAGGCGTCTTTAGGAGCATGGTCTTGGGGGTCCAGGTCATGGCCGAGCCGGCCGTCGCCTTTCAGCACGTGCTTCAGTCTAGGTCGGCCGCTCCCCTGCTCGCACCCGGGGGCCAGATCAGAGGGCGTGCGCCGACCGGCCGGCGTTGGATCCGTCGCGGATGATCTCTCCGGTGAGGTTGCGGTTGGCCGCGGAGCCGAGGAAGACGATCAGCGCCGCCAGGTCGTCCGCCGTCGAGAGTCGCCGGGTGGGGGTGCGGGCGGCGAGCGCGTCCGCGAGCTCCTGCGGGACGGGCCGTTCGCGCTCGGTGAGGGTGAATCCGGCGGCGGCGACGTTCACCAGGATGCCGTCCTTGCCGGCCTCCCAGGCCAGTGCGCGGGCCATGCCGTGCAGGGCCATCTTGGCCGTGCCGTACGCCCCGGGGCCCGGCAGTCCCTCCTCCGCCGCACCCGACGAGACGAACACGATCCGCCCGAAACCGTTCCGCCGCATATTGGGCAGTACGGCCCCCGCGAGGATCGCGTTGCCGACCACGTTGGCGTGCAGGGCGGCCGTCCACTCCGCCGCGGGTACGTCCTCGAAGGCCATGCTGTTGGGCATGATCGTGCCCCAGCGCACGGCGTTGGCGACCAGCGCGTCCACGGGTCCCGCTTCCGACACGGCGGCGGTGATGCTCGCGTGGTCCTCCAGATCGAGGCGGACGGCCGTGGCCTTGCCTCCGGCCTGCTCCACCCGCTTGACCACCTCGGCCGCCCGTTCCTCGCCCGAGTGGTAGGTGATGGTGACGCGGGCTCCCGTGGCCCCGTAGGCGACGGCCGTGGCCGCGCCGATGCCGGACGAACCGCCGGTGACGAGCACGTGCATGATGGACTCCTCTAGTTAGCCGACTAATTAGCCAGCTAACTCTATGGCAACGCCTGCCCGCAAGCCGGTTTCGCTGGGAGTGAAAGGGTCGTTAGGGCATGGCACGCAGCAGGCGGCCGAACATGTCCCGCTCGTCCGGGTCGAACGCGCTCAGCAGCTCTTCGTCCATCCTGGTCCAGATCTGCTCCACGGGCTCGCGGACGGCCTTGCCCGCGTCGGTCAGCCAGACCCGGATCATCCGTGGCCGGTCGGGGTCGGGCGAGCGGTGCAGGAAGCCGGCCCGCTCCAGGCGCTGGACGGTCTTGGTGACGGTCGGCGGCTCGACGCCCAGCCGCCGGATGAGCTCGCTCTGGGTGAGGCCGTCCTCCTGCCACAGCTGGTTGAGCAGCAGTTCCTGGCCGCTGTGCAGGCCGAGCGGGACCAGGGCCGCGGCCATCTGGTTGCGCTTCGTCTTCATGACCATGATCAACGCGTAGGTCAGGGTCTCTTCCAGCATGTCCTCATCTTGCCCGTCGCCTGCCATTTGGGCGCATGGTGACCCAAGGATGAGCGGGCTCTTACCGTGTCGTGCGGTTTCGGGGATGTCAGCCGCGAAAAGGTGAAGTATCCGGCATACAGACCCGTCGGGAGACGCAGACGTGACCACACCTGGGGATCCGAACCAGCCTCGCCCGAACGACGGCGACCCTTCGAAGGACGAGCCTCCGGAGGAGCAGCCGCGGCCCCGCCGCGAGCCGGGCAAGCCGTTCCACCCCGACCTGCCCACGGCGCCCGAGACCCCTGAGCCGGCCGAGGTTCAAGAGGGTGAGGAGGCGGAGGAGACCCAGGTGTTTCCGGCGCCGGGCGCGCGGCCGCCCTACCCGGGGTGGGACGACGAAGGAGCGGAGCCCCAGAACGGCGCGCCGGGACCCACGCCGCCGTCGCGTTACGAGCCGCCGACGACGCCCGAGGGCGAGCCACCACGCTATGAGCCGCCGTCGCCACCGGGCGTGCCGCCGCGCCATGAGCCGCCGCCCGCGCCTCCGACCTCGCCGCAGGGTGAGCCGCCGCCGTCACCGCCGGAGGAGCGGCCGTCGTTCGTGCCGCAGCCTCCGTCGTACGGGGAAACCGGGCCGCAGACCCCGTCCTACGGGGAAGGCCAGCCGCCGGGCCCGCCCCCTCGAACCGAACCCATCCCGGCCGTGCCCGGCACCTCGCCCTCCAGCCCGTACGGCGGCCCGCCCGGCGGAGGTGGCCCCGGCTACGGCCCGCCGCCAGGGGGCGCCTACCCGCCAAGGGGCCCGTACCAGCAAGGGGGTCCGTACCAGCCGTACCAGGCCGGCCAGCCCGCCCCGCCTGGCAGCGGCCTGGCCACGGCCTCGCTGGTGCTGGGGGTCGCCAGCCCGTTCCTCGTCTTCGTCTGCTTCACCGGCCTGCTCACCGCGATCCTGTCGATCGTCTTCGGCTGCGTCGCGCTCAGCAAGGGCGTGGGCAAGGGCCGCGCCATCGCGGGCATCGCGGTCAGCGTCCTGGCCCTGATCCTCTTCGCCGTCGTGGCCATCTGGTTCTGGAGCGTGGTCCAGGAGTGCGGCCACCTTCCCGGCCAGCTCGCCGACCAGTGCTTCGAGAGCAAGTTCCCCTGGATGAGGCGTACTCGCTAGTACCCGCTAGTACTCGCTAGGAGAGCGGGAGATGGCCGGACAGGTCGGCACGGGCGCCGCTCGCTGAGACGGCGCCCTTCGCCATGGCCTCGGCCCAGGTGAGGCGGCCCAGCGCGAGCTCGATCCAGGTGCGGCCGTCCGTCTCCACGACGTTGGGGGGAGTGCCGCGCGTGTGGCGCGGCCCGGCGATGGCCTGTACGGCCGCGTACGGCGGCACCCGCACCTCCACCGTCCGGCCGGGCGCGGCGGTCGCCAGCCGGTCGAGCAGGTGGCGTACGGCCTGCCGGGCGGCGTCGCGCTCGGGCCGGAGATCCCGTTCGTAGGCGGCGAGCACGGCGGAGACCAGCGCGTCGGCCAGCGCCGAGGACGGTCCGTCGAAGGGCGGTTCGTCCAGCGCCACGAGTTGGGCGTCCAGTGCGGCCCGCATTTTTTCCGGGTCCAATTTCCGCGAAGGCACTTGACCATTGTGTCGTGGAAAGCGTTCATCGTGTCGGAGGTCCTCGTTCACCTGCGGTTTCGATGGCGGTCGTAGCGTCCCCGCCGTAAGACAGCTCATTTTTGGAGGAACTGTGGCGAACCGGTTGCTACCGCTGCTTCCCGCGCATACATCTGGACGATCGGCGATGACCTGCCGGTTCCGCTGCGGCAACGCTTGTGCGCACGACGTGGCCAACACCAGTGACAACACCTACTTCGGCGACGTGGTCGCCGAAGCGATGTCCCGCCGGGGCATGCTCCGCGCCGGCGCCCTGGGCGCCCTGGCCGCCGGGGTCGTCGGGGTCGGCGTCGCCGGGGCCGTACCGGCTCTGGCCGACCCGACGGAGCCCCCGGAGGCCGAGCTCATGGGCCACTCCTCGGGCGGCATCCGCTTCACCCCCGTGCCCCCCAACAAGGAGGACGCGCTGACCGTCGCCGACGGCTACACCTCGGCCGTCGTCGCGCGCTGGGGCGACCCCGTGACGGCCGACGCGCCCGCGTTCGACTTCGACAAGCAGAGCCCCGAGGCGCAGGCCAAGCAGTTCGGGTACAACTGCGACTTCGTCACGCTCTTCCCGATGGGCGCCAACCGCGGGCTGCTATGGGTGAACCACGAGTACACCAACGAGAACCTGATGTTCCGCGGCTACACCACCGGTGCCGCCGCCACCGAGGACCAGATCAAGATCGCGCTGGCCGCCCATGGCGGCTCGGTCGTCGAGATCGAGCGCGTCCGCGGCACCGGCCAGTGGAAGCTGGTCACCTCCGGCCGCAGGCGGTACAACCGGCGCGTCACCGCCCAGACGCCGATGCGCTTCAGCGGCCCGGCCGCGGGCAGCGACCTGCTCAAGACCGCGGCCGACCCGAAGGGCCGTACCCCCGTCGGCATGCTGAACAACTGCTCCGGCGGATCCACGCCGTGGGGCACCGTGCTGACGGCCGAGGAGAACATCGACCAGTACTTCGTCAACGGCGACAAGGTCCCGGCGGCGCAGTTGCCGTACATCTCCCGCTACACGATCACCACCGGCACCCCGTCGAGCAGCCGTCGCTTCGACCGCGTCGAGGAGCGCTTCGACCTGGCCAAGCACCCGAACGAGGCCAACAGGTTCGGCTGGGTCGTGGAGATCGACCCGTTCGACCCCGACTCGACGCCTGTCAAGCGGACCGCGCTGGGCCGCCTGAAGCACGAGGCCGCCAACACCACGCTGGCCCGCGACGGGCGCGTGGTCGTGTACATGGGCGACGACTCCCGCTTCGAGTACATCTACAAGTTCGTGTCGAAGAACCGTTTCATCCCCGGTAACGACCGGCACAACAGGGACCTGCTCGACGAGGGCACGCTCTATGTCGCCAAGTTCACCGGCGACAGCCCCGCCGCCGAGATCGACGGGTCGGGCAAGCTGCCCTCCGACGGCGCCTTCGACGGCTCCGGCCAGTGGATCCCGCTGGTCTCGGGCAGCAAGTCGTACGTGGACGGCATGACCGCCACCGAGGTGCTGGTCTACACCCGCGTCGCCGCCGACAAGGTGGGGGCGACCAAGATGGACCGCCCCGAGGACATGGAGCGCAACCCCGTCACCGGTGGCGTGTACGTGGCGCTGACCAACAACACCAACCGCACCGCGGCGCAGGTCGACGAGGCCAACCCGCGCCCGTCCAACAAGCACGGCCACGTGCTGGAGATCGTGGAGCGGCGCGACGACGCGGGGGAGAAGACGTTCGCCTGGTCGATCCCGCTGGTCTGCGGCGACCCGAACGACGCCGCGACCTACTTCGCCGGTTACGACAAGACGAAGGTCTCGCCGATCTCCTGCCCGGACAACGTGGCCTTCGACCGGGACGGCAACCTCTGGATCGCCACCGACGGCAACCAGCTCGGCAGCAACGACGGTATGTTCGTGATGCCCGTGCGGGGTAAGGAGCGCGGTCACCTGCGGCAGTTCCTCACGGTCCCGCTCGGCGCGGAGACCTGCGGCCCGATGGTCACCGAGGACCAGCGCAGCGTGTTCGTCGCGGTGCAGCATCCGGGTGAGCTGGACGGCGCCACCCCCGACAAGCCGGCCAGCCACTGGCCCGACGGTGACCAGCCGCGTCCGTCGGTCGCGGTCGTCTGGCACGAGAAGGGCCAGAAGATCGGCGCTTGACCTAAAGTTAAGTTGAGGTCCTAGGCTGCCATGCATGAGCATGGAAATGACCGCCTGGCATCAGCTGTATTCGATGAACAACCAGACGGAGCGTCGCCCACTGTCCAGGGCGACGCTCCGTCGCGTCGGGGCCTTCGCCCGGCCGCACCGGCGGCGGGTGGCGTACTTCCTGGTGCTGAGCGTGGTGATGGCGGCCCTGGCGGTGGTCTCGCCCGTCCTCGCGGGCCGGGTCGTCGACGCGATCGTCAAGGGTGAGACGTTCGGCATCGTGGCCGGTTTGGCGGGGTTGATCGCGGTTCTCGCCCTGGCGGAGGCCGGGCTCGGCCTGGTGACCAGATGGCTGTCGGCGGGACTCGGCGAAGGACTCATCCTCGACCTGCGTACGGCGGTCTTCGACCACGTCCAGCGGATGCCGATCGCCTTCTTCACCAGGACCCGTACGGGCGCCCTGGTCAGCCGGTTGAACAACGACGTGATCGGCGCGCAGCGCGCCTTCACCGACACCCTGTCCAGCGTGGCGGGCAACATCGTGACGCTCGTGCTGACCCTCATCGTGATGATCGGGATCTCCTGGCAGATCACGCTGCTCGCGCTGTTGCTGCTGCCGGTGTTCGTCCTGCCCGCGCGCCGGATGGGCACCAGGATCGCCCGGCTGCGGCGTGAGGCGGCCGACCACAACGCGGCCATGGGCACGCAGATGACCGAGCGCTTCTCCGCGCCCGGCGCGACGCTGGTGAAGCTGTTCGGCCGGCCCGCCCGCGAGTCGGCGGAGTTCGCCGCCCGGGCGAGGCGGGTGCGTGACATCGGCGTGCGCACGGCCATGACCCAGTCGGTCTTCGTCACCGCGCTCACCTTGGTGTCCGCGCTGGCCCTGGCCCTCGTGTACGGCCTCGGCGGCTTCTACGCCCTGCGCGACCAGCTCGACCCCGGCTCGGTCGTGGCCCTGGCCCTGCTGCTCACCCGCCTGTACACGCCGCTGACCGCCCTGGCCAGCGCCAGGGTGGACGTGATGAGCGCGCTGGTCAGCTTCGAGCGGGTCTTCGAGGTGCTCGATCTCGAACCGCTGATCAAGGAACGGCCGGGCGCGGTCAGCGTCCCCGACGGGCCGGTCTCCGTGGAGTTCGACGACGTGCATTTCGCCTACCCCGCGGCCGACAAGGTCTCGCTCGCCTCGCTGGAGGAGGTCGCCGTCCTCGACACGCGCGGCGGGGTCGAGGTGCTGCACGGCGTCTCCTTCACGGCCGAGCCGGGCCAGATGGTCGCCCTCGTCGGCTCCTCGGGCGCGGGCAAGTCGACGATCGCCCAGCTCCTGCCGAGGCTGTACGACGCCGACTCGGGGACTGTGAGGATCGGCGGCGTGGACGTACGCGACCTGACCGCCGACTCGATCCGCGACACGCTCGGCATGGTGACCCAGGACGGGCACCTGTTCCACGAGACGATCAGGGCCAACCTGCTGCTCGCCCGGCCCGAGGCCGATGAGGCGGAGCTCTGGGAGGTGCTCGGCCGGGCCCGGCTGGCCACGCTCATCGAGTCCCTGCCCGACGGTCTCGACACCGTGGTCGGGGAGCGCGGTTACCGGCTGTCGGGCGGCGAGCGCCAGCGGCTGACGATCGCCCGGCTGCTGCTGGCCCGGCCCAGGGTGGTGATCCTGGACGAGGCCACCGCGGCGCTCGACTCCACCTCGGAGGCGGCCGTGCAGGAGGCGCTGGGTGAGGCGCTGCAGGGCAGGACCGCCGTGGTGATCGCGCACCGCCTGTCCACGATCCGCGCCGCCGACGTCATCCTGGTGATCGAGGACGGGCGGGTGGTCGAGCGGGGTACGCACGCCGAGCTGCTCGCCGCCGGGGGGCGTTACGAGGAGCTGTACCGCACCCAGTTCGACGAGCCCGCCACCGCCGGGGTCGCGTGAGCGGGTGCGGGTGCGGCTCGGTCGCTTAGGCGGCGGTCGTCTGCTCCCGCCGCTCGGCTCGCGGCTGGTTCGCCTGGCTGTCACTCGTACGGCGGGCGCGCAGGGCGTACAGGCTGACCGGGATCGCCGTCAGCACGAGCACGGCCGCCAGCACCAGCGTGAACTGGTAGGCGTCGAGGAAGGCGGCCAGCGGCGGCCGGTCACTGGCGCTCTGCCTGGAGCTCAGGACCGCGCCCAGGACGGTGATGCCGAGCAGCCCGAACACCTCGCGCGACACGTTCAGCACCCCAGAGGCGACGCCCGACCTGCCCTGGGGCATGCCGGACAGGATCGCGGCGGTCAGGGGCACCAGCAGGCCGCCGCCCAGGCCGTACAGCAGGAACCAGGGGACCACGTCGCCGTACCCGCCGTCGGCGCCGATCCCGGAGATCATGAACAGGGCGCCGCCCATCAGCGCCATGCCGAGCGCGACGGTCGGGCCGATGCCCAGCCGCGCGCTGACCCGCTGCGACAGGATCGCCGTGACCGCCATGACCAGGGCCATCGGCACGAACGCGGCGCCGGCCTCGGAGGGGGAGAAGGCCAGCACGTTCTGCAGCCAGAGGGCGCTGAAGAAGTAGATGCCGAACACGCCGAACGACCAGATGCCCATGGTGATCAGGCCGCCGCTGAACATCCGCGCCCTGAACAGTGACAGGTCGATCATCGGCTCGGCGGACCGCGCCTCGATGAGCAGGAACGCCAGCGCCGCCGCGAGCGCCACACCGAAGGCGGCCAGGATCTCCGACGAGGTCCATCCGGCGCCGTCACCCTCGATCAGCCCGTAGGTGAGGGCGAACAGCGCGAGCGCCGAGGTGGCCAGGCCCGGCAGGTCGAGGGCGCGCCGTACCCGGGTGAAGGCGGGACGGACGGCCCAGAGCGCGAGGCCGAGCGTGACCAGCCCGATCGGCACGTTGATCAGGTAGATCCAGCCCCAGTGCAGCCGCTCACTGATGAAGCCGCCGGTCACCGGGCCGAGCGCCATCGACAGCGCGCCGGAGGCGCTCCAGATGCCCACGGCCCGCCCGCGCTCGCCCGGGTCGGGGAAGATCTGCGTCAGCAGCGAGAGCGCCGTCGGCGTGAGCATGGCCGCGCCGAGACCCTGCACGGCGCGGGCGGCGATCAGCATGGTGCCGTCGGTGGCCAGCCCGGCGGCGAGGGACGACAGCGTGAAGATCACCAACCCCGTCGTGAACACCCGCCGGGCGCCGAACACGTCGGCCAGCCTGCCGCCTACCAGCATGAGCCCGGCGAACACCAGGATGTAGCCGCTCACGATCCACTCCAGACCGGAGATCGTCAGCCCGAGCTCCCGCTGGATCGTCGGCAGCGCGACATTCGCCAGGTTGTTGTCGAGGTAGGTCATGAAGGTCCCGAGCGTCACCGCGGTGAGCGCCCACCAGCGCCGGTCCATGTTCGTCTCCTATACGTCGTACTTGTACGTCGTATAGTGAACTTGTACGTCGTATAGTTGTCAACCGTGATGGGAAAACTGACCGCGGCGGCCATCGTCGAGCGGGCCCTGGAGATCGGTGACGCCGAAGGGCTCGACACCGTGACGATCAGGCGACTGGCGGCCGACCTGGGCGTGACGCCGATGGCCCTCTACTGGCACTTCAAGAACAAGGACCAGCTGCTCATCGGCATGGCGGACCACCTGATCCTGGGCTTCGGGATCAAGACCGAAGACGACGACCGCCCGTGGCCCGACCGGCTACGGGAGCTGGTCGAGGGCCTGATCAGGGTCCTGCGCGCCCACCCGTGCGCGAAGAGCGTGCTGGAGCAGGTGGACCAGGGCGCGGTGCCCAGCTTCCTGGCGGTCTGGGACCTGGCGCTCGGGCTGGCGCGGGCGGCGGGGTTCACCGTGGAAGAGTGCTGCCTGATCTCCAAATACCTGCTGCAGAGCGCCATCTCCATCGCCGACGCCCCGGTCCACTTCCGCTCCCGCCATACTTCGGAGGAGATCGCCGAGATCGTCCGGGTGAAGCGCCTGGGCCTGGAGTCTCTGCCGGCGGACCAATACCCGAACCTGGTGGAGATGGCGGGCCCGATGGTCGAGGGGATGACGGCCGGCTTCTACGACTCGTTCGGCGTGGACCTGGTCATCAGCGGCGTGGAGGCTTTGGCGGCCAGACGTTAGGGTGCTCGGCATGACTTTTGAGCTGGTCTGCGAGATCGAGCCGCCCACCACGCCGGACCTGAAGCACGTCCGGCACCAGATCGGCACGATGAGCAAGATCGCCCACTCGTTCCTCATCCCTGACAACCACATCGGCCGGGCGACCGTGTCCAGCGTGGCCGTCGCGCACGAGGTCGAGGCGATGGGCGGGCGGAGCATCGCCTGCCTCAACTCCCGCGACCGCAACCTGCTCGGCTTCCAGCGCGACCTGCTGACGGCCGCGGCCTACGGGGTCGACCAGTTCCTGTTCGTCTACGGTGACAAGCCGGCGAGCGGCAACCGGACCAGCGACCTGACCGTCCGCTCGATGATCGAAGAGGCCAGGAACTTCGACGGCGGGTTCCGCGTCGGCGCGGCGGCCGGGCTGCGTCCCCTGCCCGCCTGGAAGCGCGCGGCCGACTTCCTGTTCCTCCAGGTCGGTTTCTCCCTGGAGGCACTGCTGCGCTGGCGCGAGGCCAACCAGGTCGACATGCCGGTCTACGCGGGGGTGATGGTGCTGGCCAGCGAGCGCCACGCCCGCACGCTGGCCGCGGCGATCCCCGACATCGCCATCCCCGACCGGCTGATCCACGCGGTGGCGGCCGACCGCATGGCGGGCGTGGACGCGGCCTGCGAGCAGGTCCTGGCCATCCGCGACTCGGGCGCCTTCGACGGCGTCCACCTGATCCCGGTCAGCCGCTACCGCGACGTGGAATCTAGGCTGGCCGCGGCTTTCAGATGAGGCCGAGTTTCAGCATCAGGGCGCGGTCCACCTCGGCGGCCTCGTGCGCGTCCAGTGTGCCCATGAAGTCGCCCAACCTGGACGGCGGCACGGAGTAGATCTGGTCCGCCAGGACGCGCGACTTCGTGCCGTTGAACTCGATCTCGGGCCGGTAGATCGCCGGCCCCGCGCTCGACGAGGTGAGGGCGATCGTGATGACGCTTGTCGCGAAGCGGCCCGACTGAATGATCACCCCGTATCGGCGACCCTGCTGCTCGTGCTCCCGAGCGCCTGGAATGGCCTTGATCTCGTAGAGCGCGCCACGAAATATCACTCGGCGACGCCCATGAAACGCTGGATCGCCAGCATCTCGGCCTGATCATCGGGATCGTCACGTAGCCGTTCGGCGTCAGCTGCCGCCTGCTCCAGCAGCATTTCCTTGTAGGTGTGAAGGATGGCGTAACGGACAGCTTCCGATCGGCTCCGCCTGTCACCAGCCAGCGCGCGCAGTGCGGTTTCCATCGCCTCATCGGTGCGGACGTTGAGGGTTCCCATGTGCTCATGTGTAACACGTTTTGTAATACGTCACGGTTGCTTTGGCCGGGCCAGTGCGGCGAATAAGGCGCCCGTCAGGGCGACGGCGAACAGCATCGCGTACGTCCGCTCGAACCCGTGCATCACCTGCCCCACCGCCACCGGCGACAGCTTGGCCAGCGTCCCCGCGTACACCTGGGCCCGTTCGGCGGGCCCCACCGAGCCGGCCAGGACGCTCAGTGACACGCCCACGCTGATCACGATCCCCATGTTCATGATCATCACCCGGAACCCGTTGACCACCCCCAGGCTGCCGCGCGGCAGCGCCCGCATGACCTGCGTGGTGTTGCCGGTCAGGAACGTGCCGCTCCCGCACCCGGCCACGAAGAGGCCGACCCCGATGATCCAGTACGGCGTGGCGGGGTCCGCGGTCAGCATCAGCGTGCCGAGCCCCACGGCGCTCATCAGCGCGCCGCCGATCGACACGGCATACGGGGAGATCTTCAGCGAGCCCGCCAGCGGTGAGGCCAGCGCCATGCCGACCGGCACCGGTAGCACGCTCAGCCCGGCCGTGAAGGCGTCCACGCCCCTGGCCGCCTGGAAGTACAGCGCCACGACCAGGATCAGCGCCGAGCGGGCCAGCGCGTTGCAGAACGAGGCCAGGTTGGCGAAGGCCAGCAGCCGCTCCCCGAACAGCCGCAGGTCGAGCACCGGATGCGCGGCCCGCCGCTCCACCAGCGCGATCACCGGCACCAACACCGCGAACACCGCCACCCCGGTCAGCACGGCGGGGCTCGACAGCCCGGCGGAGCCCGCCTCGGACAGGGCGATGAGGATGGCCGAGAGCGCGGCGAACACCAGGGCGTTGCCCAGCGCGTCCACCGGTTCGCGGGGGCCCCGGGGCATCTTGCGCAGGATCACCGCGCCCCAGCCGAAGGCGATCAGGCCGGCCGGTACGTTCACCCAGAAGATCCACTGCCAGCCGGCCGTGTCCGCGATGAGCCCGCCCAGCGTCGGCCCGGCGAGCTGCGCCACGGAGAGGGTGCCGATGTAGACGCCCATGCCCTGGCTGAGCCGGTCGGGCGGGAACGCGTCGGTGATGATGACCGTGCCGTTGGCCAGGATCATCGCCGAGCCGACCGCCTGCAGCACGCGCATCGCGACCAGGAACCACACGCCCGGCGACAGCCCGGCCAGCAGCGAGGCGACGGTGAACAGCGCGAACCCGGCCAGGTAGATCTCCCGCCGCCCCAGCAGGTCGGCCACCCGGCCGAAGAACACCAGGCTCGCGGTGTTGACCAGCAGGAACGCCAGCAGGATCCAGCCGGACTCGAACGGGCTCGCGTGGAAGTGCCGGACCACGGCGGGTAGCGCGACGTTCAGGGTGCTGCCCGCGATGCCGATGAGGACGAGACCGAGGCTGGTGACCGAGCACACGCGCCAGGCGTAACGGAGGCGGTCGTCGTACGCGAGGGGCATGCGGTCCACTATGACGTACGACGTACGTCCGATTTGTCGTGGGGGAGGGGGGTTATCTGGCCCGCTTGCGCAACCCGTCAAGATCGTGGATCACCACGCGCCGCCGCCCGGTCTCGATCAGCCCGCGGTCCCGTAGCAGCCGCAGCGCCTTGCTGACGGCCTCGCGCGAGGCCCCGGTCCACCCGGCCAGCTCGTCCTGGGAGAGCGGCAGCGCGACGCGTACGCCGCTGTTGGTCTTCTCGCCGTAGCGCTCGGCCAGCTCGATCAGCCTGGTCGCCACCCGGCCCGTCGTGTCGAACGCCCCGTACTCGATCCGCTTCCGGTCCGCGTCGCGCAGCCGTCCCGTCACCAGCTGCATGAGCAGTACGGCGATGCGCCCATGGGCCTGCAGGAACGCGGGAAAGTCGCGGACCACGATGCCCGCGATCGGCTCCAGCGCGGTGACCGTGGCCGACCGCGGTGAGCCGTCGATGGCCGACATCTCCCCGAGCAGCCCGCCCGGCCCGCGTACGGCCAGCACCACCTCGGTGCCGCTGCTCGTGTGCGACGAGACCTTCACCCGGCCCTCGGTCAGGACGAGCACCCAGTCGGAGGTGTCGCCCTCGCTCATCACGGTCGTCCCACGCTCCCACCTGCGCGGGCGTCCCGCGGCGCGCATTTCCTCGACCTCGTCGGCTGTGAGCATGGAGAGGAACTCGCCGGGATCTGGGTTCATGCGCCGATTATGTCGGTACGGTCAGCGCCCTTCTAGGTCATTGCGGTCAGAACGTAGGCACCCACGAGTTCTTCCTTGCCCTTGAGGCTCAGCTTTCCGAGGGGGTTCACCGTGACGCCGGCTCCCAGTTGCCTGCGCGTCGTCTCGCCGATCACCACCGTGCCCGGCTCGGCGAGGGACTGCAGCCTGGCGGCCACGTTCACGCAGTCGCCCATCGCGTTGAAGCCGCGCAGCTCCGGGCTGCCGATGTTGCCGACCAGGGCGGGACCGGTGTTGACGCCGACCCGGAACGTCGGCCAGGCTTCCGCGTCCTCCCGCTTCCAGGCGATCTCCTCGGCCACCTCGGAGGCGGCCTCCTGCATGGCCAGCGCGGCCCGGCAGGCCGCCCTGGCGTGGCCGTTCTGCGTGGCCGGGGCGTTGAACAGGGCCAGCAGCGCGTCGCCGACGAACTGCACGATCGTGCCGCCGTTGGTCAGGATGCAGGGCACCGCGGCCGTGTGATAGCGGTTGAGCATCTCGACGATCTCGCCGGGCGTGACCCGCTCCGAGAACGTGGTGAAGCCCTTGAGGTCGGCGAAGAGCGCGGTCAGCTCCTTCATCTGGCCGCCGAGCGCCGCCTGGCCGGGGTCGGCGAGCAGGGCGTTGGCCACGTCAGGCGACATGTACTGCCGGAAGAGCGTGTCGAGCTCCTGGTAGAGGCGGGCGTTCTCCAGCGAGATCGAGATCTGCCCGGCCAGGGTGGCGGCCAGCGCCTCGTCCTGCGCCGTGCGGCCGACCGGCACCTCGAGCACGCCCGCCAGGTTGCCCTTGACCGTCAGCGGGAAGGCGAACAGGTTGTCGCGTCTGATGGGGCCGTCTCCGGCGAACTCGTACGCGCGGGAGCCGATCTGCGTCTTGCCGTCGGCGACGAGGCCGATCCGCACGTCGCCGTACGCCTGACGGACGCGTTCGAGCGTGGTGGCCAGGAGGTCGCTCTCGGACTGGCGTACGCGGGTCTGGGCGCTCACCGCCACCAGGGCGCTCAGTCGCTCAGAGAGGTCACGCTCGCGGGCCAGTGCCTCGCCGGCCCGGTCGAGGACCGCGGCCTGCCCCTCGTTGAGCCGGAACTTGTCCGATAACCGGGTGGCCGCCAGCGATTCTCCGCGCCGTACGTGCTCGACCAGCTCTTCCAGGGCCTCGTCGTAGTGCAGCTGGATGCGGGCCACGGTCGCCGACAGCGCCACCGAGTCGAACAGGCCGCCGCTGGACCCCTCGCGCCTGAACTGGATGTAGGCGCTGTAGGCGACGAAGACGAAGGCCAGCGTCAGCAGGATGTGCCACTCCCACCAGGACAGGTGCCAGTTGAGCTGCGACATCCCGGCGATCATGGCCTCGGCGAGCAGCGCGTAGGCGGTGATCAGGCTGACCAGCATGGCCGACGGCCGCTGCCGGTGCGGCTGGAACATCATCACGCTGGCCGCGCCGTACAGGCCGAGGCCCGGCAGCGACAGCCACACGAGCCAGTTGACCGGCTCCTTGAGCGGTGGCTGGCTGAGCGGCGTCAGCCCCGGGATCAGCGAGGCGAGCCCCCAGAGGATCATGAATCCGAGGAGCACGCCCCGGATGAGGTGCTGGGATCTCATGACGGTCAGTGCCGCCCGCTCGCCCAGCGGGAACGCCGAGGCGAACGCGAACCCCGAGGCGATCGTCAGCCCGACCTGCTGCCCGAGGTCGAACCCTATGGATCCGGTGGGCAGGATGATCTGCGGAGTGGCCAGGCCGTGCAGGAAGAAGAAGCCGGCGCTGGCCAGGAACACCATCGAGACCAGGAAGAGCCGGGCGTCCTGCCGCTTCCGCGACGCCTCGCTGATCAGCGCGCCGAGCGCCACGTTGAGGCCGGCCACCGAGATGATCATCCAGAAGTGGCTGGAGTGGTGCTCCCACATGATGTTGAGGTGGCTCTGGGCCAGCAGCAGCCACAGGCCGAGCAGCGGCAGGACCAGATGGATGGCCCAGACGACCCCTCGCACCGGCTGCGTGGCAGGAGGGAGGTAGGGACTGGCGGTCGACAAGGTCATCCTCCGTGGAATGCGTGCGCCCCCGAACGGTCCCGATTATCCATCGTAGACAGGCCCGGCCGATGCGTCCTTTTACCCACAGCCGACTTTCATGACTGGTCAAGTAGCGTCACCGCTTTCTGTCCGATTTGTCCTGTAATGAACCTGTTATGCGATTCCTGTCATCCGTTGGAACGGTTGAAACGTGAACCTCATGCTCAACCTGAGCAACACAGGTTCCTCGGAAGGAAAGCCGTGGCTATCAAGATTCGCGGTGTGCGCACGCTCACCCTCGCCACTGTTGGAGCGCTCGCCGCCTCGCTCCTCGCCGTTGGCGGAGTCGCCACCGCGTCGTCGGCTTCAGAGGTGTACGCGTGCGTGCACAAGAAGACCCGGTACGCCCGCATCGTCAACGCCACCACCCCCTGCCGGAAGACGGAGGTCCGGATGGTGATCGGCGGCGGCGGTCAGTCGACGACCACGATCACGGAGGGCACCAAGGGCGACACCGGCCCGCAGGGCCCGAAGGGTGACACGGGCCTCCAGGGCCGTCAGGGCTTCCCCGGCAAGAACGGCAAGGACGGCAAGGACGGTCTGCCCGGCAAGGACGGCAAGGACGGTCTGCCCGGCAAGAACGGGACCGACGGCAAGGACGGGCTCCCGGGCAAGAACGGCACCGACGGGGTCGATGGCAAGGACGGCAAGGACGGCCTTCCGGGCAAGGCCGGCGCCGACGGCAAGAACGGTCTCCCGGGCAAGGACGGCGCCGACGGCAAGGACGGCGCTGACGGTAAGAACGGCCTGCCGGGCAAGGACGGTAAGGATGGCAAGGACGGTGTAGACGGCAAGGGCATCACCTACACGACCTACACCCGCTCGAACGCCTTCAGCTCGGGCAGCGGCTCCGTCTCCTGCAACAGCGGCGACGTGGCGACCGGCGGCGGCTTCACCATCAGCGGCAACGGCAACGTCACCAGCAGCGCCCCCAGCGGCGGGTCTGGCTGGTCGGTCACCGCGGCCAAGAACGACACCAACAACAACCTGACCGGCGGCAACCACGGCGGCGTGAGCGGCACCGTCTACGTGGTCTGTCTCAAGAAGTCCTGACCCTCAAGAGGTCCTGACTCACCAGACTCTCTGACAAGCGAAGGCCGGTACGACAGCACCCCGTACCGGCCTTCGCGCTGAAACCTCAGCCGAACAGCGCCGGCAGCGTGCCGGAGTGCGTCTCGCGCAGCTCCGCGACCGGCACCTCCAGCACCCCCTCCACCACCAGCGACGTGCCGCCGGTGGTGCCGAGGCCGTAGCAGGGCACCTCGTGGTCGGCGCAGAGCGCGGCGAACCGGTCGAACGCCTCCGGCCGGACCATCACCAGCGCACGGGCCGACGACTCGCTGAACAGGTCGGTGAACGCCTCGCCGCTCAGCGCCACCGTCGCCCCGATGCCCCGCGCCAGGCAGGACTCGGCCAGCGCGATGGCCAGGCCGCCGTCGGACAGGTCGTGGGAGCCCTCAAGGAGTCCTTGAGCGGCGGCTTCCACCAGCACGGTGGCCATGGCCTGCTCGGCCGCCAGGTCGGCCGCCGGCGGCAGGCCGCCGAGGTGGCCGTGGGCGACGTGCGCCCACTCCGACCCGCCGAACTCCTCCTTCGTCTCACCGAGCAGCGCGATGCGCAGGCCCTCGGCGACGAACCCGGTGGCGACCCGCTTGGCCACGTCGTCGATCACGCCGAGCACGCCCACGACCGGTGTCGGGTGGATCGGGGTCGAGCCGGTCTGGTTGTAGAAGGAGACGTTGCCGCCGGTCACCGGCACGCCGAGGGTCCGGCAGGCGTCGGCGAGCCCGCGTACGGCCTCGGCGAACTGCCACATGACCTCGGGGTCCTCCGGCGAGCCGAAGTTGAGGCAGTTGGTGACGGCCAGCGGCCGGGCACCGGTGACGGCGACGTTGCGGTAGGCCTCGGCCAGCGCGAGCTGGGCGCCCGCGTAGGGGTCGAGCCGCGCGTAGCGGCCGTTGCCGTCGGTGGCCAGGGCGATGCCCCGGGTCGTCGGCTCGGCGCCGGCCATGACCTCGGAGATGCGCAGCATCCCGGCGTCGGCGGGCTGGGCGAGCACGGTGTTGGAGCGGACGTAGCGGTCGTACTGAGAGGTCACCCACTCCTTCGACGCCAGGTTCGGCGAGCCGAGCAGCTCCAGCAGGGTGGCGCGCAGGTCGGCGGGCCGGTCGAGGCGGTCGGGGGTGTCGGCGTTGAGCGCGACCTGCCCGGCGGGCTCGTGGAAGGGCCGCTCGTAGACCGGGCCGTCGTCGGCCGCGGTGCCGGGCGGGATGTCGACGATCGTCTCGCCGTCCCAGGTCATCACCAGCCGGCCGGTGTCGGTGACCTCGCCGATCACGGTGGCCGGGACATCCCACTTCTCGCAGATCGCCATGAACGCCGCGATGTCCGACGGCCGGACGACGGCCATCATCCGCTCCTGCGACTCGCTCATCAGGATCTCCTCGGGCCTGAGCGAGGGGTCGCGGAGCGGGACCAGGTTGAGGTCGACGTGCATGCCGCCGGTGCCCTTGGCGGCCAGTTCGGTGGTCGCGCAGGAGACGCCGGCCGCGCCGAGGTCCTGGATGCCCACGACCACGTCGGCCGCGTAGAGCTCCAGGCAGCACTCGATGAGCAGCTTCTCCATGAACGGGTCGCCGACCTGTACGGCGGGCCGCTTGGCGTGCGACTCGTCCTCGAAGGTCGCCGAGGCGAGCACCGACGCGCCGCCGATGCCGTCGGGCCCGGTCGAGGCGCCGAACAGCACCACCTTGTTGCCCGGCCCCGGCGCGGTGGCCAGCTTGATCTGGTCCTTGCGCAGCAGGCCCACGCAGAGCGCGTTGACCAGCGGGTTGCCGATGTAGCAGGGGTCGAAGACGACCTCGCCGCCGATGTTGGGCAGGCCCAGGCAGTTGCCGTAGCTGCTGATGCCCTCGACCACGCCGGGCAGCACGCGCCGGGTGTCGTTCTGGTCGGCGCCGCCGAAGCGCAGCGCGTCCATGACCGCGATCGGGCGGGCGCCCATCGACATGATGTCGCGGACGATCCCGCCCACGCCGGTGGCGGCGCCCTGGTGCGGCTCGACGTAGGAGGGGTGGTTGTGCGACTCGATCTTGAAGGTGGCGGCCCAGCCGTCGCCGATGTCGACGACGCCGGCGTTCTCGCCCATGCCGACGAGCAGTGCGTCGGACTTGGGGGCCTTCGTGGCGAACTGCCGCAGATGCACCTTGGACGACTTGTACGAGCAGTGCTCGGACCACATGACGCTGTAGATGGCCAGCTCGGAGCCCGTGGGACGACGGCCGAGGATCTCCTTGACCCGGTCGTACTCCTCCTGCTTCATCCCCAGCTCGGCGAACGGCATCGGCTCGGCAGGCGTTTCGACGGCCCGCTTGACGCTGTCGGTGCTCACGCGTTCACCAGCTTCTTGAGGATGGAGGTGAAGAAGCCGAGCCCGTCCGTGCTCGGCGCGCCGACGAGGTTTTCGACGGCGTGTTCGGGGTGCGGCATGATTCCGACCACGTTGCCGGCCTCGTTGCGGATGCCGGCGATGTCGTTGACGGAGCCGTTGGGGTTGCCGAGGTAGCGCACGACCACGCGGCCGTCGGCCTCGAGCGCGGCGATCGTCTCGGGGTCGGCGACGTAGCGGCCCTCGCCGTGCTTGATCGGCAGCACGATCTCCTGGCCGGCCGCGAAGGAGTTCGTCCAGGGCGTGCCGGTCGCCTCGACCCGGAGCCGCTGGTCACGGCAGACGTAGTGCAGCGAGGCGTTGCGCGTCAGCGCGCCCGGCAGCAGGTGCGCCTCGCACAGGATCTGGAACCCGTTGCAGGTGCCGAGCACCGGCAGCCCCTCACGGGCGGCCGGGACGAGCTCCCGCATCAGCGGCGCGAACCGCGAGATGGCGCCGCACCGCAGGTAGTCGCCGTAGGAGAAGCCGCCGGGCAGGAAGACGGCGTCCACACCCTTGAGGTCGTGGTCGGCGTGCCACAGCGGAACCGCTTCCGCGCCGGACAGTCTGATCGCTCTGGCGGCGTCCTGATCGTCGAGAGTTCCTGGAAAGGTGACTACCCCCACGCGGGCGCTCATGTCTTGCGTTCCTCCAGCGTTCGTGGTGTGCACCGCCAAGGTTATCTGGTGCTCGACGATGCCTCCCAACAGCGGTACGGCATGCCAGAAGGCGGGCCGCCATAACGGCCCGCGAAGGGGTCAGATGGAGCGGTCGGCTAGACGGCGGCCAGCTCGCGGGAGCGGCGGTTCGCCGTCTCCTCCCAGGCGAGGGTCTTGCGGAGGTGGACCGTGGTGCCGCGGCCGGGGGTGATGCCGAAGGAGATCTCGTCCACGACCGAGCGCATGATCAGCAGGCCACGGCCGTTCTCGGTGTCGGGGGGCGGAAAGTGCAGGGGCATCGAGGGCAGGCCGACCCCGTTGTCGACGACGCGTACGTCGCAGCGGCCGTAGCCGATCGAGGCCGTGACCTCATAGCGGTTGGCCGGGCCGCCATGGCGTACCGCGTTAGAGCACGCCTCGGAGACCGCGAGCAGCATGTCGGAGATGCACGCCTCGCTCACGTTGAGCGAACGCATCGCATCCCCTAGCACTCGTCTGACCATCGGTATGCCGATCGCATCCCGAGGCAGCGCCAACGAGAACTCAATATCCACCGGACTCCTCCGGGCTCCGGAATGTCACCTGGAGTAGGTTTCCCCGTGAAATCGGGGCTAACCGCAAAATCACGTTGTTGTTATTTACTGTTGGCAAGCCCGTGGCATTGTGGCATGCCGGAACCCGACTTTAGCCGCTCGCGGGTATTTCGATGCGTCAAATGTGCTGTTCTACTCTTCAACCCGCACGACGTAGTCCTCGATGACGGTGTTGGCCAGCAGCGTCTCGGCCATCTTTCGGACGTCCGCAAGTGCCGCCTCGTCGGCCGGACCGTCCAGTTCGACCTCGAAGCGCTTGCCCTGCCGGACGGCCGCGACGCCGGAGAAGCCCAGCCTGGGCAGCGCGCGGGCGATGGCCTGGCCCTGTGGGTCGAGAATCTCGGGCTTCAGCATGACGTCTACGATGACGCGCGCCACTGCGTTCCTCCTGGGTGCGGCGGGAGTTGGGAAAGCCAGCCTACCGGCGCGTGTGGCAGGCAACACAACGGGAACGGGGAGGGGATGGGGCTTGCGCTGAGGGCTGTGACGTCTGCCACCATGTCCCCAAACGCGTACGAACCACCACCACATGGTCCGACGCTCGAAAGGCTGGCCTAAGGTGGCAACCCCATCGACTCCGGCCCTGACCGCACAGGAGTGGCACGTGACACTCGACGCCTCTCGTGGTGCACAAGCACCCCCGGAGCTCGTCCAGCTCCTCACCCCCGAGGGTGAGCGGGTCGAGCACCCCGACTATGACATCGATCTCAAACCTGAAGAGGTCCGGTCCCTCTACCGCGACCTCGTGCTCGTCCGGCGCGTCGATCTGGAAGCGGTCGCTCTGCAGCGGCAGGGCGAGCTCGGCATCTGGGCGTCACTGCTCGGCCAGGAGGCCGCGCAGATCGGCTCGGGCCGCGCGCTGACCGACGCCGACATGGCCTTTCCCACCTATCGGGAACACGGCGTGGCCTGGTGCCGCGACGTCGACCCGGTGAAGCTGCTCGGCCTGTTCCGCGGGGTGAACCACGGCGGATGGGATCCCAAGGAGCACAACTTCCACCTCTACACGATCGTGATCGGCAGCCAGACCCTGCACGCCGTCGGCTACGCGATGGGCGTCCAGCGCGACGACGCGAACGCGGCCGTCATCGCCTACTTCGGCGACGGCGCCAGCTCCCAGGGCGACGTGAACGAGTCGTTCGTCTGGGCCAGCGTGTTCAACGCGCCGATCGTGTTCTTCTGCCAGAACAACCAGTGGGCCATCTCCGAGCCCCTTGAGAAGCAGAGCCGCATCCCCCTCTACCGCAGGGCCTCCGGGTTCGGTTTCCCCGGCATCAGGGTCGACGGCAACGACGTGTTCGCCTGCCTCGCCGTGACCAGGCAGGCGCTCAAGAACGCCCGCGAAGGCCAGGGCCCGGTGCTCATCGAGGCGTTCACGTACCGGATGGGCGCCCACACCACCACGGACGACCCGACGCGCTACCGCGTGGCCAGCGAGCTGGAGGCGTGGAAGCTCAAGGATCCGATCGAGCGCGTCAAGGCGTACCTGTTCAAGAACGAGTTCGCCGACCAGGCGTTCTTTGACTCGGTCGAGGGCGAGGCCGACCAGCTCGGCGCCGACCTGCGCAGGCGCTGCCTGGCGATGCCCGACCCCGGGCCGCTCGCGATGTTCGAGCACGTCTACGCCGAGCCGCACGCGTTGATCGACGAGGAGCGCGCCCAATACGCCGCTTATCTGGAGGGCTTCAGTGAGTGAGCGAACCCCTGAGCGCCGCATGACCGTCGCGCCGAAGGAGGCGTCATGACCGTGCTCAGCCTGTCCAAGGCGCTCAACGAGGGCATGCGCAAGGCCATGGAGGACGACCCCAAGGTCCTCATCATGGGCGAGGACGTCGGCAAGCTCGGCGGCGTGTTCCGGGTCACCGACGGCCTGCAGAAGGACTTCGGCGAGGACCGGGTCATCGACACCCCGCTGGCCGAGTCGGGCATCATCGGCACCGCTATCGGCCTGGCGCTGCGCGGCTACCGGCCGGTGTGCGAGATCCAGTTCGACGGGTTCGTCTTCCCCGCGGCCGACCAGATCATCACTCAGCTGGCCAAGATGCCGATGCGCTCGCTCGGCGCGATCAAGCTGCCTGTCGTCGTACGCATCCCCTGCGGTGGCGGCATCGGCGCGGTCGAGCACCACAGCGAGTCGCCGGAGGCCTACTTCACGCACACCGCCGGGCTGCGCGTGGTCGCCTGCTCCAACCCGGCCGACGCGTACACGATGATCCAGCAGGCCATCCGCTGCGAAGACCCGGTCATCTTCTTCGAGCCCAAGCGCCGCTACTGGGAGAAGGCCGAGATCGACACCGTCGGCACCGACTGGTGGCTGCCTCTCGACCGCGGCCGGCAGGTGCGCCAGGGCACGGACATCACGTTGATCGCCTACGGCCCGATGGTGAAGACCTGCCTGGAGGCCGCCACGGCCGCCGAGGCCGACGGGCGTTCGGTCGAGGTCCTCGACCTGCGCTCGCTCAACCCGCTCGACGCGCCGCTGGTGATGGAGTCGGTACGCCGTACCGGCCGGGCCGTGGTGGTGCACGAGGCGCCGATCAACAGCGGGTTCGGCGCCGAGCTGGCGGCCAGGATCACCGAGCAGTGCTTCTACCAGCTGGAATCGCCGGTGCTGCGCGTCGGCGGCTTCTCCACGCCCTACCCGCCGTCGAAGCTGGAGGAGCACTACCTGCCCGACCTCGACCGGGTGCTCGACGCCGTCGACCGCGCCTTCGGCTACTGAGGAGGGGGACTCATGCGACGTGAATTCAAGCTCCCCGACGTGGGCGAGGGCCTGACCGAGGCGGAGATCGTCCGCTGGCACACCAAGCCCGGTGACACGGTCAAGGTCAACCAGATCGTGGTGGAGATCGAGACGGCCAAGTCCATCGTCGAACTGCCGATCCCCTGGGACGGCGTGGTCTCCGGGCTGATGGCCGACGAGGGCCAGACGGTCGACGTCGGCCGGCCCATCATCGCCGTCGACACGGACGAACCGGACGACGCCTCCGGCAACGGGGCTCCCCGGACCGAGGCGGCTGACGCCGGCGGGGTCAAGGCGGACGCCGACCGGGCCGGGGCGGCTGACGTCGGCGAGGTAAAGGCGGACGCCGACCGGATCGAGGCGCTGGCGGACGACCTGGTCCCGCGTCCCCCGGCGGAGGGCGCCGTCGAACCCGGCGCCCACGGCAGCCCCGCCCCCAAGGAGGAACGCCAGGCGGTCCTGGTCGGCTACGGCGTCAAGACCGGCACCACCAAACGCCGCCCCCGCAAATCCCGCCCTGACGGGCCCGCCCAGTCACCCGTGGTCCCGGCCGCTCCCGAGCCGCCCGTGATCCCGGCCACCCCGGTCGCGAACCCGTCCCGCGTCGAGGTCACCGCGCCATCCGGCCCGGCGGCGCTACGGCGGGTCGCGGTCCTGGCCAAGCCACCGGTACGCAAGCTGGCCAAGGACCTGGGCGTGGACCTGACCACCCTGGCCGGCTCGGGCCCGAACGGCTCGATCACCAGGGACGACGTCCACGCCGCCGCGGAAGGGCCCGCCCCACGAGCGACCACCCAGCAGGGCGAGGAGGAGCGCATCCCGGTCAAGGGCGTCCGCAAGATGACCGCCCAAGCCATGGTGGCCAGCGCCTTCACCGCCCCGCACGTCACCGAGTTCCTCCAGCTCGACGTCACCGAGACCATGGAGGCGGTCCGGCGGCTGCGTACGATCCCGGACTTCGCCGAGGTCAAGGTCTCGCCGCTGCTCCTGGTCGCCAAGGCCGTGCTCACGGCGGCCCGGCGCCATCCGATGATCAATTCGTCATGGGACGAGGCCGCTCAGGAGATCGTGGTCAAGCACTACGTCAACCTGGGCATCGCCGCCGCCACCCCGCGCGGCCTCGTCGTCCCCAACATCAAGTCCGCCCACGGGCTGTCCCTCCCCGAGCTGGCCGCCGAGCTGGGCCGGCTGACGGAGACCGCCAGGGCGGGCCGTACCCAACCGGCCGAGATGGCGGGCGGCACGATCACGATCACGAATGTGGGCGTGTTCGGCGTCGACACCGGCACGCCGATCCTCAACCCGGGTGAGGCCGCCATCCTCGCCTTCGGTCAGATCCGGGACATGCCGTGGGTGGTGGACGGCGAGCTCGCGGTACGCAAGGTGACGACGCTGGCGCTCTCCTTCGACCACCGGATCGTGGACGGTGAGCTGGGGTCGCTGTTCCTGCGCGACGTCGGCGCCATGCTGGAGGACCCACTCCGCATGCTCGCCTGGAGCTAATCAAGGGCGGGCGTGAGGACGCGCTTGTCGGTCGAGGTCGGGCCGTGTGACCCGACCCAGACGGGTGCGCCCAGAGCGTCCGCCACGGCCGCGGGCCAGTCGGTGACGGCGTCGCCGTACACCGGCTTGGCCCGCAGCAGCCGAGCGGTCCGCGTGGCGGGGTCGCCGAGCCGGAAGTCACCCCCCTCGTACGCGTGACACAGCCGCGAAACCGGCGCGTCCAGATGCGTCAGCGCCAGCCCGTCGACCCCGCCCGCCACCTCCACCGCGTACCGATGCGCCACGGCGTCGAAGTGCCCCACCCTGAACGGCCCCTGCCACGGCCCGGTGCCGTTGTGCGGCTCCGGCAGCTCCAGCGTGGGGTCCTCCGTGACCAGCGGCCCCGGCCCGTGCCGGGGAGTGTAGGTCCGCAGCACGCCCAGCCGCAGCGCCCCGGCCCCGCCGAGCAGCTCCAGCGCGTTCGCGAAGGTCGTGGTGCTCCAGGTCGTGTACGGGTCGAACCCGTGGTTCTCGTCCAGCAGCACCCCCTGAGCTCCCTCGAACACCACCGGCCCCCGCCTGAGCAGCTCATCGGTGGAGTCCACCAGCCGCACCCGCGACGCGAACGCCCGATAGGCCGCCACGCAGTCCGCCACCGGCGGCCCGTCCACCCCCAGCGCCTCCCGCAGCAGGCCCAGCTTGCGGGTCAGCGTCGCGGGGGAGTCGCCCGCGCGCGGGGCGAGCGCGCCGTGCGACAGCGAGTACGCCGTCGCCTCGCCGACGCCCATCCCGCACGACCCGTGCCGCTCCGCCCCGCGCGCCAGCTCGCGCCGCCGGCCCGCCTCGACGTGGTACGGCGTGGCCAGCAGGCAGTCCCGATGAACCGTGATCAGCCCGAACGGATCCGGCACGCCAAGTCGTTCCAAATGGGCGGCCTCGGCGGAGAGCGCCAGGGGATCGACCACCACGAACCTCGACAGATGCGTCGGCACCCCCCGCAGCGTCCCCGAGCCGAACTGCGCGAACGTGTGGTGCCGCCCGTCCGGCAGCACCACGTTGTGCGCCGCCTGGGCGCCGCCGTTGAAGCGGACCACCGCGTGGACCGGCCGGGTGGCGCACAGCCAGTCCACGACGGTGCCCTTGCCCGCGTCGCCGTACCCGAGGTCGACGACAATGACATGTTCGGTCACGAGTCGAGCCCGTCGAGCGGCTCCGACACCACGAGCGTGCCGCGGTCCAGCTTGGCCAGCGCCTTCGACACCGAGGCGCCCGCGGCGGAGCCGAGCCCGGCCAGGTCGTCGAGGCCCTCGTCGAGACCGATGGCGTCCTCGCCGAGCCCGATCGTGAGCGCGATCGTCTCGCAGACCGCGTCGAGGTCGTCGAGCTCCAGCACGTTCTGGCCGAGCAGGTCGCGCCAGACTCGCAGCACCCGCGCGTCGCCGGCGTAGCTGGAGCCGGCGGGCAGGATGTAGTAGACGTCGTACTTCTCGGTCAGCTCGGCGACGATCGCGGCCACGTCGATGTCGCGCGGGCGCGGGTCGCCGATCAGCTTGGCGACGGCCTTCCCGCTGACCCGCGGATAGGGCAGCTCGTCGCCGATGATGAACAAATATCCCCGCTTGCCGCGCTTGTCGTAGCAGTCGATCGAGGTGTGCCTGGCCATGAAGTACATGGCCAGCTCGTACGACTCCGACATCTGCCCGCCGCCCCCGCCCTCCAGCAGGATCTGGCCGAGCTGGTCGTCCATGCGGTTGTCCGACTCGAACTGCCCCACCTGGAGCGGCGCCCGGTCGCAGGTCGCGTCGCCGATGGCGCCGAACATGATCTGCGGGTCGGCGGCGTACCCCTTGCGCAGCAGCAGCCCGAGCAGGTCGGGCAGCTTGGCCTGCAGCGTACGCGGGACGTGGCCCATCGAGCCGGTCACGTCGAAGAGCACGGCGACGGCCAGCGAGTCCGGGTGCTCGTCGGAGTCGCGGCTCTCCCGCGTGACGCCGAACGGGTCGAGGTCGGGGTGGGTGGTGGAGGCGCCGCCGTCGCTGTAGGCGAAGGCGCTGGCGCCGGTGGCGGCCCGGTAGCGGGCGGCCGAGCTGTAGACGTCGGTGGACCAGATTCCGCTGCCCATGATGTTCTCCCTAGAGGTGAAGGGGCCGGTAGGTACGCGGTCCGTAAAGGTCTTCGAGGAGCTCGTCGAGCTCGCCGAGCAGTGCCCACGCGTCGGCGGGCGGGCGCAGCAGGCAGCCGCGGACGAAGGCGCGCATCGTGCGGGGGTGCTCGCCGAGCAGCCCGGCGACGCATCGGGTGACGCCCAGCACGTCGTCGGACGCGCCGGAGAGCTGTGAGCGGCACCAGTCGACGAGGACGAGCCCGTGGTCGAGAGGGTGGACGAGTACGTGGCGGGGGAGCACGGCGCCGTGCGTGACACCGGCCCGGTGCGCCAGGCCGGTGGCCACCAGCAGCCGCCGCCAGATCCAGGCCACGTCCCGGGGGTCGAGGCCGGTTCCGATCCGGGTCAGGGGGACGAAGCCGCCGGGTGCCCGGCTGAGGACGTTCGCCTGCCGCACGGCCCGCCCGGCTTTATGCCGAAATTTCGCGACAAGGCGGGGGACGTACGGCAGGAAACGCGGGTCCGCGTCCGAGGCGAGTCGGGTGAGTGCGGCGGCCTCCCGCACCAGCAGGTGGTTGTCGGCCGGGTCGCGCGGCAGCTTCAGCAGCGCGTCACCGTCCGCCGGATACAGGACAGCGGTGCCACCCCGATGCAGCGGCGGCCCGATCCGGTACGGCCCGACCTGCCGGCCCCGGTTGAAGTCGGACCACAACTCGGCCAACCTGGCGAACGCCGCAGCGGTCCCGGGAGACAGGTCCGGGTGGAGTAACCGGGCATAACGCCGGTAGACCCGCGCAGGGGAGTCGCCCGTGAAGAGGTCGGCGGCCGAACGCGCCCCTGTGACGATCGCCGCCGCCTCCTCTGCGTTCACCGGATCTCCTCTTCGTTCACCGGATCTCGTCCTCCCGCGAGGGCCGCAGCAGGGCGGGGTGCAGCAGCCGGGCGTCGCCCGCGCGGTACAGCTTGGCCCGCGGCCCGCCCCTGGGCCCGCCGGTCTGCGTGGTCTCGCCGGTACCCTCCACGAACCCGGGCACCGACAGCACCTTCCGGTGGAAGTTGCCCGCGTGCAGCGGGGTGCCCCAGACGCTCTCGTAGATCAGCCGCAGTTCGGAGATCGTGAACGTGTCGCCCGCGAACGCCGTGGCCAGCGGGGTGTATTCGAGCTTCGACCGGGCCCGCTCCACCCCGTCGGCCAGGATGCGCTGATGGTCGAAGGCCAGCCGAGGCACGTCGTCGACCGGATGCCACACGGCCGCCGCCGCGTCGGTGCCCGCCCGGGGATCGGGCAGGTCGGGGGCGAAGGCCAGGTACGAGATCGACACCACCCGCATCCGCGGATCCCGGCCGGGACCGCCGTAGCTGGCCAGCTGCTCGATGTGCGCGGGCGCGGTGTCCAGTCCGGTCTCCTCGGCCAGCTCGCGCACCGCCGCCCCCGCCAGGTCCTCGTCGGGCCTGATGAAGCCGCCGGGCAGCGCCCAGGCGCCCTCGTACGGCTCGACGCCGCGCTCCACGATCAGCACGTGCAGCCGCCGGTCGCGGATGGTCAGCGCCACCACGTCGACCGTCACCGCGACCGGTGGATAGCGCCGCGGGTCGTAGCCGGCCAGGAACTCTTCCATCGACAAGTCCTTCTCAAGCTGAGTAAATCTCGACTTGAGAATAACCAGCCACCACCACGATGTCCAGAAATTTGGGCATTTACGAGATCGCGTTTAGTTGTTAAGAAGGTTTATTAACAAACTCCATCGGCCTTGCGAGGACCCATGGCGCGCTCCCGGCTCATCCTCATCCTGCTCTGGACCTGCACTTTGCTGGTCAGCGCTGGAGGTGTCGCCCTGGCCGCCCCAGCGGCGACGGCCTCCTCGACAGCTCTCTCCGGCTACAAGATCCAGTCATCCGCCAAGGTGTCGGACTCCGGCGCCGCGATCTCCACCCCCGGCTACGCGGCCTCCGGCTGGTATCCGGTCGGCCCGCGCTCGACCGTCCTGGCCGGGCTGCTGGAGAACAACGTCTACTCCGACCCGTTCTTCTCCACGAACATGCAGTCGATCCCGACCGCCGACTTCGACGTGCCCTGGTGGTACCGCTCGGACTTCACGCTCGGCTCGGAGACCGGGTTACGCACGTTCCTCGACATCAGCGGCGTGATGTCGAGCGCCGATGTGTGGGTCAACGGCAGCCAGGTGGCCACGGCCGCCCAGATCGCCGGCGCCTACACCCGGAACGAGCGCGACATCACCGCGCTGGTCCACTCAGGCACCAACTCGGTGGCCTTCCGCGTCAACGCCAACAACCCCAACAACCACCTGACGATCGGCTGGATCGACTGGGTGCAGGTCCCGCGCGACGACAACACCGGCATCTTCCGCGACGTGTTGATCAGGCGCAGCGCCGACGTCTCCCTGCGCGACGCGCACGTGATCACCAACCTGGCCGTCCCGGCGCTCGACCGCGCCGACCTGACGATCAAGGCCGATGTACGCAACGGCACGGGCAGCGCGGTGACCACCACGGTCAGCGGCACGATCGGCTCGCTCACCTTCTCCCAGAACGTCTCGTTAGCGGCGAACGAGACGAAACGGATCACGTTCAGTCAGACGCTGACCAATCCGCAAGTCTGGTGGCCGTACCAGATGGGCGCCCAGCCCCTCTACGACCTCAACCTGACCGCGACCGTAGGCGGCGCGGTGAGCGACTCGCTGACCCAGCGCTTCGGCGTCCGCAAGGTGGAGTCGGGCAAGAACGCCAGCGGCCGTCGCTTCTACAAGATCAACGGCCGGTCGATCCTGATCAGGGGCGGCGGCTGGTCGCCGGACATCTTCCTGCGCAAGGACCTGCGCTACCTGGAAGACAAGATCCGCTACGTCAAGGACCTCGGCCTGAACACCATCCGCGTCGAAGGCCACCTGGACACCGACGAGCTCTACGACCTGGCCGACAAGTACGGCATCCTGACCATGCCCGGCTGGGAGTGCTGCAACAAGTGGGAGGGCTCGTTCGCCACGGCCGACTACCCCATCGCCAAGGCGTCGATGCAGGCGGAAGCCACCCGGCTGCGCAACCACCCCAGCGTGATCTCGTTCCTGATCGGCTCCGACAACCCGCCGACGGCCCAGAAGGAGACCAACTACCTCGACGCCCTGACGGCCGCCGAGTGGCCGCTGCCGATCGTCTCCGTGGCCTCGGACAAGTCCAGCCCGCAACTGGGCAACTCCGGCCTGAAGATGCCCGGCCCGTACGAGTGGGTGCCGCCGAACTACTGGTACAACAAGCGCGAAGGCGGCGCGTTCGGCTTCAACTCCGAGACCAGCGCGGGCCCGGACGTCCCGACGCTCGACTCGCTGAAGCGGATGATGACCACCGCGCAGATCAACTCGCTCTGGCAGAGCCCGAGCGCGACGCAGTATCACCGCTCCCCGTCGAGCACGTTCAACAACCTGACGATCTACCACAACGCCCTCAGGGGCCGGTACGGCGTGCCGTCCAGCCTGGCCGACTACGTGAAGAAGGCGCAGCTCGCCCAGTACGAGGCGGTCCGCGCGCAGTTCGAGGCCTACGGCCGCAACTTCACCGACTCCAGCAACCCCTCGACCGGCGTCATCTACTGGATGCTCAACAGCGGCTGGTCGTCCCTGCACTGGCAGCTGTTCGACTACTACCTCGACCAGGGCGGCTCCTATTGGGGCGCGCGTGAGGCGAACAAACCGCTGCACGTGCAGTACTCCTACGACAACAAGTCCGTCGTCGTGGTCAACTCGGGCACCTCGGCCGCCTCGGGCCTGACGGTCAAGACCGACGTGTTCAACATGGACGGCACCTCGAAGTACACCAACACGGCCACCGTCACCGCCCCCGCCGACGGCGGCAAGGCCACCGCGGTCACCATCCCGTCGATCAGCGGCCTGTCCACGACCTACCTCGTACGGCTGAGCCTGCTGCGCGGCGGCGAGGAGATCGACCGCAACGTGTACGCGCTGTCCACCGCGAGCGACGTCATCGACTGGGACAACAACGACTGGTACTACGTGCCGACCACCAGTTACGCCAACCTGACCGGGCTCAACGGCCTGGCCCAGGCCCCGATCACCGCCACCGCCACCTCGCCGTCCCCCGGGAACGTGAGTGTGACGATCAAGAACACCGGCACGGGCGCGATCCCCGCGTTCATGCTCGACGCGCACGTCGTGGACGCGGCCGGCAAGCCGGTGCTGCCGATCCAGTGGTCGGACAACGCCATCAGCCTGTGGCCGGGCGAGTCCAAGACGCTGACCGCCACGTTCCGCGCCTCGGACCTGAGCGGCGCGGCGAGCGTCAGGGTCTCCGGCTGGAACACCGCGACGCTCACCGTCCCGGCCGGCCCGACCGGCCCGCCCGACACCGAGCAGCCCAGCGTGCCGGGCAACCTGCACAGCACCGCCAAGACGTCCTCAAGCGTCTCGCTGGCCTGGGACGCCTCGACCGACAACACCGGGGTGACCGGCTACGACGTCTACAACGGCTCGACCCTGGCCACCACCGTCACCGGCACGACGGCGACGGTCTCGGGACTGACGGCCGCCACGGCGTACACGTTCACGGTCAAGGCCCGCGACGCGGCCGGCAACACCTCGGACGCCTCGAACGCGGTGACCGAGACCACCGGCAGCGGCCCGGTCATCTACCAGGCCGAGGACGCGACGATCTCCCAGGGCGTGGTGGAGTCGAACCACGACGGCTACACGGGCACCGGGTTCGTGAACTACGACAACCTGACCGGCAGCTATGTCGAGTGGACGGTCAACGCCCCCGTGGCGGGACCGGTCACTCTGGAGCTGCGCTACGCCAACGGCACGACGGTGAACCGGCCGATGTCCATCACGGTCAACGGCGGCGCCGCAGTGACCCGCGACTTCAACGCCACCGGCAACTGGGACACCTGGCAGACCTCCACCCTCACCGTCACCCTCGCGCAAGGAGTCAACAAGATCAGAGCCACCGCCACGACGGCCAACGGTGGCCCGAACGCCGATCGGATCTCGATAAGCTGACCTCATGATTCGCCACGTCGTGCTGTTCACCTGGACCGAGGACGCCACCGAGGAGCAGAAGGCCACGGTGGCCACCGAGCTGCGGAAACTGCCGGGGATCATCCCGGAGATCCGCGCTTACACGGCGGACGCCGACGCGGGCATCAACCAGGGCAACCACGAGTTCGCGGTGGTCGCCGACTTCGACAACGTCGACGACTACCTGGTGTACCGCGATCACCCCCAGCACCAGGCGGTGATCGCGGCACACATCAAGCCCATCATCGCGAGCCGGGCGGCCGTACAGCTCAGCCTTTAGGCGTCTCGTCAGTCCACCCCTGCTTCTTGATCACCCACGACTCGAGCGGCCGGCCGTCGGGACGCCCGTCCTCGCCGTTCGGCCGAAGCAGGACGGTCTGAGCGGCGAGCAGGTCGCCGCTGCCCCGATCGATGATGATCTGCTGCTGATACCCATCCGGGTGCTCGAACAGCAACGCGACTCCGGCTCGCCCTTCGACGTCCGAGACCTTGTCGGTCACCTGCACGCCAGGCAGTCCCGCGAGCATCCGATAGAGCGCCGCCCTCGTGCCCGGGGTGCTCTGGGTCTCGAAGAGCAGCCATTTGGCCGTTGCCCAGAGCCACCAGGCCTCCGTCTGTCCGTCACCGGCCGAACGCCTCGTCAGCAACTCTGCCTTGAGCGCCTCCGCATCGATGGGCAACCGCGTCACGGGCTTCAGCGATTCCGGGTCCGCAGAGGGCCAAAAGAGCGTGGCGACCGCGCACTTGCCCTTGGGGACGCAGAGCGGTGGAGAGCCGGCGTCTTTCCACGCCTGCTCGTCGGCGGGAGTGAGCAGCGTGGACGTGACGTCTCCCTGCTCTAGCTGATCCTCTCCTTCCCGGTTCACCCACAGCACTTGTGTGACGCGCTGCTCGACGGTGAACGATGGATTGGCCTTGGTCCTGATCCTCTCCACCTGCAGCGTCTCCCGCCGCCACCAGGCACCCGTGCCCGGGGGCTGCGCGGCCAGCCGGTCCGCCGCCGCCGCGAGCACCGGGGGCACGTTCGAGGTGGCGGCCGTTTGGACCTCGCCCCCACCCAGTCTGGGCACCACCACGAATCCGCCGACCAGCACCAGGGTCACGGCCGCCGCCGCGAGCGTCACCCGGGACCAGCCGGGCAGCCGCCGGCGCGGGGGGCGGCCCATGAGCTGTGCCCGGATCCCCATCGTCCTGGCCGGATCGGCGGGCGGCACGTCCGGCATCACATCGTCGATGACCTGGAACTCCTTCATCGCACCTCAACTCCCAGCGTGTCACGCAGCTTGGTCCTGGCCCGGCTCAACCGGGAGGCGACGGTGCCGTTGGCGATGCCGAGCGCCGCGGCCACGTCGTCGTAGGTCAGCTCGCCGTAGGCGACGAGCAGCAGCACATCGCGCTCACCGCGCGACAGTTCGGCCAGCGCGGCCGAGAGCTTCTGTACGGTCACTCCGGCGGTGACCCGATCGGCGACCCGCTGGTCATGGCCGCCCTCGTCCGGCGGCGGGCCGGATCTGGCCAGCGCCCGATAGCGCCGGAGCTCGGCCCGCCGATGCTTGCCGACGAGGTTGGTGGCGATGCCGTACAGCCAGGATCTGATGCCGCCTTTGGCGGCGTCGAAGCTGTCGCGGCGCCGGAAGGCGATGAGGAAGGTCTCGGCGGCGAGGTCCTCGGCGATGTCGAGGTCAAGGCGGCGGCCGATGTAGCGCCGGATCTCCTCGTAGTGCGCGTCGAAGACCGTGGCGAACCGCTCGGGATCGGCCACCGCTCCTTCAGGAGATGTGATCACGCAAGGGTCTCCCTTGCCGGGGAACAGGGACACCTGTGATTACCCGCTCCCGGGAGACCCTTCCATCAGATTGCCAAGCAACCCAAACGCCTGTTGACCGTGGCCGCACCCAAGCCCGCGACCTGCTGTTCCGCAGGACTCGTTGGATCGGCGACCTGAAATGAGAGCACTGCTCTTGACTCGGTCGCCAGTTTGAGAGAGCATTGATCTCGTAAGAGAGCGGCGCATCAAACGGAGGACATCATGGGCAAGCACGTCATCGCCGGAGCGGGACAAGTCGGCAAGCACCTCGCCGGGCACCTGCTCGCCCAGGGGCACCAGGTCGTCGTGATCACCAGGTCAGGCAAGGGCCCAGCCGGCGTCGAGTCCGTCGCGGCCGATCTCACCGACCGCGACCGGCTCACCCGGATCGTCAAGGGCGCTGACGCCCTCCACAACTGCGCGGGTCCCGCCTACCCCCGCTGGGCCCAGGACTGGCCGCCGCTGGCCTCCGCGTTGCTGGCCGCCGCCGAGGCCACCGGCGCGGTGCTCGTCACCGCCGGCAACCTCTACGCCTACGGACCCGTGACCACGCCGATGGTCGAGGATCTCCCCCTCGCCGCCCCCGGCGTCAAGGGCCGTGTCCGCGCCAAGATGTGGACCGACGCGCTGGCCGCGCACCAGGCCGGCCGTGCCCGCGTCACCGAGATCCGCAGTTCCGACTACTTCGGCCCGGGCGCCAGCGACCAGACCCCCGTCGGCACCCGCTTCGTGCCTTCGCTGCTCGCCGGCAAGAGCACCTCTTTCCTCGGCGACCCCGACCAGCCCCACTCGTGGACCTACCTGCCCGACGTGGCCGCCGCGATGGCCATCGCCGCCACCGACGAGCGCGCCTGGGGTCGCGCCTGGCACACCCCCACCAACGCCGCGCTATCGGCCCGCGCGTTGGCCGGGCGGCTGTGCGAACTCGCCGGAGCCCCCGCGCCGCGCCTCAACCGCCCCCCGGCGCCGATCCTGCTCGCACTCGAGCTGATCAACCCCGTCATCCGTGAGCTGAAAGAGACGCGCTACCAGTTCGACCGGCCGTTCGTCGTCGACTCCTCGGCGTTCGAGAACACCTTCGGCATGACCGCGACTCCGCTCGATGACGCCCTCAAGGCCACCATCGCCGCGGCGTCGAACTAGATTTCCGGCGGGTTGTTCTCGCGGTGCATCAGCTGGTGGTCAGAGGTGCGGCCCCGCTTCGGGGCCAGCACGATGCTCAGGACCACGCCCACCCCGCCGACGATCATGAAGATGACGCCGATCGTGTCCATGTGCACGCTCTGACCGAACACGTCCGGTTCGATGGCGAATCGCAGGATGGCGCCGAGCGTGAGGAAGAAGATGCTGACCCCGACACCCATGACGACCTCCAGGACGGCAAAGAACGCGTACGCCCTCGGTCATACCCGGGTATCGGTGATCACACTCAGGCGAGACAGGACAGTGGCCTTCCGTCGTTGTACGTGATCATGTCGACGACGGCGGCGACGAGGTCGATCGTGCCGCCACGGGGCAGTCCGTCCAGCTCGGCGTAGGCGCGGTGCAGGTTGCCGACGATGCGCTCTGGGTCCAGGAGCTCGCCCCACTCGCCCAGATCGGTCTCGCGGGCCGTCTCCAGGGGAGTCAGTCCCGCCGCCCGGCCGCGTTCGGCGGTCGCCAGCACGAACTCCAGGTAGCCCCGCACCGGGTCGAAGACCTCGGGCCCGCACACGTCGCCGTGTCCGGGCACGACCGTCTCCGCGCCCAGCTCCCTGAGCTGGTCGAGCGCCTCGATCGCGCCCGTCACCGACCCCATCAGCACGAACGGCGTGCCGCCGTTGAAGGCCAGATCACCCGCGAACAGCAGCCGCCGCTCCGGGATCCAGACATAGGAGTCGTTGGTCGTGTGCGCGGCGAAGCCGACGTGCCGCACCTCGCAGCGCAGGTCGTCGGAGTAGACCGTGACCCCGTCGGTGTAGGTGAGGAACGGCGCCACCGCCTCCAGATCGCCCCACTCCACGTCGGGCGACCAGGCGAACGTCCGGTAGTCGGGGATGCCCTCGGCCAGGATCAGCTCGCGGGTCCGTTCGTGGGCGACGATGGTGGCCTCGGGGAAGAGGTAGTTGCCGAAGGTGTGGTCGCCGTGGTGATGGGTGTTGATCAGCGTGGTGATCGGCCGGTCGGTGACCTCGGCGATGGCCTGCCGGTACGCCCGAGTACGGCGCTCGGTCGAGCAGGCGTCGATCGAGATCACGCCGCGCCGCCCGGCCAGGAAGCCGGTGTTGTTGATCCACCAGCTGCCGTCGGGCTGGATGTAGGCGAAGACGCCTGCCGAGACCTCTTCGACGCGAGGCGGGGCCAGCGGGTGATCGTGGGTGGACGCGCTCATGCCGCGAAAGTACCCCGGCGGGCCGGACTGACTGTGCATTTCTCAGCAGAACGCCCGCTTCACAGTGAAGCGGGCGTTCAGCGGGAGGCGGCTGGTCTGTTCGGATCTAGAAGGCGTCCTCCGGCAGGTCCATCAGGTCCTGGCCGGTGGCGGTGAGCACCCGGCGCTCGGTGGCCAGGCGAGGCAGCACGGTCGTCGCGAAGAACGAGGCGGCGGCGACCTTGCCCTGGTAGAAGGCGTCCTCGCCGTCGGCGAGCCGGGTCAGCGCGATCTCGGCCTGGCGCAGCAGCAGCCAGCCGATCACCAGGTCGCCCAGGGCGAGCAGCAGCCTGGTCGTGTTGAGCCCGACCTTGTAGACCTCGCTCGGCGTCTCCAGCGCGGCCAGCGCCCAGCCGGCCATCGTGTCGCCCATGGCCTTGATGTCGGCGGCGGCCTCGGCGAGCAGCTTGCGCTCCTCCTTGAGGCGGCCGTTGCCGGCGTCGGAGGAGGCGAAGGCGTTGATCTCGGCGAGCAGCGAGCCGATCGCGGCGCCCTGGTTGCGCAGGATCTTGCGGAAGAACAGGTCCAGGCCCTGGATCGCGGTGGTGCCCTCGTACAGGGAGTCGATCTTGGCGTCGCGGATGTACTGCTCGATCGGGTAGTCCTGCAGGTAGCCCGAGCCGCCGAGCGTCTGCAGGGACCGGGCGAGCAGCTCGTACGACCGCTCGGAGCCGACACCCTTGACCAGGGGCAGCAGCAGGTCGTTCATGTCACGCGCGTGCCGGTCTGCGGGGTCCATCTGGATGGCGTCCTGGAAGGTGGCCGTGTAGAGCACCAGCGCGCGCATGCCCTCGACGTACGACTTCTGCAGCATCAGCTCGCGGCGTACGTCCGGGTGATGCGTGATCGGCACCCGGGGCGCGGACTTGTCGGCCATCCTGGTCAGATCGGCGCCCTGGGCGCGGCTCTTGGCGTACTCCAGGGCGTTCAGGTAGCCGGTGGACAGCGTGGCGATGGCCTTGGTGCCGACCATCATGCGGGCGTGCTCGATCACCATGAACATCTGCCTGATGCCCTCGTGCACCTCGCCGACCAGCCAGCCGATGGCCGGGTGCTTGTCGCCGAAGGTGAGCTCGCAGGTCGTGGAGACCTTCAGGCCCATCTTCTTCTCCACGTTGGTGACGTAGACGCCGTTGCGCTCGCCCAGCTCACCCGTCTCCAGGTCCACGTGGAACTTGGGCACCAGGAACATCGACAGGCCCTTGGTGCCGGGTCCGTGCCCCTCGGGGCGGGCCAGCACCAGGTGGAAGATGTTCTCGGCCATGTCGTGCTCGGCGCTGGTGATGAAGCGCTTGACGCCCTCGATGTGCCAGGTCCCGTCGGGCTGCCGGATCGCCTTGGCCCGGCCCGCGCCGACGTCGGAGCCCGCGTCGGGCTCGGTCAGCACCATGGTGGCGCCCCAGTCGCGCTCGATGGCCAGCTCGGCGAAGCGCTTCTGGTCTTCGGTGCCGACCTCCCACAGCGTGTAGGCGAAGTTGGGGCCGGCGGCGTACATGTAGAGGGCCGGGTTCGCGCCGAGGACCATCTCCGCGGTGGCCCAGGCCAGGCTCCGGGGGATACCGGGGCCGCCCAGCTCGCGCGGCAGGTCGAGATGCGCCCAGCCGCCGTCGACCAGCGCCCGGAACGACTTCTTGACACCCTCCGGCACGGTGACCGAGCTCGTGGCGGCGTCGAAGACCGGCGGGTGGCGGTCGCCCTCCTCGAAGGAGTCGGCGAGCACGCCGGTGGCCAGTCTGTTGACCTCTTCCAGAATGCCGCGGGCCACCGATTCGTCGATGTCGGCATACGGCCCGGTGCCGAGGATCTCGCGTCGCCCGAACACCTCGAAGAGGTTGAACTCCAGGTCACGGACGTTGCTCTTGTAGTGGCCCATGAGTGTCGATCTCCTTGAACCGGGGGCGTTATGTACTGGCCAGTAACCTTACTCGAAATGCTACCCGCGAGTAACCGTGAATATGCGTGGCATGCTCATCTCCATGGACGCCGAAGAACTCGCCACTCGCTGGCGAGAGCGACTGGACTCCTGGGCCATCCCCGCCGAGATCATGGCCAAGGCGCCGGTCGATCCGTGGGGCCATCACCCGGCGCGCTTCGCCACGCGCACCGACAGGGCGCTCGCCGAGCCCGACGACGGGCCGACCGCGACGCACCTCATCGAGGCGCTGGACGAGGGCGCCACACTGCTCGACGTCGGCGCGGGCACCGGCGCCGCGTCACTGCCGCTGCACGACCGGTTCTCCATGCTGTACGCGGTCGACACCTCCGCCGCGATGCTCGACGAGCTCACCCTCAGGGCGGACAAGCTCGGCGTCCCGCTCACCGCGATCGAAGGCCGCTGGCCCGATATCGCGGACCAGGTGCCGGTCGCCGACGTGGTGGTCTCCGCCCACGTCATCTACAACGTGCCCGACCTGGCCGACTTCCTCCGCGCGCTGAACGACCACGCCAGGAGCCGCGTCGTCATCGAGCTCCCACATCGCCACCCCATGAGCTGGATGGCCCCGCTGTGGCAGCACTTCCACAACGTGGATCGCCCGGTCCGGCCGGTCGCCGAGGACTGCGTGGCACTGGCGGCCGCGCTCGGCTACCCCGTACGGGTCGAGGAGCGGGAGGCGCCGCTGGACCGATTCAACTCCCTGGAGGACCTGGCCGACAGCGTCTGCCAGCGCGCCTGCCTCGACCCCGCGCGCTCGGCGGAGGTCGGCGCGACGGCCCTGGAGCTGGGCATGTGGCCGCTCCCACGGGAGCGCTGGACCACGATCTGGTGGGACTGACCAGCTTGTCAGAATGATGTTCTATCGGGGACGCTGTCCGGATGAAGGCAGTCGTCTGCACCGCGTTCGGCAAGCCGGTCGAGCTCGTCGAGCGGCCCGATCCCGTCGCGGGTCCCGGCCAGGTGGTGGTCGAGGTCGAGGCGGCCGGGGTCAACTATGTCGACGGGTTGATGGTCGGCGGCACCTACCAGCTCAAGCCACAGCTGCCCTTCACTCCGGGGTACGAGGTGGCCGGGCGGCTGGCCGACGGCAGCAGGGTTCTCGCCATCACCGGGCTCGGCGGCTACGCCACACATGTCGTCATTTCAGAGGAGCAGGCCGTACCCCTGCCGGAGGGCCTCGATCCGCGGACCGCGGCGGTGTTCGCGCAGAGCTATTGCACGGCCATGTACGCGCTCAGGGAGCGCGCCGGGCTGCGGCACGGTGAGCGGGTGCTGGTGCTCGGCGCGGGCGGCGGGGTGGGTCTGGCGGCCATCCAGGTGGCCAGGGCGCTGGGCGCCGCCGTGCTGGCGGCCGCCTCGACGCCGGACAAGCGCGAGCGCGCGGCGCGGGCCGGGGCCGACGAGGTCATCGGCTATGAGGGGCTGAAGGGCGCCGCCCGGCGCTGGGGCGTGGACGTGGTGGTGGATCCGGTGGGGGGCGAACTGTCCGAGGAGGCGCTGCGCTCGCTGCGCGAGGGCGGGCGGCTCCTGGTCGTCGGCTTCGCCGGGGGCGGCATCCCGCGGCTGCCCGCCAACCAGGTGCTGCTGCGTAATCGGGCGGTGGTGGGGGTGGACTGGGGCGCGTGGTCGATGAGCCACGCGGCCGCCAATCGGCTGATGCTCCAGGAGCTCCTCACGATGCCCGGGATCGACCCGGCACCACCGGAGGCCAGGCCCCTGGAGGAGGCCGGACGGGCCATGGACGACCTGATCAACCGCCGGGTCACTGGGAAGATCGTGCTCGTCCCTGCCTCGTGAGCGTCAGGACGCCGGCGATCACATAGACCAGGGCGCCATGCCAGACCGACTGGAACGCCGAGCCGAACACCCCCTCCCCGTCGAGTACGAGCTGCACCGGGTAGTCCAGGACCGCCGCGATGGCGGCCGGCAGCAGCGCGAACCTCCACGGGTGCTTCAGCGCCCACAGACGCGCCTGGCGGGTGACCCGGTCGCCCTCGTTCGGCTTGGACACCGCGCCGATGGCGGCGACCAGCGCGAACACGCTGATCCCCAGGCCGAGCGACCACACCAGGCCGGCGGAGTCGGTAAGCACACCCAGCCCGAAGCTGACCGCGGCCGTCGCGCCACCGCTGACGGCGGCGGTTTTCCAAGGGGCGCCACGCAGAGCGGCACCGGACAGCGAGACCTCATCGCGTCGACTGATTTCGTTCATGTCCCCAGAGTGCCTTTCGACTCCCCTTTATCGCATCGGGGACCTACCCTGAGCCCTCCCTGACTTGTCGGGCATGATTCGGGCATGATTCGGGCATGGACGAAACCTGGATTATCCGCCCGGCCAGCGCCGACGACGTGCCCGCCGTCGTGGCGATGCTGGCCGACGACCCGCTGGGCGCCAAGCGCGAGGGAGACCCGGCCGACGAGCGGTATCTGGCGGCCTTCGCCCGGATCGACGCCAACCCCTACGACGAGCTGATCGTCGCCGAGCGCGGTGGCAAGATCCTCGGGACCATGCAGCTCACCTACCTGGCCGGGCTCTCGCGGCTCGGGGCCGAGCGCTGTCAGATCGAGGCCGTCAGGGTCGACGCCTCGACCCGGGGTCAGGGTCTGGGCCGCGAGATGATGCGGTGGGCGATCGACCGGGCGCGGGCTCGGGGTTGTGCGATCGTCCAGCTCACCTCGGACAAGTCACGCACCGACGCGCACCGGTTCTACGACTCGCTCGGCTTCGATGCCTCGCACGAGGGTTACAAGCTGTCGCTGTCGCCCAGCTGATCGATCATCCATCTGCACCACTCGGCGCGGTGCCGCTCGTATCCCAGGCCGCACCGCAGTGTCGCGTAGTTGCCGAAGCGCGGATCGCCGAACGGCGGTGGGCCGCCGGACGCCGCCTCCTCCCGTTCGTACTCGGCCAGCCGCGCCTCGTGCGCGGCCAGCTGGTCGGCGAACATCCGCCTGACCAGCCCCGCCTCGGCCAGCCACGCCGCGTACGTCTTGAGCACCAGCTCATCCCGCTCGGGCCGCTCCTTCGGCGGCCGGGTCACCCACCCGCGCAGCTCCGCGGAGCCCTCGTCCGTCAGGTGGTAGACCTTTTTGTCCTGCGGCCCCGGCCCGCGTTCGGCCTCGTAGCCGACCAGGCCCGCGGCCCGCAGCTTCTGCAGCTCGGCGTGGATCTGGCTGTGCCCGGCGGTCCAGAAGAAGCCGATGGGCCGCCGCATGGCCGCGGCGATGTCGTATCCGGTGCGGTCGCCGCGAGCCAGCACGGCGAGGATCGCGAATCCCAGCGTTGAGGTCATGGTGCCGCCAAGGGTATTGTCACCCACGACTATGTCACTTCAGACATAGTGTGGTGAAGGGGCGGCGATGCGCGCGATCATCGGCTCGATCGGGCTTGTTCTGGTACTTACCGCCTGCGGAGGCGCGGTCAGCACCACGACCACGACCGCCACCCCGCCTACACCGGTGGCGAAGGTCACCACTCCTGACGTCTCCGGCCCTAACGTCTCCGGCTGCTTCACCAGCGCGGACGGCAAGATCTTCACCTACGGTGACGACCTGCCCGGTGTGATCACCGGCAAGGGCGCGGTCGGCGTGGTGATCACGTACGAGCGCAACGGCAACGTCTGCACCTGGCGCCCGCTCTCCGACCGCCTGGTCGCGGCCGGCTACCGCGTCCTGCTGTACGCCAGGAAGAGCGCCGAATACCCCGACGAGGTGACGGTCGCCATGGCCAAGCGCCTGTCCAAGGAGAAGGGCGTGCGGCGCCTGTTCCTGGTCGGCGGCTCCATCGGCGCGACCGCCTCCGTCCCGGCGGCCGAGCGGCTGGGCTCCCGGGTGGCCGGGGTGGTCGCCCTGTCGGGCGCGGTCGCCGAGGGCGAGGCGGCCAAGCTGACGGTCCCGCTGCTCCAGATCGGCAGCGAGAACGACGCGTACGGCGGCGCCAAGGACCTCCAGCGCACCCACGACGCCGCCACCAAGGCCCCCGACAACGAGCTCCACGTCGTCAAGGGCGAGAGCCTGCACGCCTCAGCGCTGTTCGGCAGCCCTCACGGCCCCGAGGTGCTCGACCGGATCATCGCCTTCATGGACCGGCACAAGGGCTGACCTCGACCAAGTTGTCATGGTAGGCCGGACCCCTGCCCATGTCGGCGTCGCGTTCGGCCACGACCGCGTTGGCGTTCGCGCCGCCGGGGCTGTGCTTGGGCCAGCGCCCCTTGGGCGAGGCCACCACACCGCGCGCCACGCGGTCGCTCACCTCGACGTCGGCCAGGAACTCGCCGCTCGCGTTGTGCACCCGCACCCGCTGCCCGCTCACCAGCCCGCGCGCCTCGGCGTCGGCCGGATTGACCAGCACCACGGGCTCCTTGGCCCGGCGTCTGAGCTCCGGGTTGTTGCCGAAGATCGTGTTGAGGAAGGTGTGCGCCGCCGGTGTCACCAGGGTCAGCGGGTACGGCGAGCCGTCGGCCGTACGCACGGAATGAGGTTGGACGTACGCCTTGCCGCGCGGCGGGAAGCGGAGCCGGCCCGAGGCGGTGGGGAAGCCGTCGGCGAAGGGGGTGAACGGCTGGGGATAGTTCATCCGCACCCATCCCTCCTTGCGCAGCCGGTCCAGCGTGACGCCCTCCAGCGACGGGTGGCCGCTGCTCAGCAGCTGCTCGGCCAGCTCCAGATCGGAGTGGTACAGCGACGGCTCCGTCATCCCCATGTGGGCGGCCAAGCGGCGGAACGTCTCGGTGGTGGACAGGCACTCGCCCGGCGCCGCCACGGCGGGCTCGTTCCAGAGCAGGTAGAGGTGGCCGTACCCGGCGTGCAGATCCATGTGCTCGGTCTGCATGGTCGCGGGGAGCACGATGTCGGCGTAGTCGACCGTGTCGGTGGGGAACTGCTCCATGACCACCGTGAACAGGTCCTCGCGGGCCAGCTGCCGCCGGATCCGGTTGGCGTCGGGGGTCGAGCCGACCGGGTTGGCGGCGTACACCCAGAGGCACTTCACCGAGTCCAGCTCGGAGGCCAGCCGGGTCATGGTCAGCGTACGGACCGGCTTGGCAAGCAGGTCGTCACGCTTGTCGATGTTGAGGTGCATGTGGCCGCTGGTGGAGTAGGCCACGCCGCCGCCCGGGTGGCGCCAGTCGCCGGTCACGCCGGGGATCGCGGCGATCGTCCGCAGCGCGGTGCCGCCGCCGGCGTGCCGCTGGATGCCCATCGTGGTCCGGATCGCGGTCGGCCGGGTGTGCGCGACCCGCGTACCCAGCTCGCGGATGTCGGCGGCCGGGATGCCGGTGATCTCGGCGGCCCGCTCGACGGGGTAGGCCAGGATCTCCTCGCGGAAGGACTCCCAGCCCTGGGTGTGCTCGGCGAGGAACTCCTCGTCCTGGGCGCCCTCGGCGAGCACCACGTTCAGCAGGGCCAGCGCGAGCACGGCGTCGGTGCCCGGCCGGATCGCCAGGTGCCGGTCCGCCTGGTCGGCGGTCCTGGTGCGGATCGGGTCGATGGCCACCACGTACGCGCCGGCCGCGCGGGCGTCCTGGACGAACTTCCACAGGTGGTGCCCGCTGGTCAGCGTGTTGGTGCCCCACAGCAGGATCAGCCTGGACAGCGCGAGGTCCTCGGGGTCCATGCCGGCGGGCGTGCCGTTGGTCAGGCTCAGCCCGGCGCCGCCGGCCGTGGCGCAGATGTTCAGCCAGTGCTTGGAGGCGCCCAGCATGTTCCAGAACCGGCGCCCGGCGACGCCCTCGCAGCCCTGGATGTAGCCGAGCGAGCCCGTCCCCACGTACGGCCAGATGGCCTCGCCGCCGTGCTCGTCGATGATGTTCCGCAGCCTGAAGGCGATCTCGTCGAACGCCTCCTCCCAGGAGATGCGCTCGAACTCCCCCGACCCCTTGGGCCCGGTTCGGCGCAGCGGGTAAAGGATGCGGTCGTCGGCCTGGGTATGCTCCAGATATCGGTTGACCTTCACGCAGAGCGCGCCCCGGGTGTAAGGCTGCTCCGGGTTGCCGCGCATCTTCACGGCCTTGCCGTCTTCGACCGTGACGATCCAAGAGCAGGTATCAGGGCAGTCCAGTGGACATGCCCCCAAAACTCGCAACTCACCCGACATGCGACACAGCTTACGTGTCGCCCGCCAGGCATTAGGGGAGCCACGACATGCCCCGACGCGCGGTAGAAATCAAGGGTGAAGGATTGAAGGGGCCCAAAGATCGTACGGTCGGTCGGGAAGGTGCAGAATCTCTGTCGGTGGCCGAAATCAGGGAACGTGATGACGCGGAGGACCTCGCGGAGGGGGATCCAGCCGTGGCTGAAGCGCGCGCTGAAACGGACGTCTATGTAGTCGAGCCGCTGCTGCCCCAGCGCCTGCGGCGGCCCTCCGACCTGCTGCGCTTCCTCACCACGCTGCTCGTGCTCGCCGCGGTCGTCCTCATCGCCCTGGTCGCCAAGCAGACGCTCAACGGCCTCGAAGCGGACGTCAAAGAAGGCACCACCCTCGTCCCCGATCTGCTCAGCCGCGTGGCGTCGTTCCTGGGCGGCGCGGCCGTGCTCATCGTGCCGGTGGCCTTCGCCGTCGAGCGCGTCTTCCACCGCGACGGCCTGCGGGTGGCCGAGGGCCTGATCGCCGCGATCATCGGCATGGTCGGCTCCTTCCTGCTCGGCCAGTGGCTGATCGGCGGCAGCGTCGAGGACCTGCGCATGCTGCTGACCGGCGGGCGTTCCATCGAGCCGCTCAACACGCTGCTCACCTCGGTGGTCGCCTACGCCACCGCCGTACGCATCTCGCGCCGCCCCACCTGGCGCATGCTCATGTGGACGGTGATCGCGCTCGACATCTTCGCGCTCTTCTCCGCCAGGCAGATCACGCTGCCGGGCGCGATCGTGCCCGTCCTGGTCGGCATGGCCGTGGGCTACGGCACCCTGTACGGCGTGGGCAGCCCCAACACCCGGCCGCCCGGCAACGCGGTCATCGCCGCGCTCCGCAAGCTCTCCTTCTCCCCGCAGACGGCCCGCCGCATCGAGGACGATCACCAGGGCAGCCGCCGCTACGCCGTCGGGCTCAAGGACGGCAGCAGCCTCGACGTCACCGTGCTCGACCGCGACCGGCAGGTCGCCGGCCTGCCGTACCGGCTCTGGCGGCGGATCCGGCTCAACTCGGAGACCAGGCGCCGGGCGATCAGGTCGCTCCGCGCCGAGCTGGAGCGCGAGGCGCTCATGGCCTACGCCGCGCAGGCGGCGGGCGCGAGCACGCCACGTCTGCTCGGCACCAGCGAGATCGGCACCGAGGCCGCGCTGCTCGCCTACGAGCACCTCGAAACCCGCCCGCTCGACGACGTGCCCGACGCCGACATCGACGACGCCCTGCTCGCCCAGATCTGGGAGCAGGTCGCGCTGCTGCAGATCCAGCGGCTCGCCCACCGGCGGCTGACCGGCGACAGCATCCACCTCGACGGGGCCGGCCGGGTCGTGCTCACCGACGCCCGCAGCGGCGAGATCGCGGCCGGCGACCTGCTGCTCCGGCTCGACGTCGCGCAGCTGCTCACCTATCTGGCGCTGCGCGTCGGCGCCGAGCGTTCCGTGCGGGCCGCCGCCGCGGTCATGGGGTCCGACGCGCTGGCCGCCGCGATGCCGCTGCTCCAGCGCATCGCCCTCACCCGCGAGACCCGCGCGGCGCTGTCGAAGGACAAGGGCGTGCTCGGCGAGCTGCGCGAGCACATCGTGGCGCTCAAACCGCAGGGCAAGGTCGAGGAGATCCGGCTGGAGCGGTTCCGGCCGCGCACACTGGTCACGATGATCGCCAGCACGCTGGCCGCGTACTTCCTGCTGTCGCAGCTCAGCCAGGTCAACGTCGTGCACGTGGTGACCACCGCCAACTGGGCCTGGTCGGTGCTGGCGCTGGCCGCCTCGTTCGTCAGTTTCGTGGCCGCCGCGCTGATGCTCAGGGGCTTCGTACCCGAGCATCTACCGCTCTGGCGCACGGTCCTCGTCCAGTTCGCGGCCTCGTTCGTCAAGCTCGTCACGCCCGCCGCCGTCGGCGGCGTCGCGATCAACACGCGCTACCTGCAGAAGCGCGGCATCTCGCCCGCGCTCGCGGTGGCCAGCGTGGGCGCCTCGCAGCTCAGCATGATGGTCTTCCACATCGCGCTGCTGCTGCTGTTCGCCTACATCACCGGGTCCAACACCGCCACCGCGTTCAGCCCGTCCCGTGGGCTGGTCGTGGTGATGCTGTCGGTCGCGGTGCTGGTCGTGGTGCTGTTCGGGGTGCCGCCGCTGCGCCGGTTCATCACCGGGCGGATGCACAAGCTGTTCGCCAACGTGCTGCCCAGGCTGCTCGACGTGCTGCAGTCGCCGCGCAAGATGATCGAGGCCTGCGTCGGCACCCTGATGATCACGATCGCGTTCGTCGTCTGCCTCGACGCCTGCGTCGAGGCCTTCGGCGGCGACATCAGCTTCACCGCCGTCGCCGTCGTCTACCTCACGGCCAACGCGATCGGCTCGGCCGCGCCCACACCTGGTGGCCTGGGCGCGGTCGAGGCGTCGCTCACCGTCGGCCTGACCGTGGCCGGGCTGCCCGCCGAGCTGGCCACGTCGGCCGTCCTGCTGCACCGGCTGCTCACGTTCTGGCTGCCGGTGCTGCCCGGCTGGGCGTCCTTCACCTACCTCCAGCGGCACGAAGCTCTATGACCTTGTCGATGGCGTCGAGCTCGTCCTGAGTGAACGCCGGCCCGTCGACGCAGGCCACGTTGTCCTCCAGCTGCTTCACACTGCTCGCGCCGATCAGCACGCTGGTCACCCGCGAATCCCTGATCGCCCACGACAGCGCCATCTGCGCCAACGACTGGCCGCGCGTCTTGGCGATCTCGTTGAGGTCGCGCGCCAGGTCGCGGTCGATCCGGTCGGCGCTCAGGAACCGGCTGGTCGCCGCCCGTGAGTCGTCGGGGACGCCGTCGAGATAGCGGTCGGTCAGCAGCCCCTGGGCGAGCGGTGAGTAGACGATGCACCCCATGCCCGCCTCCTCCAGCACGTCGAGCAGCCCGTCCTCGATCCAGCGGTTGATCATCGAGTAGGACGGCTGGTGGATGAGCAGCGGCGTGCCCAGCCCCCGCATGATCCGCGCGGCCTGCGCCGTCTGCTCGGCGGAGTAGTTGGAGATCCCCGCGTACAGCGCCTTGCCCGAGCGCACCGCCCGGTCCAGCGCGCCCATCGTCTCCTCCAGCGGCGTCTCGGGATCGGGCCGGTGGCTGTAGAAGATGTCGACGTAGTCGAGCCCCATTCGCTGCAGCGACTGGTCGAGGCTGGCGAGCACGTATTTGCGCGAACCCCACTCGCCGTACGGCCCCGGCCACATGTCGTAGCCGGCCTTGGTGGAGATGACCAGCTCGTCCCGATAGCGGGTGAAGTCCTCGCGGAAGATCCCGCCGAAGTTGCGCTCCGCCGAGCCGTACGGCACGCCGTAGTTGTTGGCCAGGTCGAAGTGCGTGACGCCCAGGTCGAACGCCCGCCGCAGGATGGCCCGCGAGTTGTCGATCGGCCGGTTGTCCCCGAAGTTGTGCCAGAGACCGAGCGAGACGGCAGGCAGCTTGAGGCCGCTGCGCCCGCTGCGGTTGTACGGCTGGCGTTCGTAGCGGTCGTGGTCCGGCTGGTAGGTCATGAGGTGCCTCTCTCGATGATCCAGGAGAGCGCGAAGGCCTCTTCGCGCCAAACGTCATAGCGCCCGCTCCGGCCGCCGTGACCCGCGCCCATCTCCGTCTTGAGCAGGAACGGGCCGCCACCGGCGGTGGCCCGCAGCCTGGCGATCCACTTCGCGGGCTCGTGGTAGAGCACCCGGGTGTCGTTCAGGCTGGTGATCGCGAGAATCGGCGGGTACGGGCGATCGTCCACGTTCTCGTACGGTGTGTAGCTCTTCATGTAGGCGTAGACGTCGGCGTTGTGCAGGGGGTCGCCCCACTCGTCCCATTCGATCACTGTGAGCGGCAGCGACGGGTCGAGGATCGTGTTGAGCGCGTCGACGAACGGCACCTCGGCCACCACGCCCGCGAACTCCTCCGGCGCCAGGTTCGCCACCGCGCCCATCAGCAGGCCGCCGGCCGAGCCACCCCTGGCGATGATCCGCTCGCTCCAGCCCGACGCCTTCAGGTGCCTGGCCGCCGCGACGAAGTCGGTGAAGGTGTTCTTCTTCTTGGTGAGCTTGCCCTCCTCGTACCAGCGACGGCCCATTTCGCCGCCGCCCCTGATGTGCGCCACGGCGAAGATGAAGCCGCGGTCGAGCAGGGACAGCCTGGGGACCGAGAAACCGGGGTCGATGGAGGTCTCGTAGCTGCCGTAGCCGTAGAGGACGGTGGGGGCGGGCTTGGCGGTCTCCTTGCGCTTGACGAGGGAGATCGGGACCCGGGTGCCGTCCTCGGCGGTGGCCCACTCGCGGAACTGCTCGTAGTCGGCCGGGTCGTAACCACCCAGGACGGGACGCTGCTTGAGCAGGATCAGCTCGTGGGTGGCCAGGTCATAGTCGTAGACGCTGGCCGGGGTGATCATGCTGGTGTAGGCGAGCCGGAGCCGGCCAGTGCTGAACTCCGGATTGCCCGCCGGCCCGACGTCGTAGAGCGGCTCGGGGAACTCGATCTCGTACTCGTCGCCTCCGTACGGGAGGACGCGGATGCCGGTCAGCCCGTCGCGGCGGAAGTGGACGACGGCGTGGCCGTCGAACGCGTCGATCTCCAGGAGCCTGGTGTCCGTGCTGTGGGCGATCACCGGTGTCCAGGTGCCGGGAGCGTCGAGCGGGGCGGTGGCCAGCTCGAAGTTCTCGGCGTTCTCGTTGTGGAGCACGTAGAAGAAGTCGCCGGCGTGCTCGATGCCGTACTCGACACCGGCCTTCCTGGGCCGGACGACCTGGAACTCGCCCGTCGGGTCGGCGGCGTCGAGGATGCGCACCTCGCTGGTGATCTTGCTCCCGGCGCCGAGCACGAGGTACTTCTCGCTGCGGGTGAGCCCGATCCCGACCCAGTAGCGCTCGTCGGTCTCCTCGTAGACCAGCACGTCGTCCGGCGAGCCGAGCGTGTGCCGGTAGACCTGGAAGGGACGCCAGGCGTCGTCGACGCGCGTGTAGAAGAACGCCGACCCGTCGGCCGACCAGGCGCCACCGTAGAAGACGTTCTCGATCTCGTCGTCGAGCGGCTCGCCGGTCTCCAGGCTCTTGAACCTCAGGGTGAAGCGCTCGTCACCCTTGTAGTCGGTGGAGTAGGCCAGCATCTTCCCGTCGGGCGTGATGGCGCTGGTGCCGACGGAGAAGAACGCGCTCTCGCCCGCCAGCTCGTTGCCGTCGAGGATGACCTGCTCCCGGTCGAGGCGCTCGCCAGGGGTGACCGCGGGCGGGGTCTCGCCGTCGGCGGGCACGCGGCAGGAGACGGCGTACTGCTTGCCCTCCTCTGTCCGGCTGAAGTACCACCACTCGCCCTTGCGGCTCGGCACCGACAGGTCGGTCTCCTGGGTGCGGCCCTTGATCTCCTGGAAGACCTGCTCCTGGAGATCGCCGAGGTGAGCGGTCTGCTCCTGGAGGAACGCGTTCTCCGCCTCCAGGTAGGCGATCGTGTCGGGATCGTCCTTATTGGTGAGCCAGGCGTACTCGTCGATCACGGTGTCGCCGTGATGGGTGCGCTCAGTCGGTGACTTCTTCGCCAGCGGCGGTGTTTTGCTACTCACGTGGGGAGTCTATGTTCCGGGCCGTGATCGTTCTGTGGCCTCCGATCGGTGTGAAGGCGTCTCGAGTGGTCGGGGGCGCTGCTAATCTTTAGAAGTCGCCAGGTGCGGCGCAACCAACCTCCTCCACTCCGGTGGCTTTGACGTGGGTTGTGTTGTGCTTGGAGGCAGTCGCTTCGATTCGCTACCCGGTCTACGGGATGGTAAATTGAAGAGGCAGTCGAAATTCCAAGCAAGTCCGGTCAATTTGACACAAAAACGGACTGGTGAAAGAATAGAGACACAACGGAAAACGAAATGAACGCCTCTCGCAGGTTGGGGAGTACGCGTCCGTTTCTTGAGAACTCAACAGTGTGTTAAAAGCCAGTGCATGATGCACAACCCCG
>NZ_JBICTR010000006.1:0-809229 GCF_043197735.1 Nonomuraea sp. NPDC049028
GCCCGTTCGTAGTCGGGATCGGCACTAACCTCAACCCATCGGCTAAAGGCGTTAAGCTCGACACCCTTAGCGGAATCGAGAACCTTGACAGCCCTGTGCTTAACCTCATCGGTGCAGCCCTCTACCCGTTCGACTGCCCGTAACGCTTTATCCCGAAGCTCATGGGAGGCGGCATAAGGCGAACGACCAAGGGGAGTCCCGGAATACCGGGAAGGCTTGTCACCGGTCCCATGAAGAGACGTACCAGATTCAATCCGATAACCGCCATCAAGCTCGACGGTTCCGGCTCCATTTGCACCCAGTCCAGCATCACCACGACTAAGCGCCCCACCGATAAGGTTACGGAGGTGATCCCGCTCAGCGCCTAGGACGTCACGGTCTAAAGCCTCAAGCTGCTTTAGCTCCTCATCCTGAGTCTTAGACCTACGGTCATAACCGCGCATAAGCCCGACGCGACCCATTAAGTAGGTGTGAAGCTTCTCACGCTCAGTAGAGGACATGGACTCTAAGGTGTGCTGAACAACAGGGGTTCCGTCGTCCCGCGTTTGCATCGTGGACCCAAGAAGGTTATGCACCACGAGGGACATTTCCTGCTCTAACATTATTCAATCCCTAGAACGATTTCGCTTTCTCATAACCGGCGGTTGCCTGGCGTTATGGTCGGCAGGGGTTCTTTATGCGGCACTTGCCTGGCCATAAGAACTAGGGAGACCTTGAAGCGGGCGATTGCCCGACCCTCCAAGTGGAAGGCTCAGATGAGTGGACTTGTCAGGGGAATTGAGCTGTCCGGCGCACCTGAGCCGATGGGAACACTCTAGCCGAAGTCCCGGCAGTTGCGGAAGAATTCTCGGCGCGTCCTACGAGATTTCTAAGGAATCGCCTGCTGAGAGCCATTCTCCGGCCGATAGGTACCTGTGTGGCGATTGGCTTCCGACACATAGATGGGGCTCATTAGCGGTCGTCTGACGTTCATTAATCCATTAACCAAGATTACCCTCACGGCCTAGTAGGATATAAAAGGAGACTCCGGGGTGTCAGAGGGGGGTTATCCATTACCCGTTGAGCAACCACCCCCCTATACCCCATGACTACCAATCCCTCGATGCTATCCATCTTCCGTTAGCGTCTCTATTGAGATCTAGTTGATTCCCACGCCTGCTATTGCAAGTGAGATGAGCGGCAGCAACGTTCTCAAATATGTTCAATCCTCCATGACTTAATGGTGTGATGTGGTCCATAGACCAAGACATCGTGTCTGGCCAAGCCAACGTCATATCAATAGGCTTCTGGCAGATATGGCATGTTGTTCCTCGGTGACTTCCCTTCAACCTCACGCGTAAGTCACGATACGACTTTCCGTTTCTCCTGGGATCAGCCATTGCTCTCATCTTCTAACATGGGATCATCAAGCATGGGTTGGTTATCCTCAAGCGGTAGGCAGGCGATAGCCGTAACCCAATCGGGAGGCATTGCAGTGTCACTCTGGATTGCTTCATACTTAACCTCTCTAGCTTTCAATGCATCGCCGAGGGAGATCATAAGGCCGTGCAGTGCTTCGGCATGACGCCGCCTACGAGTAACCAATAGGCCCTGTGCTTGCTTATCCAGCACCTCCATAAGCCCCCTAATCTCAGCATCGCTATACCGGCTGATATCCCATGACACCCCCTCTACTGGATTAGCCAAGCGATTAAGACCGTAATGGTTATACCTATTAGATGCAGGCCGGCCTTTAGCCATTGCTCTTAATGGGTCATTGTCGAAATCCGGGTACTCTGGATCTGGCATTGCTTATCCTCCTTCGGGATATGCAGGGCTATATGCATACGTGACTGTAGCCGGGGGTCGAGGGGGCAAGCGTGCGGGCATCTCTATCTCTGTATCTTTGTATCTTTGCAGGTCAGAAAAGTTGCGAATGATACTGGCTACCGAGCGTAAAGATGGCACTTCGCAATGTGAAGATAGAATGATACCGGCAATGACACAGCCCACACCGCCCCCCACCTGCAAAGATATAAAGATACTAAGATATTTACATGTGGAGGGGGGCAGGCTCCAAGATCCACCCCCCTAAAACTGCATAAGGCTAAACGGCGAGATCGCGGAAGGAATCATTGATGCCTGGTCGGGGCTTAATCTCTCGCAGATAGCGCTTAGCCTTAGCCATGTCGGTAATCCGCCAGACTCCCGGCTTTCCTCTCTGGCCGGTGTTCTCGGCAAGCCTGTGGTCAATTAGAGAATTAAAGGCGTTCTGTCTTACCGTTGCGGAGCTAACCCCAACGGCCTTAGCTATAGTCTTGTGGTGGGCTGGTTCCATGCCTTCCGCGCCGCACTCAATTAGCTTCTCCAAAAGGGCTATCTCGGCCTTAGTCGTTTCCTTCCGAACAAAGGATCGTTCCTTTTGGCTTAAGCTCTCGGTCTGAATTACATCATTGGCAGTGGATTCGATAGACTCTCCCATGACGAACTTTCCCGTATTAATCTCCTGGCCATCATCGGTTGTTACCTTTGCCTCGACGATCTCATACCTAAAGCTCGACTTGCCAGACGAATAGTTGCTCTTGATGGGGTTTGCATAGCGTTCCTCTTCATCATCGGTGTTCCTGCCTAAGGCCAGCCGGAAGCCCGAGCGGGCCACATCGCGGAATGCTTTGCTTCCGGCCCCCTTGTCACTGGCCGATCCATAAGAGCCTTTGTTCTCATGATGGATGCCAATAACCGTGACGCCGTACTGCTGGCCATAAGATTGGAGATGCCTGAGGATGTTGCGGACATCCTTACGGTTATCCGGGTTGGCAGCATCGGGAAAGAAGTCTTGCACAGGGTCGAGGATGACGACTCGGATGCCGCGACGATTCCAATCCTGCATAAGGGCCTTGGTCTTCCATGGTTCCAAGGTAAGAGAGTCCCCGCCAATAATCTTGTTCTGGTTTAAGTAGAGGATTAGCTCACTGTTGTAGCCCTGAGCCTTAAGCCTAGGCTTGGTCGCCTTGTTATAGACCTCTTCAGTGGAGATGAACAAACAGCGGGTCGGGTGTCCAAGGAAAATTCCCGGCAATGTTCCCCTTGTTAGTTCCGACATAAGCCATACAGCAAAGAGTCCCTTTCCAACACCGCCGTCACCCTGTAATAGGCAGAAGTCGTTAGCCGTGATGCGGTCTTCCCATAAGAACTCATACTCTTCATCTTGCAAGTCCTCATCGCGCTCATAGCCTGCTTCAATGTTCTTAAGGAACTGCTCAACCCTTGCCCCATCGCCATCTTCATTGGACTCATTCTTAGAAGAAGGTTCAGGCAGGACGCCATCCTTATACATGACTTTCCTGTATGCGGATCCAATGGTTCGGTCCCAGACCGCTTTAGTCCAGCCCTTCTCCTCCGGATGGGTAGCACATGCATCCAATAAGGCTAGCCTGACTGCCTCAGGCTTATTGTCGGGAGTCCATGGGGTCTTAACGTATTCCCAGATGTTTGCTGCCGACCGAAAAAGGGTCTTGTTCCATCTGCCCCAATCCTCAAAGGCCAAATTCTCGATCTTCTCAATCTCTTCGTTAAAGACCTTCTCCCAATATTTTTGGTATCGAGCTTGTTTCTGCTTATCGAGCTGCGAGAACTTTTTAACCAGAGAAACGTCTACTAGCTTCTTCTCTTCCTCGGAGGGCCTAAGAAGGTCTAGCAGCTTATCGGAGGGTTCGGCTGGTTCGATGAGGCGTTCGCGACCGGCAGGCCATCGGTATTCCCCTTTATTAGTCATACTCGGAGGGACAACGACAAAGCCTCCGTCACCCCGAACGTCTATCCCTAAAGGGATGCTGCCCTGCCGGTTAGTGATATGGGCATCTTCGGGAAGGCGAAACCAATAATGGGGCATGCCCCTACCGCTAACCGTGGTGGGCGCTGGCAACTCTCCGATGAGTGAGGTCAGCTCGTTAAGGCCATCTTGGTCATCGGCATCAAGAACGAATATGCGGTTACGGTTGCCGGTAGGGATCCCAATGTTGGCGTCCGGCCACTTCTGCCACCAACGAGCTATCTTCCTTAGGTCGGTAGTGGCTTCCGTTGTCCACCCAATACGAGGGTGCTTCCCTGGGCGATCACAGCCCGGCCCGTCTGGACAACTACACTGCCCGCTAACCACATTATGAAGCGGGAAGACCTCAAGATTGTGAACAGCGGCGAAGTCTACGGCCGCCTTTAGTTTGACATTTTCGGCAGTCAATGCCACTCTCTCTCATAGTTGCTAAACGATCCCCTTTCCGTAGGTGCTCCTGAGTGAGCGGCGTACGGTCGAGAGCCCCCGACCCGGCAAGGTTGGGGGCTCTTTGTGTGTTGTGTTAATCAAGGGTGCGGATGTACGACTCATACAAAGCCGTCATCCCGTTATAGGCGATAAGCCCAGCCGAGGTTTCAGTATCAATAAGCTCTGCTAGTAGCTTTTCAAGTTTGACTATCTTCTGCTCTTGGTCGCTCTGCTGTGTATTGGCTGATGTGTACTGCAACATGGTAGGCGCCTACCCCTTTTTGGCTAAAGCTCTCTTCTTCCTGGTTTCTCGATACTCCTTTTTCAATGTAGACAGATTTCGCCAATCGGCATGTTCGAAGGCGTAACTAAGGGCATAACGCACAACCTCCGACTTGCTAAGACCAAGTTCAAACGCCTTATCATCAATCTGCTCACTCATATTAGGGGTTATGCGATAGGGGGAAAGGCAAGTGGTAAAAGCGGTGGTCATGCCGGTGCCTGGATTTAAGATGTGCTCAGGCTGCATAAGACTCCTCCTCTTCTAGGTCTGCAAAGTAGATTTGCAATCGGGAGAGTTGCTGAGCTGATAACGGAGGAGCTTCTGCTACCAGCTCGTCGATTAACTCTTGTAATCGCATCCTCATCCTTTATGAACTTATCAAGGGGCTGTTATATGATCGTTATATGCGATCTATTCGGAAGGTACCGCAAGATCCGTTGATTGGCAAACTTCGCTGTGAAGTGCGCTGTGAGCTGCGGAGTTGCACAATTGATCTACAGGGTGCGGGCTGAGTCAGCGGCCTTGATTGGGAGTAAAAGAGAAGGTGTGACGACCGCTAATGCATATATGGTCGTCACGGCTCCACATTTTTAAGGGTCGGATGATGACCGCATATAGATATAGGGTCGTGCGCCGACCCTTTGCTTAGCCGGTTGCCAACGCGCAGGGGCATATGGGGGCATGAAGAAGCCCCCGGATCCTTTGGGGTCCGGGGGCTTCTGCGGCCTTGCCGCTTCTATGGGGTTTCCTGGCCTACCCAGCGGATGCGAATGCGTTCTTTGAGATTCCATGCAATCTGTTCGTCCGTCATGGCCTGGCCAACGACACGTGACCGTATGACCGGTGCCTTAGTGACTCTGATGGACTGTATTAGAGTGCGAATCACGTCTTTCTGTGCTGCGACCTCTAGATCACTCCACCGCTTCCGAATGAGTCCCGCGTTACCTATTGCATCCTTGCGCAGGCTTGCCACGGCCTGAGGGATAGATGCCGGTTGCAGCGTTCTCTGAATCTCGCTTATGCGAGGGAGGACACGTTTCTCTACTCGGCTGAGTGCGATAAGGGAAAGGTCTCCCTTGTCATTCATATCTAGGGCCTGCTGATGCTCCGCATTCAGCTTATCTAGCTCTGCGTAGAGCTTCTTATTGTCCTGCTTAAGGAGATGGTCGAACGCATCGGGCTGTGCGAGACGCGCGCAGACTAGCTGTTTGATGAAGTCGTCTACCCAGTCCATTTGGATGGTGGTGCATCCTTTGGCATTGCATTGGTAGCGCTCATAGTTTCCTCTCTTCTTCCTGCCCATGTAGGAGTCGCATTCATCGCATTGGGCTATGTGGGAGAGGAGGTGCTTAGCCTTACCCGGCTTAGTGGTCTTCCGCTCGGGGTTAGCGAGGATGGTGTATGCAGCCCAGAAGGTTTCCTCATCTATGATGGCTTCCCATTGGGCATCTACAGTTTCCTCTATGGTTACGTAATCCCCGTTCTCGTCTCTCGTCTTGGACTCGAAACGTCGCTTGCCAATGTAGGCCACGTTCATGCAGATCTTGCGGATCACGCGGGGGGACCATTTGAGGGATCGCTTGACCTCCCTGCCCTTAAGGGTAATGGTCTCCGAAAGCTCTTTGCCCTCTCGCGTAGCCTCAGCTACAGAGGGGGAGTCAATTCCCTTCGCATTGAGGTCTTTAGCGACTGCAACCAGAGCTTCTGAGCGTGCTACGCGCCTGATAACGTCAGCCACTATGTCTGCGTCCGGGTATACCGGCCTGCGCCCGTTCTCCTTAGGCGAGATGGCGTAGATTTCGTAGCCGTATGGAGCACGGGAGTGAGGCAGGCCCTTCCTTGCTCTGGCAACCATGTGCCGCTGAGTCCTTTTCTTGGTGTTGCGAACCTCTACTTGATTCCTGATGCCCTGAGTTGCTAAGGCTTCCCAGTCGGAAGTGTTGTCCAGATTGTAGGTTCGCTCATCGGATGTGACGTGAATCCGTACGTTGTGCTTCTGGCACTTCTCAAGGAAGTTGATCCAGTCGCCCGGTTCCCTATCCCCACGGGATGACTCCCACAGGATGAGGATGTCTATCTCTTTGGATTCGATATCCCCGTTAAGCCGAATCCAGTCCGTACGAACAGTGTCTTTGCGAGCGGAGATGTTGTTATCGCTGTAGAGGCGGTATTGGGGGAGGTCCCATCCTTCCTCATGTGCGCGGGCGATGTTTTCGGTTTCCTGCTGGAAAACCGAGTCGTCATTGTCGGTGCCCTTCTTCCAAACTTTGGATCTTCGGGCGTAGCTGGCTGCTCTGCTCCTGGTCAGTGGCATGCCTCCAAGGTACCCCTTAACGGAACGCCATGTGCTCGTCGTACCACGGGCCTTCGCGTTCGCCGTGGTGCCTGCCGTACCCCCGGAGGATCTCGGCGGCGAAGTCGCCGTACAGGGTGTCCTTGTCGAGCAGGGCGGCCGGCGGGTCGAGGCGGGCGAGCAGCGCCGCCGCGATGGTGGACTTGCCCGCGCCCGGCGGGCCGCTGATCACCCAAAGCGTGCTCATGTGGTCAGTGTCGCGTACGCGGATCTGCGTACGCGGGTGACGCGGCTCGGCGGACGACCGGAGACGGGCGCGCCGACAGACTCGGCTCATGCTGACCGTGCTGTTCAGGGCGTTCCGGGTGCCGGATCTCCGTAAGAAGTTACTGTTCACGCTGGCCATCATCGGGCTGTTCCGGCTGGGGCAGATCCTGCCGGCGCCGGGGGTGGACGTCGTGGCGGTCCAGCAGTGCCTGGGTACGGCGCGTGGCGGGCTGTTCGACATGGTGCAGATGCTCAGCGGGGGCGCGATGCTGAAGCTGTCGGTCTTCGCGCTGGGCGTCATGCCGTACATCACCGCCAGCATCGTGATGCAGCTGCTGACCGTCGTCGTGCCGCGACTTGAGACGCTCAGGAAGGAAGGGCAGTCGGGGCAGGCGAAGATCACCCAGTACACGCGTTACCTGACCATCGGGCTGGCCGTGCTCAACGCCACCACAGTGGTCGCGCTCGCGCGCGGCGGGCAACTGCTGCCCGGGTGCGCCAAGCCGCTGCTGCGCGACGAGAGCCTGCTGGGCGTCGCGGTGGTGGTGGTCACCCTGGTGGCGGGGACCAGCATGGTGATGTGGCTGGGCGAGCTGGTGACCGACCGGGGGATCGGGAACGGGATGTCGATCCTGATGTTCACCCAGACCGTGGCGTTCTTCCCGTCGTACATGTCGACCATCTTCGTGCTCAGCCCGTTCGCCTTCGGCATGCTGCTGGTGACCGGGGTGTTCCTGGTGGCGGCCGTGGTGTTCATCGAGCAGGCGCAGCGGCGCATTCCCGTGCAGTACGCCAAGCGGGCGGTGGGGCGGCGGATGTACGGCGGGAGCAGCACCTACATCCCCCTGAAGGTCAATCAGGCGGGCATTGTGCCGGTCATCTTCGCCACGTCGCTGTTGTACCTGCCGACGCTGGCCGCTCCACTGCTCGGTGACGAGGTAGGCGGCTGGGTGTCGCGGAACATCACCGCCGGCACGCACCCGCTCTACATGATCGGATTCTTCCTGCTGATCGTGGGATTCGCGTACTTCTACGTGTCGATCACCTTCAATCCCGTCGAGGTGGCCGACAACATGCGGCGGTACAGCGGGTTCGTGCCGGGCATCCGCCCTGGCACGCCGACCGCGCGGTATCTGGCGTACGTGCTGTCGCGGCTGACCGCGCCCGGGGCCGTCTACCTGGGGGTGCTGGCGCTGCTGCCGCTGCTCGCGTTCGCGATCCTGCGGGATCCGAGCACCCAGCAGAACTTCCCGTTCGGGGGGACCAGCATTCTGATCATGGTGGGTGTGGGGCTCGAGACGGTGAAACAGATCGAGGCGCAGCTCCAGCAGCGCAACTACGAGGGTTTCCTCAGGAAATAGCGACGTTGGTACGGCCTGGTCGGCTGGCTGCGTTGGGACGGCCGGGTCGGCTGGTTACGTTGGGACGGCCAGGCCGGCGCGCATCGCGAACACGACCAGTTGGGCGCGGTCGCGGGCGTGGAGCTTGACCATGGCCCGGCTGACGTGCGTGCGGACGGTGTCGGGGCTGATCACCAACTCCTTGGCGATCTCCTCGTTGGACCTGCCGGTGGCCACCCAGGCGACCAGTTCGCGTTCGCGCGGCGTGAGGGTGTCGAGGCCCTCGACCGGCTCGGTGCCGTGGCGGCCGAACAGGCCGATGACCTTCCTGGTGATCGCGGGCGACAGCAGCGCCTCGCCCGCGGCCACCACCCGGACCGCGCCGACCAGCTCGTCGGGGGCGCTGTCCTTGAGCAGGAACCCGCTGGCTCCGGCCTGGAGCGCGGCGAAGATGTACTCGTCCACGGCGAACGTGGTCACCACCACGATCCTGGTGCCGCTCAGCTCGCGGTCACCGGCGATGGCCCGCAGGGTCGCCAGGCCGTCCATGCCGGGCATGCGGATGTCGAGCAGGAGTACGTCGGGACGGGTGCGGCGGATGAGCTGGAGCGCCGCCGCGCCGTCGGCCGCCTCGCCCACGCACTCCAGGCCCGGCTCCCGGTCCAGCAACGCCCTGAGCCCCATCCGTACGACGGCCTGATCGTCGGCGACGGCCACCCGGATCACCGGCCCCTGCTCGGCTTCTTTGGCTTCCTCGGGTTCCTCGGCTGAGGCGGGGGTCACGTGAGGTCTGCCGGGGAGTCGGCGGTGTTGTGGCGAGCTGAGCCGGTCTGGAGTGCGGGTTGCTGCGGGAATGTGGCGAGGACCTGGAAGCCGCCGCCGTCCCGCGGGCCCGCCGTGAAGTGTCCGCCCGCGGCGAGCACCCTGGCCCGCATCCCGGCCAGTCCCCGGCCCTCGGACGTCCCTGCTCGGCCGTGCTCCTCGGTCGTTCCCAGCCGGCCGGCGGCTGGACCAGTGCTTCGGAGGGCGCCTCGGTCGGCGATTTCCAGGACAAGCGGCCCGGCCGGGTCGCTGGACAGCCGGACGAGCGCCTGTGTCGGGCCGGCGTGGCGCAGGACGTTGGTGAGCGACTCGCGTACCACCCCGTAGACGGTCGCGCTGAGGTGAGCGGGCACGACGGGGTCGGCGGGCTCCACGTCCACCGCGAGCCCCGCGGCCCGGACCCCGTCGATGAGGCTCGGCAGGTCGTGGGCGCTGGCGTGTGGGTCATGGGTGCTGTCGCGCGGGTCGAGCCGGTCGAGTGCGGCGCGTAGCTGGGTGAGCGCCGTCGTGCTGGTCTCCCTGATCGCCAGCAGCGAGGCGCGCGCCTGCTCGGGGTCGTCGTCGAGCGTGACGAGCGCGAGCCCGGCCTGCAGGGCGATGGCCGCCAGCCCATGCCCGGCGGCGTCGTGCACCTCCCCGGCGATCCGCGCCCGCTCGGCGGCGAGTACATCCTCCCGAGGCCCGCCACCCGATGCGGCGTCACCCACTGCGCCGTCACAGGGGACGTCGGCGTGGAGGGCGCCGTCGCAGGGGGCGTCGTCACGGAGGGCGCGGACCGTGCGGTGTGCCGGGGCGAGGCTGTGGGCCGCCGGGATGCCCCAGGCCCTGGCGGGCGTCGCGGTCGCCAGCGAGCCGGTACGTACGGCATCGGCGGTGACACCGGCTCGTGCAGCGTCGGCGGTGGTGCCGGTTCGTACGGCATCGACAGGTAGGCCGGTTCGTGCGGTGTCGGCGGCGGTGCCCACTCGTGCGGCATCAGTGGAAGTGCCGGCTCCTGCCGTGCCCATGGAGATGGCCGATGGCGGCTCGGCCTCCGCGGCGGCCGCGGCAACGGCGGCGCGTGCCTGGGCCAGGCCGCTGAAGGACCACGGGACGGCCAGCCAGCCGGCCCAGGCCAGCATGATCACGACCGGGACGTCACCCAGCCGGGCCATGCGGGACAGCGCCTTGAACGGCCCGCGCGGGCCGTCACCGCTGTGCGTGTGCTCGGTCACCGTCCCCCCACCTGGCCAGGCTCGCTCAGCCCATAATCCTAGCCAGTTTCCGGCCCTCCGGTTGGCGGCCGGACCGCCCGAACCCCCACGAGACGATCTTGTGGGGGGCGGTCAGCCGCCACCTGGAGCGCCCGCCAATCTGGAGCACGCCCGCCAACCTGGGGTGCGGCCAGCAACCTGGGGCGCAGTTGGCAACCCCGGTCACCTGGGGCGCGGTTCGGGTCAAGCGACTCCGCCTGGAGCGCCGCCGGCCACCTGCAGCGCCGTCCAGGTCAGGCGGCTCCGCTGGTGAGCCAGCGCAGCGGGTTGTCCCGGGTGACGAGGCGGATCGTGTCCTCGGTCACCCCGGACTCGCGCAGGCGCGGCAGCAGCGTGTGGAAGAGGTGCGCGTATCCGGGCCCGCCGTACCGGTTGACCTGGGCGATCCGGCTCACGCCGGTGCTGAGCAGGAGGCGGTCGGCGTGGCCGTCCTCGATGAGGGCGAGCGCGATCCTGGCCGACTGGTCCGTGCCGAGGCTGAGTGAGCCCAGGCTGACGTACGCGCCGGCCTCGGCGATCTTGCGGGCGACGGCCGGGTCGCCGCCCGCGTAGCCCACGCTCACCCTGTCGCCCGCCAGGCCCTGGGCGAGGAGGATCTCCAGCATGGCCAGCCCGTTGTGCCCGTACGTGGCCACAGGCAGGCGGGAGGCCAGCGCGGCGCGGGCGGCGGCGATGAGGCCGCGCTCTTCGGCCGGGCTGGGTTCGGTGCCGCAGCAGCCGGCCTGGCCGATCACGCCGGGGAACACGCCGATGTCGTCGAGGCCGTCGGAGATCTCGCTCATCAGCCGCCTCGTGAGCGTCTCGACGTCCGTGTCGCGGGGACCGCTGAACGGTCCGGCGAACAGGCCGGTCGAGGCGATCACCGGAACCCGGCTGCCCATCGCGATCCGGGCCAGGGCGGCGGCGTCGCGGCCCATACCCAGGCAGGTAAGATCGATGATCAAGCCGAGGTGGTCGGACTGGCGCACCTCGCGGAGTTCGGTGGTGACGGTCTGGTCCTCGTCGAGCCACCGATAGGGGTCGGAGTCGATGCCGGTCGCCCAGCGCATGTCGGTGCGCAGGTGCTCGCGGGGAAGGACGGCGCCGTCGATGGCGGTCGCGGGTACGGGACCGGTGACGGTACGAAGCATGGCCTCGGGCATAGGAGACGGTAACCGATTTTTGCCTGAAGTCGCCTATAAAAGCATGAAATTTTACGTTTTGAGCGGTTTGTCGATTTGGCGGGTTGTCGGGTTGGTAAGGCAGCCTATTTCAGGCCGCTGGGCCGTATCCTGGGGGGCACATCGACCGTGCGGGGGAGTACGTTGCCGATCCAGGACTCCGAGACCGGAGACGCCGACGCGATCAAGGATGAGTCGGCAGACCGTTCCAGCATGCCCGAGCGCCGGTCGGGCATCCACGGCTGGCTGGACGGCGTTCGATCCACCCGCGCGGGCGCGCTCACGCTGAAGATCGTCATCGGCGCCATCGGCGCGATCATGGTGGTGGGCGGCCTGATCATGGTGCCGTTCCCCGGGCCGGGCTGGCTGGTCGTGTTCGCGGGGCTGGCCGTGCTGGCCACCGAGTTCCACTGGGCGCGCCGGGCGCTGGAGTTCGGCAAGCGGGTGCTGCACGACTGGACCGAATGGTACAAACGGCAGGGCTGGACGGTCCGCGTCATCGTGCTCATCGTGACCGTGGCCGTCGCGGCCGTGATCGTCTACATCGGGCTCAGAACGCTCGGCATCGATCTGATCGCGCTGGCCCAGCGCGTTATCTAGACCGGGTCGTTATCGCTGCCGGAATTCGGGCCATCCGGTGCCTATTCTGCGGGGCGTGATCGCCCACATCGCCGTCGCCGTGTCGCTCGCCCTGCTCGCTCCAGCCTCACCCACCGGTACCGCCGTGCTCCCCGCCGTCCAGGCCGGGCTCCCGACCGCTCAGGCCGGGCTCCCGACCGCTCAGGCGGACACACTGCTCCTTCCCGGCATCAGTGTGAAATATCAGGAAAAAAAGGGTGATCCCGTACGGCTCAGCAGCTACGGCCTGGGCACCAAGAGCACCTACCTCAGGACCAGGACCGGCAACGCGTTCGCCAGGCAGCCGGCCCTGTCGGAGGCGGCGGTCTCACCCGACGCCGCCACAGTGGCCGGCGTCCCGAAGTCCTACCGGGCGGGCTACGACTCGCTCCTGCTCACCGACCGCGCCAGCGGCCAGACCAGGCGAGTGCGTACGGTCAAGAAGCCCCTGGCCGCCTCGTACATCTCATGGTCGCGCGACAGCAAGCGCGTGGCGCTCACCGTCGAGCAGAAGGCCGGCGGGAACTGGCGGACCGTCGGCTTCACCGTCGTCGACGTGGTGGCGGGCACCGCTCGCACGGTCCGCCCGGCCGGGCTCGACGGGAGCGCGGCCTTCGGGTGGAGCCCCGGCGGCGACCTCGTCGCCAGGTTCGACGACGGCGTGCGGACCTACCGGGCCAGTGACGGCGCGACTCTGCGCACGTTCGTGGGCGTCGGACCGCCGACCGGCCCGGAGGACGCCTACTCGCCGTCAGGCAGCCGCCTGACCACGTGGTGCCCGGCACGCTTCACGCAGCAGCTCTGCGTGGTGAACCCGGCCACCGGCAAGATCGTGAGCCGGGTGGCCGTCAGCCCGCCGATGCTGTTCGGCTGGTGGGACGAGAGCCATGTCATCGCGGTCATGCCCCACCAGAGCGTCTACCGCCTGTCGGTGCTCGACCTGACGAGCAAGGTGACACGGGTGCTGGCCGACATCCCGTCCCAGACGTGGAAGGCGAACCTCTGGCTGACCTTCCACCGGGGCTAGAGGTAGAGGCCGGTGCCGTGGTCGGTCTCCTGCGTGGCGACGGCGTGCAGGTCTCGCTCGCGCATGACGAGGTAGACCTGCGCGTGCAGCTCCACCTCGAACTGGTCCTCCGGGTTGAGCAGCACTTTGTCGCCTACCTTGACCGCGCGCACGTTCGAGCCGACCCCGCAGACCTCGCCCCAGGCCAGCCGGTTGGCCATCTTGACCGTCGCGGGGATGACGATCCCGGAGCCGCTGCGCCGCTCCTCGGTCTCTTGCTCAAGCCGGATCATCACCCGGTCGTTGAGCATCTGGATCTCGAACTTGGGTGCTACCACGCGCTCAGTTTACGGTCATCCGGACTCCCGCGAACCGGCAATGGCGACGTCAGGGCAGTGTGAGCTCGGCGAAGACGGGCCGATGGTCGGTCTTCGCCAGCGATTCGACCGAGAACGCGCGTACCCCCATCCCGGCGGAGGCCAGCACATGGTCGATCACCACACCGGGAGCCCGCCCGCCGCTGGGCCAGTACGTCGCGGTGAAGCCCCGTCCGGTGACGTCCGCCGCGTCGCGGTAGCCGGCGGCCAGCAGGTCGCGCATCGGTACGTGGTCGAGCGTGGCGTTGAAGTCGCCGGCGAGCACCCGCGCGGCGCCGCCGCCGCGAGGCAGCGCGACCAGCCCCTGCTGCCAGCAGGGCGTACGTCCCTCGTACTTGGGCGCGCACGGATGCACCGACACCACCTCGATCTTCGTCCCGCCCGGATCCGTGACCACCGCCCTGGCCTGCCCGAACGCGCCGAACTGGATGGCCGGCCCCGCCGTGAGCGGATAGCGCGAGTAGACGCCGGAGCCGCCCACGCCGGGCAGCGCCCGGACCACGGCCTGCGGCAACGCCTTGCGCAGACCCGCCCGGTCCAGGGCCGCCGCGGCCTTGGGGGTGAGCTCCTGCAGCGTCAGTACGTCCGGCCGGAGCCTGGCGACCAGGTCCATCAGCCCCGCCGTGTCGGCCGAGCCCACCATCAGGTTGGCCGCCAGCACCCGCAACGTCCGCCCGCCCGCGACCGACCCGCCGCCCGCCACCGGCTCGCCGTCGGCGAACCAGCGAGGCAGTACGGCCAGCGCCAGGGCCGCCACGGTGACGAGCGCGACCGCCCCGGCGACCCACCGCCGCAGCGCCCCGGCCAGGACGAGGCCGAGCACGGAGGCCGCCGCCGCGTACGGCGTGAACGCCACGATCGGCACCCATGGCCACAACCCGTCGTACGGGCTCACCCGCAGCGCCGCCCACACCGCGAACGGAGCCACTACCAGCCACACCAGAACACTCACCAAAGTTCGCACCCGCACCTCCTCCCATGTATTGCCACAAGTCAACACATAGGTTCACGCCATGAGATGGTGGGCCCCATGCGCGACGCGGAAGCCAGGGTCCTCCAGGCCATCGACGACACCGACACCGTGAACCTGCTGGCCGAGACCGTCCGAGTGCCCAGCGTGACGGGCACCGACGCGGAGTCCGACCTCCAGCACCGCGTCGCCCGCCTGCTCATCGAGGCCGATCTGGACGTGGACGTCTGGAAGCTGGACCTCGACGACCTCGGCCGCCGCGCGGGCTTCCCCGGCACCGAGGCGCCCAGGGCCGAGGGCTACGGCGTGGTGGCCGTGACCGGCGGCGAAGGCACACCGGCACTGGCGCTGCAGGGCCACGTCGACGTCGTGCCCATCGGCGATCCGGCCCAGTGGGCGGGACACGACCCGTTCGCCGCCAGGATCACCGGTGACACCCTGCACGGCCGCGGCGCCTGCGACATGAAGGCCGGGCTGGTGGCCAACCTCGCCGTCGTCCGCGCGCTCAAGAAGGCCGGGGTACGGCTGGCCCGGCCGCTCGCCGTGCACTGCGTGGTCAGCGAGGAGGACGGCGGCCTCGGCGCGTTCGCCACGCTGGCCAGGGGGCACACGGCGGAGGCGGCGGTCATCACCGAGCCGACCAGCGGTGCCGTCATCACGGCCAACGCGGGCGCGCTGACGTTCCGGCTGGAGGTGGTGGGCCGGGCCGCGCACGGGGCCACCCGGTACGAGGGGGTCAACGCGGTCGAGGTGTTCTGGCCGGTGTTCGAGGCGATCCGCCGCCTGGAGGCCGAGCGCAACCGTGACGTGCCGGCCGTGTTCGCCGGGAACGTGATGCCGTACCCGATCGAGGTCGGCACCGTGCGGGCGGGCGACTGGGCCAGCAGCGTGCCCGACCTGCTCGTCGCGGAGGGCCGGATGGGCGTTCAACTGGACGAGGACCCGGCGGCGGCGCGGGCCGCGTTCGAGGAGGCGGTGCTGACGGTCGCACACCCGTGGCTGCGCGACCACCCGCCGGCGATCACCTGGCCGGGCGGCCAGTTCGCCAGCGGGCGGCTGCCCGAGGCACACCCGCTGCTGGCGGAGGTGACCGGGGCGATCGCCGACACGACGGGCGCGCGGCCGATGGAGAAGGCCGCGCCGTACGGGAGCGACCTGCGGCTCTACGCGGCCGGCGGGATCCCGGCGCTGCACTACGGCCCTGGCGACGTACGGTACGCGCACGCCCCCAGGGAGCAGGTCGAGCTGCGCGAACTGCGCGAGGTCACACGAGCGCTGGCAACGCTCGTGGTGCGCCGTTGCGGAACACTTTGAGCAGCGCCCCCAGGCTCATCAGCGACGGCGGCGCGTCCATCAGGTTCGACACGCGGAGGAAACGCCTGGCCAGGTCCGCATCGTGTGCCGCCGCCGCGTGGAAGCGCCCCAGGTAGGCGTTGATCATCCGGATCTTCGGCGTGAGCTCACCTTCCACACCGGGCAGCCGCAGGTCACCGCCGACCACGATGTCCCATGGCGCGTCGAGCACCTTGGTGATCCGCCTGAAGAACGGCAGCGGCCGCAGATCCGGGTCGAGCAGGGCCTTGGCCTCCAGCGCCGCGACCGACATGCCCTGGCCGTAGAACGGGTTGAACGCGCAGACGGCGTCCCCGACGACCAGCAGGCCCTCGGGGAAGCGCGAGAGCCGCTCGTAGCGATACCTGACGCTGGCCGGGGTGTGGTACGAGCGCGGCTCGCCGATCGGCTCCGCGACGGTGATCAGCTGGGCCAGGTCGGGGGCGGGCAGCGTCTCGGCGAACGCGGCGAATCGCTGGAGTGGGAGCTCCGGCCCCTTGCCGGCGTACCCGGCCATGGTGACGATCCAGCGGTCGCCCTCCAGCGCCAGCGCCACCCCACCGCGCGGGATCTCGGCCGTGGGCGCCACCACGAGGACAAGGTCGCCGTCGAGCTCGTGCGGCCGGCGGCGGAACTCACGGGTGCCGTACCTCAGGTCGATCGTCACCCGCTCCTCGGCGGGCCGCTCGTATCCGAGCTCGGCCAGCCAGTACGGCGTACGCGAGCCGCGCCCCGAGGCGTCGACGACCAGGTCGGCGGGCATCGGGTCCCCGCCCGCCAGCCGCACGCCGCCGACCCGGCCCTGGTCGGCGAGCAGGCTGGTGACGGCGCGGTCGGCCAGCACGCGCACCCCGGGTAAGGCGGTGACGCGGCGGCGGATCTGCCCTTCGAGCAGTGCGCGGCTGACCGACAGCCCGATCAGTCCGCTCTCCGCGCGGGCGTGCGTCTGCCCGTCGTGGATCCAGCGGGCCCGGCTCTGCAGGTCGCCCATGAGCGCGCCCTGCGCGACGAGCTCGGCGGTGAGCCCCGGCAGCAGCTCGTCCATGACCTCACGGCCCCTGGCGAGCAGGCCGTGCGCGTGGCGGCTCTGGCCGACGCCCCGGCGATGAGCGTCGGCCGCGGGCAGTGTGTCGCGGTCGATCACGGTGACTCTGGCGTACCTGCGGTGCAGAGCGGCGGCGGACAGCAGGCCCGCGATGCTCGCGCCGATCACGATGGCGTGATCCATGATGGTTCCCCCCTGAGAAAGGTGTCGCTTCCAGAGGGTCACCTGGCCTGCCGTCCGCTTCCACGTCCTTTGGCACGCTCCAAGAATGACGTTCTACGAGGACTCCACCGGCAGGCCCGCCGTCACCCAGTCCTCGATCCCCTCGACGTACCTGCGCACGTTCGTGTAGCCGAGGGCGGTCAGGCGACGGGCGACGGCCTTGCTGTTGTTGCAGGCCGGGTTCGAGCAGTAGGTGACGATCGGCGCGTCCTTGTCGGGCAGCAGCGCGGGCGCCCGCTCGACGACCTCGCTCTCGACCAGCGCGATGGCACCCGGCAGGTGCTGCTGGTCGTAGTAAGCACCGCCGAGTGTGTCGAGTAGGGTGACCGTGCCGAGTGTCGCTCGGAGCTCGTCGCGGGTGATGGTCATTGTGGCCTCCGGTCCAAATGGACTACAGTCCGCTTTGTGGATGGCTCGAAAGCTAACGGACCGCAGTCCGGTTCGTCAAGACAGAGACTGGAACTGCTTCGCGGGGGCCCGGTCAACGAACGTGCGGACGCGGCGCGCAACAGGGAGAAGGTCCTTGCCGCCGCGGCCAGACTGTTCGCTGAGAAGGGTGTCGAAGCGGTCTCCATGGATGCGATAGCGGCGGAGGCCGGGGTGGGGAAGGGCACGTTGTTCCGCAGATTCGGGGATAAATCGGGGTTGGCGGTGGCGCTGCTCGACGAGCGCGAGCGGGTGCTGCAGGAACGCATCCTGTCCGGCCCGCCGCCGCTGGGTCCCGGCGCGCCCGCCCGCGACCGGCTCACCGCCTTCGTCGACGCCTATCTTGACTACCTGTTCGCCCACCTCGACCTGGTACGCATGTCCGAGACGGCCAGTCCGGGCGCCCGCTACCGGATTGGGGCCTACCGCTTCTGGCACCGCCACGCGGCCATTCTGCTGGCGGCCTCGCGTCCGGGTTCCGACGCGGACGTACTGTCCCACGCACTGCTGGCGGCCACCGCCGCAGAGGTGGCGGGCGTGCTCAGGGAGGAGTACGGCGAGGCGCGCGCCCGCGACGCGATCACCGCCCTGGTCGGGGCCCTGGTGGGCTGAGAGCGGGATGAGAGGGGGGAGCCGGTGGATCAGGCCGTCGTTCTCACCTGGCGGCGCGCCTCCGGGATGATGAGCGGAGTGCCCGACTGTGGATCTTCGATGATCTCGCAGCGCAGGTCGAACACCTGGGCGACCAGGTCGGGCGTGACGATCCCGGCCGGGTCGCCCTCCGCCACGATGGCGCCGTCGCGCATGACGATGAGATGGGTGGCGTAGCGGCACGCCTGGTTGAGATCGTGCAGGACCGCCACCATCGTGCGTCCCGCCTCGTGCAGGTCGGCGCAGAGGTCCAGCACCTCGATCTGGTGGGAGATGTCCAGGAACGTGGTCGGCTCGTCGAGCAGCAGGATCGGCGTCTCCTGGGCCAGCGCCATCGCCAGCCATACGCGCTGCCGCTGGCCGCCGGACAGCTCGTCCACGATCCGGTCGGCCAGTTCGGACACATCGGTGGCGCGCATCGCCTCGCTCACCGCGGTCTCGTCCGCGCGTGACCACTGCCGCATCAGCTTCTGGTGCGGGTAGCGGCCGCGGGCCACCAGGTCCGTCACGGTGATGCCGTCGGGCACGATCGAGCTCTGCGGCAGCAGCCCGAGTCGCCTGGCCACCTCCTTCGACGGCAGTGAGGTGATCACGCTGCCGTCGAGGTGGACCGCGCCCTTCCTGGGCTTGAGCATTCTGGCCAGGGCGCGCAGGAGGGTGGACTTGCCGCAGGCGTTCGGGCCGATGATCACGGTGAACGACTCGTCGGGGATCGTCACGTCCAGCTCGGCCGCCACGACGCGCTGGTCGTAGGCGAGGGTGAGGTCGCTGCCCGACAGCCGGGCGGACCGGGGGGTTGCCATCAGTGGCGGTCCTTTCGCGCGAACATCAGTGGCGGGCTTTTCGGAGGAGCATCAGTGGCGGTCCTTTCGGAGGAGCAGGGCGAGGTAGGCGCCGCCGATCGCGGCCGTGAGCACGCCGACGGGCAGTTGTGTGGGGGCGAGTACGCGCTGGGCGGCCAGGTCGGCGCCGGTCAGGAGGACGGCGCCCATGAGCGCCGAGGCGCCCATCGTCACGCCGGGCGACCGGGTCAGCCGCCGGGCCAGCTGCGGAGCCGCCAGGGCGACGAAGATGACCGGCCCGGCGGCGGCCGTGGCGACCGCGCACAGCAGTACGCCCGCGGTGATGGCCGTGGCCCGTACGGCCTCGACCCTGATGCCCATGGCCCGCGCCGAGTCGTCGCCCATCTCCAGCATTCGCATCGGCCGCGACACGGCGGCGCAGACCGGGAGCAGCGCCGCGAGCGCCAGCGCCACCGGGATCGCGTGGTCCCAGCCGCGCCCGCTGAGGCTGCCCGTGAGCCACGCGCCCGCGGTCGCGGCGTCGTTGATGTTGGCCCTGGTCAGCAGGTAGGAGTTGGCGGACAGGAGCAGCGCGTTCGCGCCGATCCCGACGAGGACCAGCCGGTAGCCCTGCACGCCCCCGTGATGGGCCAGCGCGTACACCAGCACGGCGGTGCCGACGCAGCCCGCCAGCGCGCCGCCCGCGATCTGCAGCGCCGTGCCGCCCGCGATCACGCCGAGGATGCCGCCCGTCGAGGCGCCGGCGGTGAAGCCGATGAAGTCGGGGCTGCCGAGCGGGTTCCTGGTCAGGCTCTGGAAGATCGCGCCGCTCAGGCCGAACGCCGCGCCCACCAGCAGCCCGGTGACCACCCGGGGCGCGCGCAGCTTGCTCACGATCAGCTCGGCGACGGGCGTGCCCTGGCCGAACAGCGCGGTCAGCACGTCGGGTACGGACACGGTGAACTCGCCGGTCGAGATCGCCGCCACGGTCACGGCGAACGCGACCAGGACGAGGACCAGGGCGACGACGAGGGCCCGCGGCGCCAGCCGTACGGACCAGGGACCGAAGCGGAAGCTCATAGCGCGGCCAGCCTCCTGCGCCTGGCCATCAGGATGAAGATCGGCGCGCCGACCACGGCGCACATGATGCCCACCTGCACCTCGCCGGGCCGGGCGATGAGCCGCCCGGCCACGTCCGCCGCCAGCAGCAGCGCCGGAGCGGCCAGCACCGTGTACGGCAGCACCCACCGCTGATCCTGGCCCACCACCGCGCGTACGGCGTGCGGCACGGCCAGCCCGACGAACCACAGCGGCCCGGCCGCCGCCGTGGCGGAGCCGCAGAGCAGCGTGACCGACACGGCCGTGAGGACCCGCGTACGGGTGACGGCCACGCCCAGGGCCTTGCCGGCGTCGTCGCCGAGCGCCAGCATGTTCAGCGGCCTTGCCAGCAGCAGCCCCACCACCAGGCCGGCGACCATGAAGGGCGCGATCCGCAGCAGCACGTCGGAGGTCTGCCCGGCCAGCGAGCCGGTGAGCCAGAACCGCATCCGGTCGAACGTCTGCGGGTCCATGCGCAGGATGGCCGAGGCCACCGCCGTGAACACCATGCCGACGGCGATGCCGGCCAGCGCCAGGCGTACCGGACCGGCGCCCGAGCGGCCGGCCGAGCCCAGCGCGTAGACGACGACGGAGGCCACGGCGGCGCCGCCGAAGGCGAACCACACGTAGACGGCCGGGTCCGTGAGCCCGAACAGCCCGAGCGCGAGGGTGACGCCCAGCGCGGCGCCCTCGTTGATGCCGAGCAGGCCCGGATCGGCCAGCGGGTTGCGGGTCAGGCTCTGCATCAGCGCGCCCGCCAGCCCGAGCGCGGCCCCCACGCCGATGCCCAGGAGGGTCCGCGGGACGCGTAACTCGCGGATGACCGTGTGGTCGCCGGACCCGTTGGGGGCGGTCAGCGCGTCCAGCACCGTGGACAGCGGCACCGATCGGGCGCCCAGCGCCACGCTGGCCATCGCCCCCAGCACCAGCACGCCGAACACGACCACCAGCCCACCGGCCAGCGCCGCCGGACGCCCCCGGGACGCCACGGGCTCGACCTCGGCCGGGCGCTCTTTCACCGCGGGCAACCCGCACCCCTTTCGTCACGGTCACATTTAGGCGAGGCTAAGGTAAAGCCCCACAACCAAGGCAAGCCTAACCTTAGGAGATGGACATGTCGGGACCGGTACTGCCTCGCAGGGGCTTTTTCGCGGCCACGGCGGGCGTCGCGGCGGCCCTGACGCTGGCGGCCTGCGGCGGCGAGGGCGCCACCACCCAGGCGGGTGGCGAGGGCGCCGCCACCCAGGCGGCCCCGACCGGCGCGTCGGGCGCCTCGGGCGCGGCTGGCGCGTGGACGTTCACCGACGACCGGGACAAGAAGCTCAGCCTGCCCAAGCGCCCCACCCGGGTGGTCGCCCAGGTCGGCGCCGCGGCGGCGCTGTGGGACTTCGGCGTGCGCCCGGTCGGCGTCTTCGGCCCGCACAAGCTCAAGGACGGCGCCAGGGACCCCCAGGTGGGCAACGTCGACATCACCAAGGTCGCGGGGCTGGGCAACGTGTGGGACGAGTTCAACGTGGAGCAGTACATCGCGCTCCAGCCCGACCTGCTGGTCAGCAGCATGTACATCAAGGGCACGCTCTGGTACGTACCGGAGAAGTCGAAGGCCACGATCGAGCAGATCGCCCCGACGGCCGGCATCATGCTCACCGGGCGCAGCGCCATGGAGGTGATCGGCAAGTACGAGGAGCTGGCCACGTCGCTGGGCGCGGACCTGCAGGGGGTGCCGGAGGCCAAGGCCCGGCTGGCGGCGGCCGGCAAGGAGCTGGCCGCGTTCAAGGACCTCAAGATCCTCATGGTCTCGGCCGGCCCCGACGCCATGTGGGTGGTGAACCCGCCGGAGTATCCGGACATCGTGCACCTCACCCAGAACGGCCTGACCGTCGTCACGCCCTCCAAGGTCGACGAGGGCGGCTTCTTCCAGACGCTGAGCTGGGAGAACGCCGACACCTACGACGCCGACGTCATCCTCTACGACACCCGCACCCAGTCGCTCAAGCCCGCCGAGATGATGAAGAAGCCCACCTTCGCCAAGCTTCCCGCCGTCAAGGCCGGGCATCTCTACCCGTGGAGCGCCGAGGCCCCCTACAGCTACCAGGGCTACGCCGACTTCGTGGAAGGCCTCGTGGCCAACCTGAAGAAGGTATGAACGCTTGTCCTGATTCGCTGAGCGAATGTGGGTGGAGATGTGTTTCGGATGCGGTCGCCACCAAACCATCAGTCACATCATGTGCACGTGCGCGACGGCCAACCGCGCGAGGGCCGGGTGTGCACCGACGGGCGGATGCTGCGCTACGACGCCACGGTGATCTTGGCCAAGCTGCACCGGCTGCGCGGCCACCGTGAACACCTGGCCGCCAAACGCGATCACTGCGCGGCACTGCTGTCCGGGCTGAATACCGCCGATGCCCATGATGTGCGCCGTGTGGCGCTGGAGCGCGGGCTACGGGTAGTGGCGGTGGAGCATGAGCGGGTGTGTGCCCGGATCCGGCGGCTTGATCATGCGCTGGCCTGGTCGGCGGCGCGGTGGGCGGTGGATCAGGCGGTCGCGCTCGGTGCCGGGGCGATCTATCTGGAGGATCTGGCCACGCTGGAGGCGCGTGGGGTCCGCCGGGGCAATGCGGCGTTGTCGGGGCAGGTGCGCGGCATGGTGATCGAGGCGATCCGGCATCTGGCCGCCAAGGACGGTGTCGCGGTGGTGACGGTGCCCGCACGGGGCACCTCCCGCTACTGTCCACGCTGCGGTGAGGGTGGCAGCGTGCTGCGGCATGTTCCGGCGCCTGACCGGCCGGGCGAGCGTGGCTGGAAGTGGGCCTACTGTCCGGCGTGCGGGCTGTCGTGCGACCGCGATCATGCCGCGGCCGAGCGGATCGCCGCCCGCGGCCTGCTCGGCCAGCGCCACACCCGGACCGCCCCGGGCACCGGCGTGCGCACCATCGCGGTGGTGGTGGAAGGCAACGTGACCCGGGCGCGCCGCCGCAACAGGCCCACCCGCGCGGCTCGTCGGGCCCGGCGCACCCAGACCGATGTGCATCCACGCCCACCGGCCCGGGCGCGCGCCAAGACCCGGCCGACCCCCAAACGGCGGCAGGTCAGCCGCACCAAGACGTTCAGCCGTGTGCCCGACCGGCGCACGGTGCCCGCCCCCGACCCCGGCACGCCCGGGATGGGAAAGCGTCCGGCGGGCCAGGCACCCCAGGCATCCCGCTCACCGGCGGGACGTACAGGGCCTGTACGCAATTCTCACCACCGGACTGGCTTCCACCGTGTCGCAGCCACCCCCGTACTCCCCCTGGGAACGTACGCAGGTGGCCCGCCACGCGCCACGCCCGCCCGGAATGCCGGAAATCCCCCGGCAAACACAGAGAATCGCAGACGCTAATAAGCTCCCGTGACCTCGACGATCTCGGCCAGCGGGAACTCCAGGTAGTCGCCGGCCTCCTCGCACCAGGCGTCGAGGGCGCCGCCCTTGAGCTCGCCGTGGCTGATCGTCGCGGTCAGGCCGTCGGTCAGCGTGATGCCGGCCCGCACGCCCCGGTCCACGACGAAGCCCAGCAGTGACTGCTGCGCCGTGGGCAGCCTGGTCGCCATCCGGCCGATGACGGCCCAGGTGCGCCCGGCGCGGTCGTTCGCCGCCCGGCTGGCGCTGATCAGGCGGGCGGCGTGCTCGTGCGGGTCGGGGATCGGTTCGGCGATGATGTGCGGGATCGCCTCGGCCCCGCCGATCGCCGCCAGCTCCGACAGCTCGGCCACCTGGCCGCCGGGCAGCAGGATGAGCTTGCCGTTGTGGGGCTCCTCGACGCGGGTGCGGCGGATCGTGATCTCACCGCCGTCGGTGACGGGGACGGGCGAGTAGCCGTGCTCGCGCAGCGCGGCGAGTGTCCGTTCGGCGCCCGCCGAGCTCACCAGCACGGTGGGCGCGAGCAACCGCAGGCCGAGCCGGCTCAGCCGCCGGTGAGCGGCGATCTCGGCGAGCAGGGTCGGGTCGGAGGCCTGCACCACGCAGCCCACCGTGGTCACCGTCACCTCGCCGTGCCGGCGGGCCACGTCGCGTACGAGGTATTCGAGCGGCTGCGGGACGGTGCCGACGCCGGACAGCTCCTCCAGCAGCTCGTCGGCCTCGTAGCCGTGGTCCAGCGCGCGGCGCACGCTCTCGGTGGTGAACCGCCACACCGAGGCCGCGCCCCGCGACTCCCGCTCGGCCACCCGGTCGAGCAGCGCGGCCAGCTCGGCCGACGGCGGTCCCGTCACCACCGCGGTCAGGTCGGGGCCGAACAGCGCGCTCCTGCGCACGCTGGCCAGCGCCCTGGTCGACGCCTCCGCGAGTATCGGGTCGTGCTCGACCAGCGGCACCGCGTCGTCGCTCTCCTCGCCCGCCTTGGCGGCCAGCCCGGCCAGCGCCCTGCCCAGGTCGGTCAGCGAGTCGTTGGCCAGCAGGCCGAGCAGCCGCGCCTCGACGAGCACCGCGGACGCGCACTCGGCCAGCAGGTCCTGGTCGAGCATCGGGGAGTGCCAGTGGACGTTGCGGACCAGGCCGGCGCGATCGGCGAAGGCCGTGCCGGCCGGCAGGTGGGACAGGACCGACAGCACCGCCCGGCGCACGCGCGCCACGGCGGCGCCCGACTGGTCGTCGCCCAGCACGGTGCCGTACTTGCCGTCGATCTTGCGCAGCGACGAGCGCTCCATGCGCCACCAGGCCGACAGCAGCACCCGCAGCCTGGCCGAGCCCTCGTCGAGCCGCCAGCGGTCGAACCGCTCGGTGGGGATCATGCCGCCGGACGGCTCGTCCCAGGCCAGCAGCCTGGCCACGGTGCAGATCTCCAGCAGCAGCCGGGTCTCGTCCTCGTCGCAGCCGGTCTCCTTGGCCATCCTGCGTACCTCGCGCACGCCCACGCCGCCGGTCTTGAGCAGCGGCAGCGGCGCCTTGGAGGCGTTGTCGAGCAGTGCCGCGCACCGTTCCACCACGTGCGGAGCGGCCAGCGTCATCAGATGGTCGACCTCTTCCGGGTCGATCGGGATTGTGGCCACCTCGGGTGGTTCGGGGGTGAAGGGTGGGTGGTAGTCGCCGCCGCGCAGGCCGAGCGCCACCTCGCGCGGCATCTCGGCCACGTGCCAGCTCGGCCGGTAGAGGAGCCCGTGGTCGGCGGCCCACTTCTCCGGTGTGCCGGGCATGACGAACCGGCCGCCGTCGACATCGCGTACGGGGCCCTCCCAGGCGAAGCTGTCCAGCAGCCGGACCGTGCCCTCGGGGGCGGTGCGCAGCAGCGCGTCGAGCCGGTCCCGGTCGCCGAGCACCTCGCTGGCCCGGCTGACCGTGCGGCGCTTGTTGCCGTCGGGCGGGAGCCCCAGGTTTCTGGCGAGCGAGCGCAGCGTGTCGTTGCTGATCGTCCAGGAGTTGAGGTAGTGGTCGAGCGGCTCGCCCAGGCCGAGGGGCGCGGTCCACCACCGCGACACGGGCTCGGCCAGGCGGATGACGCCCTCGCCGTCGGGCCAGGCCAGCGCGTGGTCATGCAGGAGGTCGAGCCAGGGGGTCAGCTCCTCGGCCGGCACGCCGAGGAAGGCCGCCAGCCGCTCGGGAGTGGCGTGCCGCACGACCAGGCACGCCTGAGCCAGCTCAAGGCAGGGAAGGGGCAGGCCGCGCAGGGCCTCCATCACGGCGAATCCGTTGCCGAGCCGCTGGGCAAGGGTGTCGAGCCGCCGCGGCCAGGGGGCCGCGATGGCGTCGGGCCGGGTCGCCAGGATGCGGCCCAGCCTGTCTTCGTCAAGTGTTCTTAGCCAGCCGAGCAGGTGATCATCCATCTGTCAGCACTCTCATGGGGTCGCACGCAGGGACTCACCGTGAGCCATGAGCATCCACGGTAATGCAGATCACCCCCGGTCAGGAGAGGACTGCCCAGACGATCTTCCCGTGGGGCGCGAGTGCGGACCAGCCCCATCGGTGGCTGAGCGATTCGACGATGTGGAGTCCGAGGCCGCCGGTGTCGAGAGGGCCAGGGTATCTCAGCACGGGCACCGATGAGCCTGGATCGGTGAAGGCGCTGGTAACCAGCGCGCCGCGGCGCACCAGGGACATGTGGACCGGGCGATGGCAATGCGGCTCGGCCAGGCGTAATCCGTGTCGCAGGGCGTTGGTGGCCAGTTCGGAGACCACCAGCTCCATGTTCTCGATCAGCTCACCGAGCCCCCATCCCGTCAGGGTGCCGTTGGTGAAGCTGCGGACGGAGTGGATCGAGGACGCCGTGGGCGGGAGGACGAACGTGGCGCTCGAGGCCGGGCCTGGGACCAGCAGGTCACGCGCGGCCTCCGGCCACCACCCGACCGGGGGCCACCAGTCGAACGTGGTCCACGAGCCCTGCGTCGCCGTGGTGGATTGCACGTTGATCATTCTGGAGCAAACTCTCGTGCAGGTGCAAGAGCGAATGCACGTGCAGACACCGTGTGCAAGCGCTACCGTTGCCCCAAAAGGTCAATCAGTGGGAAAGGGGATCTTGTCCGCGGCATATGATCTTTCGGCCGTGGAGTGACAGACTGTGTGCTAAGGAAACGACCAAGGAGCAGCACGTGTCCCTCGATCCGCCCGGTTCAGGTTCGACCGTTCGGCGCATCATGCTTGGCGCCAGTTTGCGGCGGCTGCGTGAAGCCAGCGAGCTCACCCGCGACCAGGCCGGATTCCACATCCGGGCGTCCGAGTCGAAGATCAGCCGTATGGAACTCGGTCGCGTCGGATTCAAGACACGCGATGTGGAGGACCTGCTCACCCTGTACGGCGTCGTCGACGACGCCGAGCGCCGTGCCCTGCTGGAGATGGTCCGCGAAGCCAACACCCCCGGGTGGTGGCACAAGTATTCAGCCGTTCTGCCCGCGTGGTTCACCACGTACGTGGGGCTAGAGGAAGCAGCCAGCGTGATCCGTACCTATGAGGTGCAGTTCGTGCCCGGTCTGTTGCAGACGGCAGCATACGCACGCGCGGTATACCAACTCGGCAACCCCGATGAGACCCCTGGGCAGATCGAGCGCCGCGTGCATCTGCGCATGCAGCGACAAGAGCGCTTCACGCAGAAGGACGGCCCGCGACTGTGGGCGGTCATCGACGAAGCGACCCTCAAGAGGACCATCGGCGGGCGGGAGGTCATGTCCGAGCAGCTTCAGCACTTGCTGGAAGTCGCTGCCCTTCCCAATATCACCATTCAGGTGATGCCCTTCAGATATGGCATGCACGCCGCTGAAGGTGGCGCGTTCAGCATCTTGCGATTTCCCGAGTCCGACTTGTCGGACGTTGTCTATGTCGAGCAGCTCTGGGGTGCCCTGTACCTGGACAAGCGTGAGGACATCGATCCATATCTCACGGCTATGGAGCAGTTATGCGTGGAGAGCACCACGCCAGGGGGCACCGTCGAGCTCATCGGCGGTCTTCTCAGAAAGATGTAGATGAAGCAGACCTACAACGGCATGCCCGCGACCGACCTGCAGCAGGTCGCCTGGCGCAAGAGCCACTACAGCAACTCACAGGGGAACTGCGTCGAGCTCGCGAAGCTCCCCGACGGCGGGGTGGCGGTGCGCAACTCGCGCTTCCCCGATGGCCCGGCCCTGATCTACACCCGCGACGAGATCCGAGCCCTCGTGCTCGGAGTGAAGGATGGGGAGTTCGACGGCCTCCTGGTGTAACAGGTTGTTAACCTCCGGCGGGCCCCCTTAACGGGGGCGCGCCGGAGGCGTAACCGCCCCGCCTCCGGCGGACTCCATGATCAGCACATGCTCGACCAGATGACCCTTTATCCGATCGCCGACGACGTGCTCTTCGCACCCGGCGGCAAGGTCGTGATCCGCACCTACGGCGTCGCGCCCTCCGGTGCCGCCGTCTCCTATCGCACGTGGGTCACGGGTCTCCGTGACCAGCCGCGCTACTGGCACTGGGGACACTTCGAGGACGCCACCTCCGGGCACCGCAGGGTGCTGGAGTGGCTGACGGGGAGAGGGCCGCAGCCTACCCAAGCGGTCGCTTGATCGGCTAGGGTTGAGGCCGAGCAATCGCTTGGTCAAAGGAGCCCTGGATGCGGCGTGGGATCTACCTTCTCGAAGAGGTCGACTTCCGGCCGATGAACTCCCGGCGCCCGATGGAGTACCTCACCTGGCTGACCCGCTACAAGCGCGAGGACGAGGCCCGCCAGGCGCCCACGCTGACCTCCGGCATGTCCATCAGGTCCCGCGAGATCGACCTGGCCGGCGCCTTCTACGCCGTGGGCATCACCGGGCACCCGCAGTTCAAGGCGGTCACGCTGTGGGACTGCCACGGCGGCTGGGACGGCGGCTGGCGCCAGATGATGGAGATCTACCGTGGGGTGGACGACCGTCTGTTCCTGTCCGACATCGACGACCTGCGCTTCTCCGCCTTCTCCCGCCCGCTCGGCGCCGTGCCGGGCTGCCCGGACCTGAGCGAGGTCACCACCGCCGAGTTCTACGTGTTCGAGAGCGCCCGCGTACGACCCGGCGCCGCCCTCGACTACCTGGAGGCGGTCCGCACCGAACGCGCCCCGCTGCTGGCCGAGCACGGGCATCACTTGATCGGCCTGTACGAGGTGCTGTTCTGCGACACCGAGGCCGTCACGGTCTGGGGCGTGTCGCTCGACGACCACCTGCGCACCCAACGGGCCCGCGACGCCGCCCTCGGGCTGGACGACGAGGTGCCGCCGGACCCGCGCCTGCTCGACTGGGCCAGGCGGGCCCGCGACTTCCTCGACGGGCCGTGGCGCGAGACCCTCCTTTCGCCCTTCCCCGGCAGCCGTCTGGCGCCCGGAGGCACATCGGGTTAGCGTCGGGCTGCTCGCCGGGGGTCAGGCGACCGGTGCGTTCCAGGTGGTCACCACGGGTTCGGCGTGTTCGTAGCCCAGCCGTGAGTACGTGCCGGTGTCGAGCTTGAACAGGCGGCCGTCGGTGGGCGGCAGGTCCAGCCAGCGGGCCGTCAGCACGCGCAGGAAGTGCCCGTGCGCCACCAGCGCCACCCGCCCCTCGGCCGCCTTGGCCCTGGCGATCACCCGGTCGGCGCGCGCGCCCACGTCGGTCGCGCTCTCCCCGGGATGCTCGGCGTCGCCGGGGGTCACGCCGTCACGCCACAGGTACCAGCCCGGCCGGGTCTCCCGGATCTCGGGCGTGGTGATGCCCTCGTAGCCGCCGTAGTCCCACTCCCACAGATCCGCGTCCACCTCGTACGCCTCCAGCCCGGCCAACTCCGCCGTCCGGCGGGCTCGCTGGGCGGGGGACACCAGCACCAGATCGAACGTCATCTCCTTGACCAGCGGCGCCAGCGCCCGCGCCTGCTCCTCGCCCTCGGGCAGCAACGGCACATCGGTGCGGCCCGTGTGCTTGCCCGCCTTGCTCCACTCTGTCGCGCCGTGCCTGAGCAACACCATCTCGTCCATGACTTCCATCATCCGGCACGGTTGACCTCAACCGTGGTTCAGGTAGCAGGCTGGGCGGCATGCACGCGATAAGGCTCTATTCCTACGGCCCTGCCGAGAACCTCCGCTATGAATCCGTCCCTGATCCCCTGCCGGGCCCCGGCGAGGTCCGCATCGCCGTACACGCCGTCGGTGTCCACTTCATCGAGACGTTGTTCAGGCGGGGCATCCCCATCGGCCCGCACCCCGCGCCCGACCTGCCCGCGACGTTCGGCCATGAGGTGGCGGGGGTGGTGGAGTCGGTCGGTGAGGGCGTCGGCCCCGGCCTGCTGGGCAGTCGCGTGGTGACCAGCGAGGTGACCTCGGGCGGCTACGCGTCGCTCGCCGTCGCGCCCGCCGCCGGTCTGACGGTGCTTCCCGACGGGCTGGAGTACGGCGCCGCGGTCGCCATGCTCTCGACCGGCGCCACCACGCTGGGACTGCTGGAGGTCGCGCCGGTGACGGCCTCGGACGTGGTGCTGATCATGGCCGCCGCCGGGGGGATCGGCACGCTGCTCGTCCAGCACGCCCGCCGGGTGGGCGCGACGGTCGTCGGAGCGGCGGGCGGCCCCGCGAAGGCGGCCCGGGTCCGCTCGCTGGGCGCCGACCTGGCGGTCGACTACAGCACGCCCGGCTGGACGGACGTCGTACGGGAATCGGTCGGCGACGTCACGATCGTCTTCGACGGGGTCGGCGGCGAACTCGGCAGAACCGCCTTCGAACTCCTTGAAGGTGGGCGGCAGGTCGTGTTCGGGCAGGCGTCGGGGGAGTGGTTCCATCCTGAGGAGGCCGAGTTGAAGGCCCGTGGCGTGACCTCGTACGACGCCCTCGCCTACCTGCTCGGCCGCCAGGGCGGCATGGACGACCTGCAGGAGCGGGCGCTGGAGGCGGCGGCGAACGGCGAGCTCACGCCCGCCGTCCAGTCCTTCCCGCTGGAGCAGGCCGCGGCCGCCCATGCGGCGCTGGAGAGCCGGAACACCATGGGCAAGGTGATCCTCACCCCGTAGCGAGCTCCTCGACGATCGGGGTGAAGGCGTCGAGGTCGCGCTCGTGATGCACCACGAAATACGAAATATCGTGCTCATCCCGCCAGTAGCGGAGCTTGTCGACTATGTCGTGGTGGGTGCCGAGGAGTACCTGTGGCGTCTCGTCCAGCTGTGAGGTGTCGGCGGCGCTCCAGGTCTCCTCCGGCTTGCGTACGCCCACCTGCACCACGCTCGTGCCCAGCTCCAGCCGGTCGTAGCGGTCGCCGGCGGCCGCGCGTACCGTCCGCAGCTTGTCCATGAACGCCTGCCGCCCGCCGTCGTTCCCGTCGGGTCCGGTGCCGTCGGCGCGTACCCGCATCCCCAGGTTCACCACGTCGGCCTCCCGGGCGGCCAGCCGCAGCATCCGCGGCCCGCCGCCGCCCAGGAGCAGCCGCGGGTGCGGCCGCCGCACGGGCTTGGGCTGCTGGTCGAGCGCCCGGATCTGGTAGTGCGCCCCGTCGAAGGTGTACGGCCCGTCGCCCCACAGCCCCTTGAGCACCGCCACGGCCTCGGCCAGCCGGTCCACCCGCACCCCGGGCGGCTCGAACGGCAGGCCGGCCCGCTGGTAGTCCTCGGCCATCCAGCCGGTCCCGAGTCCCACGTCGAGTCGCCCGTCGGACAGCACGTCGAGGGTCGCCGTCTCCTTGGCCAGCACGGCCGGATGCCGGAAGTCGTTCGCGAACACAAGGGTCCCCACCCGAAGCCGCGTCGTCACGCTCGCGGCGGCGGCCAGCGCCGCAACGGGGGCGAATCGCGGACCGACCAGGTGGTCGGGCACGAGCAGCACGTCGAACCCGGCACTCTCCAGCCGCCTGGCCTTGTCCGCCCACGCCTTGCCCGACTCCGCCTGCCGCACCACCGCCCCGAACCTGAACCGCCGCACGTGCCTCTCCTTGCTTGAGCAAGCGCTTGTGTAGCTACGCTTGCCAGCGTAGAGGCGATCACGCGGCGAAACCATGGAGATGGTCAACTATGCGCACGTAACGGCGCCCGGCCACGTGCGGGTTCAGCGGCCGTTTTCCTGGAGGCCCCCAGTCATGTGCGGCGGGTGGCGGGTGGGGCGGCTGTGCCGTACGGGAAACAAAGGCCCTGACCGGAAGACGCGCGCGGCGAGATCAGGCCAGGCGGAGCGCGGTGCGGCCCGCGAGGGACGTGACCAGCGCCTGGACGATCCGCGCGATCAGCATTTCCAGGAGCATCATGCCCGCCTTCGCGAGCACAGAGGCCAGAAATTCAGACACTGAGTACCTCACATCAGTAAACCTACCGTTATGAGGATAATCAGCCACAAAAGTTGCGATAAGGCCACAATTCAGGTGTCTATATGGTGAACCGCTGATGACTAGCCCGCGCTCGCCCGCTCCATCAGCCCCGCCACCAGCGCCGCCGCCCCGGCGCAGCCCAGCCCGATGGCCCAGCCGAACGGGCCGACCGGACGGCAGCCGAAGACCTGGCTGAGCCCCGGGACGGAGATGATCACCATGAGGGCCGCCAGCGACGACACCGACGCGAGGAACACCAGCCGATCCCCATCCCCCACCGACAGCGTCTGCAGCAGCTGCGCCCCCACCAGGCCGATGAGCCCGACGGTGGACGCGCGGCGCGGTGTGCCCGTCATCCGGCCGAGCAGCCACGCCGCGGTCGCCGCCGCCGCGGTGGTGACCGCGCGTACGTAGATGTCCCGGGTCAGGGCGGCGCCGAGCGAGACCTCCGGCCCCTCGGCGAGCAGCTTCTCCGGGGTCTCGGCGTTCGGCGGGCGAACGGCCACGGCCATGGCGGGCAGCATGTCGGTCAGCAGGTTGACCAGGAGCAACTGGCGGGCGTTCAGCGCGCTGCGCCTGGACAGCAGGCTAGAGCCGACCGTGAAGGCGATCTCTCCGACGTTCCCGCCGAGCAGGATGCCGAGCGCGTCGCGGACGGAGCCCCACATCGCCCGGCCCTCGGAGATCGCGTCGATGATCGTCTCGATGCGATCGTCGATCACCACGATGTCGGCGGCGGCCCTGGCGGCCGGGACGGCACGTGGTCCGAGGGCGATGCCGATGTCGGCGAGCCGGATCGCGGGGACGTCGTTGGCGCCGTCACCGGTCACGGCCACCACCTTGCCGGCGCGCCGCAGGCAGGAGACGATGCGGGCCTTGTGCTCGGGCGTGGTACGCGCGAACACCGCCACCTCGGGCAGCACCTCGGCCAGGGCGTCGTCGTCCAGCCGCTCCAGCTCGGGTCCCGTCATCACCCGCTGACCGTTCAGAACGTGGATCTCGGCGGCGATGGCTTCGGCCGTGCTCGGATGGTCACCAGTGATCATGATGACCCGCACGCCGGCGCCCATCAGCCCCTCGACGCTCCGCTTCGCCGTGGGCCGTACGGGATCGGCCAGGCAGAGGAAGCCCAGGAAGCACAAGCGCTGGATGCGGGCCTCGTCGAGATCGGCGCGGCTGGACGCCTCACGCTCGGCGACGGCGAGTACGCGGAAGCCCTGCAACGCCTGCCTTTCCACCTCCTTCTCCAGCTCACGCCTGGTCCTCGGGCCCATGGGCACCTGCTCGCCACCGCGGATCAGGTGGGTGCAGCGGTCGAGGACGACCTCGGGGGCTCCCTTGACGCTCAGCAGGTGACCCGACTCGGACAGGCCGAGCACCGCGTGGTAGCCGCGGGCGGGCTCGAACGGCAGCTCGTCGACCCGGTGCCACTCCCGAAGGCCGTCCTTGGGCGCCACGTGGAGCTTGGCGGCGCCGTCCACGACGGCGCGGTCCGTCGGATGGGGGATGGCCCGCCCGCCCTCGAAGCGGGGGCCCGCCCGGAGCGCCGCGCCGACGATCACCTTCAGCTCCGGCGTCAACGTCTCGACCGGCCGGGCGTGGCTTCCGTCCGAGACCTGGCGCAGGCTGATGTGGCCTTCGGTCAGCGTCCCGGTCTTGTCGAAGCAGAGCACGTCGACCCGGCCCAGGGCCTCGATCGTCGACGGGTTGCGGACCAGCGTGTTGCGCTGGGAGAGCCGTTTGCTGGAGGCGAGCTCGGCCACGGTCGCGATGAAGGGCAGCCCTTCGGGGACCGCGGCGACGGCCAGGCTGACCGCGGGGGCGAGAGCCGCGGAAAGGGGCGAGCCGCGCAGCAGGTTGGTCACCATCAGGACCAGGCCCGACCCGATCGCGGCGGGCAGGATGCGGCGGCTCAGCCTGCGCAGCCGCAGCTCCACACCGCTCACCGGCGGCCTCTCGGCGGCCAGCCCGGCGGTCCGGCCCGCCTCGGTCTCCTCCCCGGTAGCCACGACCACGGCCAGGCCGTGACCGGCCGCCACCGTAGTGCCCTCGTACACCATGGACCGGCGATCCGCGACGGCGGCGGCCACGGTGGGCGCCGCGGTCTTGGACACGAGCTGCGATTCGCCCGTCAGCGTGGACTCGTCGATCTCCAGGTTGACCGCCTGGATCAGCCTGCCGTCGGCCGGTACGGCGTCACCGGCGCGCAGCTCGATCACGTCCCCCTTCACCAGGTCGTCGGCGACGCCGGAGACGCCGCCGCCGGGCCTGCGCAGGCGGACCCGGACGGCGGTGACCTCGGTGAGCCGGTGCACCTCCCGGTCGGCGCCGCGCCGCTGCGCCCCGCCGATGACGGCGTCGACCACCATCACGCCGCCGATCAGTACGGCGTCCAGGACCGAACCGACCGATGCCGACAGCCCCGCGCCCGCCGCCAGGACCGGGGTCAACGGGTTGGCGAGCTCCTCCAGAGACGCCATGACCAGGGAGGTGGGCCCGGCGGAATCCGGCCGCGCCGGTTTCGTCCTGCGGCGCTCGGCCTCCCTCTCGTTCAGCCCGTGCGGCGACGTACGCAGCAGGTCGAGGACGTCGGCCACCGCCATCGCGTGCCACGGCGTGCGATCGGCGGGCACCGGCGGCGCCGTCCGCCTGACGTTCCGTCCCACCCACTCCCCGGTGACCAGGGCGGCCACCGAGGCGCAGTCGCGTACCAGGTTCGCCCGCGCCACCGCCGTCGGGGCCGGGCCGAGCACGGCCAGGCCCGCGCCGACGACCCCCGCCGCGGCGGCCACCCGCACGCTGCGCCTGCTGGCCTTCTTCGCGTACGGGACGCAGCGCAGCAGCAGGTGGATCCCGTCGAGGTCGCTGATCACGTCGGCATCCCACGGCACGCGCCGCGCCCCCCTGAGCACGCCGATGCCCAGGTCCGCCTGGCGCAGGCCGCGCCTCGACGTACGGGACACCAGGGCCACGACGTGTCCTTCGGACTGCAGCGACCGAAGCGCGGCGACCAGCCGGGAGCCGCCGTCGACGACCCGGTCCACACCGAGTCGCGGGCCGAGGTACGCCTCCCCACCGGCCAGGACCACGTCACCGGCGCATTTCGCGGCGGCGACCACGGCTTCGGCCAGCGGGTGGAGCTCCGGCGCCACCCCGACCAGCGCGACCGGGACTCCCTGCCGAGAGACGCTGATCGGCCGGATCCCCTGGCGGCGCCACTTCCGCACCTCCGCGGGCTCGCGCGTCGCCGAGTACGGCCCCGCCGACCAGCCGTCCCGCTCGCGCCGGGCCGCCGGATCGGTGAGGTCGAGCAGCGTGTAGATCCGCGCGTGCAGCTCGTCCAGGCTTTTGTCCACGCCGTGGTCTGTGCCAAGGTTCGCGCCGATGTCCGAGCGGTGGTCCGCGCCGATGTCCGTGCGGTGGTCTGTGCCGAGGTTCTCGCGGTGGTCCGTGCCAAGGTTTTCGCCGAGCGGGACGATGCCGTCGATCGTCCACCCGCCCGTGGTCAGCGCGGCGGCGTCGAGGAGGACCGTGTCGACGCGATCCAGGCGGCCCAGCGCGCGGCGGTGGAGCACCATTCCACCGCGGTTGGCCAGGGCGCGCGCGAGAACGCTGGTGAAGGCGTCCCTGCCGAAGTGCGCGGCCTTCGGGATCCCCGTGATGAGTACGGAGAGCCCCCGCTCGTGGCCGCCGCCCACCACGGTCGTGACCGCCTGCGTCACCACCGTGGCGGTGCTCGCGGCGTTGGCGTACAGCTCGACGGGCCCGTGCGGCAGCGGAACAGGCCGAGGCCGCTCCGCGACCTTGATGTGCCGGTACGCCCCGTCGGCGTCGGCGAACTCCTCCTCGCGCAGCTCCCAGGCCCGCCGCCCGGCGCACGAGTCGACGAAGCGGATGGCCGCCGCGACGGAGTCGACGAGCATCGACACGGGCCGTACCGCCAACGTCTGGGAGACCAGGCGAGTGGACGCGACCACCGCCTCCGCGGTGGGAACGCTCATGTACCGCTCCAGCTCGCGCCGGATCCGCGGGGTGTGCTCGGCCAGCGACAGGACGGCGGGCACGGCCGCCGGCAGACTCGGCAGGCGGGCGACCCGGCCGGCCAGCGCGAGCCCGGTGCCCAGGACGTGCAGGCCGAGGCTCATCGCGGCGCGGGCCTGCTGCTGCACCCCGTCGAGCGCCACCGGGCCACCGGCGCCGTCCAGGTCGAGTTCGTCGACGATGGCCGTGAGCTTGTCCAGATCGGCCGTGGCCGCGTCGCAGCCTACGAACACGCAGCCGAGCGCGCCGTTCACCTCGGCCCGGTCCACACCGGCCGCGCGCAGCCGGTCTTCGAGGACGCGGGCGGCCGAGTCCGTGCCGGGGCCGCCGACGTGCCGCAGTTCGATGCGTACGCCACCCGCGCACTTCTGTATCCGGCGAGGGCGGGGGAGTAGGCTCCGTACCGGCTCGGGGAGCACGCTCAGGACCGTGTCAGCGGAGAACGGCCACATGTCGTCCCCTCAGCGGAACCGTCCGGGCGGCGCGCAGGCTGCTCGGCGGAACCGTCCAGGCGCGCGGGCCGCTCAGAACACGCTGAACCGTCCGGGCGCGCAGGCTACTCAGAACACGTGGCAACCCGGTCTCACCGGCCCGACCGCGCACGTCCGGTGGTGCTCGCCCGAGCACCTCGTGACGTGGTGGAGGAGGCCGTTCTGCGCTGGGAGGAGGCCCTCTTCGAGGAGCCGGTGGTCGCGGCGGCGCTCGTCGAGGAGGTGCTGCGCCTGCCGGAAGCGGTACGCCGACCCGAGGTGGCGGTCCCGCCCGAGGCGGTGCTCTTTGGTGTGGCGGTGCTCCTGGACGTGGTGGTGCTCTTGGATGCGGCGGAGCTCCGGGAGGCGGTGGTGCTCTTCGGTGTGGCGGTGGTCCTGGAGGTGGCGGTGCTCTTCGGCGTGGTGGCGCTCCTGGAGGTGGTGGTCCTGGACGTGGTGGTCCTCTTCGGTGCGGCTGAGCTCCTGGACGTGGTGGCGCTCTTCTGTTCGGTGTCGCTCTTCGGTGTGGCGGTCGCGGCGGTCGCGGTGCGGCTGCGCGCGGCGGAGGTCGTGGCACGGCCGCGGGTCGTGGCGGACGTGGTGCGGCTGCGGGTTCCGGAGGTCGTGGCGCGACGACGGGCGGTGGAGGTCGTGGCGCGGGCGGTGGCGGGCGGGGACGCCTGCGTACCGCGGGCGGGTGTCCCGCTCTCCCCTTGCTGTCCGCGCCGCGCGATCAGCGCACCGGCGCCGATGGCGGCGGCCACCGGCCAGTCGAGCACGCCGAACGCAGCGAGCGCGCCAAGCGCGCCGTAGTACGCGAGGCGCTCGGGCGGCGGAAGGAACGTCCGCGCCACGTCCACGGCGTGACCGAGCTCCCGCCGGGAAAGGCGCGGCAGCCCAAGACGTGGCAACCCCAGATGCGGCATCTCGACGTGCGGCATCCGCAGATCCGGGGGATGGACCTGGACGCTCATCATCGGCAGATCAATCGTTAGTTCTTTGGACGAACGCGCTCGAGACTGGGCAACGGCCATGATTCCTCCCCCATATCGCGGACGTCGAACGCCTCCCCCGCGCGCGACGAACAAGAGTTCCCTGCCCACTTTTATGGCCGTGTATCCGTTTTATGCTTCCCCTTCCGTATTTGAGGGCTCTAGTTGACCGAAGGGGCCAAGGGCACTTACCAAGCGCTTGCTCAGGTGCAAGACTGTGGGGCATGGAGATCCCCGTGCGCGCCGCGTCGGACGACGAGGCGGGCTTCTTTCATGAGCACGGATGGGTGCGGCTGCCCGCCCTCGTGCCCCCCGACGCCGTGGCCGAGCTGAGGCAGCGGGCGACCGGCTATCTGGCGGCCCGCGCGAAGGAGCGGCGGACACTGGTGGACCAGGCGTTCGGGCAGTCGCGCGACATCGCCGAGAGCGACGAGGCGTTCCGGACGCTGGCCCTGAGCCCGGCCATGGGCGTGAACGCGACCCGGCTGCTGCACGGTGTGGAGGCCGTGCGCGTGCAGGTCACGAACCTGCTTGTCAAGGAGCCCGGAGAGCACGCGGCGACCGAGTTCCACCAGGACTTCCCGTGGATGCCGATGGACCGCTCGGCGATGCTGACGGTCTGGCTGGCGCTGGTGGACGTACCGGCGGACATGGGGTCGCTGCGCTTCTTCAGCGGTTCGCACCGGTACGGACTGCTCGGGCGGAGCTTCACCCGGACGGGGGACGATCAGCTCAGCCAGCACCCGTGGCTCAAGCAACTGGAGCTGTCGCCGCCCCTTGACCTCGCGGCGGGCGACGCGACCGTGCATCACGCGCTGACCGTGCACGGAGCGCCCGCCAACCACCGTGACCAGCCGCGCCTGTCGTTCACCGTCACGTACTTCGACGCGAACGCTCTCTACACCGGCACGCCGTACCAGCAGACGGACGGGCTCGACCTAGAGGTGAACCGGCCGTTCGACCATCCGAGGTTCCCGTGCGTGTAAGCGCCCCAGTCGTACAGATGAGACCAGACGTACAGATGAGAGACGACGCCTATGCCTGAGACGGTGAGAGGGCCGGTGGGCGAGCTCGGCGCCACGCTCATGCATGAGCACGTGTTCGGGCTCAGTCCGGAGATTCTCTGGAACTGGCCGGACATCCCGGAAGGGTGGGACTTCGAGCGGCGGGCGAGGGAGGCGGCGGCCAAACTGGACGACCTCCGGGCCGAGGGCATCGACACGATCGTGGACCTGACCGTCATCGGGCTCGGCAGGTATATCCCCGCCGTCCAGCGGGTGGCCGAGCTGACCAGCGTGAACATCGTCGCCGCCACCGGCCTCTACACCTACGACGCCCTCCCCCCGTACTTCGGCAACCGGGGTCCCGGCTCGCTGTTCGGCGGGCCTGATCGGCTCGCGGAGTTCTTCGTACGGGACATCGTTCAGGGCATCGGCCGGACCGGGGTCAAGGCGGGCATGCTCAAATGCGCCACTGACCATCTCGGCATGACCAAGGGGACCGAACGGGTGTTCCGGGCGGTCGCCGAGGCGCACCTGGAGACGGGCGTGCCCATCACCACCCACTCGCACAGTGCCTCCAGGGGCGGCCTGGAGCAGCAGCGGCTGCTCGGCGAGCTCGGCGTCGACCTCACCAGGGTCGTCATCGGTCACGCGGGCGACTCGACCGACGTCGCCTACCTGGAGGAACTGGCCGCGAACGGCTCCTACCTCGGCATGGACCGCTTCGGCATCGAGACGCTCTCGCCGTTCGAGGACCGGGTGTCGATCGTGGCGACGATGTGCGCGCGCGGCCACGCCGACCAAATGGTGCTAAGTCACGACTCGTACTGCTTCAACGATCGCTTTGACGCCGAGGTCGTACGGCAGCGCCACCCGAACTACCACCTCCTGCACATCTCCCGCGACGTCCTGCCCGAGCTGCGCAAGAGAGGCGTCACCGAGGACCAGATCCACCAGATGCTCGTCGACAATCCCCGGAGGATCTTCGCATGATCGAGGGCACGACCGACGGGACGCTCAAGGACGCGACCGATGGCACGACCGGCGGGACGGCCGGCGGCACGAGCTACGGCGCGACCCACGGCACGATCGGGGACGCGATCGAGGACTTCGACGTCGGCTCGGATTGGCACGTCGCCTCGCCGTACGAGTTCCTCGGCAGGCTGCGCCGGGAGCGGCCGGTGTTCCGCAGCGAGCACCTCGGCGCCTATGTGCTGACCCGGCACGCCGACGTGCGCGCGGCGTACGGCGATCCGAGGCGGTTCTCCTCGGAGGGCTCGCTGACCATCTCCCGCAGCCTCACCCGTGAGACGCGCGACAGGCTGGGCGAGCACGGGTCGTTCCTGTCCAGCTTCGTGGCGAACGTCGATCCGCCCGACCACACCAGACTGCGGCGTTCGGTGTCGAAGGCGTTCACGCCACGGGCGGTCTCGGCCATGGAGCAGCACTTCCGGCGGCTCAACGAGGACCTGCTCGACCGCGTGGCGTCCAGGGGCGAGGCCGACTTCGTGTCCGAGATCGGGCACGAGCCGTCGATCAAGCTGACCGCCCGGTTCATCGGGGTGCCCGAGTCGGACGAGGGGTTCGTACAGGCGCATGTGAAGGACTGGTTCCAGCTCTTCCTGTCGCCGCAGCCGCCCGACCGCCAGCTCGAACTGGCCGACAGTTTCCTGACCTATCTGGATTACGTGGATCGGCTGGTCGCGGCCCGCGCCAAGGAGCCGCGCGACGACTTCACCTCGCTCATGACCTCGCTGATCGGCTCGGAGCTCAGTCACCGCGAGGTGGTGGAGCTGATCTCCACGATCCTGCTCGGCGGCAACGACACCGTGCCGAACCAGCTCGCCAACAGCGTCCTGCGGCTACTGCGCGAGGACGCCTGGCCGGTCGCGCCGCCGCTGATCCAGAACGCGGTGGAGGAGTGCATGCGCATCGACGGCGCCTCCCTCGGGTCGTTCCGGTACGCCACCACGGATATTTCGCTACACGACGTGATAATTCCGGAAAAGTCGTTGGTGCTCCTCTCCACCGACTCCGCCGCCCACGACGAGACCGTCTTCCCCGACCCGGACCGGTTCGTCATCGACCGGCCCAACGCCGACGCCCACATGGTGTTCGGCTACGGCATCCACTTCTGCGTGGGCGCCGCGCTCGGCCGGCTGCAGCTTCGGACGGCGCTCGAGGTGCTCGGCCGCCGCCTACCCTCGCTGAGGCTCGCCGACGAGCCCATCGTCTACCGCAAGTCCCTCGTGGGCCGGGGGCTGACGGCTCTGCGGGTGACGTGGTGAGTGCCGCGCCGGGTCGGTTCGACGGGCGGGTGGCCCTCGTGACGGGCGCGGGGTCGGGCATCGGCGCGGCGTGCGCGTCGCGCCTGGCCGCCGAGGGTGCCTGCGTGGGCGTCCTGGACGTGCACGCGGCGGGGGCCAAGTCGGTTGCCACCGCCATCCGCGCCAGGGGCGGCACGGCCACGGCGCTCGTCTGTGACGTGTCGGACGAGAAGCAGGTGGCCGAGGCGATCGGTGACCTGCTCGCCTCGTTCGGCCGCCTGGACGTCGTCCACTCCAACGCGGCCGCGCTCGACCCCGGCACCTACGGCCGCGACCGCGACCTCGAGGACCTCGACGTCGCCGTATGGGACCGCACGATGGCGGTGAACCTGCGCGGCTGCCTGCTCATGGTCAAGCACGCGGCCCCCGTGATGGCCGACGGCGGCGCGTTCGTCGTCACCTCGTCGGTCTCGGGTCTGCTGGGCGACGTCGCGCACGTCGCGTACGGCACCTCGAAGGCGGCGCTGACCGGTTTCGTGCGCTATGTGGCCACCAAGTACGGCTCGCGCGGCATCCGCTGCAACGCCATCGCGCCCGCACTGGTCCTGACCGACGCGGCCGCGCAGGCCCTCGGGCGGGAGCGGCTGGCCGACAAGGCGGCCGAACGGCTGCTGCCCTGGGCCTGCACCCCGGACGACGTGGCCGACCTCGTCGCCTTCCTCGCCTCGGCTGAGTCCCGGTGCATCACGGGACAGACCATCGTCATCGACTCCGGCACGGTGGCCCACCGCCCTGAACACGCCCTGCGCCAATGGCGCGACGCGGCGGGGTGACCACCGGAATTCCCCGGAGCGGTCCGTCACACGACTGTCTCGATCCCTGTGACGGTTTGTCGTGGCAGGAGTCCCTCGGAGCGGACACCCCTGCGGGGGAGCGGAAGACCGGATACCCGGAGAACATTCCTAGGAACCGCATTAGGGTTGTGGCGGATCAAGGGGGATGAATGGAGCCGGTGTCGGTCGGGTTGGTCGGGGCGGGGCCGTGGGCGGAGCGCGCGCATGCGCCCATGCTGGTCAACAGCCCGCATCTCCGGTTCGCCGGCGTGTGGGCTCGGCGTCCGGAGGCTGCCGCTCGGCTGGGGGCGCCGGTGTTCGAGCGGGTCGAGGAGTTGTTCGAGGCGTGCGAGGCCGTGGCGTTCTGCGTGCCGCCGGGCGTACAGGCCGAATTGGGGGTGCGCGCGGCGAAGGCCGGGAAGGCGTTGTTGCTGGAGAAGCCGCTCGCCGACTCGCTGGAGAACGCGCGGCGGCTCGCCGATGCCGTGCGTGAGGCCGGTGTGGCCTCCCAGATGGTGCTCAGCATGCGTTATATGAAGCAGGTCAGGGAGTTCCTGGCGCGCTGCGCGGAAATCGAGGCGTTCGGCGGTCACGCCGCGAACATCTCCGATGTCCTGCTGGGCGGCCACCTCTTCGGCACCCCGTGGCGGCTCGAGCGCGGGGCGCTCCTGGACGTCGGGCCGCACGTGGTCGACCTGCTCGACGCCGCGCTCGGCCGGGTGACCGGCGTGCGCGCGCACGGCAACCCGCTCGGCTGGACCGGACTGCTGCTCGATCACGAGGGCGGCGCGGCCAGCGAGGCGTCGCTGTGCATGGCCGCCGCCGGTGACCTGCCGCCGGCCAGTGTCGCGGTGTACGGCAGGACGGGCAGTGCGACGCTGCTGCCCAGTGATGACGACGATCCGTTCGAGACCATCGCCGAGGAGTTCGCGCGGACCGTACGCCAGGGCGGCGGCCACCCGCTGGACGCGGCCCACGGGCTCAGGTTGCAAGAGATCATCGCCGAGGCGGAAGCCCAATTGGGCACCCCTTGACTTAACGCGCATCTGGCGCATTGATAGCGTCTGTCCGACGCGCAGAGTTGCAGCGAAGTCCGGTGCGAGTCCGGCGCTGTCCCGCAACTGTCATAGCCAGGTCGCCTGCCTCCGCGCTGACGTCATCAACCCTCGTGGAAAAGGGTGATCCGTCGCTCTCAAGCGGGTCTCTCGGTTCCGACAGTGTGAAAGGACTTCTCGTGAGGCCCGTACGCACGGCCTTCGCGGGCGCGCTGCTGGGAACGCTCGTTCTGGCCGGATGTGGTCAGACCAGCACTACCACCACCCCGTCCCCCGCGAGCCCCACCGGCTCCACCGGTACGACCGGCACGACCAGCTCCGCCGCCTTCCCCGTGACGGTCGAGGCGGGCAACGGCAAGGTCAGCATCGCCAAAAAGCCGGAGCGGATCGTCTCGCTCTCCGCCAGCCATACCGAGACGCTCTTCGCCATCGGCGCGGGCCCCCAGGTCATCGCGGTGGACGACCAGTCCAACTACCCGGCCGGTGTCCCCAAGACCGACCTGTCCGGCTTCAAGCCGAACGTCGAGGCCATCGTCGCCCAGAAGCCCGACCTGGTGATCGTCTCCAACGACATCGACGGCATCGTCGCCAAGCTGGGCAAGGTGAACGTGCCGGTCCTCCTGGAGCCCGCCGCCACCAAGCTCGACGAGGCGTACGACGAGATCACCGACCTCGGCGCCGCCACCGGCAACACCGAAAAGGCCGGACAAGTCGTGACTGGCATGAAGACGTCCCTCGACAAGCTCTCGGCGAACGCCCCCAAGGACAAGAAGCTCACCTACTACCACGAACTCGACCAGACCCCCTACGCGGCGACGTCCAGCACGTTCATCGGGCAGATCTACGCCATGTTCGGCCTCACCAACATCGCCGACAAGGCGCCGGACCCGGCGGGCGGCTACCCCAAGCTGTCGGCGGAGTTCGTCGCCCAGGCAGACCCGGACCTGATCTTCCTGGCGGACGTGAAGTGCTGCCAGCAGAGCAAGGACACGCTGGCCAAGCGCCCCGGCTGGAAGGGACTGTCGGCCGTCAAGGGTGACCAGGTGATCCAGCTCGACGACGACATCGCCTCGCGCTGGGGCCCGCGGGTCGTCGACCTGGCACAGACCATCAGCGACGCCGTCGGCAAGGCGGCCACCCGCCAGTGAGGTCCAGACCGATGTGGACGGCGGGCGCGCTGGCCGTGCTCGCCGTCTCCATGGTCGCCGGGCTGCTCGGCGGGGCCGCCGACATCTCGCCGTGGCAGGTGGTGCTCCAGGCGCTCGACTGGCTGCCGTACGTACACGTGGACTCGGGGCTGGCCCCCGTGGAGCAGGGGCTGCTGTTCGAGCTGCGGCTGCCCAGAGTGCTGGTGGCGGCCGTGGTCGGCGGGCTGCTGGCCATCGCGGGGGCCGGCTACCAGGGGGTGTTCCGCAACCCGCTGGCCGACCCCTACCTGCTGGGCGCCGCGGCCGGAGCCGGGCTGACCACCACCGTGGTCATCGTGCTCGTGCCGACCCCGGCCGTCGGCATCCCGGTGGCCGCCTTCGCGGGTGCGGTCGGCGGGGTGTTCCTCGCGTACGTGCTCGGCAACACCGCCGGGCGCTCGGGCGGCACCGCCACGCTGGTGCTCGCCGGGGTGGCCGTCACCTCGTTCCTGACCGCGATCCAGACGTTCATCCAGCAGTTCAAGGTCGAGCAGTTGCAGCGCATCTACTCCTGGATCCTGGGCGACGTGGGCGGCGGGTGGGACCAGTTCTGGCTGGTCCTGCCGTACGCCGCCGTCTCGGCCGTCCTGCTGCTCGCGCACGGGCGGATGCTGGACGTGCTCTCGGTGGGGGACGAGGAGGCCACCAGCCTCGGCGTCCGCGCCGGGCGGGTACGGCTGGCGGTACTGCTCGCCGCCTCCCTGGCCACCGCGGCGGCCGTGGCGGTGAGCGGGCTCATCGGGTTCGTCGGCATCGTCATCCCGCACGTGGTCAGACGGCTGGCGGGCGGCTCCTACCGGATCGTGCTGCCACTGTCGCTGATCGGCGGCGCCGCCTTCCTCGTGCTCGCCGACCTGGTCGCGCGCACCGTCATCGCCCCCGCCGAACTGCCCATCGGGGTGGTCACCATGTTCGTCGGCGCGCCGTTCTTCGTGGCGGTCCTGCGCATGACCCGGCAGACCGCCACATGACCGCCGACACGGCCCGGCCGGCCCGGATGATCGAGACGAGCGGCCTGTCCGTACGGCTCGGTGAGCGCGAGGTGCTCAGCGACGTCGACCTCTCCGTACGGCGCGGCGAATGGCTGGCGATCATCGGCCCGAACGGCGCCGGAAAGTCCACCCTGCTCAAGGCCGTCATGGGCGTCGTCGCCCACCGGGGCGACGTCACCGTCGGCGGCCGGGCCGCGAACACGCTCAGGCCCAGGGACCGGGCCAGGCTGGTCGCCTACGCCCCCCAGACGCCCTCGCTGCCACCCGACATCACTGTGTACGACTACGCCCTGCTCGGCCGCACCCCGTACATCCCCTACCTCGGCAGCGAGAGCCGCCACGACAAGGAGGTCACCAGGTCCGTGCTCGAACGCCTCGACCTCACCGAGTTCGCCGCGCGCCGGCTGGGGGAGCTGTCCGGTGGCGAACGGCAGCGGGTGGTCCTGGCCAGGGCACTGGCCCAGGAGGCGCCCGCGCTCCTGCTCGACGAGCCAACGACCGCGCTCGACCTCGGGCACCAGCAGCAGGTGTTGGAACTGGTCGACCGGCTCAGGCTCGCCGACGAGCTGACCGTGGTGACGACGCTGCACGACCTGACCCTCGCCGGCCAGTACGCCGACCGGCTCCTCCTGCTCGCCGGCGGCCGGGCCATCGCTGCAGGGCGGCCGGGACAGGTGCTCACGGAGGCGCTGGTCGGCACCCACTTCGACGCCCGGGTGGAGATCGCGCCGGGTCCCGGAGGCCGGCCCGTGGTGCACCTGGTCAGGGGTGTCTCGTGAAGGTGGCGTCGGCCTATCGGGTCGAGGATGTCGTCCTGAAGGGGATCTGGTGGCCTACCGGGTCGAGGGCGTTGTCCTGAAGGGGGTTTCGTGGAGCTGACGTATCGGGTCGAGGACGGAGCGCGGCTCGGGTCGCTGCTGTGGGAGTTCGGGCCGGGGTGGCGGATGATCTCGTCGGCGCTGCTGGGCGGGGGGATCGGGGAGCGTACGTGGGTGCTGAACGCGCAGGTCGTGGCGGGCTACTCGCGGATGGACCCGGTCGAGCACCTGCTCGATCTCGGGCCTGACGGCAGCGGGGTGGGGATGATGACCGCCGCCTCGGTGGAGCGTTACGCGCGGTCGGTGGACGGCGGCGCGGAGGTCGTGGCGACGGTCGGGTTACGCGTCCCCACCTGGGCGGCCGCCCCCGAGGGCGCCACCGACCCCGAACTGGCCCCGATGCTCGCCACCCCCGCGCCGCCCGTGGGGACGATCAACCTGATGGCCGTGGTGCCGGTCGCGATGACCGACGCCGCCCTGGTCAACGCCGTGATGACGATGACGGAGGCCAAGTCGCAGGCGCTGATCGAGGCGGGCTTCCCGTGCACCGGTACCGCCTCGGACGCCCTGTGCCTGGCCGTACGCGTTGAGGGGCAGCAGGAGCTCTTCGGCGGCCCGCGCTCGACCTGGGGCGCCCGCCTGGCCCGCGCCGTCCACTCCGCCGTCCACCAGGGCGCGGCCTCCTGGCGGCCCCGGAGCTAGGACGGTGGGCGTCCCACGACCGTCTCGATCTCCTGTGACGGTCTGCGGCTGCTGAGGTCCTTGTGGAGGAATACCCCCTCCGGGGGAAGGGCGGGGGCGGTCTGTGGTGGTCGGGGTCCGCACGGGGGATGCCCCGAGCGGACGTCCGCAGCCGCTGGATCAGCGGGTGAGGCCGTAGTCCTCCTGGGCGCCGCGTTCCGTGACGTGGCCCGCGTCGAGGTCGGCGAGCACCGCTTCGCGGTCCCGCTCGTACGGGGAGCCCATTCCGCCCCCGCCCGTCGTCTCCACCACGAACGCCTCACCCGCGGCGAACCGTACGTTGTTCACCTTCGACGCCAGTCGCTCGACCGTCCCGTCCAGGTGGCGCTTGAAGAAGCCGCCAACCCGTCCCGGCAGCCCGCCGTCGCGGCCCGGCGGGGCCAGGCGCAGCCGGTCGCCGCGCGTCGTGACGTGGCAATCCGCCAGGAACCGGTACACGGTCCGCGAGCCCAGCCCGCCGCGATGCCGTCCGGGGCCGCCGGAGTCCGGGATGGTCTCGATCGACTCCACGATCAGCGGGCAGCGGCTCTCCACCGGCTCCGCCTGCGGCACCGAGTTCCGGCCGATGCCGAAGTGCACGCCTGTCGCGTCCGGCCCGTCGAGCCCCCGCCGCGCGCCGACGCCGCCGAAGTCGTACGACAGGTGGATCCAGTACGGTGCCCCGACGGCCGCGATCGAGAACGGCTGGAGGATGCCGCTGGGCGCGATGGCCCGCTCCGGTACGGCATCCGACAGCGCTTGGAAGATGGCCTCCATGGCCGCGTAGATCGGCACGTACCGTCCACCGCACGGGTAGGGAGAGCGGGCGTTGAGCAGCGAGCCCTCCGGCAGCCGTACCTCGATCGCGCGCAGGCAGCCGTCGTTCATGGGAATCGTCGGATCGAGGAAGCAGCGCACCGCGAAGACGGCGGCGGCCAGCGACTGTGACGCGGACGCGTTGATCGCCGCCGGCACCTGCGCCCCGGTCCCGGCGAAGTCCACCACGGCCCGCATCTCGGGCACCTGAGGCTCGACGCGCCCGCCATCGGAGGAGTGGCGTTCCAGGGTGATGGCCACCCGGACATCATGCGATTTTTCGAGACTTATTCCGTCGTCGTCGATCGGGTACGACGCCTCGAAGCGGCCCTCCGGGAGGTCGGCCAGCGCGGTCCGCGTCCTGGCCTCCGTGTAGTCGAGGTAATCGTCGATCCCGCTCGCCAGCCCCGCCGCCCCGTACTCCGCCACCAGCGCCCCGACCCGGGCGGCCGCCACGGCGGTGCCCGCCACGAGCGCCCGTACGTCGCCCATGACCTTGTCCGGCGTACGGCTGTTGGCCCGCAGGATGGCCTCCACGGCCGGTTCCAGACCGGCGGAGGTGGCCAGCCGTACGGGAGGCAGCTGGAGCCCTTCGAGGAAGATGTCGGTGGCCAGCGGCGCCATGCCACCGGCGGACAGCCCGCCCAGGTCCGATACGTGGATCATGGTCGCGGCGAAGTACGCGGGCCGGTCCTCGACGAAGACGGGCCGGTAGACGAGCAGGTCGTTGGTGTGCACGCCGCCCCGGTAGGCGTCGTTGAGCACGTACACGTCACCGGGCCGCATCGTCTCCAGCGGCACGTCCCGGACGAGCTCCGGCAGGGCGACCTTGAGCGCCATGCTGTTCATGAGCGTGGTGGCCATGGAGTGCGCGATCAGCCGCCCGCGCGCGTCCAGGACGGCGGCGGACGCGTCGGACCCCTCCACGATGAACGTCGAGTACGCCGACCGCACGACGACGATGCTGGCCTCCTCGGCGGCGACCACCAGCGCGTTCCGCAGCACTTCGGCGGTCAGCACGTCACTCATGCGGCTCCCTGCTCAGATGTACGGCCCGCGCCGGGCCCAGCGTGGCGGTCCACCCGGGCGGCACCACGATCGTGGACTCGGCGTCCTCGATGATCCCCGGACCGGGCAGCACCGCCAGCGTGTCGCGGGTGTGCACCGGCACCTCGACATACCCGCCCACCTCGGCGAAGTACGCGGACCGCACTCCAAAAGGCCCCGAAGAAGCCACGGGGACGTCGGTGACCGCCGGGACCGGGGCGGCGGGCAGGGTGACGCGGACCCGGTAGCTGACGATCTCCACCTCGCCCCGCTGCGAGATCCCGTAGACCCGCTCGTACCGGTCGAAGAACCGCCCCTCCAGCTCCGTACGCGACGAGCTCCACGGCACGGTCAGATCATGCGACTGCCCCCGGAACCGTACGTCCACCGACCGCGAGACCCGCACCCCCGGATCGGACGGCGACACCCCGAGATCCTTCGCCGCCGCCCCGGCCAGCGAGTCGAACACCTCCGAGGGATCCCCGGCGTCCAGCCGCGACAGCACCCGGTCCGTCGACAGGTCGCCCACCAGCAGCCCGGCCGCCGACGCGACCCCGCAGTGGGCGGGCACCACCACGGTCCCGATCCCGAACCGCTCCGCCACCCGCGCCGCGTGCATCGGCCCGGCCCCGCCGAAGGCCACCAGCGCGTACCCCCGCGGATCGATCCCCCGCTGCACGGTCACCACGTGCACGGCCGCGGCCATCGAGGCGCTGACGATCTCGTGGACGGCATGCGCCGCCGCCGCTCTGGACACTCCGAGCGGCCCGGCCAGCCGCTCCAGCGCCTTGTCGGCGAGCGGCGCGGACAGCGGGATCGACGCCGATGTCAGGTAGCCGAGCACCAGGTTCGCGTCCGTGACCGTCGGCTCGGAGCCGCCCAGTCCGTAGCAGGCGGGCCCCGGGTCGGAGCCGGCCGAGTGCGGGCCGACGCGCAGCGCGCCGGCGGCGTCGAGCCAGGCGATGCTGCCGCCGCCCGCGCCCACCTCCGCCAGGTCGATGGCCGGGGTCTTGATCGGCACCCCGGTCCCGGCCCGACGCCCGCCGAAGCTGCCCTTGCCGCCGACGTGGAACTCGTGCGTGATCTCCGGCCGCCCGTCACGCACCACACAGGTCTTGGCCGTCGTCCCGCCCATGTCGAAGGAGATGACGTTCGCGAACCCGCTGCCCGCCGCCGCGAGCACCCCGGCCGCCGGGCCGGACTCGATCATGGCGACCGCCCGCCTGGCGGCCAGCTCGGCGGAGATCACGCCGCCGCTCGACTCCATCACGTGCACGGGCGCCTCCACACCCAGCGAGGCCAGCTGGTCGCGCAGCCTGGAGAGGTACGAGGCCATGATCGGTCCGATATAGGCGGACATGATGGTCGTCGTGGCCCGCTCGTACTCGCGGATCTCCGGCCAAACCTCGGACGAGACGACCACGTTCTCGACCGATTCGCGAAGGATCGCGGCCACCTGCCGCTCATGGCCGGGATTGGCGTAGGAGTGCATCAGGCACACCGCCGCCGACGTGATGCCCCGCCGCGCGATCTCCGCCGCCACCCGCCGTACGGACTCCAGATCGAGGGGCGTCAGTACGGCCCCGCGCGCCGACACCCGCTCCACCACCTCGAAGCAGTCGCCCGCGGCCACCGGCGGGGGCGGCGGGGTGAAGCGCAGGTCGTAGCGGTCCTCCTCGACCCGGGCGTACCGGCCCAGGGGGACGACCGAACGGAAGCCCTGGGTGGTGACGTAGGCCACCCGCACGCCCTTGCGTTCGAGCACGGCGTTGGTGGCCAGCGTGGTGGCGTGCACGACCCGGGTGACCGACGCGGGGTCCACGCCGGCGAGCACGCGTGTAACACCGTCCGTAATTCCGGCGATGGGGTCGTAGGGGGTGCTCAAACACTTGGCTACCGTTACCTCGCCCACATGACCGCGCAGGACCACGTCGGTGAAGGTACCGCCTACGTCGATGCCGATCGCGTAGCCCATTCCGGTACCGTAGACGTCCAAGCAAGCGCTTGTCTATGAGCACGTCTATTGACTTCCGGCAGGTGATTGAGACCCTTATTTCGATAACTGCGAAATTGGAGCGGAGATGGCACGTCTCACAGCTCTTGCCGGGGGTGTCGCGGCGACACTCGTCCTGCTTGCCCTGCCCGCGGCGGCGCACGAGCATCCCAGCGGGATCACCGACCTCGTCACCCCGGCCGTGGTTCGCGTGGAAGCCTCCTCGCACGTCGAGATCACTCTGCTCGATCACATAGGCGAGCTGATGCATGTGGAACGGTCCTACGATGTCCCCTTAGGCGTGGGAACGGGCATCGTGGTCAACCCCGAGGGCGCCATCGTCACCCTCACCCGCGTGGTCAAGACCGACAAGGACGTGGCGGTCTACGCGGCCAACAAGATCTTCGCCGAGCACCACAAAGTGAAGATCCCGATCGACTTCGAGCGGCACAAGGTCAAGGACGACCTGCTCGAGCACCACTTGAAAGAGTGCTACCCGCCCAAGACCAACGTGTCGACCTGCATCATCAACGTCACCACCAACGTCACGATATTTCCGAACGTCTCCCCGGCCGACCCCAAGGGCATCAAGGCCGACATCGTCAAGACCGGCCCGCAGCCCGACAGCCCCGCCGTCCTGATCCCCACGGGCCGGGCCGTCGGCAGCGTCGGCATGCCCACCGCGCCCCTCGCCGACAAGGTGCCCGACCAGCAGGGCTCGCCCACCAACGTGGCCGGGTTCACCGACCGGCCCGGCGCGAACGTCAAGGAGACGGTGGAGATCGCGCACCTGGGCAAAGGCGGCGGCGGACAGGACGCCGGCCGGAGCTTCGCCGATCCGGAGAAGAAGGTCGACGAGCCCGTGAAGCTCGGCGCCCTGGTCGATCGCGGCCTGCTCGGCGCGCCGGTCATCGGTGACAAGGACGGCCACGTCATCGGCATGCTGATCGGCGGCGGCAAGGAAGCCAGGATGATCGGCGTCAGGGAGATCCTCGCCGCGCTGGCCAAGGCCGGGGTCGCGCCGCGCCGTGGCGCCATCGACGCCGCCTTCGAGGCGGCGCTGACCCGCTACCACACCAAGTACTACACCGAGGCCGCGCCGGGCTTCCAGCGCGTGCTGGAGCTCTATCCCGGCAACGTGGTGGCGGCCAAGCTGCTGCAGACCTCCCTGCAGAAGCGGGGCGGCCCGGAGGACGCGGGCAGCAAGCAGGCCGTGGCACCGGCGCCCAGGAGCATGCCGCTGTGGCCGTTCATCGTCGCCGCCGGGGTGCTGTTCGTGGCCGCGGGCGCCGGGGCGTACCTGCTGTGGCGGCGCCGCCGTACTCCTGACGACCAACCTGAGCAGCCACCACCGCTGGTCGCGGCGGCAGCGGCGGCGGCCGCGGCCTCGTCGGTGTCGTCCGCGCCGACCTCACCGCCGGTGCCGCTCGACGAGGGCGCGAACCAGACCGTCGTGGTCCGCAGGTCGCAGCCCTTCCAGGTGATCCCGCAACAGAAGCAGGTGCTCACCGAGCAGGACCAGCCGTCGGTCAAATACTGCACCGCGTGCGGAATGCGGCTGGGGGCCGCGCACCGCTTCTGCGGCTACTGCGGCCACCCCATCGAGACGTGATGCCCGTGAACGACAGATCGCTCGTGGGCCAGGAGGTGGCCGGCTATTACATCGAGGACATCGTGGGCAAGGGCGGCATGGCCGTCGTCTACCTGGCACTCGATCCGAGGCTGAGCCGGCGGGTGGCGTTGAAGATCCTGAACCCGGTGCTCAGCGTCGACGACCGGTTCAGGCAGCGCTTCATCCTGGAGTCCCGGACGGTCGCCAGCATCGAGCACCCCAACATCATCCCGATCTACGAGGCGAACGCCGACGCCGACGGCGTGCTCTACATCGCCATGCGCTACGTCGACGGGCTCGATCTGCGCCGCCTCATCTACGACCGGGGGGCGCTGCCGATCGCGCAGGCGAACCAGATCATCTCCCAGGTGGCCGCCGCGCTCGACGCCGCGCACGCGCACGACCTGATCCACCGCGACGTGAAACCGGCCAACATCCTGCTGGCCGGGGATCACGTCTACCTGACCGACTTCGGCATCACCAAGCACCGTACGTCGATCTCCGGGCTGACCCAGACCGACCAGTTCATCGGCACGCCCCGCTACATGGCGCCCGAGCAGATCAACAAGGAGCACATCGACGGGCGGTGCGACCAGTACGCGCTGGCCTGCGTCGCCTACGAGGCGCTGTCAGGGCGGCTGCCGTTCCCGCGCGACAACGACATCGCGCTGCTATGGGCGCACCTGGCCGAGCAGCCCACGCCGCTGTCACAGGTCAGGCCGGAACTGCCGGTCGAGGTCGACGGTGTGATGATGCGGGCGCTGGCCAAGTCGCCCGAGCAGCGCTACCCGTCGTGCACCGCGTTCGTCACCGCGCTGCGCGACGCGATCAGCGGCCAGCCCGCCGCGCCGTCGCCCACCCCGTCGTCGGCGGTACGCCAGAGCCGGAAGGCGACCTCCGCCGGGTCCGGCGGCCCGAGCAAGCTGCCGCTCGTGGTGGCCACGGTGATCGCGGCCATCGCGGCGCTGTCGCTCGTCGTGCTGCTCGTCATGACCCAGAAGGGCGACTCCTGGGCCCGTTACCAGAGCACCACCGCCGCCCCGCTCACCTTCGAGTACCCGGCCGACTGGACCGTCAGGACACACGGCGACCTGTTCGTGGTGGCCTCGCCGCACGCCGCCGAGTTCGAGTCGATGTTCGTCTCCGGGGCGGCCGCGGACTGGACCGCGGTGAACGAGGTCATCACCGGCGACGCCGACAACGCCGTGGGCGTGTACGTGCAGGTCTCCGACGCGCTCAGCGCGAGCGCGACCGCCGCCCAGATGAAGGCCATGCTCGAAGGGCTGCTGCCCGGCGAGATCGTGGTGGACCAGCCCGTACCCGACCGCGCCGGCGACAGCGACGCCACCCGGTACGACGGCTCCCTGCGCGACCGCAACAGCGGCAACCGGCTCGGCTTCGTCAGCTACGTCATCGACCGCCGGCCCAAACCGCTGCTGGTGCTGTACTTCTGCGCCAAGAACCGCTGCGACGACGCCACCGAGGGCCGCGTCAGGCAGAGCGTCCACCTCTCCTGACATCTCACCATGCGGACAGGTTTGGCGGTTTTGGGCATCCCTATATGTATATTTTCCCGTAGAAGATGCTTATGGCGGGAGATATTTCATGCAGGCGTTCCCCAGGGTGCTGTTCGACGAGGCCCACAGCGAGTCGTGGACCATCCGGCGCGAGGTCGCCGAGGCCATCAACCCGGCCCACCCCGACGACAACAGCTACGCCCGCGCGGCCGAGCTGCTGCGGCGTCTGGGGCACACGGTGACGGCCCGTCAGACGGGACCGCTCGACGCGGGAACGCTCCAGGAGCAGGACGTGCTGGTCATCGCGCATCCGTCGGGGGAGCGGTGGGAACGCACCACGGGGCAGGGGAGCCCGGTGTTCTCCGCCGCCGAGCTGGACGCGGTGGCGGCGTTCGTCGCCGGTGGCGGCGGGTTGGTCGTGCTGGCGGAGGAGGAGCAGGACAAGTACGGCAACAACCTGGCCGAGTTGCTGGGCCGGTTCGGGGTGGGTGTGACGCACGCCACGGTGCGGGATCCCGGGCACGCTCACCGTGGGGTGGCGACCTGGGTGCTCGGCGAGCGCGCCACGAGTGACGGGGTGCTGGCCGGGGTCAAGACCGCCTGCTTCTACCGTTCCGGCGCGCTGACCCTTGCGGATTCTTTGGCGGACGCGGCGTCGGCCGACGCGGATTCGTCGGTGGACGCGACCGTGTTGTTCACCAGTTCCGGGAGTGCGGATCCGGCCGGGGCGCCGCTGGCGGTGGCGGTGCGGCACGGGCGCGGCCGGGTCGTGGTGTTCGCCGACTCGGACCTGTTCGGCGACGACTCGATCGAGGACTACGACCACCGCACCCTGTGGGGGAATGTGGTCACCTGGGCGGCCCGCGTGCCGGACGACGGCGCCACCGGCTCCCGGGACGAGCGGAAGGCGGGCCTGTTCGCCGCCCTCAAGGCGACGGTCGAAGAGCTCCGCCCGCTCCAGGTCAAGGACGGCTCGGTGCCCGCCGACAAGCCCCAGGCGAAGGCGCTGGTGGCTGCGATCGACAGCCAGCTAGCCGAAATATCGCCATATTTCCCGCAGGACGCCGCCTATCTGGCCGCCGTCCGCGCCGACCTGGCCAAGTGGAGCGCCCAGGATCTGGGCGTACCGGACTTCCTCGACTCCCTGGAGCTGTTCCACCCCGACACCCAGCGGGTGGACGGCCTGGAGCACCTCGTCGTGTTCCCCATGTACACCCAGAACGGCAACCCGAACCGCACCCTGGAGGCCGTCTGGCTCCGGACGATCTGGCCGGACTGGCTGGCCGAGCTGGAGTCGTCCGGCTACGACAACCCGATGTTCGTGCCGATCGCCTTCGAGGACTTCACCTCCGGCTACGACACCCACTCGGCCGTGCTCTTCCCGGAGACCGTCGCCGTACGTCAGGCACCCGAGCGGTTCACCTGGGGCGGCATCTTCGCCGACCGTGAGGCCGCCAGGTTCCGGCGGGTCGCCACGGCCGCCACGGCGACGCTCAAGCTCGACCTGCCGCCGGACGCGGCCCGGCTGCTGGAGTCGCAGCGGCTGGCCCAGGACACCTTCGTCATGTGGGACCTGATCCACGACCGTACCCACAGCCACGGTGACCTGCCGTTCGACCCGTTCATGATCAAGCAGCGCATGCCGTACTGGCTCTACTCGCTCGAAGAGCTGCGCTGCGACCTGACGGCGTTCGGCGAGGCCGTGCGGCTGGAGGAGAAGGGTGTGCCGCACGCGCGGTACGTCCAGCACGCCATCCTGTTCGACCGGCTGTTCCGCTTCCCGATCACCGGTGACCGGGTGCGCAACTACGACGGGCTCGGCGGGCAGCTGCTCTTCGCGTACCTGCACCGCAACGACGTGGTGCGGTGGACCGACAACCGGCTCACGGTCGACTGGGAGCGCGTGGCGGGCGGCGTCGCCGATCTGCGGGGCGAGGTCGAGAAGCTGTACCGGGACAGCATCGACCGGTCCAAGCTGGCGCACTGGCTGGCCGCGTACGAGCTGGTGAGCGGGTACGTCGAACCGAGCCCCGGATCGACGTGGGCCAAGGGGATCCAGGCGCTGCCGGAGGAGCAGAAGGCCAAGGTGGACGCGGTGCTGCCGGACGAGTTCCCACTGAGCATGTTCTATGAGGCACTGCGCCGTAAGCTGGCCGAAGTGGTCGAATCGACTAGGGGGATCCGGGCATGATCATTCTGGTTACGGGTGCCGGTGGCCCCACGGGTCAGGCCGTCTCCGGATTTTTCCGGAAAAATGGGCACACTGTGATCGGGGTCGGCAGGGACGACGTCGACCTTCTCGACCGCGCGGCCGTACAAGCGCTCGCGGACCGGATCTCCACCGAGCACGGCCACGTCGACGGGGTAGTGCACCTGGTCGGCGGCTGGCGCGGCGCGAAGTCGTTCGCCGAGACCGACCTCGACGACTGGGACACCCTGCACGACCTGCTGATCCGCACGCTCCAGCACGTCTCGCTGGCCTTCGAGCCGCTGCTGCGCAAGAGCCAGAACGGCCGTTTCGTGATCGTCTCCGCCAAGGCGGCCCAGCACCCCACGGCGGGCGGCGCTCCGTACGCCGCCGCCAAGGCGGCCGCGGAGGCGTGGACCCTGGCCCTGGCCGACGCACTGAAGGACACCCATAGCGCGGCGGTCATCTTGGTCATCAAGGCCCTGGTGAACGACGCCATGCGCGCTGCCAAGCCGGACGCCCGTTTCACCGGCTTCACCGACGTCAATACGCTGGCAGAGGCGATCGGCGACCTCTACGACCGGCCCGCCGCGCAGCTCAACGGCACCAGATTGGACCTCACTCAGTGATTGCCCGGCACGACCCGCAGCTCAAGAGCTTCGCCAGCGACAACTACGCGGGGGTACACCCGGAGATCCTGCGTGCCATCGCCGACGCCAACGGCGGCCACCAGATCGCCTACGGCGACGACGTCTATACCGAGGCCCTGCTGAACGTCTTCCAGCGGCACTTCGGTGAGCGGGCCCAGGTCTGGCCGGTGTTCAACGGCACCGCCGCGAACGTCGTCTCCCTGCGCGCCATGACCGCCCAGTGGGAGGCGGTCATCTGCGCCGAGACCGCCCACATCCACACCGACGAGGGCGGCGCGCCGGAGGTCGTGGGCGGCATCAAGCTGCTGACCGTACCCACGCCCGACGGCAAGCTCACCCCGGAGCTGATCGACCGCCAGGCCTGGGGGTTCGGCGACGTCCACCGCGCCCAGCCCCGCGTCGTGTCCATCTCCAACACCACCGAACTCGGCACCCTCTACACCCCCGAGGAGATCGCGGCCGTCTGCGCCCACGCGCACGAGCGCGGCCTCCTCGTCCACCTCGACGGCTCCCGGCTCACGAACGCCGCCGCCGCTCTCGACGTCCCGCTGCGGGCGCTGACCACCGACGCGGGCGTCGACGTCCTCTCCTTCGGCGGCACCAAGATCGGCCTGCTGTACGGCGAGGCGGTCGTGGTGCTCAACCCCGAGGCGGCCGGCGGCATCGACTACATCCGCAAGACGTTCATGCAGCTGTCGTCGAAGATGCGGTTCGTGTCCGCCCAGTTCGAGGCGCTGCTCTCCGGCGACCTGTGGCTGCGCAACGCCCGCCAGGCCAACGCCATGGGACAGCGACTGGCGGCGGCGGTCCGCGACATCCCCGGCGTCGAGGTGCCGCGCCCGGTGGAGGCGAACGCGGTGTTCGCGGTGCTGCCGCGTGAGGTGACGGAGCGGCTGCAGAAGCGGTTCCGGTTCTACACCTGGAACGAGGCGACGGGGGAGGTGCGGTGGATGTGCGCCTTCGACACCACCGAAGCGGACGTGGACGCCTTCGCGGCCGCGATCCGGGAGGAGATGGGCTGACTCTTTGGGCCCTCAGGGCTCTTTGGGCTTGCCGGCTCTCAGGGCTTAGGGCGCTCAGTCGGTGAGTGCGAGGCGGGCGGCCTGCCAGCCGCCCATGCCGTGCACGGCCGCCCCGGGTGGCGTGGCCGCCGAGCAGAGGAACACCCCCGGCAGCGGCGTCCGCCAGGGCGCCGCCGACCACACCGGCCGCCTGACGAACTGCCCCAGGCTCGCCAGCCCGCCCCCGATGTCGCCGCCCACCAGGTTGGGGTTGGCCGCCTCCAGCTCGGCGGGCCCCATCGCGTGCCTGGCCAGCACTCGGTCGCGGAACCCCGGCGCGAACCGTTCGATCTGCCCCTCGATGGCGTCCGTCATGTCGGCCCTGGACCCGTTCGGCACATGGCAGTAGGCCCACAACGTGTGCCCGCCCCGGCTGTCGTCGGCCGCGTACGGCTGCACGAGCAGCACGTACGGCCGCGGTGAGTGCCGCCCGTGGGCCATCTCGGCCTCGCTGAGCGCGATCTCCTCCAGCGTGCCCCCGAGGTGTACCGTCCCGGCCGCCGCCACCGCCGGATCCCGCCACGGCACGGGTCCGTCGAGTGCCCAGTCCAGCTTGAACACCCCTGGCCCGTACCGATAGCGCTCCAGCCCCCTGCGATACCCGGCCGGCAGCTCGGCCATCGTCAGGAACTGCCGGGGGGTCACGTCGAGCACCACCGTCTCGGCGTCCAGCTCCCGCAGGTGACGTACCCGATGCCCGGTGACCGCCTCCCCGCCCAGCGCCCTGAGCCTGGCCACCAGGGCGTCGGCCAGGACCTGCGACCCGCCCTTCACCACCGGCCACCCCACCAGGTGCGCCAGGGCCGCCAGGAGCAGGCCGTACCCGCTCGTCATGGGCGAGCGCAGGTCGAGCATCGAGTGGGCGGCCATGCCCGCGAGCACCGCCCGCCCCTCGACGGTCCGGAACGCCCGCCGCCCGAGTGTCGTGGCCGGCAATGCCGCCGCCACCCCGAACCTGGCCGCCTGCGCGAACACCCGCGGCCGTGGCTTCCAGGGCCCGAGCGGCTTGAGCAGCAGATCGACCAGCGGCAACCCGGCCCGCGCCGCCGCCCCCACCGTCCGCTCCCACACCGCCGCATCCTGCCCCAAACCGGCCGCGGTACGGCGGGCATCACGGTGCACGAGCACGGCGGGCCGATCGTCGAGCGGATGAGCGGCGACCACAGCGGGATGCACGAACTCCACCGAACCGACCTCGCCCCCACGGAGATCGGACTCTTTGGGGCCGGATCCACTGGCACTGATCCCGAGCTCTCTGAAGACGGGTGAGGCCAACGCCATCGCCATCACGGTCGCACCCAGGTCGTGCACCCGCCCGGGCAGCGTCACCTCCGCCGACCGCAGCCCCCCGCCGAACTGATCGGCCGCCTCCAGCAGCAGCACCTCACGCCCGGCCTGAGCCAGCAGCACGGCGGCGACCAGCCCGTTCGGCCCGGACCCCACCACAACGGCGTCGGCACTCACCTCAGGCCCGCCTCAATCCATGGCGCCTGGCGCTCACTTCAGGATCGTCGGGTACGGCTGCGCGCCGCGCTGCTTGAGCATCTCGGTCATGAGCTTGATCTCGCCGGTCTGCCCATCGATGATCTTCTGCGCCATGTTGACCACCTCGTCCCGCGTGGACAGCTTCAGCAGACCCTCGGCCATCTGCACGCCGCCCTCGTGGTGGCGGATCATCAGCTGCAGGAAGAGCACCTCGGCAGCCGTACCTTGCAGCTCCTTGAGCTTGGTCAGCTGATCCGGCGAGGCCATGCCCGGCATCGCCCCGCCCACGGGAACGGCCGCGGGGGCGGCCGACGTGCCCGACCCACTGTGCCCGTGCCCGGCCATCCAGGCCATCGGCCGGCGGTCGGTGGCCTGGTCGAGCTCCCATTGCTGCAACCACCCCTGGAACATGCCCCGCTGGTTGGACTGGGTGGTGATGATGTCGTAGGCCAGGTTTCTGATGTCCTTGGACTGCGTCTTGTCCCTGATCGTGAACGACATGTCGACGGCCTGCGCGTGATGCGTGGCCATGTCGCGAGCGAATCCGGCCTCCGCCGAGGCGTCGCCGGGAGTGCCGCTCCGACCCCATACGAGGAAGATCACCGCTCCGGCGAGTACGAGCACGGCGCAGGCGATGAGCAGTGAGTTCTTGGCGGGCTTTTCCATGGCTCGTCCAGCGTACCCATCTCATCGCCGAGACGAGTCCGGACACTTAAGACGCTCTTATTCTCCGCATACTGCACTAGGGCATAGGGTGACCCGGAGTTGGCATGCCGATGGAGGAACGATGACGAAGGAGAAGGCGCAGGCGCGGCGCGAGCATCTGCAGAAGATGCGAGCGCAGCAGAAGAGCAAGGAGCGCCGCGCCGCGCTGTTGATGTGGGGGGCAGGCGGACTCGTCATCGTGCTGCTCGTCGGAGTGGTCGGTTTCTACTTGGTCAAGCAGGCCAAAGAGACATCATTGGGGGATGTGGCCAACTACAAGTACGAGGCGGGCCAGCACGTCTGGAACACGGTCACGTACAAGGAGACCCCGCCGGTCGGCGGCCAGCACAACAACTACTGGCAGCAGTGCGCGGTCTACGACAAGCCGATCCACAACGAGCACGCCGTCCACTCGCTGGAGCACGGCGCCCTGTGGATCACGTACCGCCCCGACCTGCCGAAGGCGCAGGTCGACGCACTGAAGAAGACGGCCACCTCGACGGGGCAGCAGGACTACATGCTGGTCAGTCCGTACCCGAACCTGCCCGCTCCGGTCGTGGCATCGTCCTGGGGCCACCAGCTGAAGCTCGACAAGGCCGACGACCCGAAGCTCGCGGCGTTCATCAAGAAGTACCAGAACGGCCCGGACACCCCTGAAGCCGGCGCCATCTGCGGCGGCCCCGACGCCATCACCACGACGGCAGACCAGGCCCCCCTCCCACCGGAGCCCAAAGGCCAGGCCAGCCAGCCCCCCACGGAAATGATCAGCCCCACCAACAAGTAACTCCAAGCTCGGGCCTCCCTGGCGGTCGGGCGGCGGCCTCCCAGGGGGCTCCGCCCCCTTCGACCCCCGAAAAGCATGGTCTTCGCTCTCCGCTCAGGCTGCCTTCTCGGGGGCTCCGCCTTTCGGCGGGGGCCTGCCGGTCCCCGCTACCCCCGGACGCGATCCCGTCGCGGCTGTCAGACGCGGGGGCACAGGCTGCTGGACTGTCGGCCCGGTGGGGGGTGATGACGTCTACGGCCAGGACCCGCGCCTACGCGGCCTGCTGGAGCAATGCGGGGTCGGCTACGTGCTGGCGATCGCGGGCAACCGGCAGGTGAAGCCGGATGGAACCGACAGCAGCGCCGCCGATTCGCCGTCGGGGTGGCCGATCGGAACTGGCACCGCTACCGCGCCGGCCATGGCGCCATAGGCTCGCGTTGGTATGCCTGGGTCTGGGCGCATCGATGAAACCACCGCCGAGGGATACCGGTGGCTGCTGATCCGCCGCAATCTGACCACCGGTGAACTGGCCTTCTATCGCTACTCCGCACCCACGGAGAGGCCGCTGATGGCTCTGATGAAGACCGCGGGTATCCGTGGGCGGTGTCACTGGGGTATTACGTGATGGCCGACGCGCTGTGGCGCCTTGACGTCTGGGCAGGGCCGGGCCGGAGGTGGGCAAATGATCGTCACTTTACGTGCTCGTGATGTAACAACGAGTGTCATGCCGTCCCCCCGACATGACACCCTCATCAAGCTGTTCGCCGATCGCCCTCAACTGGCGGTGGAGATCCTGCGTGACTTCCTGGGGGCGGACCTGCCCGCCACTCCGCTGATCCGGCGGGAGACGAGCACCTTCAACACCCGCCCTTCCGACGACATCGAGGCCGACCTGGTCCTCGTGCTGGGCCCACCACAAACGCCCGTCCACGCCATCATCGTGGAGATCCAGCAGGACAAGTCCAAGGATCCCCGGCAGCTCGCCCGCTACGCCGCCGCGCTGTGGCTCATGCTGGGCTGTGACGTCTCGGTCCTGGTCATCTGCCCCGACCGCAAAGTCGCCGAGCACTACGCGCAGCCGGTCGAGTCCGGGCTGACCGGCTTCCGCCTGCGGCCCTGGGTGCTGGGGCCGGACGGCATCCCGGCCATCACCGACCCCCAAGAGGCCGCCGCCCACCTGGACCTTGCCGCCATGTCGGTCATGGTCCACGGACGCGACCGCAAGGTCATCGAGGCGTTCACCGCCGCGCTGCCGGACGTGACCGACGAACACGCTCCGGATTACTATGAATACGCTTACGACATGTCCGCGCCCGAGATCCGCCACCTCATGGAGGAGATCATGAAGTCCGCGTCCACCAAATGGCCGGTCTACAGCCCCTTCGCCCGCGAACACTACGGCCGCGGCAAAGCCGAAGGCAAGGCCGAAGGCAAGGCGGAGGGCAAGGCCGAAGGTAAGGCAGAGGGCAAGGCGGAAGAGGCTGGTAGGTCGGTGCTGCTCGTGTTGGCTGCCCGTGGCTTCGACGTTCCCAACGACATCCACGCCCGGATCGTCACCTGTACGGACCTTGCCCAACTCGAGACCTGGCTCGCCCGAGCGGTCACCGCACAGACCCTCCAAGGGTTGTTCGACGAAGTGGGCTGAGTGCCGGGCCGCCTGGTCGGTGCCGGCTCGATCACCTGCCTCCCTGCGATGACCTTGACCGGATCCCGGGCTCTGGGCCAGCGGCTGCTTCGGCAGGCCTACCGACTCCCGCAAGGTGCGGCATGGAGTGGCCAGGGCGTTCGGCGTGCTCATCCGCTACAGCCATCAAGCCACCGCTCGACGCTGCCACTACCAACGGATCCCAGCCATGATCGCGAAGTGTCACTGAAGTAGTAGTGCTCATCCGCGACAGCGAAAACGGGGCTCTCTTTCTGTGGCGAGCACGGTATTCTCGCGCGCCAATATCACGGGCCGCTCGTTGACGGCCTCCGCACTCGCGGACGCGGCGAAATATGCGACCGGTGACTCGGCGGACACTTCCGGCGAAACCAAACGTTGGTCGGGCTTATCTCTCGCTGGTACATGCGTCACCGTCGAGGTCGTCCAGTGCTTGACGCGACCGGACATGATCCGGCAGCCCAGTAGTTTCACTCCGCCCACCCCGATGAACGGCACGTGCACCCATAGCACGTCGCCTTGCTTGATCGAGCGGGTTCGGTCTACTGCTGTTGCGCCCTTTCGACAGCATCGATCCAGGTCTCGTTGAAGGTCCGGTCGTCCAGGTCGGTGAGCACCTGCGTCCGCCGCCCGTTCGGGTCGCTCGTGAAGCACAACTGCTCTGCTTCGAGGACGGTCCGCAGGCGTTGTTCTTGGACGATGGCCCCGCCCCAGCCGAGCGCCACGGCGCACGCGACCGGGTCCCAGTGGATGTTGATCAAGTCATCGGGCAGTCCCGCATGGGCGCGGCCGAGTTCCGTCATACCGCCATCTATGGCGTAGGCCCTGCATTGGCGGGCGATTAGTTCGCCCAGGGGGCCAGAGGCGGCCACGCGGGGCAGGTGAGCGGCCCGCAGGTGCGCTTTGACGGCGATGGGGAGGGTGACCAGGGTGAGCTGGGCGTGCTCGGCCAGCAGCTGGGCGGCTTGGGTGTCGCACTGTGTGTTCCAGTCCATCTCCGGGCCCCACGCGGGCAGTCCGGGGGCGAGGGTGTGCAGCCATCCGCCCATGGCCACCACCTGCACCCCGTCTAGACGACCGGGCCGGGCCTTGTGCAGCAGAGCCAGGTTGGTGAAGGGCCCGATGGCTGCGATGGTGGCGCCGAGATCGATGCTGCGCTCAAGCAGGTCGATGGCTGCTTCCGGTGGTGCGGGACGGGGGGCTACGGGAACGCCCCAGTACCGCTCGTGATCGAGTAGGGCGCCCACAGGCCCGCCCGTGGTGAGCGATCTTCCTGCGCCGGCGACGACCGGGATGTCCAGGCGCCCGACCAGCTGGAGACAGTGCGCGACGTAACCGGCCCGCCGGCCATCAGGGTCAGCGGTCGTGGTGATGCCGACGATCTCCACGCCGGGCCAGCCCAGAACCATCGCCAGGGCGCAGAGGTCGTCGGGATCCCCGCCCAGGTCGGTGTCGATGTGCAAGCGCATGTCAAGAATCCTGTCGTCCGTCGTGCCTGCCTGCCACGGCTTTTCCGATCGGTCGTCATGGAGACCCGCGAGTGGCTGGAGCACCGCCAGCGGCCGAACCGGCAGGCCACGCATGTGCAGCGGGTCTGTCCCGTGGGGCCGAAAGCCGTGGGGTGGGGGTACAAGCGGGGACGTACAAGCGGGGACGTACAAGCGGGGACGTACAAGCGGGGACGTACAAGCGGGGACGTACAACGGGCGTCGGAGCGCATCCACAGAGAACCGCCTCCGACCTGCTCATGTTCTTTGAGTTAGGCGTCAGATTCGTTCGACTTCGAGCACGAGCTTGCCGGTCGTACGGCCGGACTCGATGCGGCGGTGCGCCTGTGCGGCCTGCTCCAGCCGTAGTGACTCCACCTGCACCCGAAGCTCCCCGCTAGCGGCCGCCGCGACAGCCCGATTCAGCGCCCGACCCGCCTCTGCCGGGAAAGCGGCGGAGAACGCGGCCAGGTTGAACCCGGAGACCGTCTTGTTGGTGAACCACAGTTCGTCGGCCGAGATCCCGACGTCCTCGGCGCCGGAGGCGTTGCCCATCACCACCATCCGGCCCATCGGCGCGAGCAGGTCCAGGCTGGTGCGTCGGGCCGCACCGCCGACCATGTCCACCACGATGTCGAACCGACCGGCCTCGGCCACCTGCTCGCGCAGGACGACCTCGTCATAGCCGAACGCCTTGGCGGTCTCGATCTTGGCGGGGCTGCCCACGGTGCCCACCACGCGGCCCGCGCCCAGCAACCGGGCGGCCTGGCCGAGCTGGCTGCCCACGCCTCCGGCGGCGGCGTGCACGAGCACGGTTTCGCCTGGTTCGATGCGGGCTACCCGGTCGAGTACGAGGAACGCGGTGGTGCTGTTGGAGGGCAGCGCCGCCGCGATGCCCAGCCCCAGGTCGTAGTCGTCCAACGGGGCCACCAGGTCGGCGGAGGTGGTCACCACCTCCGCGTAGCCGCCGCTGTCGACGATCGTCAGCGCGGCGACCGACTGGCCCACCCGCAGCCCCTCGACGCCGGGGCCGAGCGCCCGGATGCGGCCGGACACCTCGATGCCGGGCACGAAGGGCAGCGGTACGTCCACCACGCCCTGCCGGTAGAGGATCTCGGCGAAGTTGGCGCCCGCGTAGGCCACGTCGATGGAGACCTGCCCCGGCCCGGGCTCGGGGAGCTCGACCTCGTCGAGGCGGAGGACATCAGCACTGCCGAATTCGGGAATCGTGATTGCCTTCATGTCTTCCATCGTGGTGGGAAGGCTTTCGGGAAGGCAGTGTCAGCTCATCCTGGGTGTGCCACCACCAGGCTTTCGACCTTCTCCTTGGTGTCGGTGTCGGGATGCGGTGTGTGCAGTACCACGTTGAGGTCCGTACGATCCGGCAGCCGGAACAGCGAATACTCGAAGGTGAGGTTCCCGGCTTCGGGGTGGGTGATCGCCTTGATCCCCTGGGAGCGGGAGCGTACGTCCGGCCGGGCCCACAACTCGGCGAACTCCGCACTGGCGCCGCACAGCTCTTCGGCGATCTGACCGAACACCGGATCGTCGTGATAGCGGGCGGCGCTGGCGCGGAAGTCGGCCACCATGTCCGGGGCGAACTCGTCCCATTCGGTGAACCTGCCGCGGTAGATCGGGTGGGTGAAGAACGCCACCATGCAGTTCCGGACATCGTCATCGAATCCGAACACCCACCTGGCCGCGTCGTTCATCGCCACCAGGTTGTAGTGCCGATCCAGTACGTGCGCCGGATTGGGCATCCATGCCTCCAGCACCGCGCGCAACTGCTCGCTCACCGGCGCACCCGGCCGGCCTGCGGGGTCCGGTGGATTCAGCCCGGCGAGCACGTACAGGTGCGCCCGTTCCGCCTCGTCAAGTTTCAGCACGCGGGCGACGGCATCCAGCACGGCATCGGAGACCTTGATGTCGCGTCCCTGCTCCAGCCAGGTGTACCAGGACACTCCCACCCCGGCGAGCACTGCCACCTCTTCCCGGCGCAGCCCCGGAGTACGGCGGCGTCCTCCTTCGGGCATGCCGACGTCGGCGGGGGAGAGAGCCTCCCGCTTGGCGCGCAGGAACTCTTTGAGCTGGTCACGGCGGCCTGGACTAGCAGTCACAAACACACCATAAGCGACTATAGGCACCGGCCTCCGCGGCCGAGATCGTGGATGCTGCTGTCTGGTCCTTCTGGTGGGATTGACCTTAGGGCCGCGGCGCATCCAAGATTCGCGGTCCAGGGCCTTCGCCATCGACGGTGTCCAGCGCCGGCGCGATCACGGCGAAAGCCTGGTCGATCAGGGCGGTGGGGGCCTCGGAACCGTCGCTGTCGCTCCACCGCCGCAGCACGGCGTCGAAGGCGGTCAGTGCCATCCCGGCCGCCATGTGCGGATACAGGTCGGTCGCGGGGTCGAGCCTCAGCCGGTGGGCCAGTTCCGCCGTCAACTCCGCACGCCACTGCGCCTGGCGCTCCAGGAAACGGGCGAGCAGGGCCGGTGTGTTCAGAATCAGCTGCACCACGCGCAGCGCCCGGTCGGCATGGTCGGCGCAGGCATTGACGGAGACCCAGACGGTGTGCCGCAGTGCGGCCGATGGCGGCTCCTCGGCGGGGCGGGCCGCCAACTCCGCACGCATGCCGGCGCCCATCTCGGCCAGGAACTGGACCACCACGTCCTCCTTTGAAGCGAAATATCGGAAGAACGTGCGTCGGGAAACGCCCGCGGCGGCCACGATCTCGTCGACCGTGACCGCGTCGAACCCTTTCCGGGTCAGCAGATTCAGCGCCGCCTGCGTCAGCTCGTCAGAGACAAGCTGACGTTTGCGCTGGGCCAGGCTCACTTCGGGGCGGATGGTCACCGGCCCATCTTACATCCCATGCCGCTGGTGGCACGGAAGCGCGACTTGACACTCAGTGCCTACAAGGGCAGCGTGTGCCGCGTGACAAAATCCTGGACCTCCGCGCACCTTCCGGACCAGACCACACGGACGTTCGTCGTCACCGGAGCCACCAGCGGCCTCGGCCTGGCGACCACCCAAGCGCTCGCCCGCAAGGGCGGGCACGTCATCCTCGCCGTACGCGACGAGCCCAAGGCCCGCCAGGCGGTCGCGAAGATCGTCGCTGAGCAGCCGGGCGCCCGCCTGGAGGTACGCCGCCTCGATCTGGCCGATCTGGACTCCGTCCGCGCCTTCGCCGACGGGCTGCGCTCCGACCACGCGCGGCTGGACGTGCTCATCAACAACGCCGGTGTGATGGCGCCACCCCGTACCCTCAGCGCGCAGGGTCACGAGCTGCAGTTCGCCGTCAACCATCTCGGCCACTTCGCCCTCACCGGCCTGCTGCTCGACCTCTTGGCCGACGGCGACGATCCCCGCGTGGTCACCGTCAGCTCGACCAACCACCGGCAGGGCCGCCTGCTCTTCGACGACCTGTCCGGCGAGCGCACGTACGCGCCGATGAGGTTCTACAACCAGTCGAAGTTCGCCAACGCGGTCTTCGGCTGGGAACTCCACCGCCGCCTGACCGCCGCAGGCAGCCCGGTGGCCAGCATGCTCGCCCACCCCGGCTACGCCGCCACCAACCTGCAGACGAGCGCACCGGTCGGCATGGTGAAAATGCTGTACGGCCGGATCCTCACCCCGCTCGCACAGCCCCCGGACCGGGGCGCACTGCCCCAGCTGTACGCGGCCACCGCCCCGGACGCGTCCGGCGGGCAGTTCTTCGGGCCGGACGGCATGGGCGAATTGCGTGGCGCGCCAACACGGGTGCGACTGGCCCCGGCCGCCGCCGACGCCGAGACCGGACGCCGGCTGTGGGAGTTGTCGGAACGGCTGACCGCTGTGCGGTACGCGCTTCCGGTCACTGGCTGAGTCTCGTTTTCCAGTTCGAAACACACCGCCTCGGTCAGGAGGCGCGCGCGTCCGGTCCCAGATGAGCCGCGACGGCACGGGCTGGATCTCCGGCGTTCACACCGGAGAGCGCGTCAAGGATCGACGGTCTCCTCGGACGTGCGGTGGTCGATCCGCAGGTCGGGTGTTGATTCCGCGTACTCCTCGCGGGCGTCGGAGTCGGCGAGGATGCTTGCCGCCTGCTTCTCGGTGTCGTCGCTGCCTGCCGCCTGTTCCTCGGGCAGCAGGTGCTCGGCGCGTCGTCGTATCCGCTCTGCCATGGGCTCGTGCATCACCCCGGCGTACCCGCCGGGGTGTCAGGAAAACAGATGTCAGGGACGCGAACAGCCTCGGATCACTGGGCCGCCCGGCACCCAGATGTCAGGGAAGCGGCCTCGGATCACTTGGTCGTCGCCACCCACTCGGCCACGGTGGTGACGTCCGCCTGGCCGGGGAACACCTTTTCCACGAGCACCCGGTGCACCTCGGGATCGGAGTCGAGGCAGGCGTCGGACAGGACGGTGAGCTGGAAGTCCAGGTCGGCCGCCTGGCGCAGGGTGGACAGCACGACGCCGCTCGTGGCGATGCCGGTGAGGACCAGGTGATCGATGTCGCCTGCCCGCAGGACCATGTCGAGGTCGCTGCCGGCGAAGGCGCTGACCCGCTTCTTCGTGACGACGACGTCGCCAGGTTCCGGTGCCACGTCCGGATGGATCTCCATGGCCTGGTCGTTTCCGCCGATTCCCCCCATGCGGGCGATCGCGCCGAACATCTTGTTGCGGGGACTGATCTCCGCATATCCGGGACGGAACCCGACGGCCGCGTAGATCACCGGGAGGCCGGCGGCCCGGGCGGCGTCGATCGCCTCGCGCAGGCGCGGCAGGTAGGCGGGGTCCGGGTAGCGGTCCACGATGACCCGTTGGACATCCATCACCAGGAGAGCGGTCTTGGCCACTGTCGTCCTTCCGTGAGTTACAGCGAATGGCCATGAGTCTAGGGACCGTTAATCAGTTGTCGGCCGCCAGGCGCTTCGCCCAAGATGGCGGCCATGGCAACGACACGACGAGCCGACATGTTCACCGCGGACGGCAAGCCATCTGACGACGACCCACGTGAGAACGGGCCAACGTTGGGCGACGAGCGCACCACGCTGATCGAAAACCTGCGCTGCGCACGCCTCACCTTGGAGATGAAATGCGCGGATCTCGATGCGGAGGCGATGGCGCGGCGTTCCGTCGAGCCGTCGACGATGTCGCTCCTGGGCCTGGTGCGACACCTGGCCGAGGTGGAGCGTGGGACGTTCCGGGTGCTGATGGCCGGACAGGACGTCCCCAAGCTGTTCACCTCCGAGACCGACCGTGACGGTGACTTCGACGGCGCTGTCGCCGACCCCAAGGTCGTAGCGGAGGCGTGGGAGGCATGGCGTGCGGAGGTGGACTTCGCCGAGCGGTTCATGGCCGAGGCGCCCAGTCTCGACATCACCGCCGACGATGCCGCGAATCTGCATGGCAGCGGTGGAGGGTTGATGTCGCTGCGCGAGGCGGCGATGGGAATGATCTGGGAGTATGCCCGCCACATGGGTCATGCCGACCTGTTGCGCGAGCGCATCGACGGCCGCATAGGTCAGTAGTCGTGAGTACATCGCCGCGGGAGTGTGCCCCTGGTCCAGGAGGTCAGGGCGCTCCAGCGGTGGACCATGAGGATCGCCAGGCCGGCGTCGAAGGAGTCGCCCGGCACCGGGAGGTGCTCGGCGGTCGCCTCGTCATGCTCGGGTCAGTACGTCTTCCAATGGCGTCCATGTGAACCCGTGGGCCTCCGCCACCGGCCGGCTGGTCAGGCGGCCCTCGTGCGTGCTCAGTCCCAGCGCGAGCGCCTGGTCCTGGCGCATGGCCGGTGCCCAGCCCCGGTCGGCGATGGCCAGCGCGTACGGGAGCGTGACGTTCGTCAGGGCGAACGTTGAGGTGTACGGGACCGCGCCCGGCATGTTGGCCACGCAGTAGAAGATCGACTCGTGCACCTGGTACGTCGGCTCCGCGTGCGTGGTGGGCCGGGAGTCCTCGAAGCAGCCGCCCTGGTCGATCGAGATGTCGACCAGCACGGAGCCGGGCTTCATCCGGCTGACGAGCTCATTGGTCACCAGCTTGGGCGCCTTCGCGCCGGGCACCAGGACCGCGCCGATGACCAGGTCGGCCTCGCGTACGGCGCTCTCGATCTCCAGGGTGTTGGAGGCGACCGTCTGGCAGTGGCCCTGGTAGATCATGTCGGCCTGGCGGAGTTTGTCGATGTTCTTGTCGAGGAGGAGCACCTCGGCCTGCATGCCGAGCGCGATGGCGGCGGCGTTCATGCCCGACACGCCCGCGCCGATCACCACGACGTGGGCCGCGCGCACGCCTGACACGCCGCCCATCAGCACGCCTCTGCCGCCCTGCGAGCGCATCAGATGGTACGCGCCGACCTGCGGCGCGAGCCGCCCCGCGACCTCCGACATGGGGGCGAGCAGGGGGAGGGCGCCGTTCGGCGTCTGTACGGTCTCGTAGGCGATCCCGGTGACGCCCGAGTCGAGCATCGCCTTGGTGCAGGCCCGGGAGGCGGCCAGATGGAGGTAGGTGAACAGGATCTGGCCCTTGCGCATCCGGTGGTATTCCTCGGCGATCGGCTCCTTCACCTTCAGCACCAGGTCGCTCTCGGCCCAGACGTCGTCGACCTGGTCGAGTATGACGGCACCGGCCGCCGCGAAGTCGGCGTCGGGGATCGACGAGCCGAGGCCCGCGTCGTGCTCGACGTGGACCTGGTGGCCGTGCCGTACCAGCTCGTGGACGCCCGCGGGGGTGAGCGCGACGCGGTATTCGTTGTCCTTGACCTCGCGGGGAACGCCGACCTTCATCGAGACTCCTTGAGCGTGGAAACCCCTGCCTTCAGGCGGCGTCACTTTCTTCTCGACCGCCGTAAGGATCCATCGACAATCTGCAGCCCTTTCTCCCATCTTCCCCATTTCTTGCTGGACGATGAGGATCGTTCACCTGATTACCCCGCTACAGCCGGTCCTCGATAGGCTCACCCGCAGCCCGAACGTCAGGATGGGGTCGCCAACGATGGAGAAGCCGGAAGAGCCGCCACCCGCGGAGCCCGGAGAGCCCGGAGAACCCAAGGCCAGCAGATTCACCACCATCGTGTTGATCGTCTCGCTGGTGATCGTCGTGCTCATCTCCGGCGTGCTGGGGACGGTCGCCGTCCTGATGACCAGAAGCCCCGACGCGCCGCTCCTGGGGGGCGTCCCGCCGCAGCGGCTGGCGACGCCGATCCACTTCGCGCCGGTCAGAGACACCAAGCCGGCGCCGTGCCCGGGTGTCACGGCGGTGCTCGACAAGGAGCAGACCACCTGTTACCTGCTGGAGGACGGGGTCACGGTCAACGCCGTGCAGCGGATCGAGGCGGTACGCGAGAAGGACGGCACCTACTCGGTGCGCATCGCGATCGCGCCCGCGTTCAAGCAGAAGGTGTCGGACCTCATCGACGAGCTGGTGACGAACCAGCGGCAGGTGGCAGTCGTCCAGGTGCCCAAGACCGTCCTGGCGGCACCGATCGTCACGCAGCCCATGGACGGCGACAGCCTGAGCATCGTGGGCTTCGACAAGGCGGCGGCCGAGGCCCTGGCCGCGAGTCTGCTCGGCTCCACGCCGTCGCCCGGAGCGCCGACCGACGCCGCCCCGACCGCGGGGGTACCGACGGGTGGAGTGCCGACGGGTGGAGCCCCGACGGGTGGAGCGCCGACGGGTGGAGCGCCGACCACCACGGGCCAGTCCCCCACGGGCACTACGGGCACGACGGGCGTGCCCAACGCGGGAGCGCCGACCTCGGGCGCCTCCGCCCCGGCCAGCCATGCCACCTCTCCCGTCCGAGGCAGCCTGGACCCCCACTACGCGAGCTGCAAGGCGGCCGTCGCCGCCGGCGACGGCCCGTACACCAAGGGCGTCCACCCCGAGTACGCCTGGTACCCCGACCTCGACAAGAACAACGTGGCCTGCAACACCGCCGACATCCGCTGACAGCCGGCCAAGCAGCTACCCGAACAACTCCTCCAATGCCGTGATCCCGAAATAGGCCAGGAAGATCAGCGAGACCACCCACAGCAGCCACGGAATCTCGCCGAACTTCCCCCGAGCCGCCTTGATCAGCGTGTACGAGATCACCCCGGCCCCCACCCCGTTCGTGATCGAGTACGTGAACGGCATCAGCGCGATCGTCAGGAACGCGGGCACGGCCAGCTCCAGGTCCTCCCAGGGCACGTTCCTGCTCTGCGTCATCATCAGCGCCCCGACCAGCACCAGCGCGGGCGCCGCCGCGGCTGCGGGCACCATCCCGGCCAGCGGCGTGAACAGCAGGGCCAGGCCCAGCAGCGCCCCGGTCACCACGCTGGCCAGCCCGGTCCTGGCCCCCTCGCCCACACCGGCGGCCGACTCGACGAAGACGGTGTTCGCCGACGAACTGGTCGCCCCGCCGATCATGCCCGCGACGCCGTCCACGGTCAGGATCGCGCCCAGCCGCGGCACCCGCCCCTGCTCGTCCACCAGCCCGGCCTCGTCGCTGACGCCGATGATCGTGCCCATCGCGTCGAAGAACCCGGACAGAATCAGCGTGAACAGCACCACGGCCGCCGTCAGCGCCCCCGCGCTCACGAACCCGCCGAACAGGTCGAACCGTCCCACCAGCCCGAAGTCGGGCGCCGCGACCAGCGACTTCGGCACCCGGGGCGTCACTACGCCCCAGGTCCTGGGGTCGATGGTGGCCAGTGAGTTCACGACCACGGCCAGGACAGTAGTCACCGCGATGCTGATGAGGATGGCCGCCGGGGTCCGGCGTACGTACAGGACGATCATCAGGAGCAGCCCGAAGCAGAACACCGTGACCGGCCAGCCCGCCAGGTGCCCGGTCGCGCCGAGTTGCACGGGCGTGCCGGAGCCCGCCGCCACGAAGCCCGCGTCGACCAGGCCGATCAGCGCGATGAACAGCCCGATCCCCACGCTGATCGCGTGCTTGAGCGCCAGCGGGATCGCGTTCATGATCAGGGTACGCAGGCCCGTCACGGCCAGGATGACGATCGCGAGTCCTTCGAGGACGACCAGGCCCATCGCCTGGGCCCAGGTCATGTGGGGCGCGGCCTGGTAGGCCACCACCGCGTTCAGGCCGAGCCCGGCCGCCAGCCCGAACGGCGCGTTGCCGATGAAGGCCATGAGCAGCGTCGAGACGGCCGCCGCCAAGGCGGTCGAGGTGGTGAGCTGGACGATCGAGAGCCTGGCGCCGGTGATGTCGCGGGCGCCGGCCAGAATGATCGGGTTGAGCAGGATGATGTAGGCCATCGCCATGAACGTGGTGATGCCGCCGCGCACCTCACGCCCGGCCGTCGTCGACCGGCCGGAGAGCTCGAAGAACCTGTCGAGCACGGCCATTCCCCCTCGCGATCAAGGGGGAGTGCCGGATGCCCTACCCGGCCGGGAACGTGATCATCCCTCCGGCCGGTCCCGCAAGGCGCCGATCACGCCTCGTGCTTGCCACCACCCACCAGGCCGACGAACTCCTCCAGGCCGATCCGGCCGTCGCCGTCCTTGTCGATGGCGTCGATGAACGCGCTGATCTCCGCGTCGGTGACGCCCTGCCCGCCGAGGGCCGCATTGACCTGCCTGATCTCGCTGGTCGACAGCAGGCCGTCGCCGTCGGTGTCGAACCGCTCGAACTCTGCCTTGGCCGCGTCACGTGCGCTGGTCATCGGATTCCTCCCCGTAGTCGATCCGCCCATTAACCAAGGCGATATCTTCCGGTCTGATGGGAACGCGCGTCAACCGCAGTCCGGTCGCCGCCCGCACCGCCGCCGCGATGGCGGGTGTGGACGAGAGCGTGGGCGGCTCACCCGCGCCACGCAGTCCGTACGGGGCGGCGGGGTCGGGATTTTCCAGGATCTTCAGCGCCATCGGCGGCATGTCGAGAATGGTGGGAATCAGGTAGTCGGTGAACGACGGGTTCAGCAGCCGCCCGTCACGCATCTGGATCTCCTCCATCAGCGCCAGCCCGAGCCCCTGCGCCGAGCCGCCGTGGATCTGGCCCTCCAGCGCCTGCGGGTTCATGATCCGCCCCACATCCTGTACGGCCGCCAGCTCGACCACCTTGACCAGGCCCAGCTCGACGTCCACGTCCACCACGGCCCGGTGTACGCACAGGGCGAGCTGGGTGTGCGAGTCACCCTGCCCGGTCTCGGGGTCCATCGGGAACGTGGGCCGGTGCCGGTACTCCCGCGTCTCCTCGATCGGCCCGTACTTCTCCAGCGCCTCCCTGGCCGGCAGCCCCTCGAAGCGCGCCCGTACCGCCTCGCAGGCCGCCTTCACCGCTCCGCCGGTGACGTACGACTGCCGCGAGGCCGACGACGAGCCCGCCGAGCCCACCGTGGTGTCGGCCGTCGCCACGGTCACGTTCTCGACGCCGAGCTCGGTCCTGGCGATCTGGGCCTGGAGCGTCACCAGGCCCTGGCCGACCTCGGCCGCCGCGGTGTGCACGGTGACGTGCGGCTCGCCGCCGATCAGCTCGGCCCGGACCCGGGCCGTGGAGTAGTCGTCGAAGCCTTCGGAGAAGCAGATGTTCTTGATGCCCACGCCGTACCCGACGCCTCGCCGTACGGACTCGCCGTGGGTGGTCTGCGAGACGCCGCCCGGCAGCGCGCGCAGATCGGACTCCCGGGAGGGCGGCAGCGGCATCGCGGCCAGCTCGCGGAGCATGCCGGCCAGCGGCGCGGGCGAGTCGATGATCTGGCCGGTGACCAGGGACGAACCCTGCGACACCGCGTTGCGCACCCGGATCTCGACCGGCGACAGGCCGCACGCCTCGGCCAGGAGATCCATCTGCGACTCGTACGCGTAGCAAGCCTGCACCGCGCCGAACCCGCGCATCGCCCCGCACGGCGGGTTGTTGGTGTAGACGCCGGTGGCGTCGATCCGGACGTTCGGCACCTCGTACGGGCCGGCGCCGAGCGAGGCGGCGTTGCCGACGACGGCGGGGGAGGAGGAGCAGTACGCGCCGCCGTCGAGCAGGATGTCGGCCTTGACGTAGACGAGCTTGCCGTCACGGGTGGCCCCGTGCTCGTAGCGCATCCACGCGGGGTGGCGGTGTACGTGGCCGTAGAACGACTCCTCGCGGTTGTAGACGATCTTCACGGGACGGTTCAGCCGGAGCGCCAGCATGCAGGCGTGCGCCTGCATCGACAGGTCCTCGCGGGCGCCGAACGCGCCGCCGACGCCCGACAGCGTCAGCCGTACCTTCTCCGGCGGCAGCCCGAGGCAGGGGGCGAGCTGGTCGCGGTCCACGTGCAGCCACTGGGTGGCGATGTACAGGTCCACGCCGCCGTCCTCGGCGGGGACGGCCAGGCCGGACTCGGGGCCGAGGAACGCCTGGTCCTGCATGCCGACCTCGTACTCGGCCGACACCACGACGTCCGCCTCGAAGGTGTCGCCCACCCGCACCGGCTGATGTCTTACGAAATTTCGGGACTCACGGGGGTCTGTCACGGCGGGACGGGGCTCGTACTCGACCACGATCGCCGCCGCGGCCCTGCGCGCGGTCTCCGGATGGTCGGCGGCCACCAGCGCGACCGGCTCGCCCTGGTAGCGGACCTGGTCGATGGCCAGCACGGGCTGGTCCTTCAGCTCCAGGCCGTAGAACTTCTCGCCGGGCACGTCCTCGTGCGTCAGCACCGTGAACACCCCGGGCATCGCCAGCGCGGGTCCCACGTCGATCGAGCGGATCCACGCCGAGACGTGCGGGCTGCGCAGCGTCACGCCCCACGCCATGCCATCGAGCCACAGGTCGGAGGCGTAGGCGAACTCGCCCGTCACCTTCAGTGTGGCGTCCGGCCGCTGGGCGCTCTCACCCACGCCCATGGACTCGAGCCGCCGCGTCTCGCTCGACGTTTCGGTCATTCTCCGAGTAGAGCACCAGCGTGGCGGCGGTCCTATGCGCGTGACGTTAAATCCCGGTCAGAGCTTGACGGGCCGGCTTGTATATTCCTCCAAGTGCGCATCAGTGACCTGCTGGCCATCGGCGAGCTGCGCCTCAGGCTCCTGACCGGCGACCCGGCCACGGAGTTCACCGGCGTGCACATCACCGACCTGCCCGAGCCGGGGCGCTACCTGTCGGGCGGCGAGCTGGTGCTCACGGGGATGATGTGGCGCACGTCACCGGACGACGCGGCCCGCTTCGTCGCCGCGCTGGCCGAGGCCGGGGTGGCCGCGCTCGGCGCGGGCCAGGCGTGGCTCGGTCATGTTCCCGACGACCTCGTGGCGGCGTGCGCGGCGGCCGGGCTGACGCTCGTCGAGGTGCCCACCGAGGTCTCCTTCCGTACGCTCGCGGAGCTCGTCGTGCCCCGCCTGTCCGGCGACGCGCGCGACGCGCTCGGCCGTCACCGCAGGCTGCTCACCGCCGTGGCCGAGGGCGCCGCGCTGCCCGAGCTGTTCGCGCTGACGGCCGCGGAGCTGGGCGTCACGGGCGCCGTCGTCTCCGCCACCGGCCGGGTGATCGTGGGCTCCGCCGAGGATCCGGTACGGCTGGCCCGCGCGTACCTGACGGCGTCCCGGCTGCCCTGCCGCGTCGGCGAGCACACGATCTTCGGCGTCGGGCGTGGCCACCGGGCCGCGGGCTGGCTGCTGGCCTGCGACGGCGACCTGCTGGACCGGCCCGACATCGGCTACGAGCTGGCGGCCTGCGTCGCGGTCGAGCACAGCCGGATGGAGGAGGGGCGCCGGGTCGAACGGCGGCTGGCCGAGCAGCTCGTCACGGCCGCGCTGGCGGAGGCGGGCCCGGCCGAGCTGGACGCCAGGCTCCGCACCTGCGGGCTCGACGCCGCCGAGCCGTACGCGATCGTGAACGCCACCGTCCTCACGGCGGGCCGGCCGGGCGATCCGGACGCGGCGACGTTGGGCGGGCAGACCATGGAGGAGCTGCTGGCCCGCGAGGTCGTCGCGGCGGTATGGACGGACGGCGCGGTGGCTTTGGTGCCGCTGCGGGGCTCGACGGCGAGCGGGGTGGCCGAGCAGCTGAGTGCCGGGGTGGAGGTGCTTTCCGCGCTGCCCGGCACGCGGGTCTGCGTCGGGTTGAGTGGCGCGCTCACCGGCGCGGTGGCCGTGAAGGGCGGGGTCGAGGAGGCCGGGCACGCGAGGCGGCTGGCGGAGGTGCGCGGCGGCGGGGTGGTGACGAGTGACGAGATCTACACGCACGCCCTGCTGCTGGCCACGACCCCTGGCGACGTGCGGCGCTCGTTCGCCGATCGGTTGCTCGGGCCACTGCTCGACTACGACGGGCGGCACCAATCGGAGCTGGTGCGTACTCTCGGCACGTTCCTCGACTGCGCCGGCTCATGGAACGCGTGCGCGGAGCGGATGCACGTGCACGTCAACACTGTCCGTTACCGGATCAAGCGGGTGGAGGAGCTGACCGGCCGCGATCTGTCGACGATGACAGACCGGGTCGACTTCTTCCTGGCCCTCCGGGCAGGCTGAAGCGATTACGACAAGCGGCGCGATGATCACGCTGAGTTGCTGATGACATCATCCGGTCAAGCGGTCAATGATCACCTAGCAGCATATTGGGACATCAAAGCTGACAGCAGGAGACGATTGGGCGTTCGCAGTCGTAGCATTGCTTCCTGCGACCAGTACGGTCGCAGCCATGGCAGCAAGTGCGGACAAGATAAGACGCATACGCATGTGGGGTCTCCCTCGCCTATGGGTAGAGCGTTTCATCATCTCAAGGAGCGGCGACTGTGACCACATCTGACCTGGTCGGACTCCGGATTAAGACGGTTCGGCGACAGCGTGGCCTGTCGCAGGCGCAACTCGCGCACCCCGAACTCTCGGATAGCTACGTCTCCTTGATTGAGAGTGGCAAGCGTACCCCGACTCCCGCGGTCCTGGAGTTGCTGGCTCAGAAGCTGGACTGCTCGCTCTCCTATCTGGTCAACGGCGTGACGGCCGAGCAGATGGAGGACATCGAACTCGCCCTCGGCTACGCGCGGCTGGCCCTGGAGAACGGTGAAGTCTCCGAGGCCCGCACCCGCTTCGCCGAGCTGATGGCGAACAATAACCTGACAGGTCTCACGTCTCTCCGTCAAGACACCGAATTCGGGCTCGCCCTGGCCACCGAGGCATGCGGTGACCTTACCGGAGCCATCGCCATCCTCGATCGGATCAGCCAGGAGGACATCCCCGCCGACCGCCGCATCGAGGTGTCCATCGCCCTGTGCCGTCTCTATCACAGGAGCGACAGGCTGACCGAGGCCGTCGCGATCGGTGAAGGCATTCTGGGCGGCGCGAGCCGGCCGGCCTGGTCCGACCTGACCATCGAGCTGGGCGCCACCCTGCTGGGCGCGTACATGCTGCGCGGGGATCTGCTGCGCGCCCGCCAGTTCGCCGCCGAACTGCTGAACGCGGCCGACCTGCTCGGCACGCCGAGATCGACGGTCGCCGCCTGCTGGAACGCCGCCGTCGTCGCCGAGACCACCGGACACGGCGAGGAGGCCCTGGGCTTCGCCGAGCGGGCGCTGGCCGTCCAGTCGGAGTACGGTCAGCCGCGCAACCTCGCCAGGATGCGCAACGCGTACGCCGCGCTGCTGCTCAGGGTCAGGCCGTCGGCCCGCAAGGAGGCCCGCCAGCTGCTCATCAAGGCCGACCAGGAACTGGCCCAGTCTTCCGCCAGCACGGCCGACCGCGCCGGCTGCCTGGTGGAGCTCGGCCGCGCCGAGATCCTCGACGGCAACTATGAGCAGGCGATCAGGTACGTGCGGGCCGGCACCGAGTTGCTGCCCGAGACCGCCAAGACCCTGGGCGCCGAGCTGCGCCTCATGCTCAGCCGCACCTACGGTGGGGTCGGCAGGTTCGGCGAGGCGCAGCATGAGCTCGACATCGTGCGCCAGTGGATCAGCCCGCTGCCCGACACCGGCAAGGTCGCCTCCACCTGGTACGCCGCCGCCGAGACCATGGAGCAGCTGGGCGACGCCGACAACGCCGTGAAGGCCTACCAGCGCGCGCTGGCCTGCGCGGGCCTGTAGCGAGGTCAGGACCGGGCGGCGACGTCGGTAGCCTTGGGGATGTCATGAAGAGATCCCCGTTCGCGGCTCTCACCGCGTTCCTCGCCGCCCTGGTCCTGCTGGGCACCGCCGGACCGGCCCTGGCTCACGACGCTCTCAAGAGCAGTGACCCGGCCAAGGGCGCCACGGTCGAGTCCGTCGACGAAGTCAGGCTCGAGTTCACCTCGGGCGTGCGCATCCCGGTCGTGGTCGTCCGCGGCGCCGAAGGCACCGCTCACCAGAGCGGCGATCCCCGTGCCGACGGCAAGGTGGTGACGCAGGAGCTCAAGGGCGCGTTGCCCGATGGGAAATACACGATCGCCTACCGCGTCGTCTCCTCCGACGGGCACCCGATCGAGGGCGAGATCCCGTTCACGGTCAAGGGGGCGCCGTCACCCTCGCCGTCGTCCTCGCCGAGCGCGCCGTCAGCGAGCGCGCAGTCGCAGGCGCCCGTCACCGAGGCTCCGGCAGCCCAAACCCAGGCCCAGGCTGCGGCTTCGGCCGCGCCGGCCGAGCAGGCGGGGGCCGCCTCGACGTCGTTCCCCGTGTGGCTGATCGTCGTGGTCGGCGCGCTCGTCGGCGTCGGCATCGGCTTCCTGCTCAGCGCGCGGCAGAAGCGGCCGACCGGCCCGCGTACAGATTCGCCCAGAGACGAGAAGAAACCGTGACCAGGGCCGCGCGTCTCGCGCTCGCGGCGGTGGGGGCGGCGCTCGTCGCCCTGGTGATCGCCATGGTCGCCGGCGGCGCGGCGTTCCCGCGGATCATCGCCGGCCTGCCCGACGCCGGGCCGATCACCCGGTGGGGGCTGCCGGTCTCCAAGCTGTGGATGGACGCGGCCGGCGTGGTCACCATCGGCCTGCTGCTGACCGCCGCCCTCCTGCTGCCCAACGACAAGGGCCTGCTGGGCAAGACCGCGCTCGGCTATGTCAAGGCCGCCTCCTGGAGCGCGCTGTCCTGGGCCGCCGCCGCGTTCGCCGCGATCATGTTCGGGGCGGCCGACACCTTCACCCGACCGGTCACCGAGGTCTTCGAATCCAACTACCTGACCGGTTTCGCCACCCAGTCCAGCCAGGGCATCGCGCTCACGCTCGTGGTGCTGTTCGGGGTGGCCATCGCGCTGTTCTCGCGCGGTGCCATCACCGCCGGGGCCGCGGCCGGCCTGCTGGTGCTCGCGCTGGCCACGTTGCTGCCGCCCGCGCTCACCGGTCACTCCTCCTCCTCGCCCAACCACGACCTGGCCACCTCGGGGCTGGCGCTGCACCTGCTCACGCTGTCGCTGTGGGTGGGCGGTCTCGCGGTGGTGGCCCTGCACGCCGTACGGAAGCTGCCGCAGCTGGAGATCGCCGCGGCCAGGTTCTCCAGGCTCGCCCTGTGGTGCTACATCGGGGTCGGCGCGTCCGGGGTGTTCAGCGTGCTGGCCCGGCTGACCTCGGTCTCCGACCTCTGGACGTCGGCGTACGGCGTGCTGATCGTGGCGAAGATCATCGCGTTCGTCCTGCTCGGCTACGTGGGCTGGTGGCACCGGCAGCGCACACTGGCCGGGATGGGCGCCGGCCGCCATGGCGCGTTCACCCGGCTGGCCTGCGGTGAGCTGCTGCTCATGGCCGCCACCATGGGCCTGGCCGTCGTGCTCTCCCGCACCGCGCCGCCGCCGGTCAGCTTGCCCGCCGACCGGGCCTTCGACCTGCTCGGGTTCCCGATGCCGCCGCCGATCACGATCGGCAACCTGGCCTCGCTGTGGTGGCTCGACCTGTTCTTCGCGGTGGTCGCCGCCGTCCTGGGCGGCCTCTACGCCGCCGGGGTCATCAGGCTGATGCGGCGCGGCGACAGCTGGTCGTGGGGCCGCACCGCCGCCTGGTTCGGCGGGGTGGCGCTGCTGGTCGTGGCCACCCAGAGCGGTGTTGCCCGCTACGCCAAGGTCATGTTCGACGTGCACATGGTCGAGCACATGACGCTCTCCATGGTCGTGCCCATCCTCCTGGTCCTCGGCGGCCCCGTCACGCTGGCGCTGCGCGCGCTCAGGCCGGCCGCCAAGCGCGGCGACCGGGGGCCGCGCGAGTGGCTGACGACGATCCTGCACAGCGGGTTCGTCAAGGTCGTCGGCCATCCGGGCATCGCGACGGCCATCTTCATCGCCTCGACGTACGCGCTGTACTTCACGCCGCTGTTCGAGTCGGCCATGGAGGAACACCTCGGGCACATCTTCATGACCCTGCACTTCCTGCTCAGTGGCTCGCTGTTCTTCTGGACGATCATCGGGGTCGACCCGGCGCCGCACCGCCTGCCGTACGTGGGCAAGTTGCTGGTCCTCTTCGTCACGATGCCCTTCCACGCGTTCTTCGGCGTCGCGCTGATGATGACCGGCACCGTGCTGGCCTCCGGCTGGTACGACCAGCTCGGCCGTACGTGGGGCGGCCCGCTGCTGGAGGAGCAGCAGAACGGCGGCGCGATCGCCTGGGGGTTCGGCGAGATCCCGACCCTGATGGTGCTGCTGGCGATCGCCATGCAGTGGTACCAGGACGACGAGCGGCAGGCGCGGCGGGCGGACCGCAAGGCCGATCGCAGCGCCGCGGGCGACCCCGAACTCGCCTCCTACAACGCCTACCTCGCCAAGCTCAACAGAAGTGACAGGGCCGAGTAGCCGTTCGGCCACGGCCTTCTATCCTCCACCGCGCGTAACCGAACCGCCGGGTAGCCTTGCTCGCAGGGGAGACGGGCATAACCTCATGAGCTGTGTGCGTAAGGCCCGAGGGGGGAAGTGCGCGCACGCGCATGGGGACATCGGTATGGGGGCCGGTGCGTGCCCCATGTGCTCAGAGAGGCGATCAGAGTTGTCGAAAGAGACGCGCATGCGCGGGGGGCAAAGCCTGGCGGAGGCGCTGGAGACCTACTTGGCGGAGTGGTCGGAGCGCACGGGCATCGCCGTCGAGACGTGGGCGCTGCCCTCGACCGACGTGCCGTCCCGCATTGGGGCGGGCGTGCTGGCCGCCATGCGCGAGGCCCTCGGCAATGTCGAGGCGCACAGCGGCGCGAGCCTTGTCTCCGTCGCGGTGACCTCGGGCAGGGACGGCCTCCGGATGACGATCCGCGACCACGGCCGGGGCTTCACCACGCTCAGAGCGGGCCGCGGCATCGCGCGGATGCGGGCCACGTTCACCGAACTAGGCGGGAGCCTGTCGGTCACCGGCACGCAGGGCGAGGGCACCACCGTCAGCGGCGTGGTGCCTAGGCGAGGGTGAGGATCTCACTGCCCGTGTCGGTCACCACGATCGTGTGCTCGAACTGAGCCGTGCGCTTGCGGTCCTTGGTCACGGCGGTCCACTTGTCGGGCCAGATGTCGTAGTCGATCGTGCCCAGCGTCAGCATCGGCTCGATCGTGAACGTCATCCCCGGCACCAGTTCGACCCGCAGCGACGGGTCCTCGTAGTGCGGCACCATCAGGCCCGAGTGGAAGGTGGTGCCGATGCCGTGCCCGGTGAAGTCGCGCACCACGCCATAGCCGAACCGCTTGGCGTACGCCTCGATGACCCGGCCCACCACATTGAGCTGCCGGCCCGGCGCGACCGCCTTGATCGCCCGCATCATCGCCTCGCGGGTGCGCTCCACCAGCAGCCGTGACTCCTCGTCGACCTCGCCCACCAGGTAGGTGGCATCGGTGTCGCCGTGGACGCCGCCGATGAAGGCGGTGATGTCGACGTTGACGATGTCGCCGTCGCGCAGCACGGTGTCGTCGGGGATGCCGTGGCAGATCACCTCGTTGATCGAGGTGCACAGCGACTTGGGGTAGCCCTTGTAGCCGAGCGTGCTCGGGTAGGCGCCGTGGTCGACAAGGAACTCGTGGCCGATCCGGTCCAGCTCGTCGGTCGTGACACCGGGCTGGATGTGCTTGGCGACCTCGGCCATCGCCTGCGCCGCGATCCGGCCGGCCACCCGCATCCGCTCGATCATCTCCGGGGTTTTGACATCGGATTCGCCGGTCTTGGGATGCTTCTTGCCGACGTACTCCGGCCGCTGGATGTGCGCGGGGACCTTTCGAATGGGCGAAACTCGCCCTGGCTGGAGCAATGTCGTCATGAAAGGCAAGTCTACGGGGCAAGATTGATCCCGTGAGCGATGGCCAGTGGTGGTTCTGCCTCAAGCACATGCGCGTCGAGCCCGATCAGGGCTGTCCTAACAAGGACCGGATGGGCCCCTACGAGACCGAACAAGAGGCGGCCGGCGCCCTGCAGCGTGCCGCCGACCGCAACAAGGCGTGGGACGAGGCCGACGAGGACGACGACTAGGCCGCAGATCCAACGTTCGGGCTCGCGGACCTACAGCGACGCGAGCGCCTTCGCCACGCCCGGGTCGCGCCCGGTGGCCAGGTCAAGGGCGGTCATCGGGGCGTAGTGGTCGACCGGTACACCGATCGTGTCGATGATCTCGCGGGCGGGCCCGAGGTGCCGGACCTTGGGCAGCAGCAGGAGGCTGCCGTCGTCGAGGAGGTAGCCTGCGGCGGGGCCGGAGATGGCGCCCGCGGTGCGGGTCCCGACGAGGGTGCCCAGTCCGTTGTCCTTGACGGCCGCGCTGAAGTCCTCGCAGGCCGAGGCGCAGGCCCGGTCGGTCAGGACGACGAGGCGCAGGCCGAGCAGCGCGACGGTGTCGTCGGTCCGGTTGGGCTGGCAGTCTCCCTGGAGCGGGCAGAAGTAGCTGGTGACCTTGCCGTGGGCGAACGCGCCGAGCAGCCGGGTCACCTCACGAGGCGACCCGCCGCCGTTGCCGCGCAGGTCGAGGACCACCGCCTTCGGTGCGCCCTGGAGCTTGGCGATGACCTGGTCGGCGGCCCCTTCGAAGAAACCGGGCAGCTGGACGTACGCGACGCCGCCGGGAAGCGTCTTCGATGTCACCGCCGGAGGCTGCCTCGTGATGGGACCCTCCTTGAGGTCGACGGTGCGGATCCGTCCCGTCGTGGGGCGCTTGAGCGTGAGCTTCACCGGGCCGGAGGTGGTGAAGGCGTCGACGATGCTCTGGTTCACGGTGTTCCCGATGAACGCCGGCACGCCGTTGACCTTGACGATGATGTCGCCGGGTCTGATGTCGGCCTTGGCGGCGGGGCTGCCGGGCAGGACACGGGTGATGAACAACGGCGGCTTGGCCGCCGGGTCGAGTTCCGGGCCGTGCTCGGCCGACACGCCCACGATGCCCGTTCCGGTCGGCCCCCCTTCCGGCGGGGGAGTCGGCCTGACCGCGCGGGCGTGGTTGTCGTGCAGCCCGGCGACCATTCCGGTGATCGCGGCGCGCAGCGCGGACACGTCACCCGCGCCGAGGACCTGCGCGAAGGCGGCCCAGTCGGTGTCGCGGTTCCCGGTCAGCTCGGGCAACCGGAGGTCGGCCCGATCGGCGTCGCGCCGCATCAGGTCCTGGGTGTAGGCGGCGAAAGCGCTCTTCAGCAGGGCCTTCGGGTCCATGACCGGACCGCTGTAGTAGTTGTCCAGCACGCAGAAGTACGCCTGCCGGAGTGTGTTCACCGAGGTGGGCGGCGCCGATTGCGGCGGCGGCGCCGTGGCGGCGGTGCAGCGGTCGCCTGAGGCGGCGGCCGGCGAGGAGGCGGGCGCGGACAGGGCGCAGGTCGCCGTCAGCACGGCGGCGCAGAGGAGTTTGATCATGGCCGCCAGCATGGCCGGAAGCGGGTTGCACGGCCGTGAACGGATCCGTTAACGCCGCTGTCACCCCGATTCGGGTAAGAACGTCAGCATGCGGGTTCTGGTGGCCGAAGACGAACGCGATCTGGCCGATCTCGTGGCGGTGGGGTTGCGCCGCCACGCCATGGCCGTCGACGTGGTGTATGACGGGGCCGCCGCGGCGGAGCGGCTGGCGGTGAGCGACTATGACGTCCTCGTACTGGACCGGGACCTGCCCGAGAAGCACGGCGACCTGGTGTGCCGTGAGCTGGTGGCGCGCGGGAGCCGTACGCGGATCCTGATGATGACGGCGGCCGCGGCGGTGCCGGAGCGGGTGGCCGGTCTCGGGATGGGGGCCGACGACTACCTGCCCAAGCCGTTCGACTACGCGGAGCTGGTCGCGCGGGTGCAGGCGCTGGGGCGGCGCAGCCAGGCGCAGGTGCCGCCGGTGCTGACGCGGCACGGGATCGTGCTCGACACCCACCGGCTGCAGGCGTCGCGGGACGGTCAGCATCTGCACCTGTCACTCAAGGAGTTCGCCGTCCTTGAGGTGCTGATGAGAGCGGACGGCGCGGTCGTGAGCTCCGAACGGCTGCTCGAAGAGGCGTGGGACGAGAACGTCGACCCGTTCACGACGGTGGTGCGGGTCGTGGTCAGCCGCTTGCGCGCGAAGCTGGGCGACCCGGCCTGCATCCAGACGGTGCCCGGCGCGGGTTACGTGTTGTGACGACGGTCCGGGTACGGCTCACGCTGATCTACTCCGGATTGTTCCTGCTGACCTCGACCGTTCTGCTGATCACGGTCAACCTGCTGCTGAGCCAGGCGCTGCACAGGGGGGTCTCGCGGATCCAGGGGGCGCCACTGGCGCCACAGGCGCCGATACGGGGAGTGCCGGCCGATCTGCCGCCGGTGCTGCCCGATCTGGTGGACGACGTGATCGACTACCAGTGGGGGGTGACCGAGCTGACGGTCGGACTCCTGACGGTGGTGTCAGTGATCGTCGGCTGGCTGGTCGCCGGGCGGATCCTGCGGCCCGTCCACCGGATCACCGCGACCGCGCAGCGACTGTCCATGTCGACCCTGCACGAACGCATCGCGCTCAGCGGGCCGAAGGACGAGCTGAAGGAACTGGCCGACACGTTCGACGCGATGCTCGACCGCCTCGAACGCTCCGTCGAGGCACAGCGGCGGTTCATCGCGAACGCGTCCCACGAGCTGCGGACCCCGCTGGCCGTCCAGCGAGCGGCGATCGAGATCGGCCTTCCCGAGGACGTCGGCGAGATCCGCGACAAGCTCCTGTTCCACAACCACCGTACCGAGAGCCTCATCGACGCCCTCCTGGTCCTCGCCCAGGCGGAACACGGCCTCGAGAAGCGGATCCCGGTGGCCCTGGACGAGGTGGTGAGAGTCGTCCTGGCCGAAGGAGACCCGGACGGCGTCGCCGTGACCACACGGATCGAGCCGTTCACCGTCGATGGGGATCCGATCCTGCTGAACCGGCTCGTCACCAACCTCGTCGACAACGCGGTCCGCTACAACCATCCCGGCGGAAGCGTCGAGGTCACGCTCTCCCACAGAGCTCTGACCGTCCGGAACACCGGCCCGGAAGTGCCGAGTGAGCGTATGGGCGATCTCTTCGAGCCCTTCCGGCGCCTCCACACGACCCGTGAGCAGGGTGCCGGACTCGGGTTGTCGATCGTCGCGTCGATCGCGAAGGCGCATGAGGCGGGCGTGCGGGCACGCCCCAACCCAGGGGGCGGCCTGAAGGTCGTGGTCGTCTTCTGAGTCGCCCGCTGCCACGGGCAAGACCGATTCCCTGGGACTCCCATTTCGCTTCAGCTGACAAACGCCCCCAAAACAAATCATCCCCTTAGCGGACAAGCGCTCTCAAAATACTTGTACGGCTTGCATAAGGCCATCGGTTGAAACGCCGAAGGCGATTAGCCGAAAAGGCCGCGGGCGAAACTCTGGACTTGTTGTTCGCGAAGGGCGTGGGATATAAATTCCACGTCACCGAAAAAGGGGGGCACGACGCCGATGTAAAAAATTGAAGTGTTCTCGCATCGTACGCCGGCGGTCCACGGCATCCGGTCATGGAGGCATGGGCCGTCAGAAACCACAAAAGAGGGGATGCTAATTCCATGAAGACGAACACGCGCGTGGCCTCGGTCGCACTCATGCTCGGCCTCTTCGGTTCCGCGCTGGTGGGGGGTGCTTCGATGGCTCAGGCCACCGGCGGCTACTCCTGCTCCAATGGCCTCGCCAACGTCGTCACCTGCAACAACGTCATCGCTGGCGTCCCGGTGAAGATCAACATCACGGGCAACCGGGTTCTCACCGGCAACGAGATCGGCGTCCTGCAGAACAACCTCAACGGGACCGCGGTGAACGTCGCGGCCATCAAGAACTCGGTCGTCAAAACTTACGCCACGTTCAGTCCGACGGTCATCATCAAGGACATCAACGTCTGCATCGCGTCCGTCTGCAAGTAATGCGCGGCGGGCTCCGCTGAGAGCCTGGACGGGATAGGAAGCAGGGGGATGGTAAAGCTATGGCGGGCCGCTGACCGGGCGGCGGCCCGTCATAGTGGGCATTGATGAATGAATGCGTTAGTGAATGGGCCGCTGTTAAGGAACCACCGCATAGGCCCTGACGGGGAACGTCCCCATGCCCGCCACCATGGGCGGCGCGGCGTGGAAGCGGAAGCCCTCGTCCGGCAGCGCCGCGAGCCCGGTCATGTGCTCGACCAGCGGGATGCCCGCCTGGAGCAGCACCGAGTGCGCCGGGCGCGGGCCGCGCGACGGGGTGTCGTCGATGTTCAGCGAGTCGATGCCGACCAGCGCCGCACCCTGCTCCGCCAGCCAGGCCGCCGACTCCGGCGCCAGATACGGGTGCTCGCGCTGATACTTGTCGGTGCCGAAGTGCCGGTCCCAGCCCGTCTGGATCAGTACGGCCCGGCCGCGCACGTCCAGGTCCTCCTCCAGGACGACCTGCCTGACGCCCTCGGCCCGTACGACCAGCCCTGGCAGATCGGCCAGCTTGCTCAGCGGCACCTGCGACAGGTCCTGGCCGTCGGGGTAGCGGTGGTAGGGGGTGTCCAGATAGGTGCCGGTATTGGCGGCCAGCGCGATCGTGCCGATGTGGAACTCCGTACCCGGCGCGTAGACCTCGCGCGAGGCCTCTCTGCTGAGGTGCGTGCCGATCACCGGCCCGGGGATGCCCGGGTACGTCACCATGCCGTCGGTGATGCGGTGGCTGAGTTCGACGATCATTGAGCGAATCCGATCCTGGTGAGCTTGTAGATGGCCGTGACGCCGATGAGGGCCCAGACGAGGTTCAGGCCCGCCGAGGGCCAGGCCGCGTTCGCGGCGCTGTTGACCATCAGGCCGATCGAGCCGGCCAGGTTGAGCAACTGGTAGTGGGCGCCGTCGCCGGACATCCGTGAGGAGGAGACCATGGCGTACCCGAACAGCAATAACGCGGCGCCCAGCCAGCCGAGGGCGTCAACGAGGAAGCTCATGCGCGCAATTGTCCGGACTTATTGTGCTGAAGCGCAAATAAAGATTGCTAAAGGTTGACGTAAGCTGATCTGCATGGACATCGACCCCCGCCGCCTGCGTGTCCTGCACGAGGTCGCCCGCCGCGGCGGCGTCATGCGCGCGGCCGAGGCCCTGTTCCTGACGCCGTCGGCGGTGTCCCAGCAACTCGCCCAGCTCGAACGCGAGGTGGGCCTCGCCCTCATCGACCGCTCTCAGCGCCGCGTCTCGCTCACTCCGGCGGGCCGGGTGCTCGCCGGCTACGCCGAGCGGGTCGAGGACGAGCTGGCCGAGGCCAGGCGCGAGCTCACCCGCTTCACCGAACGGCTGGCCGGGCCGGTGCGGATCGCCGCCTTCCCGACGGTGATCAAGCACATTCTGGTGCCCGCCATGCGCGACCTCGCCGTCCGCCATCCCAAGATCGTTCCGGTCATTCATGAGGTGTACGGCCAGCCCGCGCTCCAGGAGCTGCGGCTGGGGGCCGTGGACGTGCTGATCACCGAGCAGGACATGAGCCTGCCGGTGCCGGCGCAGCCGTCGCTGGCCGTCCGCCCCCTGTACGTGGACGAGTACCGCATCGTGGTGCCGCCCGACGGGCCCGACCCGCGTACGGTCGCCGACCTGGCGGAGCTGCCGTGGGTGGCCAGCGAGCCCGACCAGGCGTGCGGGCAGGCGCTTGATCGGCTGGCCGGGCTGCACGGGTTCGAGCCGCGCAAGGTGCACGTCATCACCGAGTTCGATCCCACGCTGGCGCTGGTGGCGGCCGGGTACGGGGTGGCGATCGTGCCGTCGCTCGCCCTGCTGGACGTGCCGGAGGGGGAGGTGCGGGTCAGTGAGATCCGGGATGTGGGGGCGCGGCGGCTGGACGCCGTTACGCGGGTCAGCCGTACGAGATCGGGGGAGCCGGACCCGGTGCAATCGGTCGTGATCAGCGCGATCGAGGACGCCACCGCCGCGCTGGACGCCACCCTCGTCGGCCACCTGCACACCCCCGAGCCCATCGACCCCTAGCCCGGCCGGCGAATCGGTCCCGGCCGGGCGTCGCCGAGGCGGATCAGCGGTGCAGCAGCGGTAGCCTGCTCCAGCCGTGCGCGATGAAGGACGGGACGTGCGGCAACTCGCTCTCGTCCACGGCCAGCCGGAGGTCCGGGAACCGGGCGAACAGCGCGGGCAGGGCGGTGAGCGCCTCCTGGCGGGCCAGCGGAGCGCCGATGCAGCGATGCACGCCGATGCCGAAGGCCAGGTTTTCGTCGCGATCCTGGGTCGGGTCGAACCGGTCGGCGTCCGGGCCGTGCTGGTCGGGGTCGTGCCCGGCCGCCAAGTAGCTGGTGATGATCGCGTCGCCCGCCTCGATTCGTACGCCACCGATCTCGATCGGTTCGATGGCGAACCGCAGCGGCAGGTTGGCGATCGACGGCGCCCAGCGCAGCGTCTCCTCGATCACCGCCTCCCAGGAGATCTCTCCCGCCAGGACCCGCCGAAGGTGGTCGGGATGGGTGAGCAGGGCGTGTACGGCATTGCCGATCAGGTTGACGGTGGTCTCGTGCCCGGCCGCGATGAGGAGCAGCAGGGTGTCGCGCAGCTCGTCGTCGCTGAGCGAGTCGCCGCTGTCGCGGACGTTGATCAGCTCCGTGGTCAGGTCGTCGCCCGGGTGCTCGCGCTTGTAGGAGACGAGGGCGGGCAGCACGGTGCCGATCTGGGCCGCCGTGGCCGCCGCCTGCTCCGGGGTGGCGGTGGTGTCCATGATGGCCTCCATCACTTGGGCCATCGCCACCCGCATGTCCGCCGGGACACCGAACAGCTCGCAGATCACCCGCATCGGCAGCGGGTGGGCGTAGGCGCCGCGCAGGTCGACGACCTGGCCCGGCGGCACCGCGGCCATGGCGTCCAGCAGCTCAGTGACGATCCCCTCGACGATCGGCTGCATGGCCTTGGTACGGCGCGCGGTGAAGCTCGGGGCGATCAGCTTGCGCAGCCGCCGGTGCTCCTCGCCATAGGCGCTGAGCATGTTCGACACGCCGATCCAGGTCATGATCCAGGTCCAGCCCGGCTCGGTGAGCGCCTGAGGCAGCAGCCGCCAGTGCCGCTTGTCCTTGCTCACCCGCGGATCGAGGATCAGCTGCTTGAGCAGGTCGTGCCGGGTCACGGCCCAGGCCGGGATGCCTCCCGCGAGCTCTACGAGGACCAGGGGGCCGAGGTCACGTAGCCGACGGACCTCACCGGGGAGGTCTGCTCCGAAGGGGTCAAGGACGACGGAGGCTGTACTACCCAAGGGGATTCTCCAGGCTGATCTGGACGGATGGGGGTGAAGCGCACCGGTAGGTGCGCCAGCGCGCGGTGGAACGGGCCGGGCCGCCACAGGAGCTCCTCGCGCGGCACGGTCAGTTCCAGGTCGCACAGGTGAGAGGTCAGGCGTTCGATCGCGGTCATGGCGATGAGCACGGCCGGGTCGCTGGCCGGGCAGCGGTGCGGCCCCGCGCCGAAGCCCAGGTACGCGCCGCCGTCCGAGCGCAGCTCTTCGGGAATGTTGGCAGGCTCGGTGTTGGCCGCGGCGTAGGAGACGAGGACCAGCTCGGCCGGCTGGATCCAGGTGCCGTGGAAGTGCACCGGCTGGCGTACGAAGTACGGGCCGTAGTTCGCCATGGCAGGCTCGGCGCGCAGGGCTTCCATGAGGGCGTCGTACGTGCTGAGCGCGCCGTTGGTGAGCGAGCTGTAGTAGCGGTCGTCGCTGACCATCCGGGAGATCGTGTTGGAGATCAGGTTGGCCGTGGGCTCGTAGCTGGCGGCCATCACGAGCACGATGTTCTGCGCCAGCTCGTCGGTCTGCAGCGCGGCCGGATGGTCGATGAACCAGGAGGTCAGGTCGTCGCCCCGCTGGGCGTACTTGCCCTGGATCAGCTCGCCGATGTAGCGGCCGAACGCTTCGCTGCCCCGCGCGCCCGTCTCGCCGTCAGCCTCCATCATGTCCGCCAGGGCCTGGATCAAGCCGGCGCTGTCGGAGTCGGGCCGCCCGAAGAGCAGGTTGAAGATGCGGGCCGGGATGAGCCGGGCGAAGTCGGCGACCAGGTCGGCCTCGCCCTTCGCGGCGAACTGACTGATGAGCGAGTCCGACACCTCGATCACCATCTGGCGCAGCTTGTGCGGCTGGACCAGCTGGAAGCAGTCGGAGATCACCTTGCGGTAGCGGGCATGCTCGGCCCCGTCGGAGAACAGCGCGTTGGGCCGGTGGCCGAGCATGGCTATCATGCCCGCGGCCTCGGGGGTGTCGGGGAGTCGCGTCTGCCAGGCGCTGGGGTTCTTGCTCCAGACGCCGCCGACGTTGGTGAGGACGTCCAGGGCGGCCTGGTAGTCGATCACCAGGTGGGCCTCGATGCCCGGGGCGATCTCCACGGGGGCGACCGCGCCGTGCCGCCGGCGGAGATCCGCGTAGACCGCCTGCGGGTCGCCGGCGTACTCAGATCCGTACAGGCGCCCGGCGTCGGGCATATAGCGCAGAGTCATGACAGCACCAGCTCTCTGATGTGCTCCACCAGCGCGATCAGCGACGCGCGGGCGGAGGCGGGGTCGCGGGCGTCGCACACCACCAGTGGCGTGCGCGGGCCCAGGTCGAGCGCCTCGCGCAAGGCCTCCGGCGGGTAGTCCGGCGAGTCGGGGAAGTGGTTGACGGCCACCGCGTAGCGGATGCCGGCGTTCTCCACCAGGTCGAGGACGGCGAAGCTGTCGTCGATGCGGCGGGTGTCGGCCAGCACCAGCACCCCCAGCGCGCCGCGGACCAGCTCGTTCCACAGGACCTGGAACCGGGTCTGTCCCGGTGCTCCGAACAGGTAGAGCACCACGCCCGGCAGGGTGAGGCGGCCGAAGTCGATCGCGGTGGTCGTGGTCGTCTTCTCGTTCACGCCGGTGAGGTCGTCGACCAGCGTGCCCGCCTGGGTGAGCACCTCCTCGGTGTTGAGGGGCTCGATCTCCGATAGCGCGCTCACGATGGTCGTCTTGCCCACGCCGAACGGCCCGGCGATGACCAGCTTGACCGGGATGTGTTCGGTACTGATGCCGCTGTCAAAGAGCGCGGAGGCCACTGAGCACCAACTCCAAGATCTCGATGTCGGGCAGGTCGGCGGCCGGCGGATCGCGGGTCAGCAGCGTTCCGCCCCCGACCAGCCCGGCGACCAGCAACCGCACCACGCAGTACGGCAGGCCCAGGTGCGCGGCGCACTCGTACACCGACAACGGCCCATCCCGCAGCAGGGCGAGCAGATGCGACCCCGGCGGGTCCAGCCCGTTGGTGGCGGCGTCGGGCGCGATGTAGACCAGGGTCGTGCGCTCGACGTTGATGTGCTCGGGCACGGTCAGCCTCGCGGCGGCCATGTAGTCCGGGACGACACGCCGCCGCCGTCCGGAGGTCATGTCCGGACGCCCGGCACCCTGGCCGCGCTGGCCTCGTCGAGAGCCTTGACCAGCTTCTGCACCTGCAGCTGCACCTCGAAGGCGAGCGCGCCGATGTTGACCGTGCCGGTGGCGGCGACGACGATGGCCGCGCGGTCGCCGGCCGGGGCGATGTAGTAGTAGCCGCCGCTGCCGGCGGAGATGACGATGTCCACCACCTCGCCGTCGGCGCCGTTGCTGAGGCCGTCGCACAGGGCGCGGGCCGCCCCCAGCACGGAGCTCGTCATGGCGGCGGCGCGCTCGCCGGTCTCGGCGGTCACGTCAGCGGAGCCGCCGAGGATGAGCCCGTCACGGCTCAGCACCACGCCGCGGGCGACACCGGGCACTGCCAGCAGCGGCGACAGGACCCAGGACACGTCGAGGGACAACGGGCGACCCTTGGTCTGAACACGGCTGGAAGCGCTGTGAGCATCCATGGAGCGGTCAAATCCCTTCGGTGATGTCATGCTGCTGTTGCGGCGGGAGCGCTTCGCGGCGGCCCGCTTCGGCTCCGACCTGGAAGTCTCCCCACCGCTTCTGGGCCTCCTCCGGGGTGGTGAGCAACCTGTCGTCCGAGCCGCCCTGGCTTCTGCTGGGCCTCGGCCCGGCCGGCGATTGGCGGCGGCGCTGTGGCAGTGGCGCGAGATCCCCCGCAGGGGCCTGTCGCTGCTCGGGGGTCGTCGCGGGTTCCGTACGGGGCGTCGCCGCGGGCTCGGGTCGTACGGAGGAGGTGACGGGCTCCAGCCGGATGGCCGGGGTCGGGGCCGGTGCTGGGGCCGGGACGGCTGCCACGTGCGCCGACCGGAGGGCGGTGGCGGCGGCCGGGACAGCGGCGCGGATCGGCTCGGGCGCCAGCACCGACGGACGGCTGTCCTCCGGCATCTCCACCAGCAGGGCGGTGGGGATGTTCAGCACGGCCTGGACGCCGCCGAAGGCGCTCTTCTTGACCGTGACCTGCATGCCGTAGTGCGCGGCCTGACGGCCGATCGCGGCCCAGCCGGTGTGGGGTGGGTTGCCCAGGTCGACCAGGCGGACCGGGTGGGTGCCGCTCAGCAGGCGGGTCGCGCGGGCGTACTGGTCCTCGTTGAGGCCGACACCGGCGTCGTCGATGACGATGGCGGCGCCGGTGTTGGTCTCGTGCACGGCGATGGTCACCTTGAGCGTGCCGTGGGAGTGGTGGACCGCGTTGGCCAGCAGCTCGGCCGTGATGAGCAGGATCGACTCCGCGGCGCGGGCGGCGACCCCGATCCGGCGTCGCAGGTGGTTGGCCGGGCCCTCGACGCGCTGCTCGAAGTTCTCCACGCGGGAGATGGCGCCCACCATCAGGTCCACCAGGTAGGTGTCGTCACGTGACAGGCCGGGCGTGGCGCCGCAGGCGATGCCGGTGACCTGCACGCGACGGATCATCAGTTCGTTGAACATGTCGAGCCCCAGCACCTCGCGCAGCAGCGCCGTGTGCTCGTCACCGCTGTAGCGCTGTTGCACGCCGGCCAGCAGGTCCTGGGCGCGCAGCGCCTGGGTCTGCACGCGGGACATCGCGCCCCTGACGACGGCCTGGGCCGCCTCGTCGATGCGCTCGCCTTCCTCGCGGACGCCGCGGGTGAGCGCTTCGAGGATGGCGCGGTGCTGTCTGTCGATGTCCGTGCCGGCCAGCGCCGGGTTCTGCACGCCGGGCACGATCACGTGCGGGGCACGCAGGTGGGACAGCAGGGCGGGTATCCGCTTCGAGATCAGGTGCTCGGTCTCGGCGTGCAGGAGGTCCTGCTGGGCGCGCGCCTCGCGGGTCTGCTCCGCGCTCTCCTGAGCTTGGCGCTCCACCTGCGCCTGCCACTGGTTCCTGGCGCTGGTCTCGCGCGTCAGGTGCTCGTGAGCCTGACGGGCCTGAACGAGCTCCCCACGGACCTGGGCGAGGTCGCGGCGTAGGCGTATGTGGAAGATGACGACGCCCGCGAGGGCGATGGCGAGAACGGCGGCGCCGATCGTTATCGGGACGCTGAAAGAGTCTGGCGGCATGACAGTCCTGGGGTCGGGGAGAGCAGGCGGGGAGGGTGTCGACCGCCGAAGGGCCCGTTAGCGGCGCGTGCCGGTCTCACGCGGCGGCCGACGGGGGCCGGGTCGGCGTGGTACAAGCCCTTCCGCGACGCCGGTACCGCTACGTGCCTGGTGCGGTTCTGCCGGAGGCATGGCGGTGCCGGGCGACATGGGCATCCTCGGTCTCAGTGGAACGACGGCCAAACGGGAAATCTAGTATTCCCGTTTGGCTGGTTTAGTCAACTATGTGTAAGGAAATCACTTCGTTCAGCAATACCATTGGCGTCCGATTTGTCGGGTTTAATGCCAATGGAGCACGATGTCGTGGACTGTGGTGCTGGGCGTGAGGAAGGCGAGTAGCCGGGCGCCTTCGGCGTCGAGTTGTTCGTGCTCGGCCGCGGTCAGTTTCCGGAATGGGCGCACGGTCAAGGTCGCGGTGTCGCGGTTGGTGGCGAGTTTCCAGGTGGCGGCTACGTAGCCGTCGACCAGTACGGACCGGGGCTGTTCGTTCGTCCTGCCGAAGCCCTGGTCGGCGTAGTTGACAGTGACCACGCGGCTGCGGTCGTCGTGGGAGAGCAGCAGGTTGTCGAAGTCGTAGAGAAAACGCACCGGGGCCGGGGTGTCCGGATCCGGCCGCGGCGCGTCGGGAAGGTCGAACAGTTCACGGCCCCGCTCGTCCCGGAAGGTGACCAGGCGTGGCCGCCGCGGCGGGATCTGTACCAGCGGCACCCAGGCGCGGGCCGCGTGGGCCAGCGCGGCCGGGTCGCGTCGCGCGGGTGGTGAGGCGTGGCACGAAGGGTCCTCAAGGGGTGGGTAGCCGGGCGCCGCTAGCGGAGCGGGCGGAAGAAGGTCCGGATGTCGGCGGTGAGCAGGTCGGGTGCTTCCACGGCGGCGAAGTGGCCGCCGCGGTCGAATTCCGACCAGTGGGTGATGTTGTTGCCGTATTCGGCGTAGCGGCGGATGGGCAGGTCGTGGGCGAACACGGCGACACCGGTGGGTGTGGTGGCCGGCTTGGTGTGCCAGGTGCTGGCGTGCATGTTCTCGTAGTACAGGTTGGCGACGGAACCGGCGGTGCCGGTGAGCCAGTAGAGCATCACGTCGGTCAGCAGCAGGTCCCGGTCGATGGCGGCCTCGGGCAGGTCGGCGGCGGGGAAACTCCACTCCTTGAACTTCTCGACGAGCCAGGCGAGCTGGCCGACCGGTGAGTCGGTGAGGGCGTACGCCACCGTCTGCGGCCGGGTGGCCGAGATCTTGAAGTAGCCGCTCTGGTCGTCCATGAACTCCTTCACCCGTCCGAGCCGGGCCCGCTCGGCGTCGGTCAGCGTGGCCCGCTCCTCGTCCGAGACCTCCCCGAACGGGATGAACCCGAAGGAGGCCGCGTTGACATGGACACCGATGACCTGCCCGGTGGCGGTGCGGCCGAGTTCCGGGGTGACCAGGGCACCGAGGTCGCCGCCCTGCGCGCCGTACCGGTCGTAGCCGAGCCGGCTCATCAGCCGCGCCCACGCCCGCGCGATCCGGCCGCTGTTCCACCCGGTCTCTCGCGTGGGGCCGGAGAATCCGAAGCCGGGCAGCGACGGGATGACCAGGTGGAAGGCGTCGGCCGGGTCTCCGCCGTGCGCGGCCGGATCGGTCAGCGGGCCGATGACCTTGAGAAACTCGACCACCGATCCGGGCCAGCCGTGGGTGAGGATCAGGGGCAGGGCATCCGGGTGCGGGGAACGTACGTGCATGAAGTGCACCCGTTGCCCGTCGATCTCGGTGGTGAACTGCGGGATGTCGTTCAACGCGGCCTCGTGCCCACGCCAGTCGTACGAGGTGCGCCAGTACTCGGCCAGCTCCTTGAGGTAGGCCAGGGGAACGCCGCGGCTCCAGCCGACGGCGGGCAGTTCGCTCGGCCACCGCACGGCGGACAGGCGGCGGTGCAGGTCATCGAGATCGCACTGGGGGACATCGATCCGGAACGGCATGATCGTTTCGCTCATGTCTGACACGCAAGGTCTCCTTGAATGATGTCTCGTGGCTAGAACGCGGCAGCGTGGTCGAGGACCCAGTCGTGGTAGCCGCGCGCGGGACGACCGGTGACCTTCTCGATGTCGGTGGTGGTGGGCGCGACGCGGCCGACGGAGGCGGCCCAAGTGGCGAGAATGCTGTCCAGGATCGGGCCCGGCACGTGGGCGCTCATCGCCTGGCGTACGGTCTCGGCGGGTAGTTCGGCGTAGCTGATGGGCCGGCCGAGCGCCTGACCGAGGATGGCGGCCTGGTCGGCGTGGCTGAGGGACTGAGGCCCGGTCAGCCGGTAGACCTGACCGGCGTGCCCGTCCTCGGTGAGGGCGGCTACGGCAACCGCGGCGATGTCGGCTTCGTGCACCGGGGCGGACGCCGCGTCGGCGTAGGCGCCGCGGATCACGTCGCCGGACCTGGTCTGCCCGGCCCACATGAGGCTGTTGGCGGCGAACACGTCCGGGCGCAGGAAGGTCCACGCCAGGCCGGAGTCGCGCAGGGCGTGCTCGATCTCGGCGTGGTAGGCGGCGATCGGCCCGTCCTGGACCTCCGCGTCGTCATCGACCCCGCCGGAGGACAGCAGCACGACCTGGCGCACGCCGGCCCGCTGGGCGGCGGCGACGAACGCGGGCCCACAGCCCGGTACGGCGAACAGGAAGACCGACTCCACGCCCGTCAGGGCCGCGTCCAGCGACGCCGGGTCGGCCAGGTCGCCGGCGACGACGTCGACCTCGGCCGGCCACACCGCCTGCTGCGGGGACCGGCTCAGGGCACGTACGGCGTGGCCGTTGGCGACCAGCACGTCGAGTACGTGGCGGCCGACGTTTCCGGTGGCGCCGGTGACGAGGATCATGAAGCTCTCCTAGGTTTCGAGGGTTCCCGGGCGACCCCGGTACGAGGAACACTAGGAACCATTGAGGACAGGTCCGGTCCTCATACCTTCGGAGGGAGTTGCGCGCGGATGTTGGAAACCTCGGCGCGGCTGCTGCGGCTGCTGTCCCTGCTCCAGTCCCGCCCCGACTGGTCAGGCGCGGAGCTGGCCGAACGCCTCGGTGTCACCACCCGTACCGTCCGCCGCGACGTCGACCGGCTCCGCGACCTCGGCTACCCGGTGGAGTCCGCCACCGGCATCACCGGCGGCTATCGGCTGGGGGTCGGCGCGGCCCTACCGCCGCTGCTGCTCGATGACGACGAAGCCGTCGCCGTCGCGGTCGGCCTGCGCGCCGCCGCCACGGGCACGGTCACCGGGATCGAGGAGACCTCGCTCCGCGCCCTCGCCAAGCTCGAACAGGTTCTGCCCTCCCGGCTGCGCCACCGCGTGGGCGCGATGCAGTCGGCCATCCTGCCGCTGACCGGCCCCGGCCCGACGGTGGAGCCCGATCTGCTCACCGCCCTGGCCGCCGCCTGCCGCGCCCACGAGGGCATCCGCTTCGGGTACCAGCAGCGCACCCGCCGCGTCGAGCCGTACCGCGTCGTCCATACCGGCCGGCGGTGGTACCTGCTCGCCTTCGACCTCGACCGCGACGACTGGCGTACCTTCCGCGTCGACCGTATGGACTCGGCTCCACAACCCGGGCCACGTTTCACGCCTCGGGCCGAACCCGCCGAGGGCGTCCACGCCTATGTCTCCAACGCCCTCACGAGTTCCCCGTACCGGTATCGAGCGACCATCCTGTTCCACGCGCCGCTCGACGTCGTCGCCGAACACACCTCACCTACCGCGGGCCGTCTCGAACACCGCGACGCGGACAGCTGCCTCTTCTACGCCGGCGGCGACTCCCTCGACACCATCGCCCTCTATGTCGCGCTCAAGGGCATCGACTTCCAGGTCCTTGACCCGCCCGAGCTCAAGGACCATGTACGGGCACTCGCCAGAAGGCTCACCAACGCCGGGGTATGAGCCTCAGTCGGCGACCTGGGGACCGTTGACCTTCTCCAGCAGGCGGGCCAGGCGCTCGCGCAGCCCCGGGCGCGCCGGCAGCTCGCCCGCGGCCATGCTGACCAGGTGCTGGGCGCCGTCGAAGGTCACCGGCCCGAGCCGTGGCACGGCGATCGCGTCGTGCGCCAGCCCCTCCAGCGCCGTGTCGCCGCCTTCGAGCGCCAGGATCGTCGCCCCCGTACGGCGGGCGTCATTGACCCGTTCGAGCAGCGGCACGGGCGCGTCCTGCTCGGCCACCACGAACAGCGTCTCGCCGCGCCCCGCCCGCTGAATCCGGTCGAGGCCGACGCGCAGGTGGGCCGGGGCGTCGGCGGGCGGCTTCCAACGGACCAGAGTGGGGGCTAGCTGCGGCAGCTCGGAGAGCCGGGCCTCGTCGGCGAGATGCGCAGTCAGATGCCACGGCTCGTCGTCGGGCGTGCCCACCAGCATCAGGCCGCCGGGCGAGCGGGTGGTCCGCAGCGCCAGGCCGAGCTCGCGGGTGCGCTCCACCCAGCCGGTCTCGGCGAGTAGTTCGCGCAGAAAGGTCACCGAACCAGCATCCATCCGTCCATGGTGCCCGACCGTCGCAGTGGAGTTCACCGTTTCGGGGCGGCCCGGTGATGCGGTCGTGGCCAGTGTTATGTGGCGCGGGAGGCAGTCTGACAACGGCTCGGATTCGCCGTCGTTTCGGGCCTTGACACGAGGTTACTGCCGGGTAACGATCGGCTCGCGGCGCCGCCTTCCCCTGAGCGAACCCCACGGAGAGGGGTGGCACATGAGGTTACGTGTCCGCGTCAGCATGACCATGATCCTCTTACTGATCGCGTCCTTCGTCGCGGCGCCGCCTGCCCGCGCGGCCGCGGCGGGGGACGTGGTCACCGCCCAGCCCACCACCGTCTACCTGCTGCCGGGCAAGCTGCTCGAAGTCCCGGTGAACGCCTGGCACCTGCTCTACCGCTCGACCTCCGCCACCGGCTCGCTGAACGCCGTGTCCGGCACCCTGCTCGTGCCCAAGGCGAGCTACCCGCTGGGCAAGCGCCCGATCATCGGGTACGCCGTCGGCACCCACGGACTCGGCGACCAGTGCGCGCCCTCGGCCAGCATGAGCCGGGGCGGCGAGGCGGAGCTCGCGCTGGTCAGCCTGTTCCTGCTCAAGGGGTTCGCGGTGGCCATCACCGACTACGAGGGCCTCGGCACACCTGGCGTGCATACGTACATGGCGGGGATCTCGCAGGGTCACGCCGTACTGGACTCGATCAGGGCCGCCACGCGCGTGTCGGGCTCGGGCCTGTCCACGGGCGGGCCGGTCGCGATCATGGGCTACTCGCAGGGCGGCGCGTCGGCCGCCTGGGCGGCCCAGCTCCAGCCGTCGTACGCGTCGGAGCTGCGGCTCAAGGGCGTGGCCGCGGGCGGAGTCCCGGCGGACCTGCACGCGGTGGCGGACCACCTCGACGGCGATGCCAACTTCGGGCTGGCCGCCGCGGCCGGGGTCGGTTTCGACGCCGCCTACCCGGAACTCGATCTCAACGCCGACCTCAACGACCGCGGGCGCGCCCTGCTCGCGGACGCGGCGGACGACTGCGTGGGCGACCTGGACAAGCTCGCCGGCCTGCGCTTCTCCGACCTGAGCCCCGTTGACCTGATGAACCAGCCCAAGTGGCTGGCCCGGCTCGCCGAGAACCGCCTCGGGGCGATCGCGCCGCGCGTTCCGATGTTCATCTACCACGCGCAGGGCGACGAGATCATCCCGCAGGCGATCTCGGCCACGCTGCGCTCGGAGTACTGCCGGGCGGGGGTCAACCTCCGCTGGACGTCCCTTCCGGCCCCGAGCCACGTGACGGGGGCCATCGAGGGCGGGCCGCTGGCCATCGAATGGCTCGCACTCCGCATCCTCGGCCTCCCGGCCTTCGGCAACTGTTAGCGGCCTTGTCGCAGTTTGGCGGGCGGGCGCGTAGGTAACCATAGGTAGTGGCTCAATAACCCTCCGTGATGGGAGTCCTATGCGTCGTCTGCTCCTCACCCTCACCCTCGTCTCCGCGGCCGCGGCAGGTGCGCTGACACTCGCCCCTGCCGCAACCGCTCAGGCCGCCGCCCGCGAGTACATCACCGTCACCCAGTGCGTGTTCGCGGGCGGGGTGGTCGTCCCTGACTGGCTGAGCCCGACCGGGCGCACGTGCGTCGGCGGCGGTTACAACGGCTACCCGGTCTTCCCCTACTGATGCGAACGGGTCCCTGATACGAACGGGTCCGCCCCTTATCCCGGGGGCGGACCCGTGGGCATTTGAGTGTCAGGGTTTAGGAAGTGCGGTGCTGGTGCTGCTCGGGCAGGTGGCTGTCCGGGTGAACCCACAGGAAAACGTTGTTGTCCGGCCGCGACGCCTGCTCCCACTGCTGCCGGAAGAACGCGAGGACCTGCTGGTCGGAGTGGCGCAGGCTGAAGTGGGTCAGAACGAACAGCGTCTGCGGATGGGCCTCGACCACGGGCCGCAGCCGGCTCCAGACCGTATGCCCGATCCGGTCCGCGCGCTCCAACTCGGTGTCATCCAGAAACGTGCACTCGGTGATGATGACCGGGTATTCAAACAACCACGGGTTGCGGGCGAACACATTCACATGAGTGTCGCCAAGAAAGGCGAACAGCGGTCGCCGGACCTCGTGGTCGACTGCGACCCCCTCTTTGCGGTTCCGCGCCATGATCCGGCCGAATTCACCGCCCCTGCCCTGCTCCATCAGGGACAGTCGCAACTGCTCGAACTCCGGCCGTAGCGCCTTGCTCCGCTCCGAGAAGGCGTACCCCACACAGGGCACCTTGTGTTCACACTCCACCACCCGCACGTGATGTCCCCGGCGTCCGAAGCCGAACTCGTCGCCGCGCCGCACCCCGTGCAAGCGGTGTCCTGCCGCCAGAGCGGGATCGAACCCCGCTCCGTGATTGAGCTCCGCGGACGCGCGTAAGTAGGACTCCACGTACGGCACCGCCTCGGCGGGCAGGTAGATGTCCGTCCCGGCGGGATTGGCGGCCAGGAAATCAAGGTCCTTGGCATGGTCATGGTGGGTGTGGGTCAGGAAGACCGTGTCCACCTGCCGCCCCTCGCACAGCCCCGCATCGAGGCTGCACCGCAGTTCGGGGATGTGGAAGAACGTCTTGTCGTTCGCGCGAGAGTAGCCGGTGAGGGTCAGCTCACTGCCGGGCATCCGCCAGGTCTTCCACTGCCGGAACGGGTGCCCCTGCTCAAGGCGCGCGGGGTGGTCGGCCGGGGGCGGGTCCAGCTCGGTCATTTCTCGCTCATCCCATTCCTCCGACCGCACTGCGCCCATTCCACATCCAAGCCCTCGGTTCGCCTGATCTTCTGCAGAACCTTGGCACAGCACCCCTCGCAGGGGTACCGAATTAGAGACGCCGGCGTAGCGGTGGCGGCACGCAGCGACCTGCACGGAGATCTCGGCCGAGGTGCCCTTCTGCCGGTCAGGTCGCAGATGTCGCGAGCGTTTTGATGGTGAAGTCGATTGCTGCGGCGAGTCGTTGGACGTCGTGTCCGGTGCGTTCGCGTACGCGTAGTCCGAGCACCGTCGTGAACAGCAGCTCCACTGCGGCGTCGACGTCCAATGCGGCGGGCAGGTCGCCGTCGCGGATGCCGCGGCGGAGCAGTGACGCCAGGGTTTTCCTGGTGACTTCGAACGCGGCCTCGGTCCTCTGCTGGACCTCGGGGTCGGTGGTGCCGAGTTCGGCAGCCGTATTGACCACGAAGCAGCCGCGACCGGCCTCGTGGCTGATCATCCAGATCAACCACTCTCGCAGGACTTCGAGGCTGGGACCAGCGGCGCTGAGCTGCTCTTCGGCTTGCGTGGACTCCGTCGCCCGATAGTGGTCCAGCGTCCGCAAGAACAGTGTGCGCTTGTCGTTGAAGGTCCGATACAGGCTGCTTTGCTTGAGTCTGAGCTCGGCGCCCAGATCGCGGACGGACGTGGCGTTGTAGCCGCGACGCCAGAACAGGTCGGTCGCCTTGGCGATCACGTCTTGCTCGTCGAACTCCCTGGGCCGTGCCATGCTCGCCACTCTACCAAGGTTGTGGAGCGATCGCTCCCGTATTAGGGTGTGCCGTCATATGGGAGCGATCGCTCCCGAATGAGAGGGGAGACACGACGTGACGGCAACGGACCCTACGACGGCCCGGCGAGACGCGTCAGCGAAGAATCATTGGATCGCGGTGTCCGCCGTGGCCTTCGGCACATTTCTCCTGGTGACGGCCGAGCAGCTCCCCATCGGACTGCTCACCCCCGTCGGCTCGGCGCTGTCGGTCTCTGAGGGTGCGGCGGGCTTGATGGTCACGGTCCCCAGCATCGTCGCCGCCGTCGCGGCACCATCGGTCCCGGTACTCGTCGGCAGGATGGATCGCCGGCTCTTGCTCGTCGCCTTGATGGGACTCATGACGCTCGCCAACCTGGCCTCCGCCCTGGCCCCGAACTATCCACTTCTGATCACCGCCCGCGTGCTGGTCGGGGTGGCGATCGGCGGATTCTGGGCCATCGCCGGCGGCCTGGCCGTCCGGCTCGTCCCCGCCCAGCTCGTGCCGCGGGCCACGGCGATCATCTTCGGCGGTGTCGGGGCCGCGAACGTCTTCGGCGTCCCTATCGGCACGGTGATCGGCGGGCTGGCGAGTTGGCGGATCGCGTTCGGCGCCTTGAGCGCCCTCGCACTGGTCGTGCTGGTCTCCTTGCTGGCTGTGCTGCCACCGTTGACCGCTGCTCAACCCGTCGGCCTGCGCCGGCTGGCCGACCAGTTCCGCAACCAGGGCGTCCGGATCGGCATTCTGGCAACCTTCCTGATCGTGACCGGCCACTTCGCGGCCTACACGTTCATCAGCCCCGTGCTGCAGGATCTGTCCGGCATCGACGCGCAACTTCTGGGGCCGCTGCTGTTCGGATTCGGCCTGGCAGGCGTCGCAGGGAACTTCATCGCGGGTGCCGCCGTGGCGAAACGACTCCATCGGACGGTCCTCACCATCGCCACCGCCTTGGGGGTTACCGTGCTGCTCTACCCCCTAGCAGGGCTCACCGCCGCGGGCGGGGTAACGCTGCTCGTCGTCTGGGGCCTGGCGTACGGCGGGGTTTCCACGAGCCTCCAGACATGGATGATCAAGTCCGCGCCACAAGCGGTCGAGGAAGCCTCCGCTCTGTGGGTGGCGGTGTTCAACCTCTCGATCGGTCTCGGCGCGCTGGCTGGCGGCACAATCGTCGATGCCCTGCCACTCCGGGGCATCCTCTGGCTCGCCGGCGTTCTCGTCCTGGTGGCCGGGCCGGCAGTGTGGAGCGCGCGCCGGAACGACAGCCTTCGATGACACCCATCTCGCCAATCTGCGGCGACCATGTTTGCCGCCCATCGAACTCGGACAGGACCGCGTACCCGTCGACTGGTTATCCCGCACGATGATGGTGGTCAGCGGCGCCGCTGACTCACATGTCGGCGATGAGCTTGTCCACCCGCTCGTCGACGCTGCGGAACGGGTCCTTGCACAGGACGGTGCGCTGGGCTTGGTCGTTCAGCTTGAGATGCACCCAGTCGACGGTGAAGTCGCGCCGCTTCTCCTGCGCCTTGCGGATGAACTCGCCGCGCAGTCGCGCCCGGGTGGTCTGCGGCGGCACCGACTTGGCCTCGAAGATCTTGATGTCGGAGGCCACCCGCTCCACCAAGCCGCGGCGCTGTAGCAGGTAGAACAGGCCGCGCTTGCGGTGCACGTCGTGGTAGGCCAGGTCGAGCTGCGCCACCCTCGGCGACGACAGCGGCAGATCGTACTTCTTGCGGTAACGCTCGATGAGCTGGTATTTCGTCACCCAGTCGATCTCGCGCGCCACCAGGTCGAGGTCGCCGGTGCCGACCGCGTGCAGCGTCCGCTCCCACAGCTCCAGCACCCGGCGCGCGATCGCGTCGCCGCCGCGGCGCTCGACGAAGTCCTTGGCCTTGGACAGGTATTCCTGCTGGATCTCCAGGCTCGACGCCTCACGGCCGTTGGCCAGCCGCACCCGCCGCCGCCCGGTCATGTCGTGCGACACCTCGCGGATGGCCCTGATCGGGTTCTCCAGCGACAGGTCGCGCATCACCGTGCCCGCCTCGATCATGCGCAGCACCAGGTCGGTGGCGCCGACCTTGAGCAGCATCGTGGCCTCGCTCATGTTCGAGTCGCCGACGATCACGTGCAGGCGGCGAAATCGCTCGGCGTCACCGTGCGGCTCGTCCCGGGTATTGATGATCGGCCTGGACCGGGTCGTCGCCGAGGAGACGCCCTCCCAGATGTGCTCGGCCCGCTGCGACACGCAGTAGACCGCGCCGCGCGGCGTCTGCAGCACCTTGCCCGCACCGCAGATGATCTGCCGGGTGACCAGGAACGGGATCAGCACGTCGGCCAGCCGCCCGAACTCGCCTTGCCGGCCCACACAGTAGTTCTCATGACAGCCGTAGGAGTTGCCGGCCGAGTCGGTGTTGTTCTTGAACAGGTAGACGTCGCCGGCGATGCCCTCTTCGCGCAGCCGCTTCTCGGCGTCGACGAGGAGTCCCTCGAGGATGCGCTCGCCGGCCTTGTCGTGGGTGACGAGTTCGATGACGTTGTCACACTCGGGTGTTGCGTACTCAGGATGGCTGCCCACGTCGAGGTAAAGACGTGCGCCGTTGCGGAGGAAGACGTTGCTCGATCGGCCCCAGGACACGACCCGCCGGAACAGGTAGCGCGCGACCTCGTCGGGGGACAGCCTGCGCTGTCCCCTGAACGTGCAGGTCACGCCGTACTCGTTCTCCAGCCCGAAGATGCGGCGATCCATTGCCTCACGCTACTCTCCCATCACGCTCTCGCCCAGGTCATCCAGGTGGTCCGTGTCGACGCCGAACGTGAAGTGCCAAGAGGCTCGAGCCGGTGATCGCCCTCCGGCAGGACCTTCCCACGCAAGACCGGAAAGCCTTGCCGACCCGGTGCCGGACGTCACTCGCCGGGCTTGGTGAACTCCACGCCGTCGACCCGGAACACCGTAACGCGGCCGGGGTAGTCGCCGACCGCCAGAAGCCGGCCGTCAGCGGAGAAACCAACCCCCTGGTACCAGTTCGGCCACTCGCCGGGAACGGCGAAGCGCGGCTCCAGCGGCTGTCCGGTCGCCACGTCGTAGACAATGACCGGGCCACGAGAGGGGGCGCCGGCGAGCAGGGTGCCGTCGGGTGACATTGCGAAGTCGGCGAACCGCTCGTACCCGTCCCGTTCGCCCTCGATCGCCCAGCACAGGTCGCCGGATGCCACCGAGAGGCCGAAGCATCCTGACGTCTTGCCGCTCGCGACGAGGATTTGCTCGGTCCCATCGAACGCCAGCTTGTCGAACCGGCGGCCGAACCCCTGGAATCCCGCCGGGAAGGGGAACGGGGCGGCGAGCACTCGCTGACCAGCGTCAACATCCCAGATCTCGAGGTCGTACTCCGTATCGCGGTTGTCCGGGTCATGGGTGAGGGCGAGGAGCCGGCCTGACGGCGACAGTGTGGCGGTGGTCTGGAAGCGCTTGCCCGGCGGAAAATCGAGGCACGAATCGCCGTCCGGGCCCAGCACTCGCACCGCGTGATCGTTGCCGACGACCAGCATCCGCTGGCGGGCCGCGTCCCACTCCGGTCGGGTGTGGGGCAGGCGCTGGACATGACCGGTGGCGAGCGCCACCGTGTAGCTCACCTCCACCATGGTGATCCTGTCGCGGATGGTGAACGTCAGGTGCGATCCGTCCGGTTCGAAGGCCATGGTGTGGATCAGTGAGTACTGGTACGCATCGGTGTAAATCACCTGCCGGACGCCGGTCCGTAGGTCGATTGTCTGCACATCGGAGCCGGCACTGCCGACCCGGTCGGGGATGCCGCGGGCGACCGCGACGGTGTGGCCGTCCGGGTGCATGGCGATCTCCACGGCGCCGTTCTCTGCCCGCGTGGCGCACTGGACGACGACGTCACCCGGCTCGGTCGCGGCGGCGTCGCGGAGCAGGGCGTACCCGTCACGCATCTTCTCGGTGACGACCTTCTCCAGGGCCTCGCGTGCCGCGGGCCCGTCGTCGAACGCCTTCGTGCGCCCCTGAGGTTTCCCGGTACCGGCCCACCAACTCCGGTGCAGCTCAACCCCGTCGACCCGGAGTTCCAAGTACTTGGGCTTGGAGGTACCGGGATGAGTCAGGAGAATTTGATCACGATTCACACGCGGCATCGTAGATGTCTCCAGCACCGGAGATCGCGCAAAATCCTTTGTCCGCCGTACCGACGCCTCCCTACGATCTCCCGAATGCGGCGCACGATCATCATCGGCGACATCCACGGCTGCTTCGACGAGCTGCTCGAACTGCTGGAGAAAGTCGAGATCCGACCGGACGACCTGCTGGTCAGCGTCGGTGATCTGGTCGATCGCGGTCCAGTGCCCGGTGACGTTGTCAGGCTTTTCCGCGAGCGCCCGAACTCGGTCGCGGTCATGGGCAACCACGAGCGGAAGCACGTACGCGGGATCTTCTCCTACGCACAAGAGATCACGCGCTTGCAGCTCGGCGACCACTACGCCGTAACGGTCGACTGGATGCGGACACTGCCGTACTACTTCGAGAACGAGCATGTCCGTGTGGTCCACGCCGCGATGCTGTCCGGAATTCCGCTGGCCGATCAGAGGGAGGAAATCCTCTGTGGCTCGACGAGAGGCGAACGAGAGCTCGCGGCGCTGTTCCCGGGCAGCCATTGGTACGACCACTACACCGATGCCAAGCCGGTGGTGTTCGGCCATCACGTGACCGGCCGGGAACCGATGATCCTCGACGGCCGGATCTTCGGCCTCGACACCGGTGCCTGCCACGGCTGGAATCTCACCGCACTGTGTCTTCCAGGATTCACGGCCCACTCGGTAAAGGCGCACGCGGATCATTGGGCGATCACCAAGCGTCACTGGCAATTGCCCGTCCTGAAGTCGAAGCCTTGGCATGACTCCACCTGGCTCGAGCTGGCTCAGGCGACAGAGCGATTCACCTCGGCATCTGACACCGCTACACGGGGGTGGTTGGAGGCGCTCCAAGAGTGGGCCGCGAATCTGCAGGCGGCATTCCCCATTCTGGTCGCCACTGCGCATCGAGTCGCCGGCGAGCTCACCGAGGAGGGGCTGCGCCGACATCCTGCCGCGAAGGTTCTCTTCCAGGCCCGTGACGGCCGCCTCGACCGGGCCGGCCTGGCCAAGCAGTGCCCGACACCACGCAGAACGATCGACCTGGCGGCCGCGTTGGGGCTGGTCCTGGACGAGCCGCCCAACTGAGCCCGGCCTTGGCCATCTCCAAGATCGCGGAGATGGCCAAGGCCGGGTCATCGAGCTATGGGGTAGGTCATGGAGTGGTGAACAACCACCATTGGGTGGTGCCGTTCTGCGAGCAGAACCACGAAATCCATTGATGGGCCTGCTGACCCCGTAGCCCAGATACCGCGCAAGCTTCGAAGGTGGCATAAGGGCCGAGGACGGTCTGGGCGTGAACGGCGCCGACGGCCGCCCTTTCACCGGCGGCCATGGCAGGGGCGCCGGCGCCCAGCAGCAGACTGGTCGCGGCGGCAGTGCCGGCCAGTCCGGAAAGCAGGCGGATTCGGTAACTCACGATAAACTCCTTCTCCCGATGTGGTGCCGTTTTCCGGCCTGAGCGGGATCTGCTTTCGGCGGATGACTGCTCGTTTCAGCAGGCGGACCTCAGCAGGAGATCACCAGGGAGAACGGTCGATCGTCGTCGACGGTCCTCGGGTTCTGAGCCGATGGCGTGGCTGTGCGAACGAAAAGTGTCGTTCCATTGACCGCGCCGACCAGGATCGACGCACTGCCCGGCCCGGGGTCACTGCCACCCGACGTGTTGACCGTTCCGGTCAGCGCGCATCTGCTGATGTCGGAGTCCGTCGTCAGGTTGTAACGCCCCCCGCCGAACTTGTTGACGTTCCTGATGCCCGACGCGGCGAGCAGGGTTCCGTTTGAGCTGACTTTGGCCCAGAGGATTCCCGGGGCAGCCCGATTGGCGGACAGGGCAGCGGAGTTGGTCTCCGCAGTCGCGCTCGAGACGGCGAACACGCCACTGGCGATGATGGCAGAGGCTGCCAGCATCATTGGCAGTCGCACTGAATTCTTCATGTCTACCTCCATGAGAAAGGATTCATCCTCGGCTGGATGCTTGCTCCGACTGTGCATCGGGGCGGCATACGAGGGGGATCCCTAGATTCAGTGATTGCGGTGGCGTGCATTCGCTCGATGCGGTTTTTGGCTGGAAAGCAAGGGAATGGCGGTTCGATATCCGTTTTGTGTTCAATGAGACCGAAAGGTTTGACTGGCAGACCGTGGTGATCACCATTCCCCGCGCGTGTCGAACCGGTTGACATGGAGCTCGCATCAGATCACAGCGGTCAGCGGCAAGAGCTGGGCAGGCGGCAACCCGGCACCCACGGTCTCGTGGCCGTACCGTCATCACTGTGATGTAGATCACATGTGCATTTTTCTTCAGGAAAGCGCCTTCCCTGACATGTCGGTTGACCAGTGAACATGAAGTGCGTGGCTGACGCGTCCTGACGGTTGGTGTCGGGTAAGTGACCCTCCCGTTGTTGACCGATCTTGGTTTGTCGATCACATTCCGAGTGATCGTTCTTATGTCTGCCTTAGGTGCGCCAAGGCCCCGTTTCCCGGGGTCTGCGTCAGCGTGCCCTGAAGGGATGCGGTATGCGGGCTCGACGTGTACGGATGTGGTTGGCGGCATTGATTGTCGGGCTTTGCGCGATGGTGCTGATTTCGAGTGTCGGGGTGCCGGATCAGCTGGTGGAGCGGGCTGCCGCTGCCGCGCCGGACCCTGAACAGTCCGTGGACGGCCGCCCTGTACCGAAACGCGAGGTCCCCAAGGGCGCGGAGGAGTCAGCGCCGAAGGTGGAGCGGCGTAAGCCGGTGTGGCCGAAGGCGGGCACGGCCGAGGTGGAGGTGCCGGCCGTCGACAAGGTGGCCGAGGCCGGGACGTTGCCGGTCAAGGTGGGCCAGGTCAAGGGCGGCGGGCTGGACAAGGTCAAGGTGGAGACCTTGTCGCCGGAGGTTGCGCGTGCTCTGGGCGGGGTGGGGATCGCCGCTCGAATGGTGCGGGCCGATGACGGGGCGGCGCCGGGCAAGGTGCGGGCGGAGTTTTCGTACGCGGGCTTCCGGGACGCGTTCGGTGGGAACTTCGTCAGCCGGTTGCGGCTGGTGCGGGTGCCGGCGTGTGCGGTGGAGGTGCCGCGACCGAAGACGTGCGTGGTGCGCCCCGTGGTGGTGCCGTCCACCAACAACGCGAAGGCCGGGATGCTGACCGCGGAGGTCGAGGCAACGCCGGCCGGCGCGAGTGCGGCGGCGGTCAAGCCGACGCCTGTGGGCAAGGATCGTAAGGCGTGGGCGGCCCAGGTGACGCGCGATCGGCTGGCGGCGCAGCTGGCCGCCGGGTCGGTGTATCTGCTGCAGGTCGGCATGACGGGGCCAAACGGCAACTGGGGCGCGACCGATCTGAAGCCGTCGGGGACGTGGCAGGCGGGTACGTCGGGGGGCGGGTTCGACTATGACGTGCCGTTGCCGGAGGCGCCGTCGGTGGGCGGTGATGGGCCGGATCTGTCGCTGCAGTACGACGCGTCGTCGGTGGACGGGCAGGGGCAGTGGTCCAACAACCAGTCCAGCGTGGTGGGTGCGGGCTGGGATCTGAGCGCCGGGTTCATCGAGCGGCGCTATCGCCGCTGTTACGTCGACAACTTCTACGACGACAACACCGCAGAGCTGATCTGGACCGCCGAGGAGAAGGGGATCGGCGGGGAGGCGTTGTGCTGGGAGTCGCCGGATGATACCGACGACGATCCCGCCACCACTGACAGGTCGCAGTCGGAGTTGGTGCTGTCGGCGGGTGGCCGGTCGGCGCAGATCGTCAAGGACCGCAATGCGGGCGGGGGCTGGAAGACGGTTCCGGATTTCGGCTGGAAGATCGAGCAGGTCGCCGGGGGAGCCGACAGCCAGCCGTATTGGAAGGTCACCAGCCAGGACGGCACGGTGTGGCGGTTCGGCTACACCAAGGACGCCCAGTGGCAGGTGCCGTACGTGGGCAACGACTCGGGTGAGCCGTGTTACGACCGTTACCTGGCCAATGACATTCCGCCGACCTGCACCGGTGTGTGGCGGTGGAACCTGGACCAGGAGCTCGACTCGAATGAGAACGTGATCGATTACTCCTACAACCGGGAGACCAACTACTTCTGCCTGCCCTCGTGCGCGCACGAGCTGTACCGGGTGCTGCCCTATGACCGGGGCGGCACGCTGGCCAAGGTGCAGTGGGGCCACAACACCCAGGTGCCCGGCAGCGTGCCGACCGCGCGGACCACCTTCACCACCGCCGATCGCGGCGGCGTGGACGTGCCGACCGACCTGCAGTGCGCACAGGCCGCCGGCTGCGCCAACAGCGCGATCGGCTTCTTCTCCACCCGCAAACTCGTCTCGGTGCTGACCGAGTCGCTCAACCCCACCTCGAACGGGTGGGATCCGGTGGACCGCCTGGACCTGGCACAGACCTGGATCTACCAGCGCACCGACTTCGGGCCGGCCGACGATCCGGCGCTGTGGCTGGACACCGTGCAGCAGGTCGGGCTGGCCGCCGCCCAGGAGGTGGCGTTGCCGCCGCTGGACTTCGACGCGGTGATGCTGGCCGGCAAGATGGACTATGACTCCATGTCGGACTGGACCGACCTGCTGTCATGGCGGATGGTGCCGCGCATCGCCGCGATCGGCAACGGTATGGGCGGCCGCACCGAGGTCACCTACGGGCAGGCCGATGCGTGCGGTGGCGGTAAGGGCCGTGACGGGTCCAACTATTTCACCGACAAGAGCGGCGATTGCTACGACGTCGACATGGGCAGCGATCCTGACTCCGGGTATGAGAGCTGGTCACGCTTCTTCAAGCAGCTCGCGGTCAAGGTCGTCGATCGGGACATGGTCGGCGGCTCGCCGGACATGGTGCATCAGTACGAATTCCTCGGCAAACCTCGCTGGGCCAAGCCGGTGCAGTTCGCCGAGCCCGGCCAGGCGCCGCCGACCTCGGATTGGCGCGGCTATAGCCAGGTCCGCACCATCGACGGCTCCGGTACTGACCCGTCGGCCTACACGGTCACCACCCGCACCTTCCTGGGCGGCACCGGCGAGACGCTCACCGACTTCGACGGCGGCACCGTGGTGGACAAGCCGATCCTGCAGGGCAACGTGCTGCAGGAGCAGTCGTGGAAGATGACCGCGCTCAGCCCGCGCGCCTATACCGAGGTGGATTCCACCCGGTGGGAGTACACGATCCAGACCACCGGCAACGGGCCCGGCACCATGGATCCCGCCCTGGTGCTGCAGACGCGTGAGCGCTCCCGCGACAAGATAACCGGCGGCGCCTGGCGCTATACCGATTCCAAGACCGGCTACAACGCCGACGGCCTGCCGAACAAGGTCAACGACTACGGCCAGGACGGCGTCACCACCGACAACACGTGCACCACGACCACATATGCGCGCAACGCCGACGCCGGTCAGTGGCTGCTGGACTTCCCGTCGGTGGTGGAGGAGCGGTCGGGCGATGACTGCGCCGCCGGGGCTCTGATCGGTAAGACGGTCAGCCTGTACGACCTGGGCACCGACCCAGCGACCAACAAGCCGAGCGACGGCAACCCCACCGAGGTCCGCACCTACGCCAACGCGTCCACCATCTCCACCGCCAAGGCCACCTTCGACGAGTACGGCCGCCAGCTGACCAGCGTGGACCCGCTCGGTAAGACCACTACGACTACGTACACCCCGCCCGTCGGTTGGCCCAGTACCGGCATTACCACCACCAACCCGCTCGGCCACACCATCACCGCTCGGCTCTCGCATCGCCTGGGCGACGCGGTCGCGGTCACCGACGCCAACGGCAAGACCACCGAGATGGACTACGACGCGCTCGGCCGTACCACCGCGTTGTGGAAGCCGGGCCAGCCGCGCAGCGGTGGTATCCCAAGTGCGACGGTGGCCTATGACATCGCCTGGAATGGCTGGTTAGGTCAGCCGACCGCGCCGATCAAGACGACCGTCAAGCAACTTCTGACCGGCACGAAGTACACCAGCGCCATCAGCTACGAGGACGGGTTAGGGCGGGCTCGCGAGGCGCAGACCGCCTCCCCGTCCGGCGGCCGGATCGTCACCGCCACCACCTACGACGCGCGCGGCCTGACCAGCGCGATCTCCGAGCCGGTGCACAACACCGGCCAGCCGGGCAGCGGGCTGCTCAACCCCGCGACGACCAGCCTGCCGCAGTGGACGAAGAGCGTCTACGACGATCAGGAACGCCCGGTCGCCTCGATCGCCTACCACCTCGACACTGAGCTGCGCCGCACCAGCACCGCCTACCCCGGCGCCGACCGCACCGAGGTCACCCCGCCGGTCGGCGGCAAGACCGCCACCGTCACCGACGCCTTCGACCGCGCCGTCAAGGTCGAGGAGTGGGCCGACGCCACCACCCACCAGGACACCAGCTACAGCTACGACCTGCACGACAACCTCACGAAGATGACGGACGCCAACGGCAACGTCCGCACCTACACCTTCGACTGGCTGAACCGGCGCACCGCCGCCACCGATCCGGACGCGGGTGCCTCCAGCTACGGCTACGACCTGGCGGGCCAGCTCACCTTCAGCATCGACGGCAAGAACCAGAAGATCTCCAACAGCTACGACGACCTCGGCCGACGCACCATCCAATGGGCCGGGGAAGTGTCCACCGGCACCAAACTCGCCGAATTCAGCTACGACACCGTCGCCAAGGGCCAGCCCGGCGCCGCCACCCGCTACACCGCTGGCCAGGCCTACACCCAGACCGTCACCGCCTACGACAGTGACTATCGGCCGACCGCCACCAAACTCACCATCCCGGCCAGCGAAGGCAACCTGGGCCGCGACTACACCTTCACCTCGGCCTACGACGCCGCAGGCAACCTGCGTGAGCAGAGCCTGCCTGACGCGGGTGGGTTAGCCGCCGAGAAGCTCACCTACGCCTACACCGACCTCGGCTTCGCCAAGGGACTGACCTCCGACTTGGGTGGTTTCACCTACGTCAAGGACACGGCCTTCACCCCCACTGGCAAACTCGCCACCCGCTCGCTGGGCGCCGCCGGTCAGGTCAAGCGCACCCTCGAACGCGACACCACCACCGACTGGCTGTCGCGGGTCTCCACCCAGACCAAGGCCGACACCACCACCCCCGACACCGTCCAGGACGACCGCTACAGCTACAACGTCGCCGGCACCATCACCCGCGTCCTGGACGCCGCCTCGGCCATCCCCGGCACCACCGACGGCCAGTCCGAATGCTTCACCTACGACGGCCTACTCCGGCTGAAGACCGCCTACACCACCACCGCTTCCTCGTGCACCGGCACCGGCGACGCCAAGGGCCTCGATCCCTACAGCCAGGCGTATTCCTACGACAAGGTCGGCAACCTCACCAGCCTGACCGACAACGGCCAGACCGCCACCTACTCCTATCCCGCCCCCGGCGCCACCGCGGTCCGGCCCAATGCCGTCACCTCCATCACCCGTCCCACCGGCACCGACACCTACGCCTACGACAACGCCGGGCAGTTGTCAGCTCGCACCGTGGCCGGCAAGCAGGCCACCTTCGACTTCGACCAACTCGGCCAGCTGGCACAGGCAACCGTCGACGGCAAGCAGACCTCGATGGTCTACGACGCCGCTGGGCAGCGGCTGATCCGCCGCGACCCCGACGGCAGCACCACCCTCTACCTCGGCCCGATGGAACTGCGCCTGTCTGGCGGCCTAGTCGCGGGCAAGCGCTACTACAGCGCCAGCGACGGCTCCCCGATCGCCATGCGCGACGCCACCGGCGTCACCTGGCTCCTGGCCGGCCAGCACGGCAGCACCCAACTGGCCATCAACGCCACCACCGGCACCATCAACCGCGAACGCTACCTGCCGTACGGCCAGCGCCGCGGCGGCGACGACCTGCCCTTCACCGACCGAGGCTTCCTCGGCAAGATCGAAGACGCCGCCACCGGCCTGGACTACCTCGGCGCCCGCTACTACGACCCCGCCATCGCCAAATTCATCTCCACCGACCCCGAACTCGACCTACGCACCCCCGAATGGGCCAACCCCTACAGCTACGCCGCCAACGACCCCATCACCCAATCCGACCCCGACGGTCGCCGCGTCGACACCGGAAACGCCAAATCCGACAAAACCTTCTCCAAAACACACAAGCCCAGCGGCCAGAAAAAGAAGACATGGGAGATCAAGCTCGAAAGGAAAGAAAGAAAGCGGCTGCACAAGCAGGCAACCGCAAACGAGCGCAATCGAACCCGCGACGCTCTGGCTGCAGACAAGATTCGGCAGCAGCGGGAAGACGACGCCATGAAGTCGCAGGTTCCATGCAAGGGTCACAACAAATGCGACGAGGGTCGGGTCGAAGAAAACGATGACGTATCGAACATCATCGGGGCTGTAACCGGCATAGGCGGAGTCGTTAAAGGCATCGGCGCGGCGTTGGTTCGTGCCGCAGCGCGCGCTGGAGCAAAGACAGCCGTTAAAGAGGCTGAAGTCGCGGTCGGCACTAAGGGCGTCAAGGCACTTCGCAAGTGTCTCGATAGCTTCGCGGCTGGCACCTACGTCCTCATGGCCAACGGCACCAAAAAACGAATAGAAGAGATCAAGGTCGGCGACAAAGTGCTCGCCGACGACCCCGAGCCGGGCAAAAGCGGCGCCAAGAAGGTCACAGCACTCCACCGCAACCGCGACACCGACCTGGCCGACATCACCATCCCGACCGCCGATGGCCACGCCACCATCCACACGACCCAGCACCACCCCTTCTGGAACGCCACCAAAAAGACCTGGGTCGATGCCGCTGACTTGCATCCCGCGGATACCCTCCGGACACCCCGTGGTGGCCGCGTCACAATCGTCAAGGTGCGAGCCTTCGCCGGCGCGCAGTACATGTACAACCTGACAATCGACGACATCCACGCGTACTATGTGCTCGCAGCTGCCACCCCGGTCCTCGTCCACAACAGCAATGGGCCCTGTAGCGTTGCAACCCTGCCAAACCTTCACGGGAAATCTCTCGCTGAAGCCGAGCAGGAGATCTACAGCCGTGGCTTTACCTTTAAGTCGGAGACCAAGGGTGGATACCGGAGGTACGACCATTCAGACGGGAGTGTGCTTTGGATCCGGCCGAACGGAGAAGTTCAAAGGATCGGACCGAAGATTGATCCTGGTCCGAACCAAAAGAACTACAGTGTCAGATACGGCCCGGACGGAAAGGTCGCAACTGGGCATTCAACGGGGGAGTTCGTAGTACGATGAGCGCATTTGATCAGTTCCTCAAGGTTGCGCCGCGCTGCGAGGGGTACGTCGTGGATCGACTCTCTTTGGCGCAAGTCGATGACGTTGATGCTCTTGAGATCGGTCTCCGCTGGGGGCCCGAGAAGCCGGATATTATGCTCGCCTTTCGAGATTTGTATTTCTTCTCCATTGGTAGGACTCCCGGGCCCGGAGCCGGGCCGCTGGATCAGGTGATGGCAACGGTGCTGGGACCTGAGAATGCGCCTTGGCCCGACGGTATCTCTCTTGACCTCGTACGCTCAACTTCCTTGCCGCCGTTGCTCTGGCTTAGGGTAGAGGGACCGGTACAGTTCGACGTGATCGCTGCAATCGCAACGGTTTCGCTTGAGGTCCTGACCTGATCCTGGGCGCTGAGAAGCTGTACGGATAGGTGAGCCCCGCTAATACGGCAGTCGCTATTCACGGCGTGACCAGCATGAATGCGCGATAGGCCGATGCGATCTTGTGACCGGAAGCGGGAACAACGAGAGCAGCCGCTCGTGATCAAGACTGTGTGACGAGTACAAGTGCGCCACGAGGCGCGGTTATTTCCGGATGGAGGTGGAAGACCATCCGTTTCTTCGCCGTCGTAGCGGCGGGGTAAAGCTGGAGGCAGCCTGACCCGGGGATCACCAAGGAGGGTGGGAGTAGCCTCGACAAAGTAGCGCCGGTTCAGTACTACCGGATGGGTCGGGCGCGGTGAGCGAGACGAGAAGGTATACGCGAGATCACGTCATGCGCGGGGTGTATTGCGCGCTGCGTGAGCGGGTGGCCAAGCCCGCTTCCTCGAGGGCGCGCAGGATGCCCCAGATGCGGGCGGCGCTCAGGTCGTGGGCCTTGCCCGGTAACGCTCCGGAGGTCCACAGGATCGTCCCGTTCGGTGAGGCGAGGACCTGCACGTTCATGCCATGCACGCGGTGCTTGCCGGAGAAGTACGGCCGGTCGGCCTTGATCCGGTCAGTGTGGATCAGCGTGCCGTCCAGCACCAGGTAGTGCAGCCCGTCCCGCTTGGCCTTGCGCAGCGCCTGGCCGAGCTTGGGCGACCGGGCCGACAGCAGCGCGATCGTCTCCTCCACATACCGCCACGCGGTCGCGGTCGACAGCCCAAAACCGGCTCCGCGCTCGGTGAACGTCTCGCCCTTGCGCAGGTAGACCAGCACCAGCAATGCCTGCTGACCCGCGTTGAGCAGCCGCCAGGCCGACCCGATCGCCTTGCGATGCCGGCGGATCACCCCAGCGACGTAGTTCAGCGTTGAACGCGACAAATCGACGGCAGCACGATAGAAAAGCATCCGAAGCCCCTGGTTGTGACGGATCTGGTTGTGGTGATCAACCCGTCTACCAGGGGTTTCTTACGTCGTCAGGCGAACACCAAGCTCGCGATCATGCTGTGACCAGCACCCCTGCCGCCTGGGGATGAAAAAGGTTCAGTTGTGTAGTTCTGAGGAGCAGAGTAGGAGTGCCACTTGATTTCTGGGGTATTCTCCACCCACGCCAGGTGCTCTGGTGTAGTCGCTGCCAGCGTGACGTCATATCCCGCTTTGGGTTCGTCGCTCGGGTGTACGAGGGCCAGCCACTGCTCGCCGAGGAAGATGCGTGAATCGCGAGTCGGCCAGTTCCATGCCGGAAGGCCGAGCTCGCGACTCCCTTCCTGGGATTGGATCCAATCGGCCTGTACTTCTCGCGCAAATTTAGTTGCAGGAGCTCCCAGGATTGCCTCGATGACTGTGGCGTGAATCAAAAAGTCTGAGAGCTGCTCGCCGGTGCGTGTCCATGGGTTCGGGTTATCGGATGGCTCTCGCTCGTATACCCAATGGGCTTCATCGTCTGGGTCAAATGCCCACGCCCAAGTTCCTTGGTTCTCGACCCAGAACGGTACCTTTCCGTCTTCTGGTGTGAGTTCCGAAACAGGAATGGGGTAGTTATGTGAGGTGATCGCTCCGTGCCATCGTGCGGAGATGTCATGCCATTCAACAAGTTCCCTGGGGGCCGCAGACGCTTCTCTCAAGCTTGAATTGGGGAATGTTGCGCTGCCGTACCAGCTGCTCAGAAATTGCATTAAGCCCTGATTGTCTGTTGGGGCGAGATAGCTCATGGCGGCTATTGTGCGCTACCACAGGCAGAATTCGTAGAGCCGTGGGTTGTGGTCACCCAGCCGTGGCGGATCGAGCTTGTTGAGGGTAACTGGGGCATGGCCAGTGCGCGGGCGAGTTCGGCTGGTTGCCAGGCATGGTGGCCGGGTTTGTGGCTGCTTGGGCCAGGTTGCGGCCCGGCTGGTCGGTGGTGGTACGCAGGGGGTGTACCACGTCCTGGAGCGTCTGGGCGCCGGGGATGGCGACCCGCTTGGAAGGGCGCAGGCCTTCGGTATTGAGCTAGTCGATGATCTGGGTGCTGGTCGGGCCGGCGTCGTCGGGTTGCAGGATCAGCCCGACAAGCCGCGGATGTTACGCCAAGTGCTCCGACTGGGCGGCTGGAGAGGAGAGTCATCGGTGGTGGCGGTGTGTTTGCCTGCCCAGGTTACCTGCTCGCGAACTCATATTTGAGCCCTTACCGGGAATGGCGAGGGCTCTCGATGGCTCCGGGAAGGATAGTTTCTTCGTGAGGAGATCAGTCGCGGTCTGGCAGGTCAGTCGGTAGGGATTTCGAATTCGTTCAAGTGGACGCCGCCGGTGAAGGCGCGCCACTCGTCTGGGGTGAAGATCAGTACTGCCGCGCCAGGGTTTTTGCTGTCTCGCACGGCTACACGTTGGCCGATGAAGGCAACCTCTACGCACTGACCGTTTCCACCACTCAGGCTGCTCGTCCGCCAACTGGCGCCAAGCAGGTCATTGTCTTCCATGCCGTCCCTCCTCCCACGGATGTGGAATTACAGTGACACTTTCGCCGCCCGGAACGCGCGCTCCCGCCCATCGCCAGATCACGTGGTCAGATGGTTGCCCGTTCCTGCTCAGGTTCCACCTGCGCCCGGACAATCAGACGTAGGTGTAAGGATGCGGCGAGACGGGTCCAACGGCTAAATCAGGCCGTCGAACTCCCCGTCTTTTACTCCTTGGACGAAAGCCTGAAACTCGGCGTCAGTAAATTCGAGCCTAGGCCCATCGGGGTCTTTGGAGTCACGCATTAGTACCGTAATGCCAGGGGACTTGCCTGAGCCATGGGCGATGGTAGCCACTTCGACGCAATCTCCGCCATTGGTGCTGTGGCTGCTCTTGCGCCATGCGACATGTGGCTCTTGAGAAACCGTCATCGGGCGCTTCCCTTCGATTGTGCGAGAGACTTGATAAAGGTAATCGACTCGTCAGGATCGAGTGCGAGACGGATCAGGTGCTCGAATATTTCGGCATAGCGCTTCAACTCCGCGGCGTCTTCCAGTATCAGGCCACTCGTTGCCTGCTCCAGGTAGACAACGTCTGGATCCTTGGCGTGCGGGAATTCCAGCATGCTGAACGCGCCGTCCAGGGCTGCATGAGCCCCGGCAGCGAAGGGGAGTACCTGCAGCGTTACGTTGTCTCGTTCTCCTCGGCTGACGAGGGATTGACGTTGCTCGGCCATTATCGCCGCGCCGCCTACCGGGCGGCGTAGCACTGCTTCATCCAGGATGACATGCAGACGAAGCGGTGGCGTGCGGGTTATCAGCTCTTGGCGACTCATGCGGACTGCGACTTTGCCGTCGATGTCTGTCCCGCTTGCCTGTTCCATCGCTGTAGCGCTTATCGCCACCCGTGCGTACGTCTCGGTCTGGAGAAGGCCGGGAATTACTTGCCCCTGATAGGTGCGTATACGACTGGCTTCAGCTTCCAAGCCGATATACGAGTCGAACCCGCGCTTGAAACCATCGCGGTGACGATGCCACCAGCCTTTTTGTCGCGACTGGCGGGCCATGTCCGTCAACTCTGCCTTGAGGGCCGGATCATTGACGCCGTAGAGGACAAGAAGGTCGGCAACATCTCCGTGATGCACGCTGACTTGCCCGGTCTCAATTCGCGAGATCTTGGTCGCAGACCACTGTAGTTGCTCGGCGACTTCGTCAGCTCGTAGCCGCGCACCCTCCCTCAGGCGCCGAAGCTCGTGTCCGAGGCGTCGCCGGCGCGCGGTAGGGCTGGTGGGCATGCTGCTCCTCTCGTCCTGCTCGCTCTCAGTCTGGCCATCGGCGGCAACCCACGCAAACGCGTCGATGTCGCGCCAGTTGCTTAGACGCAATTGCGTAGCCGCAATTGCTCGGCCATGCTGGAGACTACCAGCCGGAAGCGGGATTGCCGCCAAAAGGGGCATTCTGCTCTTTCCTTCTATTTCGAATCAGGCGCAAGTCGCTGAAGGGCGGTTGACGCGATGTGGCATTACCGGACGCGGTCCATCCGAGACCGGGAGGAATATCTCCGTCTGGTGGCACTGGCCTGTGTTCTGCGTCAGATGGGTGTGCCTGCTGAGGTTGGATTACTGCGCAAATGGGAGCCGTTCATCGCGCTATCGAGCGCGACGGGATCCTGTGCGCGGGCGCAGGCCGTGTTGCGGGACGAGCGGCGGGCGTTCATGTGCGGGTGGGGCCGACTCCGGCAGGTGGCCGCGCTTGACGTGAGTGCGGCCGATCGGATCTGGGAGCTTGCGCAATGAGCGGGTTGTTCCTGGCCGAGATCGTGTTGCCGGGGGTGGAGCGTTCTGTGGCGGTGGCTCGTCGGTGTGTGAGGGAGGTGCTGATTGTCGCCGGGCATGAGGACCTCAACGACGTGCTGCTTGTGGTGAGTGAGTTGGTGACGAATGCCGTGTCCCACTCCGCTTCTCGCGAGCCTGGCGGGTTCGTCACGGTGGAGATCTCCTCCGTGGATGCCGTGACGGCCTACATCGAGGTGATCGACGAGGGGTCGGTGACCATTCCCGAGGTGCGTAACGCCGATGCCGGTGAGTGTGGCGGCCGGGGGCTGTGGCTGGTGGAGGCGGTCGCGGTCGGGTGGGGTGTGCGAGATGAGGCCTACCGGCGGCGGGTCGTGTGGGTGGAGATGTCCACGAAGGACGGTACGTCGGCCTCCGTGGCAAGGACGGGAGGGCGGAAATGAGGTGCTTTGGGGTGTCCTGGATAGTCGATCAAGTGTGGTTTCCTCACTGCACAAGTCCGCATACGTCCCCAGCGCGGTCGCATGCCGAGCGGTTGACGTGGAACGCGCCGCATGAGGGCGACCGTGGCGTGCGCGTGATCGCGTGTACGTGCGAGTGCAGCAGCCCTTTCTACGAACTGTGCCAGGTGGGCGGCCAGTGGTTCATTCGACGCACGCGTATCGGGTCGAACGCGTGGATCGTCGATGAAAGCGATAGATGGCCTGCCAAGCATGCGGATGCGCAGTGGAGTGCTTTGCTGCTCGGTCTACTCCACTGAGAAGAGGCTCCAGGCCGTGCAATGTGGGCGTGGCGGGCACCTGCCGATGCCCGCCACGCCGTGGTGTCAGCGGTGCCAGAGGGCGGCTGAGGTAGTGGTGCTGTCGAGGGTGACGTCGCCGTTCCAGGTCAGGAACGACTGCTGGGGGAGGTAGTTCTGGCCGAGGAGGAAGCCGCGCTTGATCCCGGTGACGTGCACGGTGGCGCCGGTGTCGGTGCCGACCACGACGCGGTGGGCCGTCACCTCGGCGATGTCGTCAGCCGTCGTGCCCGCAGGCAGTTCGACCGTGGTCGCCGCCGGGTCGTCGCGCTGGATGGACCAGGTCGGATCCACGTGGTTGGACAGATAGACGGTGTCGCCGCTGACCAGGCGTACGCCGAGCGAGACCCCGACCCAGGATGCTCCCGCGTTGGCCGGTTGCGTCGTCTTCTTGACCACCGCGTAGAGGTAGTTGCGCTGGTCGCTCACCTCGGGCGTGGTCGGTGTGGTGGCTGAGGGGGCCTCGATCTTGCCCTCGCGGAGCATTTCCTTGGCCATGATCTCGTAGGTCCAGGGGTTGGCGTCCATGAGGTACTCGCGAGCCTGGTTAGCCGGCAGCGTCGGCAGGTAGGACAGGAAGAACCGCATCGGGTCGTCCACGGTGTCGCACATGTTGTTGTTCGACGTACAAGTCTGCAGGAGAGCGTGGTCGTTCTCGTACCGGCCGGAGAAGCGCAGGGTCTGGTGGTCAGGGGCCTGGTAGGTGTCGCTGCCCGCGACCCGGTCGCCGTTCTGGTTGACCTCGACGCTGTAGATCCACTCGATGTCGGTCGTGCGGCCCCAGCGGGCCATCAGCGCGGGGGTGTTCGTGCCGCCGTCCTCGTTGCTCCAGATCACCGAGTACGTGAGCTTTGTGTGGCCGGGGGTGGTGGCCGGTGCCGCGTCGTGCCAGGCGATGAGTGGGGTGTCGGTGGTCGCGTTCTGGTACGGGTTGCCGAGGGCGGCGAGGTTGCGGCCATAGACGACGGGTGCGTATCGCAGTACCAGGTACTCGGGGCTTCCCGGCGCGTATGTAGAGACCTTCAGTGCGTCCACCGCGACTGATTTGCTCCCTGCAGCGGAGCGCTCGCCGGCGAAGTGCAGGCGCAGCTGGTGTACTCCGGCTTTGAGTCGGCCCAGGGCGAGTTGCCGGTGCAGGGGCTGGGCGCCGGAGACCACGAGGTCGGCGACATAGCGGTTGTCGACCGAGATGGACACGACGGCCGATTCGGCGCCCGCCTTCGCCCAGTCCGTGTTCGGTGCGGACGCGTTCAGGTCGATGAGTGCCTCGCCGGACTTCCGGACGATGACAGGAATCCGCGTGTCCGGGTGGTTGCGGCGGACCTCGATGGGCCGGGTGTGGGTGGCGTCGGCTGGCGTGGGGGTGACCTGTGCCATGGCCGGGGTGGTCAAACCGGCCAAGCCGGTCAAGCCGGTCAGGACAGCGACCGTCGCGGTTAACAGCTGGACAACTCGCATCAGGGGGTTCCTTCGCTGCATGGACTGCGCCGTGGGCGGGATGAATCGCGCCCCTGAGCAGGTCCGATCAGATGCCAGATCTAATGATCGAAACTAACCGGCCGGACAACGCCGGGAAAGCGGTCGTTGAAGAACGGGACAACCTAGTAGGCCCCTATCAACTGCCGCCTGTGGCCGATCAACTGACGTTCGGCTGACCGATCCCGACCACGATGCGAAGAGCCCGACCACGATGAGAAGGGGACGTCGGCGCTGGCTGTGGCCTGCACGTCATCGCGGGGACATGCGGGTGCACAAACCCCTGCTACGAAATGTGCCAGGCGGCACCTCTGTCCGATCGTGGTCACCCAGACGGCCAAGGGCCGGGGTCGAAGGGGCCGGCAGGCCCCTGGGAAGAACAGCCCCGAGACACCACGCGCGAAGCGCGCCCTTATGAGGGACCATGCCTTTCGCCCGTTATCGGCGCGCTCCTGGGGCCCGGCGTGCTCAGGGGCGAAACGGGCTGATAGGAATGCGACATGACTGTGAGCGGTGTTTCGATCGGGATTCTGGGCGGGACCGGAGACCAGGGGAAGGGGCTGGCGCGGCGGTTCGCGCTGGCCGGGCACCCTGTGCTGATCGGGTCGCGGAACGCGGAGCGAGCCCAGGAGGCGGCCGAGTCGATCGGCTCCGGCGCCCGGGGGGCCGAGAACGCGGTGGTCGCCACCGAGGCCGATCTGGTGATCGTGGCGGTGCCGTACGACGGGCACAAGGCGCTGCTGGAGTCGCTGCGTACCGAGCTGGCCGGGAAGATCGTGGTCGACTGCGTCAATCCGCTGGGCTTCGACAAGCAGGGCGCCTACGCGCTGCCCGTCGAGGAGGGGAGCGCCGCCCAGCAGGCCGCCGCGGTGCTGCCGGACAGCCGGGTGGTGGCGGCCTTCCACCACGTGTCGGCGGTGGTGCTGATGGATCCGGCCGTGGAGAAGGTCGATCTGGACGTGCTGGTGCTCGGTGACGACCGGGAGGCGACCGACACGGTGCAGGCGCTCGCGTCGGTCATTCCGGGTGTGCGCGGCGTCTACGGCGGACGGCTCCGCAACGCCTTCCAGGTCGAGGCCTTGACGGCGAACCTGATCTCCATCAACCGCCGCTACAAGGCCCACGCCGGAGTCCGCGTCACCGACGTGTGACGACCATTTAAGGGAGCCAGCCCGCGTCCTCGGCGATGCGGATGGCGTCGATCTTGTTGCGGGCGCCCGTCTTCGTGATCGCTCCCGTGAGGTGGTTGCGCACCGTGCCCGCCGACAGGTGGAGGCGGGCGGCGATCTCCTCCGCCGACGCGCCACGGGCGGCCTCCCGCAGCACGGTGGTCTCCCGTGGGGTGAGGGGGCTCTCGCCGTACTCCATCGCCGATGCCACCAGCTCGGCGTCGAGTACGCGGAGCCCGGCGGCGGTGCGCCTGATGGCGTCGGCCAGGCGGTGGCCGGGGGCGTCCTTGACCAGGAACGCCTCGATGCCCGCCCCGAGCGCGCGGCGCACCTGGCCGGGCTGGCCCATCGCGGTGAGCACCAGGATGCGGCACGACGGCAGCCGTTCGCGGAGCTCGGCGGCGGCGGTGATGCCGTCGATCACCGGCAGGTCGATGTCCACGATCGCCACGTCGGGCCGGGTCTTCAGGGCGGCGGGTACGATCTCGTCGCCCCGGGTCACCTCCGCCGCCACCTCGATATCCGGCTCCAGGCGGAGCAGGGCTGTGAGGGCGGCTCTGATCATGTGCATGTCCTCGGCCAGCAGTACCCGGATCACGCGGGTACCTCCATGGTCAGGCGGAATCCGCCGGTGCCCGTCGCGGCGGCGCCGGCCGTCCCGCCCGCCTGGGCGGCCCGCTCCGCCAGTCCCGTCAGCCCTCCGCCGGACTCACGGCCATCGGCGTCAGGGGCGCCGTCGTTGACCACTTCGAGCCGCAGCCGGTCCTCCGTCAGGGACGTGCTGATCGTGCAGGTGGTGGCGCGGCTGTGGCGCAGGACGTTGGTGACCGCCTCCCGCACGCCCCACGCCAGCGCCGCCTCCGACCGCTCCGGCAGCGCGGCGTCCACCAGATGCACCTGGCAACCGACCCCCGACGACTCCAGCAGCGCCACCGCCCGATCCACCTCGCTCACCAGTGACAGCTCTCGATATCCCCGCGCCACCTGCCGTACATCCTGCGCCGCCTCCCTGGCCACCTGCACCAGCTCGCCCACCTCGCCGCGCGCCGCGGTGGGGTCGCGGTCCATCAGGCGGGCGGCGAGGTCGCCCTTGAGGGCGATCGCCGTCAGGCTGCGGCCGAGCCCGTCATGCAGGTCACGAGAGATGCGCAGCCGTTCCTTGAGTACGGCGGCCTCGGCGAGCTCCGCCCTGGCGTGTGAGAGGTCCACGGTCACGCGGACGAACCGGACCATGGCGTAGATCATCGCGCCGGTGGTGGATACGGAGAGACCGTAGAAGAGGGCTAAAACCGGGTTGGCGGACCAGGCGAAGATCGAGCCGCCGTCCCACAGCGTCATCGCGCCGACCAGCGGACCGCTCCAGCGCAGCGGCAGGAAGACCAGCAGGGTCCCGGCCAACATCGGCGCCGACAACACCGACCAGCCGTAGGGCAGCAGGTATTCGGGTACATACGTGGCCAGCGCCTGCAGAACCACCGTGAGCGGAAAGAGCGGCGGCCGCTCACCACGCAGCCCGGCCCGCATGTTCAGGTAATGCGTCACGACGAGAACGATCACTGCCACGCTCGCCACCAACCCGTTGAACGGGCCGCTGGCGAAGTAGAGCAGCCCGATGAACGAGTACGCGACAGATACGGCCGTGATCAGGACGCGGGCGAGCCGCTGCGCAGAGGAGGAGTTCATGTCCGGACTTATTATGACCGCCGGGGCTCCCACCGGAACCAGAGCCGGATCGCGACGACGCCGATGACCGCCCACACGGCCAGGTTCAGCGCGGGCAGCGCCACCTCGCCGGTCCTGAGGGCGTGCACGACGGCGGAGGTGGGCAGCAGGTCGAGTACGGATCCCACCCAGGCGGGCAGGGCGTCGCGGATCGGGCCCATCGCGCCGGAGGCGATCCCGGACACCAGGAAGATGGGCATCGTGGTGGCGGCGGCCAGTTCGGCGCGCGGGATCACCACGGTGTAGGCGACGCCGAGCGTGGCCATGACGACCGCGCCCACGACGACCGCCCCGGCGTACACCAGCGGGTTCGCGGGGACCGGCACGTCGGCGAGCAGGCGCACCGCCACGGCGCACAGCGCGGCCACGACCACGGTCTGCGTGGCGGTGCTGGCGATCTGGCCGGAGAGGATCTGCCCGTCGGTCAGCCCGGTGGCGCGCAGCCGCTTGAGCACCAGCTGGTCGCGGCGCGTGGTCAGCGCCACGGCGACGTTCATGAACGCGGTGAGCGACAGCAGGATCGAGGTCATGCCCTGGGAGAGATGGGTGGCGTTGGCCACGCCGTCGGCCGTCACGTGCCGCATGAGCACCGGCAGGCCGACGCTCAGCCCCACGGGCGTGATCACCGAGGCGAACAGCATGGCCCGGTCCTGCCAGAACAACCTGGTGCCGAGCCGGTAGGTCGCTGCGTAGCTCATCGGGCGCTCCTGGACAGGTCGAGGAAGAGGTCTTCGAGGGTGGCCGTGCGGACCTCCAGGCCCGCCAGCCGCAGGCCGCGTTCGGCCGCCCAGCTCAGCAGCGTCTGCGCGGCCAGATCGGGATCGGCCGCCCGGCACACGGCCGTCTCGCCCTCCAGGGTCACCGGGAGCGGCAGGTCGTCCGGTGCCGTCCCCGGGGGCAGCCGGAACGCCACCCGCCCGCTCCGCGCGGCGAGCGTCTCCGCCATCCCGCCGGACGCGACGATCTCGCCCCCGTCCATGATGGCCATCGAGGTGGCCAGTCGCTGCGCCTCGTCCAGGTAGTGAGTGGTCAGCAGGACCGTGGTGCCCTGCCCGGCCAGGTCACGGATGACCTCCCAGGTGTTCCGGCGCGCCTCGGGATCCATGCCGGTGGTCGGCTCGTCCAGGAACAGGACCTCGGGTCGGCCCAGCAGAGCCAGCGCCAGGTCGAGCCGCCGCTTCTCGCCGCCGGAGAGCTGGCGCACCCGGGTGCCCGCCTTCGGCAGCAGGCCCGCCAGCTCCAGCGCCTCCTCGCGGGGCCTCGGCGCGACGGTGAGGTCACGCCAGATGTCGACGGTCTGGGCGACGGTCAGATCCGGGAAGAACCCGGCGTCCTGCAGCATGATGCCGGTGCGCCGTCTGACGGCCGACCGGTCCCGTGCGGGGTCGAGGCCGAGCACCCGGCAGGCGCCCCCGTCCGGCTGCTGGAACCCGGCCAGCAGCTCGATCACCGTGGTCTTGCCCGCGCCGTTGCGGCCCAGGAGGGCGAAGATCTCCCCCTCGGCGACCTCGAACGAGATGCCTTTGACCGCCGCGAAGTCCCCGTAGCGCTTCCTGACCTCTTCCACATGAATCGCTGTCATATGTACGACTATTTCGGGAGGTGCGGGTCGGCGCCCGTGAAGAATTCACGACTTCCGTGAGAGCTTGAGCAGCGCGTCGGTCACCCCCTCGGGATCGACGACCTGCTGCAGGTGCTCGCCGGGCGTCCGCAGCACGGGCCAGCCCCGCCCGTGCGCCTCCTCGGCCACCTTGTCGTAGGGCGGGCCGTACCAGAGGCAGGCGCACCTGACCGCGTCCCACCCGGCGGGGACGGGAATGGGCTCGGTGTAGTAGCCGAGCGGCAGGCGCGGCTGCTCCTCGACCACCGTGGCGCGGACGCGCGGATCGGGCAGCATGGCGGCCACGTCGTCGTCGCTCCACCAGTCGGTCCAGCGCGGCAGCACGCCGTCGTCGTCGGCCAGATCACGCAGGAACGGCAGGAACGCCTCCTGCGCCGCCCGCACCAGCCCGTCACGGGGCGGGATGTGCGCGTCGGCGAACACGCACGACACCACCCGCTCGCCCAGCCCCTCCTTGATCACCGGCAGGAAGAGCCCGGCGTTGCTGTGCGGGACCAGCACGAGCGGCGTCTCGGGCGCGGCCGCGCGCACCGCCTCCACCACCTTCGGCCAGTACGGCGAGCCGCTCCGCGCCACTCCGGTCAGGTCGGGCACCACGGCGGCATAACCCCTGCGCCCCAGGGCCTCGGCCACCGGCGTCCAGGTCGAAGGCCCCACTGACGGGCTGTGCACGAGCACGAACGTCACGTTCATGCTTCTACTTTCCCGCACGCGATGATCCGGCCACGCCGATGTCAGCTGTCGGCGGACTCGGCGGGGAGCGGATCAGACGATGGCGAATTAGACGATGGCGAATCAGACGATCAGTGTGTGGCGGGTGGCGGGCTCGTGGGCGCCGTCGTACGAGCGCCAGGCTCGCGCCAGGCCGGCGACCGCCCGCGACAGCTCCTCCTCGGGGAACAGGAAGTGCAGCCGCGTGTACTCGGCGTGCCCGCCGAGCGGGTCGAACGAGCGCCCCGGCGGCACCGCCACCCCGTGCCTGAGCGCCACCTGCGCGAACGAGTCGGCCTCGCCGCGCGGCAGCCGTACCCAGATCGTCTGGCCGCCGCACGCGGGCTCGAACTCCCACGAGGGCAGGTGTTCGCGCAGCTCGGCGCAGAGGTGGTCGTGGCGCGCCCGCAGCGTCCGTACGCGCGCTCGCCTGATCTCCTCCAGCCGTCCCAGCAGCGTGGCGGCGGCGAGCTGGCCGAGGATCTCGCCCCCCAGATCGTGTACGGCCCGCAGCCGGGCCAGCCGCGAGACCAGCGGCGCGGACGCCCGGATCCAGCCCACCCGCAGCCCGCCCCACACCAGCTTGCTCAGCGAGGCGATCGTGATCACCTGCTCGCCGGTCCCGTACGCGGCCAGCGGCGGCGGGATCTCGCCGGAGAAGCAGAGCTCCGCGCAGACCTCGTCGTCGATCACCGGCACGTCGTACTCGGCGGCGAGGGCGGCCAGGCGCCTCCGGTCAGCCGATTCCATGATCGAACCGGCCGGGTTGCTGGCGGTCGGCACGGCGTACACCAGGGCGGGCCGTTCGCGCATCGCCTCGGCGGGGACCGGGTCCAGGGTCACGGGGCGGACGGCCGCGGCGGCGTGCCTGAACACCTCCAGCGCGCCCGGGTACGTCGGCGACCCGGTCAGCACGGTGTCGCCCGGCGCGACCAGCAGGCCCGACAGCAGCGTCAGCGCCTGCTGCGCGCCGTTCGTGACCAGGATCTCCCCGGCGGTGGTGGGCACGCCGCGTTCGCGGTAATAGGCGGCGACGGCCTCGCGCAGGGCGGGGTTCCCGGCGGGCTGGTAACCCAGGTCGCGCATACCGGCGAGGCGGCCGGCCGCCTCCTGGTAGGCCTCGATCAGCTCGGGCGGGGGGTCGTCGGGGGCGGCGCAGGTCAGCAGCTGTACGCCGTCCGGGGGATGGAGGATGTGCAGGAGCAGCGGGTTGGCGACAACGCTGTCCGTGGCGCGGGTGGAGGGCAGGTCGCAGGCCGCGACGCGGGTGCCGCTGCCCTGGCGGCGCACCACGCGGCCCTCCTGCTGGAGCAGGTCGTAGGCGGCCACGACGGTGCCCCGGCCGACCGCCAGCCGCCTGGCCAGCGCCCGGTCGGGCGGCAGCTGCTCGCCGGGCGGCAGTACGCCGTCGTCGATGAGCGCCCGCAGGCGGCCGGTGAGCAGCAGGTAGAGGGGCCCGCGCCCGGACGCCCAGCGGCCCAGCAGGTCGACGAGGTCATCGAGATTGGCCCCATTCATGGACCAATTCTCTATCATTGGATCTGACAAAGAGCCACATCTTGGGACATTCTCGCTGTATGAGCGAACTGCACCCCGAGACCCGAGCCGTGCATCTGCCCCAGCCACCCATCGAGGGCAGCCGTCCGATCACGATGCCCATCTACCAGACCTCCGGCTTCGTCTTCGACGACCCGGCGATCATGGCCGACGCGATGGGCCGCCCCGACGGCCCGTTCGTGTATGGGCGCTACAGCAATCCCACCGTCCGAGCCCTGGAACTGGCCGTCTCCGGCCTGGAGGGCGGAGTCGCCGCCATGGCCACCGGCTCCGGCATGGGCGCGATCAACACCGTGCTGCTGGGCCTGCTCAAGCCGGGCGACCACCTGATCGCCCAGAAGGCCCTGTACGGCGGGACGGCCGGGATGATCAACGACCTGGTCGCCAGGTTCGGCGTCGAGGTCACTTACGTGCCCGAGGACGACCCCGCCGCCCTGCGCGCCGCCGTGCGCCCCGAGACCAGGCTCGTCTACCTGGAGACCATCGCCAACCCGATCGCCCAGGTCGCCGACCTGCCCGGGATGTTCGCCGTCGCGCGGGAGCTCGGCATCGTGTCCGTCGTGGACAACACCTTCGCCACGCCCATGCTGTGCCGTCCCATCGAACACGGCGCCGACATCGTCGTCCACTCCACGACCAAGTACCTGTCCGGGCACACGGACGTGGTGGGCGGCATCGCGGTGTTCGCCGACGAGGAGCTGTACGAGAAGGTGTGGCGCTTCGCGACGAAGCTGGGTGCCTCGGCGGACCCGTTCGCGGCGTGGCTGACGCTGCGCGGGATCCAGACGCTGGCGCTGCGCATGGAACGCCACTGCGCCAACACCCGCCTGCTCGCCACCCGGCTCGCCGAGCATCCGGCGGTCGCCGCCGTGCACTGGCCGGGACTGCCGTCGCACCCGTCGTACGAGCTGGCGGCCAAGCTCCTGCCCGACTTCGGCGGCGTGTTCTCCTTCGACCTCGTCGGCGGCCGGGCCGCCGGGGAGAAGTTCATGAGCTCGATCAAGCTGGCGCTGCTGGCTCCCTCGCTGGGCGGTGTCGAGACGCTCGTCATGCACCCGGCGACCACGTCGCACCTCGGGCTCAGCGCCGAGGAGCTGGCCAGGCACGGGATCGGCGAGGGCACCGTACGCATCGCCGTGGGCATCGAGCACCCCGAGGATCTGTGGGCGGACATCTCCCAGGCGTTGACATAACGCTTAGGGAATTAGGAAAATGCCTAAATGCTTCGGAGGGAGATCTCGATGACGGTGACGTACGAGGACGTGACGAGCGCGGCCGAGCGGATCGGCGGGCATGTGCTGCGTACACCGGTGCTCGAGATCTCTCCCGGGCTCTTCTTCAAGCTGGAGCAGCTGCAGCATTCGGGATCGTTCAAGGTGCGGGGGGCGTTCAACCGCATCCTGTCGGCCGGCGAGCTGCCGCCGAGCGGGGTGATCGCGGCCAGCGGCGGCAACCACGGCCTCGCCGTCGCCTACGCCGCCAGGGCGCTGGGCGTCCGGGCGGAGATCTTCGTACCGGAGGTGACCAGCCCGGTGAAGGTGGCCGGGCTGCGGCGGCTGGGCGCGGAGATCAACCAGATCGGGGCCATCTACTCGGAGGCCGCGGAGGCGGCGGCCAAGCGGGCGGCGGAGACCGGGGCGCTCTCGGTGCACGCCTACGACCAGGCGGAGGTCGTGGCGGGGCAGGGGACCACGGGTCTGGAGTTGATGGCGCAGACGGGCGGGGTGGACACGGTGGTGGTGGCCGTGGGAGGCGGCGGGTTCGCCGCGGGCATCACGGTCGGTGTCGGTGCCTCTGGTGGCGGGAGCGGGCCGCGGATCGTCGCCGTCGAGCCGGTGCTGTGCCCGACTCTGCACGAGGCGCTCCGGGCGGGCCATCCGGTGCCGGTGCAGGTCAGCGGTGTGGGAGCGGACGCGCTGGGCGCGAGCCAGGTCGGCGGCGTGGCCTACGACGTCCTCTCCCGGGCGAGTGTCCAGAGCGTGCTCGTGTCCGACGACGCGATCGTGGCCGCCCGCCATGCCCTCTGGGAGGAGCGCCGGCTGGCCACCGAACACGCGGGAGCGGCCGCGTACGCCGCGCTGCTGTCCGGGGCGTACGTGCCCGCTGACGGCGAGCGGGTCGCGGTCGTGGTGTGCGGCTCGAACACCGACCCCGCCACGCTCGCCTGACGTTCCAGGCGCCCGGCGTGCCGGGCACCTGGAGGGGGAGCGGTCAGTGAGGGGGAGCGGTCAGTGAGGGGGAGCGGTCAGTGAAGGGGAGGGGTCAGTACTGTGTCGCGTCGTGTACGTCGAGCAGCGGCTCCTTGACGCCGTCGCCCGAGTCGTCGGTCCAGTTGGAGTTGCCGGTGGAGATCAGCTTGCTCCGCACGGCCAGCGCCCCTGCCCGGTTGGTGGGCTTGCGGGCGCCCGAGGTGAGGATGCCGGCCGCGCCCGCGACGTGCGGACTGGCCATCGAGGTGCCGCTGATCGTGTTGTAGCCGCCGTTCATCCACGTGGAGTAGATGCAGGTACCGGGCGCGGTGATCTCGATCGTGGCGCCGAAGTTCGAGTAGAACGCCGAGGTGTCGTCCTGGTCGGTCTCGCTGCGGCACGACAGCGTGCTGCCGCCGAGGCCGCCCGCCAGCCCGTCGTTGTCGGTCAGCGCCGAGACGGTGACCACGTCGGGGTGGTTGGCCGGGAAGAACGACGAGGCGTTCGCGTGGTTGTTGCCCGCCGCGACGACGACCACGATGCCGGCGTTGGTGGCGTTCGTGATCGCGGTGCTGATGGCGCTGCTCGTGCATCCGTTGCAGCCGAGGCTCAGGTTGATGACCTCGATGGTGGAGGCGCGGGCCACGACCCAGTTGAGCCCGGCGGCGATGGCCGACAGGGTGCCCGAGCCGGCCGCGTTGAGCACCTTCACCGCGTGGATGCGGGCGGCCGGGGCCACGCCGACGGAGCCGATGGTGTTGTCGCGCGCGCCGATGATGCCCGCGACGTGCGAGCCGTGGCCGTTGTCGTCGGTGCCCGTGTTGTTCACGCAGACGCCGGTCACGCAGTTGGTCCGCGCCACCACGTTCAGGTCGGGATGGGTGTAGTCCACCCCGGTGTCCACGACGGCCACGTCCGTGTTGATCTGGACGTCGTCGACGCCGTCGATGTCCAGGTTCGGGTTGGACGGGGCGAAGATCCGCCGGACGCCCGTCGGGACCGTCTGCGCGAACGCCGTGACGACGGCGTCCTTTTCGACGGTGAGCACGTTAGGGGTCTGCCGGAGCTTCTCGGCGGCCTCCGCGGTCAAGGTGGCGGTGTAACCCTTGAAGGCGTCCTCGTAGACGCCGATCAGGTGCCCGCCGTACCTGCTGACCTGGTCCTGGGCGGCGGCCTGCGTGCCGGCGCGGACGTTGGGGTTGAGCTGGACGATGTACGTGCTGGTCTCCGGCGCGGCGGCCGAGGCGGGGAGCGGCGCCGCGGACAGAGCCAGCGCGCCGACGAGCGATGCGAGCATCAGGGTGCGTGGTCGCATGACAGGTGTGAACCCTTCCTGGGGTATTGGACGGGGATCACTGAAAACATGAGTCAGAAGCGCGCTCGCGGCCATACGTGGAGGACACGTATTGCGACTACTTAGTGCGTTTCACGTCGTGCCGACGTTGAGCTGCTTGCGTGAGGTGAGGCCGAGCTTGCGCAGCGCGTTGGCGATGTGCACCTCCACCGTGCGCGGCGACAGGAACAGGCTCTCGGCGATCTCCTTGTTGGTGAGACCGTCGGCGGCCAGCCTGGCCACCTCCTCCTCGCGCGGCGACAGCGTGCCCTGAGGTTCGGCCGGGCCGGCGAGCCTGCGCCGGAGCCGCCTGCCGGCCGCCGGGGTGATCGTCTCCGAGACGGCCTGCCTGACCAGCGGCTGGCGCAGGCCGTACCTGCCGGGTGCCCACTCGCGCAGCAGGCCGCACCGTACCGCCTCGGTGAGGCCGCGCTCGCCCTGTTCCGGCGGCACGCCCGCGACGCCCGTCAGCACGTCCTCGCACACCGGATGCTCGACCTGGGAGGCCGCCTGCACGATGTGGCGCGCCGCGCGCGGCAGCGCGGCCAGCTTCACCAGCACGGCGTCGCGCAGCGCGGGCGGCGTGCCCGGCTCCTGGCCGTCGGCCAGCATGCGGGTCAGCTCCTCGATGGCGCGGGGTACGCCGCCGGTGAGCGGCCACAGGTCGGCCGCGCCCGGCAGCAGATGCTTGACCAGGAGCGCGGTCTCGGCGGTGGCGAGCGGGGCGAGCGCGATCTCGGCGTGGTCGATCCGCGGCGGCAGATGCGCGAGCAGCTCGGTCACGGGATGGCTCAGGTCCTCCGTGCGGTACGTGACCACCAGGTTGACCCCGTCGGGCAGGCAGCGGGCCAGGAACGCCAGCAGCTCCCTGGTCCCCGGATCGACCCAGTGCACGTCCTCGACCACCAGCGTGATCGGCCGCAGCGAGCCCAGCAGCGACAGCACCGCCCTGAACAGCCGATGCCGCTCCACCATCGCGTCCTGGATCGGGGGCGGCGCGGGCGGCAGCAGATGGCCGCACTCCGGGAGGAACGGGCGTAACGCCCCGGTGATCGGGTTGAGGTCGCGCAGCGGGCGGACCTCGCGCAACGCCTCCACGACCGGCCCGTACGGGAACCGCATGGGGTGGCAGCTCCCGACGAGCATCGGCTGGCCGGTGAGCTCATGCAGCAGCCGGGTCTTGCCGACCCCCGCCTCGCCCTCGATGAGGAGGACGAGCGGGGGACGGCTCAGGGCGTCGGCCAGCTGTCGGAGTTCGTGCTCTCGTCCCACGAAAGGCATGACGCGCACCCCAACCGGCCGGACTATAAGCTGTCAATAAACTTTTTCCCATTTGTCGGGATGTGTCCAGGGGTCTGGCCGTGGCCGGTCACTCGCGTCACTCGTACGAGTGGCCGGGCTCCGGGAAGGCGCCCGAGGTCACGTCGGCCGCGAAGGCGCGTACGGCGCGGTCCATCTCCGTGGCCAGCCCCGAGTACTGCTTGACGAACTTGGCCGGGCGCGGGGTGAGCCCCATGAGGTCCTGCCACACCAGCACCTGCGCGTCCGTGGCCGGTCCCGCGCCGATGCCGATCGTCGGGATGGCGATCGAGGCGGTGACCCGTTCGGCCAGCTCGGTGGGCACGCATTCGAGCACCACCGAGAAGGCGCCCGCCCGTTCGAGGTCCTTGGCGTCCGACATGAGCTCGTCGCCCGACTGCCCGCGCCCCTGGACGCGGTAGCCGCCGAGGACGTTGACCGACTGCGGGGTCAGGCCGAGGTGCCCCATGACCGGGATGCCCGCCGAGACCAGCAGCTCGACCTGCGGCAGGACACGCCGGCCGCCCTCCAGCTTGACCGCGTGCGCGCCGGCCTCCTTCATGAAACGCGCCGCCGTCTCCAGCGCCTGCTGGGCCGAACCCTGGTACGAGCCGAACGGCAGGTCGGCGACCACGAGGGCGCGCGCGGAGCCGCGGACGACGGCGGCCGTCAGCGGCAGCAGGTCGTCGACCGTGACGGGCAGCGTGGAGTCGTAGCCGTAGACGACCATGGCCGCCGAGTCGCCGACCAGCAGGACGGGGATGCCCGCCTGGTCGAACACGCGGGCCGTCATCGCGTCGTAGGAGGTGACCATGGGCCACCTCTCTCCGCGCTCCTTGGCCGCGATGAGGTCCCGGACGGTGACGCGGCGGCCCGTGGCGCCGCCGTAGAGCGTGGTGGAACCGTTCAGCGTGGTGGAAGAGGACATGACAACCCTCCGGTGAAGTCTCGAGGCGCCCCTGTGGCGTACCCGGACCCTTCCGATGATGGCACGAGGCTGACGGCGCACGGCGATAACCAGTGGCGGAATTGTCGGTGCCGCTTGCCACAATGGACCTGGAGGTAAGCAATCAACATGGCTCTCGACCCTTACAAGCGGCTGTTCCGGCTGCCCGGCGTGCGTACGTTACTCCTGGTGGGCCTGATCGCCCGCATCCCCACCACCGCGACGGGCATGGCGTTGACGCTCTATGTCGTCAACGGCCTGGGGCTCGGCTTCGGGCAAGCGGGGCTGGTCACCATGGCCAGCACGGTCGGCATGGCCGTCGGGTCGCCGCTGACGGGCAGGTTCGTCGACAAATACGGGCTGCGGCCGATCCTCACCGTCACCACCGTCGCGCAGGCGGCGTTCTGGGCGGGCGCGTGGGCGCTGCCGTACGCGGGGCTGGTCGTGGCGGCGGCGGTGGCGGGGCTGCTGGGGCAGCCGGTGTTCAGCGTGATCAGGCAGTGCCTGGCGGCCATGGTGCCGGTCGAGCACCGCAGGGCCGGCTTCTCGCTCGACTCGATGCTGGTCGAGCTCGCCTACATGGTCGGCCCGGCGCTGGCCGTGGCCGGGATGACCACCCTCGGCAGCGGGCCGACGCTGGCGGCCATCGCGGTCGGGCTGACCGGCTCGGGCGTGGCGCTGATCGCGCTCAACCCGCCGACCCGGTCGGCCGAGGAGCTGAAGGCGCCGGCGATGAAGGTGCCCCGGCGGCAGTGGCTCACACCTGCCTTCGTCGCGCTGCTGGGCACGGTGGCCGCGGCCACGTTCGTGCTCACCGCGACCGAGCTCGCCCTGGTCGGCACCATGGAGCACGCCGGTCAGACCCCGTGGATCGGGCTCGCGGTCGCCATCTGGTGCCTTTACTCACTCACGGGCGGCTTCGTGTACGGTGGGCTGTCGCGCGGCGTCTCGCCCTTGGCCCTCATCGCGGGCATGGGGCTGCTGACCGTGCTGGCCTCGCTGGCCGGTGGCGACTGGTGGTGGCTCATGCTGGCCCTGCTGCCCGCCGGTGTGCTCTGCGCCCCCTCGCTGTCCTCCACGGTCGACACCGTCAGCCGCTGGGTGCCCGCGGGCGCCAGGGGAGAGGCGATGGGCTTCCACGGCACCGCCCTGCTGATCGGCGGCGCGCTCTCCGCGCCGGTCGCCGGGGCGATCATCGACGCGCACGGTCCTGCCTGGGCGTTCGTGGTGGCCGGGCTCACCGGGGTGGCGATGGTGCTGGTCGCGCTGCCGTTCTGGCGGCGGCGGCCCCAGCCGGTCGAGGCGCCGCCGACCGTGGTCACGGAGCCGGCCGAGCCAGTCGTCGCCACAAGTTAACCCTTACGAAACGAGTCCGTTGCGTATCGGAATATCCTTGCGATACGGTAGCGTTGCGAAACTCAAGCGTATCGAAATTAAGGTGCTTTCCATGGATGCGAACACAGGACATCCACGCCGCTGGCCCATCCTCGGCGTGCTGGTGTTCAGCCTGCTGGCGGTCGTGCTCGACAACACGATCCTCAACGTGGCGATGAAGACCATCGCGGACCCCAACGTCGGTCTGGGCGCGACCCAGAGCGAGCTGGAGTGGGCGATCAACTCCTACACGCTGGTGTTCGCCGGATTGCTGTTCACCTTCGGGGTGATCGGTGACCGCACCGGACGCAAGCGGATGCTGTTCATCGGCATGTTGATGTTCGGCCTGGCCTCGCTGGCCAGTGCCTACGCACAAGATCCGATGCAGCTGATCCTGGCCCGGGCGGCGATGGGCATCGGCGGCGCGGCCATCATGCCCGCGACCCTGGCCATCATCTCCAACGTCTTCCCGCCGAGCGAGCGCGGCAAGGCCATCGGTGTCTGGGCCGGTGGCGTCGGCTTGGCGGTGGCGATCGGCCCGATCACCGGCGGCGTGCTGATCGAGCACTTCTGGTGGGGCTCGGTCTTCCTGGTCAACGTGCCGATTGTGATCATCAGCATGATCCTCATCGGCACGATCGTGCCGGAGTCGCGTGACCCCAAGCCGTCGAAGCTCGACCCGATCGGCGTGGTGCTGTCCATCATCGGCCTGGTCGCCATCGTCTACGGCATCATCCGCGGCGGCGAGTTGGCCACCGTGGCCTCCGCCGAGGTGCTCACCCCGACGCTGATCGGTGTGGCGGTGCTGGCGGCGTTCGTCTGGTGGGAGCGGCGTACCGACCACCCCGCCTTCGACGTGCGCAACTTCGGCAACGTCCGGTTCTCCTCCGCCATCGGCATGATGGGCATCGTCTTCTTCGCGATGATGGGCGGGATGTTCTTCCTGACCTTCTACATGCAGATCGTGCTGGGCTTCACCCCGGTGCAGGCGGGCGCGCTGATGATCCCGTTCGCCGCGGCGCAGCTCATCTTCGCGCCGCTCAGCCAGCGGGTTAACCAGCGCTTCGGAGCCAAGCTCTCCTCCGTGGTCAGCATGCTGGTGGTCACCGCGGCGCTCACCAGCTACGCGTTCCTCGACCAGAGCACGCCGATCGTGATCATCGAGATCATCTTCTTCGTGCAGGGCGCCGCGATGGCCAACATCATGCCCCCGGCGACCACCGCCATCATGGAGGCGCTGCCCAGGGAGAAGGCCGGTGTCGGCTCGGCCATGAGCAACACCGTCCGCCAGATCTCCGGCGCGCTCGGCGTGGCCGTGCTCGGCTCGGTGCTGTCCTCCAGCTACCGGGGCGAGATCGCGCCCGCCCTGTCCGGCCTCGGCCTCCCGGCCGACGCCCAGCACGCCGCCGGTGAGTCGATCATGGCGACGGTCGGCGCCGCGCACGCCCTCGGCCAGCACGGGCAGGCGCTCATCCAGCCCGCCTTCAACGCCTTCCTCCACGGGATGCACACCACGGCCCTGGTCTCCGCGGTCATCGCGCTGCTGGGCGTGCTGGTGGTGCTGAAGTGGATGCCGGGCAAGGCGCGCCCGGTCCAGCAGGTGGAAAAGAAAGAACCAGCGGTAGTGTGAGGCCGCGATGACGATCCAGGAATCCACGACGGCCCGTCCGGCGGGCCGTCCGCGCAGCGAAAAGGCCGAGAAGGCGATCATCGAGGCGACCCTCGATCTGATCGCCGAGGGCATGGGCGTGTCGGAGCTGACCATCGAGGCGATCGCGTCGAGGGCGGGCGTCGGCAAGACGACCATCTACCGGCGCTGGTCCAACAAGGAAGACCTGGTGGTCGACGCGCTCGCCACGCTCAGGGCACCGCTGCCGCCGCTACTCCAAGAGTCGGTGCGCGATGACCTGATCGTCCTGCTGGAACTGATCCGCAAGGAAGCGGGCGAGTCCCGGGGCCGGTGCGTGATGAACATCGCGATGAGCGAGGCGGATCGCTACCCGCGGCTGATGGAGCGCTTCATGAAGCGCGCCATCGAGCCGCGCAAGCGGGCCATGCGCGGCACGCTGGAGCGTGGCGTCGCCTCTGGTGAGCTGAGGCCGGACCTCGACATCGACCTCGCCATGGCCATGCTGTCCGGGACCATGATGCACCACACCAAGTGGGCGCCCGCCGGCGACCTGCCCGCCGACCTGCCCGAGCGGATCGTCGACGCGGTCATAGCGGGGATCGGTCCCCAGAGCTGAGATCAGCTCTCAGGATTGAGGTTCGGACGGCCGGGAGATTCTCCCGGCCGTTTTGATCTTGGCTCTAGGCAGAACATGAGTCCTGTTCTAGCCTCGCGGCCATGCCCCCCATGCGCAGGTTCGCCACCGTCGCCACCGTCGTCGCCCTGAGCTCGTCCCTGCTGCTCATGCTCGCCGCCCCGGCGCTGGCCCACGAAGAGCGCCCGGTCACGCTGCCCGACGGTTCGGGCACCTTACCCGTCTTACGACCCGGCTTACGCGGGGCGGAGCCCGATCTGCTGGTCTGTAAAACAGACGCGGACGACTTCGCCCGAAGAATCGCGACCTTCCCGGAATCCATCAAACAACGCAACCTCCACCTTTTCGCGAAATGTCGGGAAAAGGGGGTGAGGGATCTGCAGGAGGCCGTCGACAAGGTCGACCGGCCGGGCATGACCATCGCCGTACTCCCCGGCCTGTACCAGGAAGAACCCAGCCAGGCCGCCCCGACCGGCGACTGCGCCCACCTCCCGGCCCGCTGGTCCACCTGGGGCTACCAGATCCTCTCCTTCGAACAGCAGCAGCGCTGCCCGCACAACCAGAACCTCGTCGCCATCCTCGGCAAGAAGGACCTCCAGATCGAGGGCACCGGCGCGTCCCCCCTCGACGTGATCGTCGACGCCCAGTACCGCAAGCTGAACGCCATCCGCGCCGACCGTACCGACGGCGTCTACTTCAGGAACCTCACCGCCCAGCGCACGACGTTCAACTCCCTGTACATCCTGGAGACCGACGGCTTCGTCATCGACCAGGTGCTCACCCGCTGGAACGACGAGTACGGCTTCCTGACCTTCGCCAGCGACCACGGCCTCTACACCGACTGCGAGGCGTACGGCAACGGCGACGGCGGCCTCTACCCCGGCAGCGCCTCCAACATCAACAACGGCCGCGGCCACGAGGTCCCGCGCTACGCCATCGAGATTCGCCGCTGCAAGAGCCACGACAACGCGCTCGGCTACTCGGGCACCGCGGGCGACTCCATGTGGGTCCACGACAACGAGTTCTACGACAACATGGTCGGCGCCACGATGGACAGCCTCTGGCCCAGCCACCCCGGCCTGCCGCAGAACCACGCCAAGTTCGAGAACAACAAGATCCACGACAACAACAAGGACTACTACGAGTACACGCGCAACGGCACCTGCGCCAAGCCGCCCGCCCAGCGCGGCTACGAGCAGGGCGTGGTCTGCTCGCAGACGGGCGCCCCGCCGGGCACCGGCGTGCTGGTCGCGGGCGGCAACTACAACGTCTTCAAGAACAACCAGATCTGGGGCCACAACCGCGCGGCCTTCGGGCTCTTCGGCGTCCCCGCGTTCATCAGGGGCGAGAACGACCTCGCCAAGCAGGCCGACACCTCCAACTTCAACCGCTACGAGGGCAACGTCTTCGGCGTGAGCCCCACCGGCGAGCGGCGCCCCAACGCTCTGGACGTCTGGTGGGACGGCCAGGGGACCGGCAACTGCTGGCAGGCCGACGTGGGCCGGGCCTCGCCCGCGGTGCTGCCGGTCTGCGCGGCCGAGGCGCCCGCGTTGTCCGGTGGCTCCAGCCGCTGGCTGGCCGAGCCGGTGAAGCTCATCAAGCTCTACCTGTGCGCCGACTTCAGCGCCGCGCAGGCGCGGCTGCCCGCGGGCTGCGACTGGTTCGGCGCCGCGGGCCTCGGCAAGGTGGAGGCCCAGCTCGCGTTGGGCGGCTCGGCCGTGCTCGCGCTGCTAGCGGCCCTGTTCTGGCGACGGACCGGCCAGGCCGTACGGCGGCGCAAGGGCGATCCGGCGGCCAACGGGGTGCCCCCGGCGATGGCCGCGCGCAGCGAGTACCGGCACCGGCTGGTCGTGGCCGGGAGCCTGTGCGGGTTCCTGGGTCTGGCGTTCGACGTGGTGGCCGCCGCCACGGGCGGCACGCTGGTGGCGGCGCTCGCGCTGCTGCTCATGGCGGGCTGGTGGCTCTGTCTGGGCACGGCGCTGCGGCGGGGGCGGCCGGTGTTCGGCTGGTTCACGATCGTGCTGGGGGTGCTGGCGGCTTTGGACGCGTTCGACCGGGTGGTCTATCTGATCCCGGTGATTCCGCTGGGGCCCGGCTGGGTTCGCGGGCTGCTCACCGGGTTCTGGGTGCTCTGCGCGGTGGTCGTCCTGGCGCCCAGGCGGCGCGGCGGTACGGCGGAGACGGCGTCGGCCGAGGCCGGGGTGCCGGCGTGAGTGCTCGGGTGAGTGCTCGGGTGAGTGCTCACGTGAGGAGAGCCGTCGTCGCCCTGGTGTGTGCCCCGGTGTGTGCGTTGGCGTGTGGGCTGGTGACGGGGTGCGGGCCGCTGTCGCAGACCCACCACAATCCCGGCAACAGCCACGAGGTCTCCACGGGACAGCCCAGCGCGCGGCCTAACGCGGCGATCACCATCGCCGGGGGCAAGGTGAGCCCGCCGTCGGGGTGGCTGGAGGTGGCCAAGGGGCAGCCGGTCAGCATCACGGTGACCAGCGACGTCGCGGACGAGGTGCACGTGCACGGCTACGACCTCAAGGCCGAGCTGCGCCCCGGCGAGCCGGTGACGCTGCGGTTCACCGCGGACCTGACCGGCGTGTTCCAGGTGGAGACACACCGGAGCAAGCTCGTACTCACCCAGGTGGCCGTTCGATGACGGGCGCGGTCGAGACGGTGGGCGGATAGGTGACCGGCGTGCTGGCGCATGGGATTGGTAGTCGCAGCGATCTGCCGATTCCGCTCTTCTACGCCTATGCCGGGGCATTCGCCGCGCTCGTGGTGTCCTTTCTGGCGCTCGGGCTGCTCTGGGCGGACTCCCGCTTCCGCGGCGATCGGGCGGGATGGGTGCTCCCGTTGCGCCCACCTGCCCGGCCGTTGCGGGTGCTCACCCTCCTGGCGGTCGCGTACACGCTGGGTTGGCTCGTGGTCGGCCCCGCTGACGGCAACGCCGGCCCGTACCTGGTGTATGTGCTCTTCTGGGTCGGGCTCGTGCCCGCTTCGCTGCTGTTCGGGCCGGTGTGGCGGGTGCTGAACCCGTTCCGGCTGCTGCCCGACCGGCCGCGCGCGCCACTGCCACCGCGGCTCGGCTACTGGCCCGCCGCCGTCGGCCTGCTGGCGTACACCTGGATGGAGCTGGTCGCGCCCGAGCCCGCCGCGCCCGCGACGCTGCTGGTCTTCTGCGGCCTGTACAGCATGGCGCAGCTGGCCGGGACCTTGGTGTACGGCCACGCGTGGCTGTCCAGGGGCGACCCGTTCGAGGTGTACTCGACCCTGATCGGCCATCTGGCACCCTTCGGCAGGCGGGCCGACGGCAAGCCGGTGCTGCGGAATCCGTTCGACGGCCTCGACGCCCTCGAACCGGCCCCCGGCCTGGTGGCCACCGTCTGCGTACTGCTCGGCGGCACCGGCTACGACGGCTTCTCCTCGTCGCCCGCCTGGGTGAACGCCCTGCAGTCCGGCTCCCTGGGCAGAGCCGGGCTCGGCACGCTCGGCCTGCTGGCGGCCATCGCCGGGGTGGCGGTGCTGTACGGCGCCTGCCTCGGGCTGGCCGGACTGATCGGCGGGACCAGGGGACTGGCGCCCCGCTTCGCCCATTCGCTGGTGCCGATCGCGATCGGTTACCTGATCGCGCACTATTTCTCACTGCTGGTCATCGAGGGCCAGCGCGCGATCATCCTGTCACTCGGCCTCGACACCTCGGTGGACCAGAACGTGGTCAGCCCGGCCACGATCGCCACGGTCCAGGTGCTGGCCATCGTGATCGGGCACGTGGTGGGCGTGGTCGCCGCGCATGACCGATCCGTCCGCCTGCTGCGGCCCGACAGGGCGGTGGCGGGGCAGATCCCGCTGTTCGTCCTGATGATCTGCTACACGATCGGCGGCCTGACCCTGCTCTTCGCCTGAAGGTGCTGGGGTGCTGCGACGTAGCCGAAACAAAACGATCCCCACCGCGCCCCACCCATGGATATCGGTCGCGAGAAGATCAATGCGGGACCTCCTGCGATCAGGAGCGTCGGACGGCGTTGACATACTGCCGTTCATGACGATGGAGACGGTTGTTCTTACTGGTGCCGCTGGACGGGTCGGAAGTGTGTTGCGTGAGCCGCTGCGGCGGCGACTCAGCCGGCTGATCTCCGTCGACCGGGCGCCGTTGACCGTTCAAGGGCCGAACGAGGAAGTCCGCCAAACTTCGTTGACCGGCATCGAGGACGTGATGTCGGTCATCAGGGGTGCCGATGCGGTCGTGCACCTGGCCGGAGTGCCAGATGAAGCGCCGCTCGCCGACCTCCTGGAGGGCAACGTCCTGGGCACCCACCATGTTCTGGAGGCGGCGCGGCGGACGGGGACCAAGCGCGTGGTACTAGCCAGTAGCAACCGCCTGACCGGCTGCTACCCGGCCGCGCAAACGGTCTCGCCGCACCTGCCGCCTCGCCCCGACGGCCTGTACGGCGTCAGCAAGGTCGCCGTGGAAGCTTTGGGGCGGCTGTACGCCGACAAGTTCGGCATGGAGGTAGTGTGCCTGCGCATCGGGAGCCTCGAACACGAGCCGAGCGAGCCCCGGCACCTGGCCACCTGGCTGAGCCCGCGCGACTGCGCCGGGTTCATCTGGTCCGCCCTGACCCGGCCCGACATCACCTTCACCGCCGCGTACGCGGTATCGGCCAATACCCGCCGGTTCTGGGAGCTCGACGACCAACTCGGGTATCGCCCTCAAGATGACGCGGAGGTCTATGCGGACCGGATCCCTGGAGCGACCCAGTACTTCACCGGTGACCCGCTTCAGGGCGGCGTCTACGCCACTGCGGACTACACACTCCGTCATGCTCTCGATCGAATGCCATAAGTGGCCGCTCGACGTGTGACGTTTCGCATGGGCCGGCAGTTGCCCTGCCAAAAGCTAACGCGACCGCCGACATGGTAGTGCGCGCATATCTTGCCGAAATTTCTGCCCGCGACGAACTGGAACACACCGCCCACTGGTCAGCCTGGCGACGCCAGCACCAAGCCCGCGCCCGCTGGTTCCACCAACAAATCTGCCTGGCCACCGCATACAAGCAGCTCAGCTTAAACAAATGGAGGCTGCCGCACCAGGTCGGCCTACTCACCGATCGGCGTGAGGATCAAGCGGGCGTTGTCCCTTGATGGACGGGTCATCGCGTATCGAGCCGCCTGGCCGCTATGGCCATCCGGGCGGCGAAAAGCGGTAAACCGCTGCGCCAACATAGCCAGGATGAGGAGCCCGGTCATGGTGGCCATGTCCTCACCGATGCATTTCCGCTTTCCCTCGCCGAACGGCAGATAAGCCGCCCGTTGCTCGTGGTCGAGCCTGCCGGCGAATCGGCCGGAGTCGAAGCCCGCCGGGCCGGGCCATCGGGCTGGATCGCGGTGCGTCGCATAGGGGGCGATGATGATCTGGTCGCCTACGGCGAGCCGGTGCTTACCAAGTTGAGTCTCCGCCTTGACGTTGCGGAAAAACATGGGGAACGCGGGATGCAGGCGCAGCGACTCCTGCAGCAGAGCCTGCACGGTGACGAGCCGCGGAAGGTCCTCCAGTGTAGGGGTGCGGTCCGCGCAGACATTGACCACCTCGGTCCGTAGCCGGTCCAGCTGATCCCCTCGCTCGGCCATCAGGACGCACGCCCACGACAGCACGGTTGCCGTGGAGTCGAATCCCGCCATCAACAGCGTGAAGACCTGGTCTCGTACCTGCCGGTCGCTTAGGCGGTGACCGGTCTGCGGATCGGTGGCGGTCATCAGCTGCCCGAGCAGGTCCCCGGCCTCGGTGCCCTGATCCCGGCGCGAGGAGATGATTGACCTAACTCTGTCATCCAGCGCCGCGATGGCCTTTCGATAGCCGCTCGCCCCAGGTGCCCAGTGCGGGAGGAAGATTCGCCCCGCCATGCCGTCGAAGACCGGCAGGGCGAGCTGCGTGAGCTCGGCCGTATCGACTGCGTTCCCCAGCGCATGCCGCATCAACACCTCGACACTCAGCAGCTTCAGCTCGCTGAAGATGTCTATCGGACCGCGCAGATCCCATGCGTCCATTCGGCTCCGCCAAGCATCGGCCGTCAACTCCATTACGGTGCGCAGTTCGGCTCGGCGAAAGGCGGGATTCATGATCTGGCGCAGCAGGCGCCAGGTCGCCTCATCGTTCACCGTGAATAGTCCATCCTCGCCCAGGGCATCGGCGATGATCCGATAGATGGGCCCGCCCTTGTCGAACTGTGTCGCGTCGGTGACCAGGATTCGATGAAGGCAGTCGGGATCGCTCACTACCCAAAACTTCCGGCGCCCCGGGATCGGCAGCCGGGCAACTCCTTCGTGTGTGAGCGCCAGTCGGGTACACAGCACGACCGGGTCCCGGCGTAGCAGCGCTGCGACCACCTCGGGCAGGGACGGCTTCGTGGGCATGCGCTGTCTCCTAGCACTCCAGGGGAGGGCCCCAGCGACACTTCGCGATCTCGCTGTTGAGGCCACATGAGTACGGCCACCGCGTGATCATCAGTGAGTTCGAGCGCCTGCTCGAACTCGAGACGCTCGTGACGTGGCCGCGGGCGACAGCGTAGGGCCTGAAGCCCGGCCGGTCACCTTCGAGGAACTGATGGGCCGGATCGCGGACCGGTTCTGCCGGGTGGAACCGCGCCGTACCGCCCGCGCCCATCTGTCCGGGCTGCTGTCCGGGATCGAGCGCAAGGACTGCTGGCGGCCGGCCGAACACGCGGGGTCGTAGAGTTCGGCTCGGAACTCCGACAGGTCATCCAGCGCCTGGGTACGCGAGCCTTCCCCGACCGGTGCTGGGACGCTCGCCGTCGCGCACGCCAAAATGGAGGTCACGGCCACCGCCTCTCCTCGTGGTCTTCTCAACTCGACGATGAGGCGATGGCCGCCCTACGCATAGCGCCTGCCCGTGCCCAGATCGCCACAATCCGTTACAGCAGCAGACGTCACCCATGCGACCCATCACGGCAAATGTGTAGATCGCAGGTTAAACGTCAAGCTAAGAGGCGGCTCACGGGGCGGCCGTATGCGTGACACGCGATCGGTGTCCTGAGCAGACCCCACCGGAACCCGGCTGAGCCGGGTCAATGCCCTGAGCGTTCGTTCCCGATGATCGTTCGCTGGCGATGTCGCGGAATGTCGGGATACCGAGGTTCACGGCGGCGACGTGGGCTGCGGCGCGGCTGGTCAAGGCGGGCTTGCTGGGTCAGCTGATGGTGCGGAGGGCGGGCCATATCGTTGTCCACGGGGCGCGGATGCCGGTGCACACCGTGACCGGCTTGCCCTGTTCGCCGTTGTCGATCCCGAGCCGATTGTCGATACGGGCCGCGTCCCGGCAGCCGGTGAAGTACTGGGCCCAGTTGGCCGGTCGCCAGTCCCCGACGTGGACGACGACGGTGCGCTCGGCGGGCGGGGGTCCCCAGGTCCAGTAGGAATTGTGGCCAGAGTGGATCGGCGGCAGGCTCTTGCCGAGGAGGATGAGAGGGCTGGCCTCGCTGTAGCTGTTGGCCAGGATCACCGCGTGGGCGCGTTGCGCCGGGGGCAGCCCGGCTACGACCTGTTCCACGGTCGCCACGAACTGTGGCCAGCCGATCTGGTTGGCCACGTCGGGCACCGTGGCCGGCAGGGTGGTCTTGGCGTAAGCACCGACCGGCAGGACCGGCAGGGTCAGCAGCGCGATCAGCCCACCGGAGGCGACGCCAGCCGCGCCGAACCCCGCGATCTTGAGCCGTCGATGGCCCCGGGCGATCCACTTGTCCAGGATGATCCCGCCGGCCGCCATGAACAGCGCGGCGCTGCCGATCGCGTAGTACGCCTTGCCGCCGCTGAGCAGGGCCAAGACCATGGCCACGAGGGCGGCGACCCCCAGCGGTCGCCAAGGCGCGGCCGCCCGCGACCCCAGCACCCAGACCAGGCCCATGACGCAGACCGGGAACAGCAAGGGACCGGTGAACAGCCACAGCAAAGGCAGGGCCTGGGCGCGGTTCGTCGCCGCGTACCCGGCGATCTGCGAGGCCATCGTCAGCTGCGGCCAGCCGTTCACGGCCTGCCATGCCAGGTTCGGGGCCCACATCATGGCCGCGATCACGGCCGCAGCCCACGCCCACGGTGAGCGGACGACTTCCCAGCGCCGGTACAGCAGCACCCCGATGGCGAGCCCCGCGGCGAGGAACAGCAGCGTGTCCTTGTTCTCCAGCCCGATGCCCGCGCTCAGCCCCACCGCCACCCACAGCCGCCGATCCCCGCCGGCGAGCAGCCGCACCAGTAACCACATCACCACCGCCCAGACCAGCAGGTCCAGCTCGGTGGTGGTGTCCAGATGCCCCGCGCCGAGATACCCGGAGACGCCGGCCGTCACCGCGGCCAGTATCTGCGCCCGGCGGGAGCCACCCAGATCGCGGGCGATGAACCCCACGATCATCACGACCGAGGCCATCTCCAGCGCCGGCAGGATCCGCACCGCCGTCGGCGAGGCCCCCAGGATCGCGACCGACGCCGCAGACAGCAACGGCGTCAGCGGTGGCTGATCCACGTACCCGAACGCCGGATGCCGCCCCGCCACCGCGAAGTACATCTCGTCACCATGGAAGCCGTACGCCCCCGACAGGCTGAGCAACCCGGCGACCATCAGCCCGGCCACCAGCCACACCGGCCACGGCACCGCCCACGATCGGGAACCCGCCGGCGACCTCGTCACATCCACGCCGTCAACCATCGGTCGTGATCACCACCGGTCGTATCGGTAGGGCGTTCGCGATCGCCGTAGCGCAGGACCAGCCGGAAGAGGTGGCGGCCGGCTCGACGCCGCTCGACGGATCCGGTCGGCGAGGACCGTTCGCCGCGCGGGCCGAAGATCTCGCGCTCGGCCGCCGTGCGATTGACGCCTGCGACCGCCGCCGTCGACCGATTCGACGTGCGGACATGTCCTTGCCCGTGTTCGCGCTCATGATGAGTCCAGCAGTCAACGAGCCTCAGTGCTGCCTGATAGCTGGATGATATCATGTTGCTATCACCTCGTCGCCGATCCTCGATGCTCTGGCGACGTTGGTGACGTCTGAAGGCGCCGGTTAACTGGCCTTGTGGGAGACGGTATGTAGGACGTGTTTCATGAGCGGCGCTGCGTGGCTCATGCCTCTGGAAGGGTGCGCATGACCTCCAGGTACGGCATGACCGTCACTTCTCAGGGGCAGCAGCTCTGGCTTGACACACCTGAGCGTGTGGTCGCGGACTAGGCATGGCCGGGTTTGTCGGCATTTCGTACGAGAAGAGCCCGGTCACAATGTCCCCAGTCCGCGCATGGCGATCTCGACGGCTCGGCGGCCCGCCTTCAAGTACTCCTCCTCCGAATGGCCGTGCAGTTCCCCGCAGGCGCGCGTGGCCGCCTGGACGGCGCCCAGCAGGGAGCCGAGCGCGGCCGCCGCGCTGATCGGGTCCAGCTCGTCCGGGAAGGCCTTCACGAACGCGCCCGCGATCCTGCTCTGCAGGTCGAACAGCACGTGCAGGGCCTTCGCCTGTACGGCCGGGACGGTCATGATCAGGTTGCCGTAGACCTCCATCCGCTCACGGTCGCCGGCCAGCGGACCGTCGGCGAGATAGCGGGCGATGACCCGGTCGTAGGTCCGCAGCAGCAGCTCCGGGACTCCTTCATCCGGTGCCCGCTCGGCGAGGACCTCCAGCGCCGCCTCGTAATAGTGCTCGGCGTCGGAGAACAGCACGTCCTCCTTGCTCGGGAAGTAGTTGAAGAACGTCTTCGTGGCCACATCCGCTTCGGAGGTGATCTGCGCGACGGTGGTCCGCTCGTAGCCCTGCTCGCTGAACAGCCGGTACGCGGTGCTGACGAGCAGCTGCTTGGTCTGGCGCTTCTTGCGCTCACGCCGTGTCTCCTCCACGGGGACGAGCTTACATCACGACTGTTTTTACACTAGTTGTATTTTTACTCTTAGTGGTGTTAAGTGGAGCCGCGTCACCTCCAGACCAGAGAGGAATGAGATGTCCGCACCCTCGTACCCGAGCCCGATCCCGATTCCGATGACGCGTCGCCCAGGCTGTCCCTTCGACCCGCCCGAAGAGCTCGGGCACCTGCGCTCCGAACATCCCGTGGCCCCGATGGCCTATCCCGACGGCCATATCGGCTGGCTGGTGACCAGGCACGACCTGGTCCGCGCGGTCCTTGCCGACAAGCGATTCAGCCACCGGGCCGAGCTCACCCACAGCCCGTTCCCCGGGGCGACTCTCAGCGCGAAGCCCCGGCCCGCGCCGCCCGGCGCCTTCCCCTCGATGGACCCGCCCGAGCACACCCGCTACCGCCAGCTGCTCACCGGCCAGTTCACCGTCCGCCGGATGCGTCAGCTCACGGGCCGGATCGAGCAGATCACCGCCGAACACCTGGACGCGATGGAGCGGCACGGCCCGCCGGTGGACCTGGTGGAGGCGTTCGCGCTGCCGCTCCCGGCCCTGATGATCTGCGAACTGCTGGGCGTGCCGACCGCCGACCGGGCCGAGTTCCAGCACCACATGGCCGTGCTCGGGGGCATGGGCATATCTCCGGAGGACAAGGTCGCCGCCTTCGCCGCGGTGCAGGGGTTCATGCGCGACCTGGCGGCGGCCAAGCGCGTCCAGCCCACCGACGACCTGTTCAGCGGCCTGGCCAACGACAGCGACCTGACCGACGACGAGCTGTCCGTCATCGGCGGCATCCTCATGGGCGCCGGGTTCGACACCACCGCGAACATGCTCGCCCTGAGCGCCTTCGCCCTGATGAGCCACCCCGACCAGCTCGCGCTCCTGCGCGCCGACGCCGGCAGGGCCGTCGAGGAACTGCTGCGTCGCCTGAGCATCGTCCCCGGCCTGCACCGGGCCGCATTGGAGGACATCGAGCTCGGCGGGCAGCTGATCAAGGCCGGTCAGACCGTCACCGTGTCGATCCCGGCGGCCAACCACGACCCGCACCAGTTCGCCGACCCCGACGTACTCGACCTGGGCAGCCCGGCCACCGGGCACGTGGCCTTCGGCCATGGCGTCCACCAGTGCCTGGGCCAGCAGCTGGCCCGCGTCGAGCTGCAGGTCGGCCTGCCCGCGCTGTTCGAGCGGTTCCCGACGCTGCGCCTGGACGTACCGGCGGAGGAGGTGCCGCTGCGCACCGACATGATGATCTACGGCGTGCACCGGCTCCCGGTCACCTGGGACGTGGTGTGATGCGCATCGACGTGGACCCGGAACGCTGCTGCGCCGCGGGCATGTGCGTGCTCAGCGCTCCTGAAGTCTTCGACCAGCACCCCGACGACGGCGTAGTGGTCCTGCTCGACCCCGCGCCGCCGCCCGAACTCCACGCGGCCGTCCGCGAGGCCGCGCTGCTGTGCCCGGCCACGGCCATCGCTTTGACGGAGGAGCCGTGAGCGGCGTGCTCATCGTCGGCGCCTCGGCCGGGGGGCTCACCGTGGCGGAGATGTTGCGGGCCAAGGGGTACGCCGGGCAGATCCGGCTGGTCGGGCAGGAGCCGCATCTGCCCTATGACCGGCCACCGCTGTCGAAGGAGGTGCTGGCCGCAGCCTGGCCCGCCGAACGCGTCTTCCTGCGCGACGCCGCGCGGCTCGACGCGCTCGGCGCCGAGTTCATCCTCGGCCGCCGCGCCGAACGGCTCGACACCACCGCTCGCACGGTGGATCTCGACGACGGGCGGACGCTGTCCTATGACACGCTCGTCATCGCCACCGGGCTGAGCCCGCGCCGACCGCCGTTCCTGGGGGACCTTGCCAGCGTGCACACGTTGGGCGCTGATGGCCTCGTCGGGGTGCCCGCGTTGCCGTACTCAGGACCTTGTCGGCGTGCATACGTTGCGCGCTCAGGACCTCGTCGGGGTGCATACGTTGCGCACTCTCGACGATGCCCTAGCCCTGCGCGAGCGGCTGCGCGGGGCGCGGCGGGTCGCGGTCATCGGCGCGGGCGTACTCGGCTGCGAGATCGCCGCCACCGCTCGCACCCTGGGCGCCGAGGTCACGCTCGTCGACCCCCTGCCGACCGTGATGGTCCGCCAGCTGGGCGACGAGCTCGGCAGCCTGGTGGGGGCACTCCACGAAAGCCACGGAGTCCGGGTACGCACCGGGGTGGGCGTGGCCGGCCTGACGGGAGCGGCTGCCGGGGATGGTCCGGGCAGGGACGGCCCGGGTGCGGATCGTCTGGGCGGGGGTGGTCCGGCCGGACTGGTCGGTGCGGTCGAGTTGACCAGCGGCGAGAGTGTCCCCGCCGACGTGGTGGTGATCGCCGTCGGGTCCGTCCCGGCCACCGGCTGGCTGGCCGGAAGCGGCCTGTCGCTCACCGACGGCGTCGAGTGCGACTCCCACTGCCGGGCCGCACCGGGCGTGTACGCCGTCGGCGACGTGGCCCGCTGGCACCACGAGCTTCTGGGTACGAGCATCCGCCTGGAGAACCGCACCAACGCCACCCAGCAAGCCATGGCCGTAGCCGCCGACATCATGGGCGATGGCGCGCCGTACACCCCGATCCCGTACTTCTGGACCGACCAGTACGACGTCAAGCTCCAGATCCACGGCCACATCCCACCCGGCGCCCGCCTGCGCCCACTCGACGGCGAGCCGGGCAGCGGCCGGTTCGCCGCCCTGGCCGAAGTGGACGGCGTCCCCACCGCGGCGATCGGCTGGAACCATCCGCGCGGCGTCAGGCTCGCCCGCGGGCACGTCACCGACGCTCTCCGATCCATGCCGAGCGGGACCTGAACACCTGGACGGTGTACCGGCACTCCCGCGCCACACCGCCCACTAGCGGGGATGCGGTCTCGCGCATGAATGATCTTCGGATGTTCCACTGCTTCTCCGGCCATACCATCCACGCGGTGAGCGGCCTCGACAGTGTGCCTGGTGTGGTCGGGAGCGGGACCATCTGGACGTGGACTCGTCGCAGCTCCGTCTCTTCGCTAGGCGGCGGGGATCATCGTGGCCGCGTGCCGGGCCACCGCGGCGGCGCCCGTGCCGGCCAGGACGAAGAGGGCGGCCAGGCCGACCCAGCCCGCGGTGCCGTGTTCGACGGCGGTGGTGGCGAGGATCGGGGAGAACATGGCGGCGATCGCGTAGCCGGTCTGACTGAGGCCTTGGTAAGCACCGGCGCTGCGCTGGTCGGCCAGTTCGAAGGCCATGCCCCAGCCACCCGCCTCGCCCAGGATCTCACCCATGGTGTGGGCGAACGCGGCCAGGACGAACAGGACGCAGGCGACGATCATGTTTCCGTAGCCGGCCAGGGCGTACAGACCGCATGCCATCGCGAGCAGCCACGACGCGCGCCTGACCGTGCGCCCGGCCTTGCGCACGTCGTCGGTGCCGCGCGAGGCGCGCACCTGGAGTGCGGCCACGACCACGGTGTTGAGGACGAGGAGCACCGAGACGATGGCGGTGGGCGCGTCGATGGTGGCCACCCAGAGCGGCATGCCGACGGTCAGCAGGCCGAAGTGCGTGGCCACCACGGCGTTGCACGCCACGCTCGCGATGTACGTACGGTCCCGGAGCGGCGAAGGCCCGGTGGACGCGGTGCGCTCCCTGACGGCGGTCATCCTGGCGGCGAGCTCCGGCACCTGACGCCCGAGCCCGGCCAGCGGCACGGTGGCCGCCAGCAGCAAGACGCCGGCGACGATCATCGCCACACGGTACGCCGAAGCGGTGCCGATCAGGAGCGCCGCCGCAGCGGCCACCGTGCCCAGGCCGATGAAGACGTTCGTGACCACGCGCATCCGGGCCCGTACCTCGACTCGCTCCTGGCCGGTGTACCACCGCGCCAGCATCGCCTGCTTCGACGAGGAGCACACCGAACGCATGATCACGGCCAAGCAGGCGATCAGGGCGAACACGACGGCGTCGGAGGCGAACGTGTAGGCGAGCAGCGCAACCCCGTTGAGCCCCGTCGCCACCGTCTGGACGCGGTGCGCGCCGACCCGGTCAGCCAGCCACCCTGCCGCGTACGAGGCCATCACCCCGGTGCCGCCCGCGATGCCCAGCCCGAGACCCACCGTCGTCGCGCTGAGCCCGATGACGAGCGTGAAGTACAGCGTGCTGACGGTGTAGAAGACGCCGCTGGAGAGCGCGAACGCCATCGTGCTGACGGTCAGTGAGCGGGCGACGCGGTCCTGAGGGAAGAAGGTCTGGATCACGGGGGCTTTTATCTCGCAATAGGGCCTTTGTCGCCAATTGATGTAGCGTATGGCTTCATGGCCGGGCTGGTCGAGTACGAGCTCGCGGGGATGGATGTGGCCGACGTCCGCTTCGCCATCTCGCCGCTCAACGAGCTCACGTTGTCGTTGCGCACGTTCCGCGACCCCGGACGCTATCCCGTGCACCTGCCCTGGCTGCGCCGCACGGAGCAGGCCCGATCCACGCTGGACGTGCCCCTGCTGAAAGCGCTCACCAACGACGACATGTGGACACCGGACTACCTGTCGCCCCGCCCCCACGCCCCGCTTACCCGCATCGACGACGAACTCGCCACAGTCGCCCGCGTCCCGGTGGACCGGGTGCTCGATGACCTGCGCGTCATCCACCCCCGGCTCCCCGAGCCGCTGCGCGGCGACCCGTCGTCCCGCATCCTGGACGCGCTGCGGGACTACTGGCGTACCTGCTTCGCGCCCTGGTGGCCCAGGATGCGCGCGGTCCTGCAGGCCGACGTGGTCCACCGCGGCCAGGTCATCTCGGCCCGCGGCCTGGCCGCGATGTTCGCCGACCTCAGCGAGCGTGTTCAGCTGAAGGACGGCGTCGTACGCATGAGGCTGATCAGCGACACCCGCTACCGGCGCTCCACCAGCGGCGAGGGCATCACCCTGGTCCCGACCCTCTTCACCCGGGCCTCCACCGTCCCCATCTCCCCGTCCGAGCCCCCTTTGATCATGTACGGCACTCGGGGCGTCGGCACGCTGTGGCAACCGGAGCCCCGTCACTCCCCAGGGGTGCTCACCGACCTTCTGGGCGCCACCCGGGCAGGGCTGCTCACCATGCTCGAGACCCCCGCCTCATCGACCGAACTCTCCGGCCGCCTGGGCGTCACCCCATCGGCCGTCAACCAGCACCTCCGCACCCTCCGCGCCGCCGGCCTCCTCGCCAGCGCCCGCCACGGCCGCTCGGTCCTCTATCTACGCTCGGAGCTCGGCGACGCCCTCGTCACCGGATCAGGACTCCGGGCCGCCGGTGTCGACCGCGAAGCGGAGGACGCCGCACACCCCGGTCCCGGTCAGTTCGGCCAGGAGGCCTGAGACGCCGAGCTGCTCGCCTTCTGGTCGGTGATTCACGTCCCAGATATTGAGATCCCCGCTGTCTTCGGCCACTTCCAGAGGGTGCTGCGGCCCGGCGGACTCGTGTTGGTCGGCTTCCATGTCGTGACGGGTCACGATTGAAGACGCAAGGTTATGGCGGCCATCCCATGAAGGTCCACGTTCACCACCGTCAGCCCGCCCAGGTGGCAGCCTGGCTGCGCGATGCCGGGTTCACGGTCGAAGCTCAGATGCTGTCAGGTGTCGAGGTGCAGGCGGAAGAAGGCGCATGGAAGGCCCAGGTGGCGTTCACTCTACGAATTCAACCTGTTCCGCAGCCGTTATAGCTGGCGGCGCATTGCGGCGCAGTCCATTGTGTGCCGATGGCGTTGGTCATGCTGGTAAAAGTGGAGACCCCCCAAGCCCATGCGGACAGGTCTTGTGGTGGCTGGTTTGCCTGAATGCCGAATCGGGAACCGTTTCCGGCTCGAATCTCAGCAGCCACTTTCTGGTAGGGAAGCCAGATATTCTGGTTCTGTTGGTAGTCTGTCATGTTAAGCCACAGCGTGTTTGCCGTCGCCTCGCCAGCAGTTGGCCACGCCAACCAATGAACCACATTGGACATCGGAAATAGCGGGCTGCTGATAACTCTCCAGCGTGGATCGTTGAAATCAGCCTGCAGGACCAACTGGCCGAGCGTGCCAGGTTGGTAGAGATAAAAATTGTATATGTTGGTCAATGCTTGGCCATTACCGGCGAGCGCCTGTCGCAAGCAAAGATCCCCGTACCAGCGAGCCTGGCGGTAGAAGTAATGACACCAGTCCGTCCCCCAGTACTCGGAACCTTCTTGTTGGGGTACTACAACCGTAGTATTCCTGGGATTGTCGCTGTAGGCCATGGCTCCCCTCGGGGCGGCAAGGCTGCCGCCTCCGCGCTCCTGGATCATGTTCAGCACAGGGGAGTCGTTGTTCGGATCTGGTGTAGCCCCAGTCGTCGATAGCCCGGTGGCAAAAACGGACGGGGATGGCGATGGTGCGTTGACGGCTGCCTTCGATGGGGATGCGGATGTGCTCCCGCGAATGGCCATCTGGCCATGGGCATCGCAGGCGGCCAGGGCGAGGGAGAATGCCCCTACGAGCACGAGTGTAATGAAATCCGGCTTGTTCGATGTCATCGAGGGCCTTCTTCGTCAGTTACGGCATGACCGGCTGCATTGCCCGCCACAGAACAGGACCATTATGTTCTGCCATGCCACTTACGATATGCGCACATATCGGGACGCGCCAGCCTGGGAGGTCAAAGTGGAGTTCCAGAAGAAGTCAAGAGTAGTCGTAATGCGCATCTCTTGGAATTTTGTCAGTTTTGAAGACTTAGTGGGATTAGGCGCTCACCTTGTTCGTCAGGGGGAGCAGTTGGTTCTGCTCGTGCCCATGACCACCTTCCCCCAAGGGCTCGTGCTGTCCAGAAAATGAATCCGGCTGTCGCGAAGTACCGCGAATCACGAAAGCGGCTGCAGGCCTTCGTACATCGGCAGGATGTGATCGAGCCGGGTCGTGAATTGCGGTCGGCCCAGGTCCTGGTAGGCGCGCACCCAGAGGGGGAGCAGGCTGGTGAAGTGGGCGATGTCACGGTGGAACGCGTCCATGATTCCGTGCAGGGCGGTTGCCGGGAACCCCGCGCCCAGCAGTTGGGCGGCGTCGGCGAGGACGTCATCCAGCCGGTAGGAGTCCATGGGGCCGTCCGGGGCGAACGCGTCCGCCGGGGCCAGAACCCCGGGGCCGATTCCGTACGCACCGGGCTCGTGTCTCCATCCGGACGGGACCGCGAGCTCAAGGGGCACCACCACGTCGAAACCGTCCGGGGTGACGGCGCGTTCAGAGGCGGGGTCGAGGTCGAGCTCGGCGGCGACGCGGGCGATGAGGGAGCGGTCGTCGTCGCTGAGGTTCTCCTTGCGGAGGCCGAACGAGAGCATCCACTCCAGGCCGGCCCGGGTGTCCCTGGCGATGACGCGTCCTCCGGGTTCCTGGCCGAAGAGGGCGACAGGGTGGTCGGTTCCGCCCAGTTCCGGCGCGGGCACCACCCAGCCGACGTAGGTGCCGTTGCCCAGATGGCCGAACTGCAGATACTCCGGTGTGGCGAACAACGGCACGTGGTCACCTCGCCACGCCGGACCTGGATAGGCCTCTTCCCAGCCGTCGGGGGCGCGGGGAACGGATTCCAGGTCGAACATGAAGTCGTAGTGCGTTGTCAGGAGTCCGTCGTCGTACAGCTCCTCGTCGATGAAGGCGTGCGGCCAGGCGATGTCGACCAGTTTGGCGAGCGCGGGCGGCGTGGGAAAAGGGAACAGGTCGTCGACCCAGGCCGGGGGCACAGCAGTCATGGCGATCAAGGTGCCACTCGCCCGGCGGGTGCGGCAAGCGGTTCGAGCACGTACGGCGGTTGTGGGGCCGTCGGCGTTGGGATCAGAAGTATGGATGGCGCCAAGAACGGGTAGAGCATCGGCGGATTCACCTTCTAGCAGGGTGTTGCAGACACCGCCGATGCTCCTCTGATATCTCCATATCCGCCCCGCAGACCAGCGAAGGCACGCGGAAACATCCCCCTCCCGCATGCATAATGATCAAGGAAAACCGCGAAACACGAGAGGATCCTGTAGTCCAGGCCGCGTGGACGGGGCAATCGATGTTGATGTTGGCATGGGAGTGCTATTCGCCGGCGGTCACTCGTGCCACGTACTTGCCGTTGCCGCGCCCGTCTGCGAGCAGCTGGTGCACGGCGGGTACGCCGGCGAGTGAGTCGACCTCGGTGGCGGCAACGTCGAGCCGGCCGGTGGCGAGCATGTCCAGGACGCGGCGCAGGGCTGCGGCGACGCGCTCGGGAGCGGAAGCGCTCAGGCCGGTGATGCTGAACCCACCGATCGCGACGTTGCCGCCGATGAGCCTGCCTGCGGGCGGGAGCGGGGCGGGTTGCGCGCCGCCGGCGTTGCCGAACAGCACGATCCGCCCGCCGGGCGCCGTGACCGCCAGATCGACGTCGAGCATGCTGGTGCCAAGAGGATCCAGTACGACGTCGACGCCTTTGCCTCCGGTGGCCGCACGTACCGCCTCGACCAGATCGTCCCCACGGGCGATGGCGATGTCATAGCCGCTCTTGCGCGCCGAGTCGACCTTGTTAGGGCGGCCGACGGTGCCGATGAGCAGTCCGCCCCCTACCGTGGGCGCCACCTGCGCGAGAGCGCTGCCCACGCCACCGCTGGCCGAGTGCACCAGCACGCTGTCGGTAGAGCCGAGCCGGGCGGCGTCGGTCAGCAGGAGCAGGGCGGTCGTGAACACCATCGGAGCGCCCGCCGCCGAGAGCAACGAGACCTGGTCCGGTATTGCAACGGTGAGCGCCGCACGAGCGCGTGCGACCTCGGCCAGGCCGCCCCCAGAAGTGAACGCGGCCACCCGCTGCCCCACGGCGAGGTCGCCGACGTCCGCACCCACCTCGCGCACGGTCCCGGCAACTTCCAGGCCGGGCACGTACGGCCAGGCAGATGCGTATCCGGGGTCGCCGCGGCGCGCCATCACGTCCATGAAGTTCACCCCGGCGTAGGCGACATCGATGGTCACCTCTCCCGGGCCCGGACGTGGCTCGTCGATCTCCTGGACCTGAGTGCGGTCCGATCCCTGTGACGGTGCGGCCATCAGCAAAGCACGCATAACGGGCTCCTATTTCGACGTTCGTCGTACGACGAAAGTAGTATCATGCTTGTACGATGTCTGTAAAAGGAGGTGCGGGATGCCCCGGTCACACGGCCGCCGCGCAACATTGACCCACCCGGACACCGACCAGTTCGACGTGCTGGACGTGCTGCATGCGCTCGCCGACCCGACCCGCATGACCATCGTACGAACCCTGCGCGTCGATCCCGAGCGAGCATGCGGCACCTTCCCGGTCGACGTCGCGCCCTCCACGCTCACGCACCACTTCCGGGTACTCCGAGAGGCCGGCATCATCCACCAGCGCGAGGACGGCAACCGTCGCTGGACCACACTCCGCTTGGGGGATCTCGAGAACCGCTTTCCTGGTCTCCTGGACGCCATCGTCAATACGTACAACCGGCAGATCGCATCGACCACCGCCTGACAGCGGTCATGTGATCGCCACCACGAGCAGGCCCGCCCAGCGCGGCCCCTGCGGTCAGTATCGCCGTCGCGGGGCCACGTACCCGGCTGCCAGCCGTCGATGGCGAAGGTGACCAGGGCGCCCAGCTGCCGGCCGTGGTCGAACGCGGCCTCGTACGACGTCACCATCGGTCAGCTTGGGAGGGAAGATCACATCCATCATTGCCGGAGTGTAACGGGGGCGGGGGCAATCTGGCGCTCCCATTCGTTGGCTGTCTCTGCCGCGTATTGGGTGGGATCGAGTATCGCCGAGTTCCCGGTGCGCGTCCCTGACGACGAAGTACGGCTGCTGCTCATCAGTGACACGATCAAGGTGACCGACGGTGCCAGTCGGGAGGCGTGTGCGTCGTCGGCCAGGGTGGTCAGGAGATCGACGCATTCGCGGACGCAGCACAGAAAGGGTCGATAATTGATCTTCGGCCTCGACCTTTCGAGCGCCTGGCTTCGGGAGGTGGAGCATGACAAGTCACAGGGCGGTGAGGTGGGTAGCGGTCGCCGCAGTATTGGGCGTGGCCGCGTCGGGATGTGGAGCACAACCGGCCAACATCGCAGCCCGGACCGCCACATCCGTATCTCCTCCGCCGAGTGCGTCCGCGTCGGCGTCGTTATCCGTGTCTCCCTCGCCGAGTGCGTCCGCGTCGGCGTGGCTGGATGTGAGGATCATGAAACGGGGGCAGGAGGACAAAACTCCCAATCCCGGTTCGGGCGCGGGCGACCCACGGCTGGTCGCAGCCCTGCTCACTCGCTTCCGAGATGTGCGGGAGTGGTCGTACGTGCCGGGTGCCGTCGTTGCGTTGCCCGTCGCCGACCTGGAGTCCACTTTTATTCCACTGCGCCAGATCAGCACCCCTTTTGTGGGGCCGGAGGAGTGCGACAAGTGGACCGCCGGAATGTGGTTCGAGGTGCTGCGTAGGTACAACACCGCAGGTGCGCAGATGGCCGTCACCGCGATCACCGAGTCCGTCCCCAACCCAGGGACGCAGCACCTGCGACGGCCCGAGGGTGCGGGCTTCCACGAGGCGATCATCACCGGCTCCCCGGACATGCTGAACCGTCTTGGGGATCCGAGTCTGCCCGCGCGATGCCGCCACTTGTCCGATGCGGACGTCGGATCCGGAGACATCCAGCCGATAGATGTTCCACGCCTGGGCGAACGAGCCTGGGCCTATCGCATCACCGGCAGCGGGAAGGTCCCCATCTGGCACTGGGTGGAGGTGATCCAGACCTCGCGGTATCTGCTGGAGATCCGGATCCCGAATCAGGAACCGCGCCCTCGCGCCAATCCCGCCAAACTGCTCCCCCAGATCGCCCAAGAGGCCTATGAAAAGGCGGAGGCGGCACTCCACTAGCTGCCTCGCTGAACTCTTCGCATCCATACGCCCCTGACCCAGCCGCCGCGGGAGGGCCTGGCTTGACCGGTGGTGCCAGAAGCTGTCAGTTCGGCGCTTCGTCTATTCCTGGCCTGAGAGGTACTGGCGTGCTCTCCCTCACGCGGCCGAGGCTTCCTAAGGTGGAGTCATGAGCACCACTTCTCTCCAGTTGAACAACGGCGTCGTGATGCCGGCTCTCGGCTTCGGCGTCTTCCAGTCGTCTCCGGAAGAGACCGCCGCGGCGGTCGAGACCGCGCTGAAGACTGGCTACCGGCACATCGACACCGCCGCCGCGTACGGCAACGAGCGCCAGGTGGGCGAGGGCATCCGCCGTTCGGGGCTGGACCGCTCGGAGGTGTTCATCGAGACCAAGGTCTGGGTGAGCGACTACGGGTACGACCAGACCCTGCATGCCTTCGACAAGGCCGCCGGGAAGCTCGGTGTGGAGCAGATCGACCTGCTGATCCTGCACCAGCCGGCGCCGAAGGGATTCGAGGCGACCATCGCCGCCTATCGAGCGCTCGAGAAACTTCTGTCCGACGGGAAGGTCCGCTCCATTGGGATCAGCAACTTCATGCCCCGGCACCTGGCCGAGCTGATCGAACGCACCGATGTCGTGCCCGCGGTGAACCAGATCGAGCTGCACCCCTACTTCACCCAGCCCGAGGTGCAGAAGGCCGACGCGGAGCACGGCATCCTCACCCAGGCGTGGTCGCCCATCGGCGGCATCACCTTCTATCCCGGCTGGGGCGAGCACCGCAGAAGCGTGCTTTCCGATCCGGTGCTGCGTGAGATCGCGGACGCGCACGGGAAGACTCCGGCCCAGGTGATGCTCCGCTGGCACCTGCAGCAGGGGCGTTCCGCCATCCCGAAGTCCGTCAATCCCGCCCGCATCGCCGAGAACTTCGACGTGTTCGACTTCGAACTGTCAGCCGAGGAGATCGCCCGCGTCGACGCGCTCGACACCGGCGTGCGCAGCGGTCCGGACCCCGACGAGCGGGACCCGATCAGCCTGGGGATCGTCATCCCTGAGGCGTAAGCGCCGCTTCGCCTGACGACCGTGAAACGCTCGGAGCCGTATATGACTACCGGGTCACCTGACCGTCTTCCAGGGAGGATATTTCCCCTACGTGCGTGCGGGTGAGGGCGAGGAGGCGGTCGTCTTAGCCGGTGATCTGTCCGGCGGGGAAACGTGGACTGCCGAGGTATGTCCACCCGGTGTAGCCCGGCTTGTAGACGCCTGGTTCGAGATACTTGAACCATCTGAGCTCGCCACTGCGGAGCAGGATGTAAAAGACGCCCCGGTAGGCCGTCTCGTCCTGGTGGATCAGCCATCCGGTGCCGTTGGGTTCGTAATCGTCTCTGAACCAGGTCCGGCCGCCTTTCTCGGGTGCGTGCTGGCGGTGCCAGTACAGGTCTCCGCGTGCGTCGATGGTGAACAGGACGCCGTCTTCCAATGCGATGATGCGGCGGTAGCGTTGCCAGCCCCGCTTGACCACCTTGCAGCGCCCGGCGTTCACCCATGGTTCGACAGCGTCGGGTCCCAGATAGCGATACCAGCAGAGTCGGCCGTTGGGCAGGAGGCCGTAGAAGATCTGATCCGAGCCGTTTCCGGGGGCGGCGGTGAAATCCCTGAATGCGTTGAACCCGTGCCCGATGCCCTGGCCGGAGTCGGCTTCCATACGTGCGCCCGGCTGATATTTGAAGAGGAACAGGTCGCCTGACGCGTCCACCCCATAAAGGGAACCGTCCGCTCCTGCCTCCAGCCAGCGGAATCGGTTCCAGCCGCCGCCAAGTTCCTCTCCCTTTGGGGCCAGCCACTTGGCGCCGCCGTTCTCGGGATCGGTGTGGACGAATCGGCGGAGGGTTCCGTCGGCGAAGATCGCGTAGAGCACGCCGGAACCCGCATAGGTGATCTTTCTCGCCTTTGCGAAGGATGGGAGCGTCTGCGCCACCTTCGCGGTCTGCGAGGGTGGTGTGTCATCGCCGAGGAAGCGCACATAGGCGGGTATCGCGGCGATGGCTGGGATCAGCACGGCTCCGGCCAGCCACATCAAGAACGTGTGGCGATCGACCCGCCGGTGAGGCTCCTCTTCTCGGGCTGATTTCTCTTTCTGCGGCTCTTTCTGTGTCCGGGGGCGGGCGGCGGTGCGGGCACGGGAACGTGGTGGCATCGGAGGTTCTCGTCCGGGGGAAGGGCGAGTCCAATGACAACATGTCGTCGCTCTCCGCGCTAGCGTAATCACGAAAAGTGAGCATGAGTCGGGAGAGGCCTGGGGCCGGGGGAGCGCGAGGGGGCTGGCAAGCCCCCTCGCTAAGGGCGAAGCCCCCAGTGAGGCTGCCCGAGCGCAGCGAGGACCATGCCTGTCGGGGGTCGAAGGGGGCGGCAGCCCCCTGGGAGGCGCTGCCCGAGCCATGGGCGCGCAGCGCCTCCGCAATGAGGACCATGCCTTAGGAGGTGGTTTCGCGCCACCTGTTGGTGATGGGGAGGCGGCGGTCGCGGCCGAAGTTCTTCGGGGTGATCTTCGGGCCCGGCGGGTACTGCCGGCGCTTGTACTCCGCCGTGTCCACCAGCCGGATGATGCGCGTCACCAGCGCGGGGTCGTGGCCGGCCGCGATGAGCTCCTGTACGCCCATGTCCTTCTCGACGTAGTCGTCGAGCAGTCGGTCCAGCACCTCGTACGGCGGCAGCGAGTCGGTGTCGCGCTGGTCGGGACGCAGCTCGGCGCTCGGCTCCTTGGTGATCGAGTTCTCCGGGATGGGCCGCTCGGCGTCGAGGCGGAACGACGGGTCGCCATGGGCGTTGCGCCAGCGGGACAGCTCCCACACCATCGTCTTCGGTACGTCCTTGATCGGGGCGAAGCCGCCCGCCGAGTCGCCGTACAGCGTGGAGTAGCCCGTCGCCAGCTCGCTCTTGTTGCCGGTCGTCAGCACCAGGTGGCCGTGTTCGTTGGACAGGCCCATGAGGATCGTGCCGCGGACGCGGGCCTGCAGGTTCTCGGCGGCCAGCCCGGACAGGTCGATCTCCTTCTCGAAGGCGTCGACGATCTCGCCGATCGGCACCACCTGGGCGTTGATGCCCTGCCTGCGTACCAGCTCTTCGGCGTCGCCGAGCGAGTGGTCGGAGGAGTAGCGCGAGGGCATCAGCACCACGTGGACCCGATCGGGCCCGATCGCGTCGGAGGCGATGGTCGCGGTCAGCGCCGAGTCGATGCCGCCGGACAGGCCGAGGATCACCGACTGGAAGCCGTTCTTGACCACATAGTCGCGTACGGCCAGCACCAGCGCCGAGTAGACCTCCGCGTGCGGGTCCAGGCGCTCGGCCACCGGCGCGGGCACGGGCTCGCGCGGCTCGACCGGGTCGGACGACAGCACCAGGCGGTCCACGGTGATGGTGGAGCCGTCGCCCGCGTCGTACGGGAACGACCCGGTCTCGGCGGTGGAGACCGGGAGATCCAGGTCCACCACGAGCAGCTCCTCGCGGAACTGCCCGGCGCGCGCCACCAGCTCGCCGGCCGCGTCCACCACGATCGAGTCGCCGTCGAAGACCAGCTCGTCCTGCCCGCCGACCTGGTTGACGTAGACGAGCGCGCACCCGGCCTCACGCGCCCTGCGCGCGCACAGCTCCAGGCGTACGTCGTCCTTCTCCTTCTCGTACGGCGAGGCGTTGGGCGCCACCAGCAGACCGGCGCCGGCCTGGCCGACCACGGCCACCGGGCCGCCCTCCTGCCACAGGTCCTCGCAGACCGCGATCGCCACGTCGACCCCGTGCAGCCGGAAGATCGGCAGCCGGTCGCCGCGCACGAAGTAGCGGTATTCGTCGAACACGCCGTAGTTGGGCAGGTGGTGCTTGGCCGTGCGGACGACGACCTCGCCCCGGTGGAGCACCGCGGCGGCGTCGAGCGAGGCGCCCTTGGGCTGGCCGATGCGCGGCGCGAGCCCCGCCCGGTCGACGTAGCCGACGACCACGGGCAGCTCGCCCAGCCCCTCCTCTCGCAGCCTGAGCGCGACCTCGCCCAGCGTCCTGATGCTGGCGTCCACGAAGGATGTACGCAGGACCAGGTCCTCCACCGGATAGCCGGTCAAGAACATCTCCGTGAACACGACCAGGTGCGCGCCGCGGTCCGCGGCGTCGCGGGTCCACGTGAGCAGTCGGTCGGCGTTGCCGGAGAGGTCGCCTACGGTCGGTTTGGTCTGTGCCAGCGCGATACGGAGTTGTGCCACAAAGGTCAGCCTAGTACGGTGCCGTTTTTATCGTCCAAGCGACGAAAAGTGGGCTCGCTCACAGAGCCGGCTGGAGGGCGCGCCGCCTGATCGCCGGGCCGAGCGCCAGCATGGCCACCGCCGACAGCAGCCCGACGCCGCCCACCGTGAACCACAGGGCCTGCGGCCCCACGTCCAGCAGCGCTCCACCGGCCAGCGGCGCCAGCACCGAGGCGACCGACCACGCGAACCCGAACAGCCCCGAATACCGCCCCCGCAGGTGCGCGGGCGCCAGCGCCGCGACGATGGTCCCCGCGATGCCCGCCGTCATGATCTCGCCGGCCGTCCAGACGGCGATGGTGACGCCCAGCCAGACGGCATCGGTGACGAAGGCGGTCAGCGCGAACCCGGCCCCCGTGATGGCCAGCCCCAGCGCGAGCGTCCTGGCGGCGTCCAGGCGGCCGATCCAGCCGGACACCAGCGGCTGCACGATGACGATCAGCACCCCGTTCAGCGCCATCGCCACGCCGAACTCCCCGGTGGACAGTCCCGCCTGCTTGACCATCGCGACCGGCAGCATGGTCACCGTCTGCATGTACACCAGCGCCTGCCCCAGCACGACGAGCGTGAAGGCGACCATCACCCGGTCGCGCAGCACGACGCCGAACCCGCCCGCCGACTCCCGCTCGGCCGTGCGGGTCTCGGGAACCGCCCGCCAGACCAGTACGGCGAAGATCACGCTGCTGACGGCGTCGATCCAGAACAGCCAGCCGAACCCGAGCTGGGCCAGCCACCCGCCCGCCGTCATCCCGACCGCGTAGCCGAGGTTGATGGCCCAGAACAGCAGCCCGTACGCCCTGGGCCGCTCCACCGGCGAGACCAGGTCCGCCACCAGCGCGTTGGACGCGGGCCGGTAGGCGTCGACCACCAGCCCCAGCACGAACATCGAGGTCGTGATCGCGGCCAGGGAGGTGCTGTATCCCAGGGCCAGCATCGCGGCCGCGGTGGCGATCATGCTGCCGGACAGCGTGGCCCGCCGCCCGATCCGGTCGGTCAGCCACCCGCCGAGCAACTGCGAGATCAGCGACCCCGCGCCGAACACGGCCATCACGAGCCCCGCGCCCGCCACCGAGACGCCTCTGGCCTGTGTCAGATAGACGCCGGTGAACGGCATCACCATGGTGCCCAGGCGGTTCACCAGCGTGCCACTCCACAGGGCCCAGAACGGCCGGGGGAGCCCGCCCACCTGGGACTTCAGAAACGATTGCTTCTCAACAACAGTGCTAGTCACGGGACTAAGACTGAGCCTTCGCCTTTGGTGGCCGCGAACGATTTAGGGCACACTAAAAGGTATGTCGGTGATGTGGGTGATGCGGCCCGAGGACGTCGCGCGGATCAGGTTCGCGTTCTCGCCGATGTGGGAGCTGGTCGCCAGCCTGCGTACGCTGCAGGACCCGGCCAGGCAGTCGATCCACCTGCCGTGGATCAAGTGCGTGCGTCCCCGCCTCGCGGCGCTGGACCTGACCGAGCTGTTCGCGCTCGTCCCGCCGAGCGGCTATCTCGCCGACTTCATCACGCCGCCGCCCGACACGCCGCTGCCGGACTTCACCGCCGAGCTGGATCGCGTACGGCTCACTCCGCCCGAACGGGCCCGCGCCGAGGCGGCCGAGGTTCGGGGAACCGACCCGGCGGTGATCGAACGGTTCATGGATGATCCGGCGGCGGGCGTGGCCCGGGTCGCCGACGCGCTGCAGGCCTACTGGGAGACGTGCTTCGCCGAGTTCTGGCCGCGCGTCTACGGGCTGCTGGAGCGCGACGTGCTGCGCAGGTCACGGCAGCTGGCCCAGGGCGGTGCCCGCGAGCTGTTCGCGGCGCTCGATCCCGCCGTGGAGTGGACGGGGGAGCGGCTGCACATCGACCGGCCGTGGTGCACGATGGACAGGGACGGCGCCGGGCTGCACGGCGACGGGCTGGTGCTGGTGCCGAGCGCGTTCTACTGGCCGTCGGTGGCCGTGATGTCGGCCCCGTACCAGTCGATGCTGGTCTATCCGGTGCTGGGCGTCGGGACGCTGTGGGAGCAGGGCCCGCCGCCCGCGCCCGAGGCGCTGGCGGCGCTCATCGGGCGCAGCCGGGCGCGGATCCTGCTCGCGCTGGCCGAGCCCAGCACGACCTCGGCGCTGGCCGGGCGCATGTCGCTCACGCCCGGCGCGGTCAGCCAGCACCTCGGCGTACTCAGCGGCGGCGGGCTGGCCGTCGGGATGCGCGTCGGCAAGCAGGTCGTGTACCGCCGCACCGCCGCGGGCGACACGCTGGCCGCGAGCACGCCCGCAATGCCGGTCACGCCGGCCCCCACGCCCGCAATGCCGGTGACGCCCGCCCCCACGCTTGCTCCCACGCCCGCCATCGCCGGTCGTCAGGTGTAGCGGGTCGACTCCAGGAGCCAGTCGAGGTGGGCGCGCGGCGCGGCCAGGTAGGCGCACGCCACCTTGCTCACGTCGCGCGCCAGCCTGGGCGTGAGCGTGTCGAGCGGCAGGCTCCGGGCCGCCTCGTGCATGTCCTGGCAGCGCTCGGCGATCCGGTCGAGCACCCAGGCCGTGGCCTCCGGCTGGTCCAGGCCGAGCTGGTGCATCACGACCACGACGAGGTTGTGCCCGTCGCCGCGTTCCTTGGGCAGTGAGGCCACGTCGTTGCACCAGGCGGTCACGTCGGTACAGGCGTCGACGAGCTGCTGCCACGGCTCGCAGGCGTGCACCCACGCGGGCACCTCCACGCGCAGGCACGGCTCCACGAGGTCGTAGAGGTACGGGCCGACGGTCCCCCTGCGCAGCGCCGGATACTGCTCCAGGGTCGGTACGCGGCCCGTGGCGCGGTTCTCGGCCTCGATGCGGCAGGCGTCGTGCTGACGCCGCAGGTTGGCCGCGAACCTGCTCCGCCACAGGTCGCTCATCCGGGCGCTGGTCACCCGCCACAGGTCGGCGAAGGCCGCCTCCAGCGGATGGGCCGCGCCGCCCGCCAGCAGGCCCTGGAAGACCTCCAGCCGGCCCGGCCCCTCGTCGAGCTCGTCGTCGAGGTTGAACAGCCAGGTCAGCCACTGCGCGAACAGCGCCGCCGCGGCCGCGTCGAACTCGGCGAACGCGCGGCCCGCCATGCGGTGGAACCCCACACCGGGACCCGCGTGGAGATGGGTCCGCCGGGCCCAGTCAAGAACGGCCGCCTCGATCGCGTACACGGCCGGATGCATGCGGCAGGGCTCCGCCATGCCGGGCACCCGCTCGGTGAGCACCAGCAGCGTGGTGGCGGCGGGCGCCCCGCGGCGCGGTCCGGGAGCCAGCGGCTTCCACTGGAGCATGGACCTCAGGGCGGTGCGCACCGAGGTGATCACGTCGGTACTCATAGGGGACCAAAGAGCCAGTTGCCCGCGGCGCTCGGGTCGTCACTGACGTAGTACTGCCAGGCGGCCGCGATCAGCTCGTCCACGGTCAGCACGCCCCTGCCCGCCCGGTCGAGCCGGTCGAACGCCTCGTCCACGTCGTCGTAGGCGGTGCCGAAGGCGCTCAGCAGCGTACGGAACTCGCGGGGCCCGATCAGGCCGTCGCCGTCGTCGTCGCAGAGGTCGGCCACGGCCGCCGTGGCCGGCCGGAACACCGGGTCGTACAGGTCGCCCTCGACGAACGCCGCCGTCATGCCTTCGCGGAACTCCTCCCGCAAGATCTGGCAGTCGGCGTCCCGGCCGAGCACTTCGGACAGAGTCGACCAGATCCCGTCGAAACCGGCGACGAGATCGCTGCCGGTGACCGAGGTTGGGGACTCTCCGAATCCCACCAGGAGCCGTGCACCCAACCCCAGCAGGTCCACACGCTCGATGACGCCCCCGTCGCCCGCGTCGATGTGGTCGAAAGCCCTATCAAGCTTGTGATTGAGCAGGTCGATAGCCACCAATGCCTCCCCCGAGACTGACTGCGTGATCACGATAGGTCCGGCCGGGCTCTTTGTCAGCGAGGCTCGCACCGGGACCCCACGTAACGTGTGCGAAACACGGACACGGCATCCTGATAGGGAACTCAGTACTGTCTTCGCTAGGGGATGCTTTGGACCGCCAGCAGGAGTTCGTGCTCCGCACGCTCGAGGAACGCGACATCCGGTTCATCCGGCTCTGGTTCACCGACGTTCTCGGCTTCCTGAAGTCGGTGGCGATAGCCCCGGCCGAGCTCGAAGGCGCCTTCGCCGAGGGCATCGGCTTCGACGGCTCGGCCATCGAGGGCTTCGCCCGGGTCTACGAGGCCGACATGCTGGCCAAGCCGGACCCGGCGACGTTCCAGATCCTGCCGTGGCGCAGCGAGACGCCGGGCGCGGGCCGCATCTTCTGCGACATCCTCATGCCGGACGGCTCGCCGTCGCACGCCGACCCGCGCTGGGTGCTCAAGCGCACGCTCGCCAAGTGCGCCGACATGGGCTTCACCTTCTACACCCACCCGGAGATCGAGTTCTTCCTGCTGAAGAACCGGCCCGAGCCGGGTCGGCGCCCCGAGCCGATCGACTCCGGCGGCTACTTCGACCACACCCCGCACAGCTCGGGCCACGACTTCAGGCGCCAGGCGATCATGATGCTGGAGTCGATGGGCATCTCGGTCGAGTTCAGCCACCACGAGGGCGCGCCCGGCCAGCAGGAGATCGACCTGCGCTACGCCGACGCGCTCACCACGGCCGACAACATCATGACCTTCCGGCTGGTGATGAAGGAGGTCGCGCTGGAGCAGGGCATCTGGGCCTCCTTCATGCCCAAGCCGTTCACCGAGCACCCGGGCTCCGGCATGCACACCCACATGTCGCTGTTCGAGGGCGACCGCAACGCCTTCTACGAGGCCGGTGCCGACTACCAGCTGTCCAAGACCGGCCGCTCGTTCATCGCCGGGCTGCTCAAGCACGCCGCCGAGATCACGGCCATCACCAACCAGTGGGTCAACTCCTACAAGCGCCTCTGGGGCGGCGCGGAGGCCATCGCGGGCCAGGGCGGCGAGGCGCCGTCCTACGTCTGCTGGGGCCACAACAACCGGTCCGCGCTGGTACGAGTGCCGATGTACAAGCCGCACAAGGGCGGCTCGACCCGCATCGAGTTCCGCTCGCTCGACTCGGCCTGCAACCCCTACCTGGCCTTCGCGCTGATCCTCTCGGCCGGTCTGAAGGGCATCGAGGAGGGCTACGAGCTCCCGGCCGCCGCCGAGGACAACGTGTGGACGCTCACCAGCGCCGAGCGGCGCGCCCTGGGCATCCAGCCGCTGCCGCAGTCGCTGGACGAGGCCATCGCGGTCATGGAGCAGAGCGAGCTGGTGGCCGAGACGCTGGGCGAGCACGTCTTCGACTTCTTCCTGCGCAACAAGCGGGCGGAGTGGCGCGAATTCCGGCGCCAGGTCACCGAGTTCGAGCTTGGCCGCTACCTGCCGGTGCTGTAAGCGCGGGGCGGCGGGTCCGTCGTGACACCCGCCGCCCGAGCTTCGCGCCCGACGGTGTCGGTGCCGCACCTCGGCTTGGTGTCAACAGGTCGTATCGACATTTTCCAGAACGAGTTAAATCGTCGGCTTCCCCAGAGTGCCGCCGATGGTGCCGGGTATCCACCTGCCGGAAACCTGGATTAGGGCGGCGAATTACGTGTCCCAGAAAGCGGGACTGACGCCGCCCTTGCCGACGACTCGACGGAGGACGACTCGTGACCATTACGCCGACTTTGCAGGCACCGCCATTTCCCGGCGTCATCAAAAAGCCTCAGCAGGGCGAAGCCGTAAAGAAATGGCAGCAGCGGATGCAGGACCGCGGCTGGCACATCAAAGTAGACGGGATCTATGGAACAGAGAGCGAGCGTCTCTGCAAGAACTTCCAGGCCGAGAAGCACCTGCAGGTCACCGGCGTCGTCGACGAGACGACGTGGGACAAGACGTGGACGGCCCCGAGCGCGGTGGCCCCGCCGTTCCCCGGTCGCGTCCTCAAGCAGCCGCCGATCATGAACGGCGAGGATGTGCGGCAGTGGCAGGACGAGATTAACAAGCGCGGCTGGCCCCTCACGGTCGACGGGAGCTACGGGCCAAAGAGCGAAGAAATCTGCCGCCAATTCCAGAAAGAGCACGCTCTCGAGGTCGACGGTCGCGTCGGGCGGAACACATGGACCAATACCTGGGTAGAGACGATCTGAACTCGCTTGCCGAAAGTCGGAGCGAAAGTCGTACTTTCGCTTAGTTCAGACCTCGTCCGGCCAGGGCGGCCCTTCACCAGCAAAATGCGGTGAGGGGCCGCGCGCGTCGATACACTCCGCATCCTCTTCAGGCGGCGCCTGCCGGCGCGGCCTCCACCGTTTTCGCGTGGTCGGTCTCCGGCCTGGCGATTCGCTCAAACCGCGTCGACGCGCCAGGCGAGCACGCGGCCGTATCGCGACTGGCCGTACACGTGCAGTTCCCCGCGGATGGTCGCCGCGGCCACGGAGCGTACCGGGCGGGCGAACGCGCCCAGGACGGCCACCCGGCGCCGCGAGGCGGCGGCGTCCCACAGTGTCACCGTGCCGTCCTCGGTCCCGGTCACCAGCAGGACCCGATCGTCGTGCTCGACCAGGCTCAGGCAGGTGACGGTCGAAGTGTGCGGGATCCACTCCCGGAGCTCTCCGGCGGCGGCGTCCCAAAGGTGTACATACCTCCCGCTGCCGACGGCAAGTACGTCGTGATCGGCGATGCGGCTCATGGCCAGGCCCGCACCGGCGTCATCCACGCCGAGCGTCCGGATGTGCCGGCCGGTCAGCGGGTTCCACAGGTCCACCTCGCCGTCGCGCCGCGTGGCCAGCACCGGCTGATCCCCGGCCCGGCCGAAGGCGCTCTCGCTCAGCGCGAACCCCCACCTGGGCAGCTTGGCCACGCACTCCTGGGTGACCGGGTCCCACACCTCGGCGCCGGCGGCGAGCAGCGCCCGGCCGTCGACCTCGCCGAAGGCGAGAGCGGTGGGTGAGGAGTGGTCCATGCCGCCGAAGGTGACCCGGCCGCCCTCGGCGTCGTCCTTCCGCGCGATCCCGCGGGTCTTGCTCAGCGGCTGCCACAGCATGGTGCCGTACGCGGCACAGCCACTGCTCGCGATGTACGGCCGACCGGCCACCTGCCCGGCCGTCAAGCCTCGGCAGCAGTGGTCGTAGGGCGAGATGTCGCAGTCGTGGCCACGGCCGCTCTGGCGGCAGCCCACTGAGCCGATCTTCTTCCCGCCCGCCGCGTCCACCAGGAGCACGGTGTCGCTGTGCGTGCCGACGGCCAGGGCGGGCGTGCCCGGTGCCGTGGTGAACAGCGCCAGCCCTGACCCGCCGTGGCCGGTCCGCCGGTGCTGGTGCGGCGTCTGCGCGTCCCACACCTGCACCGTCCCGTCGAGCCCGCCCGTGGCCAGGCAGAGACGTCCCGCCAGGCTCCCGAAGGCGGCGGTCGTGATCAGGCGGGTGTCGGCGTCCAGGTCGATGTCCGTCTTGTGGCCTGGGTGGCTGATCACCGCCTTCGCGGGCCGTTCCCACTTCTTGCCGGTGTCGGTGTGGTTCGCCACGAGCATGACGTTCCGCCCGGCGTGGGTCGTCATGGCCACCGGTCCCTGGTCGCGGTCGAACCCTCGGCCGCGGGACTTGTCGCGGAGGTCGTCCAGTTTCAGGTAGACCAGTTCGCGGCTTTGCACCGTGTAGCCGGGCGGGTGTTCGATGCGGACCACCACACCGACCTCGGGCCGGCCGTTCTCCTCGCCTATCAGTAGGGGCGGAGTGAGGCCGTCCTGCTCCATGTCCTCCCAGATGTCGTCCAGTTCGGCCGTCGCCAGTCGCTCGCCGGTGGTGACGTCCCACACGTGCAGCTCGTACGGGGACAGGGCGGCCAGCACCGTCCGCTCGCCCAGCTTCGTCACACCGAGGTCGAGTACCGCGTCCCGCTCCTCCGCGCGCAGTGCGCGTACGAGCTCGCCGGTGGCCGGATCCAGCAGGTCGACGCGCCCGTCCTCGTCGTCCTCCGGGTGGCCGCGGTTGTAGAAGCCGATGGCTACGGCGAGCAGCGTCCGCCCACCCTCGGCCTCGACGAAGGCCAGGGCTGTCGGGTAGCCGCCGGTCAGGTCGCGGGTGAATCCGCTCGCTCCGGTGAGCGGATTCCAGGTACGGATCGTGCCGCCGTCGTCGCCGCCGGCCAGCATCGGGTGGCCGTCCACCACGCCGAACACCAGGGCGCGGACGCTCGCCGTATGACCTTCTAGGTCCGGCGCGGCCTGGTCGGAATGGCCCTCCAGCTCCGATCCGGACTGGTCGAACACGGCGCGAAGCCGTACCACGTGGTCGTCGCCGCCGCTGGCCACCAACGTGCGGCCCTCGAACTCGCCCACCGCCACCGCCCAGACCGGGCCGTCGTGCCGGGCCGGGCACACGTGGAAGGCCGTGGGTTGTTCGCCGGTCTCCCACGCCAGGGTCCAAGTCCCCGGCTCTGCCGAGTCCAATGCCGCCAGGGCCTCCGGTTCCTCGGCGGCGGCGGTCGCGCGCAGGAACTCGAGCCGTTCAGAGCCGGGCAGCGTGCGGAGCCGCGGGAGCGCCCGGAGATAGGCCCGCAGCAAGGCCGGTGGCCAGGACCCGTCGAGCGCGCCGTGCGGGAGCGCCGGACCGGCCTCGATCAACGAGGTGAGATCGAGCGGCATGGGCGCTGTCCCTCCTCTTGCGCTCGATCCTCTTGCGCTCGATCAGAACCTAATGATCGTGATCGCCAAGGTATGGCGGGCTTCGCCGAATCGTGATCATCTGGGCAGCGGTCATCACCTCTCCCTGGTGGAACCGGCGCATCATTTGGGTCCCGAGCGTCGGCTCGGGTGGATGGCGCGGCGGTCACTGGAACGCGTAGCACTCCACTTCGGCTCGGCGATACGACAGGTGCTTGGCCACGGAGTCCCGCACGCACGCGCGTTCGTTCGCGCTCAGCCGCAACATGCCGCACACGGTCACGCTGGAATAGGTGCGGCAATCCAGCGAGGGATCGACCTCCCCGACGCGGTAGTTCGCCCTGACCGCCGCGCGGCACTCCGAACGTGCCTGCGATGTGTTGGCGTACCTGCATTGATGCAGCAGGACCTCGTACTGGGATTCGCTGACCTGGTGGCGGTCGCCGTCCCAGGCGGGGATCGTTCCGAACATGGGGAGCAGCCACAACCCGGCGGCGGCGATGATGAATTTCATGGCTTCCCTCCAACACGCGCGAGGCACTGCCGGGGAGATGTCGCAGTCCACATCACCTGCTGAGCTACCCAAGCCAGGATATTTCAGTCGCAGGTCGTGGCCTCGTGGCAGCCGGTCCCACGGTTCGGCCCATGTTGAGGAACGGAGTAACCGCCCATGGCGGTGCCGTTCAGGAAGTCGCGGCTCTGTTTCTCCAGATTCGCTCCTGGATCACCCAGCCCTGCCCGCCGCAGGTCGTGATGGCTAGCTTGATCGGGAGCTCACGCCTGATGCGGCGCCCCCTCGGCGAGGGGCCGCCGCGTCGTTGGATCAGAAGTACTTCGAGGTCAGGTCCGTCGTCGGCCAGGTGGTGATCTTGACGGCGTTCATCTGGTCGTCGATCACGTCGAAGTCCGGCGTCCCCGTCTCCTCGCGCCGGTTGAACACCGCCGCGTAGCTCCAGCCGTTCTGCAGCCGCGCCAGGTACGAGAACGTGCCCGGCATCGAGCCGTTGTGCCAGGTGTTGAGGTGCCCGGTCACCTGCCGGACCCACCAGCCGCCGCCGTACCAGGAGCCGGAGGAGGTGACGCCGGTCTCCGGCTTGGCGAACAGTTTGGCGATCGACGCCGTGCTCAGCACCGTGCCCGGCCGGTCGAAGGCGAGCGTCCAGCGGACGAGGTCCACGGCCGAGGCCAGCCAGCCGCCGTTGGCGTCCTGGTTGGGCATGTTGAAGCCGCCGTACGGGTACGGCACGACGGTGCCCGACTCGTCCATGACGGTCTTGTTCGTGTACTGGGACTGGTACATCACCTCGCCGGCCGCGGCCTCGGTCCTGAGGCTCTTGCCGAGGCGCATCCGGGTGATGCCGAGGGGCTTGAGCAGCTTCGTCTTGACGTACGTCTCGTACGACATGCCCGACACCTTCTCGATGATCCGGCCGAGCAGCATGTAGCCGTAGTTGCTGTAGACCATCTTCGAGCCGGGGGCGAAGTCGAGCGGCCGGCCAGTGGCGTACTTGATGATCTCGGCGTGGCCGATCGGCAGCGGCACGTCCAGCGCGGCCGAGATCGTGTGGTCCAGCCAGAGCTGGTCCTGCTTGGAGGTGTCGCGGTCCCAGCCGCCCAGGTGCTGCATCAGCCGGAGCACGGTGACCTGGTTCATCCGGGTGTCGGCGGGGGTGAGGCCGAGCAGCGTGGTCACCTTGGCCGAAAGGCTCAGCTTGCCGTCCTGCACCAGCCGCATGATGGCGGCGGAGGTGATGTTCTTGCTCAGGCTGGCGATGCGGAACAACGACGTCGGAGTGACGGCGGGGATCGCCTGGGCGCCGGTGTTGTAGCGATAGCCACGGGCCAGGACGATCTTTCCGCTCTTCATGACCGCCAGCTGGGCGCAGGAGATCTCGCGTTCCTTCACGAAGGTCTTGATCACGTTGTCGAACCCGGCCAAGGACGCGGGAGCGGTCCCCGACGTCTCCACCACCGGAACGGGTGCGGCGAGCGCCGGCCGAGCCGTCATCGCGGCGGCGGGTACGGCAATGGCCCCCGCTTTGAGAAGGCTCCTACGAGTGAGCATCCGGCGAGTGAGCATTGTCACTTCTGACTCCCAGGTAACGTCCGTGCAAAGTTGGGCCCGTATCTTACGGACATGGAGGATCCGGCGCAGCCCGGGTCTCCCGCTGGGAAGTTTCACGCCCCCGCGCGGGTTATGCGGTGGGCAAAGACCCGTTCAGGTTGTGGGAAACTGATCGTCCGTTAAAATCGGCTCGTTCCAAAACGACTTTTCGGATATTTCGCCATATGGGCGATGTTGGAGGGTGTGGCATGACGACGGCTGCCCTGCAGACCGTGCTGACCGTTCCTGAGCGTTTCAGGGGCCCGGCTGGAGTCGCCAACGGCGGCTGGATAGCCGGCACCATGGCGGAGGCCTTGGGCGGCGACAGATCGGCGGTCGAGGTCACGCTGCACGCGCCCACCCCGTTGGAGACCGATCTGTGCCTGGAGCACGTCGCCAACACGGTGTCCCTCCACGAGGGCGACAAGCTGCTGGTCGAGGCCATCCCGGTGGCCGAGGACCTGACGGCGCCCGAGTTCGTGCCGTTCAACGACGCCGCCCGCGCCGAGGCCGGTTTCCCCGGCTGGCGGGGCCACGCCTTCCCCGAGTGCTTCGCGTGCGGGCTGCGCGAGCCGGGTGACGGGCTGCGGATCTTCCCCGGCCCGGTCGAGGGGACCGACCTGGTGGCCGCTGGGTGGCGGGTGCCGTTCACGGTGGCCGACGAGGACGGCGTGCCCGCCTCCGTGGTGGGTGCGGCGCTCGACTGCGTCACCGGCTGGGCCCACTTCAAGCCCGGCGAGTCGGCGCTGCTCGGGCGGCTGGCCGTACAGATCCATGGGCGGCTGTACGCGGGCGGGGCCTACTCCGTCGTGGCCCGCGCGACCGGCCGCGAGGGGCGCAAGCTGTTCGGCGAGAGCGCGATCTACGAGGTCGACGGCACCCTGGTGGCCGCCGCCCGCGCCACCTGGATCGCTCCCCGCGAAGCCTGAGACGCAGGCTTCAGGATCCGGACGTGAGCCGGTCGGCGACGATCGACGCGCAGCGCTCGTCGAACATGATCGTGTAGTGGTTGCAGCCGGGGATCACCTCGTCGGTGAGCCCCGGCAGGCGCGCGGTCCACGTGGCGGCCAGCGCGTCGGGCAGCATGCCGGTGTCTTGATTGAGCAGCCCGCGCGGCGCCCTGAGCAGCGAGAGCGGCGCCCCGATCGCGGTCAGCGCCGCGCCGATGCGCTCGGACTCGGTGAGCATCCACCGCCCGTCCTCGCGCACCGCGTCACCGGCCACGCGCGAGCGCAGCGCGCCCTCGGTGCCGGTCAGGTCATAGCGCACGTACGCCTCGGCGTCGGCGTTCCAGCTGTCGAGGAAGGCCGGGTGCGCCATGAAGAAGCCGACGTACGCCTCCGGTGTCGGGAATGTCCGGCGCAGCCGTTCCACGGCCGGTCCCAGGGTGGCCTCCAGGACCGCGTCGGGATCGGCGCCCTCGGGCAGCGGCAGCGGCAACCCGCCGTCGACGAGCACCACGCGGGCGAAGTCGCGTTCGGCACCGGCCAGCGCGGCGACGTAGGCGCCCATGGAGTGCCCGGTCAGCACCGTCTCGGGGCCCGCGCCCACGTGGTCGGCCACGCGCAGCACGTCTTCCGCGTGCCGGGTCAGCCCGTACGGGCCGGGCAGCGCGGCGCTGTGCCCGCGACCGCGCAGGTCCATCGCGACCAGAGACCAGTCGGCGGGCAGCAGCCGCGCCACCGCGGCCCAGGCCATCAGGGAGGCGGTGATCCCGTGCACCGCGATGATCAGGCGCGGTCCCGTGCCGAACGTGGCGACCCGCATGCCGTCGACCTCGTCGAGTCTCATAGCCGGGATCTTAAGGACAAACCTTCTGGTACGGCACTCCCGACACGAAGCTTCGCCACTCGCCGGGGCTCAGCGACCGGCCGGTGCGGGCGCAGATCGCGGCCACCATCTTGCCCGGCTCGACCGGCCGCTCGCGTAGGGCCCCTGCCTCGTCCAGGGTGAGCACTCCCGAGCCGTCGGTGGTGAACGCCGGGCCGTAAAGCTTGCCGCCGCTGCCGTCGCCGTCGTCGAGCGTGCCCAGGTCCGCGCCGGCGGCCAGGTCGACGAGCCGTAAACGGTGGTCGCGCGTGACCAGCGCGACCACGTCCTCGCTGGGTGACCTGACCGCGACGTCCCCGCCCTCGAGCCGGCCCAGGGCGGCCTGGCGGGCCCGCTTCCCGGTGGCGGTGTCGTAGACGCTCACGCGACCGCGGGAGTCCACGACCGCCAGTGACCTGCCGTCGTGGGTGAAGACCACGTCGGTGACGGTCGTGCCCCGGCCGGTGCCCCCGAACGGCTTGCCCAGCCGCCTGCCCGACGCCGCGTCGAACAGGTACTGCTCGCCGGACCCCACCGCCAGTACCTTGCCGTCGGGGGAGAAGTCGGCGTCATGTACCTCGCCCACCTTGGCCGACCACAGCTGGCGCTTCGACTTCCAGTCCCAGACGCTCACCGCGTAGCGGCGGGACACGTCCTCGTCGCTGTACTCCAGCCCAGTGGCCAGCTTCGTGCCGTCGGGGCTGAAGGCCAGGAAGGAGGTCGTGTATTCCGCCAGGTCGCCGCGGGGCGCCGCCTGCGCGAGCGTGCGCCGCGTGCCGGTGTCGAGGACCGTGAACCCGCTGATGCTGCCCACCGCGGCCAGCCGCCCGTCGGGGCTGATCGCCGCGGCGTCCACCGGGTCGGAACCGGGCTTCTTCAGCACCGGGGCGCCGAGTGGCCGGCGCGGGTCGGCGAGGAAGACCTTGTAGCCGTCATCGGAGGTCAGGGTCTGCCGCGCACCAGGACCGAACTTAGCCCACCACCACGAGGGCGCCTTCTTCGGCCTGCGCACCGGGAAGTCGCTCAGGTCCACGGTGAGGACGCGGTCCTCGCTGAGATAGCGCAGGGTGTGGCCGTCGAAGCCGACCTGAGGCAGCGGCACGGAATCGTCCTCAGTGCCGCCGGGCAGGGTCAGCGTGGTGAGCAGTCTGTCGTATGCCCGCCAGACCTGGATGTTCTGCCCGGTCGCCGAGGCGAGCAACCGCCCGTCGGCGCTGAAGGTCACCGCGCCGCCGTTCCAGATGTCCACCTCGTTCCCGAGATTCTCCGTCTGTCCGCCCGGGCGGTACGTGATCCGCAGCTTTCCGCCCACGAGCCGCACCGCCGACTTGCCGTCGGGTGAGACGACCGGGCGAGTGGCGAGCGGGCTCTTCGTCCGGGTGCCGGTCCGCAGGTCCCAGGTGTATTCGTCCTGGTCGAGGATGATCAGCGCGTACCGGTCGGTCGTCCCGTACTGGACGCCGACCGAGGTGCCCGTGTCGTCGCCCACGTCATGGCTGAATGTCCACGTCCCGGCGGCCTTGCCGGTGCGCAGGTCCCACACATGGGCCCGCTTGTTGGTGGCGACCAGCAGATTCCGGCCGGTGGGGGAGAGGGCGGCGGTCAGCGGCCGCTCGCCCGCCAGGCCCAGCCGGCCGATGCCGCCGCTCCGCTTGCCGGTGCGTACGTCCCAGAGCCTGACCGCGTCGTCGCTCACGCTGGCCAGCGTCCTGCCGTCGCGGCTCAGCAGCCGCAGCGCGTCTCCCGAGGCGGCGGGGTCCCTGAACGCGGCGACCTCGCGCTGCGCCAGCGAAGCGGTCAGCGCGGCCCTGGTCTGCGGGGTCCGGTCCAGCCGCCAGGCGGCCACGCTCAGCAGCATCGCCGCTCTCGGGTCGCTCTTGCGCAGCGTGCCCGCGAACTGCGCCAGTCGCGCCGCCTCCGCCTGGTCGCGCTGCGCGGCGATCCGATCGGCCCGCTCGTCGGCGAGCGCGCTCTGCTGGACGGCCAGGCCGGTCGCGAGCAGCGAGATCACCAGCAGGGCCGCCAGGCTGATGGAGATGAGCCTGGTCCGCCTGCTCCTGCGCCTGGTCAGACCGGCGCCCGCGTCGAGGAAGTCGCGTTCGGCGGTGGACAGGGTGATGTTCCTGCGGGCCGTGGCCGCCCACCGCAGCGCGTTCTCCAGGCTGCTGCCCTGCAACAGGTCGCCGTCTTTGCGCCCGGCCCGAGCCCACCGCCGCGCGGCGGTCAGGATCTCCTTGTGTACGGCCAGGCCGTCCCGGTTGGCCTCGACCCAGCGGCGATAGCGCGGCCAGGCGAGGGGCATGGCGGGGCGGGCCAGCCAGACCTCCTCGCCTTCCCTGGACAGCAGGTAGCCGAACACCTCCAGGATCCGGGTGATCGACGAGACCTCGGGCAGCGGCCGGCCCTCGACGAGTTCGGCCAGCTCCGCCCGCCGTACCGCGAGGCCGCCCTGCTCGCTCACCGTGATCAGCCGCAGGAAGACCTCAGGCGCGAGTTCGCGCTCCTCGGCGGACAGCAGCGCGTACGCCTCCTCGGCCAGCGTGCCCAGCGCGGGATCGTGGGCGGGGGCGCCCACCCGCGCGGCCTCCCTGCCGCCGGCGGCGAGCAGCAGGCCGGTGTCGAGGCCGCCCTCGGCGCTCACCAGGGCCAGCAGCAGCTCCCGAGCGGACGGGCGCTCCAGCGGCTCCTTGCTGAGCGCCGCGGCCACCAGCGGGCGCAGCGTGGTGGGCAGCACGCTCAGGTCGGGCCGGGCCGACAGCACCCGGTGCATGACCGCGCCCAGGTTCTCGGCTTCGAACGGGTCGGTGCCGCTCGCCGCGTAGACCATGATCGCGCCCCAGGCGAACACGTCGGCGGGCGTCCCGGCCCGCTGCCCGCCGAACACCTCGGGCGCCATGTACGTGGGCGTGCCCGTCACCAGGCCCGTCGCGGTGAGCGACATCTCCGCGGTCCGCGCCACGCCGAAGTCGATCACCCGCGGCCCGTCGGGGCCGAGCAGCACGTTGTCGGGCTTCAGATCGCGGTGGATCACCCCGGCGTCGTGGATGGCGGTCAGCGCGGTCGCCACGGCCGTGGCCAGCCGGTGCAGCTCGCCGCCGCCGAAGCGGCGTCCCTCCGAGACGGCCTTGCGCAAGCTGGGGCCCTGGACGTACTCGCTGACGATGTACGGCCTGGGCCCCTCCAGGTCGGCTTCCAGGACGCTCGCGGTGCAGAACGCGGCCACCCGCCGCGCCGCGGTCGCCTCCCTGGCCAGTTGCGCCGACTGGTCGCCGTGCAGCACCTTGATCGCCACCCGGCGGCCGTCCTCGGCGTAGCCCTCGTAGACCACGCCCTGTCCGCCCGTGCCGAGCCGCCCGGCCAGCCAGTAGTTGCCCAGCCGCTGGGGATCCCCGTCGATCAACTTGTCCACGGGCAGTTGGATGCGTGCGGCTTGGTGAAAGTTTGGGCGGATAAATTACTCTTTATGAGGATTACGGTCATTGAGCACGAGGCAGACGCGACCCTCGGCTACCTGGGCGACTGGCTGGGGCCGGTCTGCGACGTCGTACGGCCGTACTTGGGCGAGGAGGTTCCCGAGCGCGCCGCCGACGGGCTGATCGTGCTCGGCGGGGAGGCGGCGGCGTGGGAGGACGATCGCTGCCCGTGGCTGCCCGCCACCCGCGACCTGCTGGCCCGCTCCGTCGAGGACGGTACGCCCACGCTGGCCATCTGCCTCGGCGCGCAGCTGATGACCCTGGCCTGCGGCGGCACCGTCGAGCGGGGCGGCGAAGGGCTGGAGGTGGGCGTCTGCGAAGTGGTCGCGCTGCCCGCCGCGGCCGCCGATCCGCTGCTGTCCGGTGTCGGTACGGCGGTGGCCGTCCAGTTCCACCAGGACGTGATCGTCAGGTTGCCCGACGGGGCGGTGCCGCTGATGACGGGAACGCCGTACCCGAACCAGGCGTACCGGCTGGGCGCGGCGGCCTGGGCGGTGCAGTTCCACCCCGAGGCCACGCCGGAGATCTTCACCTCGTGGTCCACGGCCTCGGGCCTCGGCTCGGCCCGCGAGCTGAACGCGGCGGTCGGCGCGGCCGAGGAGACGCTCATGGCCACCTGGCGGCCGGTGGCCGAGGCGTTCGGGCGCCTGGTCGCCGACAGGGCGCGGGCGGACCTTGAGCCCATTCAGGGCATGTCCTGAGTCGTTCCCCGACGCGCGCCCTGGCTGTTCCTGGTCTGCGTCGGCTGACGTCCGCGCGTACCGGCCGCCGGGCCGGATGGATTACCGGCGGCCGGTACGGGGTCGGGTGAGCGCGTGGGCGAGTGCGTGGACGCCGCCCAGGACGAGCGGCAGCGCGGCCAGCCCGGTCAGGGCCGACCCGGCGCCCCCAGTCGGCACTCCCGACGCCTTGAGCCGCCGCCATGCCCACACCGTGAACGGGATCACCACCACCGGCGCCGTCACCACGCCGGGCGTGTAGCCGCGCGCGAGCGCCGACTGCACCAGATGGCCCACCCCGTGCAGCCCGAACCCGGCCAGCACCGCCTGGAACACCGGGCTGCGTCCTCCGGTGCGCGCCCCCATGGCCGACGCCCCGGCCACGACGCCGCCCATCAGCCCGATCGCCACGTTCACCTGCCGCTGCGACATCTCCAGCCGCTGCCACGGGACCCGTGGGTAGCGCCGCTCCAGCTCGGGCCGGTGCTCGCGGGTCCAGCGGGCCATCGTGGCCAGCTCCTCCGCGTCGTGCGCCACCCAGGCCGCGAGCAGCCCCCACGTCACCGTCGCCGGCACGCCGTCCATCTCAACTCCCTAAAACGCAACGCAACGTTGCGTTTAACTTTAGGCTTCGGGGGCGGTGGGCTGTCAAGATGGAGGGGTGCCGAGGATCGAGTCCACCGCCGCCCGCCTGGCCAAGCTCGGCTTCGCCGACGGCGCGCGGGCCGCGACCCTGGTACGACAGTCGGGGGCCGAGCTGGACGATCTGCTCAAAGGACTGGTGGCCGTGTCCGATCCCGACCTGGCGCTCGCCTCACTGACCCGCCTGGCCGAGCGCGAGCCCCGCGTGCTCGACACACTGCGCGCGGACGAAGACCTCCAGGGCCGGGTGCTCGCGGTGCTCGGGGTGAGCGCCGCCTTGGGGGAGCACCTCGTACGCCATCCCGAGCAGGTGGGGCTGCTGGCCCTGCCCGAGCTGGGAGACGCGCGGGCCGAGCTGCTGCGCGCCGTCGGCGCCGAGCCGGAGGAGGACGAGCCCACCGCGTCGGATCCCGGCGCGCTGGTGGCGCTGCGGGTCGCCTACCGCGGGCGGCTGCTGCATCTGGCCGCGCGCGACCTCACCGGGCAGATCGGGTTGCCCGACGTCACCGCCGAGCTGTCCGACCTCGCGGGCGCGGCGCTGGAGGCCGCGCTGGCCATCGCGCGGGCCGAGGTCGACGCGAGCGACGTACGGCTGGCGGTGGTCGGCATGGGCAAGCAGGGCGCCAGGGAGCTCAACTACATCAGCGACGTTGACGTGATCTTCGTGGCCGAGCCGCGCGAGGGCGCCGACGAGACGGCGGCCCTGCGCGGCGCCACCCGCCTGGCCCAGGCCATGATGCGGGCCTGCACCGCGACCACCCCCGAGGGCGCGCTGTGGGAGGTCGACGCCGGGCTGCGGCCCGAGGGCCGCGCGGGGCCGCTGGTGCGCACGCTGGCCAGCCATCTGGCCTACTACCGGCGCTGGGCCAAGACCTGGGAGTTCCAGGCGCTGCTCAAGGCGCGGCCGGTGGCCGGCGACCTGGCGCTGGGCTCGGCCTATGTCGAGGCGGTCAACGAGTTCGTCTGGTCGGCCGCGACCCGGGAGCACTTCGTCGAGGACGTGCAGGCCATGCGCCGCCGCGTCGAGTCCCACGTACGGGCCGAGGGCGAGCGGCAGATCAAGCTGGGTCCCGGCGGGCTGCGTGACATCGAGTTCGCGGTGCAGCTGCTGCAGCTGGTGCACGGGCGGCAGGATCCGCTGCTGCGGCGCAAGGCCACCCTGCCGGCCCTGGCCGCGCTCTCCCGTGGCGGCTACGTGGGCCGTGACGACTCACGCGGGCTGGCCGAGGCGTACACCTTCCTGCGCCAGGTCGAGCACCTGCTGCAACTGCACCGGCTGCGTCGTACGCATGTCCTGCCGTCGGACCCCGACGACCTGCGGCGGCTGGGCCGCGCGCTCGGCATGCACGCCGACCCGGTGGGGGAGTTCACCGCCAGGTGGCGCCGCCACGCGAGGGAGGCGCGGCGGCTGCACGAGAAGTTGTTCTACCGGCCGCTGCTGCAGGCCGTGGCCCGGTTGCCCGAGTCGGAGGCCCGGCTGTCCACCATCGCGGCGGCCGCCCGGCTGGCGGCGCTCGGCTACGTCGACCCCAACGGCGCCCTGCGCCACATCGCCGCCCTGACCACGGGCGTCTCGCGGCGGGCGGCGATCCAGCGGACGCTGCTGCCGGTCATGCTCGGCTGGTTCGCCGACACGCCGGACCCGGACGCGGGGCTGCTCGGCTTCCGCCAGGTGAGCGACAAGCTCGGCACCACGCCGTGGTACCTGCGGCTGCTGCGCGACGAGACGGCCGTGGCGGCGCGGATGGCGCGGGTGCTCGGCAGCAGCCGCTACGCGACCGGGCTGCTCCTGAACGCGCCCGACGCCGTCGGGCTGCTGGGCTCCGACGAGGACCTGGCCGCGCGCTCGCCGGACGCGCTACTGAAAGAGGCGTCGGCCGCCGTGTCGAGGCACGGGTCCGACATGGAGTCGGCGGTGGCGGCGGTACGTGCGCTGCGGCGCAGGGAGCTGTTCCGTACGGCCGTAGCCGACATTTCCGGACTTATGAGTATTGAGCAGGTCGGGGTGGCGCTGTCGTCGCTGAACGACGTGACCATCCAGGCCGCGCTGGACGTGGCGATCGGCAAGGTCGAGCTGGAGCGGCGGGGGCCGCTGCCGACCAGGTTCGCGGTGATCGCCATGGGACGGCTCGGCGGCATGGAGTCCTCCTACGCCAGCGACGCTGACGTGATGTTCGTACACTCGCCCGTGCCCGGCGCCTCCGAACGCGACGCCACCGACGCCGCGTACGCGGTCGCCAACGAGCTGCGCCGCCTGCTCGCCCTCCCTGCCCCCGACCCGCCGCTGCTCATCGACCCCGACCTGCGCCCCGAGGGCAGGCAGGGCCCGCTCGTCCGTACGCTGGCCTCCTACCAGGCCTATTACGCGCGCTGGTCGTCCCCTTGGGAGGCGCAGGCACTGCTGCGGGCCCGCTTCTCGGCCGGTGACGCCGCGCTGGGCGCCGACTTCGTCGCCGTGATCGACGACCTGCGTTACCCGCCCGAAGGCCTGTCCGACGACGTCGTACGCGAGATCAGGCGGCTCAAGGCCCGCATGGAGGCGGAGCGGCTGCCACGCGGCGCCGATCCCGCCCTGCACACCAAGCTGGGCCCCGGCGGCCTGTCGGACGTCGAGTGGGTGGCGCAACTGCTGCAGCTCCGTTTCGCGGCCGGACACCCGGCGCTGCGGACCACCCGTACCTTGGAGGCGCTGCGCGCGGCCGAGGGGGAGGGCCTGCTCGCGGCCCCCGACGCGGCCGTACTGGCGGCGGCCTGGCGCTTCGCCTCGCGCGTCAGGGACGCGATCATGCTGGTCAAGGGCCGTCCCGGCGACAGCGTCCCGGCCGACGTCAGGGAGCGCAGGCTCATCGCCCGCATCCTCGGTTATCCGCCCGATGGCTCGGAGGACTTCCTCGACGACTACCGCCGGGTGACCCGGCGGGCCCGCCAGGTGGTCGACCGGGTCTTCTACGGTTCGTGACCTGTAACAGGTTGGTTGCGGGCCGTGCGGGCGCGCCCTGGCGGGTGTATCAAGGCGCGGGGTGATCCATTTTGCTATCCATTTACGTCGACCTCGCGTTAGGTCTGGTGCTGGCGTTCCTCCTGCTGTCGCTGCTGGTGAGCGGGCTGAACGAGGCTTTCGTACGGCTGCTGGGCATTCGTAGCAAGTTCCTGTGGGCCTATCTCCGCGACACCATGGACGGCAGCGACGCGCAGGGGAAGTCGTGGTTGCCGGCCAAGGTGGCCGACGTGTTCGCGCGGCTGCCGTTCATCCGTGATCCACGGCCCGCCCACAGCGACCAGCCGGCCCCGGTCGAGGCGGCCCAGGCGCCCGAGCAGGAGACCAAGGCCGACGACGCCGTGACGAAGCTGCTCTACCAGCGGGTCCAGGAGATCGACCATCCGAAGAGGGGCCGCACCAGCATCGCCAACATTCCGCCGGAACGCTTCGCGGTGGCCCTGATGGAGATGGCCGCCGGCGAGAAGGACGGCGTCGAGGGGCTGCTGGCCAAGCTCAAGTCGATGGGCAGCCCGCTCTACGGCCATCTCAAGGGCGTGTGGGAGACCGCGCAGCGCGACATGGACCGCTTCCGGCAGGGCGTGGAGACGTGGTTCGACGGCGAGATGCAGCGGCTGTCGATGCTCTACAAGCGCTACGTCAAGTGGGTGGTCGCCCTGCTCGGCGTGGTGGTGGTGCTGCTGTTCACGATGGACGGGTTCGAGTACGGCAAGACGCTGCTGCGCGACAACGCCTTCCGCGCCTCGGTGACGGCCGTGGCCGAGGCGGGGCCCGACGCCTACAGCGAGCTCAAGGAGCGGTGCGCGCAGTCCAATCCGATGCCGTGCATCACTGAGACGCTGAGCCAGCCCGCGCTGGTCATGGTGTTCGACCACGCGATCGTCAACATCGCGATCCCGGCCGAGGGCGACCCGAGCATCCACTGGAACGGCGCCGCCTGGTGGGACCGCCTCACCACGCTCAGCCACTGGCCCGGCTATGTGCTGACGTTCGTGGCGCTGCTGTTCGGCGCGTCGTTCTGGTGGGACCTGCTCCGCCGCCTCACCGGTCTCCGTGGCCGTCGTTAGATCTGGGCTAGTGTTGCGCTGATGGAGACAGAACGGCTCATCATGCGCAGATGGCGCGACGACGACAGGGAACCGTTCGCGGCGATGAACGCCGACGCCGAGGTCATGGAGCACTTCCCGGCCCTGCTGACCAGGTCGGAGAGCGACGGCTTCGTCGACAGGATCGAGGCGGGCTTCGAGGCCCACGGGTACGGGCTCTGGGCGCTGGAGGTGCGCACGAGCGGCGAGTTCATCGGGTTCACCGGGCTGGTCCTGCAGACGTTCGAGGCGCCGTTCACCCCGGCGGTCGAGGTGGGCTGGCGGCTGGCCAAGGCGGCGTGGGGGCACGGGTACGCGATCGAGGCGGCCCGGGAGGCCGTACGGTATGGGTTCGACGTGGCGGGGCTGGACGAGATCGTCTCCATAACGACCGTGGGGAACACCCGCTCGCGCAAGGTCATGGAACGCCTGGGCATGACCCGTGACATAGCTGACGACTTCTATCACCCGCGGGTCGCGGCGGACAGCCCGCAACGGCCGCACGTCCTGTACCGGCTCAGGCGCGGTCAGGCGCTCATGGCGTAGTACGTACCGGCTTATGGGTGGTCTGGTCAGGTCAGGCGCTCATCGCGTAGAGCACGTCGCGCAGGGCGGCCTCGCGGCTGCGCAGCCAGACCAGCCGCAGAACCAGCGTCGGCGCGTCGGAGGCGGGGTCCGTCTCTGTCGCGAAGTCGAGCGGGACCAGTGTGCCGGCGGTCAAGTGCGCCTCCAGCGTGAAGTCGGGCAGCAGCGCCCTGCCGAACCCCTGCATGGCCCACTCACGTGCCATGGCGATGCTGGTCAGCTCCCTGCGCGGTACCTGCGTGCCGAAGAGCTGATCGGCCGCCAGCCGGATCGAACACCCCGGCGCGCTCACCAGCAGCGTCTCCCGATCACCGTCTGGAGCCGCGACCAGCAGCAGCTTGACTTCGTCCACGTCCAGAAAGTCCAGGTCGGGTGGCGGGGCGAACCCCAGCCCGCCGATCCGCGGACCGGAATCGAGCAGGAGCGCCGCGTCCAGGTCGCCACATGCCACCTCGGACAGCAACGCCTGCCTGGTGTATGAGCGCACCTCCACGTCCAGGTCGGGGTGGCGCTGCGACAGGCGGCGGACGATGACCGGCAGTTTGGCCGCGGCCAACATCTCCAGCGCCCCGATCCGGACCTGGCGGCGTCCGCCCGTCACCGCCCGCCGTACCTCGTCCGCATGGTCGAGCAGGCCCTGCGCACGTGTGAGCAGGGTGGCGCCCGGGCCGGTCAGGCGCATGCCCTGGGGAGTGCGCTCGAAGAGCGCGACGCCGAGGCTGTCCTCCAGTCTGCGCACCTGTTCGGACACCGAGGCGGGAGCGAGACCGAGGTTGTTCGCGGCGCCGGTGACGGTGCCCGCCCCCGCTACCGCCACGAACCCCCGCAACTGACGCAGATCCATTCGGCCAAGCATACGGTTTTCCCGAACGCCCCCTGCGGCCGCGCCTGTTGAGGGGAAATATGCCGCTTTAGCAGGCTTCGGGGCATGAAGATGTTCGGTTTCTCCCTGGCCTACTTCTTGGTGATCCTCGACACGACCGTGCTCACGATCGCCCTGCCCGACCTCCGTACCTCCCTCGGCGGCTCACTGGCCGGACAGCAATGGGTGGTGAACGCCTACACCGTCGCCTTCGCCGCGTCACTGCTCACCGGGGGAGCGGTCGCCGATCGGTACGGCGCCGCCCGGATCTTCAAGATCGGCGTAGCGGCCTTCGGCGTGATCTCACTGCTGAGCGCCGCGGCGCCCCATCTCGGCGCGCTGGTCGCGGCCCGCGCCCTGCTCGGCGTGGCGGGAGCGCTCTGCACGGGCGGCTCACTCGCCCTCCTGCCCGAACTCTTCCCCGACCCCGCCGCCCGCGCCCGCGCCACCGGCCTGTGGGCCGCCATCACCGGCACCGCCCTGGCCGCGGGCCCGCTTTTGGGCGGCCTCCTGGTCGACCAGTACGGCTGGCGGGCCGTCTTCCTGCTCAACCCACCCATCGCACTGATCAGCCTGCTGGCCATGCGAAGGGTGCGCTCACCCCGGGGGCACCGGCTCATCGACTGGTGGGTGCAGGCGCTGGCCTGCGTACTGCTCGGCCTGCTCGCCGAAGCCCTGATCGACTCGTCATTGATCGCCGGGGTGTCGGCGCTGGTCGCCCTGGTCACGCTGGTCTTCGTGGAGCGCCACAGCCACGCCCCCGCTCTGCCTGGCGGCCTGCTCGCCATGACCTGGCCGGAACTGCTCGCGGGCGCCGTGGCGAACTTCGCCTTCTCCGGCGCCCTCTTCGTCCTGACCCTCTCCCTGCAGGGCACCCACCACATGACCCCGCTGGCCACCGGGCTGGCCTTCCTGCCCCTCACCCTCCCGATGACGGTGAACCCGCTGCTCACCGGCCGTCTGGTGGCCCGCTACGGCCCCCGCCTGCCGATCCTCGGCGGCCTCGCCCTGCTCGCGACCGGCTTGGCGAGCGTCTCGCTCACCGACTTCCTGGCGCCAGGACTGGTCGTGATGGGTTTCGGGCTGTCGTTCGTACTGCCCGCGCTGATGGCCGGCATCCTCACCAGCGCGCCGATCGGTACGGCGGGCACGGCGGGCGGCGTGCTCAACTCCTTCCGTCAGGTCGGCGCCACCCTCGGCGTGGCCGTACTCGGCGGCCTGTCCCACCCTCTGCCGGCGGCCGCCATCCTGACCGCACTGACCTGCGCCTGCTATGGCGCCGTGGTCCGCGCTCGGCGCACGGTGTCCGCTGTCGACTCACCGGGGGCAGCTGGGCTTTCCGCCAGTAAATAATCGCGGGCCCCTCTAGCAAACCACGTCTCGATTAGGTCAGACGTGAAGACGCCTCCTTCGAGCAGCGAGTCGTGGTCGGCCTCGAAGGCGGTGAGGGCCATCGGAGAGGGAGCCGGGCACTTGGGGCCCGCGCCCGCCGGGTAGAGTAGGACTGTTGGAAAATCCGACAGTTAGAGGAGCCATCGTGTCTGTCACGTCAGTGGCCCGTGCCAAGGTGCGCCCCAAGGCGCAGCTCACCCTCCCCGATGAGATCCGCCGAGCGCTGCACATCGGCGAAGGGGACGAGGTCGAGTTCTCCGTGCACGACGACGGCACCGTGACAATTCGCGGCTTCGTGTCGGTCCCCGCCGATCAGGCGTGGTTCTGGACGCCTGAATGGCAAGCCGGTGAGGGGCAGGCGACCGCTGACATCACTGCGGGCCGTACCACCTTCCATCGCTCTGCTGAGGACATGTTCGCCCATCTTGACTCGGGCGACGACGATTCGGGCGACGACGCCTGATGCCCACCTTCGAAACGGCCGACCGCTCCGAGCGGGACTGGCGAAAGCTGACTGCCGGGCAACAGGCTCGATTCCGTAAGGTGATCACCGAGGCGTTCATCCCCGACATCGTCGCTGACGGGCCTTTCCGCGGGGGGCTTCGCGTGAAGGGGGTGACCGCATATCCGGGCGTGTTCGAGATGACGTGGGCTCCGGACGGTCGAGCCACCTTTGGTTACGGCGACGAGCGAATTCCCGGTGAAGTCCACATCGTCTGGCGCAGGATAGGCACTCACGACATTTTCACTCCGCCACCCGGCCCGTAGAGGGAACCCACACTCAGTGTGGCCGTACTCGGCGGCCTGTCCAACCCTCTGCCGGTGGCCGCCATCCTGACCGCACTGACCTGCGCCTGCTACGGCGTCGCGACCCGCGCCCGACAGAGGGTAGATCGAGCGCGACAACCTGGCCGCTCTCGTCAGAGCCAGTGAGGAGATCCACGGCCCACTTGCCGAGGCGGAGGCCCGGGCAGCTCGGCAGAAGACCCTTGGGCCCGGTGATCTCCGCCTGATCCGCCGACGCGGTCGCGAGGCTGCAAGACTGGCGGTTGAGCGGCTCACCTGACCTGGCCAGTCATGAACTTCGTCCAGAGTTCCTCAGCGGCGCCGTACGGGCCCGGGTGGCTTTCCCGAATGACCGGACCCGATTTCGCTCGCTCGGTCACCCGCACCCACGCGAGCCCACCACTCGTGCACAGCTCATAGATCACTTCCTGGCACTCGCACGTGTGCCGGATGACCCGCACGCATGGGAATCTCGACATTGGCGCCAGCCAGGTGATCGTCTCGGCATCCGGTCGCTGTTCGCCGGCATGTGGGCCGTGGAAGTCGGGATAGATGTCCATGATGTCGGATCTCCTGAGTCTCCTCGGGCTGCCAGCATAACTGCTCGTCCATACTCGTACATCCTCGTACTCAAATATTAAGTGTTGAGTATGCTCGCTTACGGTCGATCTATGATCGAGTTCGCCGCGGACCGTCCCGTCTGGAAGCAGGTTGCCGACATCCTGCGTGAACGCATCCGCAGCGGGACCTACCGGCCGCGTCAGCCCATCCCCAGTGAGACGCAACTCGTCGGGGAGTTCGGCGTCGCGAGAGGAACGGCTCGGAAGGTGGTGGCCGCGCTCCGGGAAGAGGGCCTGATTTACACCGTGCCGCAGATGGGTTCGTTCGTCTCGCCGCCGGAGGGCGAGTAGGCGAGCGGAAGAGGGAGTCCCATCGAGTGGCCACACGCTGCACGAGGATGGGCAGCAACTGATAACGCCCGTGCCCGCGTCGGCGAGGCTGACCTCAACCTCGCCATCCGGTCACCCGGCCGCGACTGTCCAGAGATAGACGGGAGGGCCGGCGTCGACGTCCCGGCCTGCGGCCGCGAGGTGGTGGCCGTCGACGAAGACGACGGCGGTCATGGACTCCTGCACCCCGCGCAACCGTTGCAGGTGCCGACCGGCGTCAACCTCCCAGATGTGGACCCCGATCCTGTCGCAGTGAGCCGTCGGACGCATCCACCAGGGCGACGCCCTTGGCACCGACGTTGCCGGTCAACGCCAGCAACATCCCGTCACTGCTGAACCGCAGGCAGGACGCCGGGCGGTTCAGCCGCCACAACTCCTTTCCGGTGGCGACGGCGCGTGCTTGGACGAACCCATCGTGGGCGGAGACCATAATGGCCCCGTCTGAGGAAACAGCGATGGCTCGAGCGTCCGGGATGCCCAGGTTGTGGCGCGTACCGCCGGGCAGTTCGACGCGCAGCAGCCGCTTGTGATCGGTCACCAGCAAGGTCTGGCCGTTCGCCGAGATCGCGGCGTCCTGGTAGCTCGCCTCGCGGACGGTGGCAAGCAGCTCACGTTCGTCGTTCAGGTCCCAGGCGAACAGTTCGCCGGAGGAGCCACACGCCACCAGCCGCTTCGCATCGGCGGCGTAGGCTAGTGCGGTGATCTGGTAGGCACCCTTCGATCCAAGTGTGACGCAGTCACCAATAGGCTCGGGGGACGTTCAGGCAGGGCTCCAGGCGCGTGATGGCGGCGGGTGGGTTGAGCCGTTGCGCGTTCTCCAGCCGGCTTCTATCGCTCTGGTCGCCTTGGAGCACGGTGACGATCACCTGGTCGCGTTCGGCGCCTTGGCCGAAGAAACCCTCCGTGTCCAGGAGGGCCAGCGCGCGGAAGCACGCCTCGAAGCGGGCGCCCACCTCGGCGTCGAGACCGTCGTCATCGCGCTGCCATGGGTCACCGCGGCTTTCGAGCAGTTCAAGAACACCGGCGAAGTGCTCCTCCCCGGTCACGTGGTCCGGCCAGTCCGGCGGATTCCAGCGGAGATCATCCGCCTGCTGCGCTACGGTGCCCCCGAATTCGGCGGCGTATCGGCGCGCCACCTGCCGCAATCCCTCCTCAGAGCCGCAGGTCGGCAAGATGTAGGCGGCGAATGCGTCGGTGTACAGCGCGTAACAGTAGAACGACTCGTCTGGGTGCAGCTCCCGTGCCTGGGTGAAGGCGGCGCGAGTGGCAGCGACCAGACGAGTCACCAGATCCTCGATCGACATGCGCCGATCCTGCCAAACGATTGCGGAACGCCTCCAACTGTGTGGCGACCTCGCGGACGATCGAGGACGGCGAAGCGGCCATGAACCCCCGTTCCTGCGGTATCGCGGAAAGCGGCTCGGCCGTCCTGCTCAGCGGCGCCTATCAGGTCCGGGCCGGCATCAGTGACCGCCTGCTCAACGCTCTGCCCGACATGGTCGTCATCACAGACGACGAAGATTGTTCTCCCTTACTCAGGCTGGCCAGAGACAATCCCTTTTCCAGGGAGATGATGACATTCGTGGCCATAAGGACCTTTGCGGGCCTTCATCAGTCACCCCACATGAATTCCCGGCTCTCCTCGATCAACTCGGCCCATTGGGGGTCTGGCCCATATCCTTCGAACAATGCTATGAGAGCGGCTCCATTGGGCTTGAAATGAGAAGCGATCACCGCTACAGGCGAGTCGTCACGAGTGATGATGATCTCTTCTCCTGCTTCGACTCGCCGAATCAGGGCTGCGACATTGCGCGCCAGTTCGGACACGGTGGCCGAGGTCTCCTCGGGCTCCACGCGGTCAGTCATCATGTACACACATAACATGCACATATGTATGACTGCCCAGGGGGCGCGAAGGCGCCGCCCTCGAGCAGGTCGTCGTGGTTGGTCTCCAGGGCAGCGAGGGCCTCGGAGAGATCCGGCTCAGAGGGTGATGGGCGGCGGTGCTGGCGCGCATACTGGGCAGGGTGTTTCCGTGAGACGGCTGGTCTCCTCGTTGACGTGGGCGACCAGGCCGGAGCCGACACAGTAGCCGCACAGCCCTGTTCCTTCCAGTGCCGGATGCAGCCACGCGGGGAGTGGTGTCGTCCGCGCGGGTCGAGGGTTCTCTTTTGGATCGTCAGGACCGCCTACGACGCCTCTCCCGTAGCAGCATATGCATTTGAGCACATACCCGGGAATACTCCGATCTTCGCCGGTGCCTTGGCATTCGGGGCAGGTGAGGGGGCGGGTCATTGCCGACCACTCCCCCCGCAAGCGCGATATTTGGTCCACTTACGCTCTTTGTCGCTTTTCCCGTTCAGCTCACTCTCGCCGAAACAGGCGCCGCGGTGCCTGTGTTCTTTCTGCTCGTCATCGTCGTCTGTCGTGCCCATGTCTTGACAGTACGGTGTGCGCGGGGAATGGCGCCGGAAAAGTTGGTCGGCCGGGACCATAAGTCCCGTTTCTAGTAGTTCTATGAGATGCGTTGGAGGTTGACGCAATCACTACGTCTGGATTACGCGGTCCGCCCGGGAGCGTCCCGACCGTGCTGTCGGCGAGAAGCCGGCGGAGTTCTTGCTGGGTTTCTGTGAGGCCATAGTGATCAAGATCGCTGACGCGAACCTTCGGCTAAAACAGCAGGCCCAGCAAAGTCGGGCATTTGTGAGAGCTTCCCGTTGGTTCGCTGTCGCGTTCCTCTCCACTGTCGGCGCGCTCATCGTCTACTGAGATGCGGGCCAGTGCTCCCGTCTTCAGGCGGGATGGTGTGGGCCTGCGCGTGAGTGCCCTTTAGGGCGTGAGCGTGCAGTGATCGGAACTGCTTGCGATTTCTCGATCGCTTAAAGTAATGTTTCTGTGATCGAACGGGCAAGCGATAACCAAGCTGGCTGTGAGATCACTTTCTGGATTCATCGGTTCGACGAGGCCGCCGGGCGGGCGGTGACAGGACGTGGAGACTTGCCGGTAGGCGGGTCGGTGAAGCGTCAAGCATCCTGTTCCACAGCTCGTGCTGCTTACGCGGCATGGACTGCTGCGTAAGCAGCACAGGAATCCTCGCCTCTTCAGGGTGAGGAGCACGTCAAGCGCACGGATTCTGGGCTGGGCGATTTCTCGAGTTGGCTCCCACCAGCGAATACCGTGTCGGCAAGCCTTTGGGTGATCCGTCCATCTCATGGACGTGGTTTCCGCTCAGGCATCTGTGCCATTGGTGGGATGGAACCACGACCGATCTGGTATACGGATACGTCAACCCGCTGGTGATCCTGCTGATCGTCGGCGCGCTCACTGGAACCGTGATGTGCGCCCTGACGCTCATCGGGCGATCATCGCGCGGCACGGACAGGAACTCGACCGGCTGAAGGCCCTGCTCGGAACGCGGGTACCGGCCGGGATCGAACGCATGGCCATCGGCTGCAGGGGGCACAGCCGATGGCCTTTCCCAGAGTGTGAGTGCGGTCAGGGCCAGAGGTAGCTGAGTCTGACCTGCAGAGGCCGGTCGAACTCGATGCTGACCCGGGTGTCGACGCCGTCCTCGAAGGCGCGGACGTTGTGCACGGTCATGCGGGCGCCGCCGATGAAGGGGTGACCGTTGGCGTCGACCTCGGTGATGGAGACGGTGACCGGGGTGAACGGTGTGACACCGGCCAGCGCCGCGCGGAGGATGACCTCTCCTGCGGCGCTGAAGTGTTCGTTGCGGCCGTGAGCCTCGTCGGCGGCGGTACCCGTCTGGTCGGCGGGTGCGTGGGCGTCGGCTTCGATGGTCGGGATGGCGCCGACGGTCTCTTGGGACATGGGGGGGGACTCCTTCTCTTGGCGAGCTCTTGACGAGTCGGGTTCGACTCGTTCGGCTGACTCCCATCGTCGGCAGCATTCCGGTCGTCCACATCCCCCCTGATCTGGGGGGTTGCGGACGCCCCGCACTTGCTCGGCGAGCGTTGTTCTGGTCGGGCTTAGAGGTCGTCGTAGGGCTTGAGCCTGTTGGTGAGCAGCCACAAAGCCAGCGGGATCGTGGCCGCCGCCGAGAGCGCGAGCAGCAACGGCACGCGCTCTCCAGGCGTCAGGTGGTGCAGCAGCCGCACGTGGATCGCCAGGTGCGGCACCGCGAACACCACGTACACGGCAAGCGCCGTGCGCACCATGCCGCGCCGTACGACGAAGAAGCTCACCCCCAGCGCCACCGCCGTCGCCAGGCTCATCGCGCCGTAATCCATCATCAGATGCGCGTTGTACGGCATGCGCATCCCCACGAACGGGATGTCGAAGAACGATCGGGGGAAGAACAGCGCCCAGCAGCCCACGGCGAACTGTGCCGCGGCCAGGAACGCCAGGCCCGCGCGGAGCCAGATGCGCGCGCTCATGCGGTGAGGAACCGCTCGAAGGTGATCTGCCCGACGGCATGGTCGGGAGCCAGGTGTCTTCCTTCCCGAAAGCCGCGCGTTCCCCCGATCCCGGGCAGCGGCACCGACACCACCGGCCGGCGGCTGGACCGCGCCCGAGCATAGGCGCGGGCCAGATCGGCCGCGGTACGTACCTCAGGCCCGCCCATGTCCCGCGCCCGGCCCGCCGGTGGCGCCTCGGCCAGGTCGGTCAAGCGGGCGGCCACCTCGCCGGTGTCGATGGGCTGAAAGCTGACCCCGGCGGGCATCATGATCATCGGCAGCCGCCGCTGGATCGCGCACATCCAGGCGATGAGCTCGTGGAACTGGGTGGTGCGCTGGATCGTCAATGGCAGCCCGGACTCTTCCAGGAGCCGCTCACACGCCAGCTTCGCCCGATAGTAGGAGATGTCAACTCGATCGATGCCGACGATGGACACGTAGATCAGGTGCGGGCGACCGGTTCGCATGGCCGCCCGGACGAGATTGCGGGTGGCGTCCTGGTCCGCGTGGCCGTTACCGGTCGCGCAGTGGATGATCGTGCCGGTATCGGCGACCGCATCCTCGAGCCCCTCACCCGTGATCAGGTCGCCGCGGTGCGTCATCTGGTCGTGCGGCGGCTGGCGGCTCAGCACGCGTACGGAGTGGCCGGCGGCCAGAAGCCGTGGAACCAACCTACGGCCGAGCCGGCCGGTACCGCCCGTCACCAGGATCGGATCTGTCATGGGTGGCAACTCTCATGGAAGAGCGCGAGGCTGATGGCCGCGCGCGGTTGTCAGGTGCACCCATTAAGAACCGGTCAGCCCTTCCCGACGTGACAACCGAAGTTTGGCGGGATTGGCGATGATGCGAATCTCGCTGATCAGGCCGCCCGCCGTCTCCGGCACCAGCACGCCGATCAGCTCCTCACCGGCCAGGGCCAGCAGGCCGGGAGCGCCGTTCAGTTCCGCGATCGACAGCCGGATCCGCTGACCGGTGGTGCGCGATGCGCCGACCAGATAGCGCGCCACCCGGTCGGCGCCGAAGACAGGTCGCCTGGCGGCGCTGATCCTGCCGCCGCCGTCCACCCACACGGTCACGTCGTCGGCCAGCAGCTTTTCCAACCCTGGAAGTTCCCCCTCCTCCGCGGCCGCCAGGAAACCTTTCACCAGGTCACGGTGGTGAGCCTGGTCCACCGGGCGTTCGGTGCTCCCACGAGCGTCGGTGAGTCGCAGGCGAGCACGCCGGTACAGCTGCCGGGAGTTCGCCTCGGAGGAGTCGATGACCTCGGCCACCTGGCGATGGCTGTAGTCGAAGGCCTCACGGAGCACGAACACCGCGCGCTCCACGGGGTTGAGCCGTTCCAGCAAGGTCAGGAAGGCCAGTGAGACGAAGTCTCGCTGTTCGGCACTGTCCAGCGGTCCCAGAGCGCCGTTCGCGGTCAGCACCGGCTCAGGCAGCCACGGACCGACATAGCTCACCCGGCGGGCACGCGCCGAAGTCAACCGGTTCACGCACAGGTTGGTCGCCACCTTGGCCAGCCACGCCCACGGCGATTCGACAGCCGAGCGGTGATGCCAGCGAAGGAAGGTGTCCTGGACCACGTCCTCGGCCTCCTCGGCCGAACCCAGCATCCGATAGGCCAGCCCGAACAGGGTCGAGCGGTGCCGCTCGAACTCCTCAACCGCGTCACCTGTCACGCCCGCCAGCCTTCCAGGCCACCGAGCCGGGCCGATATTCGACCTCCGTACGCCGCTCGCGCCCAGACGATCACCCACCCGAACGCGGAACAGCCCGGAACCGTGGTCGGTTCCGGGCTGTTCCGGTCGGGCTGCTAGATGTCGTAGTAAAGCTCGAACTCGTGCGGGTGCGGGCGCAGCCGGATCGGGTCGACCTCGTTCTCGCGCTTGTACGCCACCCACGTCTCGATCAGGTCAGGCGTGAAGACGCCGCCCTCCAGCAGGTAGTCGTGGTCGGCCTCCAGCGCGGCCAGGACCTCGGGGAGCGAGCCGGGCACCTGCGGCACCTGGCGGGCCTCCTCCGGAGGCAGCTCATAGAGGTCCTTGTCGACGGGCTCCGGCGGCTCGATCTTGTTGCGGATGCCGTCGAGGCCGGCCATCAGCATGGCCGAGAAGGCGAAGTACGGGTTGCACGACGGGTCCGGCACGCGGAACTCGATGCGCTTGGCCTTCGGGTTGGACCCCGTGATCGGGATGCGGACGCAGGCCGAGCGGTTGCGCTGCGAGTAGACCAGGTTGACCGGGGCCTCGTAGCCGGGCACCAGACGGTGGTAGGAGTTGACCGTCGGGTTGGTGAACGCCAGCAGCGACGGCGCGTGCCTGAGCAGGCCGCCGATGTAGTAGCGGGCCGTGTCGGACAGGCCCGCGTAGCCGACCTCGTCGTAGAAGAGCGGCGAGCCGTCCTTCCACAGCGACTGGTGGCAGTGCATGCCGGAGCCGTTGTCGCCGAAGATCGGCTTGGGCATGAACGTGACCGTGTGGCCGTATTCGAGGGCGGTGCTCTTGATGACGTACTTGTAGAGCATCAGGTTGTCGGCCGTCTTGAGCAGCGTGCCGAACCTGAAGTCGATCTCCGCCTGGCCGGCGGTGCCGACCTCGTGGTGCTGCATCTCGACGTCGATGCCGGCCTCGATGAGGTTGCGCACCATCTCCGAGCGCAGGTCCGTGAAGTGGTCCATCGGCGGGACCGGGAAGTATCCGCCCTTGTAACGGGGCTTGTAGCCGAGGTTGCCGCCTTCGGTGGCCTTGCCGGTGTTCCAGGCGCCCTCGATGGAGTCGATGTAGTAATAGCCGGCGTTCTGCCGCGTCTCGAAGCGGACGTCGTCGAAGATGTAGAACTCCGCCTCGGGCCCGAAGTAGACGGTGTCGGCGATGCCGGTGCCCTTGAGGTATTCCTCCGCCTTGCGGGCGACGTTGCGCGGGTCGCGGCTGTAGGCCTCGCCGGTCAGCGGGTCGTGCACGAAGAAGTTGATGTTGAGCGTCTTGTGCTGGCGGAACGGGTCGAGCACGGCGCTGGACGGGTCGGGCAGCAGCAGCATGTCCGACTCATGGATGGCCTGGAAGCCGCGGATCGACGAGCCGTCGAACATGAGCCCATCGGTGAAGACACTGGCGCCGAAGTTCTCTACCGGGAAGGTGAAGTGGTGCGTCGTCCCCGGCAGGTCGGTGAACCTGACATCGACGAACTGCACCCCTTCGTCACTGATGAACTTCAGGACGTCGTCGGCGGAGTTGAACACTCTCGAACCTCCCTGGGGACATGACTATCAGGCCGAGGTTAGGTCGCGGCCGTTTCCGATCGGTGTCTCGATTGTTTCGCACATGTTAAGCGGACTCAGGTCGGGTCCGAAGCCCAGCACCTGTCCTTGTCGTCTTTTTTGCCGTGCTTGTCGTCGTCCAGGTCGTAGGGGTTCGACGGTGGGCCGCTCGGTTTCACCGCGTCCGGAGCGGAGTCGTCGTAGGCGGGGTGGATGAAGAAGTCGCCCACGTCGCAGCGCACGGGGGTGCTGGTTTTGCTCCAGTCCTTCAGCCACAGAACGAGCTCTCCCGCCTCGCGGTAGACGAACACGCTGCCGACGCGGTGGGTGACGAGGCGGATGGTCGTGGTGGGTTGTCCAGGGCGGTTCACGGCATAGACCACGAGGTAGTTCAGTTTGACCTCGGCGCCGCTGCGGCCGTACTTCCTGGCCTTGGCCACGGTCGTCCTGCCCTTGACCTTGATGACGTCCGTGGAGAGCTGGGCGGTCTTCGGGGCGAAGCTGGTCACCCAGCCGCGGCTGTCGAAGTCGTCCTTGGCCCTCTTCTTGAGGTCCAGGTACTTCTGGAACCAGACGCGCTGCTCGCGATCGAGCAGCTTCATGAACGCCTTCGGCTTGCCGCCCATGAGCGTCTTGCGGTCGAGGAAGGCCGCGGTCATGAGCTTGCGGGTACGGTCCAGCGCCTTCGCCACGTCCTTCTTCGACAGCCCGCCGAGCGCCTTGGCCTTGGGCAGGACGAAGCCGGCCGCCCCCTCCGCGTACTTCTCGGCAGGGGAGCCCGCGAACGGGTCCGCCGTGGTCGGCTCCGGGGTCGCGGTCTCGACGCCGGCCGCCTCCGGGGCCGCCATGACCGGTTGGGTCTCCTCCGGGACCGGCCCCGGACTCCCCACCTGCGGTGTCAGCAGGTCGGGCCGGGCGGCGACGATCACGGTCGCGCCGCCGATCACCGCGGCCACCAGACCGGCCGCGAGCAGGCCCCGCCCCGCTCGCCGTGGCCGGGTGGCCTTGTCCGAGCGCGGCGCCCTGGCTCCCCTGCTGGCCGCCGCGCGCATCCTGCGCCGCTCGTCCTCATCGATCTGCGCGACGAGCTCGTTGAAGCGCGCGTCTAAGTCATCCCCGTTCGGCATGGCGTACATGATGGGGGACAAAGGTGATCTTTGTGGCGCGGTTGGGTCACGATCCCGACCGCGGCCCCCGCCGGATACCGTTGAGGGTATGAGCGGGAACGAGCCTCGGTGGACGCAGACCTGGCTGGGCGGTGTGAGGGCGGCGGGGGTCGATCTCGGCTACCCGGGTGAGCGTCTGGGGCTGCCGGAGCAGGGGAGCGGCGCCGTCGCCGGGTGGGGGCGGCGCATCGCCGGGCTGGTCATCGACTGGATGATCTGCACGTGGGTCGTGGTCCAGCTCGTGCTGCGGATGAACCCGGCCGAGTCGCCGTGGGCGCCCGTGGTGGTGTTCGCGATCCAGTACATCCTGCTCGTCGGGTTCATGGGGCAGACGTTCGGGCACCGGCTCGCGGGGATCAGGGTGGCCGCGATGGACGGTGGCAGCCCCCGGCTGGTGCCCGTGCTGGCACGCACGGTGCTGCTCTGCCTGGCCGTGCCCGCGCTCATCTGGGATCGCGACCACAGGGGGCTGCACGACCGCGCCTCCAACACGGTCGTCGTGCGTATGTGAAACGTCCATTGACAACGTTGTCTTCGCGGAGTCTGCTGTTGACAACGTTGTCAGGAGGGCGACATGCGGAGAGCACGTCTTGCGGTCGTGGCGACCGCGGCTGTACTGGGATTCGCCGGGTTATCCGGGGTGGCGACGGCCGATCCGCCGACGTCACCAACAGTGACCGATCCAGCTCCGTCACCGCTGCCGTCGGACGCGCCTTCGGCGGCGCCCACGCAGCCGGCGCCCATCGAGGAGGTGACGCCGCCTCCGGGCGCCAAGCGGGAAGCCGCCGTACGGACCGCGCCGCCGGGGGCGCTCTTCTATTCCTCCCTCGAGACCGGCGACCCGCAGCCGACCTGGCTCAACACGGTCGACGAGGGCAGGAAGGCCGAGGGGATCACCGGCGCCACCACCGGCGGCATCCCGGGCAACATCACCGACGAGGTCGTCGACATCGCGGCCAGCGGCGAGAACACCCCCTCGGGCGAGGTGAAGGAGAACCTGTTCGACGGGGACGTCAACACCAAGTGGCTGGCGTTCACCGGCACGGGCTGGGTGTCGGTGAAGCTGTCCAAGCCCATCGCGGTCACCCGGTACGCCATGGCCTCCGCCAACGACGCCGCCCAGCGCGACCCGCGCGACTGGGCGCTTGAGGGGTCGGCGGACGGGCAGAGCTGGACGGCCGTGGACACGCGGGCGGGAGAGGTGTTCGACGCCCGGCTGAAGACCCGCGAGTTCGATGTCGCGCATCCGGCCTCCTACCTCTACTACCGGCTCAACGTCACGCGGATCGGCTCGGGCACGATCGTTCAGCTCGCCGAGCTGCAGCTCTCGGACGGCGACACCGCCCCGAAGCCGCCCTCCGACATGCGCAGCCTGATCGGCCCCGGCCCCGGCAGCGGCTACACCGCCAAGCCCCGCGCCGGCTACACGGGCCTCAAGGCGCTGCGCTACTCCGGCAGTACGACCACCAGCGGCGGCGGTCACTCGGCCAACAAGGTGTTCGAGACCGACATCGAGGTCACGGCCGACACCGAGCTGTCGTACGTGCTGTTCCCCGAGTTCACCGGTGCTGCGCTGAGCTACCCCAGCACGTACGCGAGCGTGGACCTGGCCTTCGCCGACGGCACCTATCTCAGTGAGCTCAGGGCCGAGGACCAGCATGGGGTCAGGCTGACGCCGCGGGCGCAGGGCGAGTCCAAGACCCTCTACGCCGACCAGTGGAACTTCCAGCGCTCCCGCATCGGCGACGTGGCCAAGGGCAAGCGGATCAAGCGCATCCTGATCGCCTTCGACGCGCCGGCCGGGCCGCTGCCGTTCAAGGGCTGGGTGGACGACATCACGCTCGTCAACGCCAAGCCGCAGCAGGTCAAGAGCCTGGCCGACCATGTGGTGACGACGCGTGGCACCCAGTCGAGCGGCGGCTTCTCGCGGGGCAACAACTTCCCGGCCACGGCCGTGCCGCACGGGTTCAACTTCTGGACGCCGATGACCGGCTCCGGGTCTAACTCGTGGCTGTACGAGTATCACCGCAACGGCAACGCCGACAACGTCCCGACCATCCAGGCGTTCGCCGCCAGCCACGAGCCGAGCCCTTGGATGGGGGACCGGCAGTCCTTCCAGGTCATGCCGTCGCTGCTGGCCAAGCCGAACCCCGACCGGGTCGCCAGGGCCACGCCGTTCCTGCACTCGGGCGAGGCCGCCAGGCCGTACTACTACGGGGTGGACCTGCTCAACGGCATCCGTACGGAGATCGCGCCCGCCGACCACGCGGCCGTGTTCCGCTTCACCTTCCCCGGCGACGGCGGCAGCCTGATCTTCGACAACTACAACAACGACGGCGGGCTGACCATCGACCAGGGCGTCGTCACCGGCTACACCGACACGCGCAGCGGCCTGTCGGCGGGCGCCACCCGGATGTACGTCTACGCGGTCTTCGACCAGCAGCCCACCGGCGGCGGCAAGCTGACCGGCGCCGGCCGCGACAACGTGACGGGCTATGTCGCCTTCTCCGCCAAGCAGGTCACGATGCGCATCGCCACCTCCTTCCTCGGCGTGGCGCAGGCCAAGCGCAACCTGGAGCTGGAGAACGGCACGTTCGAGGAGGTCAAGGCGCGCGCCCAGCGCGCCTGGGAGGACAAGCTGGGCACCGTCGAGGTCGAGGGCGCCACGCCCGACCAGCTCACGACGCTGTACTCGAACCTGTACCGGCTGTTCCTCTATCCGAACTCGGGCTTCGAGAACACCGGTACGGCCGCCGCGCCCGCCTACAAGTACGCCAGCCCGGTATCGGCCAGGAGCGGCCCGGACACCCCCACCCAGACCGGGGCCAAGATCGTGGACGGCAAGATCTACGTCAACAACGGCTTCTGGGACACCTACCGGACGACCTGGCCCGCCTACTCGCTGCTGGCCCCCGAGGCGGGCGAGCTGATCGACGGGTTCGTCCAGCAGTATCGCGACGCCGGCTGGATCGCCCGCTGGTCCTCGCCCGGCTACGCCGACCTCATGGTGGGCACCAGCTCGGACGTGGCCTTCGCCGACGCTTACAGCAAGGGCGTGCGCGGCTTCGACGCCAAGTCGGCGTACGCGGCGGCGGTGAAGAACGCCACCGTGGTGCCGGCGAACCCGGCCGTCGGGCGCAAGGGCCTGCAGACCTCGATCTTCCGTGGCTACACCGCCCTGAACGAGGTAGGCGAGGGCCTGTCCTGGGCCATGGACGGATATATCAACGACTTCGGGATCTCGAACATGGCCGCGTCCCTGGCCAAGGACGCCACCGGCGCGGAGAAGGCCCGCTACCTGGAGGAGTCCGAATATTTCCGGAGCAGGGCCCTGAACTACGTCAACATGTTCGACCCGGAGGTGGGCTTCTTCCAGGGCCGCGACTCCACGGGCAAGTGGCGGCGTACCAAGGCCGACTACGACCCCCGCGTCTGGGGCTACGACTACACCGAGACCGACGGCTGGAACATGGCCTTCCACGCGCCCCAGGACGGCACCGGACTCGCCGCCCTCTACGGCGGGCGCGCGGGTCTGGCCAAGAAGCTCGACGCGTTCTTCGCCGACCAGGAGACGGCCACGTTCCCCGGTTCGTACAACGGCGTGATCCACGAGATGCGCGAGGCCAGGGACGTCCGCATGGGCCAGTACGGCCACAGCAACCAGCCCTCGCACCACATCATCTACATGTACGACCACGCGGGGCAGCCGTGGAAGGCGCAGGCCAAGGTCAGGGAGGCGCTGTCGCGGCTGTACCTGGGCAGCGAGATCGGCCAGGGCTATCCGGGCGATGAGGACAACGGCGAGATGTCCGCCTGGTACGTCTTCAGTGCCCTCGGCTTCTATCCGCTCCAGGCCGGCAGCCAGGACTACGCGATCGGCTCGCCGCTGTTCACCAAGGCCACCGTGCATCTGCCCAGCGGCAAGGACCTGGTGATCAATGCCCCGGCCAACAGCGCCGAGAACGTCTACATCCAGGGCCTCAAGGTGAACGGCAAGGCGTGGACGTCCACCGCGCTACCGCACGACGTGCTGGCCGGTGGGGCCGTACTGGACTTCGCGATGGGGTCCAAGCCGTCCACGTGGGGCGAGCCGCCGGCGTCGATCACGCCCGACGGCGAGATGCCGCGGCCCATGCGCGACATCCCGGTCACCGGGGGCCCGGCGGCGCTGTCGGACGACACCTCGGCAACCACAGCCACCGTTTCCGGAAATATCACTCTTCAGACGGGAACGCGGGACCAGGTGAGCTTCTACACCCTCACCTCGGCGGCCACCGGTCCCACGTCATGGAAGCTCGAGGGCTCCTACGACGGTACGGCCTGGACGGTCATCGACCAGCGGGACGGCCAGCGGTTCGACCAGGCGAGGCAGACCCGGCCGTTCAAGATCGCCCGCCCCGGGCGGTACGCCCAGTACCGCCTCACCGTCTCCGGCACGCTGGCCGAGCTGGAGCTGCTGGCAGTGCCGGATCCGGCCTGCACGCGATCCGTCACCGGCACCCACAGCGGCCCCCTCACGGTCGGCTCCGGCGTGACCTGCCTGGCGGCGGGCGCGAACGTGACCGGCCCCCTCATTGTCCGGCAGGGGGCCTCGCTGATCGCGCGGGCCGCCACGGTCGGCGGACCGGTCACCGCGGTGGGCGCCGGGCGGCTGGTCCTGGTGGACACCTCGGTGGGCGGCCCGCTCACGGCGACCTCGGTGAAGGAGCTGTCCGTGGAGAAATCGGTGGTGGGCGGACCGGTGACGCTGGTCGGCGACAGCGGGCCGCTGATCGCCGCCAGCACGGTCAAGGGGCCGTTGACCTGCACGGGCAACTCTCCGGCACCGACCGCGAACGGTCTGTCCAACACGGTCTTGGGACCGTCGGCGGGCCAGTGCAAGGGTCTCTAGCGCGATAAAAACCTTACCGGGTTCGATATTGAACCCGGTAAGGTTTATGCTGTCCCCATGATGATGGCCGGACTCAGGGAGAAGAAGAAGGAGCAGACCCGGCGGCGCATCGCCGAGGTGGCGCTGCGGATGTTCGCCAAGCGGGGCTACGAGGCCGTGACGGTCAACGAGATCGCCGAGGCGGCCGGGGTCGCGAAGGTCACGCTGTTCACCTACTTCCCGACCAAGGAGAGCCTCGTCCTCGACGTGGTCAAGGAGGACATGGCGAAGATCGTCAACGAGCGGCGGCCGGGACAGGCGCCGCTCGAGGCGCTGCGCGAGCACTACCGGGCGTTCGCCGCCGAGGACACGGAGGGGGTCGACGTCGAGGGCCTGCTCACCCGGGCCTGGGTGATCTCGGCCAGCCCGGCGCTGATGGCGGGGCTGCACCAGACCCGGGCCGGGCAGCGGTACGAGCTGGCCGCCGCTCTGGCCAGTGCGCGGGGAGTGCCGGACGGGTCGTGCGAGCTGCGGGACCAGCTCATGGCCGCGCAGATCACCGCCGTGCTCACGACGGTGCAGGAGGGGTTCTTCCAGCGGCTCGTCGAGGGGACGCCCATCGCCGAGGCGGGCGGTCGGCTGGCGGACGACGTCGAGCTCGCCTTCGACCTCCTAGAGCACGGCTTCACCGGAGATTAAGGGGATATTTCGTGAAAAAAGGCATCAACTATGACACCGGGTTTCTGCCGGGCGAGAGCCTGTCCCGGACGACGTTCGACGCCGAGACGGTCGGGCGCGAGATGCGGGTGATCGCCGACGAGCTGCGCTGCGCGGCCGTACGCGTGTCCGGCGGCGACCCGGAGCGGCTGAGCGTGGCGGCCGAGCAGGCCGCCGCGGCCGGGCTGGAGGTCTGGTTCGCGCCGTTCCCCGTCGACCTCACGCCGGAACAGGTGATCCCCCTCTACGCCGACTGCGCCGAACGAGCCGAGGCCGTCCGGCGCGGCGGCGCCGAGGTGGTGCTGGTCACCGGCTGTGAGACCAGCGCCTTCTGCGAAGGGTTCATGCCCGGTGCCGACTACATGGAGCGCCTGCGGGCAATGATGTCGGCCGACATGGAGTGGTGGCAGTCGCTGGGCACGATCATGGGCCGTTTCAACGGCTTTCTCGGGGAGGCCGCCGAGACGGTGCGGCCGCTGTTCGGGGGCCGGATCACGTACGCCTCCGGGCCGTGGGAGTTCGTCGACTGGACGCCGTTCGACCTGGTCGGTGTGGACGCCTACCGGGCCGCGTACAACGCCGGCAGCTTCGTGGAGGAGGTGCGCGGCCACTTCAAGCACGGCAAGCCCGTGGCGGTGACCGAGTTCGGCACCTGTGCCTATACGGGGGCGGGGGAGCTCGGGGGCATGGCCTGGGAGGTGCCCGACGGCTCCGTACGCGACGAGGGCGAGCAGATCCGCTACCTCAACGAGCTGCTCGACGTCTTCGAACAGGAGGGGGTCGACACGGCCCTGTGGTTCACCTTCGCCTCCTACAACCGGCTCGGCGACGACGACCTGGGCGCGTACGGCGTGGTCCGGATGCTCGATGAGACCCGCTGGGAGCCCAAGGCGGCCTTCCACGCGATGGCGGCCCGGTACGGGCGCGCCTGAACCCTGCTCGGTCGGTCAGTCGCGCGAGGCCGAGCTGTCGGTCGGGGTGCGGTGGGTCAGTGGTGTGTGCAGGTGAAGATGGCGGTGCCCGGTATGTACTTGCCGCGCAGCGGGCTCCAGCCGCCCCACACCCGGTCGTGGCCCGCCGGCCATTCGGGCTCCAGCAGGCCCGTCACGGTCAGGCCTGAGGCGACGATCAGGCCGATCCAGTCGGCCATTGTCCGATGGTGCTCGACGTAGGTGGTTGTGCCGTACTCGTCCGTCTCGACATAGGGCGAACGGTCGAAGTAGGACCGGTCGGACGTCAGCCCGCGCGGCCCCGGATCGTCGGGGAACGCCCACCGGATCGGATGGCTGACCGAGAACACGAACCGCCCGCCCGGCCGCAGCACCCGGCCCACCTCACGGAACACCGCCAGCGGATCGGCCACGAACGGCAGCGCTCCGAACGCCGAGCACGCCAGATCGAACGACCCGCCGGCGAACGGGAGCACCTCGGCGTCGGCCTGCACCACAGGGACGTGCAGGCCGGTGTCGAGGTCGATCCGCTGCGAGTGGCGCAACTGCCGGTGCGACAGGTCGAACGCGGCGACCTCGGCCCCCTGCCCGACCAGCCACCGCGCGCACTGGGCCGCGCCACAGCCCATCTCCAGCACTCGCCGGCCGCGTACGTCGCCCAGCAGGTGCGCCTCGGCCTCGTCGACGCCCTCCGGGCACCAGACGAAGCCGGTGTCGCGCAGGAACCCGCCGTGTTCGACCTGGTAGTCGTCGGCGTTGCCGTCCCACCAGCCGCGGTTGGCCCGCGAGGAGTCCGACAGCGCGTTCCCTGGAGGCACTAGCGCATCTTGGGGCCGCGCGGAACCCGAGCGCCCTTGGGCATCGGGCCCTTGGGCATCGGCATGTTCTTGGGGAGCGAGCGCAGGCGGTCCTTGACCTCGTTGACCGAGGGCTTCTTGAGGTTGCGCGGCAGCTTCATGATGTGGCGCTGGAGCTTGCCCAGCGGCACCTGCCCCTCGCCGTCACCGCACTGGATGTCGTAGATCTCGACGCCCAGCACCACCCGCGCGACCCGCTTCTTCTCGGCCGCGAGCATCTTCGCCACCCGGTTGCCGGGCCCCTCGGACACCAGCACGACCCCCGGGAACCCGATCACGAGGTGGATCAGGTCCTGGTCACGGTTGACCGCGATGGCCGGGGTGACCTGCCAGTTGCCCCGCATGCCCTGCAGCACCGCGGCGGCGGCGCCGGTCTGGCCGTGCAGGATCGAATATTGGGCGCGCTGCGCCAGCTGCCCGAACACCACGAGGCCGACGGTGAGCGCGGCGAGCACGCCGAGGAACACCGAATACCACAGATAGTCCGTGACCAGCCCGATCACGACGATCACAGCCAGCGTGCCGACCGCCGAAAGGAAGACGATCGGCAACCCCTTGGGGTTGGCCTGCTTGATGATCTGCGCGATCATGCGGAACTGCTTGATGCGTCCCGGCTTCTCTGGGTCCTCGGACTTTGCCATGCTTCGAAGAATACAAACCAACCGAGCGGGATACGAAAACGCCTCTGGTCGTTCGGGGGTTTTTCTTTTACGGCAGAGCACGGTGGGCCCCACCCGCCGTACGGGGCCGGGCCCTGTCCAGGGGCACGCTCCTCCGGTGATGCGGGGCCGGGCGCCGTGACGTGACGGTGAGACCCCGGCCTACGTGCGTTACCAAACCGGTATTGCACGTCCATTCAGCGGAGCCGATGTCACGCAGCCAGGCCGCCTCCATGGCGGAGGCGGCCCAGGGGAGTTCAGGCGCTCTGGCGGGCCTCGATGGCCTGCTTGTAGAGCTTGCCCGCGCGGTAGGAGGAGCGGACGAGCGGGCCCGACAGGACACCCGCGAAGCCGATCGCCTCGGCCTCCGCCTGGAGCTCGACGAACTCCTCCGGCTTGACCCAGCGCTCGACCGGGTGGTGGCGGGGCGTCGGGCGCAGGTATTGGGTGATCGTCAGCAGGTCGGTGCCGGCGGCGTGCAGGTCGCGCATCGCCTCCACGACCTCCTCGCGCGTCTCGCCCATGCCCAGGATCAGGTTGGACTTGGTGACCAGCCCGGCCTCACGGGCCGTCGTGATCACGCCGAGCGAGCGCTCATAGCGGAACGCGGGCCGGATGCGCTTGAAGATCCGCGGCACGGTCTCGACATTGTGCGCGAACACCTCGGGCTTGGCCGAGAACACCTCTTCCAGCTGCTCACGGTTGCCGTTGAAGTCGGGCACCAGCAGCTCGACCCCGCAGCCGGGCAGCAGCGCGTGGATCTGCCGCGCGGTCTCGGCGTAGAGCCAGGCGCCGCCGTCGGGCAGGTCGTCGCGGGCCACGCCGGTCACCGTGGCGTAGCGCAGGCCCATCTGCTCGACCGACTCGGCCACGCGACGCGGCTCGTCCCGGTCGTACTCCTTGGGCTTGCCGGTGTCGATCTGGCAGAAGTCACAGCGGCGCGTGCACTGGTCGCCGCCGATGAGGAACGTCGCCTCGCGGTCTTCCCAGCACTCGTAGATATTGGGGCAGCCCGCCTCTTCACAGACCGTGTGCAGGCCCTCCCGGCGCACGAGCGATTTCAGCTCGGTGTATTCGGGGCCCGTCTTCAGCTTGGTCTTGATCCACGGGGGCTTGCGCTCGATAGGGGTTTCGGCGTTGCGCACCTCCAGGCGGAGGAGCTTTCGGCCTTCAGGAGCAACGGTCACCGACCCAGCTTACGTCTCGCCCCAACCTCTCCCACTCCCAGGGCCACCATTCGCCGGGTCATCGGATGATTCAGCTGGCTTGGCGGGCTCAGATGACCAGGCCGAAGCTGCGGATGGCGCGGGTGTAGTGGCGGTGCAGTTCGTCGTCGATCCGGTCCGACTCGGCCGAGCCGAGCAGCTCCGAGCTGGACAGCACGGACCCGGACGGCGCTGAGCCGGACGGTGCTGAGCCGGACAGCGCCGAGCCGGGCGCGGTGGTGCGGACGCCGTCGGGGGCGCTGTTGGGGGCCAGCAGCGCGGTCCGCCTGATCGACGCCACGCTCTCGCCGCGCAGGGCCGCCGCCTGCATGGGGGCGACGTACCTGCCGCTGGCCAGCAGCCCGTCGATCTCGGCCAGTTCCCCGGCCGTGAGGACGCGCAGGGCCCTCGCCTGCCGCCGTTCGTGTCTGCGGGCGTCGTCGGAGCGGGCCAGCCGCTTCAGGCAGTACTCGGTGAGCAGCACCGGGCCGCCGAGCACCCGCCCGACGATCCGGCCCAGGAAGCTGACCGCCTCGTAGCCGGTGCTGTTGGAGTTCAGTACGCCGAGCGAGGTGGCCATCTGCGTGTGGGCCGCCTCGCGCGCACGCAGCGGTGCCGCTCCGATGAGCGCCTCGCGCCATGCGCCCAACGTCGCCAGCGCGCCGTCCACGATGAGCTCGCCGCCGGTCGGCAGCTCCGCGTACGCCCTGGCCAGCAGCGCGACTCGCTGCCGCGGCGAAAGGGCCAGCCACGAGGGCAGCCCGATGACCAGCACGGGCACCCTGAGCGGGCCGGTGCGCGTGTACGTGGTGCCCAGGACCAGATCCCTGACCGCCACCTTCTGGGGACGCTTGACGCCGATCCGGTCGGCCACCCGCTCCGCCATCCCGTACACCTGCGGGGCCGAGGAGGGGTCGAGGACCTCGGCGTCGGCGGGCAGGCTGCCGAGGCGCGGCCGCAGCATCCACCCGATGGCGATCAGCAGGGCACCGAGCGCCCACGCCGCGGCGAACTGGGCGTTGACCACGATCGTCCACCCGCCCAGCACGACGAAGGCCAGCGTCAGGGTGTGCACGACGAGAGCGAGAACCAGGGCCGCGAGCCACGTCGCAGACTGCTGCACAGACCGCTTCACAGGCTGATCGTAAACAGGCGAATGCCAGATTTCACCGCGATTCGGCGACCGGCCGTGGGTCAGCGGCGCATGAGGTCTTCCTCGTGCAGGTCGTACGGCTCCAGGCCCAGTGCTTCGGCCAGCCGTTTCTCGGCGATCGGGATGACCTCCTCGACCACGATCCGCCTGCCCGTCTCGGCGGACAGTGAGGAGACCCCCACGTCCGGGATGCCGCACGGGACGATCCGGCTGAACCACCGCGGATCATTGGCGCAGTTGAGCGCGAAGCCGTGCATCGTGACGCCGCGTGAGACGCGGATGGCGACGGCGCCGAGCTGGCGGTCGGGCAGGCCGAGGCTGGTGTCGCCCGCGGCCCAGACCCCGGCCCAGCCCGGTATCCGCCTGGCCGTGACCCCGAAGTCCGCACAGATCTGGATCATCGTGTCTTCGAGCCGGCAGATGTAGCGGGTCACGTCGTCGATCTCGACGATCGGGTAGGCGACGAGCTGGCCGGGACCGTGCCAAGTGATGCGGCCCCCGCGGTCGACGTCGATCACGGGGGTGCCGTCGGAGGGGCGTTCGTGCGGGGCGGTGCGCTTGCCCGCCGTGTAGACGGGCGCGTGCTCCAGGAGCAGGACCGTGTCGGTCAGCTCCCGGGCCACCCGTTTGCCGTGCACCCAGCGTTGCAGCTGCCAAGCCTGCTCGTAGGGGACGTCGACACCGAGACGGACGATGGCCAATGCGTGGGGGTCGACCCCGTGCTTGGGGCGCATGTGTCCATTGTGCCGTTCCCTCACCCATCCAGGGTAATTCAGGAGGTGAGCAGCCGAGGCTCGATCCGGAACTCCTTTGCCCCCTCGGCCCCGTCATGCTCGACTTTGTAGGCGTATCCGGCTGGATCGGTGGTTACGGCCTGAATGAAATCGGTGCCCACGTAGTGCAGCGCCACCCCCTCGTCGGCGGCGTAGCCCTCGGGCAGCTCGCCGCTGGCCACCGACTGGTGCAGCAGCTGCCGGCGCTGCGGCTCGGAGTTGTAGTGGACTCCGCACGAGTAGGGCAGGAAGGCCAGGCCGTCGGCCCACACGTTGAGCTCGGGGCCGAAGGAGTCGGTGTTGCCGCCCACATGCCAGCACAGGGCGCCCGCGCTCTGCCCGGACAGCACCACGCCCGACCGCCACGCCTCCTCGAACGCCTCGTCGTAGCCGTGCAGCCGCCACAGGGCCGCCAGGTTGGCCACGCTGCCACCGCTGACATAGATCATGTCCTGCTCGAGCATCCACGCCCGGGGATCCTTGACATTGGGCATCGGGAACACCGTCAGATGGCTCAGCTCGACGTCCCACCCGGCGAAGGCGCCGTACATCTTCAGCAGCCAGTCGGCGTCGTCGCCCATCGCGGTGGCGACCAGCCCCAGCTTCGGCCGGTCCTGGCCGGTCAGGTCGAGGCCGTAGCGCAGCAGCGGGCTCGCCTCCAGAAAACCGTGACGCGCCGTCGGGCGGAACGACCCACCGCCGATGGCAAGAATGTGCGACTGGCCGGACCTGGTCATGTTGGTATCTCCCGCGTGGTAAAGGATGAACAGCACCCTAGATTATGGCGCTAGATTATGTCGCTCAAGGCCTCGTCGAGGTGGCTATGGGTGAATCCGTAGCCGCTGCCGGACAGTTTCCCGGGCAGAATCCGGTGGCTGGGCAACAGCCCTTCCCGCGCGAACTCTCCCAGGCCGATGCTCAGCGCGAAGGCCGGGACAGGCATCGGTACAGTGCCCTTACGCAGGGCTTTCCCGAGCGTGGTGGTGAACTCCGCATTGCTCACGGGATTGGGCGAAGTCAGATTAACCGCCCCCACCAATTCCCGATTTTTCAGGATATGTAGTACGGCCTGAACCCAGTCGTCCTCGGATATCCAGGACCAGTACTGCTTCCCACTCCCGAGCGGCGCGCCGAGCCCCATCTTGAAGATGGGCAGCATCCGCCCAAGCGCCCCACCACGCCCACTCAATACGAGCCCGGTACGCAATTGCGCGGCCCGGATGCCGACCTCCTCGGCGGGCTTGGCGGCACCTTCCCAGAGCTCGCACAGATCAGCCAGAAACCCGGTGCCCTTCCCCTGGGACTCATCGATGACCCGATCCCCGGTGTCACCGTAGAAGTCCACCCCGGACGCCGACACGAGCACCTCAGGCGGCCGGGACAACTGTCGCAACGCGCCGACGAGCACCCGAGTCCCGTCGACCCGGCTCCGCACCAGCTCGCGCTTGTACGACTCGCTCCAGCGCCGGTCGGCGATGGGCGCTCCGGCCAGATGTACGACGCCTTCGGCCCCTTCGAGCACCGAAAGATCGATCACATCGTCCCGAGGCTCCCAGTAGGCCTCCTCATCGCTCTCCGGAGGCCGCCGCACCATCCTGACAACCCGCCGCCCCTGCCCCTTGAGCGCATCCACCAAGGGCCCCCCGAGCAGCCCGGACGCCCCCGTAACGATGATCGTCATACCTCCCACACTACGCCGGAGCCCTCCCGCCACCCACCGTTACCCGTCTGGAGTGTTGGCCGTCTGATGCCCACCCCGATCGAAGGTGCTCGCTTCGCTCGCTCGCTCTGTCAGGCGGGCTGGCGCCCGCTCCCGCGTCGGTCCTCGCTTCGCTCGGGCGTCTCCCTGGGGCGTGGCTCCGCCGCGCGCTTCGCCCACGGCTTCGATTGTTGTCCAGATGGCGCTGGTGATGCCCTTGGCCGAGCCCAAGGCAACGGGCGATCGCACGGGACGTACCGGACAGACGGGAAAGGGACGTCATTGGAGACGACGACAAAGACACGACCGCTGCCTCGGTGCCGTCCGCAGGAGAGAAGCTGATCGGCGCGGCGGCGGTTCTCGGCGCAGCCCCGGCATCGCCACTTGGTGCACGGTCGTGAGCGCACCAACCGATCAGTGCAGCGCATCGGTAGCTAGCCGAAATCTTGGCCGATATCCCAGCCATGGAGCGATCATGGATCCATGGAGGTCATTCCGATCAGCGAAGCCAAGGACCGGCTGACCGAGCTTGCCGACCGGGCCGCGCGCGAGCATGATCACTTCACACTCACCCGGAACGGGCGGCCGCATGCCGTTATCGTGTCCGTGGCCGAGTGGGAGTCCCTGCAGGAGACACTCGAGATTCTCGCTGACCCGGAAATGCGCGCCGACCTGGTCGAGGCCGCTGCCGCCGAGGCGCGCGGCGATGTGACCACCGAGGAGGAGATGGCAGCCATCCTGGCGGCTCGCCTCGGCAAGGCCGGCGCGTGAGCGACCGCTACACCATCCTCCTGAGCCCACCGGCTCGCCCTGCGCTCGCCTCGGGCCTTCCCGAGACTGTAGCGGCCGCGGCCTGGGAGTTGATCACCGGCGCTGTCGCTCGCGAACCATGGCGCGTCGGCAAGCCTCTGCAAGAGCCATACGAGGGACTGCATGTTGCCCGGCGCGGGACCTACCGTGTGGTCTACCGCATCGACGAAGACAAACACACTGTGACGATCCAGTCCATCAAACACCGCCGCGACGCCTACCGCCCATAGAGCCCGCTGCTGCCCGCCCTACCTGTCGGTGCCAGGGGCTGGCGGAGATCACGCGTCGCCACATGAGATAGGTCAGGGATGCGGGCAGGTCAGGGTTGTGGAACCGCCGGGGAAGGCCGCGCGAGAACAGGGCCGCCTGTTCGCCCATTCTGGCTCACCGTGGATGGCGTACAGGAGCCCGGATCGTACAGCGCCGCTGTCCAGCAGTCACTTCAGCGTTCGGTCGGGATGTGCCGCAAGCCAGTTGGCGATCAGTCGGTCGGTGGTCGGCCGCGCGCTCGCCCCTTTGCCATGGTTCAGATGGGTGACCAGCGGCCAAAAGCCGTGAGTGGAAGGACCCTCTGCGAGGGAGCGGCGACGTTGGCCGACCGGGGCGCAGAAGCCGAAGGCGCACTGGGCCGTCCTAGTGGTTGAGCCCGAAGAGCTCTCTCGTGGCCTGGATGGCGTCGGGCCTTCCTTGCACGTGGAGGCGGCCCGTGGAGAGCGCGGCGAGTGCGGCGGCGGGATCGCGCCCCATCTCGGCGAGCGTCGTGGCATCGGCGAAGGTCAGGACCACATCTGGATCGTCGATGTGGCCGGGGAAGGTGTGCAGGTCGCCTTCGGCGATGCGGGCGTGCATGGCTTCGGTGCCCACTCTGAACTCAACAGTGAGGGGTGTGGCCGGGACCCGCTCGGGCCGGAACATCGCCCGCAGGGACGATGTGATCCAGTGAATTTGGAAGGCGGCGCCGTCGTCCTGCTCGCCGAGCAAATGAATGCCGAACCGGGCGAGCTCGGTCATCGTCGGTTGCAGGGCACGGCCGAGCGGCGTCAGCTCGTACACCTTTGACGCGGCCGGCGCGGGGAGCGTGCGCCGACTGATGATTCCGGCTTCCTCCAGGACCTTCAGACGGGTGGCGAGCATGTCGGTGGAGATGCCTACGAGCCCGGCGAGTAGATCGACGTAGCGTTTCGGCCCGTCGAGCAGCTCACGGACGACCAGCAGAGTCCACCGCTCGCCGACCACGTCAAGTGTCTTGGCCACCGCACAGTAATGGCCGTAGGACCGCGATGCCATGGGGGCAGCCTACCCCACTTCTCGGTCCATCCAAGTTGCTGATCTGAATTTCAGAGCACCTACTTGACTTTTCCAAGTGATCGCCTGAAGGTGTTGTCGCGGCAGGTCGCACGATCAGGACCTGCTCCATGACCTGGCCCTGGGAGGACTGTATGACCCTTGTCGAAACCGACCCCACCGCCACCATGGTCACGGTCGAGCACCTGTGCGACTTCGCCATCAGGTTCCAGACCATGCAGATCTTCTCCACCCCGGTGGCCATGCGCATGATCGCGGTCGTTGACCGCGGAACCGTCGAGGGGCCGCGGCTGCGCGGCGAGTTCCTGCCCGGTGGCGGTGACTGGATCACCGTCGGCTCCGACCGTGTCGCCCGCCTCGACGTCCGGGCGACGATTCGCACGCATGACGACGAGCTGGTGTTCGTCACCGTCACTGGCCGCGCCACGCTGTCGGAGGAGGCGATCGGCCGGCTACTGGCCGGCGAGACCATCGGCTGGAACGAGATGCACGCACGATCCGTGCCGCTGTTCGAGACCGGCGCGGAGCGCTACTCGTGGCTGAACTCCACCGTTGCCATCGCCGTCAACGAGCTGTCCCTCGACCACGTCGAATACCGCGTCTACCGCATCCAGTGACCAACCATCAGCCCGCCGAGTGAGCCCAGTGAGCCTAGTGACAGGAGGCAGCGCGCCATGCCCACCGCCGCATCGCCCGCGCACAACGTCAGAGAACTCTTCAACACCTACGCCACAACTTTCGCCACCCGCGACGTGGACGCGATCGCCGCGCTGCACTCGCCCGGAACCCAGTTCTGGCTGCACAACGGCGAGCAGCCGGTTCAGGGTCGATCCGCGCTCCGCGACAGCTTCGCCTTGCTGTTCGCCCAGTGGCCTGACCTGGGATTCGACATCCACCGGGTCATCATTGGTGAGCGGCACTGGGTTCTTGACTGGGCTCTCACCGCTGTTCTCACCGACTCCGGCGGCAACCGGCGGCCGATCCGCTTCGACTGCCTCGACGTGGTCACGCTTGACGAGAACGGGCTCGTCGAACGCAAGGACACCTTCATCGATCTTCCTCAGGCGCAGGCAGCGCTGACCGCCGTAGCGGCCGGGTCCGGGGGTCATTCATGACGCCAATGGCCGGTGCGGTCCTGCGCAACCCGATGACGCTCGCGCACGGCCCTTGTCACCAGGTGGCACTCCTTGCCAGGGTGCCGCACTCCCGACTGCACCGCCACATATTCGCCACGTTAGGTATTCGTACAGTTACGGAGGTTGTTTGTTCGGGGCGTGAGGAGTTGGGCGTGGGCAAGCATGAGGGCGCGACAAGCGCACGTACGAGGAGTTCGATCCGCCCAAGGACGAGGACAACAAGGGTGACGGGGGCGGCACAGGAGATGGCCGACACAGCAGCGGGAAGCGGAGGTGACGCCGCCGGACCTCGACAACCGCATCAGCGGCAAGATCAACGCGATAAGCGGTAATCGAGAGCCGGTCACCCGGCACCCTCGAGGAAGCGCTGAAAGCCGTGCCGCGGCACCTGTTCGTGCCCTCGGTGGGGCTGGCTCTGGCCGATGACGGGCCTGTGCTCATCGATTGGGGTGGCGATCCAGACGCGTGGTGGGCGGCCGTCTACGGGCCGGCCGCCATCGTGACCCAACTCGACGAGGGCGCGACCGCCCTTCGCGCCACGGAAGGCCGCTACAACTGCTCCAGCTCAGCCCTCGGTACCGTGGTCGGCCTGCTCGGACTGCTGAATCCCCGGCCTGGACACCGCGTGTTGGAAGGAGGTACCGGCACGGGCTGGACCGCCGCATTGCTGTCACATCTGGTCGGCGAGGACGGCAGCGTGACATCTATCGAGGTTGATGAAGGTCTCGGTGAGCAGGCGGCCAAGTCCTTGGCCGCGGTCGGGGCGCAGCCGCACCTGATCGTCGGTGACGGCGCGGCCGGCTGCCCTGACCGGGCACCGTACGACCGGGTACACGTCACGTGTGGCATTCACACCGTGCCGTACGCCTGGATCCAGCAGGCCGCTCCCGGTGCGGTGGTCGTCGCACCGTTGTTGACGTTCTTCCGGCCAGGGTGTCAAGCTCGACCTGGCTCGGTCGTCGAGATGGCGGTGGAGCGCTGGGATGTGAGTCACCGGTTCAGGGCCGGTGGTTGACACCGCATCGTTGCGCCGTTCGACCGGTGCTGGGCCATGTCCGGATGGCTTTCGCGAAAGGTCGGCAGGCGATGAAGATCGCTTTCTTGGGTGATGTCCATGGTTGTGTGCTGCACGCGCTGGGTGCGGTCGTGGCGCTGCGGAAGCGACGGGAGATCCGGCTCGACGCCGTGATCCAGGTCGGCGATCTGGGCGCCTACCCGTCGTTCGATCGGTGGGACGAGGCCAGCCGTCGGTTCGGCCGGGATCATCCCGCTCAGGGGGACTTCTTCCGGCTGCTCGATCCGTCGCCGGCCTTCGCCGAGGGGGTGCGCTCGGCTCTCGGGCGGGTCCCCGGTGTGCTGTTCGTCAGCGGCAACCACGAGGATCACGACTGGCTGGCATCCTTGCACGACGCGGCGGGCGCCGAGGTCGTGCCGGTGGATCCCCTCGGCGCCTACCTCCATGTCGCCTGCGGGAACGTGGTTGAGGTCGCCGGGCAGCGCGTGGCGTTCCTGGGGCTTATCGAGGTTCCGGGGAAGATGGATCTGGACGAGAGCGCGTACGCGCGGCTGATGGCGGTCAGACCGGGTGACGTGGACGTCCTGGTGACTCATGACGGCCCGTACGGGATCTCACGCGACCGGCGCGGGAACGTACAGGGCTCGGCGAAGCTGACCGCACTCATCGAGCACCTGCAGCCGCGCCTGCACGTCAGCGGCCACTACCACCACCCCAACGGCCCCCGCCGCTACGGCCGCACGACCTCCTACGCGCTCGCCCAGTTGGTGCGGCCCAAGACCACCAAGTGGGAGCCGGAGCCCATCAACCCCGAACAACGGGTGACAGCTGGGAGCATCGGCCTGCTCGACACCGAAACCGGTGACTTCGAGTACGTACAAGATGATTGGCTGGCCGGTATCAGCGGGGACGCGTTGGACCTCGCCGAACTCATCGCAGTCCACTCCTGAAGCACGGCGCGATCAGGAGATGGACGACCAGGCGCGCAGGGAGCTTGCGCAGCCGCCGCTCACTGCACCCGCACTTCTCGATTCGGCGGCTCGTCTCCCCACACCGCGCCGACGAGCCCGTCCGGCGAGACGGGTCGCCCGTCGGAAACCGAGGCGGCGAGCCGCGTTCCTCCGCTGACCGGGCCGCGGCCGGTCAGCGTTCGGCCGCGAGGGTGACGCCCAGACCGATGAACACGCTCCCGGTCGCGGCGTCGATCCGGCGGCGCACCGCCTGGCGGCCGCGCAGCCAGCCGCCGATCCGCCCGGCCAGCACGCCGACCGTCGCGTCGGCCAGGAACTCCAGGACGATCAGGACGGCGCCGAGGATGGCGAACTGCAGCCAGACCGGCCCCGCCGCGGGATCGATGAACTGGGGCAGGAAGGCGACCATGAACGTGAACGTCTGCGGATTGGCCATGGAGGAGACCACGCCATTGAGGAAGGCCCGCCGACCGGACATTCCGCGGCTGGCCGGATCGTCGGCCTGGCCGTTCTTGCGGTTGCGGATCATCTGGACGCCGAGGTAGATCAGGTACGCGGCGCCGGCGAACCGTAGCACCGTGAAGACGACCGGGAACGTCGTCAGCAGCACGGCGAGCCCGGCGGCGGCCGCGGCGATGTACAACGCGTCACCCGTGATCACGCCGGCCGTGGCCAGCAGCCCGGCGCGGGGCCCACCCCGCAGACCGCATCCCAGCACGAACAGCATGTCGGGTCCGGGGGTGATCAGAGCGACGATGGTGGTCGCCGTGAAAACGGCGAGCAGGTGCGGATCGATCGGCATGCGATGATCTTTCCACCTCTGGTGTCGGCGCACCGCTTCGGGGACGCCGCTCGGGGGGTGCCAGAGGCGCCAGGCCAGCTGTCAGGCGGCGTAGTGCGGGTAGCCGTAGCCGACGACCTGGGAGGTGGGACGGACACGCTGCTCGACCTTGCCGTTGCCGGTGTTGCCCTCGATCGTGGAGATCGTGCCGTCGCCGTTGTCCTTGACCACGAAGCCGACGTGGCTGATGGAGCTCAGGTCCTTGCTGCCGCTCCAGGAGTAGAAGACCACGGCGCCGGGCTTGGCCACGGTGCCCCAGCGGTGGTTGGCGGCGAACCACTTGGCGTGGGCGACGGTGTAGGCGTCCCAGCCGACCTGGGAGCGGGCGCCGGTCTCCTCGCCGACCCAGGAGACGAACATCGAGCACCAGGCGGCGTTCAGGTAGTCCTGCCTGCTGCCGCCGTCACGCTGGACGGTCTCGGCGGCGCGGGCCGAGTTCATATACCACTTCTGGAACTTGGTGCCGCCGCCGTTGGCGTCCTCGGACGTGCCGACCTGGGCCTTGGCCAGGTTCAGGACCTGCTGGGCGGTGACGTTCACCTGGGCCTCGCCGTTCCTGCCGCCCTGCGCGGAGGCGGGGGCGGCCTGAGCCGCGATGGGGGTGTGCCCTGTGGGGGTGGTGGCGGCGTTCGCCGCGGTGTGGGCGCCGAGGGCGGCGGCGGTGAGGGTCGCGCAGAGCGCGATCTTGGCATAGCTGATCTTGGGGGTGCGGATAATGGTGATTACTCCTTGCTTCCATTCCGCTTACCGGGTTAGCTGACGGGCTCGGGCGTGGAAGCTGCCCTACGACACGTTGACGTGCCGATTAGCCCCGATCGAGACATGGGTCCCCGGTCCCGCGCACAGGCGGGTTCAGCGGTCACAGGTGATTGCCTGTGATGCATGCGATGGGTATAACGTCCGTACTCGGACTTTGGTGGTGCGGCCAGAGGGATACTCACTGTCTAGGCCAGGCGCACAGAGGGGTACAACGCACCCCTGACCTGGGTAATTCCATCGCCATGAAATCGCCATGCCCAGCCCGGCCGGCTCGTCGATCCGTCAAGTAGCGGGGGTGTCTTGTTGAAGTCGCGCCAGGGCGCGTCTGGAAAAGGTTCGCGTACGGTCTGTCGAATTCGCCTCGCCCGTCCGACGTAGAGGCGTACCGACCGGACAGACGGCCAAGGAGACCCTCATGCCCCAGTACGCGATCCTCATCTTCGACAACGCCGGAGCCGGCGACTACACCCCCGAGCAGCAGGCGGCGAGCCAGCGGCACGCCGACGACCTCGTCGACTCCGGCGCCATGATCGCGGCCTACGCGCTGCGGTCCGCCGACACCGCCACCTCGTTGCGCGGCGACGTGGTCACCGACGGGCCCTTCATCGACGCCAAGGAAGTCATCGCCGGCGTCTGCGTCATCGAGGCCCCCGACCTGGACGCCGCCCTGGACCTGGCGCGTCGCAACCCCGCCGTCCAGTGGGGCCGTGGCGGCGTCGAGGTGCGCCCCGTCGCGGGCGGCATCGCGCCCACCGCCCGATGACGGCCGCGGCGGACGCGGGCCAAACCGACGCGAGCCAAACGGAGGCGGGCCAAAGGGAGGCGGGACGGGCGGACGCGGGTCAGGCGGTGGCTGACGCGCATCGGCGCGAGTGGGCTTTCGTGCTCGCCGCGACCGTGCGCGTCGCGCAGGACCTGGACCTGGCCGAGGAGTGCGTACAGGAGGCGTACGCCGCGGCGCTGTCGGCCTGGGAACGCGACGGTATCCCCGCCAACCCCGCGGCGTGGCTCACCACCGCGGCCAAGCGCCGGGCGATGGACGCGATCCGCCGCGAGCGGACCTTCCGGTCGAAGCTGCCACTGCTGGTGGAGTCCGACGAGCTCGCTCCGCGCAGGCCGGCGGACCGTGATGAGGCGGACGCGGTGGAACTGGAGGATGCCGTACCCGACGAACGGCTGCGGCTCATCTTCACCTGCTGTCATCCCGCGCTCGCGCAGGAGGCGCAGCTCGCGCTCACGCTGCGGCTGGTGTGCGGGCTGCCGACCCCGGACATCGCCCGGGCACTGCTGGTGTCGGAACAGACGATGGCCGCCCGCATCACCCGGGCGAAGAAGAAGATCTCCGTCGCCCGCATCCCCTACCGGGTGCCGCGCCCGGCGGAGCTGCCGGACCGGCTGGCAGCCGTACTCGGCGTGCTCCACCTGCTGTTCACCGCCGGGCACACGGCCCCCTCGGGCCCCGCGCTCGTGCGCGCCGACCTGGCCGACCGCGCGCTGCACCTGGCCCGCGCGCTGCGAGAGCTCATGCCCGATGAGCCAGAGGTACGAGGGCTGCTGGCACTGCTCGTGGTCACCGACGCCCGGCGCGCGACCCGGACCGGCGCCGACGGCCGGCTGCTGCGGCTCGAGGAGCAGGACCGCTCGCGGTGGGACCGCGGCGCGCTGGCCGAGGCGCACGAGCTGATCGTGGCCGGCCTGCGCGGTGGCCGCGCCGGGCGCTACCTGCTGCAGGCGGCGATCGCCTCCCTGTACGCCGAGGCGCCGTCGTACGAGCAGACGGACTGGGCACAGATCGTGGCACTCTACGACAGACTGCTGGCCCTCTGGCCCTCACCGGTGGTCGCGCTGAACCGGACCGTGCCGGTGTCGATGGCCCATGGACCGGCGCTCGCACTGACGCTGGTGGAGACGCTGGAGCAGGATGGCCGGCTCTCCCGCTACCAGTACCTGCCGGCGATCAAGGCGGACCTGCTTCGGCGGCTCGGCCGTACGGACGAGGCGGCGACCGCGTACCGGCAGGCGCTGGAGTTGACCGACAACGAGGTTGAGCGGGCCTTCCTCGCCGAGCGTCTAACTGATCATGATCCGGGCAGGACCTCGCTTGTCCTACGTCTCGGCGTACTACCTCGGCCGGTTGGGCGATGACGAGGCCCGCGACAACGACGGCGCGGTCATCCCTGACCGCGGCTGATGCCGCCTTCACTTATCGGTGTTCGTGTCCGCGGGCACGACCTCGCCGACCGTGCCCAGCAGGCGGCGCAGCTCGTCGTACTCGATCGGGCGCCCGAGCCGGAGGGCGGCGTACTCGCCTGCGGCGCCGCCCTGCGCGGCGAGTTCGGCGCACGCCGCGTGCCACTCGTCGTGGGCCTTCCGCACGGCCTGGGCCGCGCCGGGGCTCTCGAGGTCCGACAGGTCACGGAGCCGGACATAGGTGTCATACGCCTCACGCTCGGCGGCGGATCCCTCGGCGGGCGGCGGCAGCCGCTCGCCGAGCAGTTCGAGGAAGACCCTGGAGCGGCCCAGCTCGGAGAACTGCCAGGCGGTGACCGCGGTGCCGCCGTCCCCGAGTGCCTGCGGCGTGGCCGAGGCGAACAGCCACACGCCCAGGTCGTACAGGCCGCTGATCGAGCCGCCCGCGCTGATCCGCAGATCAGGGCTGAGGGCGCGCCCGCGCACGTCCTCCGCCGAGCGCACCGCCTCAAGCAGGCTGTCCCTGGCCACCTCCATGTCGCCCACGGACCTGGCGAGCTGGGACAGTCCCGTCAGCGCGTTCATCTCCCATGTCACCTGCCCGGCCGCGCGGGCGCGCAGCGCGGCTTCGGTGAAGAGCGCGGCGGCCTCGGCGGGGCGGCCTTCAGTCACGAGATCGTCGGCGCGCAGCGCGAGGTCGCGGATGGGGTTGCCCCAAGCGGGGAAGGGCGCGGGAGTGCGCCGGGACAGCCACGAGCGCAGCTGCTTGTCCAGGTTCGTGTGCCCGCGCACGCCCATCAGCAGCGCGAAGGGATGGGTGTTGAACGTGAGCGCCTGCTCCTGTCCCCAGGCCAGCCGCTCCCGGATTCCGCTGCGGCGGATCGCCATGGCCCGCGCCTCCAGCCGGCGTGCGCCCTCCTCGTCGCCGCGCTGCTGCGTGATCACCGCCAGGCCCAAGAGCGCGTTTCTACGCAGGTACGGGCTGTCATCCGGCGAGAGAAGCTCGTGATCCAGGTCCACCGAGCCGAGACCGTGCCTGGTGATCAGGCGGCTCCAGGCAGTGTGCCGGGCCTGGGCCGCCATCCGCGGCAGGCCCAGGGCGGAGAAGCGGCGGGCGCACTCCCGCCAGGTGGCCAGCACCTCGTCCTCCAGCCCGAGATACTGGTAGATCTCCGCCCGCAGCCACAGACAGCAGGTGCGCTGGATCTCCTGGTGCCGTGCCAGCCGCCGGGTGGTCCGCGGCACGACCTCCTCGTCGACCAGGTCCAAAGCGAGCTCGGCCAGCTCGACACGGCGCAGCGCCGCCTCGGCGGACACGGAGCCGACGGTGAGCCGCGCGTCCAGCAGCAGCGCGGAGATCAACGCGTAGTCGGGCCTGCGGCGGCGGGTCAAGAAACCGTCGTAGAGCCACTCACCGAGATTCACGGCCGTGATCACCTGTACGTCCGAGTGTTGTGCCTGGGGAGTGCCGACAGCGATCCTGTGGAGCGTCTCGACCGTCTCCACCAGGCACAGGGCGAGCGCGGGCACGGCCAGCCGGGGGTCGGGGTGCGCCACGTACGCCAGCAGGAACGGCGTCCACGCGTAACGCAGCAGCACGGTCGCCAGCACCGAGCAGAGCGCCAGCGGGGCCCGCAAGGGTTTCGGCGGCCTGGCCACGGCACGGAAGGTGCCGACCCCGACCTGCAGCAGCAGCACGGCGGCCACCAGGAACACCCCGTTGAACGCCGTGGCCCAGGCCGTCGTCGCCCAGGCCGAGGCCAGCCACTCTCCGGCAGGGGAGAAGACCAGCAGCGTGCCGGCCGCGAGCACGATGATCTCTCCCCAGCGCCGCAGCCGAGCCCGCTTGCGGACCAGGCCGCGCCAGGCCGTCATCCTGCCCGCCACGTGCCCGCTGACCAGCAGCCCGGCCAGCAGGGGCAGCCAGGCGGCGCCCCCGCCCGTGCGGGCCGCCGCCCACACGCCGAGCGCGGCAGGCGTCACGCAGGCGACCCGCCGTGCCCACGCTGACACCCGGTCGGCCCGCCCCGGCGGCCGGATCAGCAGGCCATGATCAGGTAACGCCCGCTTGTCACCCACTGGAGGGATTTCCCCGCGAACGCCGCTGTTCACGCCCGATCACGAATGCGTATCTCGCCCTTCTCAGAGCGATCCGGTGGGGATAACTTCTGCGTGGCGGCGGAAAAACCAGCGCGGAGGGCCATGCCAAGGCGTTTGCGTGTCCGGACCGGCGACCCCTGGACGCCCAACCTTGCCCGTGCGCGGCGGCGCCTGGCGCGCGGGCGGCCGCAGGACGCGGCCCGCGAATACCGGCAGGCGTGCAGGCTCGCCGACGGCAGGCGCGCCGATCCGCTCGTCAGGTCCGCGCTGCGGCAGTGGCTCGGGCTGGCGTTGCTGAAGGCGGGGCGCGGCCAGGAGGCGTTGCGGGCGCTGGTCCAGGCCTGTGAGCTGCTGGGCGATGACCCTGGGGCGGCGGAGCAGTACGCGAGCACCCTGGACACCCTCGGCCTGGTGCAGCGCGACCTCGGGCAACTCCGCGCGGCTGAGGAGTCCCACCGGAAGGCCGTGGACCTGTTCAGGCGGGCCGGTTCACGCGAGGGCACCGTACGCGCCGCCGTCAACCTCGCCGTCGCGGTCAAGGACCAGGGGCGCCTCACCGAGGCGCGCGGGCTCCTCGCCGGCATCGAGCCCGCGGCCCGCGACTGCACCGACCCGGCGCTGCTCGGGCACACGCTGCTCACTCTGGGCCTCGTCCACGAGCTGCTCAATGAACCGGCACCGGCGGAACGGCTGGCCAGACAGGCGGCCGAGGCCTACCGCGCGGCGGGAGACAGAGAAGGCGAGGCGGCCGCCACGCACAACGTGGGCCGTTTGCTGGACACGGGCGGGCGGCACCGCGAGGCCATGGAATGCTTCACCACCTCCCTGACGATCAATTTGGAGATCGGCGCCGAACTGGGCGTATCCGACGACCTCGGTGCCATAGCGTCGCTGTTCCAGCTCGCCCGCCAGTACGACGAGGCCCGCCGTGTGCATGAACGGGCGCTGGACATCCAACGCGGGGCGGGCTACCGGCGCGCGGTCGTGGCCACCCTCTGCGACCTGGGAGTGCTGGCGCGCGACCAGGACGACCTCCCTCTCGCGCGCCACCACCTGCAGGAGGCACTGCGGGAGGCCGAGACGCTCGCCGACCCGCACACCGTCTACCAGACGCGCGTCCTGCTGGCGGAGATCAGCATGCTGGAGGAGGACTACGCGCAGGCGCGCGTGGCCTACCTGGCCGCGGCGGAGGCGATGGGGGACGCCAGGGGGGCGCTGCTCGACGAGGCGGACGCCGTCACCTACTTCAGCGAGTCCCGTCTCGACGCCCCCGGCATGCTGGTGCGGCTCTCGCTCCACCTGGGCGACAGGGCGGGCGCACTCGAATGGGCGGACGCCGCGCGCGGTCAGGAGCTCGTACGCAGGCTGGCCTGGACCGCCCTGGCCGCACCACCCGGCGCACCGGCGACGATCCTCGCCGAGGAGGCCGAGACCCGCCGCCTCCTGAGTGCGCAGGAGGCGGGCTTGCGGTCCGGTGGATCGGCGGACGCGGCGCTGCTGACGGCCTACAGGCAGAACTTGTCGCGCCTGCACCGGCTGGAAAACCAGCTCGCCGAGCTGACTCCCGAGTATGTGTCGATGCGCCGGGGAGAACGCCTCGGCTGGAACGGCATCACCGCCCTGCTGACTCCGGGCCCTTCACAGGACGGGCCAGAGGGGACCGAGGCCATGGCTCGTCTGGTGCTGGCCGAGTACCACGTGACCGACCACGAGACGTACGTCTTCGGCGTGACGGCCGACGCGCCGGAGCCGCAGGTCGTCACCGTGGACGTGACCCGAGCCGAGCTTCGCGAGCTGGCCGGGGCCGCCGGGGACACCCTGGCCCGCGACAGGGCCGGCCTCGGCGCGCACCTCGCGGACGAGCGACTGGTGCGGCTGCTCGCGCCGGTGGCCGAGTGGGCCGAGCCGGGGGACGTGGTCTACCTGGTGCCGCACGACTCCCTTCACCTGCTGCCCCTGCAGGCCGTGCTCGTCGAGGGCGTCCCGCTGATCGAGCGCAACCCGGTCGTGTTCGTGCCGTCGGCCTCTGTGCTGCGCTACTGCCAGGCCAAGCGGAAGGCCCGCCGCGCGAGCGCGCTCATCGTCGCCGCGCCGCCCGAAGAGCATCCGCTGGCCTTCGCCAGGGAGCAGGCGCTGGCCGTGTCGCAGACGCTCGGCGGCCAGGAAGTGCTGGCGGCGGGCGATGCCTCCCGCGAGAGCCTGCTGGCCCGGTTCGCCGAACCCGGGCAGGCGCCGGACATCGTCCACTTCGCGACTCACGGCGTATTCGACCGAGAGGACCCGATGCGGTCCGGGATCGAGCTCGCGGGCGGCAGACTGACCGCGGCGGACATCCTCGGGCTCCGGCTCGACGTGGACCTCGTGACGCTGGCGGCCTGCGAGACCGGCATGAGCCAGAGCCGCCCAGGAGACGAGCTGATCGGCCTGACCAGGGCGCTGCTGTACGCGGGCGCGCCCTCGGCACTGGTCGCCCTGTGGCGCGTGGACGAGCTGTCGACCAGCATGCTGTTCGGCGAGTTCTACGCGGCGTTGCGGGCCGGCTCGCCCAAGGCCGAGGCCCTGCGCAGGGCGCAGCTGTGGCTGCGCGACAGGACGATCGCCGACGTCCTTGACTACGCGCGTGGCGCCTGCCTGCGCCTGGCGGGCGACCCCAGGGCGCTGGCCGCCGTCCGGCTGGAGGAGGCGCGGCTGCGCCTGGCGGCGGGCGACTACTCCGCGGCGGCCAGTCTGTTCCGCGACCTCGTCGCCGGCCCCGACCTGAACGAGGAGCAGCGGCAGGGCGCGGAGGTGGGCATGCTGCAGGCCACGCTCGTCATGGACACGGGCACGGACGCGGGGGCGGCACCGGACCTCAACGTGCCCGCGTTCGCCGATCCGTACCACTGGGCGCCGTTCACGCTGATCGGCGACTGGCTCTGATCACGGCAGGAGGGGGAAGGTGTGGAGCGGCAACGGCCGGTCGAGGAGTTGATGACCAATGACTTCACCGTCGCGGAGGTGGCGGACAACGGGCCGAGGTTCACGGTCCTGCTCGGGCCGGACGGTGAGCCTGCCGGGCTCACCGGCGCGGGCAAGCGGGGACCGGCCTGCGTCGTCGAGGCGGACACTCCGTTCGGCGACGTGCTCGACTCGGCCGACCTGCTGCACGCGTTGGTGTCCGGCAGCCCAGGCCTGGTGATCGTACGGGGGAAGGACGTCGTGGGCGTGCTCAGCGCTGAGGCGATCAAAGGGGAGATCGTTCGCGACACCGCCTCCCGCCTCGTCTCCGGACGGCAGCTCGGCGACGCGCAGCCTTACGGCAGGCGGGCCGCGCCGGGCCCCAGCCGCATCCAGTGCAAGACCTGCGGCGCGACGAACACCTTCCGCCGCTTCAGTCAGGCGGCCGCCTACACCTGCCAGCACGGGGATCACGACTTCGTCCCCTACTGGAGCGCCTGACATGGGCGGACTCGTCGAAGCGGCGTCGGGGGTGGTCGACCGCCGGTTGCTCACCACGACGTTCCTGCCGGTGCTGGCCTTCCTGAGCGCCCTGGCGGCGGTCGCCGTCGCGGGCGTGGGCTGGGCCACAGCGGCCCGCTGGTGGTCGGGGCTCGGCGCGGAGGTGCAGGTCGTCATGTCGGGGCTGGTCCTCGCGGGCGCGCTGCTGATCAGCCAGCTCGTCGCCGTGCGGCGGGTCGGGCTGATCCGGGTCTATGAGGGTTACTGGGACGGCCTGCCGTACGGAGAACGGCTGGCCGAGCGGTGCCGGCTGCGTTTCATGGCATCCGATGACCAGCGGGGCTCCCTGTATCCGGTGGACGAGTCCCGGCTGATGCCGACCGCGCTGGGCAACATCCTGCGGGAGGCCGAGGACCACAGCCGCGACAGGTACGGCATCGACGGGGTGACGGCGTGGCCGCGCCTGTACGCGACGCTGCCGGACACCTTCCGGCAGACGTTCGCGGCGGCTGCGGGGGATCTCGACCTCATGGTCACGGTGAGCGGGCTGGGGCTGGCGTTCTCGCTGGCGGGCGGGGCGCTCGGGGCGGTGCTGCTGCCGTGGCACTGGGCGCTGGGGTGCTGCTGGGGCGGGCTGGTGGTCGCGTGGTGGGGGTATCGGGGGGCGGTGTGTGCCGCTGAGCCGTACGGGGAGTTGTTCCGTTCGGCGTTCGACGTGTATCGGTGGACGTTGCTGGACACAATGGGGCTGCGGCGGCCGTCCGAGTACCGTGGCGAGCCGGAGCAGTGGCGGCAGCTGGACAAGCTCTGGGTGATCGGGGCGGCCGACAGCGAACACGCCACCAGCCTCGGCTACCCGGCCACCGAGCCCATGCAGCCCCTTTTGGACCCCTCCGGATCCGCCCCGAAGTCCGTTGAGCCCGCCCCGAAGTCCACCGAGCCCGTTCCGGACCCCGCCGGGGCTTCGGTGAGTGCCTCGGGGGGCGGGCGGAAGGCACGACCGCTGCGGTTGGGCCCGTGGCTGGTGGCCGTGGCGACCGTCATGGGGATCCTCGTCGTCGCGGGCAACCTGGCCGTCCGATCGCCGGGCGGCTGGGTGGCCGCCCGCACGCTGCACCCGTACCAGGTTCTCGCCGCCACCGACGTGAAGGGCCCGTCCGCGGTCGGCGCGGTAGGCCGGTACGTGCTGCGCCAGATCGAGGAGGGCAAGCAGGTACCCCCGGAAGCCCTGGGCCCTCGTCTGCCACGCGGCGCCGTCGACGGCAAGACCGTCATCACCCTGCGCCCGGGCCCCGGCCATCTGTACGCCGACGCGGCCGCCCGGGGCACGACGGCCATGCTGCGTCTCGTGCTCCCGCCCGCCACATCGGCCGAGAAGGCGGAATCCCTCACCTTCTCCGGCGTCACCGTCCTCGACCTGTCCGGCGGCGAGCCACGAACGGGCCTGGTGATCGCGCTCTCCGCCGATCGCGTCGAGGAACTGCTCGGCCACGTCGTCGGCAGCGATGTCTACCTCGTCACCACCACCAGCTGACCGAGTCGAGGGCGGTGGGTGCGATCCCGCAGAATCGCCGTCACCGATGTCCGAGGTGGGTGGGCCAGGGCCGAGGAAGGCGATCAATCCCCGGCCCTGGCGCGCGTGAACTACGCGAGGCCCAGCTGAGCCTCGAAACGACCCTCTTCGAGGCGCCGCTTCACGGTGGTCAGGAAGCGGGCCGCGTCGGCGCCGTCCACGAGGCGGTGGTCGTACGTCAGCGCCAAGTACACCATCGACCGAACGGCGATGACCTCGCCCTCAGCGGTGTCGATCACGACGGGACGCTTCACGACGGCGCCGGTGCCGAGCATGCCGACCTGCGGCTGGTTCAGGATCGGCGTGTCGAACAGGGCGCCGCGGCTGCCCGTGTTGGTCAGCGTGAACGTGCCGCCGGTGATCTCGTCGGGCGTCACCTTGTTGGCGCGGGTGCGCTCGGCCAGGTCGGCGGTCTTGCGGGCGAGGCCGGCCAGGTTGAGGTCGCCGGCGTTCTTGATGACCGCCGCGATCAGGCCGCGCTCGGTGTCGACCGCGAGGCCCAGGTGCTCGACGTCGAAGTAGGTGACCTCCATGGTCTCGTTGTTGATCGTGGCGTTGAGCTTCGGGTGCTGCTTGAGCGCCTCGATGGCCGCCATCTCGAAGAACGGCATGAACGACAGCTTGACGCCCTCGCGGCGCAGGAAGTCGGCCTTCGCCTGGTCGCGGAGCCGGGCGATCTTGGTGACGTCGACCTCGACGACCGTGGTGAGCTGGGCCGCGGTCTGCAGCGACTCGACCAGGCGCTTGGACATGGTCTGCCGCAGCCGCGACATCTTCTCCGTACGGCCGCGCAGCGTGGTGTCGACCTCGACGGGCTCGGGAGCGGCGGCGACCGGAGCCGGCGCGGCCTGAGCGGGCGCGGCGGCGGGAGCCGGAGCGGCCTGGGCGGCGGCGGGAGCCGGCGCGGCGGCCTGCTCGCGCTGCGACTTGGCGGCCTCCAGGACGTCCTGCTTGCGGATGCGACCGCCCACGCCGGTGCCGGTGATCGACTCGAGGTCGACACCGTGCTCGTTGGCGAGCTTACGCACCAGCGGCGTCACGTACGGGCTGTCACCCGAGGACGGCAGCGGGGTCGGCTCGGCGGCGGCCGGAGCCTGCTGGGCGGGCGCCGGAGCGGCCGGAGCCTGCTGCACCGGCGCGGGAGCCGGAGCGGGCGGCGGGGCCTGGGCAGGAGCGGGCTGCGGGATCGAGGAGACCGGCGCGGGAGCCGGGGCCGGCTCGGGCTCCGGCTGCGGCTCGGGCTGCGCGGCGGGCGCCGGCGCGGCCTCCTGCGTGGCGGCGCCGCCGGCCTGGCCGTTCTCGTCGATGACGGCGAGCTCGGCGCCGACCTCGACGGTCTCGTCCTCAGCGACGACGATCTTGGTGAGGACGCCGGCGGACGGCGACGGGATCTCGGTGTCGACCTTGTCGGTCGACACCTCGAGGAGCGGCTCGTCGGCCTCGACGCGCTCGCCCTCCTTCTTCAGCCAACGGGTCACCGTGCCCTCGGTGACGCTCTCGCCGAGCTGGGGCATCTGTACAGAGACCGGCATCGTTATCTTCTCTCGCGTTCTGATTTCGAGGGCTTGAATTAGTTGTGTACGTGCAACGGCTTGCCGGCCAGGGCCAGCATCGCCTCACCGACGGCCTCGGACTGGGTCGGGTGGGCGTGGATGAGCTGGGCGACCTCTGCGGGCAGCGCCTCCCAGTTGTAGATCAGCTGACCCTCGGTCACGAGCTCGCCGATGCGACGGCCCACCATGTGGACGCCCACGACGGGGCCGTCCTTCTGGGCGATGACCTTGACGGCACCCGCGGTGCCGAGGATCTGGCTCTTGGGGTTGCCCGCGAGGTCGTAGACCTGTTCGACGATCTCGATGCCGCGCTCGGCGGCCTGAGCGGACGTGATGCCCACCGAGGCGACCTCGGGGTCGGAGTAGGTGATGCGGGGCACGCCCGCGTAGTCGATGGCGGGCGGGTTGAGCCCGGCGATGTGCTCGGCCACCATGATGCCCTCGGCGAACCCGGCGTGGGCCAGCTGGAGGGTCGGGATCAGGTCGCCGATGGCGTAGACGCCGGGGACCGAGGTCTGGCAGTGCTCGTCGACCACGACCGCGCCGCGCTCGATCGCGATGCCCTGCTCCTCGAAGCCCATCCCGGCCGAGACGGCGCCGCGGCCGACCGCGACCAGCAGCAGCTCGGCGTCGAGGGTCTTGCCGTTGGCGAGCGTGACGACCACACCGGTGTCGGTGGTCTTGACGCCCTCGAAGAAGACGCCCAGCTCGTACTTGATGCCGCGGCGGCGGAAGGCGCGCTCGAGCAGCTTGGAGCTCGACTCCTCCTCGGTCGGCAGCAGGTGGGGCAGCGCCTCGACGATCGTCACCTCGGCGCCGAAGGAGCGGTAGACGCTGGCCAGCTCGACGCCGATGACGCCGCCGCCCAGCACGATCACCGAGGAGGGCACGCGGTCCATCCTCAGCGTGTGCTCGCTGGTGATGACGCGCTCGCCGTCGATGTCCAGGCCGGGCAGCGACTTGGGCGCGGAGCCGGTGGCCAGGACGATGTGGCGGCCCTCGTAGACCTCGGAGCCCACCTGGATCCGGTGCGATCCGACCAGGCGGCCCTCGCCTTCGACGATCGTCACGCCGGCGCCCTTGAGCAGGCCCTGCACGCCCTTCCAGGCGCGGGTGACGATCTTGTCCTTGAACGCGTGGACGGCCGGCACGTCGATGCCGTCGAACCGGGCCTTGACGCCGAACGTCTCGCTCTCGCGGGTCTCGTCGGCGACCTCGGCCGAGTGCAGCAGGGCCTTGGTGGGGATGCATCCCCTGTGCAGGCAGGTGCCGCCGATCTTGTCCTTCTCGATCAGGGCGACCGTCTTGCCCAGCTCAGCCGCCCGTAGCGCGCAGGCGTATCCGCCGCTGCCGCCTCCCAGGACGACGATGTCGTAGGCCACAGTCAGGCTCCTTGTCGGGGTGTTCGTGATGCCGTCATCTTTTCATTTGTTTCAGATGCTCGCGTGCCGCTCGGCCAGTCCGATGAGCGTGCGGGTGATGGCCCCGGTGCCGCCCTTCGGCGTGTAACCGTGCGGCTCGCCCTTGTTGAACGCGGGTCCGGCCATGTCGATGTGCGCCCAGCGCACCCCGTCGGGCACGAACTCCTTCAGGAAGATGCCCGCGGCCAGCATGCTGCCCCAGCGTTCGGGCTGGAGGTTGGCGATGTCGGCGATCGGGGAGTCGAGACCCTTGCGCAGCTCCTCCGGCAGCGGCATGCCCCAGGCGCCCTCGCCCGCGGCGCCGGCCACCTCGACGACCAGCTCGCGCACGGCGTCGTCGTTGGCCATGACGCCGGCCGTGCGCCAGCCGAGTGCGACGATCTGCGCGCCGGTGAGGGTGGCCACGTCGACGATCAGGTCGGGGGAGTCCTCGGCGGCGCGGGCGATGCCGTCCATGAGGACCAGGCGGCCTTCGGCGTCGGTGTCGAGCACCTCGACGGTCTTGCCGCTGTAGCTGTGGATGACGTCGGAGGGGCGCTGCGCGGTGCCGCTGGGCAGGTTCTCGGCCAGGCAGAGGTAGCCGACGACGTTGACCTTCGGGGCCAGACGGGCGACGCCGATCAGGGCGCCCAGGACCGCGCCCGCGCCGCCCATGTCGGATTTCATCCAGTCCATGGAGGCGGACGGCTTGAGCGACAGGCCGCCGGAGTCGAACGTGATGCCCTTGCCAACGTACGCCAGCGTCTTGGTGGCCTCGGGGTGGGTGTAGGAGAGGCGGACCAGGCGGGGCGGGTTGGCCGAGCCCTGGCCGACGCCGATGAGGCCGCCGTAGCCGCCGTCCTTGAGCTGCTTCTCGTCGAGCACCTCGACGCTCAGCCCGGCCTCGCCGCCGCGCTGCTCGGCGATCTCGGCGAACTTGGCCGGCCACAGGTCGGAGGGCGGCGTGTTGACCAGGTCGCGGACGAGCGTGACCGACTCGGCGAGCACGGAGGCGCGGCCGGCGATCCCGTCGGATCCATCCGCTTCGTTCGCCGACAGTACGGTGAGGTCGCCCACGGGCGCCTTCACCTCGCCGTTGGTGCGGTAGCGGGAGAACCCGTAGGCGCCCAGCAGCGCGCCCAGCGCCACGGCCTCGGCCTGGTCGGCCGATTCGGCGGGCAGGAGGAGCGCGGCGCGGGCGGTGCCGGCGAGGGACCGTACGGCGGCGCCCGCGGCGCGGCGTAGCGTCTCGGCGTCGGCAGAGTCGCCGAGACCGACCGCGACCAGCAGCGGAGCGGTGATGGCGCCGAACACGGGCACCTTGGCGAGCTCTCCGGGCTTGCCGGAGAAGCCGACGGCGGTGAGCGTGGCGGCGAGTCTGCCGCCGAAGGCCGCGTCGAGGGACTCGGCGCCCGTGGCGGGGCGAGGGCCTTCGGGGCCGGACCGGAACCCGACGATCAGCGCGTCGGTGTCGAAAGAGACTGGATCTGCTGAGTTCAGCCGCACAGTGGTCACGTAAACCGATGCTATCCAGGGTTTAGAGGTACTCACAAACAGGGGTTCATCCTACCATTCGCCGACGCGCGCCCAGGGCGACTTGGTGCTAGTGTCATTAGCACCATGTTGCTGACTCTGGACCTCAACGACGCGCGTCCCCTGCACGAGCAGGTGGCCGGCGCGATCCGCCGTGCCATCGGCGAGGGCTCGTACGCGCCGGGCGACCGGCTGCCACCCGCCCGCGACCTGGCCGAGGCGCTCGGCATCAACCCCAACACGGTGCTGCGCGCCCTGCGTGACCTGCGTGACGAGGGGCTGCTGGAGTTCAGGCGGGGGCGCGGCGTGAGCGTCGCGGGCCGCGCCGACGGGCGGGCGCTGCTCCTGCAGCGGGCCCGCGAACTGCTGGAAGAGGCCACGAGGCTCGGCTACCGCCGCGAAGACCTCATTACGATGCTGGAGGAGCTGCCATGAACTCCCGATTCGCCGCCGCCGCTTGGGGGCTGATCGTCGCCGCCGCGCTGGTCGCGGCGCCACTCGCGATGCGCGGTCGGCTGCCCGACCCGCTGGCCGCGCACTGGAGAGCGGGTCTCGTGCCCGATGGCGAGCAGTCGTTCACCGCCTTCCTGATGGTGAGCGTCGTGACCTGGGGTGTGGCCTGGGCGGTGCTGTTCGGGGTCGCGGTGAACGGGAAGGCGATGGAGCGCAGGCTGAGCCGGATGTACTGGTGGGGGTCCCTGGCCGGGATGAGCGTGTTCGCGCTCGGCATGAGCGGCGCGACGCTGCTCGCCAACCTCGACGCGCCCACCTGGCGGGAGGCGGACCTGGAAGGCCGCACCATGCCGGCCGTCGTCGGCGTCGCGCTCGCCGCCGCGCTCCTGGCCGGCTACCTCGGCCGTGGCGGCCTCGACCAGCGCCCGCCCGCGGGCGAGGAGCCGCCGCGGCTGCGGCTCCAGCCGGGACAGCGCTCGGTATGGGTCAGCCGCATCACCAACTCCTGGCTGACCGCCATGAGCATGGCCGCGGCCGTCGCCCTGGCCGTGGCCGGCGTGCTGGCGATCACTGGAGTCCTGGCTGGTCTGCCTGCCGGGGGTACGGTGCCCGGGCTGGGCATCGTCCTGTTCGCCGGACTGCTCACCTCGTCGCTCACCGCCCGGGTCACCCGGGACGGGCTGGCGATCGGGTTCGGGCCGCTGGGCTGGCCGGTGCGGCGGATCCGGCTGTCGAAGATCGACAAGGCGTGGTCCGAGTCGCGGTATCCGAGCCAGGTCGGGGGCTGGGGCCTGCGCGGGCTGCCGGGCAGCGCCACCATCATGCTGCGGGGCGGCGAATGCCTGATCATCCGCTACCGCTCCGGCGGGCAACTGGCCGTGAGCATCGACGACGCCGAGCGCGGCGCGGCCCTGATCAACGCCTTGATCGCGGAGCGGCCGGCCGTACAGGCGTGACGCTCTCCCAAGGGGTACGAACGGCCGCGTCCATCAGCGGAGCACGGCGCAGATCGTGAGCGTGGTGGCCATGAAGGGTGGCGTCGGTCAGCCGAACACGGCGCAGACCGTGAGCGTAGTGGCCGTGGCCGTCTCGACGAGGGCACCCAGCACGTCGCCCGTGACCCCGCCCAGGCGCCGCCTGGCATGGCGGAGCAGGAGCAAGGCCGCCGCGAGCCCGGCTGCCACGCCGAGGGGAAGGACGTACACCATCCCTTGTCCCGCCACCAGGCCGAGGCCCGCTGCCGCCGCCAGGGCCAGGGCGGTGGCCGCCCGGGCGGCGCCCGGCCGTACCGTGCCCGCGACCAGCGCGCCGAGCCCGTCGGGGCGGGCGGCGGGAACGGCCGACCGGCAGGCCCAGGTGAGCGCCAACCGGCCGGTGACGCAGGCGATCACCAGGGCGGGCGGCCCGAGCCCGGTCAGAGCGGGCGGTTCGAGCCCGGAAAGCGTGGTCGCCAGGGATGCCGACCCGAGCCCGGACAGCGCGGTTGTCTGGGTTGTCGGCGCGAGCCCGGAAAGGGCGGTCACCTGGATGAGCAGCGTCAGCACCAGGGTGATCACCCCGAACGGCCCAATATCCGACTTTTTCATGATGTCGAGCGCCTGAGGGGCGGGCTTCCCGCTGCCCAGCCCGTCCGCGAGATCGGCCAGGCCGTCCAGATGCAGCCCCCGCGTCAGTACGGCCAGCAGCCCGACCGCGAGCGCCGCACCCAGCAACGGCGGCCCCGGGAGCAGCAACGGCAGACAGGCCACCGCGCCCAGCACCAGCCCGATGGCCGGGGCCAGCACCATCGCCCGCCCCGCCACCTGGCGATCGACCCGGGTCACCCGGACCGGGAACACGCTCAACGTCCCGATAGCGAACCGCACCCCGTCCATCACACTCTCCCTACGGTCGCCGACGCGTGCACGGACCAGGCCCAAGACGCGCGCGCTCTCCCTATGGTGTCGGCGTGTCCACGGACCGGGGTCAAGTAGCGCACGTCACGGCGCCCAGCCCGGTGAACCGGAGGAGCGTGCCCCTGGACAGACCTCAGCCGCAGATGGCGGGTGGGGCTCACCGGGCCGGCCGTAAAAATAGCAATAACACCCACCCATCGGACGCTGAGGGAGTCCGGGGGCGGCCACTAGGGTGGCCGGATGCACGTTGTTGAACTCGAAGGCGTAGGAGTCCGGGTCGCCGGCAAGTCGCTGCTGAGTGCGGTCGACTGGCGAGTGGAGTACGGCGAGCACTGGGCCGTGCTCGGGCCCAACGGTGCCGGCAAGACGACGCTGCTCTCGCTGGCCGCGGCCGTACGGCACCCGACGGAGGGCACGGTCAGCGTCCTCGGCCACCGGCTCGGCCGGGCCGACGTACGCTCGCTGCGGCGCCACATCGGCCTGGTGGCCTCCAGCCAGCGGCTGATCGACGAGGAACTCCTGGAGGAGGAAGGCGCCACTGCCCTCACCGTGGTGCTCACCGGCCACACGGGCACGAGCGCCCCACTCTGGGACAAGTACGGCGACGCCGAGCGGGACCGCGCACTGCGCCTGCTGGGGGACGTGGGCTGCAAGGACCTGTCCGAGCGCCTGTTCCGGGTGTGCTCCCAGGGTGAGCGGGCCAGGATCAGGGTGGCCAGATCGCTCATGGCGGACCCGGCGGTGCTGCTGCTCGACGAGCCGTTCGCCGGCCTCGACCTGCCGGCCCGCGAAGACCTCATCGAAGCGGTGGAGGACCTGGCGACGACCAGGCCGGTGCTCACCACGGTGACGGTGACCCACCGCCTGGAGGAGGTACCCGCCACGACGACGCACGCCATGCTCATGCGCGACGCGCGCGTCCTGGCGTCGGGGCCGGTCGCGGACGTCCTCACGCCCGCGAACCTGTCCGACTGTTTCGGCCGTTCCCTGCACGTGGATCGCATGGAGGGTCGCTGGTACGCCAGAGCGATTCGCCACTAGCCCGGTCATACGCCAGAGTCGTCCGCGGCCGTGCCAGACCGTACGCCGGAGCGGTCCGCCGCCCGCCCTGGCCATACGCCGGAGCGGTCCGTCGCCGGGCCGATCCGGACCGCACGCGGGCGTCGCGTATCTCCGGTGTCACAGACGCACTGGGCGGCCGGCGATCACCAGGGCGACATATTCGGACTCGTCGGCGAGGCGCTCGTTGAGCCGCCCCAGCTCGTCCCTGAACGCCCGCCCGCTGGCCGTGGCGGGCACCACGCCCATGCCCACCTCGTCCGACACGGCCACGATCCGCTGGGTCGTACCCCGCCACGCCGCCACCAGCTCATCGCACCGCGCGGCGACCGGCGCCCGATCGCCGTCCCAGGCACCACACTCGTCGAACACCGCCGCCAGCCACGTGCCCAGTCCGTCGACCAGCAGCGGCGTCGTCGCCGCGCGGATCGTCCCCGCCAGGTCGGTGGTCTCCACCGTCGCCCAGTGCGCGGGCCTGCGCTCGCGGTGGGCCCGTACCCGCGCCGCCCACTCACCGTCGCCTTCGCCGCGCGAGCCGGTGGCGACATAGGTGACGTACGGGTCGGCGGCCAGTCGTAGCTCAGCCTCCGCCGACTTGCCCGAACGGGAACCGCCCAGCAGCAGAGTTCTCCTCGGCTGTGCTGGAGCCTGTGAAGCCGGTGGGACGGCGAGCGCGGTGTCGAGAGTCGTCCCGTCCGGCACGGCTCGTACGCCCCACAGGGCGAGCCGCCGTGACAACTCCTCCTCGGACCTGACCCGGTGGTCCAGGCCGACGGCCACCACCTGGGTGCCGTCGGCCACCAGGCCCGCCCGGCGCAGGAGCCCGATCCGCTCGGGCCGGTCGAGCGGATCGATCAGCACGATGTCGTACGGGCCAGCCGGGGACGCCGCCGCCTCCGGGGTCGCTGTCACGTCCGGAACCGTGGTGGCGTCCGGGGCTGCCGTCGCGGCAGGGCGCGCGTACAGCAGACGGGTGCCATCGGGGCCCTCCAGGCCGTGACCGTCGGCCAGGGCCCGGTAACCGGGCGGCACATCGTCGAACGGGAACCGCGTCACACCGTCGACCACGAGCTCGAACGGTCGTCGGTGGCCGTAGGGGAGCCCGGCACATGAGGCGCACGGGCAACCCGGCTCCGGCCAGCCTGTGCGGCCTGCGGTACCGGCGAGAAGGAGTTTCACCGGGCCGAGCGTACATAGACCTCGGCATCCCGGCCCGCAACGGAGCTGCCGCTCCCGGCGGCCTGAGGGCCGTTGGGGGTGGGTGGCCTACGGCGGGGCTGCTGGTTTCGGCGGGCGGGGGGCCTTGGGGTTGGGGAGTGGCACGAAGTGGAATGCCGCTTTCGGAACATTTGCGCCTGGTGTCGGGGCGTGGGCGTGGGGTGTGGGTCAGTGGGAGGGGGTTCGGGGGTGGCGGCGGGTGGCCACAATGGCGCCGCCGCTGAGGAGGACGAGGGCGACCGCGCCGCCCCAAATCAGCGTGAGTGGCGGTCCGTCCGACGAGGCGCCGTCCGACGAGGAGTCGGCGGGTGAGGCGGGGGTGCCGAGGTCGATGCCGGCGGCGGCCCCGGCTGGGTAGGCGTTGATCGCCACCACGTCCCCCTGAGCGTTCACACGGGCCTTGGCGGCCGTGGCCAGTAGTTGGGCCGTGGAGGCGGTCTCCGCGCCCGTCACGCACTTCGTCAGCCCCTCCGCGGGCGGTTGCTCGCCGGGGAAGGCGTCAGATTCGGGGTCGCCGAAGTCCACCCTGACCACGACCCGCTTGCTGCCAGAAGCCGCGGCGTCCTTGCCGCACACCGTCTGGAACGACGGCAGGTCGCCCCCGGGCGGCTCCGTCGCGGTGCCGTCGGGCGAGGCGGAGAAGCGCCAGCCGATCACCGAGCCGTCCGGCGGGACCTCCTTGGCGGAGCTCGCGAGCCACGCGGTGCCGTCGCTCTGCCAGACGCTCCATAGGCGTACGGCGTTGGGATCGGGCGCTCCGGGGACGGGGTCGCTGGGTCCGACGGAGGGTGTGGCGAGGGCGGGGAAGACGGAGAATGCGGCGAGGGCAGGGAGGGCCAAGGGCATGGCGAGGGCAGGGAGGGCCGAGGGTGTGGCCAGGGCAGGGAGGGCCGAGGGCGTGGCCAGGGCGGGGAAGGCCGAGGAGGCGGCAAGGGCAGGGGAGGGGGCGGCGAGGAAGGCGGCCGCCGCGACGGCGACTTCTGTCGCCACACGATACGCGCGCAGCATCGATTGACCTCCAAGCTCGGGAGTAAGGTTCCAGTGCCGTCGGAGGGTGCGCCGGCGAACCTGCGGAAAAGGAGCGTATGGCATGACATGGCGGTGGCGTTATGAAAATGCAAATGGTGGTGAGGTAACGGATCGCCCTTTGCCGCGAGAAGTTTTTCCGAGCCAGGCGGACGCGGAGTCCTGGCTCGGCGAGAACTGGGGTGAGCTGCTGGAATCCGGGGTCGAGCAGGTGGCGCTGCTCGACGAGGACCGGGTCGAATACACGGGATTGTCATTGCGTCCGGAGTGAAGCAAGAGAAATGAAAAACCCCTTGAGCGTCATTGTTGCTCAAGGGGTTTTTGCTGCCGGGGATGTTATGGGCGCTTCGGCGGGCTGGCCGTCTTGGCGGGATCGCGCTCGACCACCGGGCCGAGCACGGAGTCGATCCGCTCCAGTACGTCGGAGTCGAGCTTGACCCCGACCGCCTTGACGTTGTCGCGCACCTGCTCGGGGCGGGAGGCGCCGACGATGGCGCTGGAGACGTTCGGGTTCTGCAGGACCCAGGCGACTGCGAGCTGCGCCATGGTGAGGCCCAGATCGGCGGCGATCGGCTGGAGCTCCTGTACGCGGGTGAGGACGTCGTCGTTCATGAAGCGGGCGATCATGTCGGCGCCGCCGGCCGTGTCGGTCGCCCTGGAGCCTGCCGGCGGGGCCTGGCCCGGCAGGTACTTGCCGGTCAGTACGCCCTGCGCGATGGGCGACCAGACGATCTGGCCGATGCCCTCACGCTCGCTGAGCGGCACGACCTCCGGCTCGATGACCCGCCAGAGCATCGAGTACTGAGGCTGGCTGGACACGATCCGGTCGAAGCCCATGTCGTCGGCGATCTTCAGCGCCTGGGCGATCTGGTCGGCCGTCCACTCGCTGACGCCGATGTAGAGGACCTTGCCCTGCCGTACGAGATCGTCGAAGGTCTTGAGCGTCTCCTCCAGTGGCGTCTCGAAGTCGAAGCGGTGCGCCTGGTACAGGTCGACGTAGTCGGTCTGCAAGCGTCGCAGCGAGCCGTGGATGGACTCGGTGATGTGCTTACGGGACAGGCCGCGGTCGTTCGGACCGGGGCCCGTCGGCCAGTAGACCTTGGTGAAGATCTCCAGCGATTCCCTGCGTACGCCCTTCAGGGCCCGGCCGAGCACCGACTCGGCCTTGGTGCCGGCATAGACATCGGCGGTGTCGAACGTCGTGATGCCCTCGTCGAGCGCCGCCTGCACGCACTGCTTGGCGGCGTCCTCCTCGACCTGGGAGCCATGGGTGAGCCAGTTGCCGTAGCTGATCTCGCTGACCTTGAGACCGCTGCGACCGAGGGTACGGAATTCCATAGATCCGACCTTAGGCCCGTCTCATGAAGTGATCTAAATCGGGATAGGGTGCGCGACGTGCTGAAGCTCGTACGGTTGGCGCTGACCGCGGCCATCCTGACCGCGATAGCGGTACGGCTGCGCCGCCGGGCCCGCAGCCTGAAGCAGGGGCCTGAGCAAGGGACGGAGCCGAGCGGCCCCGAGCCGATCCTGGGCCGCCCCAGCGGGGCTGATCTGGCGCGTTACCGGGTGCGCGGCAGGGCCCGGCCGATGATGGCGCTGCTCGGCGTGGCCGCGCTGACCGCGGTGGTCTTCGGGGTGTTCGCCCTCATGGGCATGCCGATCCACGACCGGGAAGAAGACCCTCTCGGCGAGATGTTCCGCGACGCCGCGAGGCGCTCGGCCATGGCCGCCACCGCTCCCGCCCAGCCCGCCACCGACGAGCCCATTCCCGCCGAGTCCGTTTCCGCCGGGCCCACTCCCGACGAGCTCGCTCCCGACCAAGCGGCCTCGACGCCTTCGCCCGCCGTACCCGATCCGTTCTGCCACCCCGAGCCGCGGCCGGTCACCGTCCGGCCGCTGGACCCCAAGGTGAAACGCGCGGTCGACCGCCAGTGGCGGCGCGTCGAGCGGTGGCTGAAGGCCAACGCGCCCAAGACGTACGCGACGCTGGGCCGTCCGGGCCGCGCCAAGACGATCGCTGTGGCCGAGTCGCAGATGGGCGTGGACTTCCCCGACAGCCTGCGCGCCTCGCTGCTGCGCCACAACGGCTCCAGAGGGGCCGGCGCCTTCGGCTTCGGCGCCTGGTTCGACGGCACCGTCAACCTCGGCATCCGCGACATCAGGGATACCTGGCGGGCTCTCTGCGCCAACAACGGCACCGACCCGGCGATCGGGTGGTGGCACGGCCGGACGATCCCCGTCCTCTCCTTCGGTCAGCGTGAGGGAGCGGACCTCGAATACGCCGTGGTCGACTCCATCGGCGGCAAGGTCGGCTGGGACGACATGGTCTCCGGCATGAGCCCGCGCCTGCCCTCCTACTACGCGCTGATGCGGACCGTCGCCGACAGCCTGGAGAACCGTACGGAGTTCGACGGCTGGCGGCCCACGGTCACGCGAGGGATGCTGCGCTGGGAAAAGGGGGAGTGAACCGCGTTACTTCTTGGGCGGCACCGGCTTGCCGCCCGGCAGGACCGCGGGCGGCGGGAAGCGCAGCTTGCGGATCTGCAGGGCCCGCATCGCGGCGTAGAAGCCGACGCCGCGCAGGTTCTCCTTGGGATACTTCTCCGCCACCAGCTTCTTGATCCGCCAGGCCACGAAGATCGAGGTGAAGAGCACACCGATCATCATGATCGGCCAGCCGATCGTGATCACGTAGCCGAGCACCAGCGGACGGATGTCGGCGGGCCACGGGATCCACGTCGCCAGCAGGATCACCAGCGAGAACGGCAGGAAGTATTGGCTCGGCAGCCGCCGCGAGTCGACCCAGTCGCGCGCGAACTTGCGCGCCGGGCCCTTGTCGCGGGCCGGGAAATAGCGTTCGTCGCCCGCGAGCATGCCCTTGCGGGCCCGCTCGCGCTCGACAGTCTGCTTGGCGCGGGCCTGTCGATAGGCCTCTTTGCGGTCCTTGGGCGCGGTGACCGGCTGGCGCCGTCTGCCTTCCGCGTCCCGGCGCTTGGGTGTGGGACGACCCTTGCCCTGGGGCTTAGGATCGTCAATGGGGACGGGGGTGTCGTCCACGGAGGTTTGGGAACGGCGTCGCAACACGACGTCAACCCTACCTGGATGGCAACTTAGTGACGCCCCCGTGCGTTATGCGTAGGGTAATCCCAAGGCGGCTGCGCTGCACTGGGTGAACACCAGCACGACCTAAGAAGGGGACGGCCGACGCGCATGAGCGTGATGAAGAGACTTTCGATGATCTTCAAGTCCAAGGCCAACAAGGCCCTGGACAAAATGGAGGATCCGCGCGAGACCCTCGACTATTCCTACCAGCGGCAACTGGAGTTGCTGCAAAAGGTACGCCGGGGCGTGGCGGACGTCGCCACCTCGCGCAAGCGGGTGGAATTGCAGGTCAACGGCCTCGAACAGCAGGCCAGGCGCTATGAGGAGCAGGGCCGCAAGGCGCTGTCCGTCGGGCGCGAGGACCTGGCCCGCGAGGCCCTCCAGCGCCGGTCCAATCTGCAGTCGCAGATGGCCGACCTGAAGATCCAGCATGAGAACCTGCAGGCCGAGGAGGAGAAGCTGACCACGGCTTCCCAGCGGCTGCAGGCGAAGGTCGACTCCTTCCGTACGAAGAAGGAGACGATCAAGGCCACCTACACCGCGGCCGAGGCGCAGACGCGCATCAACGAGGCCTTCTCCGGCATCTCCGAGGAGATGGGCGACGTCGGTCTCGCGATCCAGCGCGCCGAGGACAAGACCGCGCAGATGCAGGCCCGCGCCGGTGCCATCGACGAGCTGCTCGCCAGCGGCGCGCTCGATGACTACAGCGGCACGCGCGGCGACGACATCCAGGCCGAGCTCGACCGTATGGGCGGCGGCATGGACGTGGAGCTGGAGCTGGCCAGGATGAAGGCCGAGCTCGGCCAGGGTCCGGCGCCCAAGAGCGCCATCGAGCCGGGCCAGGGCGGCCAGCAGGCCGCGCCCCAGCAGGCTCAGCCTCAGAACACGCAGCAGCTGCGCCAGCCTGGGGAGGGCGCATGATCGTCAGAATCATGGGCGAGGGGCAGGTCGAGATCTCGGCCGACGACATCTCCGTGCTCAACCAGCTCGACAGCGAGCTCGAGTCGGCCATCGAGTCCGACGACGAGGCGAGCTTCCGGGTCAAGTTGCACGCCCTGCTCGACAAGGTTCGCCTCGTGGGCAAGTCGCTTCCCGACGACAGCCTTGAGCCGTCAGAGCTGATCCTTCCCCCCGCGGACGCCTCGATCGAGGAGGTCCGGGAGATGCTGGGCGACCAGGGCCTCATCCCGGGCTAGCCGTGAACACGCGGTTCGCACCCGACCGCGGTCTGACCACCCGCATGGTCGTGACGATGTTCCTGCTGGGGCTGCTCTACGTGGCCTTCATGGGCGTCCTCATCGCTGTGGGCGTTCAAGGACTGGTCGTGCTGGTACTCGCCGGGGGCCTGCTGCTCGCGCAGTACTTCCTGTCCGATCGCATCGCGTTGTTCGCGATGCACGGCCGGGAGGTCTCGCCGCAAGAGGCTCCCGAGCTCCATGGCATGGTCGACCGCCTGTGCGCGATGGCCGACATGCCCAAGCCGCGGGTGGCGATAGCGGATTCCGACGTCCCCAACGCCTTCGCCACCGGTCGCAACCAGAACAATTCCGTCCTCTGCGTGACGACCGGCATCCTGCGCCGCCTGGAGCCCCAGGAGTTGGAGGGCGTGCTGGCACACGAGCTGTCGCATGTCGCCCACCGTGACGTCGCGGTCATGACGATCGCCTCGTTCCTCGGCATCGTGGCCGGTCTGATGACCAGGTTCGCCCTGTACACAGGGCTGGGGCGCAGCCGCGACAACAACGGCGGCGTGCCGATCGGGCTGATCATCATGCTGGTCTCGATCGTCGTGTACGCGATCAGCTTCCTGCTCACCCGAGCCCTGTCGCGCTACCGCGAACTGGCCGCGGACCGGGCGGGCGCGCTGCTCACCCAGCGGCCGTCGGCCCTGGCCAGCGCGCTGACCAAGGTCACCGGCGACATGGCCAGGATCCCGAGCCAAGACCTGCGTGAGGCGGCGCCGTTCAACGCCTTCTACTTCGCCCCGGCGCTGGCCAAGGGCGCCTCCATCGCCACCCTGTTCTCCACTCACCCACCGCTGGAGCGCCGCCTGGAGCAGCTGGCCAGGATCTCCGCCCAACTCGGAAGGGGCTGACAGTATGGGCTGGCTCGACACCCTGCTAGGCCGGTCGAAGCCCGCACCACCCAACCTCGACGCACTGTTCGCGCTGCCATCCGCGGCGGTGACACTGCAGGCCGCCACCGGTCTCGTTCCCACCGGTCTCGGCTCGGTGTCCTTCCGCGCGGCGGAGGGCGGCGCGTTCGCCACCCTCGAAAGCGACGTGCAGGCGCTGCTCGGCGACCGCGTCGACAAGTCCTCCGACGGTTACGGCTACACCTGGCTCCTGGTGCGCCGATCGCCCGACGACATCAGCGACCTGGTCACCGAGCTGCACGCGGTCAACGCCTCGCTGGAGGGCGCCGGATTCGGTCCCTCGCTGCTCTGCTCGCTGGTGTCGTTCACCGATCCCAACGGCCGGCGGTTGGCGGTCGTCTACCTGTACAAGCGCGGCACGTTCTACCCCTTCGCGCCGCTGTCCGGCCAGCACCGCGACAACGCGCTCGAACTCCAGGCCAGAGGCGCGCTGGAGGGCGAGCTACCGCTGGAACAGGACCTCGGCCGCTGGTTCCCGGTATGGGGCGCCCCCGGCCTCTGATCGCACCGGGTGATCTAATGATCACGTGGAGCGACGACTGCTGGTGCTCGCGGCCACCGCCTTCGTGGTGGCGGCCGTGCTGTACAGCGCCTGGATGCCCGGCCAGTTCACCAGCCCGCTGGTCGACCGGAGCGACGGCCTGGTCGGCGAGCTGGCGGCGCGCGACCAGCCCGCGACGCGCCTGTTCAGGACCGCCGACGTGCTGGCGGGCCTGGCGATCGTGCTCGGGGTGGCGCTGACCCCCAGGGTGCGGCGGGAGCGGTTCGCCTGGCTCGGGCTGGCGGCCTTCGGCGTTCTCGTGCTCGCCGGTGGGCTGTTCCCGCTCGACTGCGCCGCGCTGGGCGATCCCGTCTGCGAGCTCGGCCCGCTGTCGCTCTCGCACCACGTCCACGTCGTAACCGGCGTGCTGGCCACGGCCGCCGTGCTGGCCGCGATGGCCCTGCTGAGCCGATACTGGGACACCTGCCTCGCCTGGCTGATCACCGGCGCGGCCCTGGGCGTCACCGCACTGACGCTGGCGGCCATCGCGGGCGGATATCCGGCCGGGCTGGCGCAGCGCGGGCAGGCGACGCTTGTGGCGATTTGGCTGGTGTACGTCGCGCTGCGACTGCTGGAGGCCGACGACCCTCCGCTGTCGCTTGGTCAGGGGCCGCATGTGGTCGTTCAGGGCGTGGGGCCGGTCGTGCTCATCAGCGCGGGGCTGGGCGGTGCGTCGTCCCACTGGGACGGGGTGGCCGCCGAACTGGCCCGGAGCCACCGGGTGATCCGCTTCGACCGGCCCGGTCTCGGCCGCAGTCCCGCCTCGCCGGCTCCACCCACTCTGTACGGGGAGGCGGCCCGCCTGGCCGCCCTGGCCCCCGCCCATCCCGAACAGGTCACCGTGGTGGCCCACTCGGTGGCCGCCTGGCACGCGGAGGCGTTCGTCAGGCTGCATCCGATGTGCGTGTCCCGGCTGGTGCTCGTCGACCCGAGCCGCGCCGACCGTGACCGGCGCGCCTCGTCGCTCGGCCGGTCCGTCGGCCGATGGCTGCCCGCGCTGGGCGGTGCCTGGGGCGCCGCCGCGCTCGCCTTCCTGGCGGGGCCGGTCGTCCATCGGCTGGTCAGTGGACTGCCGGACCGGGGGCGCGGGTACCGTACCGGCCGGGTGCTCGCCGCGGCCGTTGGGGAGTTTCTGGCCCGGCGGGACATGGCGGCCGACCTGCGCCTTGTCCGGGCGCGGCACGCCTTTCCCGACGTACCGGTGACGGTGATCAGCCCGGTGGCCGTGATCAGCGCGGGCGGGAGGGCACGACGTCAGGAGCGGCTGGCGGGCGACCTGAACGCCGACCACGTCCGCCTGACCTCCTCGACCCGCCGCATCCACCTCACCGCCGCTGGCGCGATCATCGACGCCGTTCGCGGCCTGTGACGCGACGCGCCCGCGGCCTGTGGCGTGACACCGTCCGGGGCCGTGACGCGACGGCGCGCCCGGCCTCGGCGGCGGACCGCGGGACGACGCGACCGGCGTGTTCTGGCTGGTGTGTGGGTCGATGGGCTGACGCGGAGCCGCGGAACCCACCAGAATGGCGGAAAAGACGCCATATATGGGGGTTGCAATGCCGGACCTCGTGGCCCTCAGGCCAGGGGATCCCGCGTCGGTCGGGGCGTACACCCTGTCGGGGCGGCTGGGCGAGGGCGGGCAGGGGACCGTCTACCTCGCGACCGCCGCCAACGGCGCGCGGGTCGCGGTGAAGCTGCTCCGCGCGGACCTGGCCGGAGACCACGAGGCGTCCGAACGGTTCGTCCGCGAGGTGGCGATGGCCCGGCGGGTCGCCCCTTTCTGCACCGCTCAGGTCATCGAGACGGGGCTGTTCGGCGGTCTGCCGTACATCGTCAGCGAGTACATCGACGGGCCGACACTCGACGACGTGGTGCGTACGGACGGTCCGCGCTCGGGGACGTCCCTGCACCGCCTGGCGATCGGTACGGTGACCGCGCTCGTCGCCATCCACCAGGCGGGCATCGTGCACCGCGACTTCAAGCCGTCGAACGTCGTGCTGGCCTCCGACGGCCCCCGGGTGATCGACTTCGGCATCGCCAGGGCGCTCGACCTGACCTCGTCGCTGACGGCCAGCGCCATCGGCACACCGTCGTTCATGGCGCCCGAACAGCTCACGGAGGCGGCTCCCGGGCCTCAGGCGGACATGTTCGCGTGGGCGTGCACGCTGCTGTTCGCCGCTTCCGGGCAGCCGCCGTTCGGGCAGGACAGCCTGCCGGCGGTGGTGAACCGGATCATCCATACCGACGCCGACGTCACGCCGATTCAGGATCCGGCGCTGCGCTCGCTGGTGACGGACTGCCTGGCCAAGGATCCCGGGCGGCGGCCGACGGCGGGCGAGGCGCTGATGCGGCTGCTCGGCCACGGGCCCGGCGGCGCCGCACCCGGCCTCCAACACCAGTCCGGCGGCGCCCCACCCAGCCTCCTGCACCAGGGGACCGCCGTGGCCGCCTCGGGCCCCATCCCGCCGGTCACCTCGGGTCCCATCCCGGCGATGGGCTCCACACCTCGGGCGCCGGGTGGCTCGGGGCCGGTGCCGTCGGCGCACATGCCGTACCAGCAGCCTCCGCCGCCCCCGTACGCGCGGCCGTTATACCAACAGCGGCTCCCGCTGACCCAGCCGCCCGCCCGGACGGGCGGCAGGCGGGGCATCGGATGGATCGTCGCCACGGCGGTCGCGTGCACGCTGGCGCTGGCCACCGTGGGCGGCATCGTCGCGGTACGGCTTGCGTCCCTGCCCGGCCCGATCGGCACCTCCTCGCCGACACCGGAGAACACGAACAGCCCGGACGCCTCGTACACCCCGACCCCCACCCCCACCCCCACCCCCACCCCGACGCCGACCCCGAGCCCGGACCAGAGCACCCGGACGATCGCGCTGCCCGGCACCTCCGTCGAGATCAGGGAGAACGGCTCCGACCCGATCAAGCTGGCCTCCTACAGCCTGAACGGCGGCAAGGGCGTCTACATCCGGCGGGCCGCCTCCGACGACTTCACGCTCGACAACCACTACTTCGAGTACGCCCTGGACGCCGACGGAGCCCGCGCGCTCGCCACCGACGTCGACTACAGCGGCGACGGCTACTCCCTCGTGTCGATCATCGACCACCGGACCGGCGCCAAGCGCACGGTGAAGCTCAGCATGAGGCCGGTGTTCCCGACGACGCCACGCTGGTCGCCGGACGGCAAGCTCGGCCTGGTCACGCTCTTCAAGGATGAGAGCGGGGAAAGCGTCGAGTACGGCTACGGCGTCATCGACGTCGCGCGGGGCACGGGCAAGGTCTACCAGGTCAAGGAGAAGGGCGCGGGCGAGTGGCGCTTCTTCTGGGACGCCGGCGGGCAGGCCGTCGGTACGTGGGTGGGCGGCCGGATGAAGTTCTACGACCTGGACGGCAACGCGCTGCGCACGCTGACCAGCGCGGGCTCGCCCGTCTGGGTGGAGGGCGACGACGTCTCCCCGTCGGGCGGGCTGTTCCTGTCCCACTGCACCGCGGCGGGCGGCGCGGTCTGCGCCAGGTCCACGACGGGCGGCGGCGGCACGCCCGTGACCATCCCGTTCGCCACCAACCGGCTCATCGGCTGGTGGGATGACCAGCACCTGGCCGTGTGGCGGGTCAAGGGCGCCGGATACGAGGCGGTTGTGATCGATCTGAAGGGGCAGGTCATCAGAGTGCTGGCCACCGCGGCCAAGCGGGCCGAGTTCGACAAGATGGGCATGCGCTTCAGCCGCGGTACGCCCTGACGAACCCGCCGATCCTACGGACCCAAGGGGGTGCGCGTGGAAACGGAGCACGAGCAGATCGCCGTCGCCGGCGAGGGGGCGGTCTCGGCCGCGCCCGACGTCATGCGCCTGAACGCGGGCGTGGAGGTGCGCAGGACCGCGGCCGCCGAAGCCTTCGCCGCCGTCAGGGCCGCCGCCGTCCGGCTCACAGAGGCGCTGACGGGGGCCGGCATCGCCCCGGAGGACCTGCGTACCAGCGAGTTGTCCCTTGGTCCCGAGTACGAGGTCTATCCCAAGGTGGCCGCATACAGAGCCGCGCAGGGCGTCGAGGCGCTGGTCCGCGACCTGTCGCGGGCCGACCGGGTGATCGACACCGTGGCGGCGGTGGGGGAGGAGGCGCGGCTGAACGGCGTCTCGTTCGAGCTGTCCGACCCCAGCGGGGCCCTGGCGCAGGCGAGGACACGGGCGTTCCGTGACGCCGCCGCCAAGGCCGCCCAGTACGCCGAACTCGCCGGGCGCCCGCTGGGCGGGGTCGTCTCGGTGACCGAGGAGTCGGTGGGCGGGCCGCAGCCGATGGCGTTCGCCGCGCTGGCGGCGGAGGAGAAGGCGTCGATCAGCCCCGGACGCCAGACCTTGTCGGTTGGCGTCCGGGTTGTGTACGCCTTCGGTGATTAGTGGGGTTCGTCGCGCGACCGTCTCGATCCCTGCGACGGTCCGTTGTGGCTGGGGTCCCTTCGGGGGTTCCCCTGCCGGGGTGGGAAAGAAGCGGTCCGTTGTGGGCTGGGGTCCTTTGGGGGGATTACCCCCTGCGGGGGAGCGGATAAGGGCGGTCCGTCGTGGCAGGGGAGCCCCGGCGTTAGGGGAGGGCCAGCATGCGGTCCAGGGCGACCTTGGCCCAGTGGGTGGTGTCGGCGTCGACCGTGATCTGGTTGACGACCTCCCCGAGCGCCAGTGACTCCAGTGCCCACACCAGGTGCGGCAGGTCGATCCGGTTCATCGTCGAGCAGTAGCAGACCGTCCTGTCCAGGAACGAGACGTTCTTGTCGGGGAACTGCGTGGCGAGCCGCTTGACCAGGTTCAGCTCGGTGCCGATCGCCCAGCTCGAACCCGCCGGAGCCGCCTCCAGCGTCTTGATGATGTGCTCGGTCGAGCCGACGTGGTCGGCCTTGAGCACCACCTCGTGCTTGCACTCCGGGTGCACGAGCACGTTGACGCCCGGGATGCGCCGCCGTACGTCATCGACCGACTCGGCCGTGAAACGGCCGTGCACCGAGCAGTGGCCCTTCCACAGGATCATCTTGGCGCGGTCGAGCTGCTCGCGGGTGAGGCCGCCGTTCGGGCGGTGGGGGTTCCAGACGACGCAGTCGTCCAGCGACATGCCCATCTCCAGCACCGCGGTGTTGCGGCCCAGATGCTGGTCGGGCAGGAACAGTACCTTCTCTCCCTGCTCAAAGGCCCAATCAAGGGCCCTCTTGGCATTGGAGGAGGTGCAGACCGCGCCGCCGTTGCGGCCGCAGAAGGCCTTGATGTCGGCGCTGGAGTTCATGTACGTGACGGGAATCACCTGATCGGCGAGACCGGCGTCCTCCAGCGACTCCCAGCACTCCTCGACCTGGTCGAAGGTGGCCATGTCCGCCATCGAGCAGCCCGCCGCCAGGTCTGGCAGGATCACCTTCTGCTCCTGGCCGGTCAGGATGTCGGCGGACTCGGCCATGAAGTGCACGCCGCAGAAGACGATGAACTCCGCCTCCGGCCTGGCCGCGGCCTGCTGCGCGAGTTTGAAGGAGTCGCCGGTGACGTCGGCGAACTGGATGACCTCGTCACGCTGATAGTGGTGACCCAGCACGAACAAACGGTCACCGAGCGTCTCCTTGGCCTTGCGCGCCCGCTCCACCAGGTCCGGATCGGAGGCCGGTGGCAGCTCACCAGGACAGTCGACCCCCTTCTCGCTGTGCGGATCGGCGTCCCGGCCGAGTACGAAGAGCGGCAGCCCAGTCTGGGTGGCCATGGCCATACCCCCTTATCGTCGAACTGACGATACTCATCATGACATATCGCCCGTAGCGCTTATTCCGGGGGTCCGGAGGGCTGGGAATGTGTAGCACAGGGGATGTGTTGGTAGCGTCTAAGTAGGACGTCGTAAACAGACAGCCGGGTTAGGGAGTCAGCAGATGACGGTTGAGAGCAGCGAGACCACGACGCAGGGCCTGATCCTGACTGACGCGGCCGCCGCCAAGGTCAAGGCCCTGCTTGAGCAGCAGGGCGAAGAGGGCCTGCAGCTGCGCGTGGCCGTGCAGCCGGGTGGCTGCTCCGGTCTGCGCTACCAGCTCTTCTTCGACGACCGTTCGATGGACGGCGATGTCGTGTCCGACTTCGGCGGCGTGAGCGTGGTCACCGACAGGATGAGCGCCCCTTACCTGCTGGGCGCCTCCATCGACTTCGTCGACACGATCGAGAAGCAGGGCTTCACCATCGACAACCCCAACGCCACCGGCTCCTGTGCCTGTGGCGACTCGTTCAACTAGTCGATGCGTCTAAGGTCCCGCTCGCATCCGTGCGACGCGGGACCTTCGCGTATCCTTACTCGCGTATCCTCGTTTGGTTCATTGGCTTGCCGACAACGAGGAAGAAGAATCCCGTGCGCATCGCCGTCACCGGCTCCATCGCGACCGACCACCTGATGACCTTCCCAGGAAGCTTCGGCGATCAGCTCATCGCCGAGCAGCTCGATCGGGTGTCGCTCTCCTTCTTGGTCGACGACCTGCAGATCCGTCGCGGTGGGTGCGCGGCGAACATCGCCTTCGGCATGGGCTGCCTGGGGCTCAAGCCGATTCTCGTGGGCGCGGTCGGCTCGGACTTCGCCGACTACCGCTCCTGGCTGGAGCGCCACGGCGTGGACTGCGATTCCGTGCACGTCTCCGAGAACCATCACACGGCCCGCTTCCTGTGCACCACGGACGAGCATCACAACCAGATCGCCTCGTTCTACACCGGCGCGATGGCCGAGGCGCGGCTCATCGAGCTGCGGCCCGTCTCCGACCGCGTGGGCGGGCTCGACCTGGTGCTCATCAGCCCCAACGACCCCGACGCCATGCTGCGCCACACCGACGAGTGCCGCCAGCGTGGCATCCCGTTCGCCGCCGACCCCTCGCAGCAGCTCGCGCGCATGGGCGACGAGCAGATCCGTGACCTCGTCGACGGCGCCGCCTACCTGTTCTCCAACGACTACGAGAAGGGGCTCATCGAGCAGAAGACCGGCTGGTCCGACGCCGAGATCCTCGACCGGGTGGGCGTCCGCGTCACCACGCTCGGCCCCAAGGGCGCCGTCATCGACCGCGCGGGCGAGCCGTCCATCCAGGTCGCTCCCGCGCCGGAGCAGGGCAAGGCCGACCCGACCGGCGTCGGCGACGCCTTCCGCGCCGGCTTCCTGTCCGGTCTGGCCTGGGGCCTGCCGCTGGAGCGCTGCGGCCAGCTCGGCAACCTGACCGCCACGCACGTGCTGGAGCGGGTCGGCGGCCAGGAGTACGAGCTCGGGCAGAAGGCCTTCCTGGAGCGCTTCGGCGCCGCCTACGGGGCCGGGGCCGCCGAGGAGATCGCGGACCTCGTCCGCTGCCACCACGCCTGACCCGCCACCGCCTCCCTACGCGGATCGCCCCGCCGCACGGTCGGTGCGGCGGGGTGGTGTGTTCCCCCGCGAAGACGCGCCCTGTACGCGGCCCGCGACATCGCAGGGCGTGCGCGGCCCGCGATGCGGCAGGTGGTCAGGCGTCCATGTACACCCGGTGGACGAACTCGACCAGCTGATCGTCGGGCAGGTGCCTGGCCAGGTCGGCCTCGGTGATCATGCCGACGATCCGCATGTCCGCCATCACCGGCAGCCGCTTGATCTGGTGCTCCTCCATGAGCTGGAGGGCCTCCTCGACCGTGGCGTCGGCCGGCACCGAGACCAGCCCGACCACCAGGTCGCCCGCCCGCATGGCCGACGGGGCACGGCCCTCGGCCACGCACTTGATCACGATGTCGCGGTCGGTGATGATCCCGGTCACGCGGTCGTCCACGCAGACCGGCAGTGCCCCGACATGGCTGTCACGCATCATTTGCGCGGCCCGATCGAGCGTCTCGTGGGCGGGGATGCACTCCGCGCCCTGGCTCATCAGGTCGCGCGCGGTCCGATGTGAATGTCCATCCGTCATGTCTTCCCCCCAGAAGTCGATGGTCTGACCCGAGGGGCTTCCTACCCACTTTGGGGTGCTCTGCGCCGTACGTACGAAATATCAGTAATTGCGGCGTACGTGGATGGACCAGCCGCCCTGCGGCAGCTCGTAGGAGCCCACGTGGCGGTGGGACTTCAGGCGGCACCACGCGGGGACGTCCGTGAACGCGGCCGGATCGTCGGCAAGGACGGCTATCACGGCGTTGAGCGGGACGTAGTTGATCTGCTCGGCGAGCATGATGATCGGGATCGGGCACTTCTTCCCGAGCGCGTCGATCGTCAACGCCGGCTGAATAACCTCGGTCATGCGACTCCTGCGTCCTGCCGGATTCGGTGCACCACATCGGGCAGCACGGCGAGGAACCTGTCGACCTCGGCCGCGGAAGCGCCCCTGGGCAATGACACCCGGACATTCCCATGCGTGAGCACGCCCATGGCTTCCAGAACGTGCGATGGACGAAGCGTACTAGCGGTGCACGAACTCCCGGACGATACTGCGAATCCGGCCTTGTCCAGCTCGGTGAGCAGGACCTCCCCGTCGACGTAGAGGCAGGAGAAGGTCACGATGTGGGGCGCCCGCTCGACCGGATCGCCGATCACCTCCACGTCGGGCACGATCTCCGGCACGGTCCGCCTGATCTTGTCGACGAGCGCGGAGAGCCGGGAACGTTCGCGCGCCGCCTCGGCGGTCATCGCGCGCAGCGCGGCCGCGGCGGCGACGATGCCCGGTACGTTCTCGAACCCGGGGACCCGGCGCCGCTCGCGCTCGTCCTCCGGCAGGAACGACCTGAACCGCGTGCCCTTGCGCACCACCAGCACGCCCACCCCGGCGGGACCGCCCCACTTGTGGGCGCTGGCCGTCAGCACCGACCAGCCCTCCGGAATCGGCAGCCGACCGGCCGTCTGCGCGGCGTCGACCAGCAGCGGGACGCCGTGCTCCCGGCAGGCCGCGGCCACCTCCGCCACCGGCTGGAGCGTGCCGACCTCGTGGTTGGCCGTCTGCAGGCAGGCCAGGCCCGTGTCGGGCCTGGCGACGGCGGCCTTGAAGGCGGCCGGGTCGACGCGTCCGCGCAGATCCACCCCCACGATCTCCACCGTACCGCCGCCGCGTTCGTGCAGGCTGGCGGCGTGCAGCACGCTGGAGTGCTCGACCGCGCTGGTCACCAGATGCCGCCCAGCCCTCCGCCTGCCGTGTAGGGTGCCGAGCACGCCGAGATGCACGGCCTGTGTGCCCGAAGAGGTGAACGACACCTCGTCCGGGCGCGCGCCGAGCGCCTCGGCCACTTCCGTACGGGCCTGCTCCAGCAGCAGGTGCGCACGGCGGGCCTGGCCGTACAACCTCGCGGGGTCGGCCCAGCCGACATCGATCGCCGCCAGGAGCGCCTCGCGGGCCTGGGGATGGAGCGGCTCGGTCGAGGCCGCGTCAAAGTACGCCACGAGACCCATCGTCCCACTTGCCGTACGCCATCGAGGGGGCGCGCGGGAGGGCGGGGCTCTTGCACGCTAATGTGTCTGCAATCAGCTGTGCTTTTAGACATACGAGCGCCCAGGAGGACTCCTGGGCTTCATCTGTGGGGTAGGCGATCCGTGAGTCCGACTCGCCGTTCGACACGGCGTTCGTTGGCCCGGCGCAGAGTGCCGCGAGCCGCCGCTTTGGCGTTGCTGCTGGCCTCCGCTACGGCATGTGCTAATGACGTTCCCAAGGCCGATTGGTCCAAGGGTCTGCTTCCTGAGCACATCACCAGCCAGGGCGACATCGTCCAGAATCTTTGGAACGGGGCCTGGGTCGCCGCACTCGCCACGGGCGCCGTGGTCATCGTCCTGATCATCTGGGCGTGTGTGTTCCATGTGAAGCGCAAGGCCAAGGCCGAGCTCCCGCCGCAGGTCCGTTACAACCTGCCGATCGAGATGCTCTACACCTTGATCCCGCTGGTGATGGTGTCGGTGTTCTTCTTCTTCACCGCGCGCGACAGCCGGGATCTGCAGGTGCTCTCCGGCCATCCTGACGTCAAGGTCAAGGTGGAGGCGTTCCAGTGGAGCTGGCGGTTCACCACGACGGTCAACGGCAAGACGTTGAAGCCGGTCGTGGGCCAGCCTGTGAGCGACTACAAGTCGGGCCCGCAGCTCGTGTTGCCTGCGAGCAAGACAGTGGAGTTCGAGCTGGAGTCGCCCGACGTCATCCACTCCTTCTGGGTGCCGGCGTTCCTGTTCAAGCGTGACGTCATCCCGGGGCTGCCCAAGGACAACAAGGGGCGCTTCTTCGAGATCAAGACGCTCGACAAGACCGGCACCTTCGCGGGTCGCTGCGCTGAGCTGTGCGGCGTCGACCACAGCCGCATGCTCTTCTCGGTGAAGCTCGTCCGCGACGCTGAGTGGAACCAGTACATCGCAACTCAGGCTGGGAGTGCCCAGTGACCGCCATCCAAGAGCCAATCTCGACGACCCCGAGGCGCGCCTCCAAGGGCGCGGTGGTCGTGAAGTGGCTGTCCAGCACCGACCACAAGATCATCGGTCACCTCTATCTGATCACGTCGTTCGCCTTCTTCCTGATCGGCGGCGTCATGGCGCTGATCATGCGGGCCGAGCTGGCGCAGCCGGGGCTGCAGTTCACCAGCAACGAGCAGTTCAACCAGCTGTTCACCATGCACGGCACGATCATGCTGCTGATGTTCGCGACGCCGCTGTTCGCCGGGTTCGCCAACGAGCTGATGCCGCTGCAGATCGGCGCGCCGGACGTGGCCTTCCCCCGGCTGAACATGGTGAGCTACTGGCTCTACCTGTTCGGCAGCATCATCGCGGTGTCGGGCTTCTTCACGCCCAACGGCGCCGCCTCCTTCGGGTGGTTCGCCTACACGCCGCTGTCGACCGCGATCAGCTCGCCGGGCATGGGCGGTGACCTGTGGATCATGGGTCTGGCGCTGTCGGGCCTGGGTACGATCCTCGGCTCGGTCAACTTCATCACCACGATCATCTGCATGCGCGCGCCGGGCATGACGATGTTCCGCATGCCGATCTTCACCTGGAACATCCTGCTGACCAGCATGCTCGTGCTGATGGCCTTCCCGGTGCTGGCCGCCGCGCTGCTGGCGCTGGAGGCCGACCGTAAGCTCGGCACCCACATCTTCACCCCGGAGAACGGAGGGGCGCTGCTGTGGCAGCACCTGTTCTGGTTCTTCGGCCATCCGGAGGTCTACATCATCGCGCTGCCGTTCTTCGGCATCGTGAGTGAGATCTTCCCGGTGTTCAGCCGCAAGCCGATCTTCGGCTACATCAGCCTCGTGGCCGCGACGATCTCGATCGCCGGCCTGTCGATCACGGTCTGGGCGCACCACATGTTCCCGACCGGGCAGGTGTTGCTGCCGTTCTTCTCGTTCATGACGTTCCTCATCGCGGTGCCGACGGGCGTGAAGTTCTTCAACTGGATCGGCACGATGTGGCGTGGGCACCTCACGTTCGAGTCGCCGATGCTGTTCTCGATCGGCTTCCTGATCACCTTCCTGCTGGGCGGCCTGACCGGCGTCATCCTGGCCTCGCCGCCGCTCGACTTCCAGATCAGCGACACCTACTTCGTCGTGGCCCACTTCCACTACGTGGTGTTCGGCACGGTGGTGTTCGCGATGTTCGCCGGCTTCTACTTCTGGTGGCCCAAGTTCACCGGCAAGATGCTCGACGACAAGCTCGGCAAGCTGCAGTTCTGGCTGCTGTTCATCGGCTTCCACGCGACGTTCCTGATCCAGCACTGGCTCGGCGTCGTCGGCTTCCCGCGCCGCTACGCCGACTACAGCCCGGCCGACGGCTTCACCGACCTGAACCTCATCTCGTCGGTCGGCGCCTTCGTGCTCGGCCTGTCGGTGCTGCCGTTCTTCTACAACGTCTGGAAGACCGCGCGCAGCGCGCCCAAGGTCACGGTCGACGACCCGTGGGGCTACGGCAACTCGCTCGAATGGGCGACCTCCTGCCCGCCGCCGCGGCACAACTTCACCATGCTGCCGCGGATCCGGTCCGAGCGTCCCGCGTTCGACCTGCACTACCCGCACGTGTCCGCCAAGACGCCCCAGGAGGTCGAGGCCTGATGAAGGTACAGGGTTGGCTGTTCCTGCTGTGCGGCCTGTTCTTCGCCGGCGTGGACGTCGCTTACTGGTTCTGGACCAAGGCGGACACCGGGCACGGGGAGCCGGTCGGCACCACGGCCATGGCCATCTCGGTCGGCTTCGCGTTCATGATCGGCTACTACCTGATGTTCACGGCGCGGCGCATCGGCGACCAGCCCGAGGACAACAAGCAGGCCGAGATCAGCGACGGCGCCGGTGAGATCGGGTTCTTCAGCCCGAGCAGCTGGTGGCCGCTGTTCCTCTGCCTGGCGGCGGCGTTCGCGTTCGCCGGGTTCGTGATCGGGTTCTGGATGTTCCTGATCGGCGTGTTCCTGATCATCATGGCCATGATCGGATTCGTGTTCCAGTACTACCGGGGTAACTTCTCGCACTGACCGCGAGACTTTCGGCGGGTGTCCTCTTCTGGGAGAGGACGCCCGCTTTTTGTTGTTCTTTGCCGGTACACGGATGTGACGAATCAAGCACTCAGGGTAACAAGTGAGGGGAATGGATCGATCTCGGACGGGGGAGTGCACGTGGGGCGCTTGGCTCATGGATCCGCCGGGCTGCTGGCCCTGGCCCTGCTGACATCGTGTTCTGGGACCCAGACCGACCCTTCCGGAAGCGCCGGGGCGACCGGTGCCGCCACCGGGGGTCCGGCTGCCGGGGCCGCGGCCGGTCAGACCGCCGCGGTCGGTGACGGGGTCGCGAAGCCGCCTGTGGCGGCCACCGTGGTGGTGAATCCACTCAACAAAGCCGGAAATATCCCGACGGACCAGACCGTGGTCGTCACCGCGCAGTCCGGCACCCTCAAGAGCGTCCGGATCCAGGGCGGCGGCAAGGCGGGCGAACTGCCGGGCGTGCTCAGCGCCGACGGCACCGCCTGGCGCAGCACCCGTACCGCCAGGCCGGGCACCACGTACACGATCACCACGCTCGCCGCCGGAGCCGACGGCAAGCCGATCGAGAGCACCAGCACGTTCTCGACGGTCAAGGCGACCAAGACCTTCGACATCGAGACGGTGACGCCGAACCGCTACGACACCGGTCTGACGGTCGGCGTCGGCATGCCGGTCATGGTCACGTTCGACCAGCCGATCACCGACCGGGTGGCGGTCGAGCGCAATCTCGTCATCCACAGCTCGAAGCCGGTCGAGGGAGCCTGGCACTGGTTCGACGACCGGCACGTGGACTTCCGGCCGCTGCACTACTGGCCGGCCCACACCAACGTCCGCATGGAGGCCCACCTGGCCGGCGTACGCGGGGCCGAGGGCGTGTACGGCAAGCGCGACTTCGCCTTCGACTTCAAGATCGGCCGTTCGCAGATCACCAAGGGCAGCACCGACGTCCACGTGCTGACGGTCCGCCGTGACGGCAAGACGATCCGCACCATGCCGATGAGCGCCGGCCAGGGCGGCGACTGGAAGTACTACACGACCTCCGGCATCCACCTGGCCATGTCCAGGGAGCCGGTGACCGTCATGACCTCACCCGGCATCGGGCCCGGCTCGGCGGGCTACTACCAGCTGACCGTCTACGACACCGTGCGCATCTCCAACAGCGGCGAGTACATCCACAGCGCGCCGTGGTCGGTCGGCTCGCAGGGCTACGCCAACGTGAGCCACGGGTGCGTGAACGTCAGCCCGGAGAACGCGGCCTGGTTCCTCAAGAACACACTGATCGGGGACCCGATCATCATCACGGGCTCGCCCCGGGTGCTGGAGCCGACCAACGGGTGGGGGCACTGGCAGGAGAGCTGGCGGGAGTGGCTCAAGTGGAGCTCACTCAAGGCCGCCCCCACCATGCTCCTCAACCGCTGAACACTCCTCAACCGCTGAACACTCCCCAACCGCTGAACACTCCTCAACCGCTGAACACTCCTCAACCGCTGAACACTCCTCAACCGCTGAACACTCCTCAACCGCTGAACACTCCTTAACCGCTGAACGCTCCTTAACCGCTGAACACTCCTTAACCGCTGAACGCTCCTTAACCGCTGAACGCTCCTTAACCGCTGAGAGCTCTTATCGCGGAAGGCCCGTGCAAGGCGCTACGGCTGAGGCCCTCTGTCCGTCCCTGGGGTCCTCGTGGGAGCCCTCTTGAGCGTCCTGCGGTCGCCAGGTCCCGATGGGGTCAAGCCGGGCTGAGGGAGCGGCTGGTCTCTATCCAGCGGTCCAGGGCGGCGGCGGCGCGGCCGGAGTCGACGGCCTGGACGGCGCGCGCGTAGCCGTCGATCATCGCCGCGTCGAGGTCGTCGCCGGGTCCGTCCAGCGCCACCAGGGCCGCCGCCGCGTTGAGCAGCACGGCGTCGCGCACCGGGCCCGTCTTGCCGCGCAGGAGGTCATGGACCGCCTGGGCGTTGAAGTCGACGTCGCCGCCCTTGAGGGCGCCCGCGTCGGCCCGGGGGATGCCGAGAACGGAGGGGTCGAAGACGGTCTGGGTCGCGGCGCCTTCCTTGACGATCCAGACCGTGGAGGTCGTGGCGATCGTGAGCTCGTCGAGGCCGTCGTCGCCGCGGAAGACCAGGGCGGAGACGCCGCGCTCGGCGAAGACGCCCGCGAGGACCGGCAGCATGTTCTTGTCGAAGACACCGATGGCCTGGGCGGCGGGGCGGGCCGGGTTGGTGAGCGGGCCGAGGAAGTTGAAGACCGTCGGGACGCCGATCTCCTTGCGCGGCGGCCCGGCGAAGCGCAGCGCGGGGTGGTAGACCGGGGCGAAGCAGAAGGCGATGCCCGCCTCGCGGGCGACGAGGGCCGTCTGCTCGGGCGTCAGGTCGAGGCGGATGCCCAGGTGCTCCAGCACGTCGGCGGCGCCGCACGAGGAGGAGGCGGCGCGGTTGCCGTGCTTGACCACGCGGGCGCCCGCGCCGGCGGCCACGATGGCGGCCATCGTCGAGACGTTGACCGTGTGGGCGCGGTCGCCGCCGGTGCCGACGACGTCGACGACCGGGCCCTCGACGTCGAGCGGGGTGGCCAGCTCCAGCATGGTGCGGGCCAGGCCCACGACCTCGGCCACCGTCTCGCCCTTGGCCCGCAGCGCGACCGCGAACCCGGCGATCTGGGCCGACGTCGCGGAGCCGGACATGATCTCCCGCATCGCCCAGGAGGTCTCATCGGCGGTCAGATGCTCACCCGACAGGAGAGCCGAGAGCAGGGCGGGCCAGGTCGTCCGGGCATCCACGGCGGGCACCTACTTCGCGTTGAGTCGGGTCGAGGCGCGGCGGCGCATCAGGTCGGCGACGGTGTCGGCCAGGACCATGGGCTCCAGCGGCTGCGGGACCACGGCGTCGGCCTTGGACCAGTCGGCCAGCCAGCGGTCGTCGCGCCGGGCGATGATCAGGCAGACGGGCGGGCAGTCGTAGACCTCGTCCTTGGCCTGGCGCGAGACGCCCATGCCGCCGGCGGGCTGGGTCTCGCCGTCGAGGATGGCCACGTCGATCTCGCCGGAGCCCAGCCACTGGTGAACCTTGGGCTCGGTGGCGCACTCCACGATCTCCACGAGGGGGACATCGGCGGCGGGTCGCCGGCCGATCGCCAGCCGAACCTCTTCACGGGTGGCGGCGTCGTCGCTGTAGACGAGGACCCTCATCGTGTCGTCGGTGCTCACGGTCGCGCTCACTATCGGTCGTAGCTGTATGGTCACCTGGGATCGTACCGGTGCCCCGGCCCGCAATCCCAGGCCGCTGTCTCTGGCGGGCGTTTTGTCCTCATTTTTTGAGGTTACGGGCATGTTTGTTCCTGCTTACGGGGGGGTCGTGCGCGGGACCGCCCACAGAAGCCGCAATAATGCTGCCCGTGGCGACAGCATCCGCAATAACTTCGACGACGACAGCACAGCCGTACCGCAGACCCAATCTGGTCAGCGTCGGTACGATCGTCTGGCTGTCCTCTGAGCTCATGTTCTTCGCGGCGCTGTTCGCGATGTACTTCACCATCCGGTCGGTGAGCGAGGGCAACGGCCTCGAGTGGGGCCCCGCGCTCCTGCAGAAGGGCGTGGAAGCCGAAGGCGCTCACCTGAACATCCCGTTCGCGACGGTCAACACGATCATCCTGGTCCTGTCGAGTGTGACGTGCCAGCTGGGCGTATGGGCCGCGGAGAAGGGGCAGGTCGGCAAGCTCCGCTTCTGGTATCTCGTGAGCTTCCTGATGGGCGCGGTCTTCGTCGCCGGTCAGCTGTACGAGTACGGCGAGCTGGCGAAGGAGGGCGCGACCCTGTCCGCGAACGCCTTCACCTCGGTGTTCTACCTGACGACGGGCTTCCACGGCCTGCACGTAACGGGTGGCCTGATCGCGTTCCTCTTCATGCTGGGACGGACGTACGCCGCGAAGCGCTTCACGCATGAGCAGGCCACCAGCGCCATCGTCGTGTCCTACTACTGGCACTTCGTCGACGTCGTCTGGATCGGTCTTTTCGCGACCATCTACATTATTCGTTAAGGAACGGGATCTCTGTGACTAGGATCACCGCTTGGCGGCGGCATCCCCTCGCGAGATACGCCGTCCTGATTTTCGCGTTGGCGCTGGTCGGGATGGCATACACCGCCTTTGTTCAGGTGGGTAAGCCTGCTGACGCGGCCCTCGCGTCAGGCAGGGTCGACGACGTGGCCGAGGGCAAGGCCCTGTTCGAGCTGCACTGCTCCAGCTGCCACGGGCTCAACGCGCAGGGCATCAGCGGGAAGGCTCCCACGCTCATCGGCGTCGGGGCCGCGGCCGTCGACTTCCAGGTGAGCACCGGCCGCATGCCCGCGGCCGACTCCGGCGCCCAGGCGCCGCGCAAGCCGGAGAGCAAGTGGGTCAACCCGGACTCGATCCGCAAGCTCGGCGCCTACGTGCAGTCGCTCGGCGGCGGCCCGCAGGTGCCCGGCAAGGAGCAGGTCGACGCCAAGCTCGGCGACGCGGGCAAGGGCGGTGAGCTGTTCCGCGCCAACTGCATCCAGTGCCACAACTGGGCCGGCGCGGGCGGCGCGCTGACGCAGGGCAAATACGCCCCCAACCTGAACCAGGCGTCTCCCACGCAGATCTACGAGGCCATGATCACCGGCCCGCAGGCGATGCCGGTCTTCAACGACTCGACGATCACGCCTGAAGAGAAGCGCAGCATGATCGCCTACATCACCAATGTTCGCGAGCAGAAGGACCCGGGAGGTTTTGGCCTCGGGCGTATTGGCCCGGTCACCGAAGGTCTCGTAGCTTGGATAGCGGGCCTCAGCGCCCTCGCCCTCGCCGCCATCTGGATCACCGCGAAGAAGCGACAGAAGTCATGACAGACAACGAGCATGAGATCGAGCAGCCGGACGAGCGCGTCCCACGGCGCGTCATCGGCACCCCCGCGCCGGGCACCTCGATGCTCGGCGCCCCCGAACGCGAGGACGTCGAGGTAGAGATCCCGGGCGTCACGCTGCAGGACGAGCAGAAGGCGCGCAAGGCCGAGAAGATCGTGGCGCTCTGCTTCACGGTCACGTTCCTCGCGGCCATCGCGTTCATCATCTCGTACGTCTACTTCCAGGTCGGCAGCCCGGAGAGCACCGGCGTGTCCAACCTGGCGCTCGGCGGCACGCTGACGATCGCGCTGCTGGGGCTGGCCTCCGGCATCGTGATCTGGGTCCGCATGATCATGCCGAAATACTCCCTGGTCCAGGAGCGCCACCCCATGGTCTCCGGCGAGGAGGAGCGGGGGGTCGTCGCCGAGACCTTCATTCAGGGCGCCAACGAGAGCGGTTTCGTCAAGCGCAAGCTGCTGCGCCGCACGCTGCTGCTCGCGGCCGCGCCGCTGGGCCTGCTCCCGGTGGTGCTGCTGCGTGACCTCGACAACTCCAAGATGCCCGGCGCCGCCTTCAACAAGACGCTGCGGCACACGGTCTGGGGTGAGAAGACCAAGGACGGCAAGCCGCGCAGGCTCGTCGTCGAGGGCACCGGCCAGCCGATCCGCGCGGCCGACTTCAACTCGCCGGGCGGCATCCTGTCGGTGGTGCCCGATGGCTACCAGCACGACCTGAACGCCCTGGCCAAGGCGACGCTGATCCTGATCAAGTTCCGCCCCGAAGAGATCAAGTCCGGGACCAACCAGAACTGGACCCACGACGGGATCGTCGCCTACTCCAAGATCTGCACGCACGTGGGCTGCCCCGCGGCCCTCTACGAGCAGACCACCCACCACATCCTCTGCCCCTGCCACCAGTCGACCTTCGACGCCGCCGACGGAGCGAAGGTCATCTTCGGCCCGGCGGCCCGGCCGCTGCCGCAGCTGCCGATCACGGTCGACGGAGAGGGTTTCCTCGTCGCCGAGGGGGACTTCAACGTGCCGCCCGGTCCCAGCTACTGGGAGCGCGGCGACGCCGAAGCCGAGGCCAGGTCCAAGGGAGGCCAGGCATGAGCGAGCTGACCACCGTACCCAAGGCCATCGCCGGCCCGTCGAACTTCCTCGACGAGCGCCTCGGCGCGGGCAACTTCCTCAAGCGCAACTTTCGCAAGGTCTTCCCCGACCACTGGTCGTTCCTGCTGGGCGAGATCGCGCTCTACTCCTTCGTCATCCTGCTGCTGACCGGTACGTTCCTGACGTTCTGGTTCAAGCCGAGCATGGCGGAGATCGCCTACGACGGGTCGTACGCCCCGCTCAAGGGCGTCATGATGTCCCAGGCCTACGCGTCGTCGCTGGAGCTCAGCTTCGACGTCCGGGGTGGTCTGCTCATGCGGCAGATGCACCACTGGGCGGCCCTGATGTTCGTGGCCGGCATGATGGTGCACGCGCTGCGGGTGTTCTTCACCGGCGCCTACCGCAAGCCGCGCGAGCTCAACTGGCTGATCGGCGTCGGGCTGCTGACGCTGGCGCTCGCCGAGGGCCTGACCGGCTACTCCCTGCCTGACGACCTGCTGTCCGGCGCCGGTCTGCGGATCACCGAGGGTGTGGCGATCTCGCTGCCGCTGGTCGGCACGTACGTCACGTTCTTCCTGTTCGGCGGGGAATATCCGGGTGAGGATGTCATCTCCCGGTTCTACTCACTGCACATTCTGCTCATCCCAGGCATCATCCTGGCGCTCGTCTCCGCCCACATGGTGCTCATGTGGACGCAGAAGCACACCCAGATGCCCGGCAAGAACCGCAACAACCACAACGTGGTGGGAGCGCCGTTCTACCCGGCCTTCATGGCCAAGGCGGGCGCGTACTTCCTGTTCACGTTCGCGGTGGTGGCGGGGTTGGCGACCTTCGCCCAGATCAACCCGATCTGGCTGTTCGGGCCCTACACGCCCGCCGACATTTCGGCCGGTTCGCAGCCCGACTTCTACATGGGCTTCCTCGAAGGCGCGCTGCGCATCATGGTGCCGTGGGAGATCAACCTGTTCGGCACGTCCCATGCCGGGACACTGCCGCTCAGCGTCATCATCCCGGCGCTGGTGCCCATGGGCATCATCATGACGGGCCTGGCGCTCTATCCGTTCCTGGAACGCTGGGTCACGGGCGACAAGCGCGAGCACCACATCGCCGAGCGTCCGCGCAACAACCCGCACCGCACCGCGATCGGCATGACGGCCATCACGTTCTACGGTGTGCTCTGGTTGCTCGGCGCCAACGACGAGATCTCGGCCAACTTCCACATCAGCCTGAACGTGACCACGTACGCGGGGCGGGTGCTGATCTTCGTGGCGCCCGCACTGGCGTACCTGATCACGTATCGCATCTGCCTCGGCCTGCAGCGCTACGACGCGGGTGTCGTCTCGCACGGCGTCGAGTCGGGTGTGATCAAGCGGCTGCCGCACGGCGAGTACATCGAGCTGCACACGCCGGCGGACGACGACATCGCCGCGCACGTCCAGGGCAAGGAGCCGGTGCTGATGCTGCCGGCCGCGCCCGACAGCGCGGGCATCCCGCCGAAGGGGATGCGCGGCCCGCTCGGCAAGCTGCGCGCCCGGATGTCCAAGGCGTACGGAGGGGAGAAGATTCCTCTCGGCGACGGGCATGGGCATGAGCATGAGGAGGAGCACGCGGCGATCGGAGCCGGCGACGACCACTCCGTGACGCGGTAGTTTCTCTTCGGTTCGGGCCCGGGCGGATCATCCGCCCGGGCCCGTTCTTTTGGCGTCAGGTGTCTTCAGGACCGGTGTTCTCTCGCGCGGGTGACTTCTCGCACGGCGTCGAGTCCGGCGTGATCAAGCGGCTGTCCCACGGCGAGTAATCGAGCCGCACACGGCGGGCGTAGTGAGCGGTGCATGGCGGTTGCGGTGAGGGGTCGCCGGAAGCCACGGTCTCACCGTCTCGTCACGGCGCCCAGCCCCGCACACCTCAGGACCGTATCCCTGGACAGGGCCCAGCCCCGCACGCGCATTGGGGCTCACCGTGCCTGCCGTAAAAACTGATCGCGCCTCTATAGGCGGCGGCGCTCAGCCCGAGGCCGGAGGAGTGGAGCTAGTCGCTTTCGCCGAAGCCGATCGAGAACGCCGCGTCGAGATCGTGCTTGGAGTAGGTGCGGAAGGCGATGTGGGTCTCGGTGTGGAGCACACCGGCCACCTTGTTGAGGCGCCCCGGGATCACCTCGGCGATCTGCTCGTAGGCGGCCACCCGGACCATCGCCAGCAGGTCGTATTCGCCGGTGATGGAGTAGACCTCGCTGACCCCCTCGATCTCGGCGATCGTCTGGGCGACCTCCGGGATCCGGTCTACCTCGGCGTTGATGTGGACGATAGCCGTGACCATGGGCCAACTCTAGCGGCCCTGATCGAGGCCGCGGTAGGCGAGGTCGATGCGGGCCTTGTGGCGGGCGGCGCCGTGGGCGGGCAGGCTCCACTCGCCGTCGACCTCCACCAGGCGCACCCCCGGTGACTCCAGCCAGCGCAGGATGCACTCGGTCTCCTCGGCGCTGGCCGCGTGGACGGGCCCGGGGCCGGGGATGACGCTCTCGGCCATGGCCACGAGGGACTCGACATAGGGGACGGGGTGGGCGCCGCGGGGCATGACGCCGGCCGCGCTGAGCCGGCCGTAGCGGATGACGTGGATGTCCCAGCCGCCGTCGAAGGCCGGGCTGGCGGCGACCAGCTGGGGGATGCGGGTGATGGCCGTGAGGCGCTGCATGCGGGCCGCGGTGCGGACGAAGGCCGCGAGACGGTCACGGTCGACGGAGGCCTCCTCGTAGCGCTGCTCGACCGAGAGGCGCTCCATACGGGCCGACACCGCGGAGAAGACGGACGAGGCGTCGAGGGTCATGGCCCGGCGGGCGGCCTGGGCGTGCAGCGCGTAGTCGGTCTGACTCTCCCTGCCCTCGCACGGCGCTCCGCAGCGGCCCATCTCGTAGAGGACGCAGGCCGCTCGGTGGGTGCGCAGGCTGATCGGCTGCGTGCATTGGCGCAGCGGCACCGCCTCGTGCAGGGCGATGCGGGCGTCGTCGGCCGAGCGGCTGCTGGAGAAGGGACCGAGGTAGGCGGCGCCGTCGTCCTTGAGCTCGCGCACGATCGACAGGCGGGGGAACGGCTCGTCGGTCAGCTTGAGCCAGACGACCTTCTCCGGGAAGCGCGACCTGCGGTTGTAGCGGGGTTTGGCGCCGCCGATCAGGCGCAGCTCGCGTACTTCGGCTTCGAGGGCGGTGGCGCAGACGATGTGGCGGACCCGCTCGGCGATGCCGATCATCTCGCGGATGCGCGGGCGGGTCTCGCTGGCGGTGAAGTAGGAGCGGACGCGGTTGCGCAGGTTGGTGCTCTTGCCGATGTAGAGGACCTCGCCGCGTTCGTCCTCGAAGAGGTAGACGCCGGGGGAGTGGGGCACCGACTCGGCCAGGTGGCGCTTGCGCTGCTGCTCGGGAGTGGGGGCGCGGACGAAGGACTTGAGCTCTTCGAGCGTGTGGACCTGGAAGGAGCCGGCCCGCTCGATCAGCCCGTGGAGCACGTGGACGGTGGCCTTGGCGTCCTGCAGGGCGCGGTGGCAGGGGTCGGTCGGGCTGCGGAAGAACCTGGCCAGCGTGGCGAGCTTGGCGTTGGGCGTCTCGTCACGAGTCAGCACGCGGCGGGCCAGGTCGACGGTGTCGACGACCGGGTTGGCCGGTGGGGGATAGCCGTGGGCCGCGCAGGCCGCCTTGACGAAACGGGTGTCGAAGCTCGCGTTGTGGGCGACCAGGGTCGTGCCGCGGATGAACTCGAGGAAGGCCGGCAGCACCGACTCGATGCGCGGCGCGGCCACCACCATGGCGTCGGTGATGCCGGTCAGCACGGAGATGAACGGCGGGATCGGCCCGCCGGGATCGACCAGCGTGGAGAACTCCCCGAGCACCTCGCCCGCCCGCACCTTGACCGCGCCGATCTCGGTGATCATGTGATCGGCCGGGGAACCCCCGGTCGTCTCGAGGTCGAACACGACGAACGTGACGTCGCTCAGCGGAGTGCCGAGCTCGTCGAGAGTGCCTTGAACCGGATCCACGAACCAAGACCATAGAGAGGTAGACCGACAGTTATCAGTTTCGAACGAATAACTGTCTGGCTTGATCCTTAGTTACCCTTCCGTTTATGTCCGGGGGAAGACTCGCCAGCCGCTACTCACTGCTGCGGCCGCTCGGTAGCGGCGGCATGGGCAGGGTGTGGCTGGCCAGGGACGAGATGCTTGACCGCGAGGTGGCGGTCAAGGAGCTCACGCTGCCCGAGGGCCTGTCCGCCAAGGAGCGCGGCGACCTCGTGACTCGGGCCGTACGCGAGGCGCAGGCGACCGCGCGGCTGCGGCATCCGGGCATCGTGGCGCTGCACGACGTCATCGTCGAGCACGAGCGGCCGTGGCTGGTCATGGAGCTGCTGCGGGGCCGGACGCTCGCGGACGCGGTCCGGGAGCGCGGGGCGATGCCGCAGGAGCAGGTCGCCGACATCGGGGCGCGCGTCCTGGACGCGCTGTCCGCCGCGCACGCGCAGGGGTTGCAGCATCGCGACGTCAAGCCGGGCAACGTCTTCCTCACCGACGGCGGCCGGGTGGTGCTCACCGACTTCGGCATCGCCCGGCAGGAGGGGCAGGCGACGCTGACGGAGCAGGGGCTGATGATCGGCTCGCCCGGCTTCATCGCGCCCGAGCGGCTGGAGGGTGAGCCGGGCGGCTCGGCCAGCGACATCTGGTCGCTGGGCGCCACGCTGTTCACCGCCGCCGCGGGTGGGCCGGCCTACGGCGGCTCGCCGGCCGAGCGGATCAGGGCGACGCTGACGCTGCCGCCGCCGGTCGTGCCCGGTCCGATCGGGCCGGTCCTCGCCGCCATGATGGCGCGCCATCCCGCCGCCCGCCTCGACGCGCGGGCCGCCATGCACGCGCTCGGGGAGGTCGCGGCGGGGCGGACGGTCCGGCTCGCGACGCAGCACGATCTCACCGCGCCCGGCCGGGTGAAGCGCCGCGGTAAGGCGATCGTCTGGATCGCCGCCGCCGTGGCGGTGCTGCTGATCGCCGTCGGCGTCACCTACTTTGTGACGAAAAATCAGGACAAGGTGCCAGAAGCCTTCAGCGTCCCCATGAACGTGTGCTCGCTCCTCGCCCAGGCCGAGATCGGCGAGCTGCTGAACACCCGGCAGCCGCCCAAGCCACAGCCCGGCTCCGACGAGGTGGGCCCCAAGTGCGGCTGGCCGGTTCAGGGCAGCGGCGTGGGGCTGCAGCTCCAGAAGGACTCCGACACCGCCGACCCCTGGTCGATGACTCCGGTGACGGCCCACACGCTGCTGGGCAACCAGCAGCGCTACTGGGCCAAGTACGACCAGGTCGACTGGACCTGGCCGGAGATCGGGGTGAAGAACTCACTCAAGGCCAAGCGCACTCCGGTCCACGCCCTCACCGGCGTCGGGGAGGAGGGCTTCGCCTTCGAGCTCGCCGGGCCGTCGGGGCGGGTGCACTCCGCCCACGTCTACTACCGGCTGGCCAACCTGGTGGTGAGCGTCGAGTACACCACGCTCGCCACCAAGCCCACCGACGAGGACATCAGGCAGTCGGCGCTGAAGGCTGCACGGGCCAGCGAGCGGGCGTTGCGCAGTGCAGGCTGACTTCTACCTCCTGGCCGGCCGTTACCGCCTGGTGGAGCGGCTCGGCGAGGGCGGCGCGGGCACCGTGTGGCGGGCGCTCGACCAGACGCTCGACCGGCAGGTCGCGGTCAAGCAGATGCGGGTGCCGGCCGGGCTGACGCCGCGCCAGCGGGCCGAGTTCGCCGATCGGGCGATCCATGAGGCCAGGTCCGCGGGGCGGCTGCGCGATCCCGCCATCGTGCTCGTCCACGACGTGGTGCTCGACGGCGACCAGCCGTGGATCGTCATGGACCTGGTCGCCGGGCGCTCGCTGGACAAGGTCATCGAGGAGCGCGGCCCGCTGCCGCCGCAGGCCGTGGCCCGCATCGGGGCGCAGGTGCTGTCGGCGCTGCGGGTGGCGCACGCGCACGGCATCCTCCATCAGGACGTCAAGCCGGGCAACATCATGCTCGACGCCGACGGCTCGGCCATGCTCACCGACTTCGGCATCGCGACTCCGATGGGCGGCCGGGGCGATCGGCGGGGCACGGCGGGCTCGCCCGGCTACATGGCCCCCGAGCGGCTGAACGAGCATGCCGCCGGCCCCGCCTCCGACCTGTGGTCGCTCGGCGCGAGCCTCTACACCGCGGTGGAGGGCCGGCCGCCGTTCGAGCGCGCCCTGCCGGCCGCGGTGGCCGCCGCGGTGCTGCTGCACGACCCGCCGTTTCCGGCCAGGGCGGGGCGCGAGCTCGGCGGGCTGCTGATGGCCATGTTGGCCAAGGACCCCGCGGCCCGGCCGTCGGCCGAGCAGGTCGGCGAGCGGTTGAGCGGCGTGCCCGCTTCCGGCGCTCGCCTCGTGCCCGCTTCCGGTGCTCGCCGATGGTGGCTCGTGCCCGCCGTGCTGGCCGCCGTCGCCGTGGTGGGGGTGGGCGGCTGGTACGGCGTGAGCGTACTGAACGGGCCGAAGGAGACGGGCAGCTACGCGGCGGCGCCCGACCCGTGCGGGCTGATCGGTGACGCAAAGGCCGGGCAACTGCTGAAGGATCCCGGGCAGGCGTCTACGGGCGCGGTGCAGCGGCAACGCACCAGGCCGGGCGAGTGCGTGTGGCAGGTGCGCGACGGCTCCCGGATCGTCCGCTCGATCACCGTGCGGACCAGGGCCGAGCAGCCCGACGGCGACTACAGCGGTCCCGCCGTGGCCCGGCTGCGGTTCGACAGCGAGCGCGGCAGCCGCGCGGCGGCGAAGGGCACGGTCTTCCGCAAGACCGTCGGTCCCCTGGCCGACGTGCCGGGCGTGGGCGAGGCGGCGTTCGTGCAGGACACCTACGAGCTCTACATGAGCAGCACCAAATCCGGCCGATCGGACACCACGCTGCTCTTCCGTACGAGTAATCTCGTGGGCGAGGTCATCCTGCGCCGCGAGGACGTTCCGCCGAGTTCCCCGGCCGACAGGGAGACGGCGATCGAGTCCGCCCGCGTGGTCTCCGCGGCGCTGCGCGACTGAAGCCCTTCGCAAGCATCTTGCAAGTGGTGTGACTAGCATGTTTCCCCGCAAGTCAGGGCAACCTCAGGAGTTCCTCGTGAATCCCGGTAGCGCGTTCGAGCCGCCGACCAACCCCTATCCGATCCAGGGCAGGCAGTTCGAGCAGCCGACCATGCCACCCGGACCGCCCGGATCGCCCTGGGGGCCGCCCCCGCCCCCGCCTCCGCCTCCGCCGCGCAGGCGGTCGTGGATCCTGCCCGTGGTGGCCGTCGCGGTGGTCGTGCTGATCGGGGGCGGCGCGGGTGCGTACATCGTGTACGGGAAGGTCGCCCGCTCCACACCTTCGACCGGCGCCAAGCCGGTCAAGTCGCCCGTCTCGGCGGCGGCGCCGGCGCTCGACGTGTGCTCGATGCTGCCCAAGAGCGAGGCCGATCGCCTCGTGCCTCAGGCGACGGTGGCCAAGGGCTCCAACGACTCCGACTACACGCTCAGCTTCACCTGCAACTGGGTCAACCGCCGCATCTCGTTCGGCGAATACTGGCGCAGCCGGGAGATCGACGTCCGCGTCGAGCAGCACCGCGGCGACGGCGCCAAGACCGGCCGGACCATGGCCCAGAACTCCTACGACATCGACTACGGCGGCGGCAAGTACGCCGAGACGGCCAAGCCCACGCCGAAGAAGGGGGAGAAGGAGTACGTCTCCCCGGTCAAGGACGTGCCCGGCATCGGTGACGCCGCGTTCGCCCAATACACCTGGCGCCGTTCCGGCAAGCTGCTGTGGTACTCCTTCGGCGAGGCCCACGCCCGCGTCGACGACATGACGATCAAGGTCAAGTACCAAGCCGACCAGCAGCGCAAGGACGCGCAGATCCTCAGTAACGCGACCACCCAGTCGGTCACCGAGGCCAACGGGATCCGCGAGGCCAGCACCGTACTCGGGCACATCGCCAAGGGCGTAGCGGCCTGGAAGGCGCAGCACCCCAACGTGCTGGCCCAGCCGGACAAGGCCGCCGTCACCAGCACGCCCAAGCCCGAGGGGACGCCCTCGCCCACGAACCTCGCCATCTTCCCGGCCGCCTGCCAGGCCATGAAAGACCCGGTCAGCCGGCTGGTCCCCACTCCCACGCCGCGCGCCCGCGGCACCGAGGTGGGCAACGACGCGCAGACCGAGTGCCGGTGGCTGAACCTGGACATCCCCGTGGGCGCCGATGTCAAGCGGATCCGCAGCGCGCTGATCACCACGCACCGCTTCACCAACCGGGCCGGCGTCGAGGACGCGCCGGCCGCGCGCGCCTACTACACGGGGCAGCGCGGCAGCCGCGGCGCCAACGCGGGCTCCACCATCGGCGGCATCTCGTGGAGCGGGCTGTCCGAGGTCAAGGGCCTGGGAGAGGCGGCCTTCAGCCAGTACGTGCGGATCACGCACGGCGAGACGTTCGCCTCCACGGGCACGGTGCTGCTGCGGCAGGGGGCGATGGTGATCGTGGTGGACTACTCGGGCGCCGAGCGGCCCAAGGACGAGCCCGTCAACTCGCCCAAGGTCAAGCTGATGTCCGACAAGGAAGCGCGTGACGGGGCGCTGTCCCTGGCCAAGACGTACCTGGCCGAGCTGGCCAAGAAGCCGATCGGCAGCTGACCGGCCAGCGGGCCCGACCGGCCCGACCGGATGGTGGGCGTCCGGCCTGGCTGGGCGCTTCAGGCCGTCCAGTGGCCGCTGTCGCGCATCGCGAGCTCGCTCACGGTCACCGGCATGACCGGCGTCGCGCCGGACCTCTGGGGGCCGCTCAGCTCCCCGCAGAGGCACCCGGCCGCCCGCTGGCGGCTCGCGTGGCGCGGGCTCGGCAGGTGAGCCCGCCCTTCGAGCCGCCGCGAATCCTCCCGTCGTGGATCGTCCACCCGGCCTGAGCTTGACGGCGACGGTTACAGCTCTGCAAGTGCGTTGCAAGTGCGGCAAATAGCGTGGGCCCCGCAAAGCAAATGAGCCGCGTGATCTAGCTTGTCCAATACAGGGGCGTGGGCAAGCCGGGGGAGATCCGCGGCTCGCTGCTTTTCCCGGCGAGGAAGGGCTCCAGCAGGCCGGGTACGGCGCGTGCCGCCAGGTCGAGCCCCTCGCCCGTGCCGACGTCGACCACGTCGTAGTGCCCGTCTCCCGCCGCCGTCGTCGCCGAAAGCGTGAGCAGACCGGCGCGGCGCTGGAAGAACGACTGCTCGACCGTCCAGCCGACGATGCCGCTCCGGTCGAGCGCGACCGTACGCCGTGCGGCCGAGCCCTTCCTGGTGATCAGGTGGTGCGGACCGAGCGCGTGGCCGAGCCCCCGGTAGGCGTCGGCGGCCAGCCACAGGCCGGTCGGGAGCCCGATGACCAGCACGGCCGCAGGCCAGATCCAGCCCGCCTGCCACGTCCAGAGGAGCGGCGGCACCCCGGCCAACGCGGCCAGCACCACGACGGCGACGACCGCGCGGACGAGGCGCCTGCGCCGGGCCGCCGCAGGATGCGCCACCAGCCCGGCCCGCCACGGTCCCACTGCGGGCGACGTCGCGGCCTGCCCCGGCTCCGCCCGCGAGGCCACCGCTCCGGGCCGTCCCAGACCCATGACGCGTTCGGCGATCTGTTCGGCCACCGGGCGGGGGAGTGGTGGGGTGAGCGCGGCCACGTCCTCCGTTTCGTTCTCGGCCGCCTTGCGCAGCCCGGTGGCGACGGCCTTGACCCGCGCGCCGCCGCCCAGCCGCAGCAGCAGTGGCTCGCTGATCTCCACGCCGCGCAGCCGCCGCTCCTCCAGCGTCAGGGACCGGCTGGTCAGCAGCCCACGTCGCAGCCGTAGCCGCCCCGGTTCGCGCTCCAGCCGGTAGCGCCCCCACGACTCGGCGAACAGCAGCAGCGCGCCCGCCACCCCGATCACCACGTTGGCCGCCACGAGCAGCGGCACCGCCAGCCACGGCTGCCCCGTGACCCAGCCCCAGGCACCCGCCGCCGTCCCGGTGGTGAACAGGTTCACGCCGAACGCGTCCAGCAGCTTGTAGAGCGCCCCCAGCACCAGCGCGCCGCCCGCGAACGACCACACCGACAGCGGCGCGTACCTGATCCAGGCCCACCGCAGCTCCGCCATCGCGCGGTCGTCCCCGAGCGGGACCTCGCCGGTCCGCAGCAGGGTACGGCGCAGCTCCTCGGCCTCCCACCTGGCCAGCGGGTCAAGGGTGAGCTCGGTCCCCTCGCCCGGGTGCTCTCCGGTGCCGACCTTGACGACGGTCAGCCCGAACACCCGCCGTACCGGATCCGCCGTGAGGTCGACGCTGCGCACGCGGTCGCGCGGGATCGAGCGGTGCTGCCGTACGGCGATGCCCGAGCGCAGTTCCAGGCGCTCCGTGGTGAGCCGCCACTGGGTGGAGCGGAGCCGGGCCCCGTCGTACGCCAGGACCCCGGCCACGATCAGCGCCGCCGCGCCCGCGCCCGCCGCGACCGTGGCGCCCAGCGACCAGTCGAGCCCGATCAGCGTGCGCACCAAGACGGTCACCGCGGGCACCACGATCGCCAGCGACAGCACCGCCGATGCGCCCAGGCTCCGTGAGGAGAGTTTCCGCCAGCTCACGTCGCGTCCCCCGGTGTCGCCTGGGTGATCGTGGTGAGCCGCTGTGCCAGCTCGGCCGCCAGCTCGTGGTCCAGCGCCTCGATCTTGATCGCGCCCGCCGCCGAGCCCGTGGTCACCGTGACGTCCGCCAGCCCGAACAGCCGCTGCACCGGCCCCCGCGCGGTGTCGACCGTCTGGATGCGCGACATCGGCGCGACCCGCCAGGTGTGGGTCAGCCAGCCCTTGCGCGTGTAGACGGCCTCGCCGGTGACCTCCCAGCGCTCCACCCGGTAGTACGCGCGTGGCGCGGCCACTGCCAGCAGCAGGCAGCCCGCCGCGAAGACGGCCGTCACGATCCCCAGCCAGACGGACCGCTCGGTGAACAGCCAGTAGGCCGCCACCGCGGCGGCGGCCACCGGCACGGCCAGGATCATCGCCTGGACCGTCCACCAGGAGATAGCCCGCCTGTCGGCCTGGTTGCGCGGCGGACGCAGCGTCGTCGTGCTCACGTCCGGCTCGCGTGGTCGCGCGGCGGTGCTCACGTCCGGCCCTCCGTCTTGCGCATCGACGCCGAGGCCGAGAGCAGCACCAGCCCGAGCACGCCGATCACGATGGCGGCGAAGATCTCGCGGCCGTGGAGGAACGGCAGGATGTTGACCAGCAGCAGGTCGTGGGCCCACCGCCACCAGCCCAGCAGGGTGTTGACCACGCCGCCGACGCCCTGCGCCACCAGCAGCCAGCCCAACAGGTACAGAATCACTTTCACGCCATCCAGCGTTCCGCGCCCGCGATGCCCGCCGCGTCGGCCGTAGGTCTCGGCGACCATCGACTTTGGTCGCTGTCCTTGGGCCCGGGCAGGCTCTAACCTCGTGGAACGTGACGGAATACCGGTGGCTGCTGCCCTCGGTCCTGCTGGGGGACGGCGACGAGCGGCGTCCGGTGCGGCGCTCGACCCGCGACTGGATCGTCGACGTCCTGATGTTCCTGGCCGCTTGCGGGCTGGCTCTGCTGAGCATGCCGGACCTGGAGGGGCAGCCGACGCCCGTGGTGGCGATCGAGCAGGTGGTCGGCGCGCTGGCCTGCGCGGCGGTGTGGTTGCGCCGCAGGTGGCCGGTCGGGCTGGCGCTGGTGACCACGGTGCTGTCGATCTATCTGACGCTGGTGGGCGGGCCCGCGGTCGTCGCCCTGTTCACCGTGGCGGTGCACCGGCCGTTCAAGATCTCCGGGCCGGTCGCACTGCTCGGCATCCTGACGCTGATCCCGTTCTCCATGCTCAGGCCCGACAAGGAGCTGGGCCTGCTGGGGCAGAACGTCTTCGGGGCGGCCATCGTGCTGACCGTGTTCGCCTGGGGCATCGTGGTCCGGGCCAGGCGGCAGCTCGTCTGGTCGCTCAGGCAGCGCGCCGACAGCGCGGCGGAGGAGGCCAAGCGGCTCGAGCGCGAGCGGATCGCCAGGGAGATGCACGACGTGCTCGCGCACCGCATCTCCATGCTCAGCCTGCACGCGGGCGCGCTGGAGTTCCGGCCGGACGCGCCCGCCGAGGAGATCGCCAGAGCCGCCGGGGCGATCAGGAACAGCGCCCACCACGCGCTGCAGGACCTGCGCGAGGTGATCGGCGTGCTGCGCCACTCGGCACCCGCGGCCGGTGACCCCGTCCCCGACCGCCCGCAGCCCACGCTGGCCGACCTGTCCCCGCTGATCGAGGAGTGCCATGAGGCGGGCATGGAGGTGGACTTCGCGCTCGACGCCGGTGACGCGCCGGAGGGGCTGGGCCGCAACGTCTACCGCATCGTCCAGGAGGCGCTCACGAACGCGCGCAAGCACGCGAGCGGTGCTCCCGTGACGGTCACGGTCGCCGGCGGTCCGGGGGCGGGCCTGACGGCCGAGGTCCGTAACCCGCTTCGGGTACGCCAGAGCACGCGCATCCCCGGAGCCGGTGCCGGGCTCATCGGCCTGACCGAGCGGGCCCAGCTCGCGGGCGGGCGACTCGAGCACGGCGCGACCCGCGAAGGCGACTTCCTGGTGCGCGCCTGGTTACCTTGGCCGGTGGAGACTTCCCGGGAGGACGCATGACCGCGCCGATCCGCGTGCTGATCGTCGACGACGACGCCCTGGTGCGAGCCGGACTGTCGATGATCCTCGGCGGGACGGGCGACATCGAGATCGTGGCCGAGGCGGGCGACGGCTCGGAGGTGCCGCCGCTGATCGCCGCGCACCGGCCCGACGTGGTGCTGATGGACATCCGGATGCCCGACGTCGACGGGCTCACCGCGACGGAGGCGCTGCGCGCGGCCGAGTCGCCGCCCGAGGTGGTGGTGCTGACCACCTTCCATGCCGACGCCCAGGTGGTGCGGGCGCTGCGCGCGGGGGCGGCGGGGTTCCTGCTGAAGGACATTCCGCCGCGCGAGCTGGTCGAGGCGATCCGGAAGGTGACGGCCGGCGAGCCGATCCTGTCGCCCGCCGTGACCCGCCAGCTCATCACGCACGTCTCCGAGGACGGCGGCCACGCGGGCCGGCGTACGGACAGGGCCCGTGACCTGCTGGCCAAGCTCAGCGAGCGCGAGCGCGACGTGGCGCTGGCCGTCGGCCAGGGGAAGTCGAACGCCGCCATCGGCCGCGAGCTCTACATGAGCGTGGCCACGGTCAAGGCGCACGTCTCGCGGATCCTCACCAAGCTGGACCTCAACAACCGGGTGCAGATCGCGCTCACGGTGTACGACGCCAGCCTTTGAGCATCCGCTCGATCGTGGCCCGGTGCAGCACCAGGTCGTCGGGGTCGTCCGGCATGGGCTGCTCGCCGAAGTGGATCCGGCGCTGCCACACCCTGGCCATGATGGCCCCGTGCCGCAGCGCCGCGTACATCTCGTAGAACTCCATGTCCCGCACCTGATAACCCGTCAGCTCCCGATATTTCCCGCAAACGTCTTCGCGTCGCATGAAGTCGGGAATTCCGGGCATGCCGATGGCCTCGGTAATGTCCTGGAAGAAACGGTGCAGGAAGATCATCCACGCCAGATCGAGCTCGCGCGGCCCCACCGCGGCCATCTCCCAGTCGAACACCGCCACCGGCCTGAAGTCCCGATACATCACGTTCCCGATGCGGGCGTCGCCCCAGCAGAGCACGTCGGGTCCAGGGTCGCGCGGCCAGTGCGCCTCCAGCCAGTCGAAGCCCCGCTCCAGCAGCGGGATCCGCATCCCGCCGTGCGCCCACTCGTAATAGGCGCGCTGCCCGTCCACGTGGCGGCGCAGCCCGCCCTCCGGGAGTACGGCCAGGTCCCCCTCGGTGAACGGCGCGTCGTGCAGCGCGGCCACGATCGCCACTGTCGCGTCCTGCAGCCGGCGCCGATCATGCGGCGCCGCGTCGAGCATCCAGCCCTCGAACGTGTACGGCAGGACGTCGGGCGGTACGTCACCATCCTCCCGTTCCATGATGAAAAAGGGAGTGCCCAGCGGGCCGGGGTCGGGCTCGAACCAGAGGGCCCTGGGTGCTGGAATTCCAGCTTTCTCCCTGGCCGAGCGCATGATCTCGAACTGGGCCCGCAGATCGTAGGAAGGGAAGACGGGCACCGCTTCCTGGGCGGGCGCCATCCTGGCCACGCACCGGACGCGCTCTCCGGGCCAGGACGCGGTGAAGAAGAGCGTTTCGCTGGACATGCCGTTTTCCATCGGCCTCGACAGCTCGGACACCGTCACCGGCCGGTCAACTCGCCCGCTGAGCCAGATTCCCAGCCGATCGTGCAGTTCCTCCAGGTCACGGGTGGAGGTGCGCATCTCGTCCGTCACGGTGGGCCTCCTGGATGAACACCGGGTGAACGCGGGTCCCGGCCCAGTCGTATACCCCTAGCAAGCGCTTGTCCATATCCGACCTGCCGTTACGGACAGGTACACGACAGCCGTACCCTTGTCTGAAAGGGCATGTCACGAAGGGACCGTGGGATGAGTTCAGCGGGTGAAGGTCTGTCTCGCCCGCTTCCCGAGCAGGTGAGACTCAACGTCGTCGATCTGGCGGCGCAGGTCCTCGGGTCCATGCCCGCTGCCACGATTCCGCCGCCGCTGCGCGGCATCGCCAAGTTCGACCCGCGCAAGCGCGCCAAACTGGGCAGCGCGCCCATCGCCGCCCAGCTGGAGAACGACAAAGAGTTCCGCGAGGTGGTCGCCGAGTCGGTGGCCGCCGGATGGCCCGAGCTCGTCGCCTCGCTGATCGAGGGCAACGTGCCACCCGCCGCCGACCCCGTGCTGGTGGCCGCCGCGGCCTATCTGACGCGGCCGGTCGGCTGGGCGGAGATGGTCGAGGCCGCTCGGGCCGATCTCGAGCAGTCGGCGGTCGCGGCCGAGGGGACCGAGCGCGAGGAGGTGGTGACCCGGCTGCGCGAGCAGCTCGCCGCCCAGAAGAGCGCCGCCAAGGACGAGTCCGACCGGCTGCGCGAGCAGCTCAGGGCGGCCCGCGCCGAGAACTCCGACCTGCGCCGCAAGCTCCACGAGGCCCGCGAGCGGAGCAAGGCGGCGGTGCGCCGCGCCGAGGAGATGGAGCACGCGGCCGACGACGCCAGGTCCGCCGCCACGGCCGCGGGCAGCGCGGGCGAGTCCGAGCTGCGCCGGCTCCGCGAGCGGCTGGCCGACGTGGAGAAGCAGCTCGAAGCCTCGCGCCGGGCCGCGCGTGAGGGCAGGAGCATCGAGGACGCCCGCGTCAGGGTGCTGCTCGACGCGCTCCAGGACGCCTCCGCCGGGCTGCGCAGGGAGCTGGCTCTGCCCACCATGATCAGCAGGCCCGCCGACTCGGTGGCCGCGCTCACGGGCGAGCGCCCCGGCGTCAGGGGCGTGCCCGCCCGCGCGCTGGCCGACGACGACCCGCAGCTGCTCGACCAGCTGCTCGCGCTGCCGCAGGTGCACCTGATCATCGATGGCTACAACGTGACCAAGACCGGCTACGGCACGCTGACCCTGGCCGATCAGCGCAACCGGCTGATGACCGGCCTCGGCGGGCTGGTCGCGCAGACCAGGGTCGAGGTGACCGTGGTCTTCGACGGCGCCGAGCTCAACGCGCCCGTCCAGGTGGTGGCGCCGCGCGGGGTGCGGGTGCTCTTCAGCGCACCCGGCGAGATCGCCGACGACCTGATCCGCCAGCTCGTCCGCGCCGAGCCGCCGGGCCGGGCCATGGCGGTGGTCTCCTCTGACCGTGAGGTGGCCGAGTCCGTCCGGCGTATGGGAGCCAGACCGGTTCCGTCGGCTCTGCTGCTGCGCAGGCTGGGCCGCGCGTAGATTACGAATCGGTTGTTAGGGTGAAAGCACACCCGCCACTTCTGTACCATTTCGCCCCAGATATATTCCCCTGGAGGCGACACTGTGAGGTTTGGCCGGGCGCCACTGGCCGCGGGACTCGCGATCGGGCTGCTGCTTTTCCCCACAAGCGAGGCACTGGCCGCGCCGAAGCCCACGATCAAACAGGCGAAAGCCAAGCTCAAGAAGCTGAACGATCAGGCCGACAAGGTCGTCGACCGCTACAACACGGCGACCGAGAAGTACAAGGCGGCCCAAGGCGAATACGGCAAGCTGAACGCCAGCTACAAACGCAAGCTTGAGACGGTCGCCACCCTGCGCGCCCAGGTCATCGACATGGCCGTCGATACCTACACGCGCGGCCCCGACGCCACTTCCTGGCCCACGATGATCGGCCAGCCGGATCCCACGGGCCTGCTGGGCGGCATGGCGCTCGCGGGGCAGCTGTCGGAGGAGAAGGTGGCGCGGCTGGCGGCCTTCGATCGCGAGAACCGCGGGCTCAAGGACGAACGCGACAAGGCCGAGGCGGCGCTGCAGGCGGCCGACAAGGAGCGCGACGGGGTCGAGAAGGAGCGCTCGGAGGTCCGCAAGCTGATCGCGAAGCAGAAGAAGCTGCTGGACAAGCTCGGCGCCTACAAGACCGGTGACCCCAACAGCACCGGCATCAAGTACACGGGCTCGGCCTCCGGCAACGCGGCGGCGGTGCTCAGGTTCGCTTACGCGCAGGTGGGCAAGCCGTACGTGTTCGGCGGCACGGGACCGAGCGGCTGGGACTGCTCGGGCCTCACGCAGGCGTCGTGGCGCGCTGGGGGCGTGTCGCTGCCCCGGACCACGTGGCAGCAGTGGGCCTGGGGGTCGTCCCGCAAGGTGGATCTGAAGGACCTGCAGCCCGGCGACCTGATCTTCAGCTCAGGGCTTGGGCATGTCAGCATTTATGCGGGCAACGGGCAGATCGTGCACGCCCCCCAGACCGGCGACGTGGTCAAGGTCGTCACTCTGTCCTCCTATGGCGGCACCCTGGTGGGAGCTATCCGTCCGTAGGTTGTTCCGGGTGAAGAACCACTGATTTCTGTACGGCAAGCACGGTGAGCCCCACCCGCCGTCCGTGGCTGGGCTCTGTCCAGGGACACGCTCCTCCGGTGGAGCGCGCTGGGCGCCGTGACGTGCGTCCTCTTGACCCGGTCCGTGGTTTCCGGTGGCCATGGACCGGATGGTCCGCCGATTAACGCTTGGCGGTCCACGTGGGCTTGCCGGCTTGCCGGCCAACGGACCTCGGCCCGGTGGTCAATGGACCTCGGCCGGGTGGTCAATGGACCTCGGCCGGGTGGTCAACGAACTCGGCCCGGTGGTCAACGAACTCGGCCCGGTGGTCAGCGGGCTCCGACCGGCTGTTCAACGGGCTCTGGCCGCTTATTCAACTGCACCCGACCGGCTGTTCAACTGATCCCGATTTGCTGGTCGCCGGACCTCGGCGCGCAGGCCGATGCCGCTGGCCGGGTCGCTGAACGCTGCTGGAACGCCTTCAGCGGGTGACGACGATCACTGATCCCGGCCCGTCGGCGACCCTGGCGACGGCCACATCCGCGCAGTCGCGACACGATCACGCGCCCTCTGGGCGTGTTGCTAGCGGGACCAGTGTGACAAGAGTGACAAAAGGGACCTGACAGATCACTGTGTCGTCAAGTGTGAGAAGGGTCACATTTGAATAACATAACCCGGCGCTCCAGCTGGGGTTGGGGACTTTACTGACACCTCTGAGTGATCCTGACAACCCCATGACGGCTTTGCCAGCTCGTTACTCAAGGGCGTAGCTTCTGGCGTCGCGGCGAACAAGCCATGGCGTCGCGACTCTCCATCGGGTCCCCGATGTGGACAGAAAAGAAATCCGTTAGGTCGCCGCCCTTCTACATGTCATTACGTGGCGGTGGCCTGCCGAGTCCGTGCAGCCAGGAGGCACGGAGCCGGGGACCCAGCGATCCCGCTCCCGGGATCAGGGGTGAATCGGCGCGTATTGCGCCGTAGGGCGACTTCCAGGCCCGAATCCGTCAGCTAACCCGGTAGGCGTTCGTGGAAGTCCCAAGGAGAAATCCTGTCTACCTCCCCCAGTAACCCCCGTCTGTCCCGCATTGCCCTGAGTGGCGCAGCGCTCACGATGACCGTGACGGCCGGAGGTTTGGTCCTCCCTGCCCCGACGGCGCAGGCGGCGACAACGCGTGATGCGGCCGAAGTTTCCGGGACCAATACAGCGGCGAAAGCCGTCAGGTCCGTGAAGAAGGTCGCGCAACAAACAGCGGTCGCTCGGCAAAAGGTGAAGGCCCGTACGGCCGTCGCCGTGGCCAAGGACCAGATCGGTGACCCGTACAGTTACGGGGCCACAGGACCTGGTTCCTTCGACTGCTCCGGTCTCGTCCAGTACGCCTGGAAGAAGGCCGGCGTCAAGATCCCGCGCGTGACGAACAGCCAGTTCGCCCGCATCAAGAAGAAGGTCTCCTGGAAGAATCTGAAGCCAGGTGACCTGATGTTCTTCTATGGGCTCGGCCATGTGGGCATGTATGTCGGCAACGGCAAGATGGTCCATTCGCCGAGGACGGGTTCGACGGTGCGCGTCGAGAAGCTCAGCGGATGGCGCAAGGCGTCGTTCGTGGGCGCGGTGCGTCCCGGCCTGTAAGTCCGGCCTGATCCGGCCTGCAAGACCGTCACGAAGGTCCCGTCCCAGCTGGGACGGGACCTTCGCGTGTTCCGGGCCCTTCCGCGACGACGAGCCGACGCTTTGCGCGACGACGTGCCGGGCCTCTGCGCGACGAGGAGCCGGGTCTCTCCGCGACGGCCGGTTCGCGGCGCGGGACGACTACGATCGGGGAACGTGTCCGTGCAGGTGAGCCGCCGAGTCTTGGGGGTGGGGGTGCTGCTCCTGGCCCTCGCCTCGGCCAGCGCCGCCCCGCACCGGTCTCCAGGGACGGACGGCCTCTCGGCAGCGGTTCGTGACCTGTCGACCGGTGGGCCTGATCAGTCGGCGACCGTCCACACCCCGGCGGCCGGTGATCGTGAGCTTCCGGCGGAGGCGCGGGGACTCTGGGGGGACGGCTCCGAGGTCGTACGAGGTGTGCGTTCGGTCGTCGTCGGTCAGCACGCGGCGCCCGAGTCGCTTCGTGATCTGGCGCGCCGGGCCGATGCCGCCGGGTCGCGGGTCTCCGCCGTGCTCGGCCGCCCCGTACGGCCCGTGGTGCTCGTGCCCGGCTCGGCGGCCGAGGCTGCTCGGGTGGCCGGGGTGGGGAGTGTCGACGGGCTGGCGGCGGTGGCCGATGGCGGGAGAGTGGTCGTGGTGCCCGAGAACTTCGCCCGGCTGACCCCCACCGGGCGGGACATCGTGCTCACGCACGAGCTCACTCACGTCGCGGCCGGGACGAAGCGGTTGCCGGTGTGGCTCTATGAGGGGTTCGCCGACTACGTGGGCTACCGGGACGCGGGGTTGCCGGTCCGGGTGGCCGCCGCTGAGTTGGCCGCCGAGGTGCGGGCCGGGCACTTGCCGGGCGAATTGCCAGGGCCTGCGGCATTCGCACCGTCCAGCCGGGAGCCTGCACGTCTGGCACGGGCGTACCAGGAGGCGTGGCTGGCGTGTCGCTTCATCGCCGAGCGGTTCGGTGAGGGGACTCTGGTGAGGCTCTACCGTGATGCCCAGACGGGTGGCATCGACCGGGGGCTCACCAGGCTCGGGCTCTCGGCAGGGACGCTGACGGCACGGTGGCGCGACTACGTGCGGGACCAGCTTGCGTAAGGGGAACGCGGATGGACGATCTGCAGGGCACCGACGACAGCATGCCGCCGCCTGACGACGACGCGGGCCCCGATCGGAACCCGGCACCACAGCCCGGCGAGGACGCCGCATCAAGCGACCCCGCCACGTCAGGCGGTACCGCCGCGCCACACGACCGCGCCGCACCAAGGGACCGCGCCGTGCCAGACGACCGTGCCACAGCGAGCGACCGTGCCGCGCCAGACGACCGTGCCGCGCCGAGCGACCGTGCCGTGTCAGGTGGCTGGGTCGCGGACGGTGGGGACGTCGCGTTCGGCCGGGCCGGTGCCGGTTGGGCGCTGGTCGTGCTCGGTGTGGTGATCCTGGCCGTGGTGGCGTTCACGACGCCCTGGCGGGTGATGCCCTCGGGCACCCCCACGGTGACGCCGGATCCGGCGCGCGACTTCAGTGCCGCCGAGATCGCCAGGGCCGCCGCCTTCGACGCGGCCACGAGCCTGCCCGGTTACCTCTCCCTCGGGCTGACCGTGCTGTTCGCGGGGTTGCTCGTGCTCACGCCGTTCGGTGCCAAGGTGCTGAGTAAGCTGCGCGGGCCGTGGTGGGTGCGGGTCGTGCTCGGGGTGGTGGTGCTGACCGCGATCGTCGAGGCGATCAGGTGGCCCCTGGGCATCTGGTACGAGGTGCGGCTGCGCGACTACGGCCTGTCCACGCAGGACTGGGCCGGCTGGACCGGCGACCGGCTCAAGAGCCTGGCCGTGAACGTGGTGCTGCAGTCCATCATGGTGCTGGTCGTGGTGGCGCTGGCCAGGTGGCTGCGGCGCTGGTGGATCCCGGCCGCCGCGGGCGCGTTCGCGTTCACCTTGGTGGCCTCGTTCGTGTACCCGGTCGTGTTCGAGCCGCTGTTCAACGACTTCCGGCCGATGCCGGGCGGCGCGCTCAGGGCGAACCTGATGATGCTGGCCGAGCGCGCCCATGTCCCGGTCGAGGACGTGCTGATCGCCGACGCCTCCCGCCGGACGAACGCGCTCAACGCCTACGTCTCCGGCTTCGGCGCCACGCGCCGGATCGTCGTGTACGACACGCTGCTGCGGGCCCCGCAGTCCGAGGTCGAGCTGGTCGTGGCGCACGAGCTGGGCCACGCCAAGTACGGGGACGTGCTGGTCGGCACGCTGGTGGGCGGGCTGGGCGCCGCGTTCGGCGCGATCCTGCTGTTCCTGCTGCTGGGCATGCTGCGGCGGCGCACGGGCATCGCCTCGGCGGCCGATCCACGGGCGGTAGGAGTGATCATGGGCTTGATGAGCCTGGCCACGGTCATCTCAGGACCGGCCCAGAACGTGGTCAGCCGCCACATCGAGGCCCGCGCCGACCTCCACGCCCTGAACCTCACGAAGGACCCGGCCACCTTCATCTCCATGCAGAAACGCCTGGCAATTACCAATATTTCCGACTTGTCGCCGGATCCGGTGGAATATGCCCTCTATGCGTCACACCCCACCGGCCCCCAACGCATCGCCATGGCCCGGGAGTGGGCCGCGCTGAACGGCCAGCAGCAGCCGTGACCGGCGTGCTCATCGTCACGAACGACTTCCCGCCCCGGCCGGGCGGCATCCAGTCGTTCGTGCACGGGCTGGCCCTGCGCACCCCTGGCGTGGCCGTCTACGCTCCGGCCTGGCAGGGGTGCGCGGAGTTCGACAGCCGCCAGCCGTACCGGATCGTCCGGCACCCCACCTCGCTCATGCTGCCCACCCCGGCGGTCGCCCGCCGGGCCGCCCGCCTGCTGGCCGAGCAGCGGGCGGACACCGTGGTGTTCGGCTCGGCGGCCCCGCTGGGCCTGCTCGCGCCGGGGTTACGGGCGGCCGGCGCGCGGCGCGTGGTGATGCTCACCCACGGCCACGAGGCGTCGTGGGCGAGCGCGCCGCTGTTCCGCGGGGCGCTGCGCAGGATCGGCGCGCACGCCGACGTGGTGACCTACCTCGGCGAGTACACGCGCGCCCGGCTGGCCGCGGCGATCTCGCCGGCCAAGCTGGTACGTCTGGCGCCGGGCGTGGACACCGGCCAGTTCCACCCGGACGCGCCCAAGGCCGAGCTCGGGCTGGCCGGGCGGCCGGTGGTGATCTGCGTGTCGAGGCTGGTGCCGCGCAAGGGCCAGGACCAGCTCATCAGGGCCTGGCCCCGGGTGCTGCGGGCGGTGCCGGAGTCGGTGCTGCTGTTCGTGGGCGGCGGGCCGTACCGCAAGAGGCTGGAGAAGCTGGCGCGGGGGCAGGAGTCCGTCCGCTTCACCGGGACGGTCCCGGCGGGGAGCCTGGCCGGTTACTACGCCGCCGCCGACGTGTTCGCGATGCCGTGCCGTACCCGGCTGGGCGGCGTCGACGTCGAAGGGCTGGGGATCGTGTTCCTGGAGGCATCGGCGACCGGCCTGCCGGTCGTCGCGGGCGCGTCCGGCGGCGCCCCGGACGCGGTACGGCACGGCGAGACCGGCCTCGTCGTCGACGGCACCGACGTGGCGGAGGTCGCAGCGGCCCTGATCGAGCTGCTCGGCGACCCCGAACGGGCCCGGAAGATGGGCGCCCGGGGCCGCGACTGGATCGCCGGCGAGTGGACCTGGGACCTGGTCGCCGCCCGCTTCCAGGCGCTCCTTTAGCCCTTGGTGGCCCCCAGGGTGAGTCCGGCGACGAACTGCTTGTGCAGCATCTGGAAGACGATCAGCGTCGGCAGCGCGACCAGCATCGACCCGGCCGCCAGCAGGTTGTAGTCGGTGAAGAACTGGCCGCGCAGGTTGTTCAGGGCCGAGGTGACGGGCAGTTTGTCGCCCGACGACATCAGCACCAGCGCCCACAGGAAGTCGTTGTACATGAAGGTGAACTCCAGCGTGGCCAGCGCCGCCAGCACCGGGCGGCACAGCGGCAGCGTGAGCTGCCAGTAGCGGCGCCACACGCTCGCTCCGTCGACCAGCGCCGCCTCGGTGATCTCCTCCGGGATCGTGCGCATGAAGTTCGACATGACGAACACGCAGAAGCCGAACTGGAACGCCACGTGCACCAGGATCAGCCCGAGGTAGGAGTCGTACAGCGACTGCGAGTCCGACAGCCACGCGGGCAGCGGCACGAGCGTGTAGAGGGTGTAGAGCGGGGTGATGAGCACCTGCGGCGGCAGCAGGTTGCCCGCCGTGAACGTGATCAGCAGCGCCTTGCGCCCCGGAATGCGCAGCCGCGCGATCGCGAACGCGGTGAACGAGGCCATGAACAGCGTGATCAGCACCCCCGGGATCACGATGATCAGCGTGTTGAGGTAGTAGCGGGGCAGGTCGGCCTGGCTCCACGCCTGTCCGTAGTAGTCCAGCGTCAGGTGCTCGGGCAGCGAGAAGTACCCCAGCCGCGCGGTCTCGTCGTACGGGCGCAGCGAGGCGTAGAGCGCCAGCGCGAGCGGCAGGACCCAGCCCAGCGCCACGAGGCCGAGGAAGACGTGCAGCAGGATCCGCAGCGGACGCGCCCGGCGGCGCACCGGCTCCCGGCGATCCTGGACCGGGGGCGTGGTGATGGGCGCGGTGAGCGTCATCGTTCCTCCCTGAACAGCTGCGACAGGTAGGTGACGATGAACCCGAGCGTGATCACCAGCAGGATCACCGCGATGGCCGAGCCGAACCCGATGCGGCTCGCCTCGCCCACGATGTTCTCGGTGACCAGCACCGACAGCAGCTCCAGCCCGTTCCTGCCCTTGTTGATGGCGTAGACGATGTCGAAGGCGCGCAGCGCCTCGATGACCGTGATCACCAGCACGATCACGTTGACCGGGCGCAGCGTCGGGAACACCACCCGGAAGAACGCCTGCGCCTCGTTGGCCCCGTCGATCGCGGCCGCCTCCTTGAGCGCGGGATCGACCGCCTTCAGCCCGGCCAGATAGATGATCATCACGTACCCGACGTGCCGCCAGCCGGCCGCCACCATGACCACCCAGATGTTGATCGACCGGTCGCCCAGCCAGTCCACGGTCAGCCCGGTCACCGCGTTCAGCACGCCGTAGTCGGAGGAGTAGACGAGCTGCGCGATGAATCCCACGACGGCCAGCGACAGCACGACCGGCGTGTACAGCGCGCTCTGGTACACGCGCGACAGCCGCAGCCGCCGGTCCAGCAGCACCGCGCAGAACAGCCCGAACGGCGTCGCGACCAGGCCGAGGAAGCCCAGCCAGAGCACGTTGTTGCGGATGGCCGACCAGAACGGCGGATAGTCGTTGACCAGGTCGGTGTAGTTCCGGCCGCCCACCCACTCCATCGGCTTGATGCCGTTCCAGTCGGTGCCCGACAATCCGATGGAGGCCAGCGTGGGCCCCCAGATGAGGCCCACGTTGACGATGATGGCCACCCCCAGCCCGATGACCAGGATGGTCACGTCGCGGGCGGAGTAGCGACGGGTCTTGGCGGCCATCAGCGGAAGATGTTGGTCTTCTGCTTCTCGATGCTCGCCAGCAAGGAGTCGATCTCGTTCGGCTTGCCGACGAACGACTGCAGCGACGGGATCATCACCGTTGAGGCGAAGTCGGGCCGGGTGTCACGATCGAGGAACTGGGCCAGGTGCGTCGCCTTGGACACCAGCTCGGCGCCCCGCTTCTGCAGCGTGCTGTACCCGCTGGTGTCGGCTTTGGAGCTGGCGGCCAGGGTGCCCGGGTCCAGCTTGGTGGCGATGTTCTGCGAGCTGCCCTGGGCCAGGTGCTTGAGCACGGCCTTGGCCCCGTCGACGTTCTTGGCCTTGCCCGAGATCATGTAGCCGTCGATCGGCGCGTCGATGGAGTCGGTGCCGTAGGTCGGATTGATCTCGGGGAAGGTGAAGAAGTCGATGTCGTCGCGCTCGTTCTCCGGGAACTGCTGGGCGACGAACATACCGAGCAGGTACATGCCGGTCTTCTTCTGCTGCAGCGCCTGCCCGGCCTCCTGCCAGGTACGGCCCAGCGCGGCGGGCTGGTGATACTCCATCAGCCCGCGCCAGGTGTCGAAGACCTGCTTGACCCTGGGGTCGGTCCACGACTCCTTGCCGCCCATGAGCGAGATGTGGAAGTCGTAGCCGTTCGTCCGCATGTTGATGATGTCGAACGTGCCCATCGCGGGCCAGCCGTCCTTGTCGGCGAACCCGATCGGGATCAGCCCGTCGGCCTTCATCTTCTTGGCCAGCGCGGTGAACTCGTCCAGCGTCTTGGGCGGCTCATAGCCCTTCTCCTGCCACACGCTCTTGCGATAGAAGACGGCCCACGGATAGTACGTGAACGGCACGAAGTACTGCTTACCGTCGGTGCCCGTCGAGGCGGCCTTGAAGGCGGGTGTGTAGTCGCTCCCGATCTCCCGCCACACGTCCGAGATGTCGGTCGCGAGCCCCTGCTCGGCGAAGAACTGCATGCGATATCCGGCGAACCAGGTGAAGACATCGTCCGGCGTGCCTTTGAGGTAGCGGTTGATGTTCTCCTGGAACGTGTTGTGGTCCACGGTATTGATCTTCACCTGGGCCTGGGTGAAGCCCTTTAACACGGTTTCGAGGGACTTCTTGGGGATTTCGTCCGAGGCGTTGGAGCCGAACGTGACCGTGCCCAGGTTTCCGGATGACTTACCACCCGGCGGCGCGGCGGGCTGACTGGAGCCGCAGCCGGCCAGGATGGCCGGGACGCCGAAGGTGGCGGCCGCGCCGAGCAGCAGGTTACGACGGGAGATCGGCAGACGTTGGACCATGGTGGTTCCTCCTTGCCAGGACCCTCAAATTCCCCCGAATTCGCTCGATTTCCTTCAGAGAAGAGCACACTCAACCAGCTGTCAACGCACGATTTGATGTCGAACGCCGCTCACTTACCACCACAACCGAGCACGGGCCTTGAAATCCGCAGGTGGCGTGTCATGATGCGTCCGAATGGCATGTCGGGAAATGTCGGGAAACTGTTGGGAACTGGGTGATGCGATGCTCGCCGTCCAGCGACAGCAGACGATTCTGGAGCTCGTACGGCTGAACGGCGCCGTCAAGGTGGTCGACCTGGTGCGCGAGTTCGGCGTCTCGGACATCACGATCCGCCGCGACCTCGAGCTGCTGGCCGAGCGGGGGCTGCTGGCCAAGGTGCACGGCGGCGCGACCGTCATCGGCGCCGGCTCGACCGACGAGCCCGGCTTCGCCGTCAAGTCGGTCCAGCAGGAGGACGAGAAGCTGGTCATCGCCCGCCGCGCCGCCGAGCTGGTGTTCCCGGGCACCGCCGTGGCGCTCTCGGCCGGGACCACGACCTGGACGCTCGCCCACCAGCTGGTGAACACGCCCGGCCTGACCGTGGTGACCAACTCGGTGCGCATCGCCGACGTCTTCCAGCACGGCGGGCGGCCGGACCAGACGGTGGTGCTGACGGGCGGCGTGCGTACCCCATCGGACGCCCTCGTCGGCCCGGTGGCGGTCGCCGCGATCCGGCTGCTCAACGTGGACATGCTGTTCCTGGGCGTGCACGGGATGACCACGCGGGCCGGGTTCACCACGCCGAACATGATGGAGGCCGAGACCGACCGCGCCCTGGTCGAGGCCGCGAGCAGCCTGGTCGTGCTGGCCGATCACACCAAGTGGGGGACCGTGGGCATCAGCACGATCGCCCGGCTCAGCGAGGCCGACGTGGTGATCTCCGACGGCGGGCTGCCCGAGACGGCCAGGACCGCGCTGTCCGAGCAGGCGGGCGAGCTGGTCATCGTTTGATCTTGACGGGGCCGGGCCCTGACGGTCCCCGCATACCAATCCGATCACATGGCATGCGCTGAGCCTGAGTGATCCTACCTTTCTGTGGGATCAACCCTTATGTTGTCAGTGCTTAGCTGTTACCCCTAGTAGTGGTCCTACCTATTCACACGTATCATTTCGCGCCCCCACCGAATGATCGGATGAGTGAGAAGGGTGGCACAGTGAACAAGCTGTTCGCGGCTGGGGCGATGACACTCGCCGTCGCGCTCGCGCTTAGTGCCTGCTCAAGCAATTCGCCCAGCGGAAGCCAGTCCTCGGCGCCGGCCTCCGGGGGCAAACAGAAGGTCTCCTTCCTGGTGTTCCCCTCGCCGAACCTGCCGGAGTCGTACTGGAAGGCCCAGGTCGATCTGGTGACCAAGGCCAACCCCGACCTGGAGGTCGAGCTGGTCGCCGCGCCTTCGGAGTCCGAGCGCAACGACTACGCCAAGCAACTGGCCGCTTCCGGGCAGCTGCCTGACGTACAGATCGGCATGCAGGACCTGATCGCCCTGGAGCCGAGCCTGGCCACGTGGACGCCGGAGGAGCTCAAGGACTTCCTCTGTCCGACCTGCGGTGCGGTCAACGGGAAGATCCTCCAGTTGCCGACCAACACGCAGACGATCCCGAACGTCTACTACAGCAAGAAGCTGTTCCAGAAGGCCGGCATCGCCGAGCCGCCGAAGACCTACGCCGACCTGCTGGCCGACGCCGAGAAGCTGAAGGCTAAGGGCATCACCCCGTTCGTGTCGGGCGGCGTGTTCGTCACCTCCCAGCCGTGGACCGCCATCCTGGCCACGGACCTGTACGCCAAGACGCCCGACTGGATGACCAAGCGGCGCAACGGCGAGGTGAAGTTCGCCACCGACCCGGCCATGAAGGCCGCCACGCAGAAGTTCACCGACCTGGCCGCCAAGGGCTACCTCGACAAGCGGCAGATCGGGCAGGACTACCCCAAGACGCAGGAGGCCTTCCTCGGCGGCAAGGGCGCGATGTACCCGATGGGCAGCTGGTTCGCCGCCGCGGCCGACGGCTCGCCCATGAAGGACGACATCGGGGTCTTCGCCTGGCCCGGCGACGACGGCGCCCTGCACATGCCGACCTTCACCGGCGGCGGGCTGTCCGTCAGCGCGACGGCCAAGAACATGGCCGCGGCCAAGAAGTTTGCGCTGGCCTTCCAGCTCACCAAGGAGAACCTGGACGCCTCGGTCAAGGCCGACGCGCTCTTCCCGGCGATCAAGGGATACACGCCGCCGTCGGACACGGGCCCGGTGTTCAAGGCCGTCTACGACCTGTGGCAGAAGGCGCTGAACGAGAAGGCGACCGTCCCCGCGTTCAGCTGGGAGGCCGGGGACACGGCGATGCTGCCGGGCATGCAGGGCAAGTTCTGGTCCACGGCGCAGGACCTGGTCAGCGGCAAGAAGACGGTCGACCAGGCACTGGCCTTCCTCGACACCGAGTGGGAGAAATCCGGCTGATCCGGCGGGGCGGGCCGCCGAGCGCCCGCCCCTCGGTCTGACCGGGATCCGATTCCGACCAGGAGGGGTCTGGCCTGATGGCCGCTGGCACCACCATCCACCATCACAAGCCCGGCCACGCGCAGGCCCGAGTACGCCGGCGACGGCCGGGCGGCAAAGGGGCCGGGCTGTGGCATTTCCTGTCGTTCGCCGCGCCCGGCACGCTCATCTACTTCTGCCTCGTCGTGCTGCCGATCACGCTCAGTTTCGGCTACAGCCTGACCGACCAGGCATTGCTGCGGCCCAAGACGCACTTCGTCGGGCTGCGCAACTACCAGTTGCTCCTGCAGGACGAGACGTTCCTGCAGTCGCTGCGGGTGACCACGATCCTCACGCTGATCGTCGTCATCGTGCCGAACGTCCTGGGCGTCGCCATCGCGGTGCTCCTCGACCGCCGCGGCTGGTTGTACAACGCGCTGCGCAGCGTCTTCTTCACCCCGATGGTGATCAGCTCCGTGGTCATCAGCGTCATCTGGACGCGCATTCTCGCCGACGACGGGCCGATCAACCAGACGCTCAGGGCGCTGGGCGTCAGTGAGCCGCCGGGCTGGCTGTCCGACCCGGACATCGCGCTCTACTCGCTGTCGTCGATCGTCTGCTGGCAGATGCTCGGATTCTGCGTGGTCGTCTATCTCGCCGGGCTGCAGGGCGTACCCCAGGAGCTGGCCGAGGCGGCGGCGATCGACGGCGCGGGTCCGGTGCGCAGGTTCTGGAGCGTCACCTGGCCGCTGCTGGCGCCCGCGCTCACCATCAACACGGTCGTCCTGCTGATCTCCGCGTTCAAGATCTTCGACCACGTGAAGGTGATCACCAACGGCGGACCCGGTACGGGGACGACCGCGAGCGTGGCGCTCGTCATCCTGCAGGAGGGGTTCGTGGAGAACCGCACCGGCTACGCCTCGGCGGAGGCCGTCGTCATGCTGATCGTCATCGCGCTGCTGTCGGTGATCACGCTGCGCGTGCTGGGGCGAAGGGAGGTGCAGCTCTGATGCGCTCCACCGTGCCGTGGCTGCGCCCGCTGGTCGCGCTGGTCGTCGGCGGGGTGTTCTTCATCCCTCTGTACATCGCGCTGATCAACGTCTTCAAGGAGAGCCGGCAGGTCGCCAGTGGCGCCATGTCGCTGCCGATCCCGCCCACCTTCGACAACCTGATCAGGGTGCTGACCAGCCCGGACAGCCTCTTCTGGTCGTCGCTGCGGACCAGCGTCCTGGTCACCTCCCTGTCGATCATCATCCTGACGGTGCTGTCGGCCATGCTCGGCCACTACCTGGCCCGGCAGAACACCTGGTGGTCCCGAGTGATCATGGTCCTGCTGCTGTGCGGGCTGATGATCCCGCCGCAGGTGATCCTGATCCCGATCACTCAGGTGCTCAAGGCGCTCGGGCTGATGTCGACGCTGCAGGGCCTCGTGCTCTTCAACGTCGGCTACTACGTGCCGTTCGGGGTCTTCGTCTTCTCCGGCTTCATGAAGGGCGTGCCGCGGGAGCTGGAGGAGGCCGCGGCCATCGACGGGGCCACGCGGTGGCAGACGTTCTGGAAGATCGTCTTCCCGCTGCTGCGCCCGGCGACGGCCAGCGTGCTGATCTTCCTCGGGGTGTGGATCTGGAACGACTTCCTCAACCCGCTGATCATCTATGGGCCGCGCGAGGGTACGACGATCATGACGGGCATCTACAAGTCGCTCGGGCAGTACGCGGCGGACTTCGGCGGGATGTTCGCGCTCATGTTCCTGGCCACGCTGCCGATCCTGGTGTTCTACCTGTTGCTGCAGAAGCAGTTCGTCAAGGGGCTCACGGGCGGGGCGACGAAGGGCTGACACACGAACGGCCCCCGGCGTGGTGCCGGGGGCCGTGCGCGTGGCTGGTTAGTTGACGTCGAGCTTGCGCTGGATGGCGATGAGGATGTGCATCATCTCCGTCTGGGTCTGCTGCATCGATGCCTGCCCGGCCTGGAGCTCGTCTATTGACGCCTGCATGGAGGTGACCTTGGCGTCCAGGGCGGTGACCTTGGTGTCCAGGACGGCGACCTTGCCGTCCAGTGTCTTGACCCGGTCCGCGACGCCGTTGATGCGTTCAGTGAGCTGCTGGCCCATCTCCATCTGGTCGGCCCCTATCCGGACGAATTCGTTCTCGATGCTGCCGATGAACTGCATACCCGCTTCCTTGATGCTCACCGTTATCTCCCCTACCTTTGAAGGTAGGGACCGGGGATGTATCAGATCTCCGGTCCCGATTGCTGTCTCAGGCTAGCGGGGTGGCGTCAAGAGCGTCCAGAGAATCCGGGACAACGGGTAGCGACTTCTATACCCAGCGTAATCATTTGTACAGTGCGTCCACATCCTTGGCGAAGTCCCGCATCACCACGTTGCGCTTGATCTTCAGGGTCGGCGTCAGGTGCCCGCTGTCCTCGGTGATGTCCACATCCAGGATGGCGAACTTCTTGATCTGCTCCGCCTTCGACACCGTCAGATTGGCCGTGTCCACGGCCTTCTGCACCTCCGCCAGCACCCGCGGATCCGTGCAAAGCTCACTCAGCGTAGCCGTCGGCAGGCCGTTGACCGACTTCCAGTGGTCCAGCGCTTCCGGGTCCAGGGTGATCAGCGTCGCCACGAAGGGCCGCCCGTCGCCGACGATCATGGCCTGGGAGATCAGCGGGTGCGCCCTCAGCGCGTCCTCCAGCGGGCCGGGGGCGACGTTCTTGCCCGCCGCCGTCACCAGGATCTCCTTCTTGCGTCCCGTGATGCGCAGGTAGCCGTCGGCGTCGAGTTCGCCCACGTCGCCCGTGTGGTACCAGCCGTCGGCGTCGATCGCCTCGGCGGTCGCCTGGTCGTTGTGCCAGTAGCCGTGGAAGACGTGGCGGCCCTTGGCCAGGATCTCGCCGTCGTCGGCGATGCGGATCGACACGCCGGGCAGCGGCTTGCCGACCGTGCCGATCTTGTTGGCGCCCGGCATGTTGACCGAGCAGGGCGCCGAGGTCTCGGTCAGGCCGTAGCCCTCGAACACCTCGATGCCGACACCCCTGAAGAAGTGGCCGAGCCGGTCGCCGAGGGCCGAGCCGCCGCACACCGCCGCCGTCAGCCGGCCGCCCGTGGCCGTGCGGAGCTTGCCGTACACCAGCCGGTCGAACAGGGCGTGCCGCAGGCGCAGGCCCAGGCCCGCGCCGCCGGAGCTCTCGGCCTTGCTCCACGCGACGGCGGTGTCGGCGGCGCGGGCGAAGATCGCGCCCTTGCCGCCGGCGATGGCCCGCTGCTCGGCGCCGTTGTAGACCTTCTCGAACACGCGGGGCACGCCGAGCAGGAACGTCGGCTGGAACTCGGCCAGGTCCGGGGCCACGTTCTTCATGTTCGGGGTGTGGGCCAGGATCGCGCCCGCCTCGATGATGGCGACCTGGATCATGCGGGCGAAGATGTGCGCGAGCGGCAGGAACAGCAGCGCCGCCGGCGACTTGCCGACGAAGAGCGCCTCCAGGGGGCCCGCCACCACGTTGCGGGCGGTGAACAGCAGGTTGTCGTGCGTGATCCGGCAGCCCTTGGGCCGGCCGGTGGTGCCGGAGGTGTAGACGACTGTGGCCAGGTCGGCCGAACCGACCCCGGCGCGCCGCTCTTCGAAGGCGGCGTCGGTCACCTCGGAGCCGTCGAGGGTCTCGTCGACGCGCCAGATCGGCTTCAGGCCGGGCGCGGCCTCGCGCACGGTCTCCTCGTGCCCGTCGAGCTCGACGAACACCGCCTTGGCCTCACTGTCGGACAGGATCCACTTGACCTGCTCGACCGCCGACGTCTCGTAGATCGGCACGGTGACCGCGCCGATCGACCAGATCGCGTAGTCGATCAGCGTCCACTCGTAGCGGGTGCGCGACATGAGCGCGACCCGGTCGCCGTGCTCGATGCCCGCCGCGATCAGCGCCTTGGCCAGCTCGACCACCTGGTCGCGGAACTCGGAGGCGGTGACGGCGGGCCAGCCCCCGTCCTGCTTGCGCCGCATGACGACCGCGCCGGGCTCCTGTTCGGCCCGCCTGAAGACCGTGTCGGGCAGGCTCGCGGAGGCAGGTACGTCGACCAGCACCGGGACGCTGTACTCGCGCACGGAATCAACTCCTGTTCGGGGGGACCGCCTGGACGCTATCGCGTTGAATTACCCACGGGTAGGGGTCATTCTCACGCTAGCAGCCGCTCTCATAGGATTTCCCGCATGAGGGTCCATGTCATCAGCGACGTACACGGCAGAGCGGACGCGCTGGCCGGCGCCGGGGCGGGGGCCGACGCGCTGATCTGTCTCGGTGACCTGATCCTCTTCATCGACTACGACGACCACGCGCAGGGCATCTTCCCGGACCTGTTCGGCGCCGAGCGGGCCGCGGAGTTCATCGCGCTGCGCACGGCCAAGCGCTTCGACGAGGCCAGAGCCATGTCGGCGCGGCTGTGGTCCACCCTCGACGGCGATCCGCGCGAGCACATCGAGCGCAACGTACGCGCCCAGTACAAAGAGCTCTTCGCGGCCATGCCCGCGCCGGCCTACCTCACCTACGGCAACGTCGACATCCCGCGCCTGTGGTCCGACTACCTCCAGGACGGTCACCAGGTGCTCGACGGCCAGAGCGTGGAGATCGGCGGCTGGCGGTTCGGCTTCGTCGGCGGCGGGCTCAAGACCACCTACCGCACCCCGTACGAGATCAGTGACGAGGAGTTCGCCGCCAAGGTCGAGGCGGTCGGCGAGGTCGACGTGCTGTGCTGTCACATCCCGCCCGCGGTGCCCGAGCTGCTGTACGACGTGGTGGCCAGGCGCTTCGAGCGCGGCAGCGAGGCGACGCTGGCGGCGATCAGGCGGACGCAGCCGCGCTACGCCCTGTTCGGGCATGTGCACCAGCCACTGCACCGGCGCACCCGTATCGGGCGCACCGAGTGCGTGAACGTGGGTCATTTCCGGGGAAAGGGGGTTCCGTTCATCCTCGAATGGTGACCCGACCGGTACGGTGGTCGCATGGCTGATCGCACCACTTCGAGCATCACCGTCGGCGCCGACCGGGCCGCCGTGATGGCCGTCATCGCCGACTTCGCGGCCTACCCCGAATGGGCGGGTCAGGTGAAGGAGGCGGAGGTCCTCAGCACCGGGGCCGACGGCAGGCCGGAGACGGTGCGGTTCGTCCTGGACGCCGGAGTGATCAGCGACGCCTACACCCTCGGCTACACCTGGCAGGACGACGAGAGCGTCCGCTGGCAGGTCGTCGAGCCGGGCAAGATGCTCGCCGAGCTCGCGGGGAGTTACCAGCTGGCCGAGACGGGCACCGGCACCGAGGTGACGTACGAGCTCTCGGCCGACCTCAAGGTCCCCATGATCGGCATGATCAAGCGCAAGGCGGAGAAGGTCATCGTGGACACCGCGCTCAAGGGCCTCAAGAAGCGCGTCGAAGGGCACTGAGGTGAGCCCGCGAGTTCTGCTCTTCACCGGCAAGGGTGGTGTGGGCAAGACCACCGCCGCCGCGGCGACCGCCACGCTGGCCGCCAAGCGCGGCCTGAAGACGCTGATCGTCTCCACCGACACCGCCCACTCGCTGGCCGACGCGCTCGGCGTCGAGCCGGGCGAGGTCGCGCCGGGGCTGCACCTGCACCAGGTCGACACCCAGAAGACGCTGGAGCGCCACTGGGGCGAGCTGCAGGACTACGCCAGGGGGCTGCTCACCGAGCTGGGCCTGGACGAGATCACCTCCGAGGAGATCACCATCCTGCCCGGCGCCGAGGAGGTCATCGCCCTCCTGGAGCTGCGCGAGCACGCCCGCGAAGGCCGCTGGGACGTCATCGTCGTCGACTGCGCCCCCACCGCCGAGACCCTGCGCCTGCTGGCCCTGCCCGAGGCGCTCGACTGGCACATGACCAGGCTGATGCCGGTCGGCCGCAAGATCATGAAGATCGTCTCGCCGTTCGTGCGCAGCGTCGCCCGCGTCAGCGCGCCCGGCGAGGAGGTCATGAGCGCGGGGGAGCGCTTCCACCGGGGCCTGCTGGAGGTGCGCGAGCTGCTCACCGGCGACAACGCCTCCGTGCGCCTGGTGTTCACGCCGGAGGCCGTGGTGCTCGCCGAGGCCAGGCGCACCCTCACCTCGCTCAACCTGTACGGCTACCGCGTCGACGCGGTGATCGCCAACCGGGTCTTCCCCGCCGAGGGCGCCGACGAGTGGCGCGCCCAGTGGGTGGCGGCCCAGTCGAGGCTCCTGGCCGAGGCCGAGGAGTCGTTCGCGCCGCTGCCCATCCACGTCGTGCCCTACCTTCCGGCCGAGCCGGTCGGCAAGGACGCGCTGGCCCAGGTGGGCGGGGCGATCTACGGCGAGGTGGACCCGTTCGCCGCCCCGGAGGTGGAGCCGCCGCTGCGGCTGTCCGCCGACGAGCTGACCCTGGCCCTGCCGGGCGCCGACCGGGCCGAGGTGGACCTGGCCCGCAAGGGCGACGAGCTGATCATCACCGCCGGCCCCTACCGGAGGATCCTGGCCCTGCCGGCGGCGCTGGCCCGCAGACGGATCAGCGGCGCGGCGCTCCGCGACGGCCTGCTCCGGGTACGGTTCACAGCAGGAGGGCCAGATGACTGAGAGCAACAGAGACCCGATCGGCACCGTCACGGACGAGGCGCGCAAGCTCTTCGACACCATCCAGGGGCGGGCCACCCGCCAGGTCGGCAGGACCGTGCTCAACTCGTTCACCGGGGGCGGCGGCGGGCAGAGGGACAGAGACGTGTGGAGCGAGGCGGTGTCCGAGCCCCACGATGAGTACATCTGCCGCGCCTGCCCGGTCTGCCGGGCCATCGCGGCTCAGCGGGAGTCCGGCAACGACGTGGCCGGGCACCTGGTGGCGGCCGGCGGCGAGCTGTTCGCCGCGTTCCGCCAGACGATCGACGCGCTGAGCAGGCCGGCCCCTCGCAGGCCACGCGACGATCAGAGTGGCGATCGCGGTCGCGACAGCGATGTAGAACATATTGATCTGGGTTAGACCAGGTTTGGAATAGAGGAGACACAGGGGCATGCTCACGATCGGTGTGGACATCGGTGGCACCAAGGTCGCCGCGGGCGTGGTCGACGACGACGGCGAGATCATCGCCCACACGCTCAAGCCCACCCCGGCCGACCAGCCCGAGCAGGTCGCCGCGACGGTGGCCGAGGTCGTGCGCGAGCTCGCCCAAGGCAGGGAGATCGAGGCCGTCGGCGTCGGCGCGGCCGGGTTCGTCGACGAGACCCGGTCGGTCGTGCGGTTCGCGCCCAACCTGGCCTGGCGCGAGGAGCCCCTGCAGAAGAAGATCAGCGGGCTGATCGGGCTGCCGGTCGTCATCGAGAACGACGCCAACGCCATGGCCTGGGGCGAGACCAAGTTCGGGGCTGGGCGCGGTCAGTCGCACGTCGTCTGCATCACGCTCGGCACCGGCATCGGCGGCGGCCTGGTCTTCGACGGCAAGCTGTTCAGGGGCCACTGGGGCATGGGGGCCGAGCTCGGCCACATGCAGGTGGTGCCCGAGGGCCGGCTGTGCGGGTGCGGCCAGCTCGGCTGCTGGGAGCAGTACGCCAGCGGCAACGCCCTGGTCATCGAGGCCAGGCAGATCTCCACCGCCCAGCCGGAGCGGGCCCAGATCCTGCTCGGCCTGGCCGGTGGCAAGATCGAGGGCGAGGAGGTCACCGAGGCGGCCAAGCTGGGCGACGAGGCCTCCCTCGCCGCCTTCGCCAGCCTCGCCGACTGGCTCGGCCAGGGCATGGCCGACTTGGCCGCGATCCTCGACCCGGGCTGCTTCATCGTGGGCGGCGGCGTCTCCCGCGCGGCCGATCTCTTCCTCGACCGGGCCCGCGAGACCTTCGCCCGGCAGCTCACCGGCAAGGGACACCGGCCGCTGGCCGAGATCCGGCTGGCCGAGCTGGGCGCCGCCGCCGGGGTCGTCGGCGCGGCCGACCTCGCCAGGATGCGCTGACCGGGTTCGCCCGCGATGGCGCGCGTGGCCACGTACAACGTCCGCGGGCTGCGTGACAGCGTGCCCGCGCTGGTCCGGGTGATCGAGTCGATGCGGGCCGACATCCTGTGCCTCCAGGAGGTCCCGCGCTTCCTCAACTGGCGCGGCCGGCGGCGCGAGCTGGCCGAGGCGTGCGGCCTGCGGATGGTGGCCGGGGGCCGGCTCGGCGGCGTGGCGGTGTTCGCCCGCCCCGGGATCGAGGTGCTGGCGGCCGAGCACCACCGGCTGAAGGTGTTCGTCGGCCTGGAGGTCCGGGGGCTGGCCGTCGCGGTCCTGCGCGTCGAGGGGGTGCCGCTGGCCGTCGGCTCGATACATCTCGATCTCCACGGCGCGGCCCGGCTGCGGCACGCGTACGAGGCCATGACGCTGATGGAGCGTACGGCGGCCGCGTACGGCGCCGCCATCGTGATCGGCGGCGACCTCAACGAGCAGGAGACCGAGCCCACCTGGCGCTATCTGGCCGGGCGGCTCACCGACTGCCGGCCGGCCGCGCCCCGGGGCGACGGGCTGACCTTCCCCGCCCGGCAACCGCGTGAGCGCATCGACGCGGTGTTCGCGGCGCCCGAGCTGACGGTCGTCTCCTGCGGCGGCGCGGACGCCGCCGCGGCCGATCTGGCGGCCGCGACCGACCACCTGCCGGTACTCGCCGAGCTGCTAGTCAGGCCCTAACGGGGCGGGGAGGTCCGCGAACCCGTAGCATTTGCTCATGACCCGTCGCTATCAGCGGCGTGCGCTCACCCTGATCTTGGCGACGTCCGTGGCCTTGTCGCAGGTCACGCCCGCCGCGCATGCCGATCCCCGCCCCGCCACCATCGAGGCGTGGCAGCAGTCGACGAGCGTCCGCCTGGACGCCGACGGCTCGCTTTCCGACGTTACCGCGCTCTCGTCAGGCGATGTCTGGGCCGTCGGCCAGCAGGAGATCTGGGACGTCTGGAAGAACCGCGGCACGGTCCGCCACTGGAACGGCTCCAGTTGGTCCGAGGTGACCCTGCGCGACGCCACCGGGGCCGGCAACCTGCGCGGTGTGGCCGCCGCCTCACCGTCCGACGTGTGGGCCGTGGGCGACGGCCACGACGGCCTGCCCTACCTCGCCCACGGAGACGCCGGCGGCTTCGACCGGGTCAGGGCGCAGGGGATGCGCGGGGGCGACTGGCTCGGCGGCATCGACGCCCGTCCGGGGCGCGTCGTGGCCGTCGGCAGCCGCGACAACTCCTGGCTCATCCTCACCGGCCAGGGCGGCGAGTGGACCACCCAGGAGTCACCCAGGGACGACGACGGAAAGGTCCTGGAGCCGGGCGCGCTCTATGGTGTGTCCAACGGGTTCGCCGTCGGCGACACCGGCCGGGCACCGCTGATCATGCACCTGTCGGGCGCCACCTGGAAGCCCATGCGCGTGCCCGACATTCCCGGCGGCTACCTGCGCGACATCCAGGTCGACGGCCCCAAACGGGCGCTGGCCGTGGGCGGGGTCTACGGCAGTGACGGCGAGGTCGACCCGCTCGTCCTGTCGTGGAACGGCAAGCGCTGGAAGCGCGAGCGGCTGCCCGAGACCGAGTCGCGGCTCTACGGGGTCACCGGCGACGGCAAGGGCCGCTTCTGGATCTCCGGCTTCGACCCGTCGCGGGCCACCGAGCCGTTCATGATGCGCTGCGAGAAGAGCGACTGCGAGATCATCCGGGGCGGCGCCGCGAAGGGCAAGGACAGCGTGCGGTTGCAGGCGGTCACCTACCTCGCGGGCAAGGGCGACGTCTGGGCGGTCGGTCACGCCGTGGACGCCCGCGAGCAGTACACGGACGTGGTGGAGCTGTTCGGGCTCAGAGAGCCTTCGCTGAAGGACTCCTAGCCGGTCGCTGAAGGAGTCCCAGCCGGTCTCAGAGCACGGCGCCGTCGTCCCAGCCGTCGTTGGGCGGGCCGTCGCCCATCCGCACCACCAGCGCCACGAAGCCGCCGATGAACGCGGCCACGGCGGTGAAGAGCGCCCAGCCCTCCATCTGCCAGTTGGCCATCGCGGCGATCAACAGGTAGGCGGGGCCGCCGAACAACGCCACCCAGGCGAGCTTGGTCGGCAGGTCGAGCTTGGGCAGCGGGGGCGGCGGCGGGGGCACGAAGCGCTCCTCGCCGTCCTCATCCTCGTCGAGGTCCTCGTCGCCCTGCTCCGCCTCCATGTCGGCGTCCTCGTCGACCGCGGGTTTGACCACCCTCGCGATGGGTTCGACCGGTACGTTCTCGCTGTCCGGCCATGGCTGGTCGGCCGAGTCGCGCTCGGCTGTGTCGTTGAAGGACGCGACGATCTGCCGCCAGACCTCGTCCTCGTCACTCTGGGGCGTCACCTAGATCGGCCTCTCCGCAGCGATCGCGACTTCCCCCTGGGTGCGATCAGTCCCTCTGCAAGGGTACCGAGGCATGTGTCCGGATGAAGTCGAGGCTACCGGCAAAGATCTTGTCGGCATCGTTGTCCAGCGTCGCAACATGGTAGCTATCGGTAAGCTCCTCGATCGTGGCCTGCGGTACGTTCTGGCGAATGATCTCCACGCTCCTCGGTTTCACCACATGGTCCTCGGTGCTGTGGAAGACCAGCAGCGGCTGCGTCACCTTCGTCAGGTCGGCCTGGACCAGTGACCACAGGCCGGGCAGCGAGGCGGCCGCCTTCACCGGCGTGCGCGCGTAGGCCAGTTCGGTCACGCCCGGCTTCTTGACGTCGTTGGCCACCCCCGGCACCGACGGCAGGAACCACTTGAGCACCGGGGCCAGCATAAGCAGCGGCACGTCGCGCACGATCGACGGGTTGACCACGATGACGCCGCTGATCGCGTCCCCGTGCACCTCGGCCAGCCGCAGCGCCAGGCAGCCGCCCAGCGACAGCCCCGCCACGAACACGTTCGCGCAGCGGCCCTGGAGGTTTTCGAACGCCTTCTCCACCTCGGCGTACCAGTCGTCCCAGCGGGTGCGGTTCATCTCCTGCCAGGTGGTGCCATGTCCGGGCTGGCGGGGGAGGGAGACGCTCACCCCCTGCCCGGCGAGATACTCGCCCCAAGGCCGTAGCGACTGCGGGGTGCCGGTGAAGCCATGGCACAGCAGTACGCCGACCTGGCCTGCTTCGTGGTGATAGGGCTCCGCGCCTGGCATGAGCGGCATAACAGCTCCTCGGTGGGATTTCATCCCGGAATTGCCCGATCGTCGCACGATCGAGGTGGATTGTGCGAGAGGTGAGGTAGGAGCATCGGTTCTGAGATGCGAAGATGACTTTGCTTACAGATCGCGCTGTGGGGAAGAGGTGGCCGGGTGTTCTACTGGGTGGTCAAGGCCATCTTGGGGCCGATCCTCCGCGTCGTCTTCCGGCCGTGGGCGGAGGGTGTGGAGAACGTGCCCAGGCAGGGGCCGGTCATTCTCGCCGGAAACCACCTGTCGTTCGCCGACCACTTCTTCGGGCCGCTGCATCTGCGCCGCAAGGTCATCTCGCTCGGCAAGTCCGACTACTTCACCGGGCGGGGCGTCAAGGGCTTCTTCACCCGGCTGTTCTTCAGCGGCGTCGGCACCGTGCCGATCGACCGCTCGGGCGGCAAGGCCAGCGAGGCCGCGCTGCGCACCGGCATGCGGGTGCTGCGCGAGGGCAACGTCCTGGGCATCTACCCGGAGGGCACCCGCTCACCCGACGGCCGCCTGTACAAGGGCAAGACGGGCGTCGCCCGCCTGGCCCTCATGTCGCGGGTGCCGGTGATCCCGTGGGCCATGGTCCACACCTTCGAGATGATGCCCCCCGGCCACCCGCTGCCCAAGCTCGGGATCCGGCCCGGGGTCCGCTTCGGCAAGCCGCTCGACTTCTCCCGCTATTACGGGATGGAGGAGGACCGGCTGGTGCTGCGCGCCGTGACCGACGAGATCATGTACGCGCTCATGGAGCTGTCGGAGCAGGAGTACGTCGACAAGTACGCCGCCAGCGCCAAGGTCGAGATGGAGCGCGCGGCCCGAGCCGCCAAGGGCTGACCACCGTTCATCACGGCGGTTGCCGTGGTGCCTGTCTGGTCTCGCGCCCGGCGGCGGTCACTGCCGTGGTGCCTGTCCGGTCTTGCGCATAGCAGCGGTCACTGCCGGAGTGCCTGCTCGGTCTTGCGCATGGCGGTGGTCATCGTCTCCAGCTCGCCGCGGGTCATCCGGTCGATGAGGTAGGCCCGGACGACCTCCACGTGGCCGGGGGCGACCCGCTCCAGGCAGCGGACGCCCGCCTCGGTCAGCACGGCCAGCACGCCGCGCTCGTCGGACGGGCAGGTGGTCCGCTCGACCAGGCCCGCCTTCTCCAGCTGCCCGATCTGGTAGGTCAGCGCGGACTTCGACACCACGACGCCCCTGGCCAGCTCCGTCATGCGCATCTGGCGGCCGGGGGCGTCGGCCAGGCGGGCCAGCACCTCGTACTGCGGATGGGTCAGCCCGGCCGCGGCCTTGAGCTGCTCTTCGATGCGCCGCTCCAGCAGGTGGGAGGTGGACAGGAAGGCGCGCCAGGCGGCCATCTCCGTCTCGTCGAGCCACGCGGTGTCCGTCACGGCGTCCAGTGTACTTGTTGTTCAGATTTGAACTTCCGGGTAGAGTGCTGGTTCAAATCTGAACAACTGCCTTTTGGAGAGCGCATGCTTGACCAGTCACGTTCCGTAGCCATCCTGGTCGCCCGAGTGGCCGTCGGCGTGATCTTCCTGGTGCACGGCTACCAGAAGTTCGCCACGATGGGGATCGCCGGGACCACCAAGTTCTTCGAGTCGGCCGGGATCCCGCTGGCCGCGGCCGCCGCTCCGGCGGTGGCGGTGCTGGAGGTCGCGGGCGGCCTGGCGCTGATCCTCGGTGTGGCGCTGCCCGTCGTGGGGACGCTGCTGGCGCTCGACATGGCGGGCGCGATCCTGTTCGTCCATGGGGCCAACGGGTTCGGGGTGGACAAGGGCGGCTTCGAGTTCGTCCTGTCGCTGGCGGCGGGCGCGCTGGCCGTCGGCTTCAGCGGGGGCGGCGCGCTCGCCCTCGACCGCGTGCTGTCCTCCCGCCGCCGCACCCCTGAGAACGTCGCGGCCTGACCGCCGTCGCCCCTGACCGTGGTGGCTGGGGCTTCCGTCGCCGGGCCCCCGTTTCCGGGCTCCCGTTTCTGGGCTTCTGCGGCGCGGTGCTCAGGACAGGTGGGCGCGGATCTGCTTGATGTGCTCGGGAGTGGTACGGCAGCAGCCGCCGATGAGCGAGGCGCCGGCCCGTTGCCACTCCTCGGCCGCCTGGCCGTACTCCACGGGCTCGGCGGTGCCGCGCCACCGGCCCTGCTCGGCGTCCCAGTATTCGCCGGAGTTCGGGTAGACGACCACCGGCAGGCCGCCGGCCAGCGTGGCGATGAGGCCGGGGATGTGCCGCGGCGCGGTGCAGTTGACACCGACGGCCACCACCTGCGAGCTGCCGGCGAACAACGCGGCGGCCTCGGCGATCGGGGTGCCGTCGTTGAGGTGCGCGGCGTCGCGGCAGGAGAAGCTCACCCACGCCTTGACCGATGGCGTCTCGGCGAGCAGCCTGGCCAGCGCCCGCGCCTCCGGGTAGGACGGGATGGTCTCGCAGGCGAGCAGGTCGGGCCCACTTGAGGCGAGGATCTCCCAGCGCGGCCGGTGCCACGAGAGCAGGCCCAGCTCGTCGAGGTCGTAGTCGCCGGTGTATTCGGCGCCGTTGGCCAGGTAGGCGCCGTAGGGGCCGATCGAGGCGGCCACCAGCCCGCCCCCGGCCTCGTCACGGGCCTGGCCGGCCAGCTCGACCGAGAGCCTGATCAGCCGCTCGGCCTGCGCCTCGTCGAGCCCGCGCCGGACGAACCCCGGGATCGACGCCTGGTAGCTCGCGGTCGTGGCCACGTCGGCGCCGGCGGCGAAGTAGTCGGCGTGCACGCGCCGGATCAGCGCCGGATCCTCCACCAGCAGCCGCGCCGACCACAGCTCGTCGCTCAGGTCGGCGCCGAGCATTTCGAGGCGGGTGGCCAGACCGCCGTCCAGGACAAGGGTGCTCACCCGTCCAGAATATGGTGCCCCGCGTACTCGACAGCACTTTCCGGCTCGGGTGAACGACCCTAATAAGCCGGGGTGAATTTCCGGCCGGGCTATTGCGTTTGCCGGTTGTCATGGAAAGCGCGGATTATCTCGTCCAGCATGGCCGGGACGTCGGCCGGGCCGGCCACGGTGAAATCCGCCTGCCGGGCCAGTTCGTCGCCGGTTTCGCTGTTCGCCACCGCCACTCTGACTCCGACGAACTCCGGGTCGCCTTCCTCGCGCGTACGCAGGGCCTCGAAGGCGCGGGCGTCGGACAGGTCGTCGCCGAAGTACCAGGCCCTGGCCAGGGCGGCGCACTCCGTTTCGACGACGGTGCCCTTGTCGCCGTGCACCGGTGGCTTGAGCTCGACCACCATGCGGCCCAGCTGCTCGGCCAGGCCCAGCTCGGCGGCCTTGGCCGACGACCATCTCTCCACCGCGCCACGCAGCGCCGGATCCGCTCTGTAGTGCAGCGCCACCATCAGCGCCTTGTCCTCCACCAGCACCTTGCCCGGCAGATCGCGGGCGGCGTCGGCGACCAGGCGGCGGATGACCGGCGCCCATGGCTCCGCCTCGCCGGCGTTCATGATCTCGCCGTCGACCACCGTCTGCAGGCCGTACAGGCCGAAGAGCCGCACACCGGGGGCGCCGGAGAAGCGGTCGCGCAGGAACGCGGCGGGGCGCGCGGAGACGACGGCGACGCGGGCGAACAGCTCCGCCAGCGCGCCCAGCCGCTCCACCGCTCCGGGGACGGGGAGCACCGCGTCGGGATCATTCATGATGGGTGCGACAGTGCCGTCGAAATCGAAGAAGAAACCCGATTCCCGGGCCGCGGAAACGGTGGCGGAGACCGCCTCGGCGAAGCGCAGCGGTGCGCGAGAGGTCGCCATGTACGGTGACGATAGAACAGCCCGCCGGACTCCGATAGACGCCTATTCGTAGCTCCGATGAACCTTTTTCCGGTGAACCTGGCCGGAGTTCGTTCCGTCGCCGGCCGGAGTGGTCTTCGCGATGCGGGCGAGCGCTTCGGCGTCCTTCACCGTCACCTCGCCTTCGCCGATCTCGACGAGCTCGCGGCGTTCGAAGGACCGCAGGGCCCGGTTGACGCTCACCCTGGTCGCGCCGATCTCGGCCCCCAGGCCCGCCTGCCCGGCGTGCAGCTGGACCCGGCCGCCTTCGCTGCGTCGTACCAGCCACTTGGCCACCCGCGCGGAGACGTCGAGCACGACCGCGTCCGTGAGCCGCTCGTCGAGGTCGCGCACGGTCTGGGCGAGTGTACGCATGAGCCGGGCCGCCACCGACGGCTCGGTGGCGATCACCTCGAGCACCGCCACGCTTGGCAGGTAGGCCACCTCCACCGGCGTGAGGGCCGTCAGCGTGGCCCGGTGCGTACCCTCCACCAGGAGCGTCGTCTTGTCGAACGCCACGGGCGCGGCGTCCACCGACAGCACCACCTCGCGGCCGTCGACGCTCACCCGCCCGGCCTTGACCCGGCCGTCGAGCAGCACGATCAGCTGGTCGGCCGGGTCGCCCTCGGTGCAGAGCACCTGCCCCGCCGGGTAGCGCCGCTGCCGCGCGACGGACTCCAGCCTGCGCAGCCCTTCTTTGCCCAGCTCACGGAACATCGGGAGGGCGGCCAGCGTGTGCGTCATGTATCAGGTGATACACCACGGCCGTGCCCGGTGATGCGGCGACCGTCTAGCTCGCGGGCCTAGCGTGCGGGTATGGCGAGATTTGTGGTGCAGCTGGCGTTCGACGGCGGTGCCGTCAGGTGCGCTTCCAGAACGGGCGGCGGGGCGTACCCGGCGCGGGCGATCCGGTCGGGGCCGAGGGGGATCCGCTCGTGAGCGCGGTGAGCACCTCGATGACGTGCGCCCGCAGCGCTTCGGCGTCGATGCCCGGTTGCTCCGCCGTCTGCAGCTCGCGGCCCAGGGCGGCCAGCTCCGGATGCCCGCCCAGGAAAGCGGCCAGCGCCGCGAGCCGAGAGCCCAGATCCGCCAAGTAGAGCGGGTCGGGAGCGCCGAACAGCGCCCGGAGCCGGTCGAGCTCGACGACCAGCTGCGTCCTGACGGACTCCAGGCCGGGCCCGCCCGGACGGGGAGCGGCGGGCGGCGCGAACCGCGGCGACGGGCTCATCCGCCCACCGGCCGAGCTGCCGCCGAAACCACCGGCTGAGCCTCCGCCGGGGCTGCGGGGCGCGCCGCCGGGACCCGCTTCCGCCTCCCAGTCGACCCCCCTGGAGCGGCGGGTAGCGTCTGAGGCGCCGGTCTCCTGGGTGCCCATGAGGCCGTGACTCTGGCCGGGGGCGAAGCCCGGGTCGGGGACCGACATGGGGCGGGAGGGCGCGGCCATCACCGCGGCCTGGGCCATGAAGGGCATCATCGGCGGGTTCTGCGGCAGCTCCCAGCCGCTCGGCGGCTCCACGGGCTGGATGACGCGGTGCTCCGGCTCGCCTTCCGCCACCTTTCTGGTGTCGATCGCCACGTAGGCGGTGAAGCGGCACAGCACGCCGTTCTCCAGCGAGACCCGGACGATCTCCGCCTCCAGCTCGTGCTCGCCCATGGCGTACCGGTCCTCCAGCTCGCGCAGGTGCGCGCGGGCCCAGACGGCGCCGATCGCCGGGTTGTCCACCACGGTGCCCGTCACCTGCTGCTCCCACGGGGCGCCCGACGCCAGCCCGCGTACGGTCACCGACGAGCCGTCCCGATAGCGGCCGTGCACGCGCAGCGGGACGCCCGGGAAGATCGAGCCCAGGTGGGTGACCGTGCCCGGCTCCACGTCGAGGCCCTTGAGGGACAGGTCGGTCACGAGAGGCGCGCCGATGCGGCGGTGGATCTGCTCCATGGCGGCGTCCAGGCGGTCCTCCGACTCGACCAGCTCGCAGCGACCCGCGCCCAGACCGGCCAGCCGGCCCAGGAACCCGGCGTTCACCGCCCGGTCGATGCCGACGGTGTGCACCCGCATGGCCGACAGCGCGCCGCCGGTCTGCTCCAGGATCTGGTCCTCGTGGCCCACTTGCCCGTCGGTGACCAGCACCAGAACGCGTTCGCGCCCGTCCTGGTCGTGGAGCAGGGAGATCGCCCGGCGCAGCGGCTCAAGCAGCTCGGTGCCGCCGCGGGCGTCCACGCGCGCGAGATGTTCGACCGCGCGGTAGCGGTTGCGGTCCGAGGCCGTCACGAGCCCCTCGAACGCCTCCTCCACCACCGAGTCGAACGTCAGCACCGCGAACCGGTCCTGCTCCGTCAGCGTGTCGACGATCCGCGCCGCGGCCCGGCGGGCGGCGACCATCTTCCAGCCGCCCATGCTGCCCGACCTGTCCAGCAGCAGTACGAGGTCACGCGGCGTGCGCGGCGACTCCAGCGCCGGGGGCAGCACGGTCAGCGAGAACGCGCCCCGGCCGTCGAGCTGCAGCGCGGTCGAGGCCTCGAACGACAGCCGCAGGATGAAGTCGCGGTCCAGCCGCTCGCCCGGCCGCAGTCGTACCGTATGACCCTCTTCCTCGACCACGTGCAGGCTGGAAGCCAGCTCCCGCAGGTCCAGCCCGGCGGGGTCGATCGTCGCCGTCAGCGACAGGCGTACCGGATCGGGGAAGCCGGGCAGGAGCACCGGCGGGGTGATGCGCGAGGCGTCGGGGACCGCGTCGGTGTCGGGCGCGGTGCCGTCGCCGGCGCCGGGGCCGTCGAGCGGCGTGCCCGGAATGTAGCGGGGGGCGACGACCAGCGGGAAGCGGAACGTGGCCGCGCCGTCCTCGTACGGCAGCGGCTGGCTCAGCGTGAGCCGGACCGTCACCCGCTCGCCCGGCAGCAGGTTGCCCACCGTGATCGTGAACACGTCGGGCCGGTCCTCCTCGGCGATCGCGGCCCGCTTGCCCTCGCGCAGCGCCCGGTCGTAGTCGGCCCTGGCCTGGCCGCGCTCCTTGAGCACGCCGTCGATCACCCGGTCGTCGGCCTCCATCCTGAACCCCGTCACCGCCGCCCTGTCGGGCAGCGGGAAGACGTAGGTGGCCTCCAGCGTGACGTCGTACGGATTGCGGAAGCCCTGCGTCACCTCGACCTCGGCCATCAGGCCGGAGATGTCGGCGGACACGTCGACGCTCTCCAGAGGCAGGTTCCCGCGCGCCGTCCGCAGCGCGCCGAACCCGGCGTCCGGCACCGGCAGGCACCGGGTGGGCTCGAGCGAAGTGATCTTCATGCTAGCTTCCTCTCTTCGAGCAGCGCCAGCAGCGGTGCCGCCGCGGTGAGTACCGCCTGGATGTCGTCTTCAGCCGGGGTACGGCCGGCGCCGTCGAGCACGAGCGTCACTCCGTCAGCCAGCCTGATCCCACGCACCAGCGCCCCGTGCCCCCTGGGCCGGGGGAGGTGTGCGGGTCGGCCCGCACCGTCGGTCGGCGGAGTATCGGCCGGTCGGAGAACGTCGGCGGGCAGGGGCACGTCGGCGATGCCGGTGGACGGGGGAGCGTCGGTGGGCGGGGGATGCGGAAGGGCGGGGCCGGTCGCATCGGCGGGGTGCGCGGCCCAGAACCGGCCGCGCGGGCTCCCGGATCGAGTCGCCGAGCCGTCGGGGAGGGCCGCCGCCTCAGGCGTCTCGCCCTCCGCAAGGCCCGTCTCGCCCTCCGTAAGATCCGCCGCATCCTGAGCCGCCTCGCCCTGGGGCGCCGTCGTCCCAGTCGTCGTGGCGTCCAGAACGGCCCCCGTCGCCGCGACGTCCTCGTCCAGAGTCGACCAGCCGGGGTGGGCCGTCCGCTCCAAGGTCGTGTCCGTGGCGCCGGTCAGGGCGGTCTGGATCTCCGCGATCGACCGCCCGGCCGCCTGCAGCCGCTTGATGGCCACGAGCTGCAGCAGATGCCGCCGGCCGTACTGGGCGATGCGTCCACGCCTGGTCAGCGGTGGGTCGACGAGGCCGATCGTGGTGTACCACCTGATCAACCGCTCGCCGGGCACGTCGCGGACCCGGCCGTTGAGCGGCTGCGCGTGCGGCTGGGCGTGCGCGCGCAACGCGTCGGCGGCGCGCTCCGCCAGCTCACGGATGGTCCAGGTCTCGCTCATACCTTCACAATTACACTGTCACTATTGCAGTGTCAACCAAGAGAAAGCGGGCAAAGGGGACTGGATCGCATAGGGACCCTGATGTCGAACCACGGGGAGGAACACATCATGGCTACGATCACCGGTCCGCTCTCGGGCGACGCGAAGAAGACGGTCGCGACGGCCCTGCAAGGAGCCCTGGTCGATCTCCTCGATCTCTCGCTGCTCGCCAAGCAGATGCACTGGAACCTGACCGGCCCGCACTTCCGGCAGATCCACCTCCAGCTCGACGAGGTCACCGCCCTGGCCCGTGAGCACGCGGACACCATCGCCGAGCGCGCCGTCGCCCTGAGCATCAATCCGGACGGCCGGGCGGCCACCATCGCCAAGTCCACCAAGCTCTCACAGCCGGAGAACGGCTGGATCGAGGACGGCAAGGTCGTGGCGACGATGACCGACATCCTGGAGGCCGTCGGCAAGCGAATGCGCGAGCGCGTCGCCGCGACCGACGAGCCCGACCCGGTCAGCCAGGACCTGCTCATCGCGGTGGCTCAGGACATCGACAAGCAGCACTGGATGTTCCAGGCCCAGCGCTGACGCCGCCACAGCCCGGGGCCCGCGCTCCGGGTCCCTGGCGGCGCACCGCCGCGCTCATCCGGTGGCCAGAGATTTCGCGCAGAATTTGATCTCGCGCCTCCCTGTCATTCATGTCGGCGGGGTCGACTAGCGTGGCACCTAGAGGGAGGCCTCACGATGTCCAGCAAGACTCTCCTCCGCACGGGCCCGCTCTGGCAGGGCGGGATGAGCCCTTACGGCCCGCTGGAGCCGCCAGGTGGCGACGATCTGGCGCTGCCCGGGGGGTTCAGCGGCCGGGTCGTGGCCCGCTCGGGCCAGAAGGTGGCCGGGCTGACGTGGCACGCGGCGCCCGACGGCGGCGCGTGCTTCCCTGACGGCACCGGCTGGATCTACGTGTCCAACTCCGAGCTGCCGCTGCTCGGCGGCGCGTCCGCGCTCCGGTTCCGCGCCGACGGTTCGATCGCCGACGCGTACCGCATCCTGTCCGGGACCGACCGCAACCGGGCGGGCGGCGCGACGCCGTGGCACAGCTGGCTCTCCTGCGAGCTCGGTGACCGCGGCCGGGTGTTCGAGTGCGATCCGTACGGCATGCGAGCCGGGCGCCCCCGCCTGGCCATGGGCCGGTTCAAGCACGAGGCCGCCGCCTGCGACCCCGACCGGCAGGTCGTCTACCTGACGGAGGGGGAGCCCGACGGGTGCTTCTACCGGTTCAGGCCCGGCGACTGGGGCGATCTCACCGAGGGCACCCTGGAGGTGCTCTGCCTCGCCGGTGACTGGAAGCCGGTGCCGTCGCCCGCCGCGGTGCTCAAGGCCACGCGCCACCAGATAGACGACGCCCGCCACTTCGACGGCGGCGAGGGCTGCCACTACGCGGGCGGGGTCTGCTACTTCACCACCGAGGGCGACAGCGGCCTGTGGGCGTACGACGCCGAGACCTCCACGCTCGACCGGATCTGCGACGGCGTACGCGCGATCACCGCCGCCCCCTCGGGCGACCTCTACGTGGCCAGGCAGTCGACGGAGATCGACGTCATCACCCCCGATCGGGCGGTCACGCCGTTCCTCAAGCTTGGTGGCCTCAGCGGGGCCGAGCTCACGGGGCTGGCGTTCGCGCCCGACGGCGGGCGGCTCTACTTCTCGGCCAGACGGGGCCGCGACGACGGCCGCACCTTCGAGGTGGCCGGCCCCTTCCGCGCCTAGCCCGGTTCGCGCACGCCACCTCCGCCGATCGCGGGGAAGCCGATCGCGGGGAAAACGGAAGTACGGGCCTGGCCGAGCCAGCCGGGGACCACCAGGACCGCTCAGGCGGCGAGCGGGCCCGCCACGACGATCACCGCGCCGTAGGTCAGGAGCCGGCGGTAGAAGACGTCCCGGTCCATGCCTCTGACGTTGGCTACGAGCAGGGCGCCCGTGGTCGAGAACGGGCTGACGTCCACGATGGCCGACGACACCGACAGCGCCGCGGTCATCGCGATCGGTCCCAGCGTGCCCTGCGCGAGGAAGGGTACGGCGAGCGGCACCAGCGCGCCCAGGATGCCGACCGTGGAGGCGAAGGCTCTGAGCGGGCGGTGAACTAGAGGTCGCGGCTCCACTCCTGCTCGGTGACCTCGATCCCGTTCTCCGTCTCCTTGTGCTCCGCTTCCAGCTCGAACCCGGCGGCCTGGTAGATGCGCCGCGCGCTGTCCAGGCAGTCGCGGGTCATCAGCGTGATCCGCTTGTAGCCCTCGGCCTTGGCATGGCGCAGGCACTCGCTCACGAGCCGTCCGCCCAGGCCCAGCCCGCGGGCCGACGGCTCGACCAGCAGGAGCCGGAGCCGCGCGGTGGTGTCGTCCTCCCGTACGCAGAACACGCACCCGGCGGGCTCCCCGCCGACCTCGGCGATCCACCCCATGTCGCGCGACGGGTCGTAGGCGCCGATGATCCTGGCCACCAGCCGCTCGAAGTCCATGCCCCAGCCGTACTCCCGGCTGTAAAGGACGCCGTGCCGGTAGACGACCCAGCTCAGGTCGCCCGTGCGCAGGGGGCGGATCACGTACGGCTCGCGCTCGCCGGCGCCCTCCAGCAGTGTCCTGATCGTGGCCATGCTCGCGACCAGGCGTTCCTGTCCCGGCTCGGGCAGCGTGGTCAGCAGCCGCTCGGCCTCCTCGTCCGACCGCGCGTCCAGCAGCCCGTACGACTCGACGCCCGCCGCGGTGAGCCGGACGACCTGCTTGCGGGCGTCGGTGGCCGCGCGCTCCTTCGAGATCAGTCCGTCGCCCTCGAGGCGGGTCAGGATCCTGCTCAGGTAGCCCGCGTCGAGACCGATGAGGGCGCGCAGCTCGCCCGTCTCCAGCCGGCCCGCGTGCCCGAGCTCGAACAGCACCCTGCACTCGGCCAGCGAATAGGGCGAGTCGAGCATTCCGGCCTGAAGGACGCCGATGACCTTCGTATAGAACCGGTTGAAGGCTCTGATCTCGGCGACTCTTGCCTTTGTCAACGAACTCATTGCTTTAGTCAAGCATGAGAGGATGCCTTCTGTGAAGCACCTGTATATAGGCGGATATGGGCCCGGCATCGTCACCCCCGGCGGAGAGTTGACCCGCCTCACCTCGTCCTCGTTCCTGGCCGCGCATCCGAAGCTGCCGGTGCTGTACGCGGTGGGCGAGCTGGCCCAGGGCTGGCTGAGCGCGTTCAGCACGGAGGCGGCCGCGCTGGCCCCGCTGGACGAGCGGCCCAGCATGGGTGACAGCCCCTGCCACGTGGCGGTCGATCCGGAGGGCGAGCTGCTCGCCGTCGCCAACTACGGCGACGGCACGGTCAGCCTGCATCACCTCGACTCCCGCGGCGCGTTCGAGGGCCGCCCGATCGTGCTGCGCCACGAGGGCTCCGGGCCGCACCCCGAGCGCCAGCAGGGCCCGCACGCCCACCAGACGGTCTTCCACGACGGCCTGCTGTACGTCTCCGACCTGGGCACCGACCAGATCCGCCGCTACACCCCCGAGGGCGAGGCGCTGGAGCCGCTGCGCCTGACCCCGGGCACCGGGCCGCGCCACATGGTCTTCTCCGGCTCGCGCCTGTACATCGTGGGCGAGCTCGACGGCATCGTCACCCTCATCGACGGCGAGAAGTCGGCGGGCGCCCTCGCCTCACGCGCCGAGGGCGTCAACCAGCCCTCCCACCTCGACCTGGACGGGGACTTCCTGTACGTGGCCAACCGCGGCCCCAACACGATCACCGTGCTGCGGGCCGAAGACCTGACGCCGGTGGCCGAGGTGCCGTCGGGTGGCGAATGGCCCCGGCACTTCGCCATCGCCGGCGACCGCCTGTACGTGGCCAACCAGCACTCGGGAGTGGTCACCGAGTTCGCGCTGAAGGACGGCGTACCCGAGCCGACGGGTCAGGTGCTGGAGGTCGACAGCCCCTCTTGCGTGCTGCCGGCGTAAGGAGCTTCTTGGGTGCCGCCGACGTAAAGGTCCTTGCGCGTCCGGGGCCTGCTTGCGTGCTGCGGGCGTAAGGACTTCCCCAAGTCGCCGGTCCGGTGGGCGGGCGAGCGTGACCATGGTGCGCTGTGCGCAAGTCCTTGATCGTCCTGATCCTGCTGGTGTCCGCGTGCGGCAGCACCACCCCCGCCGCCCCGGCCCACCCGCCCGCCCCGCCCGCTTCGGCGCCCGAAGCCGCCGCGCCCGCCCCCGCTGAGGTCCCGGCCGCTCGGCCGGTGCGCTGGCGCATCACCGAGCGCGGGGCGGAGCACGAGATCGAGGGATACGCCGACCGCGTCAGCGTGCTGCCCGGCGAGCGGTTCCGGATGCGCGTCTCCACGACCGCGCCGCGCTTCACCGCGCACGCCTTCCGCGTGGGCGCCCACCCGGCGGAGGTGTGGCACTCCGGCCCGCTTCCCGGGGTACGTCAGGCGCCGCCCCAGACGGTGGAGGGCATGGTCACGGCCGCCCACTGGAAGCCCTCGCTCACCGTCGACACGACCGGCTGGCGGGAGGGCGCCTACCTGGTACGCCTGGACGCCTCCAGCGGCGGCCAGCGCTACGTGCCGATCACCGTACGTTCGGCCTCGACGCAGGGGCGGGTGGTGCTGGTCAACGCGGTGACCACCTGGCAGGCGTACAACCTGTGGGGCGGCCGCAGCCTCTACCAGGGTCCGGGCGGGTTCGACGACCGCTCGCGCAAGGTGACCTTCGACCGGCCCTACGACACCTCGGGCGCGCGGCTCTTCCTCGACTTCGAGCTGTCCGCGATCGAACTGGCCGAGCGCAGCGGCGTGCCGCTGGCCTACCTGACCAGCCTGGACCTGCGCCCCGGCGTCCTCGATGGAGCCAGGGCCGTGGTGTCCCTGGGGCATGACGAGTACTGGTCACCCGGCATGCGCGCCGCCGTCACCAAAGCCCGTGACGCCGGCACGAACCTGGCCTTCCTCGGCGCCAACGCCGTCTACTGGCGCATCGGGCTGTACGGCCGGATGATCATGTGCGACAAGGAGAGCCAGTGCCCGCTCTGGCGCGCGTCCGCGCCGGAGAGCGCGCTGGTCGGGCAGGAGTACGACTGCTTCCCCGCCGAGGCCGCCTACGTGCTGCGCAGACCCGGCCACTGGATCTTCGAGGGCACCCGGGGCAGGCGCTTCCCCGGCCTGGCCGGCGTCGAGACCGACAAGGTGTCCGACGGCTCGCCCGAGAACATCAAGGTGCTGGCCCATTCGCCGGTCGACTGCGGCGGCCGGGCGACGTCCTCCGACAGCACCTACTACACCGCACCGGGAGGGGCCGGGGTGTTCGCCTCCGGCACGATGCGCTGGGTGTGCGGGATGCGGGGAAGGCGGTGCGGCCACGGGGTCACCAAGGCAGCCGCCCCCTTCACCCGCCGCGCGACGCGCAACATCCTGACCAGGTTCGCCCAGGGTCCGGCCGGGGCGCCCTAAGCCTTCCCCTCGCGCCCGCGCAGGATCTCGGCGAGCATCCGCTGGATCTCGGGCTCGGCACCCTCCTTGGTCACGCCGAGCCCGTCGAGCGCGGCCACGGCCGTCCCCTCGCCGAGCGACAGCACGCCGAGCAGGATGTGCTCGGTGCCGATGAAGTTGTGGCCGAGCCGCAGAGCCTCGCGCAGCGTCAGCTCCAGGGCCTTCTTGCTCTGCGGGGCGTAGGGCGGCTTGTCGGGCGCGTTCTCACTCGGCGGGGCGAGCATGGCCGTCATGACCTCCTCGACCCGCTCCAGCGGCGCGCCGAGCGTCACCATGGCCTTGGCCGCCAGCGCTTCCGGCTCGCTCAGCAGCCCGAGCACGAGGTGCTCGGGCTCGATGTACTCGCTGCCCGCCCTGATGGCCGCCTGCTCGGACCGCACGATGACCGAGCGCGCCCGGTTGGTGTAGCGGGCGTAGGCGCGGAGCTCTTCGGCCAGCCCCCCCTCCCTGGGGACGAACCGCTTCTGGGCGGCCTGCTTGGTCACGCCCATGCTGCGGCCGATCTCGGTCCAGGAGGCGCCGGAGTGCCGGGCCCGGTCGACGAAGTGGCCGATGAGGTGGTCGGCCACCTCGCCCAGGTGCTCGCCCAACGTCACGGCGTCGGAGAGCTGGCCCAGGGGGTCGCCGTCGGGGTGACGGCTCTTGATCGCGTTGATGAGGTCGTCGAGACGCACGGTCTGGTCCATGGGTCAACCATAGGTTGACGATGCCTAACCGTCAACCTATGGTTGACGATCTGGGGTCGTCCATTCATGCATGGCGTGGTGTGCGGTGCGGCCGACGCCATCGGTTCGGTGCTGGCCGGATGGCTCCAACGCTTGTTCGGCTGAGATCTCCCCGCCGCCGGGAGCCTGCCCATGGCCGACACACTCACGAAATCGCCTCCCGGAGAGGGGTTTCGCTCGCTACGCTCGCGTTTGGTCTAGACCACTGCCCGCGTGGACGGGCAGAATTGCGGTCCAGGTCGTGAAACCGTTCGGAGAATCTTAGTGATCCTCGTGCCGGCTCCATCGGCATGCGCCTCGCTCGCCGGGGACATGCGCCGCCTCACGCTGCCTCGAAGGCGGCCCGGAGCGCGGCCCTGGCCCTGCGGGCGGCCGAGCGCCGGCCGTACAACCGGGCGCAGAGCGAGGTGAGGACCTCCGCCATGTCACGCAACAGCTCGTCGTCGACCCGGGCGCCCGGGACGGCGCCCGACTCGCCGGCCTCCGTTTCGTCGGTGACCACGATCCGGCGGCCGGTGGCCTCCAGCGCGGCCGACAGCTGCTCCAGCCCGAACCGGGCGAGCCGGTCACGGCGCTCGACCACGATCACGCCCACGGACGCGTCGCGCAGCAGACGGGCCAGCTTCGGCCGGTCGCCGTCCATGCCCGAGCCGACCTCGCCGACGACCTCGGTGACCGTCAGGCCCATCGCGGTGGCCGCGCGGACCACGCGGACCGCCTGCCGATCGAGCTCGGCCAGCTGGTCGGTGCCGGACACCCTGCAGTACGCGACCGTCCGGCCCGTGACCTCGGCCGTCCGATCGAGGACCATGTACCTACCGGTGGCGGTCTTGACCACCGGGACGGGCATCTTCCCGTCTCGCGCCCACTGCCAGGCGGTCTGGTAATGCACGCCGTTCCGCCGCGCCCACTCCGAGAGCTTCACATATCGACAATCTCAGACGAAGACTGAGAAGAGCTGATGTTTTCACTAACGGCAAGAAACCCATAGGAGGAACCCGTCATGCGAATCGGAGTGCTCACCGGAGGCGGCGACTGTCCCGGACTCAACGCGGTGATCAGGGCGGTAGTGCGGAAGGGGGTGAGCGTCTACGGTCACGAGTTCGTCGGGTTCCGTGACGGCTGGCGCGGCCCGCTCGAAGGCGACACGATGCCGTTGGACATCCAGGCCGTACGGGGCATCCTTCCGCGGGGTGGCACGATTCTCGGCTCCTCGCGTACCAACCCCATCAAGATCGAGGGGGGCGTCGACCGCATCAAGGAGAACCTGGCGGCCACCGGCGTCGACGCGCTGATCGCCATCGGCGGCGAGGACACCCTCGGCGTCGCCAGGCAACTCTTCGAGCGCGACGTCAAGGTCGTCGGCGTGCCCAAGACGATCGACAACGACCTGTCGGGCACCGACTACACCTTCGGCTTCGACACCGCCGTCAACATCGCGACGGAGGCCATCGACCGCCTGCACACCACCGCCGAGTCCCACCACCGGGCGCTCATCTGCGAGGTCATGGGCCGGCACGCGGGCTGGATCGCGCTGCACGCGGGCATGGCGGGCGGCGCCAACGTCATCCTGATCCCCGAGCGGCCGTTCGACATCGACCGCGTCTGCGAGTACGTCGAGTCGCGCTTCCGTACCCGCTACTCGCCGATCCTCGTGGTCGCCGAGGGCGCGCACCCGATCGAGGGTCAGATCGCGCTGCAGGCCGGCGAGCTCGACGCGTTCGGCCACGTACGGCTCGGCGGCATCGGCGAGGTGCTGGCCAAGGAGATCGAGAAGCGCACCGGCAAGGAGGCCCGCACCACCGTGCTCGGCCACATCCAGCGCGGCGGCACCCCGACGGCCTACGACCGGGTCCTGGCCACCAGGTTCGGGCTGCAGGCGATCGACGCGGTGCACGAGGGCGACTACGGGATCATGGTGGCGCTGCGCGGCACCGACATAGTCCGGGTCGGGCTCGACGTGGCGACGGCCGAGCTCAAGACGGTGCCGGTGTCGCGCTACGCGGAGGCCGAGGTGTTCTTCGGCTGATTGAAAGCGGGTTGCAAGCGGGTGGCCGTAGCTTCTGTATCGGCGGGGTTACCGCTACAACCCCCTCAGGGTACGGCTTGCGCCGCGGCGAGTCGGCGGCCCACCACGCGCCGCAAGCCGTACCTATGACATAGCTCAAGAACGGGGCGTGCCGAAGAGATCCACATCCGGCGCGCCCCCGTTTTGTGCCACCCGGGCACCGCCCTGTGGCTGCGGCGGGGTGCGTCCCTCCAGCCGGGCACGAAACTCCGCCTCCCGGTGCAGTTCCTTCTCCGAGGGCGAGAGCATGACGGTGAGCAGCAGCCCCATGGTGATCACGCTGAGCCCCACGATCAGCGGCAGCAGGAAGTCGATGGCCTTCGCGCCGGTGACCGGCCCCGCCGGGCTGTGCGCGTGCACCGACATCCCGTACATCCCCGTGTAGTGCATGCCGGTCACCGCGACGCCCATGACCAGCGCCGCGCCGCCGATCTTCAGCGCGCCGCGGACCCGCAGGGTGAACCAGAGCGCGACGGTGGCCGCGACGATCGCGATGACCACCGACAGCGCCACGAACAGCGGGTCGTAGGTGACGTCCCCCGCCATGTTCATCGCGTACATGCCCAGGTAGTGCATGCCGGCCACGCCGATGCCCGTCAGGACACCGCCGCCGAGCAGGTACGAGGCGCGCTCACCGCCGCGCCAGACCACGAACAGCCCGGCGCCGACCACCACGACCGCGAGCAGCGCCGAGGCCGCGGTGAGCGGCATGTCGTAGCGGATCACCGTGCCCTGCACCGAGAAGCCCAGCATGGCGATGAAGTGCATCGTCCAGATGCCGGTGCCGCCGATGGCCACCGCCGCGCCCGCCAGCCAGTATCGGGCCTCCCTGGCGCTGACCAGCCGGGCCCGCGAGGTCAGCAGCAGGCCGAGCATGGACCCGATGCTGGACATGCCGTAGGCGACAAGAAGGGTCAGAGGCCCATAGGAGAAGTGATCAATCGGCGACATAGGCGCACACGTCCCTTAGAGGTGAATAAGGGAGTATGAGCAGGGCTCAGGTGATTTTGCAACTACCTCCGTCTAATTTTGGAACGTGGCGAATCTTCCGGGAACCCCTGCTGCTGCGGGGATGTAGGCGCGCCCAAGATCGGTTGCGGCTCGGGGACGGGGGCGCCGAAGACGGGTTGCGGCCGAGCGGGCCGCGGCTGAACGGGCCGTTGCTGGGCGGGCTGCTGTTGGACGGGTTGCCGCTGGGCGGACTGCTGCTGGGCGGGCCGCGGGTGAAGGGGAATGGGCGCGGGGTAGGGCTGCGGCTGCTGGCTGGCACGCCGGCGCAGCTCCAGCCGGGCGACCAGCTCGGCGTCCTCGTGCAGCTCCTCCTCCGACGGCGACAGGATGACCATGAGCAGCATGGTCAGCGTGATCAGGCTGATCACGGTCATGAGCGGTACGAGGAAGTCGAGGGCGTCGGCGCCCGGCACGGCGCTGGGCTCGGGGTCGACCGTGACGAGCATCGCGTACATGCCGGTGTAGTGCATGCCCGAGACGGCCACGCCCATGACCAGCGCCGCGCCGGCGATCCAGACGGGGCGCTTGACCCGCATCGTGAACCACAGGGCCACGGTCGCGGCGATCACGGCGATCGCGACGGAGGCGGCCACCACTTTTCGGTCATAGGAGACGTGCGCGGACATGTTCATCGCGTACATGCCGAGGTAGTGCATGCTTGCCACGCCCAGGCCGGTCAGCAGGCCGCCGCCGAGCAGGGCGAGCAGCCGGCCGCCGCCGTACGAGACCAGGAACAGGCCGGTGCCGACGACCACGATGGCCACCACGGCGGAGGCGACCGTCAACGGCACGTCGTACTTGATCTGGGTGCCTTCGACCTCGAAGCCCATCATGCCGATGAAGTGCATGACCCAGATGCCGGTGCCGCCGATGGAGATGGCCGCCCCGATGAGCCACCGGATCCGCGAGGCGCCTCGCGAGGCGTGCGCCTGGGCGGTCAGCCGCAGTCCGAGCATCGACCCTATGCACGACATCACGTACGCGAGAAGCGGCGTGAGCGGGCCGTGGGTGAAATGGTTAACAGCGGACATTCAGTCAGTTTCCTTGCATTAGGGGTCACCGGATTGTGCCAGCTGGCCTGTCCGATTCACATAGATATCTCGACTATCTGTCAACCTGTAATGTCGGAACGTGAGAAGGGCTCATGGGTATCGAGAGGCCGTTCTGGCGCGCGATCGCGGTCTTCCGCGTCGCCTCGCTGCTCTACGCGGCGGTGTTGATGGCGCAGCACCGCGGCTACGCGGAGCCGCTCACGGGGTGGCTGGTGATCGGCGTCATGGGGCTGTGGACGGCGGCGGCGATCTTCGCGTACTCCGTCGAGGCGCTGCGCCGATGGCCGCTGCTCGTGCTCGATCTGCTGGTGGCCGTGGCCTGCCTGCTGGCTTCGCCGTACGTGCAGGGCGCCCAGCAGCCCGGTGAGGGCACCATGCCGGTTCCGGCCACCTGGATCGCGGGCCCGGTGCTGGCCTGGGCGGTGCACGGGGGACGGCGGCTCGGCACGGTGGCCGCGGCCGTCGTGGCGGCGGCGGACCTGTGGCTGCGGATCCACGGGCCCGACGCGCCCGTCCTGATCAACGGCGCGGTGCTGCTGTTCATGACGGGCGTGGTGGTCGGGCACGTGGCGCGGCTGGCCAAGCGGGCGGAGGAACGCATGCAACGGGCCGTCGAGATGGAGGCGGCGCAGCGCGAACGCGATCGGCTGGCGCGGGACGTGCACGACTCGGTCCTGCAGGTACTGGCGCTGGTCCGGCGCCGCGGCCAGGAGCTGGGCGGCGAGGCGGCGGAGCTGGGCCGGCTCGCCGGGGAGCAGGAATCGGCCCTGCGCTCGCTGTTCATCCGGCCCGCCTCCCCGCCTGCTGGGGTGGCGGATCTGCGGGCGTTGCTCATGCGGTACGGCTCGGCGTACGTGACGGTCTCGACCCCGGCGACGCCCCTGGCGCTGCCGGGGCCGGTGGCGGAGCAGACGGCGGCGGCCGTCGGGGCGGCGCTGGCCAACGTCCGTGCGCACTGCGGGGCCTCGGCGCGGGCGTGGGTGTTCGCCGAGTCGGGGGACGGCACGGTGACGGTCAGCGTCCGCGACGAGGGGCCGGGGATTCCGGCCGGCCGGTTGGAGGAGGCCGCGGCGGCCGGTCGCCTGGGTGTCTCCCAGTCCATCCGTGGGCGCATCGAGGGTCTTGGCGGGAAGGTCTCGATCACCAGCGTTCCGGGGGAGGGCACGGAGATCGAGCTGACGGTCCCGGCCTAGGGGAGGGTTTTCCCGGGGTGGTTCGTCACGCGGCTGTCTCGGTCCCTGTGACGGTCTGTGGGTGGCGGGGGTCCTTTGGGTGGGGTACGCCCTTCGGGGGAGCGGAAGAGGGCGGCCGTCGTGGCTGGGGTCCCAAGGGTGGGCGCCGGGGGGCCAAAGAGGGTGGCTGGGGGCTCTGTGGGGATGTCCCTTCGGGAGTGGAAGGAGACGGGTCGGCGTCGCGACCCTAGAGTGGCGGCCATGGTGCGGGTGATGGTGGTGGATGACCATCCGATGTGGCGCGACGGGGTTGCCAGGGATCTGGCCGAGGCGGGCTACGAGGTGGTCGCCGCCGTGGGTGAGGGGCGTCAGGCGCTTCGTGTGGCCGGGGCGGTGCTGCCCGAGGTGGTGGTGCTCGATCTGCGGTTGCCCGACATGTCGGGGGCGGAGGTGGCCGAAGGGCTGGCCGGGATGCCGGTGCCGCCGCGGGTGCTGGTGTTGTCGGCCAGTGCCGAGCAGGACGACGTGCTGGACGCGGTCAAGGCGGGCGCTTCTGGGTATCTGGTGAAGTCGGCGAGCCGGGAGGAGTTCCTCGACGCCGTACGGCGGACCGCGGACGGCGACGCCGTGTTCACGCCGGGTCTGGCCGGGCTCGTGCTGGGGGAGTACCGGCGGCTCGCCGCCCAGTCCGCGCCGGCCGAGGGGCCCCGGCTGACCGAGCGGGAGACCGAGGTGCTGCGGCTGGTCGCCAAGGGCCTGTCCTACCGGCAGATCGCCGACCGGCTCGTGCTCTCGCACCGGACCGTACAGAACCACGTCCAGAACACGCTTCAGAAGCTCCAGCTCCACAACCGGGTAGAACTGGTGCGATATGCGATCGAGCGGGGGCTCGACGCGGACTAAACTCGGTGGGTCGAGGCGTTGGCCTCGGCACGTCCCCATCACTCCCGGAGGTTCTGCCATGTCGATGTCCGCCCTGGGCGAGCCGTGCGTTCTGCTCAAGCTGGGCGAGATCGTCCTCAAAGGTAAGAACCGCGACATTTTCGAACGCCGCCTGGTCGACAACATCCGCGAAGCCGTCAAGGAGCTCGGCCTCAAGCTCGACGTGCGCAAGCGGCACGGCGTCATCGCGATCTTCCTGCCCGACGGCGCCACGGCCGAACAGTCCGAGACCGTGGCCAAGCGGGTCGCCGACGTGCCCGGCCTGGTCTGGATCCACTCGGCCTGGCGGGTCGCCAAGGACCCCGACGCCGTGCTCAAGGCGAGCCTGGAGCTGGTGTCCGAGCGCGAGGAGGTCAAGCGCGGCGCCTCGTTCGCGGTGCGCTCCCGCCGCCGCGACAAGCGTTTCCCGCTGCGCTCCAACGAGCTCGACCGGCTGGTCGGCGGCGCCATCAACGACGAGTACGGCCTGCCCGTCAACCTGAAGAACCCGGAGCTGACCGTCTCCATCGAGGTCGACAAGGACGAGGTGTTCGTCTTCACCGGCGGCATCCCCGGCCAGGGCGGCCTGCCGGTCGGCAGCAGCGGCCGGGCGCTGGTGCTCATGTCGGGCGGCATCGACTCGCCGGTGGCCGCCTACCGGATGATGCGCCGCGGCCTGCACGTCGACTTCCTGCACTTCTCCGGCATCCCGTTCACCACGTCCGAGTCGATCTACAAGGCGTACGCGCTGGTCAGGAAACTCGACCGGTTCCAGGGCCGGTCGCGGCTGTGGGTGGTGCCGTTCGGCAAGGCCCAGCAGTCGATCCGCACCTCCGGCCAGGACCGGCTCGCGGTGATCGCCCAGCGCCGGCTCATGCTCAAGACGGCCGAGGAGGTCGCGCATCGCATCCGCGCCGCCGCGCTGATCACCGGTGACGCCCTCGGCCAGGTCTCCTCCCAGACGCTGACCAACATCACGGCCCAGGACCACGCGGTCGAGCTGCCGATCCTGCGCCCCCTGGTGGGCTGGGACAAGACGGAGATCATGGCCGAGGCCCGGCGCATCGGCACGCTGGAGATCTCCGAGCTGCCCGACGAGGACTGCTGCACGCTGCTGGCCCCCAAGCGGGCCGAGACGCGCGCGAAGATCGAGGACCTCAAGCAGATCGAGAAGCGGCTGGACGCCGAGGAGCTGGCCGTCCAGCTCGCCGACTCGATCCAGGAATACAAGCTCTGAGCTCGGGCTGAGGCCGGGCCGCTCGTGGGGGACCATTCCGCTGGGCGGCCCGGCCTCAGGCTTGAGAGGGCGACCGAGCCCGCCGCGCGGAGTGCGGCAAATAAGCACGGTCAGGACGCGTCCACCCTGAACGGGTCGTGCTCGGCGAGCAGCTTGTCCAGGCGGGCCTGGTCGACGCGGGTGCTGACCCCCGACAGCTCCTGACGGTCGCGTACGACCTTGCTGAGCGTAATGGTCGAGGTGATGACGTACAGGACGCCCAGGGCGAGGAAGGCCCTGATCCACCCGGAGGCCGGGAGGTAGACCAGGGCGAGCACCACGGACGACACGGAGACCCCGAACGACAGGATGGCCTGGACGTAGTAGGCGGTGGTCTGGGTGGGTTGGATGGGCTTCGTCATGCCGACCATCATCAGGCTGGGCGACATGTCGGCACATGGGGTTGCGTACTCAAGTTACTCATGAGTACGGCCGACCGGGCGCGTGGTGCCGGCCGTACTCACCCCAGGCGGATCAGACCGTCAGCGCGGCGGCGGCGGTCTTGCCGAGCAGCGGCGGGAAGTCCCGCATGACCTGGGCCAGCTCGCCCAGATCGGTGTCGACCAGCGCCTGCGGCCCGTCGACGATCGCCTGCTCGGGATGCGGGTGCACGTCGATGATGACGCCGTCGGCGCCCACGGCGATCGCCGCGCGCGTCAGCGGCAGCACCAGGCCACGCTGGCCGCCCGAGTGCGACGGGTCGACGATCACCGGCAGGTGCGACAGCCGCTGCGCCACCGGCACGGCCGAGACGTCGAGGGTGTTGCGCGTGGCGGTTTCGAACGTCCGGATACCGCGCTCACACAGCACGATGTCGAGGTTGCCGCGCTGGGCGATGTACTCGGCGGCCATCAGCCACTCCTCGATCGTCGAGCTCATGCCGCGCTTGAGCATGACCGGCCGGCCCGCCGCGCCGACCGCCTGCAGCAGCGCGAAGTTCTGCGCGTTGCGGGTGCCGACCTGCAGCATGTCCGCGTACGAGGCGACCAGGGCGACGTCCTGCGCGTCGACCACCTCGGTGACGATCGGCAACCCCGTCTCCTCGCGCACGTCGGCGAGGATGCGCAGGCCCTGCTCGCCCAGCCCCTGGAAGGCGTACGGCGAGGTGCGGGGCTTGAAGGCGCCGCCGCGCAGCAGGGTCGCGCCCGCCGCCATGGCCATCCTGGCCGCCTCCAGCGTCTGCTGGGGCGTCTCCACCGCGCACGGCCCCGCGATCAGCGTCACGGTGCCGGGGCCGATCGGCACGCCGCCCACATGGACCGTGGAGCGTTCGGGATGGTTCTCCCTGCTCACCAGCTTGTACGGCGTGCTCACCCGCATCACGTCACGCACCCCCGGCATGCCCCGCAGGCTCGCCTCGTCGAGCTGGGTCACATCGCCCACCAGCCCGACGATCGTGCGCCGTACACCCCTGCTCACGAACGCCTCTACCCCGGCCGCCTGGACGACCGCGACGATCGACGCGATGTCATCCCCGGTTGCCTCCTGGCCCATCACGATCACCATCTGCTGCTCCTTTGATCAAGCGCGGAAAAGCCCTGGAAACGGCGAAAGGCCCCGGGTCCATGTGGACCCGGGGCCTTTCGTTCGCCTGTCTGCTAGCGCAGCGTCAGGTGGCGAACGGACACGGGTCCGCCGCCATACCAAAACACGAACGCTTTACGCATAGTCGCCATCGTAGCGCACCGCACCCGGGCGCGAGGCAGACACAGGCCGATGGCAGGATGGCCCAAGACCACGGAAACCGGCGAGGGGAGTGTACGTGGAGGAATCGCGGCTGCCTCCGGGCCAGTACGTCCCGCGCGGCCGGCCGGTGATCCACTACGGCAGGGTGCCGCAGTTCCGGCCCGAGAGCTGGGACTTCCGCGTCTTCGGAGCCACCGCCTCGGGCGAGGAACACCGCTTCACCTGGCCGGAGTTCGAGAGCCTGCCCCGCACCGGCGTCATCGCGGATTTCCACTGCGTCACCAAGTTCTCGATCATGGGTAACGAGTGGCGGGGCGTCAGCCCGGCGACGATCGTCGCGGCGGCCCCGCCCGACCCGGGCGTGCGGCACGTGATGATCTGGGCCGAGTACGGCTACAGCGCCAATCTCCGGATGTCCGACTTCACCGCCTCGGACACGCTGTTCGCCATGGAGCTGGACGACAAGCCGATCAGCGCCGAGCGGGGCTTCCCCGTACGCGCCGTCGTGCCCCATCTGTACGCCTGGAAAAGCGTCAAATGGGTGCGGGCCATCGAGTATCTCCTCGAAGATCGCCGAGGCTTCTGGGAGGAACGCGGCTACCACAACGTGGCCGATCCCTGGCGCGAGCAACGCTACTCCTACCAGGAAGAACCCGGCGAGGGCCCTCCGTAGGGTTTCCGCCCGAACACGGTCCGTTGTTGGCTACGGTTGCCCGCATGTCGACCACCGCGTACGTGGTGCTGTCCTGCCTGACCTTCGTCCTCGGCTACGTCGTCGCCCTGGTGCCGCGGGGACGCCGGGAGCGGCGCGAGCCGTCCGATCCGGCCGGGCCGCCCCCGGGCGACTGGAGGGACGAGGCGACGTACACGGCGCTGCACATCGCGGCCCTGGCGGCCCCCTCGCTGCGCGCCGGGCTGAACCGCGACTCGGCCCGCAAGGCCGTACGCCATCTGCACGCCCTGCTCGGCACCTACGCCGTCGCGATCACCTCGACCGAGGCGGCGCTGGCCTGGGACGGCCCGTGCACCGACGAGGTGCTCACCTACGCGCGCACCGCGCTGGCGTCCGGGCGGCCGCAGGTGTTCGCCGGGGAGCCGTACGGCGCGGTCGTGGTGCCGCTGCTCGTCGACGGCAAGCTCGTCGGCACGCTGGCGGCCTTCGACCAGGAGGTGAGCGCGGCGCTGGTGCGTACCGTCACCGAGGTCGGCCGGTGGGTGTCGGGCCAGCTGGAGCTGGCCGAGCTCGACACCTCGCGGCGGCGCGCGCTGGAGGCGGAGATGCGCGCCCTGCGGGCGCAGATCTCGCCGCACTTCATCTACAACGCGCTGACCACGATCGCCTCCTTCGTCCGCACCGATCCGGCGCGGGCCCGGGAGCTGCTGCTGGACTTCGCCGACTTCGCCCGGTACGCGCTGCGCCGGGCGCACGACTTCACCACCCTGGCCGACGAACTGACCTGCGTCGACCGCTACCTGCTGCTGGAGCGGGCGCGCTTCGGCGACCGGCTGCGCTTCAGCGTGCAGGTGGCGCCGGAGGTGCTGCCGGTGCCGGTGCCGTTCCTGTGCCTGCAACCGCTGGTGGAGAACGCGATCAAGCACGGCATGGGCAGCCGCGGCGGCGTCGGGCAGGTCCGCGTGGTGGCCCGCGACGCCGGGCCGGAGGCGCACATCACGGTCGAGGACGACGGCACCGGCATGGATCCGGAGCACGTCAGGCGGGTGCTGGACGACGACCCGAGGCGCGAGGGCAACGGCATCGGCCTGGCCAACGTGGACGTGCGGATGCGCCAGATCTACGGCGACGGCTACGGGCTGGTGGTGGAGACGGCGCTGGGTTCGGGCACCACCGTGCGGCTGCGCGTGCCCAAGACGCGCCTCAGCCCTCTGTAGTCAATTCTTCGCGCTGCGTGCGCAAGTGGGTTGTGACCTCAGCGTTATTAAGGCAGCGTGGTGGTCATGCTGCGCGTGCTGGCCGTCGACGATGAGGTGCCCGCTTTGGAAGAACTGGCCTACTTGCTGCGCAAGGATGCCAGAGTGGAACGGGTCACGACCGCGAGCGACGGCGTCGCGGCCCTGCAGGAGATGGTCCAGATGATCGGGACCGGCGAGCGGCTCGACGGGGTGTTCCTCGACATCCGGATGCCCGGCATCGACGGGCTCGACCTGGCCAAGCTCGTCGGCGGATTCCCCAGCCCGCCCAGGCTGGTGTTCGTCACGGCGCACGAGGACTGCGCGGTGCGGGCGTTCGAGCTGGAGGCCGTCGACTACCTGCTGAAACCGGTCCGGGCCGAGCGGCTGGCCGAGGCGGTGCGCAGGCTGGAGGTGGCCGTGGCGCCGCCCGCCGAGCCGGCCCTCGACGACGTGATCCCGGTTGAGCTGAGCGGGATCACCAGGTTCGTCCCGCAGCAGGCGGTCTGGTACGCCGAGGCGAAGGGCGACTACGTACGCCTGCACACGGTCGACGGCAGCTACCTCGTACGCATGTCCCTGGCGGCGCTGGAGCGGCGCTGGGCCGACGCCGGGTTCATCCGGGTGCACCGCAGCACTCTCGTCTCCGCCAGGCACGTGAGCGAGCTCAGGTTCGAGGGCGGCAGGGTGATGCTGACCGTCGGCACCCAGACGCTCCAGGTGAGCAGGCGGCACAGCCGTCAGGTGCGCGAGCAGCTGGTCCGCCAGCATCGCGGCGCCATTTCCTGACCCGTCGCCGACCCGTTGTGCCGCCCGTTTCCCGGGTGGGGTGGGCGTGAACGCGGGGAGTGTGAACGGCCGCCCGCGCGGTTCGGCGCGCCGGGCGATTTCTCCGTGATGGTGGCGAGTTCCCTGGTCACACCGGGTCGGGTGGCTCTGTGGCGTCCGGACGGCCGTCGTGTCCGGGATCGCGGGGCCGCGGAAGTGACCGCTCGTCGTGCCGGAACCGCCGTTCGTCGTACCCGTACGCTCCGTATGGCGATGACTACAGACCGTTCGACGAGCTGTCCGTAAACGGGGGTTCGCCCGCAAGATCGCGACCGTAGTGTTTGCGCATCGGAAGCCACCCGGCGCATCGGGGGGGACGAGCCGAATGGCTCGCTGATTAGTCTGATGCGTCGGATCCTCCGGTGACCGCGCAGGTCACCACGGCTGTCGGGCCCTCTACCGGGGGGCAGGGCCCGCCTGCCGAGCACGTGTGGGACGCCCGCTGTGGCCGCGGAAAGGACCGCGATCCGGCTTACGGGGGTGGCCGGATCGCGAGAGCGGGCGTCCCGACACGTGCGTCAAGGCCCGACTCAACCGAGCAGGCCGGAGATCACGGCTCGTCGCGGAGCTTCTTGAGGGTGGCGATGTCCTCGCGGTGCTTGTCGGCCTTCCCCGGCGTCTCGATGCAGATCGGGACGCCCGCCACGGCCGGGTGCCGCATCAGGTCGGCGAACGGCTGGGCGCCGATGTGCCCCGCGCCGATGTTCTCGTGGCGGTCCTTCTTCGAGCCGCACACGTCCTTGGAGTCGTTGGCGTGGATCAGCTTCAGCCGCCCCGGCGCGATCGCGTGCAGCGCGTCGAACGTCTCCTTGACCCCGCTCGCCGCGACCAGGTCGTGCCCGGCCGAGAACGCGTGGCAGGTGTCGAGGCAGATGTTGGCCCGCGGGTGCCAGTCGAGCGCCGCCAGGTAGGGCTCCAGATCCTGCACCGTGGCGCAGAGCATCGCCCCCTGGCCCGCCATCGGCTCCAGCAGCAGGTCGGGGCCGCCCTCGGGGATCTCGTCGAGCAGCGGCAACAGGTGCTCGCGCAGCTGGCGCATCGCGTCGTCGCGTGGCTGCGTCACCGCCGAGCCCGTGTGCACCACGACTCCCTTGGCGCCGACCTCGGCGCCGCGGCGCAGCGTGTAGCGGACGAGCGCGATGGTGCCGGCCACCGTCTCGGGGTTGGGCGAGCCGAAGTTGGCCAGGTAGGGCACATGCACGAAGGTATCGACACCCGACGCGGCCAGCGCGGCGTCCTCTGCGGGCTTGCCCGGCGTGAGCGCCCAGGCGCGCGGGTTGGTGACGAACACCTGGATCATCTCGGCGCCGATCTCGGCCATGTACGCGAGACCGCCCGTCGCCAGGCCGCCCGCGACGGAGACGTGCCCGCCGATGAGAGAGGTTGGGGTCATGATGGCTACCAGTTTAGGCGGGTGGCGGAGCGGGCCGGCCGAGTGGGATATGCGGCGAGCTTGGAGCATGACACGAAAAGTCCTAGCCAACCGCTGGGCCACTTGAGAGTTCTTGCGGATGGACCGGGCACCACGCGGGTGTGTGTACTGCTGCTATGCCCAACACGCTCACCGGTCTGGCCGGGTTCAACGCCCGGGAGGACATCGAGGCGGAGCTGCTCGCCTGCTGCGCCTCCCGCGCCTTCGCCAGGTCCGTCGCGGCCCGGCGCCCCTACAGTGACCCGGACCGGCTCGCCGACGCCGCGGACGCGGCCGTGCGCGGCCTGGCCTGGCCCGACGTACTCGAAGCGCTCAGCGCCCACCCCAGGATCGGGGAGCGCGCCCAGAGCGCCTGGTCCAGGCAGGAGCAGTCGGGCGTGGCGGACGACACGCGCGCCGAGCTGGCCGAGGGCAACCGGGCGTACGAGGACCGTTTCGGCCACGTCTACCTGATCTGCGCCACCGGCCTGACAGGCGCGGAGATGCTGGCCAGGCTGCGCGAACGCCTGCTCCACGACGAGGAGACCGAACGCGCCACCGTTCGCGACGAGCTGGCCAAGATCACCAGGCTGCGGCTGGTCAAGCTGCTGGAGGGGTCCTGATGAGCTTCTCCACGCACGTCCTGAACGCCGTCACCGGCCGCCCCGCCGCCGGAGTGGCCGTACGGCTGGAGCACGAGGGCGAGGTCGTGGCCGACGGCCGCACCGACGCCGACGGCCGGATCAAGGGCTGGAACCCCGGCGCCGGCGTCCACCGGGTGGTCTTCGACACCGGCGCGTACCTGGCCGACACGTTCTACCCCGAGGTCGTCATCACCTTCACCGTGACGGACCCGGCCGCGCACTATCACGTGCCGCTGCTGCTCAGCCCGTTCGCCTACTCCACCTACCGAGGGAGCTAGAACGTGCCCGACGTCATCCTGGGCCCCAACCGCTACGGCAAGGCGGAGACCAGGCTCGTCCGCGTCGTCCGGGAGGGCGACGTCCACCACCTCAAGGACCTGAGCGTCAGCTCCTCGCTCTCCGGCGACATGGAGGCCGTCCACCTGACCGGCGACAACGCCACCGTGCTGCCGACCGACTCGCAGAAGAACACCGTCTACGCCTTCGCCAAGAAGCACGGCGTCGACCAGATCGAGGAGTTCGCGCTGCTGCTGGCCAGGCACTACGTCGCGGCACAGCCGTCGATCCACCACGCCAGGGTGGAGATCGAGGAGTACGCCTGGGAGCGGATCGGCGGCGACCGGCCGCACTCGTTCGCGCGCAAGGGCGGCGAGGTGCGCACCTGCGTCGTCCACCATGACCGGGACGGCCGCACCACCGTGGTCTCCGGGCTGAAGGACCTGGTCGTGCTCAACTCGACGGGCTCGGAGTTCCACGGCTACATCCAGGACGAGTACACCACGCTGCCGCCGACCACCGACCGGGTCCTCGCCACCGCCGTCGCCGCCCGGTGGCGCCACGCTTCAGAAGGGTCCGCGTACGGCAAGTCGTACGAGGAGGTACGGCGCTGCCTGCTCGAGGCGTTCGCCGACACGCACAGCCTGTCCCTGCAGCAGACGCTGTACGCGATGGGAAAACGGGTACTGGACACCCGAGGCGAGGTCTGCGAGATCAGGTTCGCGATGCCGAACAAGCACCACTTCCTGGTGGACCTCTCGCCGTTCGGCCTGGACAACGACAACGAGGTCTACTTCGCGGCCGACCGCCCCTATGGCCTGATCGAGGGCGGCGTACTGCGCGAGGACGCCCCTGACGCCGCATTCGCCTGGGAGTAGAACGATGGAATTCCTGCGCCCCACGACATGGGACGAGGCGCTGGCCGCCAAGGCGGACCGGCCCGGGGCCGTGCCCATCCAGGGCGGCACCGACGTGATGGTCGAGATCAACTTCGACGTGCGACGGCCGGAGGCGCTGCTGGACCTCACCCGCGTGCCCGAACTGCGTACCTGGTCCCTGGAGGACGGCCGGTACCGGGTAGGGGCCGCCGTGCCGTACACCACGATCATCGAGGAGCTCGGCGGCCCGCTGCCGGGATTGGCGCAGGCGTCCCGGACGGTCGGCTCGCCGCAGATCCGCAACCGCGGCTCGGTCGGCGGGAACCTCGGCGCGGCCTCGCCCGCCGGGGACAGCCACCCGCCGCTGCTCGCCGCCGGAGCGGTGATCGAGGTGGAGTCGCGCGACGGCGGCGTCAGGATGATCCCCGCGCACGAGTTCTACCTGGGCGTCAAGCGGTCCGCGCTGCGGCCGGACGAGCTGATCAGGGCCGTCCACCTCGAACCCGCCACCGGCCCCCAATACTTTTCCAAGGTCGGCACCCGCAACGCCATGGTCATCGCGGTGTGCTCGTTCGCGGTCGCGCTGCATCCGGGGGAGAGGCGGGTCGGCACCGGCCTCGGATCGGCCGCGCCCACGCCGCGCAGGGCGCTGGAGGCCGAGGAGTTCCTGCGCCGCGAACTCGACTGGAACGCCCGGCTCGACCCCGCCGTGCTGAAGCGGTTCGGCGAGCTGTGCGCCCGGGCCGCCTCGCCGATCGACGACGTGCGCGGCACCGCCGACTACCGCAGGCACGCCATCGGCGTGATGGCCCGCCGCACGCTGACCTGGGCCTGGAACGACTACCGAGGAAGGAGGGCCGCCTGATGCGCGTCACCTTCACCGTCAACGGCCGCGAGGAGTGCGCCGACGACGTGTGGGAGGGCGAGAGCCTCCTGTACGTGCTGCGCGAACGGGTCGGCCTGCCCGGCTCCAAGAACGCCTGCGAGCAGGGCGAATGCGGATCGTGCACGGTCTACCTCGACGGTACGCCGGTCTGCGCCTGCCTGGTCGCCGCCGGGCAGGCCGAGGGCCGCCACGTGCGTACCGTCGAGGGCCTGGCCGACGGCGACCGGCTCGACCCCGTGCAGGAGGCGTTCGTCGAGAGCGGCGCGGTGCAGTGCGGCTTCTGCACGCCCGGTCTGATCGTGCAGACGCACGACCTGCTCGAACGCGTCGACCGGCCGTCCGACGCGGAGATCCGCGAGGCCCTCGCGGGGAACCTGTGCCGCTGCACCGGCTACGAGAAGATCCTGGACGCGGTACGGCTGGCGGCCGAGCGAAAGGCGGCGACCAGATGACGCCCGGCTCTGTGCAGATCGACAACGTCTACATCGCGCCTGTTGCCGGGCCGGAGGTCGAGTCCGGATATGTCCGTATCGAGGGTGATCTGATCACCGGCCTCGGCCCCATGGCCGAGGCGCCCGCCACCCCGCCGGCCACCCGGATCGACGGCACCGGCTGCCTGGCCACGCCCGGCCTGGTCAACACCCACCACCACCTCTACCAGTGGGCCTCGCAGGGACTGGCCCAGGACGCGACCCTGTTCGAGTGGCTGGTGGCCCTCTACCCCGTGTGGGCCGCCATGGACGCCGAGGTCGTCAGGGGCGCGGCCGGGGCGGGACTCGGCCACCTGGCCCTGTCCGGCTGCACCACCTCCAGCGACCACCACTACGTCTTCCCCAAGGGCCGCGGCGACCTGCTCGCCGCCGAGATCGAGGCGGCACGCGAGCTGGGCATCCGCTTCCACCCGGCGCGCGGCTCCATGGACAGGGGCGAATCGCAGGGCGGCCTGCCCCCGGACGTCGTCGTCGAGCGGCTCGACGAGATCCTCGCCGCCACCGCCGAGGCCGTCGACGTCTACCACGACCCGTCGTTCTCCTCGAAGCTGCGGATCGCGGTGGCGCCCTGCTCGCCGTTCTCGGTGAGCGGTGAGCTGATGACCGAGGCCGCCGCCCTCGCCAGGGACCGGGGAGTCCGCCTGCACACCCACCTGGCCGAGACGCTGGACGAGGAGGAGCACTGCCGCGCGCAGTTCGGCATGCGGCCCGTCGAGTACATGGACAAGCTCGGCTGGCTCGGTCCCGACGTCTGGTTCGCGCACGCGGTGCACCTCAGCGACTCCGACATCGGCAAGCTCGCCGCCACCGGCACCGGCTCCGCGCACTGTCCCTCGTCGAACGGCCGGCTCGGCGCCGGGATCGCCAGGGTGTCGGAGATGCTGCGCCGCGGCGCGAACGTCGGTCTCGGCGTGGACGGCAGCGCCTCCTCGGAGCTGACCACGCTGTCCGGCGAGATGCGGCAGGCACTGCTGTTCCAGCGGGCCGTGTACGGTCCCGGCGCGCTGACCGCCCGGCAGGCACTCGAACTCGCCACGCTCGGCGGGGCCCGCAACCTCGGCCGTGAGGGCGAACTGGGCACGCTGGAGGCGGGCAAGCTCGCGGACATCGCGCTGTGGCGGGTGGACGGGCCGTTCGCCTCGGCGGTGACCGACCCGGTCTGCCGCCTGGTCTTCGCCACCCGCCAGCCGCCGCTGGCCCGGCTGCTGGTCGGCGGCGAGACGGTCGTCGAGGACGACGAGCTCAGGACCGTCGCCCATGACGCCGTCGGCCGCGCGGGCGTTGAGGCCCACCGCCGCCTGAGCCGGCTGGCCGAGAAGCATGGCATCACCGCCGCCAAGGAGATCCACCGGTGACCACGCCCGTCTGTCGTGAATCACGCACCGGACGCCAGTTCGAGGCGCCGTCCGCCGGGATGTGATGATGAATCGTCGCGTCTCCCCGGAGGCGGGGCCGTTCGCCGTTCGTCACCGTGTGGGAGTTCGTAGTGGTTGAGCATGTGCTCGTTGCCCCCGACAAGTTCAAGGGGTCGCTGACCGCCGCCGAGGTGGCGGCCCATGTGTCGGCGGGGCTGGGCGTCCCGGCGATAGAGCTGCCTGTGGCCGACGGGGGAGACGGCACCGTGGACGCGGTCGTGGCCTGCGGCTTCACGCGCGTCTCCCGCCAGGTCACCGGGCCCACGGGCGAGCCCGTCCAGGCTTCGTACGCGCGGCGTGGGGACACGGCCGTCGTCGAGCTGGCCGAGGCGTCCGGCTTGCGCCGTCTCCCCGGCGGGCTCGAGCCGCTCACCGCCACCAGCTACGGCACCGGCGAGCTCGTCGCCGACGCGATCCGCCAGGGCGCCAAGCGCATCGTGCTGGGCCTGGGCGGCAGCGCCTGCACCGACGGGGGCGCGGGCATGGCGCAGGCGCTCGGCGCCCGCTTCCTCGACGCTCAGGGCGACGAGCTCGAGTACGGCGGAGCCGCCCTGGGCGGGCTCGACCGCATCGACATCTCCGGTTTCACGGATATGTCGGGCATCGAGGTGGTGGTGGCCAGCGACGTCGACAACCCGCTCCTCGGCCCGCACGGCGCCGCGGCGGTCTACGGTCCGCAGAAGGGCGCGACCCCGGAGGACGTGCCGGTCCTGGACCGGGCGCTCGGCCGCCTCGCCGCCGTCGCCACGCGCACGCACGGTCTCGCGGGAGCCGTCGAGCACGATGACGTACCCCGCCCGATGGGCGTCGCCGGGGCTCCGGGCGCGGGGGCCGCCGGTGGCGTGGGGTTCGCCGCGCTGGCGTTCCTGCACGCCGAGGTTCAGCCGGGCATCGACTACCTGCTCGACCTGCTCGGGTTCGGTGAGCACGTCAAGGGGGCCCGGCTGGTGATCACCGGTGAGGGCTCGCTGGACGAGCAGTCGCTGCGCGGCAAGGCCCCTGTCGGCGTCGCCCAGGCGGCTGCCCGGGCGGGCGTTCCGGTGGTCGCCGTGTGCGGTCGCCGTACCCTGTCCGACGCCGAGCTCCGGGCAGCCGGTATCGAGGCCGCCTACGCCCTCACCGACCTGGAGCCCGACCCGGCCCGCTGCATGGCCGACGCCGCCGCGCTCCTCGAACGCCTGGCCGCCAAGCTCGCCGCCGACCGCCTCTGACCGGAGTTGATATGAGCGGCTATGACCTCGTGGTTCGATCGCGCAGGACCGTCACGCCCGACGGCGAGCGGGCCGTCTCGGTGGCCGTCCGCGACGGCCTGATCGCCGCCATCGGCGCGTACGGTGACGCCATCGAGGCGGCCGAGGACATCGACCTGCGTGACCTCGCGCTGCTGCCCGGCCTGGTCGACACCCACGTGCACGTCAACGAGCCGGGCCGTACGCACTGGGAGGGGTTCGCCTCGGCCACCAGGGCGGCCGCCGCCGGCGGGGTCACCACGATCGTGGACATGCCGCTCAACTCGCTCCCGCCCACCGTCACCGTGGACGCCCTCGACGCCAAGCTGCGCGCCGCCGACGGGCAGTGCCACGTGGACGTCGGCTTCTGGGGCGGCGCGATCCCCGGCAACGTCAAGGACCTGCGCCCGCTGCACGACCGTGGGGTCTACGGTTTCAAGTGCTTCCTGTCACCGTCGGGTGTGGAGGAGTTCCCGCCGCTCAGCCCTTCGGAGGTACGCGCGGCGCTCACGGAGCTCGCCGGGTTCGACGGTCTCATGGTCGTACACGCCGAGGACCCGGCGCTGCTGGCCGAGCCGGCGGGTCCGACGTACCGCGAGTTCGTGGACTCCCGGCCGGGCGCGGCCGAGCGCAGCGCGGTCGAGCAGGTGATCCGGCTGGCCCGGGAGACCGGCGCCCGGGTGCACATCCTGCACGTCTCCAGCGCCGACTGCCTGGAGCCGCTGGCCGCCGCCCAGGCCGAGGGAGTACGCGTCACCGCCGAGACCTGTCCCCACTACCTGACCCTGGCCGCCGAACAGGTGCCCGAGGGCGAGACCGCCTACAAGTGCTGCCCGCCGATCCGCTCCGCCGCCAACCGCGACCGGCTCTGGGACGGGCTGGCCGGCGGCGTGCTGAGCTGCGTCGTCTCCGACCACTCGCCCGCACCGGCCGACCTCAAGGTGCCCTCGTTCGCGGCGGCCTGGGGCGGCATCGCCTCGCTCCAGCTCGGCCTGCCGGCCGTATGGACCGAGGCGTCGCGCCGCGGTCACGGGCTGGCCGACGTGGTGCGCTGGATGTCCACCCAACCAGCAGCAATGTCCCATATTTCCGGAAAAGGCGCGATAAAGGTTGGCAACGACGCTGATCTGGTGGCTTTCGATGCCACAGCCGTCAACCCGGTCGACGCGGCCCGGCTCCACCACAAGAACCCGGTGACCCCCTACCACGGCCACCTCCTCAAGGGCGCCGTCCTTACCACCTGGCTCCGTGGCCGGCCCACCGACGGCGTACCGCACGGAGCCTTCCTGTTGGGAGAGCAGTAGATGCCCGGCTTCACCGACCTGCCCGACCTCGCGCTGCGTACCCTCGGCGGCTCGGTGGTCGCCGCCAGCGACGAGTCCTTCGCCGAGAAGGAGAGCCTGATCCGGCCGGGACGCCCCGGCTTCCAGGCGGAGACGTTCGGCAACAAGGGTCAGGTCTACGACGGCTGGGAGACCCGGCGCCGGCGCGAGCCCGGCCACGACTGGGCGATCGTCCGGCTCGGCCTGCCGGGGGTCGTCCGCGGCGTGGTGATCGACACGGCCTGGTTCAAGGGCAACTACCCGCCCCACGCCTCGGTCGAGGCCGCGGCCGTGGACGGCTACCCGTCGCCCGCCGAGCTCGCCGACGCCGACTGGGTGGAGATCGTGCCGAGGAGCGACCTCAAGGGCGACGCCGAGCACGCTTTCGAGGTGACCGACGACTCCCGGTATACGCACGTCCGGCTGAACATGTATCCCGACGGCGGAATCGCCCGGCTGCGCGTCCACGGTGAGGTACGGCCGGATCTGTCCCTCTACGACGGGCTCAGCCTCGACCTGGCCGCCCTGGCGAACGGGGGGCGGGTCATCGCCTGCTCCAACGAGTTCTACTCGGCGCCCGACAATGTCCTGGCCCCCGGGCTGGCCCGCCACCAGGCGGAGGGCTGGGAGACCGCGCGGCGGCGCGAGGCCGGAAACGAGTGGCTGGTCATCAGGCTCGCCGCGCGCGGCGTCATCCGGCTGGCCGAGATCGACACCACGAACCTGCTGTTCAACGCCCCCGGCTGGGTGTCACTGACCGGTTACGACGGTGACCGTGAAATCGAGTTGCTGGCCAGGACGCGGCTGCAGCCCGACACGCCGCACCGATTCCGCCTGGAGCACGCCGAGCCGGTCACGCGGGTGCGCGTCGACATCTATCCCGATGGTGGGCTGGCAAGGGTCCGGCTGCACGGCAACCTCGCCTGACGGCCCTCGCCTGGCTGCCGGGTCACTGCCAGACGACGACTGCCGGGTTACTGCCAGAGGACCACCGTCGAGGCGGGTGGCCGCTCGCTGTTGCCCGCCGGGCGCTGGAATCGTACGACTCCATCGTTGGAGAGCTTGCGGATCTGCACCTTGAAGCCGAGACCCACTAACTCGTTCCTGGCGTCGCTGACGTTCTTGCCCACCACCGACGGAACGAGCTGGAACTCCTGGTCGTCACGCGCCTCGTTGTCCTCATTGTCACCGCCGAACCAGTCCCAGAAGTCGGTCTGGCACCGGGACACCGTGATCATGGCCTGCGCGCCCTTGTCGACCTCGGCCTTGGCCTTGGGCGCCTGCGCGATCACCGTGCACGGCTCGGCCCTGTCGTCGACCTCGTTGACCTGCACCTGGAAGCCCTGGGTGCCGAGGTAGTTGGCCGCCTCGTCCTTGGGCATGCCGCTGACGTCGGGCATCACGAGCCCCGCGCTGACGTAGAGGTTGACCTTCGAGTTCTCCCTGACCTTCTCGCCCACGTCGGGCGAGGTGCGGATCACCTTGCCGCGGGCGATCTCCTGGTTGGCCTGCCGGCTGACGCGGTTGACGTCGAGCCCGGCCTTGCCGATCGCGGTGCGGGCCTCGGGCTCGGTCATGCCCTCGACGTTGGGCACCAGCACCCGCTTCGGGCCCAGCGAGGGGACCAGCGTGAGGGCCGCGCCCCGCTCGACCTCGACGTTGCGCCCCGGGTCGGTTCGCAGCACGAGGCCCTCGGCGACCTTCTCGTCGTGCTGGCCGGGGGCCGTCTTCACCTGGAAGCCCTGGCCGGCGGCGGCTCTCTGGGCGACTGCCAGGTCCTTGCCGACCAGGTCGGGCACCGGCACGTACGTGGTCTGCGAGAAATACCAGCCCGTCAGCGCGACCGCCACCACCATGACCGCGGCGAGCGCGACCAGGAACCAGTTGGGCTTGAAACCGGCGCGCCGCGCGGGCAGCTCCTCGCGCGGCTGGATCATCGTGTGGTTCGGCACCACCTGCGTCATCGCGTGCGGCGCGTGCGGCGCGGTGGCGGGGCCGGCACTCGGCATCGAGTAGGGCATGGAGCGCACGCCGGACGCCCCCGCGTGCATGGGTGGCGTCGTCGTACGGGGCAGCATGCGGTGCGCGTCCACGGCCGCCACCAGCATCGCGGTCGCGTCGGCGGGACGGTCGTCGGGGGAACGGGCCGTGGCGTGCGTCACCAGCGTGTCGATCAGCGGCGGCACTTCCGGCACCACGGAGGACGGCGGTGGCACGGTGTCGTGGACGTGCCGGTAGGCCACCGACATCGGCGTCTCGCCGTCGTAGGGCTGCTCGCCGGTCACCAGCTCGAACAGCATGATGCCCGCCGCGTAGACGTCGCTGCGCACGTCGGCACCGCCGGTCATGACCTGCTCGGGCGACATGTAGCCGATCGTGCCGATCATCACGCCGGTGCGGGTCTGGTTGGTCGCCTCGATCGCCCGGGCCAGGCCGAAGTCCACCACCTTGACCCGGCCGTCGTCGGTGAGCAGGACGTTCTCGGGTTTGACGTCGCGGTGCACCATGCCGGCCTGATGGGCCGCGCCCAAGGCCGCGAGCACCGGTATCATGATCTCCAGCGCCTCGCGGGCGGGCAGCCTGCCCCGGTCGCGCAGGGTGTCGCGGAGCGTCTTGCCGGGGACGTACTCCATCGACAGATAGACCACGTCACCGTCGGTGCCTTGGTCGAAGACGTGCACCACGTTGGGGTGCGAGAGGCTGGCCACGGACTTGGCCTCGCCGATGAACCGCCGCACGAACGCCGGGTCCTCGGCGAGCGAGCGATGCATGACCTTCAGCGCGACCGTGCGGTCAAGCCGGACGTCGAGCGCCAGGTAGACGGTCGCCATACCGCCTCGCGCGATCCGGGACTCGATGCGGTAACGCCCATCGAGCAGCCGTCCGACGAGAGGGTCCGCTGTCGTCGTGTCCACCCCGCTGAGTTTACGGGCGTTTTGCCACTGGCAAGGCCTGACCATCCGAAACCGATGCCGAGCCGTGCTCGTTGGAACGCGCCTATCTGGAACATAACCGGACATATCCTGTCTCGCCGGTTCCGCGTGGCGTCGAGTGGCTACGGGCCCGTCCGGCGGCCTCCGAGTGGCTACGGGCCCGTCCGCAGCATTCGCGTGGCTACGGGCAAGTCAGCGGCCTTCGCGTGGCTACGGGCCCGTTGAGGGCCTTCGCGTAGCTATGGGCCCGTTGGGGAGGAGGCCTCCGCGTAGCGGCGGCGGGGGATGCGGCCCGCCTGGTGGGCGAGCCGGCCCGCCTGGACGGCCGCTCTCATGGCCGTCGCCATCAGCTCCGGCCGCTGCGCCCTGGTGACGGCCGTGGCCAGGAGTACGGCATCGCAGCCCAGCTCCATCGCCAGGGCGGCGTCGCTGGCCGTACCGATGCCCGCGTCGAGGATCACCGGCACCGAGGCCGCCTCCACGATGAGCTCGATGTTGTGCGGGTTGCGGATGCCGAGGCCCGAGCCGATCGGCGCGCCGAGCGGCATCACCGCGGCACATCCGGCCAGCTCCAGGCGACGCGCCAGCGCCGGGTCGTCCCCGATGTACGGCAGCACCACGAACCCGTCGGCCACCAGCCGTTCGGCCGCGTCGAACGTCTCGATCGGGTCCGGCAGCAGCGTCCGCTCGTCGGCGATGACCTCGAGCTTGACCCAGTTCGTGCCGAGCGCCTCCCTGGCCAGCCGGGCGGTCAGCACGGCGTCGCCCGCGGTGAAGCAGCCGGCGGTGTTGGGCAGGACCTTGATGCCGCGTTCGCGCAGTACGTCGAGCACCGAGCCGGGCGCACTGGGGTCGAGCCGCCGCATGGCGACGGTCGTCAGCTCGGTGCCGGACGCGACCAGCGCCTGGTCGAGCACCTCCAGCGACGGGGCACCGCCGGTGCCCATGATGAGCCGGGAGGAGAACTTCTCTCCGGCTATGAGCAGATCATCCACCTTGCACCGCCGTCAGCACTTCCATCCGGTCGCTGTCGCCGAGCGCCGTCGTCTCCCAGGCGCTCCGCGTCACCACCTCGTCGTTCACGGCCACGGCCACGCCGGTCGTCGCCGTGGTGAGCGTGAGTACGGCCTGCGCCACGGTGGTGCCGTCGGGCACCTCGTGCGGGGCCCCATTGATGATCACATTCATGAAATATCCCGATACCTCAGCGGCGAGCACAGCTCCGCGAGCTCGCTCTCCTCGCCCAGCAGAATGGCCGCCGTGAGCGGAGCCAGCAGCACCCCGCCCCGGTGATGCCCAGTGGCCAGCACCAGCCCCGGCGTCCCGCTGGGCCCGATGAGCGGAACGTTGTCCGGTGTGCCCGGCCGCAGCCCCGCCACCACGTCGGCGATCTCCAGCTCGGTGACGCCCGGCACCAGCTCGTGGGCGTCCCGCAGCAGCTCGTACAGTCCGCCCGCCGTCACCCTCGTGTCGAACCCCAGCTCCTCCTGGGTCGCCCCGACCACCAGCTCACCGTCACCCCTTGGCACCAGGTACACGGATTTCCCGTGGACCGTCCCGCGTACGCACCTGCCGAGCAGGGGCTGTGGGGAGCGCAGCCGCATGATCTGCCCCTTGACCGGCCGCACCGGGACATCGACCAGCCCGGCGCTCCACGCCCCGGCCGCCAGCACGACCCGCTCGCCCCGGATCTCATGGGGGATGTCCACCTGCGGGCGGCCCTTGTCCAGGGTGGCCGTCCCGTCTGGGGGTGTGAGGCGTACGCCCACCACCGCGTCGCCGTCCCGGAGCAGTTCGCTGACGCGAGCCCGGACGAGGGGGACGCCCAGGCGGTCGAGTGCGGCCAGGAGCGCGGCGGTGACACGGCGCGGGTCCACCCAGGCGTCTCCACGGGCCAGTAGCCCACCGCGTACGGAGGGCGCCAGCATGGGCTCCAGCCGACGGCACTCGCGCCCGGTCAGCCGCTCGACCGGTAGCCCCAGCTTCTCCATGAACGCGGCCAGCTCACCGAGCGCCGCCAGATCGTCGGCCCCGAACGCCACGGCCAGCGTCCCGTCGACCCGGAAGTCCAGCCCGGCCCGCGCGGCCTCACTGAGCCCGCTCACGACCGCTTCAGCTGCCCCCGCTTCGTCAAGGCGGTTGGTGGCGGGACCCGCAGCAGCATGGAGGCCGACATCGGAGGCGGCGGATCCCGTACCAGCATCGCGGTGAGAGCGGTTGGCGGCGAATCCCGTACCGGCGTCGAGGTCGGCGTCGGTGGCGAGTTCGGAGGCGAAGGACGGCCAGCGGCGCAGTGCGGCGAGGCCCAGTCGGAGCAGCGGCTCCTCCGTGTACGTGACCTCGCTCACCGGCGCCAGCATGCCCGCCGCCGCGTGCGAGGCCCCGGTGGCCGGAGCCGGGTCGACCACGGTGACCGGCCGACCCGAGCGGGACAGGCGCCAGGCGATGGACAGCCCGATGATCCCGCCGCCTACGACGATGTCCACGTCCGCTCCCTTCGCCGGCATGATCCGGATCAGGTGTCTTGCGGTCGAAGGCCCGGTGCAGCCTTCCTCTCAGCCCGGTAAACGGCCGGACTCCCGCGCGTCTTACGTCTCCACCCTACGGCCTCGGCGCGACGTCCCGGCACGGGCCCCGTTATGGTCTTGAACGTGAATCATGTGGTGGTGGCAGGCGCCGGTCTGGCCGGTGTACGGAGTGTCGAGGCGCTGCGCGCGAAAGGGTTCGACGGCAGGATCACGCTGATCGGGCAAGAGCGGCACCGGCCGTACGATCGGCCACCCTTGTCGAAGGCGGTCCTGTCCGGCAGCAGTGACTCCAGCTTCGTCGACGCCGACCTCGCCGTGCTGGAGGTGGACTTCTGGCCGGGCGTCTCGGCCAAGGCGCTGCGTCCCGGCGTCGTCGAGACAACCGAGGGCGAGCTCGGCTATGACGGCCTGGTGATCGCCACCGGCGCCGAGCCGATCACGCTGCCCGGCGACGGCCGCCAGCACGTGCTGCGTACCCTCGACGACGCGCTGGAGCTACGCGCCCGGCTCGTCAAGGGCGCCCACGTGGTGATCATCGGCGCCGGCTGGATCGGCGCCGAGGTGGCCACCGCCGCCCGCCGGGCCGGCTGCGAGGTGACCGTGATCGAGGCCGGCCCCACCCCGCTCGCCCAGGCGGTCGGCCCCGAGATCGGCGCCCGCACCCAGGGCTGGTACGAGGGCATCGACCTGCGGCTCAACACCCTGGTCGGCTCAGTGGACGACGGCGGCGTCACGCTCGCGGACGGAAGCCTCATCGAGGCGCACGTGGTCGTCACCGGTGTCGGAGTACGCCCGACCGTCGGCTGGCTCGCGGGCTCCGGCATCGACCTGGACAACGGCGTCGTCACCGACGAACACCTGCGCACCTCCCTGCCGAACGTCGTGGCCGTGGGCGACTGCGCCGCCTGGTGGTCGCGCCGGTTCGAGACCAGGCTGAGGGTCGAGCATTGGGACGCCGCGCTCAACTCACCCGAGGTGGCCGCCGCCACGCTGCTGGGTGTCGAGGCCGCCTATGACCCGGTGCCCTATTTCTGGTCTGAGCAGTTCGGTCACATGGTCCAGTACGCGGGCCACCACCCGGCCGGAGACCGCCTCCTCTACCGAGGCGAACTCGGCGGAAAATGGTCGGCCTGCTGGCTCACCTCGGACGACACCCTGGCCGCGGTACTCGCCGTGGACCGGCCCCGAGACCTCGTCCAGGGCCGCAGAATCATCGAAGCCGGACACCGCGTAGACGCCGAACGCCTGGTAGATCCCGACCTCTCCCTACGGGACTGTGTTGTTTGAGCAAGCACGCCATGTGGTAGTTGTGGTTTCGTGACGCTTTCTGTTGCGCAGATCGACCGGGAGACCGACCAGCTCGTCGCCGAGTGGCTCACTCTCCCCGAAGTGGCCGCGCGCCTCGACCTTTCGATAGGGCGGGCCAAGCAACTCCTCAAGGACCGGAAACTGCTCGGTGTGCGCCGGGGTGGTGGTGGGCCACAAGTGCCCGCGGTGTTCCTTGACGGAAAGGACGTGATGAAGGGTCTGCCCGGCACACTCTCCGTGCTGCGCGACTCCGGTTACGACGACATCGAGTCGCTGCGCTGGCTCTTCACTCCCGACGACTCCCTGCCCGGCTCGCCGGTCGACGCCATCAGGGCCGGTCGCCATACCGAGGTCAAGCGGCGTGCCCAAGCCCTCGCTTTCTGACGCCCGCCTCTACCTCTGCACGGACGGCCGTCGCGAACGCGGTGACCTGGCCGAATTCCTCGACGCGGTGCTGGCCGCGGGCGTGGACATCGTCCAGTTGCGGGAGAAGGGGCTGGAGGCGCGCGAAGAGCTCGCGCTCCTCGAGGTCTTCCGCGACGCCTGCGACCGGCACGGCCGGCTGCTGGCGGTCAACGACCGGGCCGACATCGCCTACGCCGCCCGGCCCGACGTGCTCCACCTGGGGCAGGACGATCTTCCGGTGAAGGTCGCGCGAGAGATACTCGGCGACGACGTCTTCATCGGACGGTCCACCCACTCCGTCGCCGAGGCGTCCGCCGCGGCCGTGGAGGAGGGCGTCGACTACTTCTGCTGCGGTCCCGTCTGGCCGACGCCGACCAAGCCGGGCCGCCACGCGCCGGGGCCGTCGCTGCTGCGGCACGCGGCGTCGCTCGGCACCGGGCGGCCGTGGTTCGGCATCGGCGGCATCGACCTGGGCAATCTCGACCAGGTCAGGTCGTACGGGGTCGAACGGGTTGTGGTGGTACGCGCCATCACGGAGGCCGAGGATCCGGGCGCCGCGGCAGCGGAGTTCGCCAAGCGCCTGGCCGGCTGACAGACGCGCGCGGGCGCCCTCCGGCGCCCGCCGCGCCGTACTCAGGTGGTGTGTGGGGCGGCGGGTTGTACGTGCGGCCGTTCAGGCGTGCCTGAGAGTGACAGGTAGTGCGTGTGGTGGCTCAGGTGGTGCGTGAGGTGGCGGCCACCGCCAGGTCCGACAGGGCCGCGCGGGCCTCCGGTGTGATCGGCGCCTTGCCGAGGAACGTCAGCGCCTCGCCGAGGTAGTCGCCGATCATGTCCTCGCACTGGCGCAGCGCCCCGGTGCCCTCGATGATGCTCCGCAGCGCGGCCACCCCGTCCTCGTCGAGTCCGGGGTCACCGAGCAGGGCGCGCACGGTCTCGGCGTCGCCGGGTGCGGCCGCGGCCAGCGTCCGGGCGACGAGCATCGTCCGCTTGCCCTCGCGCAGGTCGTCGCCCGCCGGTTTGCCGGTCTGCGCCGGGTCGCCGAACACGCCCAGGATGTCGTCGCGCAGCTGGAAGGCGATGCCGACCCGTCGGCCGTACTCCATGCAGAGCTCGTCCATCCACGGCTCCAGGCGGCCGGCGGCGAGCGCCAGGCCGAGGCGGAGCGGTTGTTCGACGGAGTATTTGCCGCTCTTGTAGAGGGCGACGCGCAGGGCGGACTCGAAGGTGTTCTCGCCGTGCGCCTGCTCCAGCAGGTCGAGATATTGGCCACACATCAGCTCGGTGCGCATGTGGTCGTGCACCGGCTGGGCCGCCGACAGGGACTCGGGCGGCAGGCCGCTGCTGCGCCACATCTCGCCGGACCAGATCAGCAGCAGGTTGCCCAGCAGGATCGCCGCGCCCTCGCCGAACTGCTCCGCCGAGCCGTGCCAGCCCGACTTCTCATGGATGGCCTCGAAGCGGCGGTGCGCGGACGGCATGCCCCTGCGCAGGTCGCTCTTGTCCATCACGTCGTCGTGCACCAGCGCGCTGGCCTGGAGCAGCTCCAGCGAGGCGGCGGCGGTGAAGATCCCGGGCACGTCGGTGCCGCCCGCGCCCCGCCAGCCCCAGTAGCAGAAGGCCGGGCGCAGCCGCTTGCCGCCGGACAGCAGGTCTTCGGCGGCCGAGCGGAGCGGCTCGAGCTCGGTGTCGCCGGGGGTGGGCAACTGCCGTCGGACGAACGTCCGCAGCGCGGCGTCCACCTTGGCACGCAGGGCGTCCAGGCTCGCGGCGTCAGTGGTCATGCATCTGAGACTAGTGGCCGGGCGGCCGAGCCGGATCTCCAGGGACGGGGCTTGTGGCGGTAGCCTGGGTCACATGGCGCTTGGTCGACCCTCCATCCGGCCCGATCGTGTTCCCACCGTCCGTGAGCTTCTCGCGTCCGGTGGCCGGTCGTTCTCCTTCGAATTCTTCCCGCCGAAGACGGACGAGGGGGAACGGCAGCTGTGGCGGGCGATCAGAGAGCTCGAGTCGCTGCGGCCGACGTTCGTGTCCGTGACCTACGGCGCGGGCGGCTCCAGCCGTGACCGCACCGTCGACATCGTCGAACGGCTGGCCCACGACACCACGCTCACCCCTGTGGCGCATTTCACCGCGGTCAACCACTCGATGCGCGAGCTGCGCCACCTGATCGGCCGCTTCGCGGACGCGGGGGTGCGCAACATCCTCGCCGTGCGGGGCGACCCTCCCGGTGACCCGACGGGCGAGTGGGTTCAGCACCCCGAAGGCGTCCTGTACGCCGAGGAGCTCGTGCGGCTGATCCGGCAGGTGGGCGACTTCTGCGTGGGCGTGGCGGCGTTCCCGTACAAACACCCGCGTTCGCCGTCGATCGAGTCCGACACCGACTTCTTCGTACAGAAGTGCCGGGCCGGCGCCGACTACGCGATCACCCAGATGTTCTTCCAGGCCGACGACTACCTGCGGCTGCGCGACCGGGTGGCGGAGCAGGGGTGTGACACGCCGATCATCCCGTGCATCATGCCGGTCACGCAGATGAGCACGATCGCCAGGTCGGAGCAGCTGTCGGGGGCGCCGTTCCCGGCGGACCTGGCGGCCCGCTTCGAGGCGGTGGCCGACGACCCGGCGGCCGTGCGGCGGCTGGGCATCGACCACGGGGTGGAGCTCTGCCAGCGGCTGCTCGATGAGGGCGCCCCGGGCATCCACTTCATCACGTTCAACCGCTCCAGCGCGACGCGAGAGGTGTTCGAGCGGCTTGCTCCGGTCGAGGCGCTGACCGCGTAACCCAGGCGTTTGTGTTGATCTGGCCGTTCGTGCGGGGGACAAGCGGTTTTTTGTACGGCAAGCCCGGTGGGCCGCCAACCGCCGACTGGGGCTGAGGTCTGTCCAGGGTTACGCTTACGAGGTTCCCCGGCTTGCCGCCGTCACGACTCGTCCCTTGGCCATCTAGGTCCTTTGGTGTGACCACAATGGTTCCCGGGTGGTTCGTCACACGACTGTCGCGGTCCGTGGCCTCTTTGAGGGAGCCCCCCTACGGGGGAGTGGAAGAAGATCATCTGTCCCATGGAGCGGGTATCCGGCGAGGGGATCTCGTACCGGTGCTCCGCCCGCAGGGGGATCGGGCGGATGGCCGGTTGCCCTACGTAGTGAAGATTGCCCAGAGTGACGGGCGGCAAACCACAAGTCACGAGACGGCCAATGACACGCCGGTTCGTTCTCCGCTCTAGTCGAAGAACTGCCAGATGCTGAACCTGCGCACGTAGAGAGGAGTGGCGTCCCGGCCGAGCACTCGGATGCGCCTGATGCGTGTCTTCTGGTTCATCTTGACCTTCACGCACTTCAGGTGCGCGCCATGGAACCCAGGCAGGGCGGAGTAGGAGATGGACACGGCACGGTGCGCCAGGCCACGGTCGGAGAGTCCCAGCCCCACCTCCCGGTAGAGGCGCCTCGAACCCTTCAGGGCGAACGCGGTGGAGCCGATGAGCGCGTGATTCGCCTTCGGCGGGCAGTGCACGAAGATCCGGACGTGGCTGGCCTGGCGGGGATCCCAGGGGAGGACGCGGAGCGACGGGACGTTCTTCAGCTCCGGGGGGATGGCGGTCTTGGAGCTCTTCTTGTTGGTGTTCGCGGTCGATGTGGGTGTGGGCGTAGGTGCGGGGGTGGCGGTCGGCTCGGGTGGAGTGCCCTGGCTCACCAGGAGAGTGGCGGCCACTCCGATTCGTGTGACGAGACGCATAGGTTCCTCCTGCCGGACGTCCGGGTGGTGCGACGTGGGCGTCGGTGCAGGGGGAGGTGCCCGGGATTGACGCGGATGGGGGCGCCAGGTTGATCGTCTTTATTATGTCGGTGGCGTGGCGAACAGGGCGGAGCCGCGCTGGTACGAACCTGGAACGAACCGGGTCAGGGCCGCGCTGGGGTCAAGCCGCCGTGGCCAAAAGCCGTCGTGGTCACAGGGGGAGGGGTCTGCCCAGGATCGCGTACTGCTCGTAGCCGCCCGGGAAGAGGAACGGGCTCAGCAGGTCGGTGAAGCCCATGCTGGCGTACAGGTGGCGGGCCGTGGTGGGGCGGTCGTGGGTGGACAGGACCGCCGAACGCTCGCGGCGGCCCGCGCACAGCGTGGCGATCATGGCCCGGCCGATGCCCTTGCCCTGGTAGTCGGGGTGCAGGTGGATCTCGGCCAGTTCGAACGCGTTGCCCAGCCAGGCGTCGGCGACCTCCCTGCCCGCCTGGTTCTCCAGCGCGCGGAACACGACGTCGTGCCACCACTGGCCCGGCGCGCCCCGGAAGCCGTAGGCGAAGCCGACGATCTTCGGGGGGTATGCCTCCGACTCCCCACGCAATTCAGCGAAATAGCACTGGAAATATGGGTATGTCCCGTGATTCCGCATGATGGCCTTGCGGCCGGTGATCTGGTCCGCGGGCGGGCGCATGGCGGCGGCGTAGATGTCGATCACCGTGTCCAGGTGTTCGGTGAACTCCGCCTGTCCCGCCCCACGAAACTCGATCACGCGTCGCACACTACTCGACGTCGACGGGGGTGCCACCGGTGATCCGCACCAGCTCATCGAATGTGGTGGGAAAGACCGTGAGCGGATGCCCGCCGGCGGCCCATACGACCTCGTGCTTGCTCAGCCAGTTGTCCACCAGGGTCCGCACCGGGGCCGGATGCCCGACGGGCGCGACGCCGCCGATCGGCTGGCCCGTCGCCGCCCTGACGAACTCCGGTGTCGCCCGCCGTACCTTCTGGACCCCCGCCGTGCGGGCGATCAGCTCGACGTCGACGCGGTGCGCGCCGCTGGTCATGACGAGGAGCGGCGTGCCGTCCGCGTCGAAGATGAGGCTGTTGGCGATGGCGCCGACCTCACAGCCGACCTGCGCGGCGGCGGTGGCCGCAGTGGGGGCTTTTTCCGGCAATACGATGATTTCTCCCTCAGCACCTAGCGCGCGGAGGGCGGTTTCCACCAGAACGGCGTTGGCAGGCAACTTCTCAGGCATGGGCACACTCTAAACAGGTTGACCATTGCATTAACCTGACATGGTCCTTTGATCAGAATGTTCATGGTTTGAGAGGTGGTACGGGTGGGGGACCGACGGCTGCCCGGCGTGGCTGCTCTCTTGACGGCTGGCGCCCTAGTCCTGACGGGGTGCGGTACGACCGTCACCCATGCGCGGTCGGCGGCCGCGCCCGCGATCGTTTCCATCACAACGACACCCATCACAACGACACCCATCACAACGACACCCATCACAACGACACCCATCACAACGACACCCATCACAACGACACCCATCACAACGACACCCACCGCGGCGCCGCCGACTGTGGCGGCCTCCGAGGCCGGGCCCACCACGACCGCCGCCGCGCCCAAGAAGACCCTCAAGCTGGGCGCCAAGGGCAAAGCGGTCACCTGGCTGCAGACGCGCCTCAAGGAGCTCGGCTACCGTCCGGGCCGGGCCGACGGCAGCTACGGCGGGTCCACGATGACCGCCGTGTGGGCCTTCCAGAAGGTGAACGGCATCCGGCCCACCAGCACGATCGCCAAGCGCACGTGGACCGCGCTGGAGAACCCCAGGACCCCCAAGGTCCTGGTCAAGAACGGCAAGCCGACCCGCGCCGAGGTCAACCTGACCAAGCAGATCATGGTCCTGTACGTCGACGGCCAGGTGAAGCTGATCACCCACATCTCGTCCGGCAGCGGCGTCCCGTACTGCGAAACGGCGAAGTGGCAGGGCAAGAGCCAGCGCTTCTGCGGCTCGGCCAGGACACCCACGGGCGACTACAAGACGACGTGGCGGGCCAAGGGCTGGCACAGGTCGTACCTGGGGCAGCTGTACAACCCGATCTTCTTCAACGGCGGCATCGCCTTCCACGGCGCGCTGTCGGTGCCGCTGTACCCGGCGTCGCACGGGTGCGTGCGGATGCCGATGAACGTGGCGGTCGAGCTGCCCGGGCTGCTGGGCAAGGGCGTGCCGGTGCACGTGCGCCGCTAGCCTCGCCGGTGACAGGTCCGTGAGCTTCGGGAAGTTCTCGCCCGAGGTTCGCGGACCTTTCGGCATCCCGGGCCCTGCGGATGATCGTTGCAGGACGGTCTCGTCGTGAGAGGGTCCGGCGCTTACGACGGCCCCCGCGGGCTCCCTGGCGGCCCGTCGGCGGGGGAGCCGGGGGTGATCAACCCCGTCTCGTACGCCAGTACGACCGCCTGAACCCGGTCCCTGAGGCCGAGCTTGGACAGGATGCGCGCGACGTGGGTCTTCACCGTCGTCGGGCTGAGGCTCAGCCGGTCGGCGAGTTCGGCGTTGCTCAGCCCGGTGGCGAGCAGGCGCAACACCTCCAGCTCCCGGGGCGTCAGCTCCGACAGGTCGCGGTGGACGGCCGCCCTGGCCTCGTCGCGGCGGGCGAAGCGTTCGACCAGGCGGCGGGTGATCGACGGGGCGAGCAGGGCGTCACCCGCGCGGACCAGGCGCACCGCGGCCACCAGGTGCTCGGGGGTGACGTCCTTGAGCAGGAACGCGCTGGCCCCCATGGTGAGCGCCGCATAGACATAGTGATCGAGGTCGTAGGTGGTCAGGATGAGGACGCGGGTCTCGTCCGCGGCGCCTGCCATGATCTGCCGGGTGGCTTCGAGGCCGTCCATCTCCGGCATCCGGATGTCCATCAGCACGACGTCGGGCCGGGTGCGCCGGACCGCGGCGACGGCTTCGGCGCCGTTGGCCGCCTCGGCCGCCACCTCGATGCCGTCGGCGGCGAGGATCATCCCGAACCCGCTGCGTACCAGCGCCTGGTCGTCGGCGATGACCACGCGCAGCGGCCGGTTCATGTGATCGTCCATGGAAGCCTCGCCTTGATCTGGTAGCCGCCGCCGCTCCTTGGTCCCGCCTCCAGGGTGCCGTCGTAGAGCGCGAGCCGTTCGCGTAGCCCGACCAGGCCCCGGCCCTGGCCGTCTCCGGCGTGCGTCGCCTGCCTGCCGCCGGTGTCGGTGACCTCGATCTCCAGCCAGTCGCCGCTGTGGCCGATCGTTACGGCCGCCGCGGCGCCGGCCGCGTGCTTGATGGTGTTGGTCAGGGCCTCCTGTACGACGCGGTACGCGGCCAGGTCCACCCCCGGCGGCAGCGGGCCGGGCGGTGGAGAGACCTCGACGCTGACCGGTATTCCGGCTTCGCGGACCCGTTTGATCAAGGAGTCCAGCTGGTCGAGTCCCGGTTGGGGTTCGAGCCCGTCGGCGCTGCCCACCGCCCGCGCGCTTTCCGGACCGGCCAGCAGGCCCATGACGTGGCGGAGTTCGGCCATGGCGGCCCGGCCGCTGGCCTCGACCGCCAGCATGGCCTGCTTCGACCGATCCGGCGCCGCGTCCATGACCTTGCGCGCCGCTCCGGCCTGGATGACCATCACGTTCACATTGTGGGTGACGACGTCGTGGAGTTCGCCGGCGATCCGGGAGCGCTCCACCTCGACGGCCCGGCGCATGTCCTCCTCCTGAGCCTGCCGCAGGGCGTCGAGCTGTCGCCTCCAGAACCGGCCGAAACTCGCGGCGACTCCAGCGCTGAGCAGTACCACGAACGGGCCGAGCCAGCTCGGCAACGGCGGTACGGAGTCCTTGAAGGCCGCGCCGGCCAGGACGGTCGCGAGGACGATGCCGCCCATCGCCGGCGCCCGGTAACGACTGTGGGCCACGGCGCCATAGGCGGCGATGGCGAACGTCAGCACGGTGATCCAGGTCGCGTCGTCGGCCGTGGCCAATGCCGCGACCAGCACCACCCCGAAGGTGGTCAGCGGATACAGCCGCCGTACCGCCAGCGGCAACGCCGTCAGAACCACCAGGAGGGGGAGCGGGCCCGACGGGTCGTCGGCGGGCCGTACCAAACGGTCGGGCCGGACATCGCCGCTTCGTGGCTGAGGAGCGGGCCGCAGTCGCAAGGGCTCCATCAGGGAGTGCTGTCGCACGTCGACGCGGTGGAGATCACCGTCGGTCGTGCTCGCCGTCGCGGCCACCGCGACAACGGTCAGGAGGATCGCGAGCAGTAGGTCGGCGAGGAGTAGCCGGCGCGAGGGCCGGGCGGGTTTCTGCTCGGGGCGCAGCACATCGAGCCCGAGCTGCCACCATCCACGTCGTTCGCTCACTGTCACTGATGCATTGTCCCGACTGCGCGGTACGTCCGCGTCAGCCTCTGTGACCGGGCCCGACGTCCTCCAGGAGTACATCGCAGGGATGACACGGCTGGGAGTCGTCCCGAAGAAGGGGCCGATATCGGCATGACAGACGACGCGGGCGAATCTCCTCCGCGCATAGCTTGCTTGCTGCCATCGGCCGCCCGCGGAGACTCCATCGAGGCGGCCGCTCTCATCCGGAAGGACAGCAGTTCATGGGTCATGTGATGAATCCGACGCCGCGCCGAGGCGTCATCGCCGTCGCGGCTCTGCTCGCCTTCGCGGCCGTCACCTCCTGCGCCCCCGCCTCCGCGGCCGGACCGGCCCGGGCCGACGGCCCCGCGCGTACGACGTCGCCGAACCCCGCCAGGCCCGCCTCCGCCGGTCAGGCGTCTCTCCGGAGCGGCACGCCGTACCTCCCCAAGCCGACCGGATCCCAGCCGGTCGGCACCACGTCCTTGTACCTCAAGGACACCTCCCGCGCCGACCCCTGGGTGCCCAGCGTGAAGGCGAGGGAGCTCATGGTCTCCCTGTGGTACCCGGCGAAGTCCCGCGGCCGGAAGCCGGCTCCGTACATGACGCCCAAGGAATCAGAACTTCTCATGAAAGAGGGGGAGATAACCGATCTGCCGCTCGACCTGCTGAGCAAGACACGGACGAACGCGACCACCGACGCCGAACCCGCGGGTCGTCGGCGCGGGCTGCCGCTGGTGGTGCTCTCCACTGGCTTCACCGAGCCACGGAGCTCGCTCACCGCACTGGCCGAGGACCTGGCGAGCAGAGGGTACGCGGTGGTCTCCATCGGCCACACGTACGAGACCGCGACGAGTTTCCCCGGCGGCCGGATCACCACCTGCGTGGCCTGCGAGGTCAAGGAGAAGAACCAGACATTCTGGGACAAGGTTGGCGCGACCCGGGCGGCCGACGTGTCCTTCGTGCTGGACGCGCTGACGCGCGCACACCCCCAATGGAAGAGCGCCGCGCTGATCGACCCGTCCAGAATCGCGATGGCCGGTCACTCGGCGGGCGGCGCGAGCGCCGTGGCCGCCATGCTCAAGGACCCGAGGGTACGCGCCGGGATCGACATCGACGGCACCGCGTTCGTCCCGGTTCCGAAGAGCGGGTTGTCGCGGCCGTTCCTCTTCCTGGGCACGCAGGCGAAACACAGCCCGGGCGGAAAGGACGTCTCGTGGGACGGCGTCTGGCAGAACCTGACGGGATGGAAGCGCTGGCTCGTGGTGGCGGGGGCGGAGCACGTCTCGTTCACCGACATCGCCGTGCTGGGCGCACAGATCGGCATCTACCGGAACGCCGACCTGCCCCCTGCCCGCTCTATGGGGATCACCCGCACGTACGTGGCGGCGTTCTTCGACCTGCACCTGCGCACGAAGCCGCAGCCGCTGTTCGACGAGCGGTCACCCCGTTTCCCCGAAGTCAAGCTGTGTGAGGTCGAGCAGAAGGCGTGCGCCTAGCCACCCCTACTCGACCCCTACAGATGAGGTGCGGAGGGGGTTCATCGGACATTTCCGCCGCTGTGCCCCCTAAATATCCGGAATTCGCTGGCCGAAATCACCGCAAGCGTCCTGTCATGGAGTCCCACACCCCACCGAGAGGTGCTGTGCCATGCGGAGACGCCTGCGCGCCGGAGCGGCGCTGGCCGCCGTCCTTGTGCTGAGCCTGACCGCGCCGCCGGTCGTGGCGCAGTCACGGCAGGCCACGGAGCAGGTCGTCCCAGGGCTCAGGCAGCCGGTCGAGCTGGTGGTGGACGAGTGGGGTGTGCCGCACATCTACGCCCGAAACACCGATGACCTCTTCCTCGCCCAGGGGTTCAACGCCGCCAGGGACCGGCTGTTCCAGATCGACCTCTGGCGCCGCCGCGGTCTGGGAGAGCTCTCCGCGGTGTTCGGCTCCGCGTACGTGGAGCAGGACAAGGCGACGAGGATGTTCCTGTATCGCGGGAACATGGACCGGGAATGGGCGAGCTACGGCCCCGGAGCCAGGCAGGCGGCGACCCGCTTCACCGAGGGCGTCAACGCCTACGTACGGTGGCTCGAACGGAATCCGGACCGCATGCCGCCCGAGTTCCGGCAGCTGGGATACCCGCCCGCGCTCTGGCGGCCGGAGGACGTGGTGCGGATCAGAAGCCACGGCATCTCCAAGAACGTCTTCAGCGAGGTGCTCCGCTCGCTCATCGCCTGCGCGGGCGGAATCGAGGCCGCCGAAGCCCTGTGGCAGCTGGAACCCGAACACACCACGACTCTGCCCAAAGGGCTCGATCCCTGCTCCGTGCCCGTGGACGTGCTGCGGATCTACGATCTGGCCACGCGGGGCGTGGTCTTCCAGAACGGCGCGCTACGCCTGGCCCCTGCCGACCCCGCGGCCAGTGAGGGCAGCAACAGCTGGGCGGTCTCGCCGGGCCGCTCCGCGACGGGCCGTCCCATCCTGGCCGGCGACCCGCACCGGTCGCTGACGGCGCCCTCCCTGCGCTACATGGCCCATCTGTCGGCGCCCGGGATCGACGTCATCGGGGCCGGTGAACCCGCGCTTCCGGGGATCTCGATCGGGCACAACGGCACGGTCGCCTTCGGCCTGACCATCTTCGGCACCGACCAGGAAGACCTCTACGTCTACCAGCTCGACCCCGCCGACCCGGGCAGGTACCGGTACGGCGACGGCTGGCAGCGCTTCACGACGATCACCGAGAAGGTGCCGGTCGCGGGCGGCTCGCCGGTCGACGTGGAGTTGCCCTTCACCAGGCACGGCCCCGTGCTCAAGATCGACAAGCAGCGCAACCTCGCGTACGCCCTGCGCACCACCTGGCTGGAGCCCGGCACGTCGCCCTACTTCGGCAGCCTGACGTACATGGGCGCCCGCGACTTCAAGCAGTTCGCCGCGGCGATGAGCACCTGGGGCGGCCCGCCCGAGAACCAGGTGTACGCCGACACCTCCGGCAACATCGGCTGGGTGCCCGGCGGCCTCACCCCCCGGCGCACCGGCTATGACGGCCTGCTGCCCGTGCCGGGCGACGGCCGCTACGAATGGAAGGGCTTCTACGACGGCGCCCGCCTGCCCCGCTCCTACAATCCGCCGCGAGGGCTGATCTCTTCGGCGAACGAGTTCGACCTGCCCGCGAATCACCCGGTCCAGGTGGGGTTCGAGTGGGATCCTCCGTACCGCAAGCAGCGGATCGACGAGGTGCTCGCGGCGAGGCCGAGGAGTTCGGTCGACGACTCGATCCGCCTGCAGGCCGACAAGGTGTCCAAGCCCGCCCAGCGGATCGTGCGCCTGCTCGCCGGCCTGACGAGCGCGGATCCGGACACCCAGCGGGCGCTGACGCTGCTCCGGCCCTGGGACGGGGCGACGGACGCGGGCTCGCCGGAGGCGGCCCTGTTCGAGCCGTGGTTCTCGCGTCACCTCGTGCCCGCCGTCCGCCGCGCGGTGCTGCCGCCGGCGGTGGCGGACGCCATCCCCGTGCTCGACGTCCGCGTGCTGATCGACGCGCTGGAGAACCCGGAACGCTGGTTCGGGACCGGAGGTAAGGCCGCGCGGGACGACCTGCTGGCCACGACACTGGCCGCCGCCTACCGCGAGGTCGCCGGGCGGCTCGGTGCCGACCCGCGGCTGTGGAAGTGGGGCGCGCAGCAGTACACGGAGTTCACCAGCCCCGTCGGCGCGAACGTGGGTCCCTTCCCCCGGGGCGGCTCGGCGTACACGGTGGACGCCTCCTCCTACAACGCCGCCACCTACCAGCAGTCGTCCGGAGCGTCGTTCAAGATGGTGCTCGACGTCGGCAAGTGGGACGACTCCCGCGCGGTCAACGCCCCCGGCCAGTCCGGCGATCCGCGCAGCCCGCACTACCGGGATCTGGCGGAGCGCTGGCGGACGAGCGACTACTTCCCGCTGCTGTACAGCCGCGCCCAGGTGGAACGGCACGCCGAAAGCACGATCAAGCTGCTTCCGCAGCGGTAGCTTTGCGTCTCATGTCGTTCAGTCACAATGACCACTATCATCCGCTTCTGCTCAAGCAGATCCCCGAGGGCGCCGGGACCGCCCTGGACGTGGGCTGCGGGACCGGGCTGTTCGCGCGGCGGCTGGCCGCGAAGGGGCTGGTGGTCGACGCGATCGACTCCTCCGCCGAGGCCGTCGAGGCGGCCCGCTCGATCCCGGGTCCCGTACGGTACGAGCGGGCCGACATCGCGGTGGCCGAGCTGCCGCGCGGCAAGTACGACTTCGTCTCGTGCCTGGCCAGCATCCACCATGTGCCCTTCGAGACGGTCAGCCTGTTACGCCGATCGCTCGCGCCCGGCGGGGTGCTCGCGATCCTCGGCTGCTATCGGGAGAGCACACCCGCGGACTACGCGGTCAGTCTGTGCGCGGCGCCGGTGAACGCGGTCGCGCGCCTCCTTTCAGCGGCCCGGCCGCAGGAGGCGGAGGCTCCCACCGAGATGGTGGTCGCCAAGGCCATGATGACGCTGCCGGAGATCACCGCCGAGGCGGCGACGCTGCTGCCCGGAGCCTCGATCCGCCGCCTGCTGTTCTGGCGCTACCTGCTCGTCTACAAAGAGCCGATCAGCTAGGTCCCAGGTCCTGCCACAGGGCGTCAGGTACGGAATGGCGCAAGGCGGCCAGGTTGGCGGTGATCTGGCCTGGTTCGTGGGCGCCGACCAGGATCGAGTGCACCGCGGGATGCCGGAACGGGAACTGCAGGGCCGCGGCCGTGATCGGGACCTCGTGCTCCTGACACGCCGCCGCGATCCGCCGCACCTCCTCGGAGGCGTCGGCCGGCGGCCCGGCCAGCTCGCCACGGTGCAGCAGGCTGGCCGCGACGACGGGGATGTCGCGCTCCTGGCACAGGGGCAACAGCTCCTCGAACGCCGACCGGCGCAGCAGCGTGCACTGGTTGGCGGCGAGCAGGAGGTCCGGGTCGGCGCGCTTGACGAAGTCGACGAGCATCCGCGACTGGTTCATGCCGACGCCGATCGCCCGCACCACACCCTGGGCGCGCAGGTCGGCAAGGGCGGGGTACGCCTCGTCCAGGGCCTGCGGCCAGTGGTGGTCGGGGTCGTGGATGAGCAGGATGTCGATCCGGTCCAGGCCGAGGCGCTCCAGGGAGTCCGAGACGCTGCGCAGGACGCCGTCGCGGGTGAAATCCCACTCGACGTGCCGATCGTCGGGCACCGCGAAGATGCCCGCCCCGGGCGACCCGTTGGCGCCGGGCCGGACCAGGCGGCCGACCTTGGTCGACAGGAGGTACTCCGACCGGGGGCGGCCGCGCAGCGCCTTGCCCAGGCGCTGCTCGGCCAGCCCGAAGCCGTAGAACGGGGCCGTGTCGAAGTAGCGGACCCCGGCCGCCCAGGCCGTGTCGATGACGGCCTGGGCCTGGGCGTCGGAGATGGGATGGAGGTAGTTCCCGAGGGGTCCGCCGCCCAGGCCCACCCTGGGGAGGGCTATCACGCCGACGCCAGATGAAGCCTGCTACGCATCGACACCCGCTTCCTTGGCGGCTCGGTCGATCTGGGACAGTTCGTCGTCGGTGAAGTCGAGCCGGTCGACGGCCGCGACGTTCGCCTCCAGCTGCTCGGGGCTCGACGCGCCCACCAGGACCGACGTGATGCGCGGGTCGCGCAGCGCCCAGGCCAGCGCCAGCTGGGCCACCGACTGCCCGCGGGCCGAGGCGAGCTCGCCCAGGGCGCGGACGAAGGCCAGCACTTCGGGCGTGACCCGGTCAGTGGTCAGGAAGCGCCCCTCGGCCGCCCGCGAGTCCGCCGGGATGCCGTCCAGGTAGCGGTCGGTCAGCAGGCCCTGCGCCAGCGGTGAGTAGACGACGCAGCCGACGCCCTCCTGCTCCAGCACGCCCAGCAGTGACTCCTCGATGCGCCGGTTGAGGAGGGAATACGAGGGCTGGTGCACGATCAGCGGGGTGCCGAGCTCGCGCAGCAGCCGGGCGGCCGCCGCCGTACGCTCGGGGGAGAAGTTGGAGACCCCGGCGTAGAGGACGCGGCCGGTGCGCACCATGTGGTCGAGCGTGCTCACCTGCTCTTCCAGCGGCGTCTCCTCGTCGTCGCGGTGCAGGTAGAAGATGTCCACGAAGTCCAGGCCGAGCCGGTCCAGCGAGCGGTCGAGCGTGGCCAGCAGGTGCTTGCGCGAGTTGCCCTTGCCGTAGGGGCCGTCCCACATGGGGTTGCTGCCCTTGGTGGTGACCACGATCTCGTCGCGGTGGCCGCGCAGGTCCTGGCGGAAGATCGTGCCGAACGTCGACTCGGCGGCGCCGAGCGGCGGACCGTACCTGTCGGCGATGTCGAAATGGGTGATGCCAAGGTCGAGCGCCTTGTGCAGGATCGCCCGCTGGCTGTCCAGCGGCTTGCCGCCGCCGAAGTTGTGCCACAGGCCCAGCGAGACCGCGGGCAGTCGCAGACCGCTGCGGCCACATCTCCTGTACGGCTGGCGTTCGTAGTTCAACAGCTCACCTTCCCGCTATTCCGGTCAGCGTCACGCCCCGGATGAACGTTTTCTGGGCAATGAAGAACAGTACGACAATCGGCATCATCGCGATGATCGAGACGGCCATCATCTGGTTGTACTGGGTGGCGTACTGGCCGGAGAACATCCCGAGGCCCAGGGGGATGGTGAACTTCTCGGTGGTCCGCAGGTAGATCACCGACTCCAGATACTGGTTCCAGTTGCCGACGAACGAGAACAGCATGATCGCGGCCAGCGCCGGCTTCGACAGCGGAAGCATGATCTTCCACAGGATCCGCCACTCCGACGCGCCGTCGATCCGGGCCGCGTCGATGAGCTCCTGCGGGATCGTGGTGAAGAACTGGCGCAGCAGGAAGATGTACAGCGCAACCCCGAAGAACTCCGGCACGATCAGCGGCAGGTAGGTGTCCACCCAGCCCAGCTTGGCGAACAGGATGTACTTCGGCACCAGCGTGATCTCGCGCGGGATCATCATCGTGCCCAGCATGAGCGCGAACAGGACGGCGCCCAGCCGGGCCCGCATCCTGGCGAAGGCGTAGGCGGGCAGGACGCACGAGATCAGGTTGCCGGCCATCGACAGGGCCGTGATCAGGACGGTGTTGAGCAGGAACCGGGTGAAGGGCAGGTTCCCGCTCCAGCCTCGGGTGTAGTTCTCGAAGTGGAAGGCGTCGGGCAGGAACTGGGGCGGGAAGGCCAGGTTCTCCGCGTCCGACTTCAGCGACGTCGTCACCATCCAGAGGAACGGCAGCAGGAACACGCCGGTGGCCGCGATGAGCAGCACGTACGCGCCCGCCCGCTGGGCCCGTCTGATGCGCTCGGCCTGACCGGCGGTCATGGCGGCGCGCCCCGGCCGCCGGATGTCGGGGGCGGCCTTCGTCTCGACCAGCATCCCGGCCCTCCTCTCGAAAGATCAGTTGAACTCGTAGTGGACCCAGCGCCTGGCCAGGCCGAACTGGATCAGGGTGACGATGATGACGATGAGGAACATGGCCCAGGACAGCGCGGCGGCGTAGCCCATGTCGAAGAACACGAACGCCTGCCGGTAGATGTAGAGCCCGAGCACCATGGTGGAGTTGGCCGGGCCGCCCTCGGTCATGATGAGGATGAGCGTGTACGCCTGGATGCTCGCGATGAAGCCCGTCACCACGTTGAAGAAGATCACCGGCGACATCATCGGCACGGTGACGCTCCAGAACCGGCGCCACCAGCCGGCGCCGTCGATCTCGGCGGCCTCGTACAGCGTGGCCGGGATGCCCTGCAGTCCGGCCAGGTAGATGACGATGGTGTTGCCCGCGCCCCAGACGCTCATCAGGATGAGGGCCGGCATCGCCCACTCCGTCGAGCCCAGCCACGGCGGGCCCGAGATGCCGACCATGGCCAGCAGCTTGTTGATCAGGCCGAAGTCGGGATGCAGGATGTTCAGCCACAGCAGCGCGGTCGCCACGCCCGACACCACCGACGGCAGGTACATCACCGTGCGGAACAACCCCTGGAAGCGCAGCGGCTGGTTGAGCAGCAGCGCCAGCGCGAAGGTGAAGACGACGCCCAGCACCACCGCGCCCAGGCCGTAGTAGAACGTGTTGACGATCGAGTCCCAGAACTCCGGGTCGTTGACCATCTTCTGGTAGTTGGCCAGGCCCGCCCAGGTGGGGCTGCGCAGCAGGTTCCAGTCGGTGAAGCTGATCGCGATCGAGGCGAGGATCGGCCCGCCGCTGAAGAAGACGAACCCGATCACCCACGGCGAGACGAACAGGTGGAAGCGCCGGGCCTCGCGGCGGGCCAGTGTGCTCTGGCCGCGCCGCGAGAAGACGGCGGCGACAGCGCTCATGCGATCTTGTTCTCGGCCAGCAGCGGGGTGATCTTGTCGGTGATCTCCTTCAGGCCGCTCGCCAGATCGGTCTTGCCGATCATGACCCGCTCCCAGATGGGCTTGGCCGTCTCGACGACCTTCTTGTTGGCGGGCAGCTTGAGCACGCCGTCGCCGGTGCCGTACTCCTTCATGGCGCTCTTGACGGTCTCGACGACGTCCTTGGGGATGCCGAGCGCCTCGGCGTTCGGCTCCCAGGCCGACTGCCGGGCCGGGGCGCTGATGCGGCGGAACTGCTGCCCGGTCGAGGAGAGGTACTCGTTGAGGTAGATCCAGGCCGCGTCCTTCTGCGGCGACTTGGCGTACATGGCCAGGGCGCTGCCGATGACCGGCGTGAAGCGGCCCTTCGGGCCCTTCGGTGTGGGCGCGACGCCCCACTTGAACGCCGTCTGCTTGGCCAGCTCGGTCAGGATCCACGCGCCGTTGATCGACATCGCCGCGTGCCCGACCTTGAACGGCTCCACCTTCTCCAGCACCTGGTTGAGCTCGGCCAGGCTCGGCACGGCCTTGTCCTTGTTCAGCAGGTCCAGCCACATGCCGAAGACCTTCTGCGCCTCCGGCTCGGAGATCATGGAGACCGACTCGTCGGCGTTCAGGTAGCGCCCGCCGTACTGCGCCAGGGCGCGGGGCGTGATGTCGGGCTCGGGCAGCAGCATCGGGGTGAAGCCGTAGACCTTCTCGGCGCCCGAGCCGCTGGTGAGCTTCCTGGCGACCTCCATCATCTTCTCGACGGTCCACGACTCGTCGGGGTACTTCTCGCCGGCCTTGTCGAAGACGTCCTTGTTGTAGAAGAGCAGCTTGGGCGCCATGTCGGTGGGCAGGCCGAAGAGCTTGCCGTCACGCTCGTAGTAGCCGAGCGCGTTCACCGGCAGGTCCTGCTTGTCGAACTCGGGCGTCTTGGCGATGAACTCGTCCAGCGGCTGGAAGATGTCGTTGGCGATGAAGTTCTGAGCCCAGCTGTAGTGCGTGTACATCACGTCGGGCATGGAGCCGCCCGCCGCCTGGGCCATGTACTTGGTGAGGTAGGAGTCGAACTGCGAGGTCTCGCGCTTGATCTCGATGTTCGGGTGGCGCTTGTGGAAGAAGAAGTCGAACTGCGCGTTGCGTACCTCGGCGATCACGTCCGCGGTGATCGCCACGGTCAGCGTCACCTTCGACGCCGGGTCGGCCACCTGGGTCGTCGGCCATTTCAGCGCGTTGTTGAGCTGCTCGGCCTCCTCGAACGGCCAGGTGTCGTTGCCGGGCCGGTTCGGATCCAGCGTCGGCACGCCGGACTTCGTGGGCGCCGCGGCCTGCCGCTGCTGACGGGTGTCGCCCGCGCAGGCGGACAGCATGGGCACGGTCGCCGCGGCCACCGCGAGGGCCAGCATCTGGCGCCGGTTCATCTCCATGGGGGGTGGGCCTTTCAGAGAAAGAGCTCGATCACTGCTATCGCCTTGTCCGGGCGCTGGAATTCGGCCAGCCGAGCGGGAGAGATCCGATGTGTGGATCCGTCATCGTCCGATGCGCGAGGCATGGCCGTACCGTAGACCTGGTAATTAACTTCGTCAAGAATTGAATTGCAAGCGCTTGCAACCTAGGCTCAGGCACGTTGTGAGGAGTTCAGTGGGGTTGGCGTCGGCCGCCCTGCCCGAGCCGGCAGTCCCGAGCGGGTTACCGATGAGTCCGGCTCACTCCTCCTATCTCTGCTTGGAGGCCCTGTGTCGCAATGGACGCTCACTGACGAAGACCTGGAAGTCGCGATCGCGCTCTCGGCCGATGGCGAGCCGACCCTGGAGGTGCGGCGCGACGGCCGGGTGGTGGTGCGGCCGTCCAGGCTGGGCCTGCGGGCCGCGCACGAGGACCTGAGCACCGGCCTGGCCTTCGACGGGATGTCGTCCAGGCAGGTGACGGAGTCCTATGAGACGGTGACCGGCAAGCGGCGCGAGCACCTGTACACGGCCAAGGAGTGGACGCTGTCGTTCACCAAGGGTGCGCACCGGCTCCACCTGGAGGTGCGGCTCGGCGGCCACGGCGTGGCGTACCGGTACGTGGTGCCATGGACCGGACCGGTGACGGTAATTGACGAAATTTCGGAGTATGTGGTGCCGAGGGAGGCCCGTGCGGTGCTCCTGCCGTACGAGAACGGGCGCTGCGACTACGAGGAGATCCACCGGCACGGCCCGGTCGCCGACGCCGAGCCCATCCTGTACGGCTACCCGTCGCTCTTCCAGATCGGCGACACCTGGCTGTTCGTCACCGAGTCGAACCTGGACAGCGGCTACGCGGGCACCCGGCTGCGCTTCGACGGCCACGCCTTCCACCTCGACCTGCCCGACCCGTACGTGACGGCGGCCAGCCCGCTCATCACGCCGTGGCGCACGATGATCATCGGCGAGCTGGCCGCGATCGTCGCCAGCGACCTGGTGACCAGTCTGGCCGCGCCCTCGGCGGTGGACGACACCTCGTGGATCCGGCCCGGCGCGGCGGCCTGGTCGTGGTGGTCCGACGGCCCCTCCACCCGTGACCTGGACGAGCAGAAGCGCTGGGTCGACTTCGCCGCCGCGCACGGCTGGCCGTACGTGCTGGCCGACGCCGGCTGGAACAAGCAGTGGATGCCCGAGCTGATCGCCTACGCCGCGGCCAGGAACGTCGGCGTCTGGCTCTGGTCGCACTGGCAGCATGTCGACACCGAGCTGGAGCACCGCGAGAAGCTCGCGCTCTGGAAGGAGTGGGGCGCCGTCGGCGTCAAGATCGACTTCACCGAGTCCGACGGCCAGGACCGGATGCGCTGGTTCGACGCCATTCTGGCCGCCACCGCCCGGCTGAAGCTCATGGTCGTCTTCCACGGCGGCACGATCCCGCGCGGCACCGAGCGCACCTGGCCGCAGTTCATGACCGCCGAGGCGGTCAAGGGCGCCGAGTGGATCAAGCCGAAGCCCGGCAAGCTGCCGCTCTACCCGCCCGCGCACTACCTGTCGCTCGCGTTCACCCGCAACGTGCAGGGCCCGATGGACTTCACCCCGTGCACCTTCACCGCGGTCCGCACCATCTCCGCCGGATTCGAGCTCGCGCTATCCGTGATCTTCGAATCGGGCGTCCAGCACTTCGCCGACGGCATCGAGGCATACGAGGCCAGGCCCGAGGCGCTGCGGCTGCTGTCCGGCGTCCCCACCGCATGGGACGACACGCGGCTGCTGTCCGGCGACCCCGCCGACCACATCCTGCTGGCCAGGAGGAGCGGCGGCGAATGGTACGTCGGCGCGGGCGTGTCGGGCGAGGCCCGCACGCTCACCGTGCCGCTCGACTTCCTGGACGAAGGGGAGTGGACGGCCGAGATCTACCGGGACGCCCCCGACGACGGCATCCTCGCCGAGACGGCGACGGTGTCGGCCGGGGGCAAGCTCGACCTCGCCGTATCCCCCAACGGCGGGTTCACCCTCCATCTGAGGAGAGAGACCTCATGATCAAGCGCCTGAGCGGCACCCTCGCCGCCGTCACCCTCGTCTCGTTATCGGCGATACCCGCCTCCGCCTCCGCCTCCACCGCCGCGGCCGTCTGGACGCAGCGCTGGAACCCGAACCCGGCCAATCAGACGGTCGCCCAGGCCTTCGAGGGCATCGAGGACGATCGCTCCGACTCCCACCCCGGCGTCACCCACATCTACGTCTCCGGCGACGCCTACCGCTTCGACATGCACACCCAGGACCGCGACGGCGACGACCGGCAGCGCAACGAGGTCAAGGGCATGCGGACGAGCAGCAGCTCGTACCTCAAGATCCTCAAGAACCAGGTCTGGCGCATCTCCTACCAGCTGTACATCCCGACCTCGCTCGACGCCACCAGCTCCTTCACCCACATCGCGCAGATGAAGGTGCCCGGCTCCGGCGCGCCCCTCTACACGATGTCGCTGCCCATCTCGGGCGGCACCCCGAAGATCAACGTCCGCTACTGGGACGAGGACGAGCAGACGCACGAGGTCGGCAACACCAACCTGAACCCGATCCAGGGCAAGTGGCTCGACACCACCTTCGAGTTCAAGGCCGCCGACAACGGCTACCTGCGCTGGACGCTCAAGGACGGCTCGACGACGCTGGTCGACAAGCGCCTGGACAACACCGACCTCTGGCGCGCCGACACCGACTACCTCCGCCCCAAGTGGGGCATTTACCGCAGCATCAAGAGCTCCGGCCTGCAGAACACGTACCTGCTGGTCAGAAACCTGCGCGCCGAACAGCAGACCGCCGGCGCGGCCGACACCGACGAGGTAGCCAACCCGTGAAGAAGTACGGCGCCCGCCTCGCGGGTGCGCTCGCCACGCTCGCCCTGATCGCGACCGCCACCCCCGCGGTGGCGGCCCGCACTCCCACCCCTTCGGAGGGGCCGTCGCAGACCCAGACGGCCCGGCCGCCGCGCTGGGAGCTGCGCTGGGACCCGAGCGTCAATAAGGACGGTGTCCAGGCGTTCGAGGCGCTGGAGGACGACCGGCGCGGCTCCCATCCCGAGGGCCTGCCGCACGTCTCCACCGACAAGGACGCCTGGCGCTTCACCGCCCACCTGGAGGACCGCGACGGCGCCGACCGCATGCGCAACGAGGTACGCGGCATGCGCGACGGCAAGGGCGCCCCGCTGGAGATCCGCAAGGACGAGACCTGGCGGATCAGCTACCGCATGTACATCCCGGACACCCTCGACGCGACCACCTCCTTCACCCACATCTGGCAGCTCAAGAACTCCGACGTCGGCACCCCGATCGCGCAGATCTCGCTGCCGGTCATCGGGGGCGTGCAGAAGATCGCCGCCCGGTACTGGACGCTCCCTGACAACACCTCGCACGACTTCGCCACTGCCGACCTGGAACCGATCCAGAACAAGTGGGTCACCACCACGCTGGAGTTCAAGTCGAGCGACGACGGCTACATGCGCTGGACCCTGTCGGACGGCCGCCGGACGATCGCCGACCAGAAGATCGAGCACATCGACCTGTGGTGGACCCAGGAGCAGTACAACCGGCCCAAGTGGGGCATCTACCGCAGCATCAAGAGCGCCGGGCTGCAGGAGACGTACCTGCTGGTCAAGGACCTCAAGGCGTGGCAGCTCGGCCCGGCGACGCCGCCGGTCAAGCTGCCGGCGCCGGACCGGAGCCCGGGCGCCTATGAGGCCGAGCGGGTGGGCAACGTGTGGGAGGGCGCGGCCGAGCCCGCCTACTGCGCGGTCTGCTCGGGCGGCAGGAAGGTGATCCTCATCGGCGGCAACGTCTACGACTACGCCGTGGTCAAGGGCGTATTGTCGGAGACCACCGGCACCCGGCGGATGACCGTGCACGCGCTGGTGGACGGCGCGCAGACGTTCGCGGTCAGCGTCAACGGGGCCGACTCCATCCAGGTGCCGATGACCGGGACCAAGGACACCGTGACGACCACGACCGTGCCGGTGGACCTGGTGGCCGGGGTCAACACGATCCGGTTCTTCAGCCTGACGGCCAGGGGTCCCGAGCTGGACAAGATCGTCATCAGCTGAGCCCGTACGGCCCGCGCCCCGCCGGGGAGCGGGCCTACCCCTAAGGACGGAGTCAGGCCATGGCACACGACCTCAGCAGACGCGGGTTACTGGTGGCGGGCGGTGACAGGACGTGGAGACTTGCCGGTAGGCGGGTCGGTGAAGCGTCAAGCATCCTGTTCCACAGTTCGTGCTGCTTACGCGGCATGGGCTGCTGCGTAAGCAGCACGGGAATCCTCGCCTCTTCAGGGCGAGGAGCACGTCAATCGCAGCAGGTGCTCTTCCGCGACTGCCGCGCATACTAGTCGCGGCACGCATTCGTCTCCAACGGGGCAAAGCACGGTGCGGCTTCTAGGCCTGGGTCCAGCGCCTACGAGGCGGCTTCTGAGCCCAGGTCCAGCCGGAGCAGCCCGCCGGTGGGCACTGTGATCGTGTGCGTGCCGGGGGACAGCTCCAGCGTCGTGTCGCTCACCGTACGGCCCCGGCAGGTCTGGACCCTGGCGCGGGCCGTACCGGAGTGGCCGACCTGGAGCAGCACGTCGGCCGAGTCGTCTGCGTTGGCCAGCCAGAACGTGCCCGCCTCCGGGACCGCCACCGGCAGCGGCGCGTAGCGGGCGGTGATCATCGTATCCGCCGAGCGGGCCGTGACCTGCGGATAGACCAGATCGGGACGGGCCGGCTCGAACGCGCCGTGCTGCAGCACATCGGCGTGCTCCTTGACGAAGCCCAGCCAGAACCGCAGCACCTCCAGCTGCCCGGGCGTCTGCGTGGTGAGGTCCACCGAGATCTGCGGGACCGCGAACAGCACGTTGACCAGCTGCGCCGCGACCCGCTCCGGGGTCTCGTCCGGGTGCCACATCAGCATGTCGGCGTGCACGGCCAGCGGCCCGGCGATCAGGCGCAGGTCCACCGTGCGCTGGCGGTTGTGCGCCGGGCTGAGCGGGCAGTCCGAGGCGCGGACCATCGTCGCGTACGGCCACAGCCCCGGGCTCACGTACGGCTGGCGCAGCTCCACCAGGCAGTCGCGGGGCAGCATGGCCAGGAGTCTGCGCACGCCCTCGTTGACCGTCGCGCAGTCGGCCTCGGGCCCCGGCTCGGGCGGGTCCTCCACGGCGAACTGGTCGATGAAGTCGATCTTCAGGCCGTCCATGCCCCACTCCTGGACCGCGCGGGTCAGGTGGCCGGCGAGGAGCTCGCGGATGTAGGGGTAGCGCGGGTCGACGATGACCGCGTTCATGTGCTCCTTGTAGGCCAGCGAGTAGGGCTGTACGCGGTCCCAGAGCGCGGTGTGGCGGCCGACGAACGGCAGGGCGTACCAGAGCAGGTAGGCGAGCCCCGCCTGCTTCACCGCCGCCACGTGTCCGGAAATATCGGGAAAAGACGTGGCGGAGGGCTCCCACTCGCCGACGTGCCCGTAACCGCGCCCGCGGTCGTCGCTGTGCCAGCCGTCGTCCACGATGATCGCCTCGCAGCCCAGCTCGGCCGCCGGGCCCGCCTGCCGCTCCACGCTCACGGCGTCGACGTGCTGCTGCATGGCGTACCAGGTGGAGTACGCGGGCATCCGCGCCACCTCGGGCACCTCTCCCGCCGGGCCGCGCCACCCCTCGGCCACGTCCGCGCGCCACCACTCGGCCACGTCCGCGAGTGTGCGGGCGAACGGCCGTCCGGTGAGGTCGAGCCGTAGCACCAGGCCGGTGCCGGGCTCGGCGTCGTGCTCGGCCCAGAAGCCGAAGTCCCCGGTCTCCTCCACCACCCCGGTGCGGATGCGCACCGGCCGGACCACCTCGCCGACGGCGTACGTGCACAGCGACACGTCACCGGCGCCCACCAGGCAGCCCACGGGGGCGTTCTTCTCCAGGGCGGCCACCCGGGGCTTGCGCCAGAACGGCGGCAGCCCTCTGTGCTCGCCGCCGTCGGGCGCCCAGAAGGCCGTGGCGGCCACGCACGGCACCCGCCACGCCACGCGGACGACCGCCGGCCGGTCCGGGGTGATCCGCACCTCGTGGACGCCCTCGGCGTCCTCGGTGACGGTCCACGTCAGCTCGGCCGCCGCCGTCGCGGTCAGTTCCGTCGCGCCCGCGTGGACGCGTACCTCGCGGGTCTCGCCCGGAGCGCGGTCGTGCGGCTGCCAGATCCCGGTCGTCGCGGTCACTGCCACTCCTGAGTCACTGTCGCTCCTGGAGAGTGAAGAAGGTCTGGATGGCGACCGAGGCCGCGCCGCGCGCCCACTGCTCGAAGGGCCGGGGGCGCAGGAAGATCCGGCAGTCGGCCGCCGCCCCGAACGCCTGGCTCGCGAACGACCGGCTGATCTGCTCCTCGAACAGGTCGTAGGCCGCCAGCCCCTGCACGTCGCCGGTCACGATGATGCGCTCGGGCCCGATGAGGTTCGCCATGGCCGCCATGGCCAGCCCGATCGCGTGCCCCGCCCTGGCGAACACCTCGCGCGCCGCCACGTCGCCCGCGTGGGCGGCGTCGATGGCCGCGTCGATGGTCAGCGACGCGTCGCCGGTGGCCTCGCGGACCGCGGCCACGATGGGCGCGGTCCCGGCGATCGCCTCGACGCAGCCGCGTCCCCCGCAGTGGCACGCGGGCTCCTCGCCGCCGACCGGGACGTGCCCGATCTCCCCGGCGACGCCGTGCGATCCGGCCACGATCCGGTCGTTCACCACCAGCCCGCAGCCGATGCCCACCCCCACCGTGACCACCGCGAACGACGACGCGCCGATGCCCTCGCCGAACCACTGCTCGGCCACGGTGAGGGACTTGACGTCGTTCTCGACGGTGACCCGCAGGCCCGTCGCCTCGGCGGCCAGCCGGGCCAGCGGCACCTGCCGCCAGTTGAGGAAGGGGGAGTAGCGCACCATACCGTGCGCCTTGTCCACATCGCCCGACACGGCCAGGCCCAGCGCGTGGCAGCGCTGCCGGTAGGCCGGGTCGGCGGCGAGCAGCTCGGCCACGAGGTCGGCCAGCGTCGCCACCACGTCCTCGGGCGAGGACGCCGTCAGAGGGCGGTGCGCGCCGACGAGCACCTGGGCGCGCAGGTCGGTGACGACGCCGATGAGCTCGTCGTCGGTGATCTTCACGCCGGTGAAGAACTCCCGGTCCGGCTTGATGGCCAGCGGGCTGGCCGGTCGGCCCGCGCCGGGGCCCGGCCGGTCCGTGGCCTCCAGCTCTTCCAGATAGCCCGCCTCGATGAACGGGCGCGCCGCCTTGGTGACGGCGGCGGACGACAGCCCCGTCCGCCTGGCGATCTCCACCCGGGAGACCGGCCCCTGCGTCAGGACCATGGTGAACACGGTGGCCGCCGCGGGAGTGGTGAGCGGTGCAGGCATGATGGGCATCGTAACACTAATTAACTTCGTTAAGAATTGATTCGAAGGGCCCATCGATCTAGGCTCCGGGACATGCCTTCGGTGACCTTCGACGCGGCCAGCCGTACGTATCTGCTGCCCACCTCAACCGCCAGCTACGTCCTCGGGCTCGACGCCGACGATACCCCCGTCCACCTGCACTGGGGACCCCTTCTGACCCAGGAGCAGGCGGCGTCGCTGCCCCGCCCGGCGGCACCCCCCGCGAGCAGTTTCGACGGCGCGGGACCGGCCGAGGAGCTCGGCACCGAGGCGGGCGCGCGCTTCGGCACTCCGTCGCTGCAGATCGCCTTCCCGGACGGGGCCCGGGGCGTCGACTGGCGCCATCTCGGTCACACGATCGACGGGGGACACCTGACGGTCCACTTCCGGGACGCCGTCCAGCCGTTCGAGGTGGACCTGCACTACCGGGTGCGCGGCGACGTCGTGGAGCGGTGGACCGCGCTGCGCTCGGAGGTGCCCGTGACGATCCTGCGGTGCGACTCGGCCGCGTGGAGCGTTCCGCCGCTGTCCGGGTACCGGCTCAGCCACGCCGTCGGCGGGTGGAGCGCCGAGCACGGGCTGCGCCGTACCGACCTCACCGTGGGCGAGACGACGCTGACCAGCAGGCGAGGGCTGAGCAGTCACCACGCCAACCCGTGGCTCACCGTCGACGGAGGCGACGCGGGCGAGCGCCACGGCGAGGTGTGGAGCTGCGCGCTCGCCTGGAGCGGCAGCTGGCGCATCACGGTCACCCGCGACCCGTCGGGGAGCGCGGGGTGGACGGGCGGGTTCGGCCACGAGGGCCTCACCTGGCGGTTGGAGCCGGGGGAGGAGTGGGTGACGCCGGTGTTCGCCGGGGTCTATGCTCCCGACGGGTTCGGCGGGGCCAGCCGCCGCTGGCACGAGCACATCGCCGGGTACGTGCTGCCCCAGCCGGAGGAGCTGCGCCCGGTGGTCTACAACGCCTGGGAGGCCGTCGGGTTCGAGGTGGCCGAGTCGAACCAGAAGGAGCTGGCCGCGCTCGCCGCCCGCGCGGGGGTGGAGCTGTTCGTCATGGACGACGCCTGGTTCGGCGGGCGCACCGGCGACAGCGCCGGGCTCGGCGACTGGTGGCCGAACCCGGACCGCTTCCCCAACGGGCTGGCTCCGCTCATCGACGAGGTCCACGGGCTGGGCATGCGGTTCGGCCTCTGGGTCGAGCCCGAGATGGTCAACCCCGACAGCGACCTCTACCGTGCCCACCCCGACTGGGTGCTGCACATGCCCGGCCGCCCGCGTACGCTGCTGCGCAACCAGCTCGTCCTCAACTTCGCCCGGCCCGACGTCGCGGACTGGGCGCACAAGTGGCTGCACCGGCTGGTCGGCGAGCACGGCGTGGACTTCCTGAAGTGGGACTTCAACCGGGCCTTCACCGAGGCGGGCTGGCCCGGCGCCGCCGACCAGGACCGGCTCTGGATCGACCACGTGCGAGCCGTCTACTCGATCATGGACCGGCTCCGTGCCGACCATCCGCACCTGCGCATCGAGGCGTGCGCGGGCGGCGGCGGCCGTACCGACCTGGGCATGCTGGCCCGTACCGATCAGGTGTGGACCTCCGACAACACCGACGCCCACGACCGCGTCGCCATCCAGCACGGCTTCAGCCAGATCTACCCGGCCCGCGTGATGGCCGCCTGGGTGACCGACAGCCCGAACCCGCTCACCCGCCGCCTCACCCCGCTCAGCTTCCGCTTCCACGTCGCCATGGCCGGCGCCCTCGGCCTCGGCGGCGACCTGCTGAAGTGGAGCCCGGCGGAGCTGGCCGAGGCCGCCGAGCTGGTCGCCGTCTACAAGGACATCAGGCCCGTCGTCCAGCTCGGGCGGCAGGACAGGCTCGAGTACGGCGTGCAGTACACCTACGGCGACCGGACCGTCGTACTCGCCTGGCGGGGGCCGGTCGCGCACGGGACACCGCTCGTGCCGCTCCGCCTGGCCGGGCTCGACCCGCTGGGCCGCTACCGCGACGAGGACACCGGGCAGCTGCATCACGGAGCCCTGCTGATGTCGGCGGGCCTGCGGCCGGACCTGCCTCCGGGCGACTACACCAGCGCACTGATCCGCCTGCGCTCGGTGTAGTCGAGTCGGTCTTATCCGATTGATGAAAGGCCGCGCAGGGCGAGCTGGGCGGCGCGCACGGCCGACTCCTCCGCCTGCTCCAGCGACCCGCCCCGGTTGATGGTGGAGATGACCGCGAGCTTGGTGGCGCCGATCAGCGCGCCCACGGCCGCCGCCGCGTCCACGTGGTCGAGCTCGTCGGGAAAGGCGTCCTCCAGTGCCCGCGCCAGCTGGAGCTGGCTGTCGAACAGCAGATGCAGCGCCCGTGCCTGCAAGGAGGGGACGGTCATGATGAGCCGCATCCGCAGGGGCGCGTCCAACACTCGGAAGTCGTCGTCGCTCGCCCACCGCAGGCTCGTCCGTACGAGCCGCAGCAGCAGGTCCGCCACGCGTTCGCCGGGCATCCTGGACGAGATCATCTCGATCGCCCGCGCGATGCGGGACGCGCTGTCGAAGAACAGCACGTCCTCCTTACTGACGAAGTAGCTGAAGAACGTCCGCGTCGACACCTCGGCCTCGGCCGCGATCTCGGCCAGCGTGGTCTCCTCGAAACCCTTCTCGTCGAACAGCCGGAGCGCGGCCTCGATCAGCGCCCGGCGTGTGCGCTGCTTCTTGCGCTCCCGTAGTCCCACCATGCCGGGAACTGTACCGCCAAACTTAGGGATTTTCATCCATTGAAGTTTTGCAGCGAATGAGGTTTTCTGGTGGAGTTGACCAAGCGAAAAGGAGCCACACCATGTCGGATCTGACCCTCACCACCACCCGCCAGCGCCCCTTCGATCCACCTGACGAAATCGCCGAGCTGCGAGAACAAACGCCGATCCACCGCATGACCTACGCCGACGGGCACCTCGGCTGGATCGTGACCGGCTACTCCGCCGCCCGCGCCGTGCTCGCCGACGCGCGCTTCAGCAACCGCCCCGAGCTCATCCACCCGCCGATCCCGGCCCGGCTGCAGCTCGCGAAGGAGCAGGGTTTCCGGGTGCCGCCCGGGTTCTTCCTGCGCATGGACGCCCCCGAGCACACCCGCTACCGCAAGCTCCTCACCGGCCAGTTCACCGTGCGCAGGATGAAGGAGCTGGAGCCGAGGATCGCCGAGATCACCGACGCCTGCCTGGACGCCATGGAGGCCGCGGCCAAGCCGGTGGACCTGGTGCAGGAGTTCGCGCTGCCCATCCCGTCGCTGGTCATCTGCGAGCTGCTGGGGGTGCCGTACGAGGACCGGGCGCAGTTCCAGGAAGACACCAAGGTGCTCGTCAACCTGGAGATCAAGGCCGAGGACGCCATGGGCGCGATGACGCGCATCTCCGCGTACCTGTACGGGCTGATCCAGCGCAAGCGGGCGAAGCCGGAGGACGACCTGCTCAGCGGGCTGATCGAGGGCGGCGAGCTGAACGACGAGGAGCTCACCGGCGTCGCGTTCCTGCTGCTGGTGGCCGGCCACGAGACGACCGCGAACATGCTCGGCCTCGGCACGTACGCGCTGCTCACCAACCCCGCCCAGCTCGCCCTCATGCGTGACGACCCGTCGGCGGTCGAGAACGGCGTCGAGGAGCTCCTGCGCTACCTCACGATCATCCACCTCGGCCCGGTCAGGAGCGCCCTGGTCGACGTCGAGATCGAGGGCCAGCTCATCAAGGCCGGCGAATCGGTCGCGATCCACCTCCCGGTGGCCAACCGCGACCCCTCCCGCTTCCCGGACGGCGACACCCTCGACCTGGCCCGGCCCGCCACGGGCCACCTCACGTTCGGCCACGGCATCCACCAGTGCCTCGGCCAGCAACTGGCCCGGGCCGAGATGCGCATCGCCTACCCGGCGCTCCTGCGGCGCTTCCCCGGCCTACGCTTGGCCATATCACCGGAGGAGGTGCCGATGCGCTCGGACATGAGCATCTATGGTGTGCACCGCCTCCCTGTCACCTGGTAGGTCAATGATGGAGATCAAGGCAGACACGACGGTGTGCATCGGTGCGGGCATGTGCGCGCTGACGGTGCCGGCGATATTCGACCAGAGCGAGGAGGAGGGGACCGTGGTGGTCCTTGACTCCACCCCACCGGCCGAACTGGAAGAAGCCGTCCGCCGCGCCGTGACGCTGTGCCCGTCAGGCGCCATCTCGGTGGTCTGATTTCGATTTGCTGGGTCCTTCGTGTCGACGGCGGGTGCCTTCTGTCGTACCGGTCTGGCCGGCCGACTTACGGCTCGCCCAGCCCGAACCTTCCCCGCCGTCGCCGCGACCGTCTTCTGGGGCGCTCGTCCATCGGGGCTGACCCTTACTGGGCCGACCGCCTATCGGGCTGGCCGTGTGCCCGGATGCCCCCACGGGCCCGATCGCTTACCGGCCGGATCGCCCACCGGCCCCACCCTGCACTGGCCCACTGCGCACCGCGCACTGGCTCATGGGGCACCGGCCCATCGCCCCTCGGTTGCAGGCAGCCAGCGCGGATGCGCCAGGTTCGCGGACCTGCTGAGGCGCCGACCAGTTGGGTGCGGACCGCTGATCCCAGACCTCCGGATAGTCCTTGAGCGCGCTGCCCGTTCCGCGGACCTCCGCGTCCTCCTGCGGACCGTCATCTCACTGCAGCTGTTCGCCCCCTGGAGCCTGGACCCCCACCTCCCTGGACTTCCACCTCCCTGGGGACCCCCGCCCCCCTGGACCTCAATCCCCTTTCTGGACCTTCACAGCCCTCTGGAGACTCCGCCGGGGCGGCCTGGGCGCCGGATCTCCGCTGAGGCGGACCCTCGCCAAGGGGTCGGCCTCTACGTGTTCGCGTGCCTCTCGCATGGCCTCTACACGCCTTTGCCCGTCCCTCAACCTCGGTCCCTCAACAACCTTGGCCACCAACCTCGTCCCGCCGCACGTCAATGGGCATGTAGTCCACCCTCCCCCACGCTGATCGAATCTGTGTTCGTAGAACAGGTTGACACCGAGCGTGATCGAAATTATGTTCGACCTAGTGACGTGAGGCTCGCGGCTCACGTCGTAGGACCTGGTCGCGGGCCGTTCGCTTCCCCCAAGCGAGACCCGCGATCAGGCTCCAGGGCGAAGGGCGTGTCCTCGTCGTCGGCGGAGACGAGTGGGCGCGTCCTGGCCGGACGGGGTGCGGGGAAGCTCCTCGTCCGGCCAGCCCGGCGGAATTGTCGGTGGAGTCTGCGAACCTTGGCTTCACCGGCGGAGACGCCGGGAGCCGCCATGACTCCAAGGAGGCGCGCAAGATGGCACCAAGGCTCAGCGATACGCAGGGGCCCCGGCTGTCGCCCGCAGTTAGGGCGCACCTGACGGATTCACATTCCTGCCTGGCGGAGGCGACAGCCGCTCGCACCCCGGCATCCCGATACGTGGCAGCGCACCTGGCAGCCCTACGAGCGGCGGCGGCGATCCTGGCCGCCCGCCCACGCCCCATGGAAGGCCGCAGGCGCCGCCTGCGCAGCGCCTGGGAGCTGCTCCCGGAGGCGGAGCCCAAGCTCGCGGAATGGGCCGCCTACTTCTCGGTGAGCGCCGCCAAGCGCGCCGCCGCCGAGGCCGGCATGGTCCGTGGCGTCAGCGCGGCCGACGCGGACGAGCTTTTGGCCGAAGCCGACACCTTCGTCGCCGTAGTCCAGGACATCCTGGGCGTCCCCGCTCAACCCCCACTCCCGGTCGAGGTCCCCCTGGCCGGCTGACCACACCGCTCGCGCCGCCGACCCCGACGGCGAGTGGGCAGCCGGACAACTCGAACACGAGCGAACACACCGACCCAGGCGAGGGCCAGCAGACCATCCCGACCAAGGACGACCCCGCCCAACCGGTGGAAGCAGAGCGCGACGCCTGAAGCATGCGCAAAGACGCCGCATGCAGACGATCGAACGCCGCGAACTTGGGCGGGCAGGCGGTCGAGGAGGATCTCCGCAGAATTGAACGGTAGGCCAAGGGGCCTCGTGGTCCATCGGCAGGGCGGCAGGGGGAACGTCAGGCCGTCCAGTTCTCAACGGCGATCGCGCTGCTGCCGGCCTGGGCCAGCTCGATGATCTGCGTCATGGACAGGGTCTTGCGGAACCTGTGACCCATCCGTTCCTCCATGGCCGCGCGGCCGAACTCGAGGATGTCTCTGGCGTCACCCGGCTACCGGACCGACTCTGACGTGAGCAGGACTCCTATGAGTTCCTTGAGGCGGCCGGTGATGCGGCGGTACCCCTGCGTGTCGATCTGGACCAGGTCTCCGGTACGCAGCCGGCCGTTGAGGGCAACAGTGTCTTGGCGGCCTGGGGGTCGGCCAGGTAGCCGGGGCTGGTCGTGGCGGCCAAGGACCTCGCGCGGCCACCGCCGGGAGGACCCCGCGCGGCCACCGCCGGGGGCCGTGCCAGGCCGAATACAGCGGGCTGGGCCCCGCTCGCCCGCTACCGCGAGGGTCCTCGTCCCTTGCCCGACCTCGTCAGGGCCGTGTTACGCCACTCGCGGCGGAAGGGGGCGGCGTTTCCGCCTGCGTCTCCTCCGTTGTGCGTTAAGTCTCATCCGCGGGTTGTTACACCGGATGCGCGGCTGGTGTCTCCATGTCGAGTTCACAACACGAGGGAGACATGATGAACGGGAACGTCGCGGTGGTCGTGGTCGGTGGCGGGTACGGGGGCGTGACGGCGGCCAATCGCCTGGCTCGGCGCGATGGCGTGTCGGTGACCCTGGTCAATCCGCGTCCCGACTTCGTCTCGCGGATCCGTCTGCACCAGCTCGTGACCGGCTCCAAGGACGCGGTCGAGGACTTCGGTGAGGTTCTGGGCAGGAACGTCCGGCTGGTGGTCGACACCGCGACCCGGATCGACGCTGCCGAACGCCGGGTCTCGCTGGCGGGCGGTGGCACACTCTCCTACGACTACCTCGTCTACGCGGTGGGCAGTGGCGCCGCCGATCCCGGCGTGCCCGGAGCGGCGGAGTTCGCTCATTCGGTGTCGACCCTCGAGGGAGCGCGACGACTGCGGTCGGCCCTGGCCGCGACGCCCGCGACGGCTCCGGTGACCGTGGTCGGGGCCGGCCCGACCGGCCTGGAGACCGCCGCCGAGCTGGCGGAACTGGGCCGCAAGGTCACCCTGGTCTGCGGCAATGTGCTGGGTCCCTACCTGCATGCCCGGGTCCGCCGCCTGGTCGCTCGCCGGCTCGCCGAGCTGGGTGTGACCATCCTCGAAGGTCCCGGCGCGCGGGTGGCGGAGTGACACGCGAGGCGATACGGCTCGACGACGGCCGTCAGCTGCCCAGCGCGGTGACGATCTGGACCGCGGGATTCCGTGTCCCGGACCTGGCTGCCCGCAGCGGGCTGCGCACCGACACCGAAGGCCGCCTGATCACCGACACGACGCTGACCAGTGTGGACGACGTGCGCATCGTCGCCGCTGGGGACGCGGCGGCGATGACGGACCGGCCATTCCGGATGAGCTGCCAGGCCGCCGTGCAGCTGGGCCCGGGGGCCGCCACCACGATTCTGCGGCGGGTCGCGGGGAAAACACCCGCTCCCGTCCGGTTGCTGTTCGCCGGGCAATGTCTCAGCCTCGGCCGCAACGAGGGCATCACCCAGTTCTCCTACCTGAACGACAGGGTGAACGCGCTCCACATCAGCGGGCGGCTTGGTGCCCCCGTCAAGGAGATCGCCTGCCGGTTCACCCTCAATCAGTTGGTGTCCGGGGCACGCAAGGCCACCTCCGGCGCATCCCACCTGACCTGATCAGTGGGGAGGCCGCTGCCGACGACCCCGTCTTTGGACTGGGTACATATCCACGGTCTGCTTCCGGCTTGTGAGGCCGACCACGAGAGAGTGAAGCGCACGACATGAACGACCACGTCACCGACCCCGCGACCGAGGCCTTCGTCGCCCACCGAGACCTGCTGTTCACCGTCGCCTACGAGATGCTCGGATCGGCGGCGGACGCCGAGGACGTCCTCCAGGAGGCCTGGCTGCGGTGGGCGAAGGTCGACCTGGGGCAGGTGCGGGACCAGCGCGCATACCTGGTACGGATCACGACCCGGCAAGCACTCAACCGGCTACGGACTCTCCAACGGCGCAAGGAGGCCTACGTCGGCCCCTGGCTGCCCGAGCCCCTGCTCACCGCGCCGGACGTGGCCGAGGACGTCGAACTGTCCGAGAACCTGTCGATGGCACTCATGTTCATCCTCGAAACCCTCTCACCGACCGAACGCGCCGTCTTCGTGCTGCGCGAGGTCTTCGACATCGGCTACGACGACATCGCCGCCGCGATCGGCAAGAGTCCCGCCGCCGCACGCCAGATCGCCTACCGCGCACGCCGGCACGTCGACGCCCGCCGACCGTCCACACCGGTTTCCCAGGAAGAAACCCGGGCGGCGTTGAATTCGTTCCAGTCCGCGCTCGTGACCGGGGACCTGCAGGGGCTGCTCGACGTACTCGCCCCGGATGTTGTTTTCGTCAGCGACGGCGGCGGCCTCAAGCTGGCGGCCCTGCGGCCGGTCGTCGGCGCCGACAAGGTGCTCAGTTACATGGCCGGCAGTCTCGGCAAGGCCGGCGGCACCTTCACCAGTGAGCCCACGACGGTCAACGGCAACCCCGGACTCATCCTGCGCCTGGACGACGTGATCGACGGCGTGCTGGCCTTCCGCGTGGACAACGCCCGCGTCACGGGCCTCTACTACGTCCGCAACCCCGAAAAACTCACCCGCGTCGAGTCGGAAACCCCCCTCACCTCCCGCTGACCCTGCCTCGACGCGGCAGACGATCCCCCCAGCACGATCAGCCGGACGACCAGCACGAGCACACCGACCCCGGCTCACAAAAACCCCACTGACCAGCGCTTTTATGGGAGCCCAGGCAAGTGCCACCTACCGAAGGGGCGAGGAGAGTCTTCCCCCTCCCACCGGCCGCTCCCCCTAGAGAAAGTAAGAGCAGACGCATGTCCCACACCTACCGCAACGCTGTCATCCCCGAGCGAGTCGTGAACCTGGACGAGGCCCGACAACGGCACGGTGCGATGGCCGACCACGCGGCCCAGCTGGTCATGGCCGGAGACCCGCTGGCCGACGCCGTGATCGCCGAACTCGACCAGCTGGGCAAGGAAGGCCGCCACATCCTCAACAGGGGACTCGCCGACGGTCTTGCCAGCCTGGGCGAACAGCCGCCCTCCTCCACGGCCTGCTGCGGCGTGCCTTCGGCAGCGAGCTCTCCGACCACCTGGGCATCCCTGAATCGGACGCCACTCCGCTGCTGCCTCTGGTCGCTCTCCTCAACAGCCAGGCCAGGCGCTGGCAGACCTTCACGGCTGACTCCGCCGAGATGGCCCGCCGCGAGAACGCGCAAAGTCCCGGCCCCGATGAAGCCTTCCGCCTTCCCGGCGGCACCGCTTACGAGCAGAACATCGCCGTGCCCACCACGGCATGAACGATCCTCGCGCGATCTGCTCGCCCCGAGCGCTCAGATCCGCTCCACGCGCCTCAACATGCTCGCTCTGCGAGGCCCGGCCCGCTCGGCGCACGAGTCCCGGCCGGGCTGCCCGCCCGTCCTCAGTGGCGCGTCAGGAGGTGGTTCACATCGGATCGCACAGCGGTACGGTGCTGTAATCCTCGCCGTTCACCGGTCGGATGTCCTGCCAGCGCACCCACCGGGCCTGGCCCATGTGCTCGGTGCCGTCGTCGGTGTTCAGCGTCTGCGGGGGCCATAGCAGGAATCCCCACCGCTCTCCCTCCGTATCGCCCCAAGCCAGCAGATAACGCGCCTCGCCGCCGCAGTCGGTGGTCGAGAACGTCGTCGCGGCATGTTCGACGATCGGCGGCCGCCACAACCCTGGTAGGCCTTTCATGTCGAGATGCATTGATCCATTATACGAACTGGAGTTCGATATCGCTAGACGACACGCCGTTTCCCGGGCCCCATCTGGGCGAACGCGATGGGCATCTGGACGGCCAGACTCCGCTGGACCTGCGTGGCCGGGCCTGCGTGTACGTGTGTGGGCGTGCGGGCACGGCGGGGGTGCGGCGGGGTCCGCGTGAGAGACCTGTACGGCAGGACCACGGGCCTGGAGGCGTGCGGAAAGGGCCGCCCTACTGGGGTCTTCGGCCTGGTCGGCGGGTGGTGGGTCCCGTGCGTGCCCGGACAAAGCCCGTCCTCGTGCTCCCGCACGAAGGTTCGTCGTGCTCCCGTACGGAGGTTCACCGTGCCGCCGTACGCGAGCACCAAGACGAAAAAGCGGGACGCGCCCGTCACATGGCGCGCCCCGAAAAAACAGGAGCGGTCAGAAGGACTCGACGGCGCGGCGGGCCTCCGCGTCGAGGACGCCCCAGCTGATGAGCTCCTCCGTCAGCTCGCTCGGCGACTTGTCGTAGATCACGGCCAGGGAACGCAGGTCCTCCTGGCGGATCGACAGGACCTTCCCGTTGTAGTCGCCACGCTGGCTCTGGATGGTGGCCGCGTACCGGGCGAGTGCCCCGGCCTTCTCCTTCGGCAGCGTCGCAAGACGTTCCAGGTCGATGACAAGCTTCGGTGTCGGGCCGAGCGGGCTCGGCGCGGCACCGCCGGGCAGCAGCTCGGAGACGGGCACCCCGTAGAAGTCGGCAAGCTCGGCAAGTTTCTGAACCGTTACAGCACGGTCGCCACGCTCGTACGAGCCCACGACCACGGCTTTCCACCTGCCACGCGACTTCTCTTCGACTCCGTGCAGGGACAGGCCCTGCTGGGTGCGGATGGCGCGGAGTCGTGCACCCAGCGACTTTGCGTACTCAGACGGCATCGTGTGGCCCCCCGGCTCTCGTATGTAGCGCTCTCAGTAGATTGTGCTCCCTTGCGGCGAATGCCCCGGCCACCGGGGGGTGTGTGCCTTGTTAGGCACCATCGGTAGCCATGGCTCTGGGTTTACCCCATAACGCCGCGCAGTGTGGTTACGCACAGTGACGGTAAAGGGGCGGACGCCGAAGGTCAAGCTGATTGGAAAAAAGATGCCGAATCCGATCCGGGATGGAACGACTTAATAGCCCCTCTTGTCCCCTGAGTAACAATACTTCGTCACTGTTTGTCCGGTGACATGCATGGTGGAAATCACCTCTAAACCATGTCAGTGATCGCGTGGAGACCGAGGTGAGAGGCACTGAGAAGGGCTGGCCGGGGCCATCCAAGAGCGCCGCGAAGGGCGGTGGACCCGGCGATGGGGCGGGTGGTGTGGCGTCGGGATCAGTCTTGACGGGTTAGGATCATGACCGGACACGTGGCCGCACGGACGATTTTGAGCGACGTGTCGCCGAGGAACACCCGCCGCAACGGCCCCGCGTTGCTGGAGGCGCAGATGAGCAGTTCGCCCGGCGACCACGACGTCTGGCCCATGGCCTGTGCCACGTCGCGGCCCTCCAGGATCTCGAACTCCGCCCGGATGTGCCGCCGCTGCCCGGTGGCCGCCGCCTGCAGGTCGTCCGCCACCTGGTCGCGCAGCCGCGTGAGCATGTCCTCCTCGATCTTGGCGCGGCGGGCGCCGCGGATCAGCAGGGTGACCAGCCGCAGCGGCACGTCGAGGATGACCGCGGCCTGGGCGGCGTCGCGGACCGCGGCGTCGGCGCACGGGCCGCGGCGGTAGGCGACGGTGATCCGCTCGACGGCGGTGGGCGGCGCGTCCGCGTAACCGCGTGGGGCCAGCATGACCGGCACCGTCGAGGAGTGCAGCAGTTGGTCGGCGGTGCTGCCGACGGAGATGCGGCCCCTGCCGCCGCCCGGCGCGGAGCCGATCACGACGACGTCGGCCGCGCGTTTGCGGGCCAGGTCCACCAGCCCGCGCCCACTGCCTTTGTTGGTGTGGACGATGTAGTCGGCCTTGTCGCCGGTGAGCGCCCGGGCCTGCCCGAGCGTGGCCTCCGCCTGTTCCTGCAGATACTTGCGCCACTCCGTCAGGTCGGCGCGCGCGGGCCCCGGCGTGGTCCACGCGGGCGGCTGCACGTACGCCACCGTCAGCTGCCCCTTGACCTGTCCGGCCAGGAGCATGGCCAGCGCCAGCGCGTCACGTCCTCTCGGCTCGGGGATGAATCCGGCCAGTACGCTTTCGAGCTTCATCGAGGCACCTCGGTGTTCAACCGCGAGTGGCGATAGCCGTACAGGAAATAACAGATCAGGCCCACCAGCATCCAGAGGCCGAACGCCTGCCAGGTGACGCCGGCCAGACCGGCCATCACGATGACGCAGAAGATCGTGCCGAGGATCGGCGTGGCGGGGAAGAGCGGCGTGCGGAAGCTGCGCGGCAGCTCGGGGCTGCGGTAGCGGAGCACGAGCACGCCGATGTTGACGATGGCGAAGGCGAACAGCGTCCCGATGCTCGTGGCCTCGGCGAGCTGGCCCAGCGGCACCAGTCCGGCCAGTACGGAGATGAACGCCGCCACGATGAGCGTGTTGGCGACGGGCACCTGGCGGCGCGGGTTCACCTTCTGGAAGATGTGCGGGATGAGCCCGTCGCGGGACATGGCGAACAGGATGCGGGTCTGGCCGTAGATGACGGTCAGGACGACGCTGGCGATGGCCACGACCGCGCCGAAGGAGACGATCAGGCCCGGCCAGGTGGCGCCGGTGGCGAGGTCGACGATGTAGGAGAGGCTGGCTTCGGTGCGCTCGGGGTCGAAGTCGGTCCACGGCATGGCGCCGATCGCGGCCACGGCCACCACGACGTAGATGATCGTGACGATGGCCAGCGACAGGATGATCGCCAGGGGCAGGTCGCGCTTGGGGTTCTTGGCCTCCTCACCGGCGGTGGAGGCGGCGTCGAAGCCGATGTAGGAGAAGAACACCTGCGAGGCGGCGGCCGTGACGCCCGCGACGCCCATGGGCGCGAACGGCGAGAAGTGCCCGGCCCTGAACGCGGTGAAGGCCACCACGCAGAAGAAGATCAGCACGGCGACCTTGATGAGCACGAACACGGCGTTGGCCGTGGCGCTCTCCGACGCCCCGCGCAGCAGCAGCCAGGTGGCCAGCAGCACGATGAGGATCGCCGTGACGTTGACCACACCGCCGTCCTGGCCGGGGGAGTGGGTGATCGACGCGGGCAGCTCCCAGCCGAACAGGCCCTTCAGGAAGGAGTTGAGGTATTCGCCCCAGCCGACGGACACCGCCGCGACCGACACCGCGTACTCCAGCATGAGGCACCAGCCGCAGATCCAGGCGACGATCTCGCCCAGCGTCGCGTACGCGTAGGAGTAGGACGAGCCGGACACCGGGATCGTGCCGGCCAGCTCCGCGTACGACAGCGCGGAGAACAGCGCCGTGATCGCGGCCAGCACGAAGGCCAGCACGACGGCGGGACCCGCCTTCGGCACGGCCTGCCCGAGGATGACGAAGATGCCGGTGCCGAGCGTGGCGCCGACGCTGAACAGCGTGAGCTGCCACAGCGACATCGTGCGGCGCAGCTCACCGCCCTCGCCGTGGCCGCCTTCGGCCACGATCTGGTCGGTGGGCTTGATGCGGAAGAGCCGTTGGGCGAGTGCCATCGAAACCTCCTAGAGCCCTAAAGCGTGCTGGTCAGCGGCCAGCGGGCGTTCGGCGTGACGATCGTGCCGGCGGTGCCTTCCAGGATCTGCTCCGCCTGCCCGAGCTCGCCGATGGCCGCCATGTCGCCGGTGGTCTCCACGAAACGGCAGACCGCTTCCACTTTCGGCCCCATGGAGCCCGCTGGGAAGTCGAGGGCGCGTAGTTCGTGCGGGGTGGTGTTCGCGAGTTCGCTCTGGTGCGGCGTGCCGAAGTCCTTCAGTACGCGCGGCACGTCGGTCAGGATGAGGAAGGCGTCGCATTCGAGCGCCTCGGCCAGCATCGACGCCGTGGAGTCCTTGTCGATGACCGCCTCGACGCCGGACAGGCGGCCGTGCTCGTCGCGGATGACCGGGATGCCGCCGCCGCCCGCGCAGATCACCACGACCCCCTCGCGGACCATCTTGCTGATCAGCCGCGTCTCCACCACGCGCTGCGGGGTGGGGGAGGGGACGACGCGCCGCCAGTCGTGGCCGTCGGCGGCGACCGTCCAGCCGTACTCTTTGGCCAGCTTCGTGGCCTCCTCCTGGTCGTAGACCGGGCCGACGAACTTGGTCGGGTTGTCGAAGGCCGGATCGACCGCCGACACGAGCGTCTGCGTCACCATGGCCAGGACCTGCCGGCCGGGCAGCGCGTTCTGCAGGGCCTGCAGCATCCAGTAGCCGATCATGCCCTGCGTCTCGGCGCCGAGCGTGTCGAACGGGTAGGGCTTGGTCAGGCGGGGGTCGTTGGCGCTCTCCAGCGCCAGCAGGCCCACCTGCGGCCCGTTCCCGTGGGTGATGATCAGCTCGTGCTTCTCCGCGAGCTTGGCCAGCGTCTTGGCCGCGTTGGCGACGTTGGCGATCTGCGGCTCCACGTCCGCCTGCTGGCTGCGCCGGAGCACCGCGTTGCCCCCCAGGGCGACGATGACCCTCATCGCTCAGAAGCCGTCCCGCTCGAGCGGGCAGCTCATGCAGCGCGGCCCGCCGCGCCCCCTGCCGAGCTCGCTGCCCCGGATGGTGATGACCTCGATGCCGTGGCCGCGCAGGAAGTTGTTCGTCGTGGTGTTGCGTTCGTAGGCGACGACCACGCCCGGTTCGATGGCCAGCGCGTTGCAGCCGTCGTCCCACTGCTCCCGCTCGGCGGCGTAGACGTCCTGCGTCGGGATGAGGACCTTGATGTCGTCCAGGTCCAGGGCCCGCGCCATGGCGCGGTGCATGTCCTCCGGCGGGTGGTCGGTGACCTTGAGCTCTTTCTCGGTGTCGCCCGGCTCGATCGTGTACGAGGGCAGCATGCCGAGCCCCGCGTACTTGGTGAACACGCCCACGTCCACCATCGTCATCACGGTGTCGAGGTGCATGAACGCGCGGGCCTTCGGCATGTTCAGCGCGATGATCTTCCGCGCGGAGCCGGCCTGGAACAGCCGCTGCGCGAGCATCTCGATGGCCTGCGGCTGGGTGCGCTCGCTCATCCCGATCAGCACCACGCCGCGCCCGAGGACCAGCACGTCGCCGCCCTCCAGCGTGGCCGGGGCGACCGACTGGCCGGGCAGCCACACGTTGTAGCCGCCCTTCTGCGGCCGGCCGAACCCGTCGGCGAAGGTCGGGTGGAACTCGTAGACGGCCTCCATGTTCACCGTCTCGCGCATGCGCGCCTTCTTCTTCATCGCGTTGATCGAGACGCCGTCGTACACCCAGCAGGAGGTGTCGCGGGTGAACAGGTGGTTCGGCAGCGGCGGCAGGATGAAGTCGTCGTCACCGGCCGCGTGGTAGGACATCGACTTGGGGTCACAGCCCGCCTCGACCATCTCGCGTTTGGTGATGCCCCCCGTCAGGTACATCTGCAGGGTCTTGGAGTCCATGGAGTCAAGGGTGTTGCGGATGTCGTCGACGGCCAGGGGGCCCATGAAGCGCTCGTCGAGGATCCCGTCGAGGATGTGCTTACGCGCTTCGGGGATCTCGATCGTCTCTCTGAGCAGGTCCGCCAGCATGTGGACCTTGACGCCGCGCTCCCGCAGCACCTGCTGGAACTCCTCGTGCTCCTCCATCGCGCGCTGCACCCACAGCACGTCGTCGAAGAGGAACGCGTCCTTGTTGGTCGGGGTGAGCCGCTTGAGCGCCAGGTCAGGCTTGTGCAGCAGCACCTGGTAGAGCTTGCCCACCTCGGAGTCGACATGGAAGGTCATTGTCCCTGTATCCCCTCGAAGCAGGCGGACGTCAACGCGCTGGCACCGCCCGCGATGCCCGTCACGTGCCCCGCGTGGACGGTTCCGACACGGAAAGGGCGGGGAAATTACCCAACCGTGGGCGGCCATGGGGAGTAGGTGGCAAGAGTTCTGGCTGGTAGCCCCTGGTACTGTGTGTCACGACCAACACCCTTTTAAGACCCGTCCCGTGAGGCGGGAAAGGTGGTGAGCTCTGCCGTGTCCGAATCCCCAACGTCCGACCTGACACCCTTGTCGAGGGCTGTTCTGGAGGGCCCGGACATCCACCGGGCGCTGACTCGTATCGCGCACGAGATCCTCGAACGAACCAAGGGCGCCGACGGTGTCGTCCTCCTCGGCATCCCGACCCGCGGCGTCACTCTGGCCCGCCGGCTCGGTGACCGCATCGAGCGCTTCGAAGGCGTCAAGATCCCCGTCGGCTCGGTCGACATCACGATGTACCGCGACGATCTCCGGCTCCGGCCCGCCCGGCCGCTCGGCCACACCGAGCTGCCGCCCGACGGCATCGACGGCAGGATCGTGGTGCTGGTGGACGACGTCCTGTACTCCGGCCGCACCGTCCGCGCGGCGCTCGACGCGCTCAACGACCTCGGCCGCCCGACCGCCGTACAGCTGGCCACGCTGGTCGACCGCGGCCATCGCGAGCTGCCCATCCGCGCCGACTACGTCGGCAAGAACCTGCCGACCGCCAAGAGCGAGAAGGTGAAGGTCTACCTGCAGGAGACCGACGGGCGCGACGCCGTGCTGCTGATGAAGGAGGAGGCCAAGTGAACCGCCATCTCATCTCCGCGGGCGACCTCGGCAAGGACGACGCCCTGCTCATCCTCGACACGGCCGAGGAACTGGCGAGGGTCTCGGAACGTTCCATCAAGAAGCTGCCGACCTTGCGCGGCCGTACGGTGGTCAACCTGTTCTTCGAGGACTCCACCCGGACCCGCATCTCCTTCGAGGCGGCGGCCAAGCGGCTGTCCGCCGACGTCATCAACTTCTCCGCCAAGGGCTCCAGCGTCTCCAAGGGCGAGTCGCTGAAGGACACGGCGCTGACGCTGGAGGCGATGGGCGCCGACGCGGTCGTCATCCGCCACGGCGCCTCCGGCGCGCCGCACCGCCTGGCCAACTGGGTGCACGGCAGCGTCGTCAACGCCGGCGACGGCACCCACGAGCACCCCACGCAGGCGCTGCTCGACGCCTTCTCCATGCGCCGCCGCCTGGGCGGCCTGGAGGGCCGCAAGGTCACGATCGTCGGCGACGTCCTGCACAGCCGGGTCGCCCGCTCCAACGTGCTGCTCCTGGCCACGCTCGGCGCCGACGTCACACTGGTGGCGCCGCCCACGCTGCTGCCGGTCTCGGTCGACACCTGGCCGTGCGCGGTCTCCTACGACCTCGACGCGGTGCTGCCCAAGTCCGACGTGGTGATGATGCTGCGGGTGCAGAAGGAGCGGATGAACGCCGCCTACTTCCCGAGCGAGCGCGAATACTCCCGCCGCTACGGCCTCGACCGCGACCGCTTCGCCAAGATGCCCGACGAGGCCATCGTGATGCACCCCGGGCCGATGAACCGGGGCATGGAGATCGCCGCCGAGGTGGCCGACTCGCCGCGCTCGACCATCGTCGAGCAGGTCGCCAACGGTGTGACCATCCGCATGGCCGTCCTGTACCTGCTGCTCGGGGGAGAGACCTCGTGATCATTCGGAATGTACGGATTCTCGGCGGCGAGCCCGCCGACATCCGCATCGAGGACGGGGTGATCGCCGAGATCGCCCCGCGGATCGACGGGGAGGCGGCGATCGACGGCGGCGGCGCGATCGTGCTGCCCGGCCTCGTCGACCTGCACACCCACCTGCGCGAGCCCGGCCGCGAGGACGCCGAGACCGTGCAGACCGGCACCCAGTCGGCCGCCCGCGGCGGCTACACCGCCGTGCACGCCATGGCCAACACCTCGCCCGTCGCCGACACCGCCGGCGTGGTCGAGCAGGTCTGGCGGCTGGGCCGGGAGTTCGCCCACTGCGACGTCCAGCCGGTCGGCGCGGTCACCGTCGGCCTGGAGGGCAGGCAGCTGGCCGAGCTCGGCGCGATGGCCGACTCCGCCGCCCGGGTCCGCGTCTTCTCCGACGACGGCAGGTGCGTCGACGACGCCGTGCTGATGCGCCGCGCCCTGGAGTACGTCAAGGCGTTCGACGGCGTGATCGCCCAGCACGCCCAGGAGCCCAGGCTGACCGGCGGCGCCCAGATGAACGAGGGCGTCGTCTCCGGCCGGCTCGGCCTGACCGGCTGGCCGGCGGTCGCCGAGGAGGCGATCATCGCCCGCGACTGCCTGCTGGCCGCACACGTCGGCTCCCGGCTGCACGTCTGCCACGTCTCCACGGCCGGCTCGGTGGAGATCCTGCGCTGGGCCAAGTCCAAGGGCTGGAACATCACCGCCGAGGTCACCCCGCACCACCTGCTGCTCACCGACGACCTCGTCGAGGACTCGCCGGTCGGCGCCTACAACCCCATCTACAAGGTCAACCCGCCGCTGCGCACCCGCGCCGACGTCGAGGCGCTGCGCGCCGCGCTGGCCGACGGCACGATCGACATCGTCGCCACCGACCACGCGCCCCACCCGGTCGAGGACAAAGAGACCGAGTGGTCGGCCGCGGCCATGGGCATGGTCGGCCTGGAGACCGCGCTCAGCGTGGTGCAGGAGGCCATGGTCGACACCGGGCTGCTCGACTGGGCCGGCGTCGCCGAGCGCATGTCGATCGTGCCCGCGCGTATCGGCCGCCTTTCGGGGCACGGGCAACCGATCGAGGTGGGCGTACCGGCCAACCTCACGTTGTACGACCCGTCCGTCCGTACAGAGGTGGATCCGTCCGCCTTCGCGTCGAAGAGCCGCAACACGCCGTACGAGGGCATGACGCTCCCCGGCCGGGTCGTGGCGACCTTCCTGCGCGGCAAGCCGACAGTACTTGAAGGGAAGCTGGTGTGACTTCTGCGCTGCTCGTTCTGGAAGACGGTCGCGTCTTCCACGGAACCCCGTATGGCGCCGCGGGCGAGACGTTCGGCGAGATGGTCTTCAACACCGGCATGACCGGCTACCAGGAGACCCTCACCGACCCGTCCTACCACCGGCAGATCGTCGCGATGACGGCCCCCCACATCGGCAACACCGGCGTCAACGACGAGGACCCCGAGTCGGGCCGCGTCTGGGTCGCCGGCTACGTCGTACGCGAGCCGTCCCGCGTGGTCTCCAACTGGCGGGCCAACCGCTCGCTGGAGGACTACCTCAAGGAACAGGGCGTCGTCGGCATCGCCATGCCGGGCACCCGCGCGCTCACCCGCCACCTGCGCGAGCGCGGCGCCATGCGCGCCGGGATCTTCACCGATCCGACCGCGCCGGTCGATGAGCTCGTCAAGCGCGTACGGCGGGTGCCGGTCATGGAAGGCGCGAACCTGGCCGCCGAGGTGGCCACGGCCGAGCCGTACGTCGTGCCGGCCATCGGCCAGAAGCGGTTCACGGTCGCGGCCGTGGACCTGGGCATCAAGGGCATGACCCCGCACCGGATGGCCGAGCGCGGCTGCGAGGTGCACGTGCTGCCGGCCACCGCCACCTTCGAGCAGATCATGGCGGTGGGCCCGGACGGGGTGTTCTTCTCCAACGGCCCCGGCGACCCGGCCACCGCGGACGTCTCCGCGCTGCGCGGGGTGCTGGAGGCGAAGGTGCCGTTCTTCGGGATCTGCTTCGGCAACCAGCTGTTCGGCCGGGCCCTGGGCCTGTCCACGTACAAGCTGCGCTACGGCCACCGGGGGGTGAACCAGCCGGTCCAGGACGTACGGACCGGCAAGGTAGAGATCTCCGCCCACAACCACGGCTTCGCGGTCGAGGCGCCGCTCGGCGAGCCGTTCGACACCCCCTACGGCCGGGCCGAGGTCAGCCACGTCAACCTCAACGACCGCTGCGTGGAAGGGCTGCGCCTGCTCGACGGGCGTGCCTTCAGCGTGCAGTACCACCCGGAGGCCGCCGCCGGCCCCCACGACGCCGCCTACCTTTTCGACGAGTTCTGTGAGGTCATGAACCGTGCCCAAGCGTGATGACATCAGGTCCGTCCTGGTGATCGGCTCGGGGCCGATCGTGATCGGGCAGGCGTGTGAGTTCGACTACTCCGGCACCCAGGCCTGCCGCGTGCTGCGCGACGAGGGGTTCCGCGTGATCCTCGTCAACAGCAACCCGGCGACGATCATGACCGACCCCGAGTTCGCCGACGCCACCTACGTCGAGCCGATCACCCCCGAGTACGTCGAGAAGATCATCGCCAAGGAGCGCCCCGACGCGCTCCTGCCGACCCTGGGCGGCCAGACCGCCCTCAACACCGCCGTCGCGCTGCACGAGTCGGGCGCGCTGGAGCGCTACGACGTCGAGCTGATCGGCGCCGACTTCGACGCGATCCAGGCGGGGGAGAACCGCGAGCGGTTCAAGGAGATCGTCGCCAAGGTCGCCCGCGAGCACGGCCTGAACGCGGAGTCGGCCAACTCGGTCGTCTGTCACACGATGGACGAGTGCCTGGCCGCCGCCACCGAGCTCGGCTACCCGCTGGTCGTGCGGCCCTCCTTCACGATGGGCGGCGTCGGGTCCGGGTTCGCCTACGACGAGTCGGACCTGCGGCGCATCGCCGGCGCCGGGCTGGACGCCTCGCCGACCACCGAGGTGCTCCTGGAGGAGTCGATCCTCGGCTGGAAGGAGTACGAGCTCGAGGTCATGCGCGACAAGCATGACAACGTGGTCATCGTCTGCTCCATCGAGAACATCGACCCGATGGGCGTCCACACCGGCGACAGCGTCACCGTCGCGCCCGCGCTGACGCTGACCGACCGCGAATACCAGAACATGCGCGACGTCGCGATCGCGGTCATCCGCGAGGTCGGCGTCGACACCGGCGGCTGCAACATCCAGTTCGCGGTCAACCCGGCGACCGGCCGCATGATCGTCATCGAGATGAACCCGCGCGTGTCCCGATCGAGCGCACTGGCCTCGAAGGCCACCGGCTTCCCGATCGCCAAGATCGCCGCCAAGCTGGCCATCGGCTACACCCTCGACGAGATCCCCAACGACATCACCAAGGAGACCCCGGCCTCCTTCGAGCCCACGCTCGACTACATCGTGGTCAAGGTGCCGCGGTTCGCCTTCGAGAAGTTCAGGGGCGCCGACCAGACACTCACCACCCACATGAAGTCGGTGGGCGAGGCCATGGCCATCGGCCGCTCCTTCCCCGAGGCGCTGCAGAAGGCGCTGCGCTCGCTGGAGAAGAAGGACTCCTCCTTCACCTGGGCCGGCCCCCAGCGGCCGAAGGCCGAGCTCATCGACGAGTCCCGCGTCCCGCACGACGGCCGGCTGCGCACCGTGCAGCAGGCCATCCGGGCCGGCGCCACCGCCGAGGAGCTCTTCGAGGCCACCCACATCGACCCCTGGTTCCTCGACCAGCTGTTCCTGCTGGACGAGGAGGCGCGGACCCTCGGCGAGGCCACCGAGCTGACCGCCGAGGTGCTGGAGCGGGCCAAGCGCCACGGCTTCAGCGACGCGCAGATCAGCGAGATCCGCGGCATCGACGAGGCCCGCGTACGCGACCTGCGCCACGCGCTCGGCCTGCGGCCGGTCTACAACACGGTCGACACCTGCGCCGCCGAGTTCGCCGCCAAGACCCCCTACCTCTACTCGGCCTACGACGAGGAGAGCGAGGTCCCGTACGGCGAGCGGGAGAAGGTCATCATCCTCGGCTCCGGGCCCAACCGCATCGGGCAGGGCATCGAGTTCGACTACGCCTGCGTGCACGCCTCCTTCGAGCTGTCGCGGGCCGGGTTCGAGACCGTCATGGTCAACTGCAACCCGGAGACGGTCTCGACCGACTACGACACCTCCGACCGGCTCTACTTCGAGCCGCTCACGCTGGAGGACGTGCTGGAGGTCGTACACGCCGAGCAGCAGACGGGCCCGGTCGCGGGCGTGATCGTGCAGCTCGGCGGGCAGACGCCGCTCGGCCTGGCGCAGGCGCTCAAGGACGCGGGCGTGCCCGTGGTCGGCACCTCGCCCGAGTCGATCCACCTGGCCGAGGAGCGCGGCGCGTTCGGCCGGGTGCTCGCCGAGGCGCAGCTGCCCGCGCCCAAGCACGGCACCGCGACGACCGTCGCCGAGGCGCTGACCGTGGCCGAGGAGATCGGCTACCCCGTGCTCGTCCGGCCCTCGTACGTGCTCGGCGGGGCCGGCATGGCCATCGTCTACGACGACGCGACGCTGACCACCTACATGGCGGCCCAGGAGGGCGGCCATCCGGTGCTGGTCGACAAGTTCCTCGACGAGGCCATCGAGATCGACGTGGACGCCCTGTTCGACGGCGAGGAGCTCTACCTGGGCGGCGTCATGGAGCACATCGAGGAGGCCGGGATCCACTCCGGCGACTCGGCGTGCGCGCTGCCGCCGATCACGCTCGGCAGCAACGACATCAAGCGCATCCGCGCCGCCACCGAGGGCATCGCCCGCGGCGTCGGGGTCCGCGGGCTGCTGAACGTCCAGTACGCCATGTCGGCCGGCGTCCTGTACGTCCTGGAGGCCAACCCGCGCGCCAGCCGTACCGTGCCGTTCGTCTCCAAGGCCACGGCGGTGCCGCTGGCCAAGGCGGCGGCCCGCGTGATGCTGGGCGCCTCGATCGCCTCGCTGCGCGAGGAGGGCATGCTGCCCGCCACGGGAGACGGCGGCACCCTGCCGCTGGAGGCGCCGATCGCGGTGAAGGAGGCGGTGCTGCCGTTCAACCGCTTCCGCGGCGTCGACATCGTGCTCGGGCCCGAGATGCGCTCCACGGGCGAGGTCATGGGCATCGACGAGTCCTTCGGCGTCGCCTTCGCCAAGTCGCAGGCGGCCGCGTACGGGGAACTGCCCATCAAGGGCCGGGCCTTCGTGTCCGTGGCCAACCGGGACAAGCGTGCGATGATCTTCCCGGTACGGGCGCTCGCCGACCTCGGGTTCGAGATCCTGGCCACCGAGGGGACCGCTGAGGTGCTGCGCCGCAACGGTGTCCATGCCAAGATCGTGCGAAAGCAGAGCGAGGGGCCCGGAGCCGGAGGTGAGCCCACGAGTGTCCAGTACATCCTCGACGGCGAGATCGACCTGATCGTCAACACGCCGTTCGGCAGTCCGGGCCAGTCGGGCCCGCGGCTCGACGGCTACGACATCCGCACCGCCGCCGTGCTGCGCGGCATCCCGTGCATCACCACGGTCGCCGGCCTCGCCGCCGCGGCCGCGGGCATCCAGGCCATCGTGCGGGGCGACGTCGGCGTACGGTCCCTCCAAGAGCACGGGCGGGCGCTGCGGGCGGCAGGGGCGTAGGGCTCGATCGACGGCAGGCTCCCGCGGGAGGTGAAGAGGACTGGCCGGCACTCCGGTACAGGTGACGGGCACGGTGCTGACGACGCGCCGGGTCGACGCCTACCATGCCCTCACCGTGGTGGCGCCCGGCATCGCCGAGCGCTACCGGCCCGGCCACTTCGTGTCCGTCGCCGTCGGCGGGGCCCACACGTCCATGGTGACGCGGCGGGCCTTCTCCATCCACGACGTCAAGCCCGACTACGGCGGCACGGTGGAGCTCGTCTTCACCGTGCGCGGCCCCGGCACCGCGTGGCTGGCCGAGCGCAGGGCGCGTGACACGATCGACCTCGTCGGGCCGCTCGGCCGGCCCTTCCCGCTGCCGCGCGACCCGGTCCACTGCGTGCTGGTCGGTTCCGAGTACGGCTCGGCGGTGCTGTTCCCGGTGGCCGACCAGCTCATCGAACGCGGCTGCCGCGTCGACTTCGTGCTGGGCGGCGCCAGCGCGGACCGGGTGTTCGGCGCCATGCGGGCCAGGCGGATGGCCCAGACCACCACACTCACCACCGAGGACGGCTCGCTAGGGCTGCGCGGCAGGGTGACCGACGCGCTGCCCGCGGTGATCGCCGACACGCGGGCCGACGTGGTCTACGCGTGCGCGCCCATGGAGACGCTGCGGGCGGTCACGGCGGTGGCGATGGAGTTCGACATCCCGGTGCAGGTGGCGGTGGAAGAGGCGATGGCCTGCGGGATCGGGGTCTGCATGACGTGCGTGCTGCCGGTCATCGGCGACGACGGCGTGACCCGGATGGTGCGGGCCTGCGCCGAGGGGCCGGTGTTCCGGGGGGAGCGGGTGCGGTTCGAGGATGTGGGGACGATCCCGTTCGACGCGCTGGGGGCGCCCGGGGGCCAGGGCGGTGCGCGCCATGCGGGCTGACACTGACTGCCCGCGCTTTTTCTGCCGCGTACTGCGCGATCTGGCGGCTGTCTCTCTGCGGCGCCCGGGTCCCGCTCCTCTGCGGCGCCTGCGTTCCGCTTCTCCACGGCGTCTGCGTCCCGCGCGATCTGGTGGCTGTTTCTCTGCGTTGTCTGCGGTTTCTCTGCGGCGGGTGGGCTGACGTGTCGGTAGATATGCGGACATTTCTGGCGCATGTGGAGCTCGCCAACCCCATCACCACCGCCGCCGGCTGCGCCGCCTCGGGCCGCGAGCTGGCCCAGTTCTTCGACCTCCACCGCCTGGGCGCCCTGACCACCAGCTCGATCACCATGGCCCCCCGCGCCGGCCGCCCCACCCCCCGGATGGCCGAGACCCCCTCGGGCATGCTCAACGCCGTCGGCCTCCAGGGCCCCGGCATCGACGCCTTCCTCGAACGCGAGCTGCCCTGGCTGGCCCAGCGCGGCATCAGGACCATCGTCTCGATCGGCGGCGGCACCGTGGCCGAGTACTCGGCGCTGGCCCGCAGGCTGGCCGACGCGCCCGGCGTCACCGCCCTGGAGGTGAACCTGTCCTGCCCGAACATCGAGGACCGCGGCCGAGTCTTCGCCCGCGAGGGCAGCGCCGCCGCCGAGGTGATCGCGTCGGTGCGCTCCATCATGCGGTACGACGTCCCGGTGGTCGCCAAGCTGGCGCCCGACGTGGCCGACATCGTGGCGGTCGCCCGCGCCTGCGTGGACGCCGGAGCCGACGCGCTGTCCATGATCAACAACCCGCTCGGCATGGCCATCGACACCGAGGCGCTGCGGCCCTCGCTCGCGGCCGTCACCGGCGGGCTGTCGGGACCGGCCATCCTGCCTCTTGCCGTACGGTGCGTGTGGCAGGTGCACGCCGCCCTGCCCGGGGTGCCGCTGATCGGCGTCGGCGGCGTGACGACCGGCAGGGACGCCTTCCAGCTCATCCTGGCGGGCGCCTGCGCGGTCGGGGTGGGGACGGCGCTGTTCCACGACCCCTACGCGTGCCTGCGCATCGAGCGAGAGCTTGAGGACCTGCTGCGGGCACGCGGCTTCCAGCGGCTGGCCGACGCGGTCGGCCTGGCCCACCGTCCGCCGGGGAGCGCCCCCCGGCACCTGCTCGTCGACTCCGAGGAGAGCTCCCTTTGACGCCCGCACCCATCGCCGTCGCCCTCGACGCCCCCGACCTGGAGACCGCCGCCAGGTGGGCCGCCCTGGTGACCCCGCACGTCACCACGGTGAAGATCGGGCTGGAGCTCTATCTGCGCTACGGCCCCGACGTGATCGCCTCGATCCGGGGCGCGAGCGGCGTACAGGTCTTCCTGGACCTCAAGCTGCACGACATCCCCAACACGGTCGCGGCGGCGGCCAGGGCGGTCGCCCGGCTCCGCCCGGCCATCCTCACGGTCCACGCGGCCGGCGGCCCCGCGATGATCCGCGCGGCCGTCGAGGCGGCCCCGGACACCCAGATCGCGGCGGTCACGGTGCTGACGTCGCTCTCGGAGGCCGACCTGAGCCGCATCGGGCTCGCCGGCCCCGCCTCGGACGCGGTCCGCCGCCTGGCCGTCCTGTCGGTCGAGTCGGGCGCCACGGCCCTGGTGTGCTCGCCGCACGAGGTCGTCGACCTGCGCTCGGAGGTCGGGCCGGAGATCACCCTCATCACACCCGGCGTACGCCCGGCCGGGGCGGACAGCCAGGACCAGGCGCGGGTGGCGACGCCGGAGCAGGCATTGGCGGACGGCGCCGATCTCCTGGTCATCGGCCGCCCGATCACCGCCTCCCCGGACCCGGGCGCCACGGCCGCCGCCATCGCATCCTCTTTGCGGCGCACGACCCCCTTCTGAGGGGGTTCGCGCTCCCAAGGGTCGTTCCGTGTTCCTGATGGGCCTTCGTGCGTGGCCCATCGTGATGTGGCATCGGTGTGCAGCGGTAAAGCCAGGCACGGCTCGGCCCACCGTACGGCGGACCGGTCGGTCGGGCCCCTGTGTGGCGGGCGGATGTGCCGGGAGCACAGCCGTCGTCACCCGGCCGTGGTGGGACCGCTCCCATGGGCACACGTACGGCGGGTGGCCGTGTACGCACGGTGAGCGCCTCCCCGGAGGGACGCCGACCCCAGAACGGCGTCCCACGGCGACCGTACACGATCGTGAGGACACCCCCGCAGGGCATACGGATGCCCACCTCGGGCGGGGTTTCGGACGTAAACCCGCGCACGTTTCGGACACCGCTCCCTGACGGGTGGGTGATCATCATCGTACCCCCACGGCGCTTCCTGTGTGTAAGGAAGAAGCGGGAAGTGGGGGCGATTTGATCAGCACTCTGTAGTTTTACATACACGGAGAGTGATGAAGTGGATTTTGTGAGGAGAGAAACCGCCATTGACGTTGCTTAGGGGGCGATGACCAGCTAGTTTCCCTTCCCGTCCGAGTACATCGACAGAAATTCGAGGTGACCCGGCGTGGCTCTTCCTCCCCTGACCCCTGAGCAGCGCGCCGCAGCCCTGCAAAAGGCTGCCAAGGCCCGTAAAGAGCGTGCCGAGGTCAAGAACCGGCTCAAGCATGGCGCGGTTTCTCTGGCTGAGGTGCTCAAGGATGGGCAGACCGACGACGTCATCGGCAAGATGAAGGTGTCGGCCTTGTTGGAATCGCTCCCAGGCGTGGGCAAAGTCCGCGCCAAGCAGCTCATGGAGCGGCTTGCCATCGCCGAGTCCCGCCGCGTGCGGGGTCTCGGTGCGAACCAGAGGGCATCCCTCGAGCGCGAGTTCGGTGGCAACGAGAGCTAATCTCGGTTCCACACGAAAGCGCAGGTTCAACGGGGGGTAGGAAGTGACCGACAGGTCCAGGTCCGGCAGTGTTTGGGCCCATGAGGCAGTCGGATCTGGAACGAGGGTCGGCGACTTCCTCCCCTCGAGCGAGCGGCGCCTGACGGTCCTGTCCGGACCGTCGGGCGTCGGTAAGTCAACGGTCGTCGCCGAGATTCGGCGGGCACACCCCGAGGTGTGGCTGTCGGTCTCGGTGACAACCAGGAAGCCCCGGCCCGGTGAGGTGCACGGGCTCCACTACTTCTTCGCCGACGACGAGGAGTTCGACCGGCTCGTGGAGTCGGGTGAGCTGCTCGAGTGGGCGGAGTTCGCGGGCAACAGGTACGGCACGCCGCGCGCCCCGGTGCTCGACCGGCTCGCCGCGGGCATGCCCACGCTGCTCGAGATCGACCTCGAAGGCGCCAGGCAGGTCCGGCAGAGCATGCCGGAGGCCCTGCTGGTGTTCCTGGCCCCGCCCTCCTGGGAGGAGCTGGAGAAGCGGCTGCGCGGCCGCGGCACCGAGCCGGAGGACGTCATCGCCCGCCGCCTTGAGGCCGGCCACGTCGAGATGGCGGCCGAGAAGGAATTCGACCTCACGCTGGTGAACACAAGTGTCAAAGAGGTGTGCCGCCGGCTGATAGCCTTGATGACTGACCCTCAGGGGGTCATCAAAACCACCAACCGAGAGGTCTGACAATCGTGGCAGGAATTGCCCCGGTCGCAGAGGGCATCACCAACCCGCCGATCGACGCGCTGCTCGACATCGTCGACAGCAAGTATTCCCTGGTGATCATGGGTGCCAAGCGCGCCCGCCAGATCAACGCCTACTACTCCCAGCTCGGCGAGGGCCTGCTCGAATACGTCGGGCCGCTGGTCGAGACGCACGCGCAGGAGAAGCCGCTGTCCATCGCGCTGCGCGAGGTGGCCGAGGGCCTGCTCAACGCCGAGCCCATCGAAGGCGCGGTCTGACCCGCTAAATGAAGAGGGTCGTCCTGGGCGTCAGCGGGGGCATCGCCGCGTACAAGGCGTGTGAGCTGTTGCGCCTGTTCACCGAGTCCGGGCACGAGGTGCGGGTGGTTCCGACCCGCGACGCCCTGCGGTTCGTGGGCGAGCCCACCTGGGCGGCGCTGTCCGGCAACCCGGTGACGACCGATGTGTGGGAAGACGTTCACGAGGTGCCCCACGTACGGATCGGCCAGCGGGCCGACCTCGTCGTGGTGGCGCCCGCGACCGCCGATGTGCTCGCCAAGGCCGCTCACGGCCTGGCCGGCGACCTGCTCACCAACACGCTGCTGACCGCGCGCTGCCCGGTGGTGTTCGCGCCCGCGATGCACACCGAGATGTGGCAGCACCCCGCCACCCGGGCCAACGTCTCGACGCTGCGCGAGCGGGGCTCCGTGGTGATCGATCCCGCGGTCGGGCGCCTCACCGGCGCCGACACCGGGCCCGGGCGTCTGCCCGATCCCGCCGAGATCTTCCAGATCTGCCTGCGCGTACTGGCCGGCCGCCCGCGCGACCTGGCCGGGCGGCGGGTCGTCGTCTCGGCCGGCGGTACGCGTGAAGCCATCGATCCGGTCCGCTACCTGGGCAACCGGTCCTCCGGGCTGCAGGGGTACGCCCTGGCCCGCACGGCCGTCGCCCGCGGGGCCCAGGTGACGCTGGTGGCCGCCAACGTGTCCCTGCCCGATCCGGCCGGAGCCGCCGTGGTGCGGGTGGAGTCGGCGGCCGAACTGCGCGAGGCGGTGCTGACCGCCTCGGCCGCCGCCGACGTGGTGGTGATGGCGGCGGCCGTGGCCGACTTCCGGCCCGCCGCGCGGCAGGACTCCAAGATCAAGAAGACCGAGGGCGACCCCGAGCCCCTCTATCTGGTGAAAAATCCCGACATCCTGGCCGAACTGGGCGAACGCCGACGCGCCGCAGGATCGCCTCCCGAGGTGGCCGCGGAGTCGTCCCCCGAGGCGGCGGCCGGGCGGCATCCCGAGGTGATCGTCGGGTTCGCGGCCGAGACCGACGACGTGCTCGCCAACGGGCAGGCCAAGCTCGCCCGTAAGGGCTGTGACCTGCTCGTCGTCAACCAGGTCGGCCCCGACCTGGCCTTCGGCACGCCCGACAACGCGGCGACCGTGCTGGTCGCGGGCGGCGAGCCGGTGGAGATCCCCCGCGGTCCCAAGGACGACGTCGCCGACGCCGTCTGGGATCAGGTCGCCAAGCTGTTGCGGCATCCCCGCACGCCTGCCGATACTTAAGACAAAGGGGGCAAAAGGGGGCGGGGAATGCCGGTGAGTTCCACTGTCAGAGATCGATGCAGAACGTTGCTCGGCGATCAGGGGGAGATCCGCTACGTATTCCCCGCGCTGTCCCTGGGCCCGTCGGGCACGGGCAACTTCCTGATCGTGGTCACCGACACGGCCATCTCCGTCCTCGCCACCCGGATGCTCCGGAGCGACCGCCCGGTCTCCGTCCACGCGACGTTCCCCCGCCACACCAGGCTCGGGCCGATCATGCAGGCTTCCGGGCCGGTGATCGAGCTGGGCGTGATGGCGTTCGAGTTCGAGGAGGAGTACGCCGCCGTGGTCGCCGCCGCCGACGCGGAGATCTTCGCGCCGGAGACACTGCCCCCCGACCCCCTGCCCGACCTGTGAACGACCCGTTTCGCGACATGCCCGTGGGTAGGGCTAGACTTCGGCGAGGCACTGGCCGGGGTGTACAGTCGCCGGAGCCCGCACGTCCGTCAGCAGCCGCTGCATGAGGAGCCACTGAGTTGTCACGTCGCCTGTTCACCTCCGAGTCGGTCACCGAAGGCCACCCGGACAAGATCGCCGACCAGATCAGTGACGCGATTCTCGACACCATGCTCAAGGACGACCCCAAGAGCCGGGTCGCCGTCGAGACGATGATCACTACCGGCCAGGTCCATGTCGCAGGCGAGGTCACGACCGAGACCTACGTCGACATTCCCGGCGTCATCCGGGAGAAGATCCTGGAAATCGGCTACGACGCCTCCCACAAGGGCTTCGACGGCGCCTCCTGTGGCGTGTCGGTGTCCATCGGGGCGCAGTCGCCCGACATCGCCCAGGGCGTCGACGACGCCTACGAGCACCGGGTCGACGGCGACATCGACGAGCTCGACCGCCAGGGCGCGGGCGACCAGGGCCTGATGTTCGGCTACGCGTGCCGCGAGACGCCCGAGCTGATGCCGCTGCCGATCACGCTCGCGCACCGGCTGGCCCAGCGCCTGTCCGAGGTGCGCAAGTCCGGCACCGTCCCCTACCTGCGGCCCGACGGCAAGACCCAGGTCACCATCGAGTACGACGGCGACCAGCCGGTCCGTCTCGACACCGTGGTCGTCTCCACGCAGCACGCTGCCGAGATCGACCTCAAGGAGATGCTGACGCCCGACATCAAGGAGCACGTGGTCGACCCCGTGCTCGCGGGCCTCGACATCGACATCGAGGGCTACCGCCTGCTGGTCAACCCGACCGGCCGCTTCGAGATCGGCGGCCCGATGGGCGACGCCGGCCTCACCGGTCGCAAGATCATCATCGACACCTACGGCGGCATGGCCCGCCACGGTGGCGGCGCCTTCTCCGGCAAGGACCCGTCCAAGGTCGACCGCTCGGCCGCCTACGCGATGCGCTGGGTCGCCAAGAACGTCGTGGCCGCCGGGCTCGCCGACCGCTGCGAGGTCCAGGTCGCCTACGCCATCGGCAAGGCCCAGCCGGTCGGCCTGTTCGTCGAGTGCTTCGGCACCGAGAAGCTGCCGGTCGAGAAGATCCAGGCCGCCGTGCTCCAGGTGTTCGACCTGCGCCCGGCCGCGATCATCCGCGACCTCGACCTGCTGCGCCCGATCTACTCGGAGACCGCCGCTTACGGCCACTTCGGCCGTGAGGGCTTCTCCTGGGAGTCGACCGACCGCGCCGAGACCCTGAGGTCCGCCGCCGGTCTGTGACCGTTCCCGTCAGATGCCGCACCCCGGCTTCGGGGTGCGGCATCTGCGTGTTCACGGCCGGTCGGGCGGGGGCCCGTTCTCTGAGGGAGGCCGTGGAGACGTACCGTGGTCTCCTTGGATCTTCCGGAAACTGGGGAATGGATCATGCCATGGCGTGCCACGGCGACCAGCTTCGTGGGTCGCCGTCAGGAGGTCGCTGACGTCCGGCGGATGCTCCAGCGCAGCCGCCTCGTCACCGTCACCGGCATCGCCGGGGTGGGCAAGACCCGCGTGGCCGTACGGGCTGCGCAGTTCATGCGGCGGGCCTTCACCGACGGCAGCCGGTTCGTCGAGCTGGCCGGGCACACCGACCCCGAGTCCCTCGAGGAGGTCATCGCCCAGAGCCTCGACGTCACCGGTGACCTGACCGCGCAGCTGTCGCGCCGCCGCCTGCTCCTGGTGCTCGACACCTGCGAACACCTGACCGCCGCCTGCTCCGCCCTCGTACAGTCGCTGCTGCGCGCCGTCCCCGGCCTGCACGTGCTGGCCACGAGCCGGCAGGCGCTGCGCGTCCCCGGCGGGCACGCGGTCATCGTCCGGCCGCTGGCCGTACCAGGTGGCGAGTCGGCGCCCGCCGACGTGGCGCGCGTCGAGTCGGTGTCGCTCCTCCTCGACCGGGTCGCGGCCGTCGACCCCGGCGTTGATCCCGGCTTCGAGCTCACCGAGCGAAACGCGGCCTCCGTCGCCGAACTCTGCCGCCGCCTGGAGGGCATTCCGCTGGCGATCGAGCTGGCCGCCGCCCACGTCCGCCGGTCGCCCGTGGACGAGCTGCTCGCGCGGATGGACGCGTACGGCGACCCGCTCGGCCGCCCGGACCTGGACCGGCACCCTGACCCGAGCGGCCGCTCGGACTCGCTCGGCCGCCCGGACCCGGATGGGCAGCCGGTGGCGTCGGACGACAATGGGCGGCGGGCCACATATCCCGTGGACGTGGGTGGGCAGCGGGCCAGGAACGTGGCAGATGCGGGCAGACGGCTCAGGCCCTCAGCGGACGCCCGGGGGTTTCGGGGGAGCGGCTCAGCGGACGTGCGCGGGCCGCAGGGGAGCCATCCAGCGGAGACGGGCGGCCCTTGGGGGAGACGTTCGCCGGACGCGGGTACGCACCGGGGCGGAGACGTGTCCACGCGGGCCGTGATCGCGTGGAGCCACGGGCTCTGCTCGCCCGAGGAGCGCCTGCTGTGGGAGCGGCTGAGCGTGTTCGCGGGGACGTTCGAGCGGGCGGCGGCCGAGAAGGTCTGCGCCGGCGGTCCGCTGCCCGCCGCGCGGGTTCGCGCCACGCTGGCGGCGCTGGTCGAGAAGGCGATCGTGACCAGGGAGCAGGACGAGGGGCGGGCGGCGTACCGCATGCCCGACAGCGTGCGCGAGTTCGCCGCGGCTCGCCTGGCGGGCAGTGGCGAGCGGGAACGCCTGCGGGCACGCCACCGCGAGCACTACTACACGCTCGCCGAAGCGGTGGGCCGTGACCGGGGTGAGGCGATTGTCCGGGTCAGGGATGAGTGGGGCGATCTGCGGGCCGCGCTCGAGTCCTTCGCCGCCGACCCGGCCGCCCGCGAGCGCGGGCTGCGGATGGGTCTGCGGCTGGGCCGGCTGTGGACGTTCGGGGGCATGGCCGGGTACGGGCGCCGCTACCTGGAACGCCTGCTGCCCATCACCTCCTGCCCCGATCCGGTACGGCTCGACGCCCTGCTCCTGCTCGCGCACCTGGCGGCCGGCAGCGGAGACCTGGGCGCGGCCCGTAAGGCGCTGGAGGAGGCCGAGGCACCCGCGGCCCAGCTGGGCCCGCGCGGCGCCCTCCACCTCGCCAAGGCGCGCGGCACGGTGAGCCTCTGCGCGGGCGACCTGACCGCGGCCGAACGCCACCTGACCCGGTGCGTCGACGGCCTGCCGCCCGACGGTGGCGTCCATCCGCTCGATGCCACCGTCGAACTGGGCCTCACCCTGCTGCTTGCCGGCCGTACCGGCGAGGCGGAGGAGGTTCTCGCCAAGGCCGGCACGCTCGGCCGGGAAGCGGGCGACGCCGCCACCGCCGCCTGGACGGAGCTCGCGCTCGCCCTGGCGCGGCAGACGGCCGGACAGTACGCGGAGGCGGACACCCTGGCCAGGACGGCACTGCGGACGCAGGTGTCGCTGCACATGACGTTCGGGCGGGCGCTCTGCGTCGAGCTCCTCGGCCGGCTCGCCGCCGACCAGGGCCGGCCCGCCCGCGCCGCCCGGTTACTGAGCGCGGCGCAACGGTTGTGGGGGTACGAGGTGAGCCCCCTGCTCGGCGCGCCGATCCTCGCCGCCGAGCGCGACAGCCACCTCAGGGAACTACGCGAGACCCTCGGCCGGCAGCACGGCAAGGCCGTCGCCGAGGGCCGGGCCATGTCGGAGGAAGAGGTGATCTCCGACGCGCTCGCCCCGAGCGTCACGCCTCCTGCCCCGGCCGTACCGTTCTGGGCGCCGCTCACCCCGCGCGAGGCGGACGTCGCCGAGCTGGTCGCCGCCGGGCTGACCAACCGGCTGATCGCGCAGCGGCTGGTCGTCGCCCGGCGCACGGTGGACTCTCACATGGAGAACATCCTCGCCAAACTCGGATTCTCCGGGCGGAGTCAGGTCGCCGCATGGGTGATCGGGCGGCGGCAGCGCGAGCAAGGCTGAGCCCCGTCCGCGGCTTGGGGACCGAGCAGCAGTGGGGCTGGGGACCGGGCAGGCGTGGGGCTTGGGTCCGACAAGCGTGCGGGCGTTACGGGGGGTCCGGGTCTGGTAGACGTAATGCGTGACCGACTCCAACGCCCTCCTGCCGCTCGACGCCGTGCGGAGGGTGGAGCCGTCCAAGCCCGGTAAGGGGGCGCCGGTTCCCGCTCCTTCGCGGCCGGTGGCCCGGGTGGCGGTCGACAATCCGCTGCCGCACCTCGACCGGCCGTTCGACTACCTGGTGCCGGCGACGATGCACGAGACGGCCGAGCCGGGGGTGCGGGTGCGGGTGCGGTTCGCCGGTCAGCTGGTGGACGGGTTCGTGCTCGAACGGGTCGAGGAGAGCGAGCACGCGGGCAAGCTCACCGCCCTCGAACGGGTCGTGTCGGGCGAGCGGGTGCTGACCGGGGAGATCGCGGGCCTGGCCAGGGCGGTCGCCGACCGCTACGCGGGCACGCTCGCCGACGTCCTGCGCCTGGCCATCCCGCCCCGCCACGCCAGGGCGGAAGCGACCCCCCCGAGTCCCGCCGAAACGACCGCCGCGCCGCCCGAACCGGTTCCCGGTACGCCTGGTGACGCGGCTTGGGACGACTACCCGATGGGGCCGTCGTTCCTCGACGCGCTGCGCAACGGCCGGGCGCCCCGGGCCGTGTGGTCGGCCCTGCCGGGGGCCAAGGGCTGGGCCGGGGCGGTGGCCGAGGCGGTCCGCGCGACGATCGACGGCGGGCGGGGCGCGGTCGTCGTGGTGCCCGACGGCAAGGACGTGGCGCTGGCCGACGCCGAGCTCACCCGGGTGCTCGGTGACGGGCGGCACGTGGCGCTCACCGCCGACCTGGGCCCGGCCGAACGCTACCGGCGCTGGCTGCGCGTCCTGAGAGGGCAGGTACGGGCGGTCGTGGGCACCCGGGCCGCCGTGTTCGCCCCCGTGGCCGCGCTCGGTCTGGTGGCCATCTGGGACGACGGTGACGACCTTCACGCCGAACGGCTGGCCCCCTACCCGCACGCCCGCGAAGTCCTCGCGCTACGAGCCCATCGCACGGGCGCGGCCATGCTGATCGGTGGTTACACGCGTACTGCCGAGGCCACGCAGCTCATCGCCAGCCGCTGGGCCAGGCCGATCGTCGCCGCCCGCGCCACGATCAGAAGCCTCGCCCCCCGCGTACATCCCGCCGGAGAGGACGCCGAACTCGCCAAGGACCAGGCCGCGCGCCAGGCCCGGCTGCCCAGCCTGGCCTGGCGCGCGCTGCGCCAAGGGCTGGAGTCCGGTCCGGTGCTGGTCCAGGTGCCCCGGCGCGGCTACCTGCCCGCACTGGCCTGCCAGAACTGCCGCGCCCCCGCCCGTTGCGCGCTCCCGCCCACCCGCCTCGGCGCGGCTCCAGGAGCCGAGGCGAGCGAGCCGTATGCCGACATACCCGGCCTGGCCATGGCGGCGACGGCCGGCCGCGGGACGAAGCAGAGCGGGCTGAGACTCGAAAGTGAGCCCAGTTCCGCGGGGCCCTCGTCGTGTCATGGCCCGCTCGGCCTGCGAGGCGGTCACTCCGCCCCCTACTGCCGCTGGTGCGGCCGGGTGGACGCCGGCTGGCGCTGCCCGAACTGCGGTGGCCACCGGCTGCGGGCGGTCGTCGTGGGCGCCCGCCGTACCGCCGAGGAGCTGGGCCGGGCCTTCCCCTCGGTCCCGGTACGCACCTCCGGACGCGACGGCGTGCTGGCCACCGTGCCCGCCACCCGGGCCCTGGTCGTCGCCACACCCGGCGCCGAGCCGGTGGCGGAGGGCGGCTACGCGGCGGCCGTGCTGCTGGACGCGTGGGCGCTGCTCGGCCGGCCGGACCTGCGGGCCGCCGAGGAGGCGCTGCGCCGCTGGACGAACGCCGCCGCCCTGCTCCGGCCCGGCGCCGAGGTGGTGGTGCTCGGCGACGCCGCGCTGCCGGTCGTACAGGCGCTGCTGCGCTGGGACCCGATCACCCACGCCGAGCGTGAGCTGGCCGAACGCGCCGAGCTGGGCTTCCCGCCCGCCGTACGGATGGCGACGCTCACGGGCAGCGCCGCCGCGGTCCGGCAGATGCTCGACGAGACGCGCCTGCCCGACGGCGCCCAGGTGCTCGGCCCCGTGCCGGTGGACGAGGCGGGCAGGGAACGCGCCATGATCCGCGTCCCGCGCGGCGGCGGCGCCGCGCTGGCCGCCGCGCTCAAAGGGGCCAGTGGGGTACGTGCGGCCCGTAAGGCACCTGATGTCGTACGGGTGAGTGTCGACCCGCTCGACCTGATTTAAGCGGTTTCCCCGATTCGCTCATCTGTAAGCCAGCCGTTAGCGTGCCCCTGTGTCGATCGAATGGGTGAACCAGGCCATCGACGACCTCCGTGCCTGGGGGCGCGCGCGGGGCGTCGTGGTGGACGCGGACGAAATCCGCTTGCTCTGCGACTACGCCAGCGACTATCTCAACGTCAACGAGCTGGGCGACTTCACTCCCGCGACCTTCGACGAGCTGCTGCTGTCCATCTACCCTCGCAAGGTCATCGCACCGCCGGAGAGCGCGCCGGAGACCGTGGCCGCCGCCCGTACCCTCGTCGATTTCCTGCAGCAGGCCGGCGCGGTCGGCGAGGAGACCGCGGCGGCGATGCGCGAGGAGCTGGCCGGCATCGAGCCGAAGATGCCCGTGGCGCTCGCCGACACGGCCAACTTCGGCATGGCCAAGAGCCTGTTCAGCTCCATCGGTCCCGAGTCGCTGGAGCAGTCGGTCGCGATCCCCTCGGGCGAGCTGCCCGACCTGGGGGAGGCGCCCTGCGACTGCCCGGGGTGCGCGCCGCTGCCGGCCGTACGACTGGCGGAGCCCGACGCGCTCGTGGCCGAGCTGGCGAACGTGCCGCTCCTGGCGGGGAACGCCGGACCGTACCAAGATCTGGAAGAGGAGCTGCGGCGCGACGTCGGCGACGACCCGCTCCAGGCGTGGGCCGAGATCGTCGCCCACATCGTCGAACGCGACACCCGCGGCACGGTCACCGGCTCGGCCGAGCTCGACGAGGAGCTCTACGACCTGTTCGACATGCTCTACCGGCTGCGGGCGCCCGTGCCCATCACTGTGATCGGCGACTACCTGGAGGAGGTCGCGGACGCGGGCGGCGCCGAGCTGGGCACGGTGCTCGACCGGCTGGCCTGGTGCGGCATGGTCGCGGTCGAGGGCGAGGCCGCCGGGCTCACCCCGCTGGCCGTGTGGGGGCTGCGCGAGCACTACCTGGCGCTCGGCCTCGACGCCCCGCAGGCCGGTGACCTGGCCGAGGCCGACGCGACCGGGCTGATCGAGGGCCTGCTCGACGGCATGCCCACCGAGCTGGCCGAAGAGGACATCAGCCGGTGGCTGGCCGGCCGCAGCCCGGTCACGGCGGCGGCCGAGCTGCTCGCCGCCGCCTCCGGCGCCCCCGCCGTGGCGCGCGGCATCGCGGTGACCATCGTCGACCGGCTGGGCGCCGAGGCGGAGCCCGAGGTACGCGCCTGCCTGGAGGACCAGGAGCTGCGCCCGCACGCCATCCACTGGCTGACCGCCCGAGGGCTGGCCGCCCCGCAGCTCAGCCAGGAGGAGCTGCTGTGGGTCAGCATCGACATGCTCGCCCTGGCGCTGCCCGCCGCCGAAGAGGCCCCCGAGATCTTCGCCGAGAACATGGCCGCCTCCGGCCCGCCCGCCCACCTCATCGAAGAGATGTGGCGCGTGGACCACCCCGACGTCGTAGAGGTGCTGGAGCTGCTCGGACGCTCGCTGCCCGACGGTACGGTGGCCAAGGCGGCCCGCAAGGCCGCCTTCAAAGCGCGCTCCCGAGCCATCCGTTGAGTACGCTCATGTGACTCGTGTGCAGTAAGTTTCGTGGGGTGGCAAACAACGTCTTCGACCTCGCCGAGCTGCGTAAGCTGATCGATGAGCAGTCCGCCGTGCCCCCACGGCCACCCGAGGAGACTCCCGTGGCGGAGCAAGAGGCGTTGACGTTCCCACCTGTGCTGCTGGCGCCCGACGCCGAGCTGGCCGGAATCGTGCCCACGGTGCCGCTCGTCGCCGACGCCATCCGGCTCATGAAGTGGACCGGCACCCGCGAGGTCACCCCGGAAGGGCTGCCGGTCGCGGCCGACGCCCACGCCGCCGCCGCCGAGCTGGGCCTCGACGCCGCCCGGCTCCGCCTCGTCTGGATCGTCGCCGTCAACACCGGGCTGCTCCAGATCGCCGGCGGGCGCGCTTCGCGAGGGCCGCTGCCCGAGCGGCTTTCGGTCGAGGCGACGCTGGAGTTCTGGGACGGCGTGGTCATGGACGTGCTCGACCGCGCCGACGAGGGCCTGACCGGCTCGGCCGTCGTCGACGAGCACCTGGCGGAGATGCTGGCCACGGTCTACTCCGTACGTTCCGGCGTCGCGATCGCCAACCTCGCCCGGGGCATCCTGCAGTCGCACGAGGTCGCCTGCGAGCCCGGCGCCATCGAGATGCGCAGACTGGCCGCCTCGCTGCCCGCCGAGCTGCTCGACGCGCTGGCGCTGCTGGCCTACTGCGGCCTGGTCGAGCAGACCGCGGCCGGCCGCACCGCGCTCACCCCGCTCGGCGTCTGGGCCGTACGCAGGGACCTGCTGCGCGAGGGGCATGACGCGCCGACGACGGCCGAGGTCGAGGTGTTCGCCGACCTGTCCGCCGCCGAGCTGGTCGAGGCCCTGGTCAAGGGTGCCGCCACACAGAGCGCGGTGGCCGGCTGGCTGGAGCGCCGCCCGCCCGCGCAGGCCGCGCACGATCTCATCGAGATCGCGGCGGAGGGCACCGCGGGGCAGCGCGGCGCCGTGGGCGCCATCCTGGAGGAGCTCGGGCCCGAGGCCGAGGCCCCCGTCCGCGAGGCGCTCGAGCTGCCGCTGATGCGCCGCTACGCCGCGTCCTGGCTGCACATCCGTGACCTCGAGGCCCCCACGCTCAGCCCCGACGACCACACCTGGATCGCGGTCGACTCGCTGGCCGCCCTCATGCACCTGTCCGGCCCCGCCGCGGGCCGGCTGGACCCCGAACCGGGCGAAGACCTGATCCGGCTCGTCGGCCAGATGCCCGCCGTAGGCCACCCGGACACGATCGCGGTGCTCGACATGCTCGCCGCCGCGCACGACGACAAGGCCGTGGTCAAGGCAGCCCGCAAAGCCGCGATGAAGGCCCGATCGCTGGCGCACACTAAACTGGGCTGACCCACTGACGAAACGGAGTGACCCTTTGGCGATCCAGTCGATCCGCCTGTTCGGAGACCCGGTGCTGACCACCGCGGCGGCACCGGTCGTCGACTTCGACAAGGAGCTCCGCAAGCTGGTCAAAGACCTCACCGACACGATGATGGACGCCCCCGGCGCCGGGCTCGCGGCCCCGCAGATCGGCGTCGGGTTGCGGGTGTTCACCTACTACGTCGACGAGCAGCTCGGCCATCTGATCAACCCCGATCTCGACCTGTCCGCCGACATCGACGAGGAGGGCGAGGAGGGCTGCCTGTCCTTCCCCGGCCTGTCGTTCCCGACGCCGCGGGCCATCCGCGCCGTCGCCAAGGGTTTCGACATGTACGGCGAGCCGGTCACGCTGGAGGGCACCGACCTGATGGCCCGCTGCTTCCAGCACGAGACCGACCACCTCGACGGCATCCTGTTCATCGACCGGATGGACCCCAAGCAGCGCAAGCTCGCGATGAAGGCCGTCCGCGAGGCGGAGTGGAGCGGGCTGTCCGTCCCCATGGTCAAGTTCTCCCCGCACACCACGGGCGGGAAGGCACTCTGACGATGCGCCTGGTCTTCGCGGGCACGCCCGAGACGGCACTGCCGTCACTACGCGCACTGATCGACTCGCCGCGGCACGAGGTCGTCGCGGTCGTCACCCGGCCCGACGCCCAGTCGGGGCGCGGTCGCAAGGTGCACCCGTCGCCGGTGGCCGAGCTGGCCGAGGAGGCGGGCATCGAGGTGCTGCGCCCGGTCAAGGCCGGCGACCCGGAGTTCCTCGACCGGCTGCGCGGGCTGGAGCCCGACTGCTGCCCCGTGGTCGCTTACGGGGCGCTGCTGCCGCAGTCCGCGCTCGACGTGCCGCCGCTCGGCTGGATCAACCTGCACTTCTCGATCCTGCCCGCCTGGCGGGGCGCCGCGCCCGTCCAGCGCGCGATCCTGCACGGTGACGAGATCACCGGCGCTTCGACGTTCCAGATCGTCAAGGAGCTCGACGCCGGGGCGGTCTTCGGCGTCGTCACCGAGGAGATCCGCCCCGACGACACCAGCGGCGCCCTGCTCGAACGCCTGTCGGTCTCGGGCGCCGAGCTGCTGTCGGCCACGCTCGACGGGGTGGCCGACGGCAAGCTGCAGGCGGTTCCCCAGCCGGCCGACGGGATCAGCATCGCGCCCAAGATCAATGTGACCGACGCCCGGGTCGACTGGTCCGCACCCGCCATGCACGTCGACCGCCTGATCCGGGCCTGCACCCCCAACCCGGGCGCCTGGAGCGAGTTCCGCGGCCACCGGCTGAAGCTCGGCCCGGTCCGGCTCGCCCCCACGGCCGAGCCGCTGCCGCCCGGCGCCATCGCCGCCACCAAGAACACCGTGCTGGTCGGCACCGCGACCCACCCGGTCGAGCTGGGCGAGCTCCAGCCGCAGGGCAAGCGGCTGATGAGCGCGGGGGAGTGGGCGCGCGGTGTGCGTCCTGAGAGCGACGACAGGTTCGAGTGAGAAACGATATGGGACAGGGCCCGCGCCGCCAGAACGACGGACGGCCGACCGGGACCGGACATGGCAGCGGCGGCCGGGCCGGTCAAGGCGGCCAAGGCGGTCAGGCCAGCGGCCGGGGTGGTCAAGGCGGCAGCCGAGCCGGTGGCCAGGCCGGGCGTGGTGGTGGCCGGGGCGGTCAGGCCGGGCGTGGTGACGGTCGTGCGGGTGAGGGCGGCGGGCAGGCCGGGAAAGGTAGTGGCCGGGGCGGTCAGGGCGGGGGTCGTGGCGGTGGCCGGGGCCGGTCGCGGGGTCCCGCGCGTGACCAGGCGCGCAATGCCGCCTTCGACGTCATGCGGGCCGTCGACGAGCGTGACGCGTACGCCAACCTGCTGATGCCGCGCCTGCTGCGCGAGCGCGGGGTGAAGGGGCGTGACGCGGCGCTGGCGACCGAGCTGGCCTACGGGACGCTGCGCGGGCTCGGGACGTACGACGCGATCATCGAGATGTGCGTCGACCGGGCGCCCGACTCCGACGTGCGCGACGCCCTGCGGCTCGGCGCCCACCAGCTGCTCAAGATGCGCGTTCCCCCGCACGCCGCCGTCGGCACGACCGTCGATCTCGTACGGCTGCGCATCGGGGCGGGCGCCGCCAAGTTCGTCAACGCCGTGCTGCGCAAGATCGGGTCACGGACCATCGAGGAGTGGGTCCCGATCGTGGCCCCCGACGAGGCCCACGACCCGGCCGGGCATCTGTCGGTGGCCTACAGCCATCCGCGGTGGATCGTGAGCGCGTTCCGCGACGCTCTGGGCGGCCGGGCCGACGAGGTCGCCGATCTGCTGGCCGCCGACAACGCGCGGCCGCTGGTGACGCTGGTCGCCCGGCCCGGCCGCAGCTCGGTCGAGGAGCTGACCGACAGCGGCGCCGATCCGGGCCGCTACTCGCCGTACGCCGCCTATCTGCCGGAGGGCGACCCGGGCAGGATCCCGGCGGTCGCCGAGACCCGCGCGGCAGTCCAGGACGAGGCCAGCCAGCTCGTGGCGCTCGCTCTGACCCGCGTGCCGCTCGACGGGCGCGACGAGCTGTGGCTCGACATGTGCGCAGGGCCGGGCGGCAAGGCGGGCCTCCTCGACGCCATCGCCACCTACGGCGACCTCGCGGCCTCCGAGGACAGCTACTTTGCCGATCGCGGGGGTGTCGCGGCTTCCGACGACGGCTATCTCGCCGATCCTGTTGGGCTCGGGGTTCGGGCGGTGGCCTATCCGGGTGGGGCCCGGCTGCTGGCCGCCGACGTGCAGTATCACCGGGCGCGGCTGGTCTGGCAGACCACTCGGGACGCCGCCGTGGTCACCGCCGATGGGACCGAGCCGGCCTGGCGGCCGGGTGCGTTCGACCGGATCATGCTGGACGCGCCCTGCACCGGGCTCGGAGCGCTGCGCCGTCGCCCCGAGGCGAGGTGGCGGCGGGATCCCGCGGACATCGCCGAGCTGGGCCGGTTGCAGCGGCGCCTGCTCGACGCCGCACTCGAGGCCGTACGGCCCGGCGGGGTGGTCGCCTACGTCACCTGTTCGCCGCACCTGGCCGAGACCCGGGTCGTCGTCGGTGACGTCGCCGGTCGGCGCGGCGACGTGGAGCAGCTCGACGCGCGCGACTACCTGCCGGAGATCGACGGGCTGGGCGACGGCCCGCACGCGCAGTTCTGGCCGCACCGCCACGGCACCGACGCGATGTTCCTCGCCCTCCTCCGCAAGCGCCCGCTCTGAGCGGATCATGTTCGCGTTCCCGGCGTGATGGGCGCCGGGAATCAGCTCTGCTCGTCCTTCGACCGGAAGCTGGGATTGGTCACCGCATCGAGAAGGCCGTTGAGGAGCGGGACTCGGCGTTCGGTGTGGTCGTTGAGCGCAAGGAGAGCCACGCTCAGGTCCAGGTCGGGTACTCGGGCGTGTAGGGCACGCAGGCCTGTCCAGCCTCCTCCGTGCCGATAGACGCGGTGCCCGGCGTGGGATCGGACGCCAATGCCCCAGGCGTAGTCGATCGGCGTTCCGTCGTCGAGGCGTCCAGGAGTCTGCATGAGCTCCGAGATGCCGAGTTCATCGGCGTTGAGCGCCTGGCCCCAGCGCAGCAGATCGCTGAGAATCGTCCATACCCCGCCGTCACCCAGGGACAGCGGGGCGGGATGAAGGCGGGCAAGCGGCGCGGCGCCCGGGGGTGTCGGGTCAGGCCCGGGCCAGTACCGGGTGCCCGCCATCGCCAGCGGGACGAAGAGGTGGCGCTCGGCGAAGTCGGGCAGCGGCGTGTCCGCCGCTCGTTCCACCACCGCGGCCAGGCAGACGTATGCTTCGACAGTGACGCCGCGTAGGCGAGCGTCGCGGCGGTCACTGACAGCCCTTGGGCGAGGAGTACGGGTGGCGCGCCGCCTTGCCGCATCCCGACCACGATCGGTTCGTCGCTGCGGTAGCCGGCTTCGGAGACGAGAGTTGTCATGCGTTGGTGCGTCTGGGACACGAAATGATCCTTCGGGCTGCCCCGCACCCCCGCTAGCGGCCTGGATTGGGGAGTAGGGCGTCAACGAGCAGGTCGAGGAGTCGGCCGGTCTGCTCGGGGGTATCGCGGGCCGCTGTGGCGAGGAAGATGCCCAAGAGCATCGTGGCGACGTCGTCGGGGTCGACGTCCGCACGGAGTGAGCCCGTGTCGGCTCCCTTGGCGAGGATCGCCGTGATCGCGGCGGTGATGCGTTCCCTGGTGGTGGCTGTCGGGATGCGGCCTGAGGCCTGCCCGGCGCGCAGTGCGTCGGCCATGCCGCGTTTCATCGCGGCGAACGCCGCGTAGCGCTCCAGCCAGGCGCGCAGCGCGAGCTGCGGCGGGAGTTGTTCGAGCAGCGCCGGGGCGCTCGTCGTGATGTTGTCGAGTTCGGCGGCGTAGACCGCCTCCACGAGCGCTTCGCGGGTGGGGAAATGGCGATAGAGGGTGCCGATCCCGACGCCCGCCTCACGGGCGATGCTTTCGAGCGGGACGGTGTCGTCGGCGGCCGCGAAGGCGGTCCGGGCGACGGCGATGAGCTTGTCCCGGTTGCGCTGGGCGTGGGCGCGGAGCGGGCGCTGTGTCGTGGCCGGCTGTCCTGCGGCGGTTTCGGCGGACGCCGGCTCGGGCGAACTCAAAGAGGTTTCGGCGGACGCCGGTTCGGGCGAAGTCAAAGTGGAGGTACCTCCGATATTGCTCTATAGTCGGTCAGAGATAGCGGAGGTTCCTCCGTTATCTCTGGCATCTTACCTGGATGGGATTATGATGACCTCCAGCAACACCCTTTCCGATGAGCCGGTCAATGTTCCTCGGCCCGGCGGCACCGCTCAGTTCGCCGGGCGTACCGTGTCCCGCATCGGATATGGCGCCATGCAGCTCAGCCGCCTGCACGACGACCGTGACGCGGCCCTGGCGGTCCTGCGCCGGGCGATCGACTCCGGCGTCGACCACATCGACACCGCCCAGTTCTACGGCAACGGCTTCGTCAACGGGCTCCTCCGCGAGGCGATCCGGCCGGAGGACGACGTCATGGTCGTCAGCAAGGTCGGCGCCACCCCCGACCCCGACGGTCCGATCCCGCTGCGGCTCGCACAGCGGCCCGAAGAACTCCGCGCCAGCGTCGAGGACAACCTCATCAGCCTCGGCCTGGAGCAGATCCCGGTCGTGAACCTGCGCCGTCCCGACTCCGGTCCCGGAGTGCGGGCCACGGGCGATCAGGTGGTCGACATCGACGACCAGCTCGCCGTGATGACGGCGATGCGCGACGAGGGCAAGATCGGCGCGATCGGGCTGGGCAGTGTCACCCTCGACGGGCTGCGCCGAGCGATCCCCGCCGGCATCGCCTGTGTGCAGAACGCCTACAGCCTCGTCACCCGCGACGACGAAGCCGTGCTCGAACTGTGCCGGACCGAGGGCATCGCCTGGGTGCCGTTCTTCCCCCTCGGCGGCGCCTTCCCCCAGATGCCGAAGGTGACCGACGAAGCGGCCGTCCACGCCGCCGCGACGTCCCTCGGCCGCACGCCCGTACAGGTCGGCCTCGCCTGGCTGCTGCACCACGCGCCCCACGTCCTGCTCATCCCCGGTACCGCCAGCATCGAGCACCTCGACGAGAACATCGCCGCCGGTACGATCACCTTCGACCACGACATGCTCGGCACACTCGACGCCATCCCCTCCCGCTCGTCAGACGTCCCGCTCGGCTGATTCCCTGCAACCCGCTGCGGCTCGCCGGTGTTCCTCTTGCTGTTGGCTCGCTCACGGGCCGCGATCGACCCTCGCGAACCCGTGATCGAGCACTCCGACGTACGAGAGCATCAGGCGAGAGGAACAGCATGACGGAGCTCGACTCCACGCTCGATCCGGGCAAGCAGGCGCGGGACGAACCCATCGAGAACCAGATGACGTCCCGGCACAAGTTGATCCTGGTTCTCCTGCTCGGCGCCCAGTTCATGCTCGCGGTCGACTTCTCGGTACTCAACATCGCCGTGCCGACGATCGGCTCCGAGCTGGGCTTCGAGCTGAGCAACCTGCAATGGATCGTCACGGGGTTCATGCTGCCCGCCGCGGGCTTCACCCTGCTGTTCGGCCGCGTCGCCGACCTGTTCGGCCGGCGCAACCTCTTCCTGGCGGGAATGCTGCTCCTCGGCGTGGCATCGCTGGTCGGCGGCCTGGCGCAGTCGCCGGGCATGCTCCTGGCCGGGCGTATCGGGCAGGGGCTGGCCACCGCGATGGCGACACCCGCCGCGATGTCGCTGCTCACCACGTCCTTCCCGGAAGGCCCGCTCCGCCGGCGCGCCCTCGGGCTCAACGGCACCCTGCTGACCGGCGGCTTCGCGCTCGGGTCGGTGCTCGGCGGCGTGCTGACCGAGCTGCTGAGCTGGCGCTGGGCCTTCCTGATCAACCTGCCGGTCGTCGCGCTCATCGTGCTCATCGCCCCGCGCGTGCTGAGCGACACCGGCGAGCGGATTCGCCGCCGCCTCGACATTCCCGGCGCGGTCGCGGTCACCGGCGGCCTGGTCAGCCTGGTCTACGGCATCTCCGCGACCGAGCGGAACGGCTGGGGCGACCCCGTCGTCATCGGCTGCCTGATCCTCGCCGCGCTCCTGCTGGTCGCGTTCTGGTTCATCGAACTACGCAGCCCGCACCCGCTGGCGCCGGTCAGTGTGCTCAGGCGGCCCACTGTCCGCTGGGGCAACTTCGCCGGGATCATCGTCATCAGCATGCCCAGCGCGGTCGTCTTCCAGATGACGCTCTATCTGCAGGACGTCCTCGACTACCAGCCGCTCGCCTCCGGCCTGGCGTTCGGCGGGTCCAGCATCGCGGCCATCGCGGGCGGGCTCCTCGCCCCCCGGGTGATCGGCGCCATCGGCGGCAAGCGGACCCTCGTCATCGCCCTGGCGGTCCAGGGGCTGGGCCTCCTGGGGCTGCTGACCGTGGGCGAAGGCGCCGCGGGCATCTACATCGTCCTCGCCGCCGTCGCGGTCGCGTTCTTCGGCCATGCCATGGGCCTGGTCTCCTACACGGTCATCGCCACCTCCGGCCTGCCCAACGAGGAGCAGGGCCTGGCCACCGGTTTGAGCACCATGAGCCAGCAGATCGCCCTGACCCTCGGCACTCCCGCGCTGGCCGCCGTCGCGCTCTACGGCGCCGGCACGGTCACCGGCGTCGAGGCGAACGTCGACGGCGTCCTGAACGGCATGCATCTGGCGGTGCTCGTAGGCGCCGTGACCAGCCTCGCGGTAGCGGCGCTCGTGGCCGCTCTCTTCCGCCCCGGTAACCCGGCCAAAAGCTGAGATTGCCGCACGTCAGGCATACCGCCGCCATCCGGGCGTGGACACAGGCGCGATCGAGATGGCGGGTCAGGAGGGTGTCGTGGCCGTGGGTGAGTCGGTGGGTTGTGCCCGCGGCGCCGAGACTTCCGCGGGCTTGGACCTCGCCAGCCACAGGCCCGTGAACACGGCGCCGGCCAAGGTGACGGCGCCGGCCGCGATGAAGGCGCTGTTGAGGCCGGCCTCGAAGGAGGCGCCACCGGATTCCCGGGTACGGACGATGGCTCCGAGCACCGCCACGCCGAGTACCGCGCCGATCTGCCGGGTGGTGCTGCTGATGCCCGAAGCGAGGCCGCCCTCCTGCGGGCTGACCGCCTGGATGGCGGCGCCGGTCAGCGGGGACATGGTCAGAGCGAAACCGATGCCGACGATCGCCAGCCGCCACCACACGTTCCCGTAGCCGGTGTCCGCGTGTACGAGGCCCAGCGCCAGCAGTCCCAGCCCGGCCAGGGCCAGGCCGCTGGTGACCACGATCCGGAAGCCGTATCTGGCGGCGAGCCGGCCCGCGTACGGGCTGACGATCACCATGGCCAGGGAGGCGGGCAGGGTCTGCAGGCCGGCACGCAGAATCGAACTGCCCTGGACGTACACGAAGAACTGGGAGAAGAAGAAGGCCGAACCCATGAGCGCGAACCCCACCACGACCATCGCCGTGTTGGACACCGTGAACAGCCGCTGCCGGAACAGCCGCAGCGGCAGCATCGGCGTCGAACCACGTCCTTCGACGACGACGAAGACGGCGAGCAGCACCATCGCGGCGGCGAAGCTCCCCAGGATCACCGGCGAGGTCCAGCCACGCGAACCGCCCTCGATCAGCCCATAGGTCAGCGCCCCCACGCCCAGGACGGACAGGACCGTCCCCGGGATGTCGATCGCCGGCGCGCCGGGATTGCGGGACTCGCCCAGGATGCGCAGACCGGCCAGCAGCAGGACCGCGCCGATGGGCAGATTGACGAGGAATATGGCGGGCCAGCCGAAGGAGTCCACCAGAATGCCACCGGCCAGCGGACCGGCGGCCAGGCCGATTCCGCTGTATCCGGCCCACAGCCCGATCGCTTTGACGCGTTCCTGCGGAACGGGGTACGCGGCGGCGAGCAGGGCCAGCGAGGCGGGGCTCAGCGCCGCGGCCCCGATGCCCTGCACCACCCGGCCGGTGATCAGCCAGCCGATCGAGGGCGCGACGGCGCACAGCAAGGACGCGACGGTGAACACCGCGACGCCGGCCAAGAACACCCGCTTGCGGCCGAAGCGGTCGGCGAAGACGCCGCCGGACAGCAACAGCATGGCGACCAGCAGGACGTAGGCGTCGACGATCCATTGCAGGCCGCTCAACTGGATGTGTAACCGGTGCTGCATGTCGGGCAGTGCCGCACCGACGATCGTGCTGTCGAGCAGCACCATGAACTGGCCCAGGCAGGTCACCGTGAGCAAGGCCGCTCGGCTCGATCCAGCCGTCGTCGCGTCTTCGTGTGCGGTCAACGCTGTTTCCTCTCGTGAGGTGGATGCTCCCGCACACCATAGTTCCATAATTCCGAACTATCGAACGGTCGGGTATCGTCGAGGCATGCGACCGCTACCCCAGCCCGCGCGCGAGGCGCTGACGCTCGCGCCGGTGCTGCACGCGCTCAGCGATCCGGTACGCCTGGAGTTGGTACGGCGGGCCAGGGGCAATCCCGAGTCGACCTGTGCCGTTCTGGCCGACGGGTTGGATGTGCCGATATCGACGCTGTCCAACCACTGGCGGATCCTGCGCGAGGCCGGTCTGATCAGCATGACCGTCGACGGCCGGCACCGGCGGATCCGGCTGCGCTCCGACGATCTACGCGACCGCTTCCCGGGCCTGCTCGACCCGATCCTGCGCCTCGCCGCGGCCGAGTCGCCCGACAGCGGCCCGCTGTGAGGCTGCTGCTCGACCGCTGATCCCTGGTGGCCAGAGCGGGAAGGAGCACGATGGCGCGCGAGTGGGGTGTGCTCCCGCGGGCTACGGGCGGCAGGAGGATCGCCTGGGCGGCCGTGCCCGAGGAGGTGGCGGCGGGGATCGAGCGGCTGCTCGGTGACGGGGTGGTCGGCGCGGTCAGTCAGCCGGGCGGGTTCTCCGAGGGCTTGGCCGCGCGTGTGCGTCTGGCGGGTGGCGGGGGCGCGTTCGTGAAGGCGGCGAGTACGTTGACGGCGCCCTCGGTGGCGGCCTTCCACCGTAGGGAGATCGCGATCTCGCGGCGGCTTCCCCGGACGGTGCCGGTGCCACGGTTGCTGGACGCCTATGACGACGGTGACTGGGTCGCGCTGATATTCGAGGAGATTCCGGGACGGCTGCCCGCCCAGCCGTGGCGGCGTGCGGAACTCGAGCGGGTTCTGGCGGCTGTCACCGATCTGGTGCGGGCCTTGACTCCGTCACCGGTGGACGGGGCGTTCCTGGGTGGGCCGCGGCTGGGTGGCTGGGTGGCACTGGCGAAGGGCGCCGCCGGCGTCGAGAGCGCCGTCGTGCGGAGGATCGGTGCGCTTTCGCCGTGGGCGGCCGGCCATCTCGACGAACTCGCCGCGATGGAGGAGGGCGCCGCACCTGCTCTGGCTGGTCAGACGCTGCTGCATGGGGACCTGTATCCGTTCAACATCATGCTGAGCGCGGAGCGCGTCTTCGTCGTCGACTGGCCGCACGCATGGGTCGGGGCCGGTCACTGCGACGTGGTGACGCTGCTGGCAAGCGTGTCGCTCAGCGGGATGGATCCGCAGTCGCTCGCCGAGGAGCATCCGCTGACCCGCGACCTCGATCCGGCTCAGATCGATGCGGTGCTGGCGATGCACTCCGGGTTTCTGCTCCGGATCGCCGCCTCGGCGGGAGCGGGGGCCGATCGCCACTTGGTGGACATGATGGTCGCGCTGGGGCTGGCCTCGCTGCGCTGGCTACGAGACCGTCAGTGAAACCCCCGCACTGCCGCGGGCGGCGCCGTTCAATAGACTCTGACCATCATGGCCCTACAGATCTCGCCCAGCATCCTGTCCGCCGACTTCGCCAGGCTCGCCGACGAGGCCGCGGCCGTCACCAATGCCGACTGGCTGCACGTGGATGTCATGGACAACCACTTCGTGCCCAACCTGACCCTCGGGCTGCCCGTGGTCGAGGCGCTGCGCAAGGCGACCTCGATGCCGCTCGACTGTCACCTCATGATCGAGGACCCCGACCGCTGGGCCCCGCCCTACGCCGAGGCGGGCGCGGGCAGCGTCACGATCCACGTGGAGGCGGCGAAGTCGCCGGTGCGCACGCTGCGCGAGATCCGGTCGCTGGGCGCGCGGGCGGCCATCGCGTTCAACCCGGCCACGGCGATCGAACCCTACGAGGATCTGCTGGGTGAGGTCGACATGCTCCTGCTGATGACGGTCGAGCCGGGGTTCGGGGGGCAGAAGTTCCTCGACATGGTGCTGCCCAAGATCCGCCGGGCCCGCGCCCTGATCGAGCGGCACGGCGGGCAGATCTGGCTCCAGGTGGACGGGGGCGTGGACGCGGACACCATCGAGCGCTGCGTGGTGGCCGGCGCGGACGTCTTCGTGGCGGGCAGCGCCGTCTATGGCGCCTCGGACCCGGCGGCGGCGGTCGACGCCCTCCGATTCCAGGCCGAACAAGCTCAGGCCGTACCAGAAAAACGGTTGTGAAAGACGTCCGGCCCGCCGCGAGAAGCACGGCGGGCCGGACGGTCGATCAGAACGGCGTGATCACGCCAGCGCCGGGTCCAGCACCACGTCCTCGCCCTGCGTGGTGGGGGCCTCGGGGAAGTGGCAGGCGGTCAGGTGGCCCTCGTGGTTGCCCGACAGTCGCGTCAGCGGCGGCTCCTCCACCGCGCACTTCTCCTGCGCCTTCCAGCACCGCGTACGGAAGCGGCACCCCGACGGCGGATTGAGCGGCGACGGGACGTCCCCCGCCAACCGGATCCGCTGCCGCGCCGGCCCCTCCACGTCCGCGTCCGGCACCGCCGACAAGAGCGCGTGCGTGTACGGATGGCGCGGCCGCTCATAGAGCGACTCCCGGTCCGCGATCTCGACGATCTTCCCCAGGTACATCACCGCGACCCGCTGCGAGAAGTGCCGGACCACCGCCAGGTCGTGCGCGATGAACAGGAACGCGATCCCCATGTCCCGCTGCAACTGCTGCAGCAGGTTGATCACCTGGGCCTGGATCGACACGTCCAGCGCGGACACCGGCTCGTCGGCCACGATCAGCCGGGGCTCCAGGGCCAGGGCCCTGGCGACGCCGATGCGCTGCCGCTGGCCGCCGGAGAACTCGTGCGGGAAGCGGTTGTAGTGCTCGGGGTTCAGGCCGACGATCTCCAGCAGCTCCCTGGCGCGGGCCTCCCGGCCGCCGGGCGGGTTGATGTCGTTGATGTCCATCGGGCCGCGGATGATCGAGCCGACCGTGTGCCGTGGGTTCAGCGAGGAGTACGGGTCCTGGAAGACCATCTGGATCTCGGGCCTGATCGGCTTGAGCTCGCGGCGGCCCGCGTGGGTGATGTCGCGGCCGTCATAGGTGATGCGGCCGCCGGTCGGCTCCAGCAGCCGGGCCGCCAGCCGTCCGGTCGTCGACTTGCCGCAGCCCGACTCGCCGACCAGGCCGAGCGTCTCGCCCGCGTGCACGGTCAGGTCGATGCCGTCCACCGCGTGCACCACGCCGACCTGGTGCTTGACCAGGAAGCCGCCTCTGACGGGGAAGTGCTTCACCACCCCGGACAGCTCCAGCAGCTTCTCCGTCACTTCGTCTCCTCAACTGGTCGCCTGAGCTGCTCCGCCTTCTGTTTGAGCGTCAGGAAGCAGGCGTCGCCGTGGCCGTGTTCGGGCGACAGCTCGGGCCGGTCACCGGCGCACACCTCCTTGCCCAGCAGCTTCATGTAGTCGCAGCGCGGGTGGAACGCGCAGCCGGACGGCAGGTTGATCAGGCTGGGCGGGGTGCCGCGCACCGGCTCCAGCGGCAGGTCCACCGGGCGGCGCAGGCTGGGCATCGAGCCCAGCAGCCCCCAGGTGTACGGATGGCGCGGCTCGCGCAGCACCTCGTGCATCGTGCCCCGCTCCACGGCCCGCCCGGCGTACATGACCAGCACGTTGTGCGCGGTGTTGGCCACCACGCCCAGGTCGTGGGTGATCAGCACGATCGCCGTGCCCGACTGCTCCTGCAGCTCGCTCAGCAGGTCGAGGATCTGCGCCTGTACGGTGACGTCGAGCGCGGTCGTCGGCTCGTCGGCGATCAGCAGACCGGGGTCGCAGACCAGCGCCATGGCGATCATCGCGCGCTGGCGCATGCCCCCGGAGAACTGGTGCGGGTAGTCGTCGACGCGGACCTTCGGCTGCGGGATGCCGACCCGGTCCAGCATCTCGATCGCCCGGTCCCGAGCGGACGACCGCGAGACGCCCTTGTGCTTGCGGTACACCTCGGCGATCTGCGCGCCGATCGTGTGGAACGGCGACAGCGACGTCAGCGGGTCCTGGAAGATCATCGCGATCCGGTCGCCGCGCAGCTTCTCCATCGTGGACCTGGACGCGCCGATCAGCTCCTGGCCGTCGAAGGTGATGCTGCCGGAGATCTTCGCCGTCTCCGGGTTGTGCAGGCCGAGCACGGCCAGGTTCGTCACCGACTTGCCCGAGCCCGACTCTCCCACGATGCCGAGCGTGGTCCCCTGCTCCACCTGGAAGGAGAGCCGGTCCACCGCGTGGACCACGCCGTCCTCGGTGTGGAAGTCGACGGTGAGCTCGTTGACCTCAAGGAACATCAGCTCAGCCTCACGCGGGGATCGATGACGGCGTACAGGGCGTCGACGACGATGTTCATCACCACGATCGCGCCCGCTGCCACCAGGACGGTGGCCATCAGTGTGGGCAGGTCGGAGTTGTCGACCGCGCGGACCGACAGGCGGCCGATCCCCTGCAGCCCGAACGTGGTCTCGGTGATGATCGCGCCGCCGATGAGCATGCCCAGGTCCACGCCGAAGATGGTGATGATCGGGGTCAGCGTGCCGCGCAGGGCGAAGCGCAGCACCACGCTCCTGCCGGACATGCCCTTGGCCCTGGCGGTTCGTACGTAGTCCTCGGCCAGGTTCTCCACCATCGTGGAGCGGGTCATCCTGGTGTAGTTGGCGGTGAAGATGATCGCCAGCACGATCCAGGGCAGCAGCAGCCCTCCGAACCAGCCGAGCGGATCCTCGGTGATCGGGATGTACTTGGGTTGCGGGAAGATGTGCGCCTGGTAGACGAAGAAGTACATGGCCAGCGTGCCGACGAAGTAGATCTGCATCGAGGCGCCGACCAGCGACGAGATGCTGGCGATCTTGTCGAGCGGCTTGCCCTGGCGCAGCGCGGCGAGGATGCCGGTCGCCACGCCGAACGTCAGGAAGATCACCGAGGCGCCGATCGTCAGCGCGATGGTGACGGGCAGCCGGTCGATGATGGTCTCGAAGACCGGGGCGCGGTTGACGAAGGAGTAGCCGAGACAGGGCGCGGGGCAGTTGCCGAGGCCCTCGAAGTTCCGGCCGAAGAAGATCCCCCCGAGCCACGACACGAACTGCACCACGACCGGCTGGTCGAGGCCCAGGTTGTGCCTGGCCTGCGCCAGCGTCTCCGGCGGGCAGACCTTGCCGCACGCCAGCCGAGCCGGGTCGGCGGGGATCACGAAGAACAGGAAGAAGGTCACCCCCGAGATGATCACGAGGATGACCGCGGCGCCGATGACGCGGCGGGTCAGGAATCGAAGCACGAGATCTCCAAAAGGGCGCTCCGGGCGCCGCGACGGCGCCCGGAGCGGCGGTGCTACTGCTTCACGAAGATGGTGTTCGGCGAGACGATCCACTGCTGCGGATCGATCTCGGCGCCGCCCACCTTGGAGCCGTGCAGGAAGGTGCCGATCCGGTTCTCGGCCACGACCAGCGGGGTGATGGTCTCCTGGATCTGCTTGTCGAGGTTCATCCAGGCCTCGTTGGCCGCGTTGATGTCCGGGTTCTCCGAGATCTTCTTCATCTCGGCCTTGACCGTCGGGTCGTTGAGGTGGCTCATGTTCTGCCCGCCGTCGGAGACCGGGCCGAAGATGATCGGCATCACGGTGGAGCCGGACGGCCAGTCGGCGCCCCAGCCGCCCCAGTACAGGTCGAACTCGTTCTTCGTCTGGCTGATCGAGTCGTAGTACGTCTTACGGTCCAGCGACTTGGCCACGACCTTGATCCCGGCCTTCTCCAGGGCGTTCTTGATCACCAGGGTGACCGGCTCCTGGGTGGGCAGGTTGTTGTAGGCGTAGACGATGGTCGGGTGCGGGTTGCTCGACTCGGCCAGCAGCTGCTTGGCCTTCTCGATGTCGCCCTCGGGCTTGGCCAGCTTCCCGAACAGGTCGTACGGCTTGTAGCCGACCGTGGTGTTCTCGTTGAGGATCGTCGTCGGCAGCGCCACGGCCTGCGGGCCGCCCAGGGCCTGCTGGATCTGCTTGGCCGGCCAGGCGTAGTTGATCGCCTGACGGATCTTCTGGTCCTTCACCCGGTCGAGGTTGAAGTAGTAGTAGTTGCCGTACGGCGACGGGCTGATCATGCGGCGGTCGGCCAGGCTGGCGTCGCCCAGCACCTGCTGCAGCCGCTCCGCCGGGGTGTTGGAGTAGAACGTGAACGCCGTCTGGTCGGGTCCTGAGTCGGCCACGAACCGGTCGGTCACCTGAGTGGCCTCCTGGCCGAACTCCATCTTCCACACGTCCGGGTACGCGCCGCGGATCGGGTCGGTGGCGGCGTCCCAGTTGGGGTTGCGGGCCAGCTCGAGGGACTTGTCGACGACGTGCGACTTGATGATGTACGGACCGGAGGAGACGGGCTCCTTGTCGTACTTCTCCTTGGTGTCCTTGGCCTTGGGCACGATGTTGTAGCCCGCCATGGCGAAGGCGTAGTTGGCGTCGGCGTGCGGCGACTTGAACTTGAAGACGACCGTCTTGTCGTCAGGGGTCTCGATGTTGTCGAGTTCCTTGCCGCCGTACGGGCCGGGGTAGGCCTTCTTGTAGTCCTCGGAGGTGAGCCACGTCTGAATGTAGTTCGGCCCGAACGTGACGAAGGGGGCGAACATCCGCTCGACGGACCACTTCACGTCGGCTGAGGTGATCGGGCTGCCGTCTTGCCACTTCACCCCGTCCTTCAGGGTGAACGTCCAGGTCTTGCCGCCGTCGGACGGCGTGCCCGCGTCAACGGCCAGGTCGCCGACCAGCTTGTACTCGCCCTTGGCGATCCGCTTGTAACCGGTCAGGCCGCGGCTGATGAGCAGGCCGAAGTTCGCGTCGGTGTTCACGTAGATCTGGGCCGGGTCGAAGTGGGCGAAGTCGTCCCGGTCGATCATGGTGACGGTGCCGCCCTTGACGACGCCCTCCGGCGGGATGGCGGGGCCTTTGGAGTCCTCCGCGGTGCCCAGGGTGATCGTCGGGGGCTTGTAGGCCGCCGCCGGCGCAGACGAGGCGCCCGCGCTCGCGGGGGCGCTCGACGGAGCGCCCGCGTTGCCCGGCGCGCAGGCGCCGACCAACGCCAGCGAGGCCGCCGCGACAACCGCGAGAGCCGACCGTTTGCGGTGATTCATTTCTCTCCTCTAGCGCTTGATCTTGGGGTCGAAGGCGTCGCGGACCGAGTCACCGAGCAGGTTGAAGGCGATGACGAAGATCAGCAGTGCGACGCCGGGGAAGATGAGATACGTGATGTCGTTCTGGTAGACCTGCGTGGCCCGCAGGAACATCCGGCCCCAGTCGGGGACCTGCTCGCCCATCCCGACCCCCAGGAAGGACAGCGCCGCCTCGGCCGTGACCAGGGCGGGCAGCAGCAGCGTCGACTGGATGAGGATCGGGGTCCAGAGGTTGGGCAGCAGCTCCTTGAACACGATCCTGGCGGGGGAGGCGCCGGTGACCTTGGCGGCCTCCACGAACTCGCGCTCGCGCATCGACAGCACCTGGCCGCGCAGCAGCCTGGCCAGCCCGGCCCAGCCGAAGACGGTGAGCAGGATGGTCAGCGTGACCGCCCGCAGCCACACCGGGGTCTCCTCGTTGGAGGGCACCAGCAGCTGGTCCACCACCGGCGTGAACGCGATGATGAACAGGACCTGCGGGAACGACAGCATCAGGTCGATGATCCGGCCGATGAAGAAGTCGGTCTTGCCGCCGGCGTACCCGGCGATGATGCCGACCACGATGCCGATCAGGGTGGTGAGGATGGTCGCCACCACCGCGATCAGCAGCGAGGTCCTGATCCCGTAGATGAGCTGCGTGAACACGTCACGGCCCAGGTTGGGCTCGATGCCGAACCAGAACTCCGAGCTGATCCCGCCGTTGGGCGCCATCGCGTAGCCGAAGTCGTTGAGCAGTCCGGGCCGGTCCTGGCCGTACAGGGTGTACGGGTCCTTGCCGTACACCAAGGAGATGACCGGCGCGAGGATGGCGACCAGGAAGAAGAAGATCACGATCGCGGCGGAGATGACCCCGGTGCGGTCCCGCCGGAAGCGCAGCCACATGAGCTGGCCGGGCGATCGGCCCACCGCGTCCGGTGCTTCGGTCACGGACGTCGCGTCGATCTCTGGTGCGGTGGACGTCGGTGTGGTCATCTAACAGGACTCCCAAGGAACATGCCAGAACGGGAAGTTTCAGGCCATATGGCAGATTTGCAGGCCTGATCAGCTGGAGGCAATGCTTCGCCAGGGTTTGATTGTTTTGTTGTGAAATATCGATGCGGTCGTGCCTTCTATGCCGTTGACCTGGTCATGTATGCGATGTCATGATCTGCTGAGGTGATGTTTTCTTAATCACGGAATCAATGCATAAACAAGATGATGCTGTGACATGAAGCAGGCGTTACCTGGGTAACTGTCCGCTTATGGAGGACCATGGGCTCTTCGGGCCCGATTCGGTGACCTGGCGGGTGATGGGCGAGCCGATCCTGCTGGTCGGCGGATTGCGGGCGCTGCTGATGCAGGGGCTGCACCCCAAGGCGATGCGCGGCGTGCTGCAGAACTCCTCTCTGATGGACCCGAACGAGGCATGGTCGCGTTTCACGCGGACGACGGAATTCGTCCGGGTCCGTACGTACGGGACGCACGAGGAGGTCGAGCGGGCCGGCCGCCGGGTCCGCAGGATCCACGCCAAGCTGACCGCGTGGGATCCGGACACGGGCGAGCGCTTCCACCTCGACGATCCGAATGCGCTGCGCTGGGTGCACGTGGGGGAGGTCGACTCCTACCTGTCAGTGGCGCGCCGGGGCGGCGTCAAGCTGACGGACGCCGAGGCGGACACCTTCGTGGCCGAATGGCGACGGGCCGCCGAGGTCGTCGGCCTCGACCCGGCCTCCGTCCCCGGCACCGTGGGCGAGTTGCGGGACTACATCGAGGGGGAACGTCCCGGTCTGCGATTCGTCCCCGAGGCGGCGCACCCGCTCCGCCTGTCGCTCACCGCGCCGCTCCCGCTGCTGCTCACCCCGCTCAAGCCGGTCCTGCCGGGGGTGACGCTGCTGGCGTTCGCGACGCTCCCGCGCTGGGCCAGGCGGCTGTACGGCCTGCCCGCCACCCCGGTCGGTGACCTGTGGGCGACGACCACGCTGAAGGCGCTGCACACCGGGCTGGGGCTGATCCCGGCGCAGGTCCGTTACAGCCCGGCCGCCCGTCTCGCCCGCCGTCTCATGGCCGCCTGACCTGCGGCTGTCTTGGCACCTGGTCTCCCGCCGTTCCACCGTCTGACCTTCGGCTGTCCCACTGCCTGACCTTCTGCCCTTCCATCACCCACTGTCAGTCGTCCCGCCGCGCGCGTTGACCAAGCGAGCGCTTGTTTGGCATAGTAGGGGGCGGTCGCATCCGCTTTTGTCGGCATGGCAGACTGGTGTGAGAAGAGAGCTAGCGTGCTCCGGGGTCGGTGAAATTCCGAACCGGCGGTTACAGTCCGCGACCCGGCCGATGCCATCGGCCGGTTGACTCGGTGAAATTCCGGGACCGACGGTTAAAGTCCGGATGGGAGGAAGCGCGCGGGTGTCCGGCCTTGAGCCGGGCGCCACTGCGGTGCGTACGCGCACCGCCATACCCCCCGGGGCCCGCCGTGGCTTGGAGCTACTGGCGAGTAGGAGGCCCGGGGTGGAGACACCCGCTGAAGACACCGCGCACATGGCGCGGGCCGTCGAGCTGGCCGCGTGCGGGCGGGGCGCCACCAGCCCGAACCCCGTCGTCGGCTGCGTCGTCCTCGACGCCTCGGGGAACGTCGCCGGCGAGGGCTTCCACGCCTACGCCGGTGGCCCGCACGCCGAGGTGGTCGCGCTGCGCGCGGCGGGGGAGCGGGCCCGCGGCGGCACCGCGTACGTGACGCTCGAACCCTGCGACCACACCGGCCGGACCGGGCCGTGCAGCCTGGCGCTGCTCGACGCGGGCGTCGCGCGGGTGGTGGTGGCGGTCGCCGATCCCACGCCCAAGGCCGCCGGAGGCGCCGCGCGGCTGCGCGCGCACGGGGTAGCCGTGGAGTCCGGGCTGCTCGCCGAGGAGGCTGAGCGGGTCAACGCCGAGTGGCTCACGTACGCCCGGCTCGGCAGGCCGTACGTGACCTGGAAGTTCGCCGCCACCCTCGACGGCCGGTCGGCCGCCCCCGACGGCACCAGCCAGTGGATCACCTCCCCCGAGGCCCGGGCCGACGTCCACCGGCTGCGCGCCGAGTCCGGCGCGATCATCGCCGGCATCGGCACGGTCCTCGCCGACGACCCGCACCTCACCGCCCGCCCGAGCCACCCGGCCGACGCGAGCGATCCGACCAGCCCGGCCGACGCGAGCCGTCCGACGAGCCCGGACGGCGAAGCCCGGCCCGCCATACGCGTGCCGCTGCGCGTCGTGGTCGACTCCGAGGCGCGTACCCCCTCCGGCGCCAGGGTGCTGGACGGCGCGGCGCCCACGCTCGTCGCGGTCGCCGACGACGTCGAGACCCGCCTCAAGGCCGACCTGATCCGGCTGCCGCGCCAGGACGGCGGCCTCGACCTGCACGCCCTCCTCCGCGAGCTGGCCGCGCGCGAGGTCGTCAGCGTGTTCCTGGAAGGCGGCCCGACGCTCGCGGGCGCGTTCCTGCGCCAGGGCCTGATCGACCGCGTCATCGCCTACCTCGCCCCGGCCCTCCTGGGCGCCGGACCGGCCGCGCTCGGCGAGGCGGGCGTGGCGACCATCGCCGCCACCCACCGGCTGGCCTTCGACGACGTTTCCCCCATTGGACCGGACCTGCGGCTGACCGCGCGGCCGGTGCTGGCACCACCACGCAAGGAGAGTTGATGTTCACCGGAATCATCGAGGAAAAGGGTGACGTCGTGGCCGTCGAGGCGGTGGGCGACTCGGCGCGGCTGTCCGTCCGCGGCCCGATCGTCACCTCCGACGCGCGCCACGGTGACTCGATCGCCGTCAACGGCGTCTGCCTGACGGTCGTGGACGTCCAGGACGACGTGTTCACCGTGGACGTGATCAAGGAGTCGCTCGACCGCAGTTCCCTCGGCGCCCTGGACGTGGGGTCCGCGGTGAACCTGGAGCGGGCCGTACGGGCCGACCAGCGTCTCGGCGGCCACATCGTGCAGGGCCATGTCGACGGCACGGCCGTTCTGCGATCACGGGAACCCGGGGCGAACTGGGACAACCTCCGCTTCTCCCTCCCCGAATCCCTCGCCCGTTACGTGGCGGAGAAGGGTTCGATCGCCATCGACGGAATCAGCTTGACGGTCACCACGGTTGACGACGACGGCTTCGGCGTGAGTCTCATCCCCACCACGCTGAAGCTGACCACGATGGGCGAGCGCGAAGTGGGCGACATGGTGAACATCGAGGTCGACGTGATCGCGAAGTACGTGGAAAGGCTGGTGGGCAAGCAGTGAACTGGGCCAACGCCGGATTCGAGGTATTCGGTACGCATGTCCTCTGGACGGACCTGGTCGGCAACATCGCCGCGCTGAGCACCGTACTGCTGGCGATACGCAAGTCGGTGTGGACGTGGCCGGTGCAGCTCACCGGCTCGGTGCTGCTGTTCATCGCCTCGATCAACGCGGGCATCACCGGCAACGCGCTCAAGCAGGCGATGTTCGGGGCGCTGGCCGTCTACGGCTGGTGGGCGTGGCGGCGCGGCACGGAAGGCGGCAAGCAGCTGACCGTACGCCCGGCCACGGCGCGCGAGCGGACCGCCTACATCGGCGTGATGGCGCTGGGCACCATCCTCGTCGGCGTGTTGTTCTTCTTCACCCACCTGTCGTGGGGGGCCAGCGTGCCGCTGCCGAAGGGCGCGTTCCTGGTGGCCGCCGACGCCTACATCTTCGTCGGCAGCGCGGTCGCCACCTGGGCGCAGGGCCGGGCGCTGGTCGACTTCTGGATCATCTGGGTGGCCGTCGACCTGGTCGGCGTGCCGCTGGCGTTCAGCTCGGGCCTGGTCGTCTCCGGCGCCGTCTACGGGGTCTTCTTCGTGCTCGTGCTGTACGGCTTCGTGAAATGGCTCAGGGAGTACCAGAGCGCTCCCGCGGAACTGGCGGTGGCATCATGACCGAGACCATCCTCGACCCGGTCGAACGGGCGATCGACGACATCCGTAACGGCAAGCCCGTCCTGGTCGTCGACGACGAGAACCGGGAGAACGAGGGCGACATCATCTTCGCCGCCTCCAAGGCCACTCCCGAGCTGCTCACGTTCACCATCCGGCACACCAGCGGCGTCATCTGCGTGCCCATGGAGGGCAAGGAGCTGGACCGGCTGGGCCTGCCCCTCATGGTGTTCCAGAACCGGGAGCGGCTGCGCACCGCGTACACGATCAGCGTCGACGCCCGCGACGGCGTGACCACCGGCATCTCCGCCGCCGACCGCGCCAGGACGATCCGTACACTCGCCGACTCCGCCACCGAGCCCTACGAGCTGGTCCGGCCGGGCCACATCTTCCCGCTGCGCTACCACGAGGGCGGCGTGCTGAGCCGGCGCGGCCACACCGAGGCGGCCGTCGACCTGGCCAGGCTCGCCGGGCTCAGCCCCGCGGGCGTCCTGGCCGAGATCGTCAACGACGACGGCACCATGGCCCGGCTGCCCGAGCTGCGGACCTTCGCCGACGAGCACGATCTGGCGCTCATCTCCATCGAGCAGCTGGTCGACTACCGGCGCAGGACCGAGAGCATGGTCACCAGGGTCGCCGAGACGAACGTGCCCAACGCGTACGGGATGTGGCGGGCCTACGGCTACGCCAGCGCGCTCGATGGCGGCGAGCACATCGCGCTCGTCTACGGCGACCTGTCCGGCGACTCGGCCGGCGAGAACATCCTGGTCCGCGCCCACTCCGAATGCCTGACCGGCGACGTGTTCGGCTCGCTGCGCTGCGACTGCGGCGTGCAGCTCGACCACGCCATGTCCGCCATCGCGCAGGAGGGCCGCGGCGTCGTGGTCTACCTGCGCGGTCACGAGGGCCGGGGCATCGGCCTGCTGGCCAAGCTCAGGGCGTACAGCCTCCAGGACGCCGGCAGCGACACCGTCGACGCCAACATCGAGCTGGGCCTGCCGGTCGACGCCCGCGAGTTCTCCAACGCCGCGCAGATCCTGGCCGACCTCGGCGTCAAGTCCGTACGCCTGCTCACCAACAACCCGGCCAAGCTCAAGGGCATGGACGGCTACGGCATCAAGGTGCTCGGCCGCGAGCCCATGCCGGTGGCGATGAACCCCTACAACGAGCGCTACCTCAAGGCCAAGCGCGACCGCCTCGGCCACGACATCTCGGAGGCTTCATGAGCGGGGAAGGACGTCCAGCGGCGGCCGCGGCACCGGACGCCGCGGGACTGACGGTGGGCGTGGTCGCCGCCGGCTGGCACGCCAAGATCACCGACCAGCTCCTCGCCCGCGCCCTCCAGGCGTGCGAGGACAGCGGCGCCACGGCCACCGTCGTACGGGTGCCCGGCTCGCTGGAGATCCCGGTCATCGCCCAGGCGCTGGCCCGCCGCTGCGACGCGGTGGTGGCGCTGGGCGCGGTCATCAAGGGCGAGACCGCGCATTTCGCGTACGTCTGCGACTCGGTGACCGCCGGCCTGACCCGGATCTCACTCGACGAGGAGACCCCGGTCGGCAACGGCGTGCTCACCTGCGAGACGCTCGACCAGGCACTCGACCGCTCGGGCCTGCCGGGCAGCAAGGAGGACAAGGGCTATGAGTCGGCCATCGCCGCGCTGGAGACCGCCCTCCTCCTGAAGACCCTCCACTGACCTGCGATAGGTTTCCGTTCGTGTCCGAGCCGATGACTCCCCCGCCGCTGCCCATCACCTGGCGTCCCCGCCGGGGGAGATTCGTCGCGTACGGCTCCGCGACGGTGATCGTCCTCGGCTCGGTGGTGATGGCCGTCCTCATCGCCGAGCCGTTCCAGCTGGTGGACCGGATCGGGCTCGTGCTGTTCGGCTGCCTGGTGGCCTTCGTCCTGCACCTGCTGGGCCGGGTGCGGGTCGAGGCCGACGAGACGGGCCTGACGATCGTCAACGCCATCCGTACCCACCGCTACAGCTGGCCGGAGGTCCTGGACGTGACCCTGCTGGTCGGCGAGCCCTGGCCCAAGCTGGACTTCTCCGACGGCCGCACCATCGGCGCGATGGGCATCCAGGGCTCGGAGAAGGCCCGCGCCCACCGCGCCACGGCCGAGCTGGCCGCCCTGATCCACGAGCGCGGAGAGGCGAAGGGCGGAGAGGACGCGGAGGAGCGCTGAGCGCGGGATTCTCGCGTGGACCAAGTGGCGCGTAGCCTGAAGGCGTGCTGCGGCGGACAATCACGGCAATGGACATCCAGTCTCCGGACAACCTCATCGAGCTGCTCGACCGGCACGCCTACCTGGCCGACGAGGGCCTGGCCACGGCCGCGTTCCTGGCGCTCAGGATGGGCCGGCCGCTCTTCCTCGAAGGGGAGGCGGGGGTGGGCAAGACCGAGCTGGCCAAGACCCTGGCCGCGCTGCTGGAGGCGCCGCTGATCCGGCTGCAGTGCTACGAGGGGCTCGACGCCGCCCAGGCGCTGTATGACTGGGACTTCGCCCGCCAGCTGCTCCACCTCAAAGCCGCCGAGGCCGCCGGGATCACCGACGTGGGCCGCCTCGAAGGCGAGATCTACGATCGCCGGTTCCTGATCGCCAGGCCGCTGCTCAAGGCCGTCGAGACGCAGCCCAGCGTGCTGCTCGTGGACGAGATCGACCGGGCCGACGACGAGTTCGAGGCGTTCCTGCTGGAAGTGCTGTCGGACTTCACGATCTCCATCCCCGAGCTGGGCACGGTCAGCGCCAAGACGCCGCCGGTCGTGGTCGTCACCTCCAACCGGACCCGTGAGGTGCACGACGCGCTCAAGCGCCGCTGCCTCTACCACTGGCTGGAGCACCCGGACTTCGACAGGGAAGTGGCGATCCTGCTGCGCCGCCTGCCCGAGTGCACCGAGACGCTGGCCGCCCAGGTGGCTCAGGCGGCGGCGCGGCTGCGGCAGGCCGGGCTGGTCAAGCCGCCCGGCGTCGCCGAGACGCTCGACTGGACCGAGGCGCTGCTCACGCTGGGCGCCAAGGAGCTCGACCCCGGCCGCGCGGCGGCCACGCTGGGCGCCGCGCTGAAATACCGCGAGGACGTCGAGAACGTCCTGGGCAACGGGCTCCTCCATGCGTGAGCTGGCCGCCACCATGACGGGCTTCGCCAGGACACTGCGCGCCGCGGGCGTCGCCGCCGACCACGAGCGCACCCGCAACCTGCTGCTGGCCCTCGACCACCTCGACGTGGCCGCTCCGGCCGACGTCTACTGGGCCGGCCGCTTCACGCTCTGCGCCACACCCGACGACCTGCCCAGGTACGACCGCTGCTTCGCCGCCTACTTCGGCGGCCGGACCGCCAAGGTCAGCCGTACCAGCACCACGACCGTCACCCGCCACACCGCCGCCACCGAGCAGGAGGAGCAGGAGGGCGAGGCCGAGGCCGTGCCCGGCACCGCCAGCCGTACCGAGATCCTGCGCAACCGGGACGTGGCCCGGCTGACCGAGGCCGAACGGGCGGAGGTGCACCGGATGCTGTCCATGCTGCGCGGCCGGCGCGCGCAGCGGCGCTCGCGGCGGTTCGAGGCCGCGCACCGGGGCGTTCTGGACCAGCGGCGGACGATCCGGGACGCGCTCAGGAAGGGCGAGGTCGCGCGGTTGCGCCGCCGGCGGCACACCACCAGGCCGCGCCGCGTCGTGCTGCTCGTGGACGTCAGCGGCTCCATGGCTCCCTACGCCGAGACGCTGCTGCGCTTCGCGCACGCCCTGGTCAGGAGCGAGCCGCGGGCCACCAGGGTCTACTCCATCGGCACCAGGCTCACCCCGATCACCGCCGAGCTGCGCCACCGCGACCCCGGCACGGCGCTGAACGAGGTGTCCAAGGCCGTGCCCGACTGGAGTGGCGGGACCAGGCTGGGCGAGGAGCTGAGGGAATACCTCACCCGCGCCAGCGCGAGAGGGGCGATCGCGGTGATCGCCTCGGACGGCTGGGAACGGGGCGACCCGGAACTCCTCGGCACACAGATGGCCCGCCTGGCCAGGCAGGCGCACCGGGTCATCTGGGTCAACCCGCACAAGGGGTACGCGGACTACCAGCCGCTGACCGGCGGCATGCGGGCCGCTCTGCCGTACCTGGACGATCTGGTGGCCGGGCACAGCCTGGCCGCCTTCGAAGAACTCAGTGAGAGGCTCGCCCATGCGTGATGTGCTGCCGGAGATCATGCGCTGGTGGAGATCGGGGCACAAGTTCGGGCTCGCCACAGTGGTGAGCACGTTCAGCAGCGCGCCCCGCGCGCCGGGCGCGGCCATGGCGGTGCGCGGCGACGAAGTGGTCGGCAGCGTGTCCGGCGGGTGCGTCGAGGGCGCGGTGTTCGAGCTGGCCACCGAGATCGACACGCCCATCCTGCAGAGGTACGGCGTGAGCGACGACGACGCGTTCGCCGTCGGGCTGACCTGCGGCGGCATCATCGACATCCTCGTCGAACCCATCTCGGCCGAGACCTTTCCCCAGCTGGGCGACATCGCGGCGTCCGTGAACGCGCACGAGCCCGTGGCGGTCGCCACGATCGTCTCCGGCCCCGGGCGGATGGGCGCCCGGCGCGTCATCTGGCCGGACCGCTCCTCGGGCACGCTCGGCCTGGACCGGCTCGACGAGGCCGTCGACGATGACGCCCGCGGCATGCTGGCCCAGGGCGCGACGGGCATCAGGCACTACGGCGGGCAGGGCGAGCGGCGGCTGGACGACCTGGCGGTGTTCGTGCAGTCGTTCGCGCCGCCGCCGCGGATGCTGGTGTTCGGGGCGATCGACTTCGCCGCGGCGGTGGCGCGGGTGGGCAAGTTCCTGGGCTATCACGTGACCGTCTGCGACGCGCGGCCCGTCTTCGCCACCCCCAAGCGCTTCCCGGACGCGGACGAGGTGGTGGTCAAGTGGCCGCACGACTACCTGGCCTCGGTACAGGTGGACGAGCGCACGGTCATCTGCGTGCTCACCCATGACCCCAAGTTCGACGTGCCGCTGCTGGAGGTGGCGCTGCGCACCGGCGCGGGCTACGTCGGCGCCATGGGCTCGCGCCGCACCCACGACGACCGGCTGGCCCGGCTGCGCGAGGCGGGCCTGACCGAGGACGAGCTGGCCCGGCTGAGGTCGCCCATCGGCCTCGACCTGGGCGCCCGGACCCCCGAGGAGACGGCGGTGTCGATCGCCGCCGAGCTGATCCAGCTGCGCTGGGGCGGTTCGGGGCGGCCGCTGACCCACACCGAGGGGCGCATCCACCAGGAGACGCCATGAAAGGCTCCCGGGTGGCCGGGCTGCTGCTCGCCGCCGGGCAGGGCGCCCGGTTGGGCACACCGAAGGCGCTGGTCGAGTACGAGGGCGAACGGCTCGTGGACCGGGGCGTGCGGCTGCTGGAGGACGGCGGCTGCCATCCGGTGGTGGTCGTGCTCGGGGCGGCGACCGTACAGGTGCGCCGGGCGGTGACCGTCCGCAACCCGGACTGGGCGACGGGCATGGGCTCGTCCCTGAGAGTGGGGCTGGCCGCGCTGCCCGAGGAGGCCGAGTCGGTGGTCATCGCGCTGGTGGACCAGCCGTTCATCGGGCCCGCGGCGGTACGCGCCCTGATGGACGCCGGTGCCGAGGTGGCCGTGGCGACCTACGGCGGCCGGCGCCGCAACCCCGTGCTGATCGCCCGCCGCCACTTCGCCGCCGTCGCCGCACTGGCCGTGGGGGATGTGGGGGCGAGACCGTTTCTGAAGGCGCATCCCGAGCTGGTCACGGAGGTGCCGTGCGACGGGCTGGGCGACCCGGCCGACATCGACACCCCTGAGGACCTGTCGCTGCTGGAGACCTGACCGCGAACGTTCGCCGGGCATCCGTTCTTCCTCTCCCCCGAAGGGGGTACCCCGCTAAAAGGACCCCAGCCACGACGGGACCGTCACAGGGATCGAGACGGTCGTGTGGACGGACCACCCGGGGACGGTCACCGCACTTGCGCGCTAGAGGCGCAGTGACGCGATCGCGGCGCGGTGGTCGCTGCCCGTCGCCGGGGCCACCCCCGCCTTGGTCGCCGTCATCCCCTTGAACAGGATGTGGTCCGGCCTGGTGATCGGGAACTCCGACGGCCAGGTGAACCCGAAGCCGTCGCCCGCCGTGAGCTGCGCGTCCGTCAGCGGCGGAGTGAGTCCCTGCATGCCCCGGTCGGTGGTGGCGGTGTTGAGGTCGCCGAGCAGCAGGATCCGCTTGCTCGGGTCGGCGTCGATGAGCTTGCGGGCGTGGGCCAGGGACTCATCGCGCGAGGCGGTGTGGCCGGGGCGGGCGGAGGCCAGGTGCATGACGTACACGGTGACCTTGCCCTTGGGCGTGGCCACCACGGCCCGCAGCGCGCGCGGCCAGCCCATGCCGACGTCGAGCGGCTTGGTCTCGGTGATCGGGTAGCGGCTCCACAGGCCGACCGTGCTCACCGGATAGTGGTACTTGAACATCTTGTTGAGCTGCTTGGCGGCCGGGCCGCCGCTGGTCAGCTCCTGGGCCGCCAGCAGGTCGAGGTCTTCGGCGATGCGACGCACCGCCTCGCCCGAGGCGCTGTTGGTGACGCCCACGTTGACCGTGCCGACCGCCAGGTCGCTCTGGCCACCGGGCGGGGTGCGCATCAGCGTGGAGCCGAACATGGACGCCCACACCACGCCGGGCACGAGCGCCGCGGCCGTGGCCAGCTTGGAGCGTGCCACGACGGCCGCCACGAGCAGCATCGGCACGATCAAGCCGAACCAGGGCAGCAGGCTCTCCATCACCGGGGTGAACCCGCCGAGCACCGGGATCAGCTGATGCCCCGCCAGTCCCACGGCGAGCACGGCGGACACGGCGATGACGACGCGCTTCAGCATTCGACCCAGGCTAGCCGCTCGCTGCCGGTGACGCGGCGCGCTAACCTGTTGCCGTCGCAACGGAACAACATTCGGTTCATCGGGAGCCCGGCATGCGCATCGGTATGGCACTGAACTACTCGGGCGGCTTCAAGGAGTCGGTCGCCGAGTTGGCCGACTACGAGAAGGCGGGTCTCGACATCGTCTTCGTCGCCGAGGCCTACAGCTTCGACGCCGTCAGCCAGATGGGCTACATCGCCGCCAAGACCGAGCGGCTGGAGATCGCCTCCGGGATCCTGCCGATCTACTCGCGCACCCCGGCGCTGCTGGCGATGACCGCCGCGGGCCTGGACTACGTCTCCGACGGGCGCTTCACGCTGGGTCTCGGCGCCTCGGGGCCGCAGGTGATCGAGGGCTTCCACGGCGTGCCGTACACCGCGCCGCTGGCCCGTACGAGGGAGATCATCGAGATCTGCCGCCAGGTGTGGCGGCGCGAGCGGCTGGAGTACGAGGGCAAGCACTACACGCTGCCGCTGCCGCCCGGCCAGGGGACCGGGCTCGGCAAGCCGCTGAAGATCATCAACCATCCGGTACGCCCCCGCATCCCCATCGTGATCGCGGCCATCGGCCCCAAGAACGTCGAGCTGGCCGCCGAGCTCGCCGAGGGCTGGGAGCCGATCTTCTACGTACCCGAGAAGGCCGCCGACGTGTGGGGCCCGTCGCTGGCCGCCGGGCGGGCCAAGCGGCAGGACGAGCTGGGCGAGCTGGACGTGATCGCGCAGGCGTCGCTGGCGATCGGCGACGACGTGGCGGGGCTGCTGGAGTTCGGGCGGCCGATGGCGGCGCTGTACATCGGCGGCATGGGCGCCAAGGGCCGCAACTTCTACAACGACCTCGCGCGGCGCTACGGCTACGAGAAGGAGGCCGAGGCGATCCAGGAGCTGTACCTCGACGGGAAGAAGGAGGAGGCGGCGGCGCTGGTGCCGCATGAGTTGCTGGAGAGCATGTCGCTCATCGGGAGCGACGGGTTCGTCCGGGACCGGGTGGCGGCGATGAAGGAGTCCGGGGTGACGACGCTCAACATCGCGCCGTTCGGGGCGACGCACGAGGACCGGGTGAAGCTGATCGAGCGGATCAAGGAAATCGCCTCCTGATTTCCGCCGGGCGACCGAAGCACTCCCCGGATCCGATAGTCTTTCTCTTGCGACGCGGGGTGGAGCAGTTCGGTAGCTCGCTGGGCTCATAACCCAGAGGTCGTAGGTTCAAATCCTGCCCCCGCTACCAAGGTAAAAGGCCCTTCAGGATAATCCTGGAGGGCCTTTTCGCGCGTCCAGCCACAATGCCTCGCTTCGCTCGGGCTGTGCTTCTGGGGGCGCCGTGCCGGCGCGCAAAGGGCTTCGCCTGGTGCGCTTACCCAGAAGTCGAGGTTCGTGTTCGGCCCAGGCCACAATGCGTCCAGCTCTTCTCCAGGAGGGCGGACGTTCTTCATGTCGGGCTGGCTTCGGATGCGTTGGTCGTCGGCGCGTCACCGAATCCGGGCATACAGAAGTTCGCGTGGTGAGTGCGGGTTGCGAAAGACTGCCCAGGACGGTAAGCGGTCTCCTGGGCGAATCGATGCGCATCGCACCGGCTGAGACGGCATGCTGGTTCGGGTGCCCCAGGGCGCCAATCCCTCCATGCCGGAAGGTGCACTAGTCATGACAGGCAGCCCTCAGCGGGGCGCTTTCCTCAAAGAGCACATGAACGCCGTGCTGGCGATGGTCACCGTCGCTCTGGAAGCACGGGAGAGCGGCGACACCAGCGACCCCATCGGCCTGCAGGTGATCGGCCGGGTCATCAACGAGGTTCCGCGGGAGGTCGCCGCGATGGCCTCCCTGCATCTCATCCTCCTGCTCGTACGGCACCTCGCGCGGGTGCAGGGACGACCCGTGGACGAGGTGTGGCAAGAACTCGCGCTGATCTACGCCGAGGACTGGCCCGAGGACGATGCGCCCCGGGCGTGACGCGCTCGTCCGTCATTAGACGTCTGGGTACCCCAGCGGGTTGACAGTGGCGGCGTCCTGCCCTGATCGCTCCTTGTGGGGCGGCAGAGGCCCGTGGGGGCCTAGGGTGGGTCGAAATTGCCGTTTCTGTAGTTATTGGCGGAAATAATGTCCGACGCGACGCCGTCTTTGGTCGCCGGCCGGTATCGGCTTGATGAGCTCATCGGCAGCGGGCCGACAGGCGAGGTGTGGCGCGGCTACGACCAGCGCGCCGACTGGACCGTGGCCGTGAAGGTGCTGGACGCCGGGGCGGCCACGCCCGAGGTGCTCCGGCAGCATGCCCAGGCCGTGGCCCGGGTGATCCATCCGAACGTGGCCATGGTGCTCGACGTGGGTGACCACGAGGGGGCGCCGTTCCTGGTCATGGAGTTCCTCACCGGGGAGAGCATCGGCGAGGAGGTGGCCGGGCAGGGACCGCTGCCCATCACCGAGGTCTGCGACCTCATCGGGCAGGCGGCCGCGGGACTGGAGGCGGCGCACCGGGCCGGGGTGGTGCACGGCCAGATCGGGCCCGACAGCTTCCGGCGGGCCGGGAGCGGGGTGCTCAAGGTCGTGGGGTTCGGGCTGGCCGACCAGGTGTCCTCGGACGGCGGCGTACTGTATCGGGCGCCAGAGGTAATCGACGGACGCGGCGGGGAGGCCGCCGCGGACCTGTACGCGCTCGGGTGCGTCTGTTATGAGGCGCTGTGCGGCCGCCCGCCGTTCGAAGGCTCGCCGGACGAGGTCGGCGAGCGGCACCTGCACGCCGAGCCCGAGCCGCCGAGCCGCCACCGGGCGGAGGTGCCGGGCGAGCTGGACCGGCTGGTGCTGGCCATGCTCGCCAAGGATCCCGCCGCACGCCCGGCCGGCGGTGAGACGGTACGCCGAGCGCTGGCCGCCATCGCCCGCCCACCCCGCACCCAGCCCGCCCCGGCCACGGGACCCCACCCCGGTCAAGCCACGTCCCCCATGGCGCCCCAGGGCGGAGCATCCCAGGGTGCTCAGGCGGGCCCGAACCAGGGCGGTGCGCCTCAGCCCGGTCAGGCCACATCCCACCCGGGCGGCGTTCCGCAGACCGGCCAGATCTTCGCCCAGCCGGGCGCGGGTGGGCCTGCGGGGCGTGGGGTGGATGCGGCCCGGACGGGTGCCGGTGACACTCGCGCCATGCCCGCCGGGGTGTTTCACGACGGCGGCGGCCCGCGTAAGGGGGATACGGCGATCTATGACGCGCCGCCACCTCCGCCGTCGTCCAACCGCCGCCTGTTCGTGCAGCTGGGCGCGGCCTTGGCCGTGATCGCGGTCGTCACCGTGGGCCTGGTCCTGTGGGCGGGCTCGCGCGGCAGACCCGAGGCCGGGCCGACGCCCTCGGCGACGCCCATCGTCACCACGCCGGCCCCGGAGCCGACGCCGACGGAGACCCCCGAGCCGTCCACGTCCATCGCGCCCCTCCCGACCGATGCGGGCCCTACCCCGAAACCCAAGGGCACGCTGGCCAACAGCGTTCCGCCCGGAGGGTGGGTGAAGTGGCTGGGTGAATTCGACGCGTCCTTGACGGCTCAGGAGACCATCGGCGACATCGAGCCCCGCGCCGCCAGGAAGGCCCACGAGAAGATCAGGAAGGCCGGCCGGAAGTTCCTGGAGAACCACGACGACTCGGCACTCGACCAGGTCACGGGCATCATGCGCGACCTGCGCAAGGGCCAGGAGAAGGGCGACGTACCCACCTCCGGACCCCTCAACGACTTCCTCGACAACTGGAAGCCCTGACCCCGACGCCCGGTCCGAGGATCCCTCGGACCGGGCGCCCCGGGATCGCCCGAATGCTCGGTAGCTTCCCTGAAGGGGGCGTCTCTCCGAAGGGACGCCTGCCGTGACGGACCGTGGATCCGTGACGGCCCGTGGTGGCTGAGGCCTTTGGGAGGATCCCCCCTTCGGGGGCGGAAGAAGACAGGCGATCGTGTGACGAACCACCGCCCTCAGCGCGACATAAGCGAGAGCGCGTAGACGCCGATGGCCGCGAAGTCGTCCGCCGGTTCCGACGCCTGCCAGGACCGCACGTCGTCCACGAACCGGCTGCCCCGCCCGGTGAACGGCGCGTAGCGGTCCACGCCGTCCGACGGGCAGGGCACCATCCCTTCCAGGTGGCCACCCAGCCCGTCGTGGAACAGTGACGCGTCGTTCGGCCCGTTCACCACGGCCCCCGTGGCGGGCTTCCGGGTGATGTCGGAGATCTGGTAGTGCGGGCACCGGATCGCGTTCTCGCCCGCCCCGGCGACGAACGACACGCCCCAGGCGTTGGCGCCGAACACCCAGCCGCGCTGCCGCGTCCCGAAGGCGTCGTAGGCCCGGTCCCCGCTCACCGACGCGTACAGTCGCGACGTCGCCGCCAGCCCGAACGCGTGCGGCACCGCGTCGAACTCGGCGTACGCGGCCCCCGCCCGGAACGGATCCTTGGCCGCCCGCGCGGAACCGATCTCCAGCTGGGCCCGCAGATCGTCAACCAGCTGCTGCTCGGAGACCGCCAGCCCGTCGGAGATCTTCTGCTGACCCCCCGAGCCGACCAGCGCCGGCTGCCCGTCCGGGCCCATCACCTGGTCGGCCTGCACCGGGCTGGACGCGTCCGCCTGCCGGATCGCCTTGACCAGGTCGGTGTGGGCGAGCGCGCTCACGTCGTACAGGTTGAGGGTGTCGTCCCCGGTCTCGTGCTCCAGGTACTGGCCGGCCCAGCGCGTGGCCTGCTCCAGCCAGCCCACGGCCCGGTCGTCGCCGAGCCGCAGCGCCGCCAGCGCCAGCTCGGCGCCGCCCAGCTCCATGTCGTCGCGCCAGGCGCTCTCCGGGTAGAAGGCGTGCGGCAGCGACGTGACGAGCTGCCCCACCTTCTCCGTCTTGGCCATCGCGTAGACCGCCGCCGCCTTGCCCAGCAGTGCCGTCGCCCGCTCCCGGGAGGGTTCCAGCTGCGCGGCCAGCGCGAAGGCCGCCGCGGTACGGCCGGCCAGGTTCGGGCTGATCGGCTTGCCGGGGGCGGCCGCGCGGAAGACCGGCCGGTGGCGCAGGTAGCGGTGCTTGGAGGTGTCGTCGGACTCGGGCAGCCGCCAGACGTCGTGGTCTCCGACGTAGGTGGCCGCCTTGTCGCCCGCGCCGATGCCGACCTGGATGTAGAGGGTCTTGGAAGCGCCGTCCCACATTTTGTCCAGATATTTCAGGCCATGGGTGGCTTCGCGATTGAGACTCTGGTCGGGTCCGCCGTCCCGGACCGAGGCCCAGAGCAGTGTGTCGACATAAGCCAGGATGTGGGTGAACTTGAGATAGTCGCCCGCGTCGAACCAGCCACCCTCGACGTTCACCGGCCCGCCGATTTTCCGCAGCCCGCCCTTGATCTCGTCGGTGTCCGGCCCGGTGAACACGGGCCAGTCGTAGACCGAGGCGGCTTTGTCGTTGGCATGCCTGCGGCCGCCGTCGCGCTGCCCCTCGAAGAAGGTGAGGATCTTCGAGGTGGGCGAGGCCGGGGCGATCCGGAAGGCGGGGGAGGTGATCGTGCCGGACTTGATCCGGTAGCGGCCCGGGTCCTTCAGCGACGTGAGGTCCAGGCCGTACACGTGCCCGTACGTGCCGTTCCAGGAGCCCAGGTCGCGGCCCGCCGTACCCTTGAGCACCTCGCGCCCGTCGTCGCGGACGACGCTGAAGCGGGCGCCCGCGGACCGCGCGCGGGTCATCAGGAAGGCGTGCTTGGACTCCGCGGGGGCGAAGCCCACTTGATCGACCCGGATGTGACCGGGTGGCGGCGGCGCGGCGGCGGCCGGGACACTCCCCATGGTCAGAACGGTCAAGGCGACAGCTAAGGCGTACCGCATCATGGGGCGCTCCATGGAATTATGAGAACAGCGTTCGGCACGGTATTCGCGTGTGACAGGGGAGGTCAATAGTGGCGCGAGGGTTAATACACGTACATTGACGAAATGACCGTCAATTATCCGGAACGCCGGGCGCGGGTCGCGGAAATGCTGCCCGCGCGCGAGGTCGACGCGATCCTCGTCACCTCGGGCGTCAACGTGCGCTACCTCACCGGGCTGGAGAGCTCGAACGCCGCGGTGCTCGTCAAGGCCGACGGCTCCGCGCTGCTGGTGACCGACAACCGCTACATCGAGAAGACGCGCGGGCTGGACGTGGCGGCCGTCGAGGCGTCCGACGTGGCGGCCCGGCTGGCCGCGCCCGGCATCGGGATCGAGGCGGCCAGCATGAGCGTGGCGACGTTCAACCGGCTGAGCAGCCTGCTGGAGAGCGGGCCCGTGCCGCTGGAGCCGCTCGTGGAGGTGCTGCGGGCGGTCAAGGACGACGACGAGCTCGAACTCCTCCGTACGGCCTGCGCGATCAGCGACCAGGCACTCGCCGACGTGATGGGCAACATCGGCCCCGGCGTCACCGAGCGCGACGTCGCCCGGCTGCTCGAGGCCCGGATGATCGAACTGGGCGCCGACGGTCCGGCCTTCGCCACCATCGTCGCGGCGGGCGAGAACGGCGCCATCCCGCACCACGCGCCCACCGGCAGGGAGCTGCGCACAGGCGACCTGGTCACCGTCGACTTCGGCGCCTGCTACCAGGGCTACCACGCCGACATGACGCGTACGGTCGCCCTGGGCGGCCCGGCCGCCTGGCAGCGGGAGATCTACGACTTGGTCGCCGAGGCGCAGCGCGCGGGCAGCCGGGCGCTGGCGCCGGGCGCGACGGCCAAGGAAGTGGACGCGGCCGCCCGCTCGGTCATCGAGGCGGCGGGTCACGGCGGCCACTTCAGACACGGCCTCGGTCACGGCGTCGGGCTGGAGATCCACGAGGACCCGTTCCTGGGCCCGTTGAGGACCGGTAGACTTGAGGATCGAGTTCCTGTCACCGTCGAGCCGGGGATCTATCTCCCGGGCCGGGGCGGTGTTCGCATCGAGGACACCCTTGTGACACGCACGGGCGGGCCGGAACTCCTCACGAAGACGACCAAGGAGCTGCTCGTCCTTTGAGCGGCCACACGCGGGAGAATACGAGTGGCGACGACCAACGACCTCAAGAACGGCATGGTGTTGAAGCTCGACGGCGGTGAGCTGTGGGCCGTTGTGGAGTTCCAGCACGTCAAGCCGGGCAAGGGCGGCGCGTTCGTCCGCACCAAACTCAAGAACGTGCTCTCGGGCAAGGTCGTCGACAAGACCTTCAACGCCGGCGTGAAGGTCGACGTGGCCAACGTCGACAAGCGCGAGATGCAATATTCCTACAAGGACGGCGACGACTTCGTCTTCATGGACACCGAGACCTACGACATGGTCAACGTGCCCTCCGCCACGGTCGGCACCGCCGCCAACTACATGCTCGAGAACACCCTGGCCACGATCGCCTTCAACGAGGGCTCCGCGCTCTACATCGACCTGCCCGCGGCGGTCGAGCTGATCATCTCCAACACCGAGCCCGGCCTGCAGGGCGACCGCTCCACCGGCGGCACCAAGCCCGCCACCCTGGAGACCGGCGCCGAGGTCAAGGTTCCGCTCTTCATCACCACCGGCGAGAAGATCAAGGTCGACACCCGCAGCGGCGAATACCTCGGCCGGGCCTGAGGTGTCGGCGCGAGGCAAAGCACGCAGGCGTGCGCTCGACATCCTCTTCGAGTCCGAACTGCGCGGCGAGGATCCACTGCGGATCCTCGCCGAGCGGGTCGAACGGCAGGAGCCCCCGGTCAACGAATACACCTCGACCATCGTCGAGGGCGTGGCCCGTCACCAGGCCCGCATCGACGAGCTGATCACCACCTACTCCGAGGGCTGGACCCTCGACCGCATGCCCGCCGTCGATCGCAACCTGCTGCGGGGCGGCACCTATGAGCTCCTGTGGATGCCCGGCGTCCCCGAGGGCGTGGTCATCAGCGAGTGGGTGCACCTGGCGGGCGAGCTGTCGACGGATGAGTCGCCCCAGTTCGTGAACGGGCTGCTGGCCCGCTTCAAGCAGCTGAAGCCAAGTATCACTCTTTAGACAGCCTCTTCGGATGCATCGGGTTCTACCTCCGGCGGATACCGGCCCCACCGAGTAGAAGAAGTTCCTACTTCTGATCCGAAGTCCGTCCATATTCGCGAGGTACGTTCCACATACGCGGCCTGCACGGCTTGCGCTAGGCGAGGGACGTGTATGCCGCACGGTCAACCGTTCGACGCCCGCCGGGCGCATGGTTGACCGTGCGGCTCGGCCAGGAGCCCACCCGCCCCGGTCCCGTCCCGAGCCAGGAAGACAGCGCCGGCCATGGGCGCCGACGCCCCACAAAAGGCCCCGCCGGCTCATCCCGGCCGGCGGGGCACCAGTGTCCTACCAGGTCCAGTCGGAGTGCGCCTCGGCCCGCCACGTCTTGGGGAAATACTGCTGGATGGCGAAGGCCATGCCGATGCCCCGGGCGATGAACTGGTCGCGCTCCAGCTTCCTGGTGATCGGCTTGCCGGGCGCGCCCTGGTTGTCCCACCAGGACTCCCACTGCTTGACGCAGGTCTTCCGGCCGTACTTCGCGTTGGAGCAGGGCGCGGGCGGCGACCAGATCTGCGTGTGGCCGAAGTCGACCACCTTGCCCGAGGACTCCTCGGTGATGGTGCCCCAGGCCTTGAGGCAGTACGCCTGGCCGGGGATGTCCCACTTCACGTAGTGCTGCCGGCCGCTGGTGGCCAGCGTACGCAGGTCGTCGCACTTGGCGTCGCCGATCTGCTCCTTGGTGACCCGCACGCGGTAGTAGGTGCCGTTGTCGCGCCAGCCGTCGAGCATGACCCAGTCGCCGTCGTGGACGAACTTCTCCGCGTAGTTCGGCGGCCACTTGGCGGGATCGCCCCAGCTGATCTCCGACGTGGTGTCCGACAGCGGCTTCCAGGCCCACTGCCCGGCGGCCTTGCCGTCGGCCCAGAACTGGCCGGCGCTGCGGGACATCATGCGCGAGTACGCCCCGTAGACCTCGCCCGCCGTCTCCGCCTGAGCCGGTACGGACGGCAGGAGCCCCAGGGCCACCACTGCCAGCGCAATATACCGAAAAATCCTCATACGTCCCTCTGTGTATAGATCGTCGGCGGCAAGTCCATCGCAGCAGGTGGCACCCGCGGGCGCGCTTCGACGATTCTGGAAGCGAGGAGGCGGAGCGGGCGATCTCCCACACCGCGTAGGCTGGGGCGGGAGCTTTAGGGGACGGAGCTTTAGGGGCATGGTCGGGCGACATGGGTTCGTGGAGCAGAGGGAGGCGAGCCGAGGTTGCGTTCTGAAGGGCGTACCGCGGGCGTGACGAGGACTCCGGCGGTGCGGACCGCCGTGGTCTGGGCGGCGCTGCGGGCGGTGCTGGCCGAGCGGGCGGCCGCCACGGGGCGCGACGCTCTCGACATCGTCGACGCCGGCGGCGGGACCGGCGGGTTCGCGGTGCCGCTGGCCGAGCTTGGCCACACGGTCACCGTGGTCGACCCGAGTCCCGACTCGCTGGCCGCGCTGGAGCGCCGGGCCAAGGAGAAGGGCGTGGGCGTGCGCGCCCTGCAGGGCGACGCCGCCGACCTGGGCGACCTGCTCGACCACGACAGCGCCGACCTGGTCATCTGCCACAGCGTGCTCGAATACGTCGAAGACCCGATCAGCGCCCTCACGGCCGTCGCCGGAGTGCTGCGCGCGGGCGGCGCGGTCAGCGTGCTGGCCGCCAACCCGGTCTCCAGCGCCATCCACCGGGCGCTCGCGGGCCAGTTCGACGAGGCCAGGGCCGTGCTGAGCGACCCGAGGGGCAGCTGGGGCGACCGTGACCCCACCCCGCGCCGCTACACCGCGGAGACGCTCGCCCAGCTGCTGGCCGCGACCGGGTTCACGGTCGGCGAGGTGCACGGCGTGCGGGTGTTCGCCGACCTGGTGCCCAGCAGGCTGGTCGACGGCGAGCCGGGCGCCGCCGAGGCCCTCGTGGCGCTCGAACAGGCCGCCGCCGTCCATCCCGTGCTGCGTGACATCGCCACGCAGCTCCATGTCCTGGGCCATCGCGGCTGACCTGCCCCTACCATGGAACACGTGTTCGGATAGAATGGTGGCGTGTCTCGCAAGCAGATCACGGGCATCGGCCCCGCTCCTCAGACCGGGGCCGATGACGGCGGCTGCCCGATCCTGCACGTCGACATGGACGCCTTCTTCGCCAGCGTCGAGCTGCTCGACCGCCCGGAGCTGCGAGGGCGCCCGGTGATCGTCGGCTCGCCGGCCGGGCGCGGCGTGGTGCTCAGCGCCACCTACGAGGCCAGGGCTCACGGCGTGCACTCGGCGATGCCGATGAGCAGGGCCCGCCGGATATGTCCTCAGGCCACCATCATCCCGCCCAGCCACGGCAAATACTCCGAGGTCTCCAAGGGCGTCATGGAGATCTTCCACGCGATCACCCCGATGGTCGAGCCGATCGCCTCCGACGAGGCGTTCCTCGACGTCGGCGGCGCGCGGCGCCGGCTGGGCCCGCCCGCCGTGATCGCCGCGATGATCAGGGCCCAGGTGCTGGAGCGCTACGGCATCACGTGTTCGGTGGGGGTGGCGAGCAGCAAGTTCGTGGCCAAGCTCGCCTCGAAGCAGTGCAAGCCAGACGGCCTCCTGGTGGTGCCCGAGGGCGAGGTGGTGGATTTCCTCCACCCGTTGCCCGTCTCGGCCCTGTGGGGCGTTGGCGAGCGCACGGAGCAGTCCCTGACGCGCCTCGGCATCCGCACGGTCGGCGATCTGGCCAAGGTCCCCGTCAACACCCTGCGGCGCGAGCTGGGCCAGGCCGTGGGAGGTCATCTGGCGGCGCTGGCATGGGGGCGCGACGAGCGCCCGGTGACCGCGCACGTGCCCGACAAGAGCATCGGCAACGAGGAGACCTTCGCGGCCGACATCGACGATCCCGAAGTGATCAAACGCGAATTGCTGCGCCTGTCCGAGCGAGTGGCCGCCCGGATGCGTAAGGCCGGTCACGTGGGCAGGACAGTGAGCGTGAAGCTGCGCCGAGCCGACTTCTCCACGATCAACCGGTCCAAGACCCTCAGAGAGCCGACCGACGTGGCCCAGGAGATCTACGCGACCGCCTGCGAGCTCTTCGAGGCCGCCGGGCTCGAGCGGGTGCGGCTGCGCCTGGTAGGGGTCAGGATGGAAAACCTGCGCCCCGCCGATTCATCCTCCCGCCAGCTCGGTCTGGGCGAGCGGGAGACCGGCTGGCGAGAGGCCGAACAGGCGATGGATCGAGCAATCCGGAGATTTGGTCCCGATGCGGTGCTCCCGGCGTCGCTTGTACGCGGCAGACTTGATGAAATGGAGGCATGACGTCGATGTCACGATTTCTGAGGAGGGGCGCTGGATGACCCACAATGGAGTCATGACGTCACCTCCGGTTTGGTCTGCGTTGGGCGTTCGCTTTCGCCTACGTCTCCGGCCTCGTATTCTGGGGATAACCGACCGCGAGGTTCGGACACCCCGTGTCGTCCGTTGCCGTCTTCCCCGTCCTGGGGCCGTCCTTGGGAGGCGCCGTGCCGCTCTCTGACCACGAGCAGCGCTTGCTCGACCAGATCGAGCAGGCCCTCTACGCCGAGGACCCGAAGTGGGCCAACACCGTAAGGATCAGTGATCCGCGCAGCCATTACAAACGTCGCCTCATCAAGGCCTCCATCGGCTTTGCGCTCGGCGTCGTCCTGCTGATGGTCGGCGTAGTGATCAATTTGATTCCCCTCGGCGTCGGCGGTTTCGTGGTCATGCTCGCCGCGTGTCTGTGGGGTCTGTCCAGCTGGAAACGCATGAACGGGTTCGGCGACGCCGCGCCCGCCTCTGGTGCCTCCGTCTCGGGCAAGCCGGGCCGCCGGGGCAACCGAGGCAGCTTCATGGAGCGCATGGAGGAGCGCTGGCGCCGTCGTCACGACGAGCGCTGAGCGCCGGACGACCTCCAGACGACCGTGCGGCCGCCCCCGGGAAGGGGACGACCGCACGGTCGATTCGGACGTTCACGAGCCCTTGTGGGCCGCCGTCCGCCGCCACCTGATGTTCTCCAGCCGGTCGAAGCCGTCGAGCACTCCCTCGCCCATCCGACGCAGCCGCCGTAGCGTCGACGGGGGCAGCAGCAGGGCCCGCACCCGCCTCCAGCGCGACACCGTGGCCGCCAGCGCCTGCCGTACCTTGCGAAGGTCCTTCCTCATCGGCGCGATCTCTCCGGCGTCCCGCGCGAACAACGCCCGCTCGACCGCCGAGGCGATCGTCGCGATGGACGCGGCCGGCTCGGCCCCGAACTCATAGCGCTCGGTCAGCCGCCGCGCCAGCGCCCGGGGCGTCTCGCTGGGCTCGCGGGCCATTCCGTAGTCGAACAGCACGTCGTCCAGCTCCGCCCAGGCGGCCGCCACGGCCGGGTGGCTGCCCGCCACGACCCTGGCCGTCATATCGTCCGACGGCTCGGACACCTTCCAGCCCAGCGCGCGGACCCGCCTGCTCCTGGTGATCAGCCGGATCCCCGCCGGGATCAGCAGGATGAGCAGGAGCACCCCCACGCCGATGCCGATCTTGCCGATCAGCGGCATCGAGTCGTCCACCGGCAGCCCGCTGTCGGCGATGGTGGCCTCGCGGTCGAGCGCGCGGGGGTTGTCCCGGTTCTGCGGGCCGAGCGGCGAGTCGTCGGTCGTGCTGGTCGCCCCGGGCGTCGGCGTCGAGCCGTCGCTCGTGGAACGGGGGAGCGGCTGCGTGTAGGCGGGCACCCGGGCGCTGCCCTGGCCGAGCGAGCCCGTCGGAGTGGGCTCGAACGGCAGCCAGCCCACGCCGTCGAAGTACAGCTCCGGCCACGAGTGGGAGTCGTTCGTGCCGACCGTCCACCTGTCGCCGTCCTTCGTGCCGCCCGTGTAGCCGATCGCCACCCTGGCGGGGATGCCCCTCAGCCTGGCCAGCACCGCCATCGACGCGGCGAACTGCTCGCAGTAACCGGCCCTGCTGCGCAGCAGGAAGTCCTTCAGCGCGGAGTTGCCGGAGCCCTGCGTCTTGAGGCTGTAGGTGAAGTCACCGGTCTTGGTGAAGAACTCCTGGATCTTCACCGCGGCCTCGTAGCTGGTCCGGGCGTCCGCCGTCACCTTGGCCGCCAGGTCCCTGATCTCCGGGGGCAGGTTGTCGGGCAGCTTGAGGTAACGCGGGTCGCTCGCCGAGGCCCTGGCCTGCGGCAGCGCCTCGAGCAGGTCGCTGGTCACCGCGGGCTCGGTGGTGAAGACCTCGTAGCCGAGTCCGGCGGCCTCGTCCCTGGTGGAGAAGACCATCAGGGTGGTGGTGTCCGCGCGCCAGTCGCCGTCGATGTTGATCTGCCGCGGTGGGTACGGCAGGGGCAGGAACGACAGCCGCTCGATCTCGTCACTGAGCTGGATCTTGGTCGTCACGTTCGAGACCTTGGTCGCCGGTGACAGGCCGGGCGGAGTGGGCAGCGGGCCGTTCTCCGTCCTGTTGTCCGGCGAGCCCTTGGGCTCCGTCATGCCGAACTGCTCGCCGTCGAAGGTGTCGAGCGAGTAGATCCGCAGGTAGCGGGGCTTGTCATCGGTGTTGGTGTAGGACAGGACGACGCGCCGCTCCGGCAGCTCCAGCTGGCCCTTCAGGCCGGCGATGGGGTTCGGGATGCTGATCGAGTTGCCCTTGCCCGACCCGTTGCCGCCCACCCCGAAGGTGAAGAACGACACCGGCTCCATCGCCGGCAGCGCCGCGGGCACCAGGACCGCCAGCGCGATAGCGGCGAACCCGATGCGCTTGCCCGACAGGCGCAGCCCCCGGGTGTCGGCCGTCTCGCGCTCGGCGCCCGGCACCGGTGAGGTGGCGACGCGGGTCCGCCTGACCAGCACCGCGCGTCCCCAGTGGCCGACGCGTTCACGGCCGTCGGCGATCAGCAGACCGGTGAAGCCGAGGGCGGCGATGATGAACGCGGGCCAGCTGATCGGATCCGCCAGGATCGTGGCCGGCACCGTGGCCAGCGCCAGCATCGGCAGCCCCGCCAGCGCCGCCCGCCGCAACCGCGCGGCGAACAGGTCCACCACGAGCGCGATGAGCCCCACGCCGCCGGTCGTCAGCAGCGCGATGCCCTCGGTGGCGGGCACCGGCGCGGCGAAGCGCTGGATGTCGGCCCAGCCGGTGCCCAGCAGCTTGGCCAGCTCCACCACCGACCCCTTGGTCGGCACCACCCAGGCCCACGCCTTGTCCGAGGCGAAGGCCATGGTCAGATAGATCCACAGCGCGGCCACGTTCACCAGGGCCGCCGCCCACGCGGGCAGCGACAGCCGCCCGCTCACCAGGCCACCGCACATCACCGCGAGCACCGCGCCCAGCGACCCCCAGAACCAGGAGCCGCCCTGGAAGAGCGGATAGAGCAGGACGGCCGCGCAGAACGTGGCCACCGCGGAGGCGATCGACAACCTCATGCCGCACCTCCCGCCGAGTTGAGCGCGTACCTGCCGCGGTTGGCGGCGTCCTGCCATACCGAGGCGATCGGGACGCCGGCGGGCAGCCGCACGATGCGCCACCCGTAACCGGCGAGGACCGCCTGCACCGCCTGGTAGTTCTCCGTGGAGCCCGGCTCGCCGCCGTCCCACGTGCCCACGTCGAGGAGTACGGCCACGCCGGTGATGCCGCTGTGCCTGAGCCTGGCCAGCTCCCTGGCCTCCTCCGGGTCCAGCGAGCCGAGCACGGCCACGATCAGCCCGTCGCCGCCGCCCTGACGCAGCGCGGACACGCCCAGCTCCAGCGAGCGGGCGGGGCTGTTCCGTACCACCGCGAGGGTGTCGAGCAGCGACCAGCTCAATCCGGTGTCGGTCAGGTGCTCGGCGCCCTGGTCGGTCACCAGCCGCAGGCCGAGGCCCTCATGGGCGAGATGCACGCCGATCGAGGCCGCGGCCGAGACCGCCACCTCGAAGGAGGAGCGCGGGCCCTCGCCGCGGTGGGCGTAGCGGCGCGTGTCGAGCAGCAGCGCGCCGCGGCTCTGCCACTGCTGCTCCTCGCGCCGCACCATCAGCTCGCCGTGGCGGGCGGTGGAGCGCCAGTGCACCCGCCGCAGGTCGTCGCCCTGCCGGTACTCGCGCGGCGCCACGTCGTCGTCGCCGGCCGCCGCCACACTCCTGGTGCGGCTGTCGCCGCCCCCGGTCCACTCACCCGACAGCCGTACGTGGGGCAGCGCCACCACCTGCGGCGTCACCACCAGCGTGTCGCTGATGGTGAACCCCCGGGTGAGCTCCACCAGCCCGAACGGGTCGGTGATGCGCACGGACAGCGGGCCGATCGTGTAGCGGCCGCGCAGGTCGGAGCGGACCCGGTAGTCGATCTCCCGGATCCCGCGCGACTCCACCCGGTCCAGAACGAACCGGGGCCGCACGCCCAGCGCGTACGGCACGGTGTCCTCGATGAGCAGCAGCCCGGTGGGCAGCCGGGTGACGTTCTCCAGGCGCAGCGTCACGGTCGCCTCGCCGCCCACCTCCGCCCTGGCCGGGTCGAGGCGCCGCGCGCAGCTCAGCCGGTAGCGGGTGCGCGCCACCACCATCGCGGCGAGCAGCGGCAGCGCCGTCACCAGGACCCCGATCCTGAACAGGTCGTTCTCACCCAGGAGGAAGGCCATCAACATGGCGGCCACCCCGGAGGCCAGGAACGAGCGTCCCCGGGAAGTCAGCGCCCGCAGCCCGTCTCTCACGACGCTCGCGTCTCCGGCACGGGCACGCGCCTGACCAGCTCGGTCACCACCTGCTCGGGCAGGCGGCGCTGTCCCTGGGCCTCGACGCTGGGCAGCAGCCGGTGCGCGAGCACCGGCACGGCCAGTTCCTGCAGGTCGTCGGGGATGACGTAGTCGCGCCCGGACAGCGCCGCGTTGGCCCTGGCCGCCCTGACCAGCTGCAGCGTCGAGCGCGGCGAGGCGCCCAGCCGCAGGTCGGGGGAGTGGCGGGTGGCGACGGCGAGGTCGATGGCGTACTTCTTGACCGGCTGCGAGACGTACACGCCGCGGACCGCCTCGATCAGCGCGCGCACCTCGGCGGTCGTGGCGACCGGCTGCAGCTTGTCCAGCGGCGGGGTGCCGCCGTGCACGTCGAGCATCTCCAGCTCGGCCGAGGGCTCCGGGTAGCCCATCGCGACCCGGGCGGTGAAACGGTCGCGCTGCGCCTCTGGGAGGGGATAGGTGCCCTCCATCTCGATCGGGTTCTGCGTGGCGATCACCATGAAGGGCGCGTCGAGCGGGTAGGTCACTCCGTCGACCGTGACCTGGCGCTCCTCCATGCACTCCAGCAGCGCCGACTGCGTCTTGGGCGAGGCCCGGTTGATCTCGTCGCCCACCACGATGTTGGCGAACACCGGCCCCGGCTTGAACTCGAACTCCCGGGTCTGCTGGTTGTAGGCGCTCACACCGGTGATGTCGCTGGGCAGCAGGTCCGGCGTGAACTGGATGCGCCGGACCGGGCAGTCGATGGACCTGGCCAGTGCCTTGGCCAGCATGGTCTTGCCGACTCCCGGCACGTCCTCGATCAGCAGATGGCCCTCGGCCAGCAGGACAGTCAGGGTGAGGCGGACGGCGTCCCCTTTGCCCTCGATCACCGACTCGATCGCCTGCCGAATCCGGTGCGCGGTGGAGACCAGCTCGTCGAGCCGGCTAGGGACGTCATGGGTTACTGCCACCAGGCCTCCATGAGAAGTGCTACGGCAGTCCCGCGTGCCAGGGCGTGATTGCGGGAGCCATGCCATTCCTTTTCCATTGTGTGTACGACCCTACGACGCTGGGGGTTCTTGGGCGACTTTTACCGATATTCCAGAGAACCTGCCCCCAGTTGCGGTTCTTGTGCCATACGGGTGCGAATCCCGTGACAGTGGCCACCGCGATGCGCTCCACTTTCCACCACGCGGCGCTTCGTGAAGCGCTTGATCCGCTAATTCCATGGTCATTCCAACCCTCGACACGCCCATGAGGGTTGGACCGCGCCCCACCGCCCCCCACCCGACGGCATGGCTCTGACCTGCACTAACGCGCGGCGATCTAGTGACGAAGCGGCTGGGAATCAGTTGACGGTGGGGAGAAGTGGAGTATGGTGGTGCGCAGTGGAGGGCCCGGTGCGCCAGCGCTGAGCGCTTCGCTAGGCACGGGAGGTGGGGCCGATGTTCCTCGGCACCCATCAGCCGCGTCTGGACGACAAGGGACGGCTGTTCCTGCCGGCTAAGTACCGTGAGGAGCTGGCGGAGGGTCTTGTGATCACCAAAGGCCAGGAGCGATGCCTCTACGTCTTTCCCGTAGAGGAGTTCCAGCGCATTACCGAGGCTCTCAGCACCGCCCCGGTCACCGCCAAGGCGGTGCGCGACTACAGCCGCGTCTTCTTCGCCAGCGCGTCCGACGAGACGCCTGACAAGCAGGGGCGCATCACGATCCCGCAGAGCCTGCGCCAATACGCGGGCCTCGTGCGTGACTGCGCGGTCATCGGGGCCAACACCCGGTTGGAGATCTGGGACGCCCAAGCCTGGGACACCTATCTCGACGCGCAGGAGCAGGCATTCGCCGATCTGTCGGAGGAGGTGCTGCCAGGGATTCTGTAGAGCCACGGTCGATCCGTCGGAGATGTCGTTCGGCGAGGTCTCCACCCGCAACCACTGCCGGCCAGCTGATGCACCTTCCCCGGTGTCAGATGGCGGGCGTCCACGAAGAGGGTGCGGATGGGGACCTGGCCGGACGGCGCCGGGTGGGGGCCAGGTGGGCCGATGATCGTCCGGACGCGTCATCCGCGAGCAAGGACGCGAGAGGGGGGTTGGAGATGTACGACAACGCAGGCACGGGCGGTCACGTTCCGGTCATGCTCGACCGCGTTCTGGAGCTCTTGGCTCCGGCGCTGACCGGCCAGGAGCCCGTCGTCGTCGACGCCAACCTCGGCCTCGGTGGCCACTCGGAGGCCCTGCTCGCCGCTCATCCGTCTCTGCACCTGATCGGCATCGACCGCGACCCGTTCGCGATCGAGTTCTCCACGCGCAGGCTCGCCCCCTACGCCGACCGGACCACGCTGGTCCACGCCTCGTCCGACGAACTGGCCGACGTGCTCGCCCGTACGGGCCGCGCCACCGTCGACGGGGTGCTGTTCGACCTGGGGGTGTCCTCGCCGCAACTGGACGAGGCCGAACGCGGGTTCGCCTATTCCTATGACGCTCCGCTCGACATGCGGATGGATACGGATCAAGAGCTCACAGCGGAGAAGGTGGTCAATACCTACTCGGCCGCGGAGCTAACCCGCATCCTCCGCGATTACGGAGAGGAACGGTTCGCACCGCGTGTCGCGCGCCTAATTATCCAGGAAAGGGCCAAGGACCCCATAACGTCGACTAAGCGGTTGGCCGAGATCGTTCGTCAGGCGATTCCAGCCGCTACTCGGCGCACTGGGGGCAACCCCGCCAAGAGAACTTTCCAGGCGCTGCGCATCGAGGTCAACGCGGAGCTCGCCGCCCTGGAGGCGGCGCTGCCCGCGGCCCTCGACGCGCTGGTGCTCGGTGGGCGAGTCGTCGTGCTCTCCTACCACTCCCTGGAGGACCGGCTCACCAAGCAGGTCCTCGCGGCGCGAACCAAGGACACCGGCCCCCCTGGGTTGCCCGTCCCGCTGCCGGCTCATCAGCCGCGGTTCCGCCTGTTGACGAGGGGAGCCGAGCTCCCAAGTGAAGAAGAGTTGGCCCGCAACCCGCGGGCGACCTCGGCCCGGCTACGGGCGGCAGAGAGGATCCGTGTTGACCACCAGGACTGAGCAGGAGAGCAGGCGGGGCGCGGCCGTCCGCGGCGTCCCGCAGAAGACGGCGCCCAAGCCCGGCCCGCGCAGGCCCGGCGTGCCTCACCAGTCCAAGCCCATCCCGCGTTCGCGCCCCGACGGTCCCGAGACGACCGGTCCCGGCGGGACTTCGGCGAGCCAGGAGCGGGCGCGCCCGGCACTCAAGCGACGTCCGTCGCGGGGGCGCCAGCGGGCCCCGTTCGTGCTGCTGGTCGTCGGGCTGATGTGCGGCGGCCTGATGAGCCTGCTGCTGCTCAACGTCGTTCTGGCGCAGGACTCCAACACCGCGGCCAACCTGCGCAAAGAGATCGAGGTGGCACGGCAGGCCAACGAGGACGCCAAGCTCGTCAACGAGACGAACATGGGTCCCGGCCCGGTCGCCGACCAGGCCGAGATGCAGGGTCAGCACCGTGACTGGGACAAGCCCAACGTGCTGACCGAGGCGGGCGCCGACACCAGCCAGGTGGACCAGGGACGGTGAGAGACACAGGCGGCAGGGGGCAGGGTCCCGGCCGCGGCGGCGCCGGTTCCCAGGGAGGGCCCGGCGCCTCTCGCCGTACCCCCGGCGGGCCGGGGCGGCAGGGGCGGCAAGCGGGGTCGGCTCGCTCGGAGGGGGCGGGCCGGCCCGACGATCCACCCAAGGAGCCGAGAAAGCGGCCGGACCCGCTCGACCTCCCGTTCGGGCCGTTCGTCAGGGACGAAGGCCGCGACGACGGGGACGACCGCGGGGCCCGGCGCCCGCAGGACCCGGCTGACGGGCCCCGCGGCCGCTCTCGCGAGGACGAGCGTGACGGTCCGCGCGGTAGATCCCGAGAGGACGACCGCGACGGCCCGCGTGCCCGGCCTCGGCAGGGTGGTGACGGGCCGAGGGGGCGTTCCCGGCAGGACGGGGACGACGCCGCCAAGGAGCGTGCCCGCCAGCGTTCCGTGCGTCCGCGCCCGGAGGCCGGCCGCCCCAGGGATCGCATCCCCCCGGCCAGGGACGAGCGCTCCCGGGCCCGCCAGGACGACGGGCCGCTCCGCCGTACCCGCGAAGAGGTCCCCCGTGACGTGCGCCGGGCCCGCGACGAGGGTCCCGGCGACGGCGGCAGGCTTCGCCGTACCCGCGATGACGAGCACACGCGCGTGCAGCCCGGGCGGCGCGGCGGCGAGGGGCCGCCCCGCAGGCCCCCGGCGCCCCCGCGCCCGCCCAAGCCGTCGCCCGTGCTGCGCCTGGGCAACCCGCGCCGGCGCATCAACATCGGCCTGATCGGCATGACGTTCATCCTGTCGATCTTCGGCGGGCGGCTCGTCCAGATGCAGGGCCTCGACTCCAAGGTCTACGAGGCGCGGGCCGTGGGCCAGCGCACGCAGACCGAGGAGATCCCGGCCAAGCGCGGGTCCATCACCGACGTCAACGGCCACGCGCTGGCCGTCACCGTCGAGGCCCGCGAGATCGCCATCGACCCCAGCAAGATCAAGGATGAGGTGCGGCCGAAGATCACCGCCGTGCTCGCCGCGCAGCTCGGCCGGCCCCAGGAGGAGATAGCCGCCAAGCTGGCCAAGAAGGACACCCAGTACCAGCTCCTGGCCAGGGACGCCGACCCGCTCGTGGCCAGCCGCCTGCTCAAGGCGGAAGTGCCCGCGATGACCACGAAGAAGACCTACCGCCGCGTCTACCCGGGCGGTGACCTGGCGGGCAGCCTGATCGGGTTCGTCGGCGACGAGCAGAGCGGGCTGGGCGGCATGGAGCAGGCGCGGGACACCCTGCTGAAGGGGCGAGACGGCCAGCAGCGCGTCGAGACCGGCCGCGACGGCCAGCGCATCCCCATGACCAGCAGCCAGCGCACGGTCCCGGTCGACGGCCGCGACGTGCGGCTGACCATCGACCGCGACATCCAGTGGGCCGCCCAGCAGGCGGTGGCCAAGCAGGTGAGCGACTCCGGCGCGAGCAGCGGCACGGTCATCGTCATGGACGTGCGCAACGGGCAGATCATCGCCATGGCCAACGCCCCCGAGCTCGACCTGAACAACTGGCGCAAGGGCCCCGCGTCCCTCTACGTCAACCGGGCCGCCTCCGAGGTCTTCGAGCCAGGCAGCACCAACAAGGTGATCACCGCCGCCGCCACCCTGGAGGCCGGCGTGGTCTCGCCCGACACGGTCTTCCAGGTCAAGGACAACATCAGGTGCGCGGACCGGGTGCTGCACGACGCCCACCCGCACAAGCCGGAGCCGATGACCTACCGCCAGGCCGTGGCCGAGTCCAGCAACGTGGCCACCATCATGGCCGCGCGCAAGGTCGGCAGCCAGCGCCTCTACGAGATGCTGAAGAGCTTCGGCTTCGGCGCGCGGCCGGGCGGCGGCGTGCCCAACGCCGAGGCCGGCCTGCTGCCCGACTACAAGAACTGGTCGGGCAGCCAGAGCTGCACGATCGCCTACGGGCAGGGCGTGTCCGTGACCGCGCTGCAGATGGCCAGCGTCTACCAGACCATCGCCAACGGCGGCGTCAAGATCGAGCCGCAGATCGTCGCCGGCACGACGGACGAGTCGGGCAGGTTCGTACCGTCCGCTCCTGGTAAGGAGACCAGGGTGGTCAGCGACAAGACCGCCAAGGAGATCACCACCATGCTGGAGACCGCGGTGAGCGCCGAGGGCACCGGCGAGCTGGCCGCCATCCCGGGATACCGGGTGGCGGGCAAGACCGGCACCGCCAACCGCTACGACGCGCAGCTGGGCCGCTATGACGGCTACACGGCGTCGTTCGCCGGATTCGCCCCCGCCGACGCGCCGCGGCTGGTCGTGCTGTCCGTGCTGCAGAATCCCACGAAGGACCACTTCGGGGGCCAGGTGGCGGCCCCTGTTTTCAAGGACGTGATGACGTTCGCCATCAAGAGCAAGAAGATTCCGCCCTCCGGCTCGGCCGCACCCACGGTGCGGACGCGCGCGGGACAGTGACCAGGGAAGGTACGCTGCGGCCGTGCGTCCCCCGTCGTCTATGCGTCCAACGACCAGTCCGCCCCGCCCGCTGACCGGGCTGGCGACCATGCTCGACGCCGATTCCGGCACGTCGCGGTCGCCCTACGCCCCGCTCACCGGTGTCACGATCGACTCCCGCCACGTGCGGCGCGGAGATCTTTACGTGGCCTTGCCGGGCAACCGGTCCCACGGCGCCGATTTCGCCGCCGAGGCCATGGCGCTAGGCGCCGTGGCCGTCCTCACCGATCCCGGCGGCCGCGCGGCCGCCGCCGCCACGGGCCTGCCCGTCCTCGTCGTGCCCGACGTCCGAGCCGTGCTCGGGCAGGTCGCCTCCTGGGTCTACGGCCGGCCGGCCGACGACATCCAGTTGCTCGGCGTCACCGGCACCAGCGGCAAGTCCACCACCTCGTTCCTGCTCGAAGCCGGCCTGCGGGCCGCGGGCCACACCACCGGGCTGGTGGGCGGCGTCGAGATCCGCGCCGGCGACCTGCGCTTCGAGCCCAGGCTGACCACTCCCGAGGCGACCGAGCTGCACGGCCTGTTCGCGCTCATGCGCGAGGCGGGGGTCACCGCGGCGGCCATGGAGGTCTCCAGCCACGCCCTGGCGCTCGGCCGGGTCGACGGCCTCCACTACGACGTGGCCCTGTTCACCAACCTGTCGCAGGACCACCTCGACTTCCACAAGGACTTCGACGACTACTTCGCCGCCAAGACCCGGCTCTTCCAGCCCGAGCTGGCCCGCGTGGGCGTGACGAACATCGACGACCCCTATGGCCGCGAGCTGCTGTCGGTGGCGAAGGTGCCGATGACCACGTTCTCCGCGCTGGGCGCGCCCGAGGCCCTCTGGCGGGCGCTCGACGTGCGGCTGGGCGCCGACGGCAGCACCTTCCGGGTGACCGGTCCCGGTGGCGTCGAGGCCGACGCGCAGATCTCGCTGCCCGGCCCGTTCAACGTCGCCAACGCGCTCGGCGCGATCGTCACGCTGGTCGAGGCCGGGGTGCCGCTGCAGACCGCCGTCCACGGCGTCGGCACGCTCGTCGGCGTCCCCGGCCGCATGCAGCGCATCACGCAGGCGGGCGACGAGTTCCAGGCGATCGTCGACTACTCGCACAAACCCGCCGCGGTCGAGTCGGTGCTGCGCTCGCTGCGCGAGGTCACCGCGGGCCGGCTGGTCGTCGTGCTCGGCTGCGGCGGCGAGCGCGACGCGGGCAAGCGGCCCGTCATGGGCGAGTCCGCGGCGAGGTTGGCCGATGTGGCCATATTCACGAGCGACAATCCTCGTTCCGAGGATCCTCTGGACATTCTGGCCGCGATGATGGAAGGAGCGCTCCGCGTTCCGCAGCACGACCGCGCTCATGTGATCATTGAGCCCGACCGCGCGTCCGCGATCGACCTGGCGATCGGCCGGGCCGGACGTGGCGACGTGATCGTCGTGGCAGGCAAGGGTCACGAGCAGGGCCAGTACGTTTCAGGTGAGGTGATCCCCTTCGACGATCGCGAAGTGGTCGCCGGAGCGATCGACGCACGCAAGGAAAGCAGGAAGCACGCATGATCCCGTTGCCTCTGGCCAGGATCGCCGAGATAACCTCGGGCGCCCTGTCGGGCATGGCCGACCCTCGCGCCGTGGTGCGCGGTCCCGTCGTGATCGACTCACGGGGCGTAGAACCGGGATCCCTGTTCGTCGCCCTGAAGGGCGCGCGGGTCGACGGCCACGACTACGCCGCCCAGGCCATCCGGGCCGGCGCCGTCGCCGTGCTGGCCACCAGGCCGGTCGAGGCCCCCACGGTGATCGTCCCCGACGCCGCCGCCGCGCTGGCCGACCTGGCCACGGCCCACGCCGCCGCGCTGCCCCAGGCCACCGTGATCGGCGTGACCGGCTCGGCCGGAAAGACCTCCACCAAGGACCTCCTGGCCAGGCTGACCGGACGGATCGGGCCGACCATCGCGCCCGTCGGCTCGTTCAACAACGAGCTCGGCCACCCGCTGACCGTGCTCAGGGCCGACGCCGACACCCGCTACCTGGTGCTGGAGCTCAGCGCCCGCAACATCGGCCACATCCAGGCCCTGGCCCGCATCGCGCCGCCGCGGATCGGCGTGGTGCTGAACGTCGGCACCGCCCACATCGGCGTGTTCGGCGGCAAGGAGGCCATCGCCAAGGCCAAGGGCGAGCTCGTCGAGGCGCTGCCGCGCACCGGCGTGGCCGTGCTCAACGCCGACGACCCGCTGGTCCTCGAGATGGCCTCGCGCACCGACGCCAGGGTCACGCTGTTCGGCCGCTCCGAGGCCGCCGCCATCCGCGCCGAGGACGTCGTCGTCGACGAGCGCGGGCGCGCCTCGTTCACGCTGAGCACCCCCTCGGGCTCCGGTCAGGTCCGCCTCAAGCTGTACGGCGCGCACGCCGTGGAGAACGCCCTGGCCGCCGCCGCGGCCGGTTACGAGCTCGGGCTGCCCGTCGCCACCATCGCCGCGGAGCTGTCGGAGGCCACGCCGCGCAGCCGGTGGCGGATGGAGGTCACCGACCGCCCCGACGGGGTCACGATCGTCAACGACGCCTACAACGCCAACCCCGACTCGATGCGGGCCGCGTTCGAGGCGTTCGGCGTGCTCGGCAAGGGCCGCCGCCGCTTCGCCGTGATCGCCGCCCTGCGCGAGCTGGGCGAGGACAGCGCAGCGCTCAACGAGGAGCTGGGCCGCCTGGCGGGCGGTTCCGGACTGGCGGGCCTCATCGTCGCCGGCCCCGACGCCCAGCCGGTGCTTCAGGGCGCCTACGCGGCCGCTCAGGCGGCCTCCGCCGCGGGTCCGCCGCTCGCGCTCGCGGGAGGCCCGCCGATGGCGGGAGCACCCGCGCAGCCGCCCCAGACGCTCATCCTGCACGTGCCCGACGCCGCCGCCGCGGCCGCCGAGCTGGCCGGTTGGCTGCGGCCGGGTGACGCGGTGCTGGTCAAGGGGCCCCGGGCGATGGGTCTGGAGCGCACGGCCGAGCAGTTGCTCGGGGGGGCCACGCAGTGACCGACATCATCATCGCCGGTGCGGTGGGGCTGATCCTGTCGATGCTCGGGACGCCCCTGGCCATCCGGCTGTTCTCCAGGCGCGGTTACGGCCAAGAGATCCGCGAGGAGGGCCCGTCCGGACACCACGGCAAGCGGGGCACGCCCACCATGGGCGGCACCGTGATCGTGCTGGCCTCGCTGCTCGCCTACGGCGCCTCCCGCCTGGCGACGCTGTCGGCGCCGACCGTCTCGGGGATGCTGGTGCTGTTCCTGATGACCGGACTCGGCGCGGTCGGTTTCCTCGACGACTTCATCAAGATCTACAAGCAGCGCAGCCTCGGCCTGCGCAGCGGCGCCAAGGCGCTCGGCCAGCTCGTCATCGGCGCGGTCTTCGCGGTGCTGGTGACCCAGCAGGCCAACGTCTACGGCATCACCCCCGCCGAGCCCAGGCTGTCGTTCCTGCGCGACTTCGGGCCCTCGCTCGGCATCGTGGGCTTCACCATCTGGGTCCTCATCATGATCGTCGGGTTCTCCAACGCGGTGAACCTCACCGACGGCCTCGACGGCCTGGCCAGTGGCGCGACCGGGGTGGTGCTCGGGGCGTACGTGCTGATCGGCAACTGGCAGCTGCGCAACAACTGCATCGACCAGCTCGGCCCCAACTGCTACTGGGTGCGGGACCCGCTCGACCTGGCGGTGGTGGCCGCGGCCGTGCTCGGGGCGCTGATCGGGTTCCTGTGGTGGAACGCCCCGCCCGCGAAGATCTTCATGGGCGACACCGGCTCGCTGGCCCTGGGCGGCGTGCTGGCCGGGCTGGCCATCGCCACCCGTACCCAGCTGCTGCTCATCATCCTGGCCGGGCTGTGCGTGATCATCACGATGTCGGTGATCATCCAGGTCGGGTTCTTCAAGATGACCGGTAAACGGGTGTTCAGGATGGCGCCGCTGCAGCACCACTTCGAGCTCAAGGGCTGGGCCGAGACCACGATCGTGGTCCGCTTCTGGCTCATCGCCGGTCTCTGCGCGGCACTCGGGCTCGGGCTGTTCTACGTCGAATGGATGCCCAAGTAATGGCCCTAACCTGCGTGGCCGGGCTCGGTGTCTCCGGCACCGCCGTGGCGCGGGTGCTGGCCGTGCGGGGTGAGCCCGTCGTCGTGGTCGAGGCCGCCGAGGACGACCGCCGGCGCGCCGTGGCGGCCGAGCTCGCCGGGCTCGGCGTCGAGGTGCGTTTCGGCCCGATGGAGCTGCCGGCGGGCGTCACCCGGCTCGTCACCACCGGCTGGGCGCCGCACCATCCGCTGATCGCCGCGGCCCTGGAGGCGGGCGTGGAGGTGGTCGGGGAGGTGGAGCTGGCCTGGCGGCTGCGCCCCGCCCAGGCAGCCCCGTGGCTCGCGCTGACCGGCACCAACGGCAAGACGACCGTGGTCCGCATGCTCACCTCCATCCTGCTGGCCGCCGGGCGCAAGGCGCTGGCCGTGGGCAACGTGGGCCTGCCCGTGGTCGAGGCCGTGGGGGAGCCGTACGACGCCCTGGCCGTCGAGCTGTCGAGCTTCCAGCTGCACTGGTCGAGCACGCTCGCCCCGCACGCCGCCGCGATACTCAACGTGGCGCCCGACCACCTCGACTGGCACGGCTCGATGGAGGCGTACGCCGCGGCCAAGGGGCGCATCTTCGAGCGCGCGGGCACCGTGGTCTACAACGCCGACGACCCCGAGGCGTCGCGGCTGGCCGCGCCCTACCCGGACAAGGTCGGCTTCACGCTGCGCGTGCCCCGGCCCGGCCAGCTGGGCGTGGTGGAGGACCTGCTGGTGGACCGGGCGTTCGTGGCCAACCCCGCCGAGGCCGCCGAGGAGCTCGCGACCCTCGCCGACGTGCGCCCCCTCGCGCCGCACAACGTGGCCAACGCGCTCGCCGCCGCCGCGCTGGCCCGCACGCTCGGCGTCACCCCCGACGAGGTACGCAAGGGCCTGCGCGACTTCGTGCCCGACCCGCACCGCATGGCGCACGTCGAGCGGATCGGCGAGGTCGACTACGTCGACGACTCCAAGGCCACCAACCCGCACGCCGCCGCCGCGGCGCTGTCGTCCTACCCGTCGATCGTGTGGATCGCGGGCGGCCAGCTCAAGGGCGCCGACGTGGACGACCTGGTACGCCAGGCGGCGCCCAGGCTGCGCGGCGCGGTGCTGCTCGGCGTGGACCGCGCCCGGATCGCCGAAGCTCTGGCGCGACACGCGCCGAATGTCCCCGTCGTGGACATCTCCGGCCAAGACACTGGTGCGATGGATCGTGTCGTCACCGAAGCCGCCAGGCTCGCCTCCCCCGGAGACACCGTGTTGCTGTCGCCGGCCGGCGCGTCGCTGGACATGTTCGCCAACTACCCGGCCCGAGGGGAGGCCTTCGCGCGAGCCGTACGCGGCCTGGAGGCGGCCACGTGAGCACGACCACCTCTCCACAGGCTCCGGAGCGGCCACGGCAGAGCGCGGTCGAAGGGCCGACCGGCTGGATCCGCGACCAGCTCGCCGTGCTCAAGGAACTGCTGGACAAGCCGCTGGCGACCTACTACCTCATCATCGGCTGCAGCGGGCTGCTGCTCGCGCTCGGGCTGATGATGGTGCTGTCGGCCTCCAGCATCGAGGCGATGCAGAAGACCGACAACCCGTTCACCTGGTTCATCAAGCAGTCGTTGTCGGCAGGTCTGGGCCTGACACTCATGTGGGTCTGCTCCCGGTTGCCGCACAAGTTCTTCCGCTGGGCGGGCTACCCGCTGATGGCGCTGTCGTTCATCGGCCTGGTCATGGTGCTGTTCATCGGCTCGTCCCAGCTGGGCGCGCAGCGGTGGATCGACGTCGGCTCCTACAGCATCCAGCCGTCGGAGCCCGCCAAGCTGGCTCTGGCGCTTTGGGGGGCCGACCTGCTGGCCCGCAGGGCGCGGCAGGGCCGCATCGAGTGGCGGCAGCTGCTCATCCCGCTCATGCCGGGCACCGCGCTCCTGGCCGTCATGGTCATGTTCGGCCGGGACCTGGGCACCACGCTGGTGCTGTTCATGGTCTTCCTGTCGCTGCTGTGGGTGGTGGGCGCGCCGGTGAAGCTGTTCGGCGGCATCCTGGCGCTCGCCGTGCTGGCCACGCTGATCATGATCAAGGTGGAGCCGTACCGCATGGCGCGCATCGGCGCCTTCCTCAACCCGTGGGCCGACGCCCAGGGCGACGGCTACCAGGCCGTACAAGGGCAGATCGCGATGGGCTCCGGCAGCTGGTTCGGGCTCGGCCTGGGCAGCAGCCGGGCCAAGTGGAGCTGGCTGCCCCACGGCGAGAGCGACTTCATCTTCGCCATCCTGGGCGAGGAGCTCGGGCTGATGGGCACCCTGACCGTGGTGGTGCTCTTCGGGCTGCTCGGCTACGCGGGCCTGCGGGTCGCCGCCCGGGTCAAGGACTCCTTCGTACGGCTGGCCGCCGCGGCCATCGTGGCCTGGATCGTCGGCCAGGCCATCATCAACATGGGCGCGGTGCTCGGCGTGGTGCCCATCACCGGCATCCCGCTGCCCCTGGTCTCCTACGGGGGCTCGGCCCTCCTGCCGACCCTCGCCGCCCTGGGGATGCTGTTGTCGTTCGCGAAACGTGAGCCGGGCGCGCGCGAGGCTCTGGCCGCTCGTGGCCCCGGACCGGCCGTACGGGCCCTAAGCTGGCTTGGCCTGGGGGGAACGACCAAAGGCCGAGTGAGACGTTAGGGAGTGACCTAGATGAGGGTGGTCCTCGCCGGTGGCGGGACGGCCGGGCACATCGAGCCGGCTCTCGCCCTTGCGGACGCGCTGCGCCATTATGACCAGCGCATCGGCATAACCTGCGTGGGCACCGAACGCGGCCTCGAAACCCGCCTGGTCCCGGCCAGGGGATACGAGCTCGAGCTGGTGCCGGCGGTGCCGCTGCCGAGGGCGATCACGCCCCGGCTGCTGACCGTGCCCGGCCGGCTGGCCGGGGCGGTCAACGCGGTGGCGGCGATACTCGACCGCGTCCAGGCCGACGTCCTGGTGGGCTTCGGCGGCTACGTGGCGACGCCGGCCTACCTGGCGGCCAAGCGGCGCGGCCTGCCGATCGTGGTGCACGAGGCCAACCCGCGGCCCGGCCTGGCCAACCGGCTGGGCGCCCGGCTCACCGAGCACGTCTTCACCGGCTTCCCCGACCACGTGCTGGGCAAGGCCGAATACATCGGCACCCCGCTGCGCCGGGAGATCGTCTCGCTGGACCGGCTGTCGATGGGCGACAAGGCCCGTTCCTGGTTCGGGCTGCAGACCGACCGGCCCACGCTGCTGGTGTTCGGCGGCTCGCAGGGGGCCAGGTCGCTCAACGAGGCCGCGCTGGCCGCCGCGCCGGTCCTGCGCTCGGCCGGCGTGCAGGTGCTGCACGTGCTCGGCCCCAAGAACACCGTCGAGCGCGAGCCGCCGCCCGGCGACCCCCAATACGTCCTGCTGCCCTACGTCGACCGCATGGATCTCGCGTACGCCGCCGCCGACTTCGCGCTGTGCCGCAGCGGCGCGCTGACCTGCGCCGAGCTCACCGCGGTCGGGCTGCCCGCCGCCTACGTGCCACTGCCGCACGGCAACGGCGAGCAGCGGATCAACGCCGAGCGCATCGCGGCGGGCGGTGGCGGGTTCGTGGTCGGCGACGCCGACCTGTCATCTGATTGGATCGTCAAAAACGTCCTTCCCGTGCTCCACAGTCCCGAGCGGGTCGTGGCCCTGTCGGAGGCCGCCTCCAGACTGGGACGGAAGGACGCCGATATCATTCTGGCCAGGAAAGTGTTGGAGATAGCCCGATGAGTCTCGTCAAGCTGGTCGATCCCGTCGCCGCAGAAGAGCTGGGGCGCGTGCACTTCATCGGCATCGGCGGCGCGGGGATGTCCGGGATCGCGCGCATCTTGCTCAAGCGCGGGGTGCGGGTGTCCGGCAGCGACGCGCGCAGCACCGATCAGGTCAACGAGCTGCGCGAGCTCGGCGCGATCGTGCACATCGGCCACGCCGCCTCCCACATCAGGGACGTCGACACCGTGGTGGTGTCCACCGCGATCCGTGACTCCAACCCCGAGCTGGGCGAGGCGCTCAAGCAGGGGCTGCGGGTCATCCCGCGGGCCGCCGCGCTCGCCTCCGTGATGGCCGGGCGCAACGGCGTCGCCGTCGCGGGCACCCACGGCAAGACCACCACCGCCTCGATGATGACCGTCGCGCTGCAGAAGTGCGGGGCCGACCCGTCCTACTGCGTGGGCGGCCAGCTCGTCACCACCGGGCTGGGGGCCGACGAGGGGTCGGGGGAGGTGTTCGTCGCCGAGGCCGACGAGAGCGACGGGTCCTTCCTCATGCTCGCCCCCGACATCGCCGTGGTGACGAACGTCGAGGCCGACCATCTCGACAACTACGGCGATCCGCGGGCCGTGCACGACAGCTTCGCCCGCTTCGCCGACCGCGTCGGGTCGCTGCTGATCGCCTGCGCCGACGACCCCGGAGCGGCGGAGCTGGCCGAGGTGGCGCGGGCGCGCGGCATCAAGGTCATCACGTACGGGGAGACGGGCGACTACCGCGTGCGCGATGTCAGGCCCGATGGGTTCGGCACCACGTTCACCGTCGAGGGCCCGGGCATCGAAGGCATGGGTGAGGTCCGGCTGGCCGTCCCCGGGGCGCACAACGCGCTCAACGCCACCGCCGTGGTCGCCGTGGCCGTGGCGCTGGGGCTGCCGTTCGAGGAGATCAGAGACGGGCTGGCGACCTTCACCGGGGCCAAGCGGCGCTTCGAGGCCAAGGGCGAGGCGGGCGGGGTCGCGGTGTTCGACAGCTACGCCCACCATCCGACCGAGCTGGCCGCCGATCTGAGGGCCGCGCGTGACGTGGTGGCCTCCTACTCGGGCGACGGGCGGGTCATCGCGATCTTCCAGCCGCACCTCTACTCGCGCACCAGGTTCTTCGCCGAGGAGTTCGGGACGGCGCTCGGGCTGGCCGACGAGGCGATCGTGCTCGACGTCTACGGCGCCCGCGAGGACCCCGAGCCCGGCGTGTCGGGGGCCATGGTGGCGGGCCGCGTGCGACTGCCCGCCGAGCAGGTGGTCTACGCCCCGGACCGGGCCTCGGTGCCGGCCCTGGTGGCGGCTCGGGCCCGTGGTGGCGACATCGTGCTGACGATGGGCGCGGGCGACGTGACGGAGCTCGGACCGCAGATCCTTGAGCAGCTCTCCGCGGGCTGATTCGGCGGCCGGCCACATCGGGTGTGGCTTCGCGCGGGACGGTTCTGCGGTCGGCTGTGTGTGGCGTGGCTCTTTGCGGGTCGACTCCGCGGTCCGCTGCGCCTGGTGTGACTCCGCGGGAGGGCTCTTCGGTCGGTTCTGCGTGGCGTGGCTTCGCGCGGGACGACGCCGTGGTCCGCTACGCGTGGCGTGGTTCTTCGCCGTATGACCCCGCAGTCCCTCACGCCCGGCGGCCACAGGCGGCCGGGCGGCGGGGGTTCTGGCGGTGGGACTCTGGCGTGGCGCCGTGGGCGGTGGCCGGACGCGGCGTAGGTTCAGTGGCGCGCGGCGTGTGTGGCGGTGACTCTTGCGGCGTTGGTTCGATGGCGCACGGCGTGCCGGTTGCGCAAGGTGGGCGACCCTGGGAGGGCGATGAAGGCGCGCAACGCTTTTCTGGTACTGCTGACCGCCGGAGTGGTGGGCTGCGCCGTCTGGCTGATCTTCTTCTCGCCCGTGCTCGGCGTACGATCGATCGACATCGTGGGAAATGTCACAGTGCCTGCTGAGCGCATCGAGCAACAGGCCGGAGTGCCCGAGTTGCACCCACTGGCCACCGTCGATCTGGCCGGCGTCGAGGCCCGGGTGATGCAGATCAGGCAGCTCGCCTCGGCCAAGGTCGACCGGGTCTGGCCGGGCACGCTGAAGATCGAGGTGGTCGAGCGCGAGCCGATCGCCGCGATCACGGCCGGGGGCAAGGCGGCGCTGATCGACAAGGGGGGCGTCGTCATCGAGATCCAGAACACGGTCCCGCCCGGTCTGCCCACGCTCAAGGTGGACCGCCCGGCCGCCGGCGACCCCACGACCATGGCCGCGCTGCGGGTGATCCAGTCGCTGCCCGACGATCTCGCGGCCAAGGTACGGGGGGTCCGGGCCTCCTCGCCCGAGGGCGTGTCGCTGGAGCTCTCCGACGGCCGCAGCGTCGTCTGGGGCGGGGCCGACCGGGGCGCGGACAAGGCTCGCATCCTGAAGACCCTCCTGCGCCGCAAGGCCAGCGTCTACGACGTGAGCTCACCCGACGTGGTGACGCTCAAGTGAGCCGGATTCCCTATGTGGTGACGCTCGAGTCCCGCACCCACCGACGTGGTGACGCTCAAGCGTTGGAGCTGGACCCCACCGAGGTGGTGGCCGCCAAGTGCCGGAGCTGGACCCCACCGACGTGGTGACGGTCAAGCGCCCGGATTCCACCGTGCCGCCAACAGAGCCGTCGTACGGCGTGATCCGGGGGTGGGGCTGGCGCGTCCTATGGGATATGCGTCGCATAAAGGGCGGCGCACCCGTCAGAGCGCGCCGATCACGCCGCCCGCCGATGGCCGAGTCTGTCCGGGATGGGGCTTCCGGCGTGAGAGCCTGTAACACGGCGCGTGGCAGAGGAGGGTTCCGACCTGGCGGGACGACGGAGCGAAACGGACAGCCCGCGACACGCCGGACGTGCTTGCGGCGCGGTTAGTTGACCCGCCCGGAGCGTAACTCCTACTGTCCGTATCAATCCTCAGGTTGACATAAATCTGAATCTCAACTTGAGGTTGAGAGTTAACGAAGCAGAGAACGCGGAGACGATCCGCACCGAAATGGCAAGTCAACGAGCGGAAAGGCCCCTCGTCGTGGCAGCACCGCAGAACTACCTCGCGGTCATCAAGGTCGTCGGCATTGGCGGCGGCGGAGTGAACGCCGTCAACCGGATGATCGAGGAGGGACTCAAGGGCGTCGAGTTCATCGCGATAAACACCGACGCCCAGGCGCTGCTGATGAGTGACGCCGACGTCAAACTCGACGTGGGCCGCGAGCTCACCCGCGGGCTGGGAGCCGGCGCCAACCCCGATGTGGGGCGCAAGGCGGCCGAAGACCATCGTGAGGAGATCGAGGAGGTCCTCAAGGGGGCCGACATGGTCTTCGTGACCGCGGGCGAGGGAGGCGGCACCGGCACCGGCGGCGCCCCCGTCGTGGCGAACATCGCCCGATCGCTCGGCGCGCTCACGATCGGTGTCGTGACCCGGCCGTTCAGCTTCGAGGGCCGTCGCAGGGCCTCGCAGGCCGAGGCCGGCATCGAGACCCTGCGCGACGAGGTCGACACGCTGATCGTGATCCCCAACGACCGGCTGCTGTCGATCTCCGACCGGCAGGTGAGCGTGCTCGACGCGTTCAAGGCGGCCGACCAGGTGCTGCTGTCGGGTGTGCAGGGCATCACCGACCTGATCACCACGCCCGGCCTGATCAACCTCGACTTCGCCGACGTCAAGTCGGTCATGTCGGGCGCCGGTTCGGCGCTGATGGGCATCGGCCACGCGCGCGGTGACGACCGCTCGGTCGCCGCGGCCGAGATGGCGGTCTCCAGCCCGCTGCTGGAGGCCAGCATCGACGGCGCCCACGGCGTGCTGCTGTCGATCGCCGGCGGCTCCGACCTCGGCCTGTTCGAGATCAACGAGGCCGCCCAGCTCGTATCGATGGCGGCCGCGCTGGACGCCAACATCATCTTCGGTACGGTCATCGACGACGCGCTCGGCGACGAGGTCCGCGTCACCGTGATCGCCGCCGGGTTCGACGACGTGCCGCCGCCGGCGGAGAAGCCGCTCCCGCGCCCGCAGAGCCGTCCCGCCGCCCCGTCCACGGCTCCGCCCGCGTCGTCGCCGGTACGCCCCAGCGTCTCGGCGCCCAGCGTGAAGGCTGAGCCCGCGCCGCAGCGTTTCGACCAGCGCCCCGAGCCCCGGCCCGAACTGCGTCCCGAGCCGCGCTCCGACTTCAGGCCGGAGCCTCGCCCTGAGCCGCGCTCCGACTTCAGGCCCGAGCCTCGCCCTGAGCCCCTGCCCGAGCCGCGCGCCGACCTCCGTCCCGAACCGCCGCGCCCGGACCAGCGGTCCGACTTCCGCTCCGACCATCGGCCCGAGCCGGTGCGTCCGGTGGAGAGCGCGCCCGAGCCGGCGGCCCACGAGCCGATCGCCGACGAGCCCTCAGGCCCCGTCTCGATCCCGCGGCCCACGCCCGAGCCCGCCAATCCGCCCACGCCCATCACCTCCCGCATGTCGGAGCCCGCCAAACGCCGTCCGGTGGTTTTCGAGGAGCAGGAGGAGGAACTCGACGTCCCCGACTTCCTCAAGTAGCCCGACTCTCCGCCGCTCCTTCCTCACCGGGCCTCGACGGCCCTTCACCGGGGGAATGGAGCGGCGCAGCCGCGTTCGGGGCCGGTTCCTCCAGCCGGGTGATCTGGCTCGCCGGGCCGGGGTGATCTCACTCACGTAACCGGGACGGCCGAACCCACGTGGCGGGGGTGGCCGAGATTCATGCGGCCGGGGGCGGCTGGACCCACGTAGCGGGGGTGGCTGGACTCGCGTGGCGAGGGTGGCCGGACCCACGTGGCGGGGATGGCTGGACTCACGCCGTCGGGGGTGGCCGGACTCACGTAGCGGAAGTGATCGGACTTACGCGGCCGGGGTGGTAGGAGTCGCGCGGCCGGGGGCCGGGACCTTCCGTAGCCGGGGTGGTTGGACTCGCATGGAGCCGGGGTGGTCCGACTCAGGTGGCCGTGGTGGTCGGGAGTCGTGTAGAGCTGGGGTGACCGGACTCACGTGCCTCGTCACGGCGGCCGGCCCCGTGCGGGATCAGCGGCCGTCTTCCTGGAGGCCCCCGGCCCCGTGCGGCGGGTGGGGCCCACCGGGCTTGCCGTACCAGAAAAACAGTGCCGCACCACATGGGAGGCGCGCCCTGCGGCAGAGAGATACCCGAGCGGAGCGAAGAGGTGGACGTGAGCGTGAGTACGGACGAGACCGGCCGGACGCGGCAAGCCGCAAGTGATGGGACGCGCCGTGACGAGACGGACAGAGCGCGCCGTGACGAGGCCGACCGGACACGGCGAGACGAGAGTGATCGGACACGGCGAGACGAGAGCGACCGAGCGCGGCGAGACGAGAGTGACCCGGCGCGGCGAGACGAGACCGATCGGGCGCGGCGGGATGAGATCGCGGCGGGGCTGGCGGAGGTGGAGCGGCGGATCTCCGAGGCGTGCCGGGCGGCCGGGCGTGATCGGAGTGAGGTGACCCTGATCGCCGTGACCAAGACCTATCCCGCCTCCGACGTCCGCCTGCTGTGCGAGCTCGGTGTCCGCGAGGTCGGCGAGAACCGCGACCAGGAGGCCGCCCCCAAGGCGCGCGAATGCCGGGATCTCCCCCTGACCTGGCACTTCGTCGGCCAGTTGCAGACCAACAAGGTCCGTTCAGTGGTCTCCTACGCCGATGTGATCCACTCCGTCGACCGGCCCAGGCTGGTCGAGGTGATCAGCCGGGAGGCCGGGAAGCAGGGGCGCCAGGTCGGCTGCCTCGTACAGGTGGCGCTCGACGACGACCCGGCCAGGGGCGGCGCCAGGCCCGCCGACGTGCCGGAGATCGCCGACCTGATCGCCGAGGCCGCGCACCTGTGGCTGGGCGGGGTGATGGCCGTGGCGCCGCTGGGGGAGGACCCGGGCAAGGCGTTCGCCCGGCTGCGAGAGTTGGCCGCCGCCGTACGCGAGCGCCACCCCCGTGCCACGATGCTGTCGGCGGGCATGAGCGATGACCTCGGCGCGGCCGTCGCGCACAGCGCGACACACGTTCGGGTCGGTACGGCGTTGCTCGGTCGTCGCAAGCCCTTCGTCAGGTAATGTCCCGTCAAGTGGGTCTTACAGGCCCGCTACCACCAGTAGAGGTCGATCAGCGGTGAGCTCCAAGGGGGTACGGCTGCCGCCTCGGACCCGGCGACAGGCCCGAGCGAGTGCGACCATGAGCAGGAGGACGACGTAGCGATGGCCGGCGCGATGCGCAAGATGGCGGTCTACCTCGGTCTCGTGGAGGACGACCGCTACGAGAGGTATGAGACCTACCCGGACGAGTACGCCTACGAGGACGAGCCCCCGCGGACCGGCGAGGAGCGGGCCGTAGCGGTCCAGGAACGCGACGACGAGGCAGACTCCGGGGTCCCCGCGCCGAGGCCATCCACGACCGTCCTGGAGCGCCGTACGACCGATCTGGCGCGCATCACCACCCTCCACCCCCGGACCTACAACGAGGCCCGGACGATCGGCGAGCACTTCCGCGACGGCACCCCGGTCATCATGAACCTGACCGAGATGGTTGACAGCGACGCAAAACGCCTGGTCGATTTCGCGGCAGGTCTGGTCTTTGGCCTACATGGCAGCATTGAACGTGTTACCAACAAGGTGTTCCTGTTGTCCCCAGCCAATGTCGAGGTGACCGCCGAGGACAAGGCTCGAATCGCGGAACGCGGGTTCTTCAACCAGAGTTAGAGTCTCTGTATGTCTATCGCACCCAACCAGGCCTCACCGAGGCCCGGCGGGCACATCAGAAGTGGAGGCGCGGCCAGACCGTGGGGATCGTAAGCCAGATCTTGGTCGTAGTCCTGTCTCTCTATTTGGTGCTGCTCATCGGCAGGATGATCTTTGAGACGGTCCAGGCGTTCGCCCGTCAGTGGCGCCCTTCGGGCGTCGTGCTCGTGCTCGCCGAGGCCACCTACACCGCAACCGACCCACCTCTCAAGTTCCTCCGCCGTTTCATTCCCCCGCTCCGGTTGGGTACGGTGGCCTTTGACCTAAGCTTCACAGTCCTCTTCATCATCGTTCTGCTCTTGATCCAGATCGCCGGATCACTGGGCCCGCGGTGATGGAGGCCGTGGTGCACCGGTCGTGATCCAACTCGTGTCCGCGCTGAAGTGATTCGGGTTAACCGTCCCTCCGGACAGACTCCAAGCGCGCCAAGGAGACCAAAAGATGCCGCTGACGCCCGCTGATGTGCGGAACAAGCAGTTCAGTACCACTCGGCTACGGCCGGGCTACGACGAGGAAGAGGTCGACGCCTTCCTCGACGAAGTCGAGGCTGAGCTCGACCGCCTGATCCAAGAGAACGAGGAGCTCCGCGCCAAGCTGGCCGAGTGCCTGCGCGGTAAGGTGCCCGGGGGCATGAGCATGCCCATGGCCTCCGCTCCGGTGCAGGAGCAGCCGAAGCCCGAGATGATGATGCCGCCGCAGCCGGAGCCGATGAAGGTTCCCGAGCCGCAGCAGCAGCCTCAGCCGGTCCCCGTCATGAACATGCCTCCGGCCGAGGACAACATGGACACCGCGGCCCGCGTGCTCGCGCTGGCCCAGCAGACCGCCGACCAGGCGATCTCCGACGCCCGCCGCGAGGCGGACGAGACGGTCACCCGCGCCCGCCGCGAGGCCGACGAGATCCTCACCAAGGCTCGCCGCCAGGCCGAGCAGGTCATCGGCGACGCCCGTGCCCGCGCCGAGACGCTCGAGCGCGACGCACAGGAGCGTCACCGTCAGGCCATGGGTTCCCTCGTCCAGACCCGTGACGAGCTGGAGCGCAAGGTCGAGGAGCTGCGCAGCTTCGAACGCGAATACCGCAGCCGTCTCAAGCTCTACCTGGAGAACCAGCTCGCCGAGCTGAACGTCTCCGCGGAAGGCAGCGGTGGCTTCCCGGTCATGACCGGCGGCGGTCCCTCGGCGGCGGCTCCGGCCATGTCGCACGCGGTGCCTCAGGGTGGTCAGCAGCCTCTCCCCGGTGGTCCCAACCCGTTCGGCGGTGACTCCCCGCAGGGCGCTTTCCCCGGCGGTGACGGTCCGCACAACGACCGCCGGTAAAGTAGCGGGTCATCAAGGACCCGTCACTCGAAAGAGCCCTTTGTGATCCTAATCAGTGCTGGTTTGGTGCTCGCGGCGGTTGTCTTGCTGATCGCGGGCTTCGTTCTGGCAAAGCCGTTCCTGATCATGTGGTCCATCGTGGTCAGCGTGCTGTCCGCGCTGTTCCTGGTGATCGGGGCGCTGCTGCGGCGTCACGAGCTGTTTCCCGGTGGTGGGCGGGCCGCTGCGCCGGCCACCCCGCCGGTGGGGCACGCGCCGGCCGGCCTGCCGCATGGCCAGACCCAGCCGGGTCCCCTGGGGGCCCCGATGGGAGCGCCGCCGTCGCCGCGTCCACAGACGCTCCAGCAGACGGCCACCGCGCCGACGCAACGCCGTCCCGCGGTGCGCGGGATCTCCCCGGACGCGCTCGTCCTGGTGATCCCCGGACGCAAGCGCTATCACGTCCCGGGTTGCCGCCAGCTGATCGGACGGGATCAAGAGGAGCTCACGTACGAGGAGGCGCGCGAGGAGGGCTTCACGCCCTGTACGGCGTGCCTGCCGGATGCAGCGCTCGGCGGACGGCAGCTGCCGCCTGCCGCCGGCCCCGAGCCCGCTGCCGCCTCCAAGCCCGGCGGCGTTGAGCCCGCCGTCACCCCCTTGGCCGGCGCTTCTGGCCCCGGTTCTGCTACCGGCGCCGCGTCCGCTTCCGGCCCCGTTACCGGCTCCGTGTCCCCCATGGGCCCCGCGCCGGTCGGCGGTCCCAAGCCCGGATCCGCGCCTTCATCGGCCCCCAAGCCTGGTTCCGGCCCTTCATCGGCTCCCAAGCGTGGCCCCGAGCCTTCGCAGACTCCCAAGGTCCCCGCGGACCTCCGGGCCGAGGCGCCCGGCGCCACGCGCGACCTGCGCCCCCCGGTGTCCGGCGGCCCGGCGAAGCCGAAGCCCGACTCGAAGGCCGCCACCCCCGCCCCGGACCCCGCCGATGCCCCGGCCGAGCCGACCGGCTGGTTCGCCCGCCCCGCGGAGCCCGCGCCGTCGTCCAGCGCCACGACCAAGCCGGCCGCCTCAGGGCCCGGCAAGGACCGCACGGAACCCCCGTCGCCCGACCCTTCCGCCGGCCCGAGGCTGGCCCCGTACATCACCACCATGCCGTCGTCGGGTCAGCCGTCGTCCGGTCAGCCGTCGTCCGGTCAGTCGTCGTCCGGGCAGACCAGGAGCGGGCAGCCGTCGTCGGGCAAGCCTGGGAGCAGCCAGTCAGCGTCGGGCAAGCCTGGATCCGGTCAGTCAGCGTCCGGCAAGCCTGGGTCCGGTCAGCCGTCGTCCGGCCCGTCCGGCATCGGCCGTACCGAGACCGGCAAGCCCGGAAGCCGCCAGCCTGGGGCGACCGACAAGCCGGAGACGCCCGGAAGGCCGGAGACGCCCGGAAAGTCGGGAGCAGGTCGGCCCGGAGAGCGCCCCTCGTCCGTCGCGGCAGAGGCCGCCGGTCAGAGCCGTGGCGGACCGGACCGAGGTGCCGCGCCGGACCTCGACGACTCTGGGCCCGCGACGGCGCCTCAGCGTGCCGTACCGGCGGGAGATCCCGCGCCGCAGCGTCCCGGCCCCGGCAAGGCCGGCTGGAGTCCCTCGTCGGACCGGCCTGAGCGCCCGGCCGTGGCGCCCGAGCGTCCCGCCTCGTCGGCCGAGTCCGCGGCCAAGCCCAAGGGCCCCCTGCCGACGGGGCCGGCCGCGTCCGGTAAGCCGGGGCGGCCCGGATCCGGAGGGGAGACGTCCGGCTCGGAGGGAGAGCGGTCCGGGGCCAAGGGAGAGACGTCCGGGGCCAAGGGAGAGCGGTCCGAGTCGGTGGGCGGGACCGTGATCATGCCGGTGCAGTCCGGAGCCGCTTCCGAGGCTGCGTCCAAGGCAGAGAGCGCTGGGCCGGCGAGTGGGTCGCGCCCGGCCAGTGGGAGACCCGCTGCCGGTACGACGCCTGCGACGAGCAGACCTGCGGAGAGCGCCAAGGCGGCCGAGAGCGCCAAGACAGTGGCCAAAGCGTCCGAGCCCGCATCCGCCAAGCCGGATAGCGCCTCGTCCACTAAGTCGGACAGCGCCGCGTCTGCCAAGGGGTCCTCTGGCGGGGGAGACGCCGACCCCGCCAAAGAAGCGACAGCCAAGGGCGGCAAACCCGACAGTGAAGGCGCGGGGAAGAGCGGGCGGTCGGCCACGGTGAAGGTCATCGTCGGCACCCGCCGCTACCACAGCACCGCCTGCCCCCTCATCCGGGGCGCGGGTGAAACGGGTGTGGAGACCATGACGATTTCGCAGGCCGAGTCGGCCGGTCTGACGAGCTGCTCGGTCTGCCAGAACGATCGCGAGTCCGTCAGCTAGGTGAGGCCGGGCGTAAGCCTCGACGTTGGTTCAGCGGCCAACGCAGAGGTTGTCCGGGTGCTGGGCACTGCGGTTTGTCGGGCCGCCGGTCGTGGAGGCCGGACCGGCGGGCAAGTAGATCGCAGGCGGGCTGGCCAGCGAGAGCGTCGGCGGGCCGGGCTGGCCACCGAGGCCCTTCGCCTGGGAGATCACCCCGGCAGCCCTTGAGGATCGCACGGCCCAGGCCGAGCGGGGGAGCGAGCGGCCGGGTTCAGCGGCAGAGCGAACGGACCGGGTCGAGTTGCGGTGCGAGCGGACCGGGTGAGGCCCGGTTAGGCGGGGTGCGGTGCGAGCGGACCGGGTGAGGCCCGGTCAGGTGAGGCCCGGTCGGGCGGGGTCCGGTCAGGTGTCCGTGGGTGATTCGGGCCAGCCGGATTGGAGGAGGTCGAAGATGGCGTGCATCGCGGCCAAGGGGTCTGCTTCCGTGCCTGCGAGCTCCGGGATCTCCAGGACGTAGCGGGCGAGCGCGCGGACCGTCATGTCGGCGGGGTCGCGGCCGCTCTCCGTGGCGATCGCCTCGGCCAGGGCGCCCTCGCTCGCTATCCAGAGCTTGCGTGAGTATTCCCGCAGGGCGGGCGTGCTCACGATCAGGTCGCGTTTGCGCCGAAGGTCGGGCGGGAGGTCTTCGGTGAAGGGTCCCCGGCCGGCCAGGCAGCGGCGCAGGGCTTCCAGCACCGACTGACCGGCGGGACGGTCGTGGATCGCGGCGACCAGCCACACGTGTCGTTCGGCGCCGTCGTCGAAGATCAGCGCTTCTTTGCCGTCCGGTACGTGCGCGAACAGCGTGGCGATCGAGACGTCCGCCTCGTCGGCGATCTGAGCGACGGTGACGCCGTCGTAGCCATGCTCGGAGAACAGCCGCAACGCCGCGTCCGACAACGCCCGGCGGGTCTGTGCCTTCTTGCGCTCGCGGCGCCCCATCGTCGTCGCCATGCCTCCACTGTATCCCAAAACTAGAATGCATCTGAAACTATAGTGATTATAGTTTCTTGGTCGGTAAGCGCCTGGCCGTGCCAGCCGACACGACGACCTCCCCATGTAAGGAGCCGGACATGACCAACCCCCACAGCCCAGACCCCTGGGACGTGCGCCGCCTGCCGCGCGCCGACGGTAAGAACTTCCTGGTCACCGGCGGCAACGCGGGCATCGGATACTTCGTCGCGGAACAACTCGCCGGCACCGGTGCCACCGTCATCCTCGGCAGCCGGAACACCGCCAAGGCCGAAGCGGCTCAGGTCCTGATCCGCGCCCGCATCCCCGGCGCGCGCGTCCGTCACATCCCGCTGGACCTCGCCGATCTCTCCTCGCTCAAAGCCTCCGTGGACGCGCTGGGACTGGACAGGCTGGACGCGGTCGTCTGCAACGCCGGGGTGCTGCTCGACCAGCCGCCGCGGCGCGAGACCAAGGACGGCAACGAGTTGATGTTCGCCACCAATCACCTGGGGCACTTCGCCCTGACCTGGTGGCTGGCGCCCCTGCTGACGGCCGCGTCCGCGAGCCGGGTGGTCACCACCGGCAGCTTCACGGCCAAGTCCGAGAGCCTGGATCTCGACGATCTCCAGAGCACGCGCGATTATCGGCCGAAACGAACGTACGCGCGATCGAAACTCGCGCAGATGCTCTTCGGGCTCGAACTCGACCGCCGCCTGCGCGCCGCCGGCAGGACGACGCTGAGCGTGCTCACCCACCCCGGCGGCGCGCTCGACTCCCTCACCCCGTCACGCCCGCCGGTGCACCTGAGGACCACCGGTGAACGGCTGCGTGGTCTGCCGGCCGGCCTCCTCCTCCAGGGCAAGGAGGCCGCCGCCTGGCCCGCCGTCCGGGCCGTCCTCGACCCGTCCGTGGGCGGCGGCCAGCTGTGGGGGCCGCGGGTGTTCGGGATCCGCGGCTTGCCCACCCTCGAACCCCTGCGAGGCCACCTGGCCGACGCCGATCTCGCGGCGCGCGTGTGGACCGCCAGCGCCGACCTGACCGGCCTCGATCCGAGCTTCGGCCTCGGGTGAGCCCGATGGTCGATCGGCCCAGAGGGGCCACCAGGCGCGAAGCCGAGTGGGACGCGGCCAGGCGGGTAGCCCGTCAGCCGAGTGGGACGCGTCCAAGAGACACGTCCCACCCCATACGGCTCGTCAGGCGCGGCGCAGCTGGAACGTCAGCCCCAGGTCCGTCTCCGAGTGCGACGGCAGCCCATCCTCGATCCCCTCCGTGACGGTCGTGGCGAGTACTTCCTCCGCCACCGCCTGCCACCCCGACCGCAGCGCCTGCGCCAGGTCCGGGTCGGCGGCCGACCACCACAGGGAGATCCGGTCCGTGATGGTCAGGCCCGTCGACTTGCGGGCCTCCTGGACCAGGCGGATGACCTCGCGCAGCAGACCGGCCCGGCGCAGCTCGTCCGTCAGCTCCAGGTCGAGCGCCACCGTCTCGCCGGTGCCCGTGTCGACGGCGCCGGTCTCGACGGCCCAGCCCGAGCGCGGCTGCTCGGTGACGATCACGTCATCGGGGCCGAGCGACACCGCGCCGAGCTCCGGTACGTCCACCGTGACAGAGGCGCCGGAGCGGAGGGTGGGCGCCAGGGAGGCGGCCTCCGCCGCGCCGACGGCCGCCGCCACCAGCTTGGTCTGCGAGCCGAACCGCTTACCGAGGGCCCGGAAGTTGGGCTTGACGGTGTAGGACACGAGATCGGCGCTGAAGCCGGACATGTCCTCGAGAGCCTGGACGTTCAGCTCGTCGGCGATCAGATCCCGCAGTTCGGACGGGAGTGAGGGCCAGCCGTGCGCTCCGACCAGGGCCCGGCCGAGCGGCTGCCGGGTCTTGACGCCGGAGGAGGCACGGGCCGAGCGGCCCAGCTCGACCAGCCGTCGTACCAGCGCCATCCGCTCCGACAGCGTGGGGTCGAGCAGGTCCTCGCGTACGGCGGGCCAGGAGGTCAGGTGTACGGAGGAGGGCGCGCCCTCGCCGCGCAGCACGTCCCACAGGTAGTCGGTGACGAACGGCGCGATGGGCGCCATCAGCCGCGTGACCGTCTCCAGGCACTCGTACAGCGTCGCGAACGCGTCCGCCGACCCCTGCCAGAAGCGGCGGCGCGAGCGGCGCACGTACCAGTTGGACAGGTCGTCCAGGAACTCGGCCAGCCGGCGCCCGGCCCGCTGGGTGTCGTACTCGTCCAGCGCGCCCGTGACCTCGGCCACCGTGCGGTGCAGCTCGGCCAGCGCCCAGCGGTCGAGCAGCGGCCGCTCGGCCGCGGGGGTCGCCTGCGCCAGCCGCTCGGGCGTCCACGACTCGGCGTTGGCGTAGAGGGTGAAGAACGAGGCCGTGTTCCAGTACGTCAGCAGGACCTTGCGGACGATCTCCTCAAGGGCGTTGTGCCCCACGCGGCGGGCCGCCCACGGCGAGCCGGAGCAGGCCATGAACCAGCGCAGCGCGTCGGCGCCGTGCTCGTCCATCAGCGGCATGGGCTCCAGGATGTTGCCCAGGTGCTTGCTCATCTTGCGGCCGTCCTCGGCCAGGATGAGCCCGAGGCAGAGCACGTTCTCGTAGGACGACTGGCCGAACACCAGCGTGCCCACGGCCATCAGCGAGTAGAACCAGCCACGCGTCTGGTCGGTGGCCTCGCAGATGAACTGCGCCGGGTAGAGGCCCTCCGGCTTGCCCCGCTCGCCCCACTGGGCGAACGGCATGGACCCGGAGTCGTACCAGGCGTCGATGACGTCGGGCACGCGGCGGGCCTCGGCCGAGCAGGTCGGGCAGGGGAAGGTGACGTCGTCGACGTACGGGCGGTGCGGGTCGAGCGCGGAGACGTCGCGGCCGGCCAGCGTGCCCAGCTCCTCCATCGACCCGACACACGTCACGTGGGACTCGTCGGCGGAGCAGACCCACAGCGGCAGCGGGGTCCCCCAGTAGCGCGAGCGCGACAGCGACCAGTCGACGTTGTTGCGCAGCCACTCGCCGAACCGGCCCCACTTGATGGTGTCGGGGTACCAGTTGGTCTTGGCGTTCTCGGCCAGCATCTGGTCCTTGACCGAGGTGGTCCGGATGTACCAGGAGGGGAGCGCGTAGTAGAGCAGCGCCGTGTGGCAGCGCCAGCAGTGCGGGTAGCTGTGCTCGAAGTGAGTGCCGCGGAACAGCAGGCCGCGGGCCCGCAGGTCCTCGGTGAGGCCCTCGTCGGCGTCCTTGAAGAACTGGCCGCCGACCATCGGCACGTCGTCGAGGAAGCGGCCGTCGGGGCCGATCGGGTTGACGACCGGCATGTCGTAGCGCTTGGTCACCGCCAGGTCGTCGGCGCCGAACGCCGGAGCCTGGTGGACCAGCCCGGTGCCGTCCTCGACCGTCACATAGTCGCCGAGCACCACGTAGTGGGCGCCGGGGATGTCGACCAGCTCGAACGGCCGCGTGTAGGAGGTGTGCTCCAGGTCGCGGCCGGTGAAGCGGGCGACCTCGGTGGCGCCCTCGCCGAGCACCGACAGCAGTGGCTCGGCGACGACCAGCACCTCGCCGTCCGCCGTGCGGGCCGCGACGTAGGTGACCTCGGGGTGTACGGCCACGGCGGTGTTGGAGACCAGCGTCCACGGCGTCGTCGTCCACACCAGCAGGGCGGCGCCGAGCTCGCTCAGCGGGCCGGAGGTGACGGGCATGCGCACGTAGACCGACGGGCTGGAGACGGTCTCGTAGCCGCCGGGCTGGCCGAGCTCATGGTCGGACAGGCCGGTGCCGCAGCGCGGGCAGTAAGGGGTGATGCGGAAGTCGCGGAACAGCAGGCCCTTGTCGAAGATGACCTTGAGCGACCACCAGACCGACTCGATATAGGACGGGTCCATGGTCCGGTAGGCGGTGGACAGGTCGATCCAATAACCCATCCGCTCGGTCATCTGCTCGAAGGCGTCGACGTGGCGCAGCACCGACTCGCGGCATTTGGCGTTGAATTCCGCGATGCCGTACGCCTCGATGTCCTTCTTGCCGCTCAGGCCGAGCTCCCGCTCGATGCCGACCTCGACCGGCAGGCCGTGGCAGTCCCAGCCCGCCTTGCGCGGCACGCTGAAGCCCCGCATCGACTTGTAGCGGGGGAACAGGTCCTTGAACACCCGGGCCTCGACGTGGTGGACGCCGGGCAGGCCGTTGGCGGTGGGCGGGCCCTCGTAGAAGGTCCAGGAGGGGTTGCCGTCGTTCTGCTCGACGGAGCGCTCGAAGATCTTCCCGTCCCGCCAGCGGTCGAGGACCTCGCGCTCGAGCGCGGGCAGGTCGACCTGCGCGGGAAGAGGGCGGAAAGAAGGGGAAGACATCTCGGGCGGGCCTCCACGCGATCACTGGCTGACAGGTGAGCGTGAAGGGACGAAGCCGTGCGGCCCCGCGGTACCACCCTTCTTGACCTCAGGTGAGGCCCTCTTCGTTTGGTCTGCGGCCGGGTCTAGTGAGCTCGCGAGAGCCGTTCTTCCGGCGGCTCCGGGGTGATGTCCGTCACAGACGGGCCCCATCAACGCCTTGCAGCTTCACACCATAACGCAGAGTGGACCGCAAAGCTTCCGGGTTCGCGGTCGGCAGGTAGTGAACTCGTAAACCCCGACAAAGTTGTGGGAATGGGCGCCTCTGAGGAGGAGTTGAACGAGCGGGGCGGGATATTACGGGAGAGGTAAATCGTCCGGCGGGTCGTTTGCTGTTCTGTTATGGGGGACCTAAGCTGCCCGCACCATTTACGGCCTTGTTCCAGCATGGGGAGGTAGCCATGGCGCCAGTCACGCAGACCGCTACACCGTCGATGTGGTCTGAGGAGGAGCTCGCCGACGTCCGCGGCCGGCTGCAGAGCGAGATCGACGAGCTCAACACCGACATTCTTCGCCATGAGTCCGAGATCGCCTCGGGTGACGTCACCCAGGGGGCCGGTGACGACCAGGCCGACGCGGGTGCCAAGACGTATGAGCGCGAACGCGAGATCGCCCTTACCCTGAATGCGCGCGACCTCGTCGCGCAGAACGAACGTGCGATCGCCCGGATCGACGCAGGGACCTATGGAGTGTGCGAATCGTGCCACAAGCCGATCGGCAAGGAACGTCTGCAGGCGTTCCCGAGGGCGACGCTGTGCGTGGCCTGCAAGCAGAAGGAGGAGCGCCGGTAGGGGGGCGACGCGGCCGCCTCTTCGCGGTCCTCGTCGTGCTGGCGGTCGTGATCTATGCGACCGATCTGATCACCAAGACGCTTGTCCTGCGGACGCTTGAGGGCAAGGCGCCCATGGTGGTCATCCAGGACGTCCTGCAGTTCCGGGTGATCTTCAATTCCGGTGCCGCCTTCAGCATCGGCACCGGAATGACGATCATCTTCACGTTCATCGCGGCGGGTGTGGTGGTGGCCATCCTCCGCACGGCCCGCAAGATGCGCAGCCTACCGTGGGCGATCACGCTGGGGCTGCTGCTCGGCGGGGCGCTGGGCAACCTGACCGACCGGCTGCTGCGCTACCCGTCCGGGATCGGCAGGTCCGTGCAGTTCCAGGGGCACGTGGTCGACTGGATCGAGGTGCTGCCCGGACACTTCCCGGTGATCGACTACTTCCCGGTGTTCAACGTGGCCGACTCGGCGATCGTCTGCGGCGGGATCCTCGCGGTGATCCTGGCCTGGCGGGGCTACCAGATCGACGGCACCAGGGAGGGCGGCAAGCGTGGCTGACCAGCGTAGCCTCCCGGTGCCCGACGGGCTGGAGGGCGAGCGGCTGGACGCCGCGATCTCCCGCCTGTTCGGCTTCTCCCGCACCCGCGCCGCCGAGCTGATCGTCGCGGGCGAGGTGCTCGTGGACGGGCACGCGCCCGCCAAGTCCGACCGGGTGCACGCGGGCGCCTGGCTCGACGTGACCCTCCCTCCGCCGGTCAGTACGCCCATGCCGGTCGCCGAGCCGGTGCCCGGCATGTCGATCGTGTACGAGGACGACGACATCGTCGTGGTCAACAAGCCGATCGGGGTGGCCGCCCACCCGACCGTCGGCTGGACCGGCCCGACCGTGATCGGCGGCCTGCTCGGCGCCGGCCACACGATCGCCACCAGCGGCGCGGCCGAACGTCAGGGCATCGTGCACCGCCTCGACGCCAACACGACCGGCGCCATGGTCGTGGCCAAGAGCGAGCACGCCTACTCCCACCTCAAGCGCGCCTTCAAGGAACGCACGGTCGACAAGCGCTACCACGCGCTCGTACAGGGACATCCCGACCCGTTCAGGGGCACTGTCGACGCGCCCATCGACCGGCACCCGTCGGGCGACGGCCGGTTCGCCGTGGTCGCCGGGGGCAAGCCGTCGGTCACCCATTACGACACCATCGAGGCGTTCCGGGCGGCCTCGTTGCTGGACATCAAGCTGGAGACCGGCCGTACGCACCAGATCCGGGTGCACATGTCCGCGCTGCGTCACCCGTGCGTGGGCGACCTGATGTACGGCGCCGACCCGACGCTCGCCGCCCGGCTGGGCATCACCCGGCAGTGGCTGCACGCGGTGTCGCTCGGGTTCGAGCACCCTAGCTCGGGCGAGTGGCTGACGTTCACCACCGACTACCCCGCCGACCTCCAGCGGGCCCTGGACGCCGTACGCGACGAGTCCTGACCGGCGCCCTTCCCTGGTGTGGGACGGCGCCCTAGTCGGCGTTGTCGGCCGGAGGGACGTCGACGGGCTCGTCGGGCTCTTCGCTGGCCTTCGCCGAGGTCTTGGTGCTCTTCTTGGGGGTCTTGCTCTTGGCGGGCGTGGCCGAGGGCTTCTTCGTCGGCTCCTTCTTTTTCGTTGGCTCCTTCGTGGGCTCCTTCTTCGTCGGCGTTCCGGTCGGGGCCGGGGTGGGCTCGCCGGTCCGGTCGCTGGAGGGCGGGGCGCTCTGCCGTACCTGGTTCTGGTCGGTGGTCGGCTCGTGCGTCTCGGTCTGCGTGGGCGTCGCCGAGGGGGTCGGGCCCGAAGGCTGGACGCTGGTCGTACGCACCACGGCCGGGACCGTCGTCACCGGCTGGCGGGCCTGGGACTGCCGGTTCGTCCACCACGCCGCGCCCGCGGTCAGGACGACGAGGGCGAGCGTGCCGGCCGCGACCGCGGTGAGCGGCGGTCTGCGACGCCACCCGGATGGCGCCGGGCCCGCGTCGGATCCGGCTGCCGCGACGGGCGCGGCTATGGCTCCTGTTTGCGGCATCGGGTCCCGTTTGGGCACCGTGGGCGGCGCCGGGACGTTCACCGGCGCGGTCTCCTCCGGTGAGCTGCCGATCAGCAGCCGGTGGATCCGCTGCTCGGCCTCGTCCAGCGTCATCCGCTCGGCCGGGTCCTTGCGCAGCAGCCCGAGGATGACCGGGGCCAGCATGCCCGCGCGGGCCATCGGGGCGGGCTCGGAGTGCAGCACCGCGCCCAGCGTGGCCAGCGCGTGAGGGCGTTGGAACGGCGACTCGCCCTCGACGGCGTAGTACAACGTCGCGCCCAGCGCCCACAGGTCCGAGGCGATCTGGGCCCCACCGCCGGCCGCCCGCTCCGGCGCCATGAACGCGGGCGTGCCGACCAGCACCCCGGTCCTCGTGACAGGCGCCTCGCCCTCGGTGGTGGCGATGCCGAAGTCGGTGAGAACGGCCCGGCCGTCCGGGGTGAGCAGCACGTTGTCCGGTTTGACGTCGCGGTGCAGGACCCCGGCGGCGTGCGCGGCCCGCAGCGCCTCCAGTAACTGCAGCCCGATGTCGGCGGCCTCGGCCGGTGCCATCGGGCCGTCCTCGCGCACCAGATCGCCGAGGGTGCGCGAGTGGACGAGCTGCATGACGATCCACGGGTGGCCGTGCTCTTCGAGCACGTCGTAGACGGTGGCGACGCCGGGGTGCGCCACCCGTCCCGCGGCTCTGGCCTCGCGGAAGGTACGCACCGAGAAGACGTCTCGCTCGGGGTCGGTCAGGTCAGGAGGGGGATGGATCTCTTTGACCGCCACGTCTCGGCCGAGTACTTCGTCGTGGGCCTGCCAGACGGTTCCCATCCCACCCTGGCCGATGGTTCTGATCAGTCGGTAACGTCCGCCGACCAGCAGCGCAGAATCGGACATGCTCCGCCGTCTACCCGATAAAAACCCGGACAAGCGCGGTCACTATTGCTGCTGTCGCCAGAATCACCAGGAATGGGGCGCGCAGCAGGAGCGCGACGACGGCCGCGCCCAGCCCGGCCGTGCGGGCGGCGTCGAAGTGGAGCTCGCCGTGCTCGGTGAACATCTGCACCGCGATCAGGGCGGCCAGCAGCGCCACGGGCACGAGTTCGGCGAAGCGGCGGACCCGGGGATGGTCGAGCACCCGGCGCGGTGCCGCCAGCCCGGCCAGCTTGAGGGCGTAACACCCGGCGCACACCGCCGCGATCGCCCACCACAGCGTCATCGGACCAGCACCGCCAGAACGACGACCGCCGACAGCAGCACGGGCACGCCCGGAGGGAAGAACGGCGTCGCGCAGAGCGCGACCGCCGCGCCGGCCACCGCCAGCCACCTGATCTGGGCGCTGCCCGTCAGGCGCGGCCACAGGATGGCCAGGAAGGTCGCCGGGCCGACCGCGTCCAGCCCCAGCGCGCCCGGATCGCCCAGGAACGACGTGCCGAGCGCCCCGGCCAGCGTGGTGAGGTTCCAGGTGACGTACAGGCTGGCGAAGGTGGTCGCGAACGCGGTGCGTGCCGCCTCGGGCGAGGGCTGGGCGAGTGTGACGGCGGTGGTCTCGTCGATCACGCCCTGCGCGGCGAGCAGCCGGCGCGGGCCGCGTACCCGGAGCAGGTCGGCCAGGCGCAGCCCGTACAGGGTGTTGCGGCCGCCCAGCAGCAGCGCGCCCGCGGCGGCCGCCACCAGGTCGCCGCCCGCGCCCACCGCTCCGGCCAGCGCGAACTGCGAGGCGCCGGTGAAGGCCAGCAGGCTCAGTACGCACGCCTGCGCCACGCTGAGGCCCGCGGTGATCGCCGCGGCGCCGAAGGCGAGCCCGGACAGCCCTACGGCCAGGCCCACGCCAAGACCGTCCCGTATCGCGGCGGAACGGTGTGTTGTCTGTCCCATGAGACGTGAGGCTAGGTGAAGAGGAAATCGCCGGTCTTGTACGTTCCTGCTGACCGTTGGTAGGCCGCGGGTGGCACGCCCACGATGCGTTTGAAGTGCCGGTTCAGGTGGGCTTGGTCGGTGAAGCCCAGTTCGGCGGCCACCTGCGCCGGCCTTACGCCCGAGTCCAGGAGCCGGCGGGCCCGCTGGATCCGCATGGAGATCAGGTAGGCGTGGGGCGGCAGGCCGGTCGCGGCCTTGAACGCGCGCAGCAGCGGGAACGGCCGCGCCCCGACGGCCTGCGCGAGATCGTCCAGGGACGGCGGGTCCACCAGGCTCTCGTGCAGGACCTCCAGCGCCTCGGCGACCGCTCGTCCGCCTTCGGCGGGCAGGACGGCGGACGGGCGCGGCGTGGCGTGCCGGATCAGCAGGCGGGAGAAGAAGCCGCGCATCAGCGACGAGGCGGCCAGCGCGTCGCCCCGCTCGGCGGCCAGGTGCGCCCGGCCGAGCAGCGCCGCGACCGCTTGGTCCCGCACCACCTGCTCGGGGAAGTACGGCGTCGTGTACGGCAGGCCGAGCTCGGCCGCGAGCCCCGAGAGCGCCTCCACCGATGGGTAGAGCATCCGGTACGACCAGCCGTCCGCCGTGCCCGCCTGGCCGGTGTGCACCGCCTCCGGGTTGACCAGCACCACCTCGCCCGCGCCCGCCCGGTGCAGGTCGCCGCGATACTCGAACTCCTCCACGCCGTCGAGGATGAGTCCGATCGCGTAGCCGTCGTGCACGTGCCGGGTGAAGCGGTGGGTGACGTAGTGGGCCTTGAGCAGGTCCAGCTGGGGCAGCGCCGGGTGGCGCCAGAAGCGCGCCCGCTCCTTCGCCGCCTCGTTCACCGGGTCGTTCGCTGGGTCATTCACTGGGTCATTCACTGGGGCCTGAATGTCTTGACGAACTCGTCGAAGTAGTGCCGGTCCTGGTCCCACCATGAGTCGGCCGTGTCCCAGTAGAGGGCGAAGTGGCGGCCGTCGGCGGTGCGGAAGCCGCGGTTGATCACGTGGATCAGCATGCTGCCGCGCTTCCTGGTGAACTCCCAGTCGGCGGCCGGCCGGCCGAGGTAGGACGTGGCCCGGATGCCGATCCGCTTGTAGCCGTCGAACTCCCCCTTGGCCTGGATCTCCTTCTCCAGCTCCACCCAGCGGCGCTCGGGGTCGGCCGAAGGTTTCTCGGGGACGGTCCACTCGACGATCATCTGGCCCGGTGTGCCGGGGCCGGTGATGGTGATGCTGTCCCTGTCGGGGTTCTTCTTGGCCTGCCAGTCCTTGGGGAGGCCGATCGAGAAGTCCCCGGCGGAGTTGACGAGCCGGCGCCAACCGGCGGGCAGCCGCGGCGGGCTGGGCGTCGCGGTCGGCTCGGCGGTGCGGGTGGGGGATGGCGTCGTCGTCCCGCTGGAGGTGGGGGTCGGAGTGGCGCTGGGGGTGGGGGTGGGCGTGCCGGTGGGGGACTGCTGGGAGGTGACGACGTACCAGCCGCCCGTGCCCAGCGCCGCGACGGCGATCACGACCGCGGGCACGGCCATGAGCCACCCGCGCCGACGGGTCCGTACGGGCATGGTCCCCGCGGGCCCGAATCCGCCGGGTACCCGGGTTCCCGCGGACGCGAACCCGCCGGGTACCTGGGTTCCCGCAGGCCCGAATCCGCCGGGTACCTGGGCTCCCGCGGGCCCGAACCCCCCGGCTACCGGGCCGCCGGGTTGCGGGGTCTGAGGTCCGGCATATCCGTACACCATAGGTTCGGCGGCGGCGGTCCGGAGCAGGTGGGCGGCCTCGTCGGCGGGCATCCTCGCGGCCGGGTCCCGCTGCAGCAGGCCCATGATCACCGGGCCGAGCACGCCTGCCCTGACCGGCTGCCCGGGCAGGTCGCGCAGCACCGCCGCGACCGTCGCCGCCCACGAGTCGCGCTTGAACGGCGGCGCGCCCTCGACGGCCGCGTACAGCGTCGCGCCCAGCGACCACAGATCGGACTCGGGCCGGGCGGGCTCGCCGTTGAGGCGTTCGGGCGGCATGTAGGCGGGCGTGCCCACCAGGCCACCGGTGGCGGTCAGACCGGCCTCGGCCTCCAGCGAGGCGATGCCGAAGTCGGTGAGCACCACCCGGCCGTCATCGGCGAGCAGCACGTTCTCGGGCTTCACATCGCGGTGCAGCACCCCGGTCGCGTGCGCGGCCCGCAGCGCGTCGAGCACCCTGCCGCCGATCGCCGCGGCCTGCGCGACCGGCAGTGGGCCGTGCTCGCGGATCACCTCGGCCAGCGACCGCGAGCGGATCAGCTGCATGACGATCCACGGGCGGCCGTCCTCCTCGACGACGTCGTGGATGACGATCACCGAGGGGTGGTCGAGGCGGCCCGCCGCCCTGGCCTCCCTGATGGTCCTGCGGTTGAGCTCGGCCCGCTTGTCCTCACCGACGCCGGTGTAGCGGACCTCCTTGATCGCTACCGTACGGTCGAGCAGCTCGTCGTAGGCACGCCATACCACGCCCATCCCGCCCTCGCCAAGCGGTTCGATGAGCCTATATCGGTTGCTGACCTGCCTTTCCACGCAGGGAAGCCTACTTGGCCGGGGTGAAGGTCGCGGCGAACGTGTCGAAGAAGTGCTTGTCCTTCTTCCACCGGCTCTCGAGGTTGTGCCAGTAGATCGCGTAGCCGCGGCCGTTGGCGACGAAGCCGCGGTTGCGCACCTTGGTCGGGCCGGTGTTCGTGTTCCAGGTGAAGTCCCAGTCGGCGGCCGGCCAGCCGCGGAAGTCGACCGCCTTGATGCTGATCTTGTCGTAGCCGCCGAACCCGTATTTGGCGGTCTTCTCCTGCCTCTTCCAGTCCTTGAGCGGGTCCTTGCCGGGGTTCGTCGTCATCTCGAACATGATGTACGCGTTGCTGCCCGCCCCCTTGCCATGGAAGGCGATCTGGTTGCTGTTGTGCCGGTACCTCGTCCAGCCCTTCGGCAGCGCGACGGAGAACTTCAGCTTCTTGTTCGTGTACATTCTCCAGCCGTCGGGCACCGCGGCGGCCGTCTCGGTGGGCTTCGGCGTTGGCGTTGGCGTCGGCGCGGCGGACGGGCTGACGGTCGGCGTGGCGGATGGAGCCGCGCTGCTCGGCGTGGTCTTCGGCGGGTCGGCGGTCGCCGCGGTCGGCTTGGCCGAGTCCTTGACAGGAGGCGTGACGGACGCGGACTTCGTCCCGTCCTCCGGGCTGTCCTTGGCCGAGCGCAGGCCGAGATAGCCGCCCAGGCCCGCCACGAGCACGACCGCGACGATCACGCCGACGATCGGGCCCCACCGTCGGCCGTCGGGCCGGACGGCGTTCTGGGTGGACTGGGGAGGCTCCTCGGAATGCGCGCCGGTCGCCGGGGTGAGCCGCGCACCGGTCTCGGGCGGGGCGTCGGCGGCCGCCGCCAGCAGGTTGGGGTCGGTCGGGGTCTCGTCCACGGCCGGCGGGATCACCGCGGTCGGCGCGGGCGCGGACGCCGAGGACTTCCGTGACCGTTGCTGCGTGATGACGGCCCGCAGCAACTCCCCGGTCTCCTCGTAGCCGAGGCGCTGCACCGGCTCCTTGGTCAGCAGGCCGCTGATCACGCCGCTGAGCGGCCCGGCGTGGGGAGCCGGGTCCGGTTCGTCGGTTAATACGGCGTGCATGGTCGCGAGCGCCATGCCGCGCTCGTGTGGCGAGCGGCCTTCCACCGCCGTGTAAAGGGTCGCGCCGAGCGACCACAGGTCCGACTCGCGCCGCGCGGGCAGCCCCTTGAGCCGCTCGGGCGCGATGAACGCCGGAGTGCCCGCCAGCCCCGTCACCGTGAGCTGCGTCTCCGTCTCCAGCGTCGCGATGCCGAAGTCGGTGAGCACCACCCGGCCGTCATCGGCGAGCAGTACGTTCTCCGGCTTGACATCCCGGTGCAGGACGCCGGACTCGTGCGCGCGATGCAGCGCGTCGAGCACGGCCAGGCCGATCTCGGCCACCCGCTTGGGCGGCAATGGCCCATCCTGCTTGATCACTGCTCCCAGGGAGCGTGACTGGACGAGCTGCATGACGATCCAGGGCCGGCCGTCCTCCTCGATCACGTCGTGTACGACGATCACGTTCGGGTGCTCGAACCTGGCCGCTGCCCTCGCCTCACGCATCGTGCGCCGGTTCAGCAGCTGCACCTCGTCACCCAGCGCGGCGGCGTATCTGACCTCCTTGACCGCGACCGTGCGGTCGAGAAGCTCGTCATGGGCTCGCCAGACGATGCCCATGCCACCTCTGCCGATGGGTTCCTGCAGCTGGTAACGACCGGCGATGCGGCGTCCGTCCCGCTTGCGATCCGACATCAACGGCCTCGTACCCTCCTCTAGGCCAGGAAATACTCCCATAGCGAGGGATCAACGGCGACTCGCCTGAAGGCTAGTCCGCTATGTGAGAGGGGGAGTCCAGCAGGTGGAGGGCCGGTGTAAAGTCTAGACATGACTTGTCGCTACGCGTTTACCGAGCCGGCTCCGGGAGGGCCGGTCGTCGGCTAGCGACCACCCGGAGTCGGCAACAGGCAGAGACGCCATCGTCTCTGCCTTTTTGATTTCCTGCCGGTTCCAGGGGAGCCGGCCGATGTGGGGAGCCGAGATGTCATCGACCTTGGAACGGCACGTGGTGACCGTGGGCGGCCTGCGGGTGGGCGACGGCCCGGCGGTGGTGATCGACCGCCGGATCAGCCTGCGCGGGCCGGGCAACGGCGCGACCGGGCTGGGCACGACCGGGCTGGGCGGGGCGACAGGGCCTGGCGTGCCCGGCGGGGCGACTGGGCCGGGCGGGCCGAACGGGTGGGACCGGGTGGAAGCCCGGCGTGACGGGGTGACGCTGGTCGAGCCGGGCTCGGCGGCCGACCTGCCGGCGATCGCCGGGGCGGCCGACGGCGTGGTCGTCGGGGCGGCGTGGACGCGCGACATCCCCCTGGTGCGGGCCGTGGCCGGGCTGGGCCTGCCGGTGGTGGTCGAGCGCCGGGCGTCGGCGACGCTGGAGGAGTGGCTGGGGCTGGCCGACTACTGCGCCCTGGAGTGCGACGACCGGGTGATCCTGTGCGAGACGGGACGGCTGGACCTGGGGCTGCTGCGGGCCGCGCGGGCGGCGTCGGGGCGGCCGGTGCTCGCCGACGTGAGCGCGGACCTCGGGCTGTCGGCGGCGGCGGTGGCGGCGGGCGCGGACGGCCTGATCGTGGGCGGCCCCGTCGGGGGTACAGGTGACGCCCGCCGGACGGAAGAGCGCGGGGAGGCCGATGTACGGCTGGCCGAGGAGGCGGTGGCGCTCGTCGGAGCGCTGGTCCGTCCCGAGGCGCCCGCCACGCTGCCCGAGTGCAGGCAGGCGATCGACCGGGTGGACGCGGCGCTGGCCACGCTCCTGGAGCGCCGCGCCGCGCTCGCCGGGATCGTACAGACCCTCAAGCCGGTGGGCGGCTTCGCGGGCCGCGACATGGCGCGCGAGCGGGCGCTCGTCGCCCGGATGGCCGAGCACGCCCCCGAGTTGGGCGAGGCCCGGCTGGTCCCCATCATGAACGCCGTCATAGAGGCGGGCCTGAGCCTGGCCGAGGAACGATCGGCCAACGGCCGGAGCCACCGACCGGAAACGACGGCGTAGGGGCGACGAAGGCTCGCTGGGTGTTCATACACCCCCGAAGGGGCCTCTGCCACGTTGCTTGCGCCCTCCTGGAGGGCCGTCCGAAGGGGCCCCGGGTGTTTCGTCACATGACCGCCTCGATCCCTGTGCCGATCCGTCGCGGCTGATGTCCCTTGAGGGATGCCCCCTGCGGGGGAGGGGAGAAGGCGGTCCGTTGTGGCTGGTGTCCTTTTGGGGGATTCCCTCTGCGAGGCTAGAAGCGGCCGTCGCCGGTGCTCGGGGTCGTGAGGTGGAAGTTGTTCATCGGGCGCCCCGGCCCGGCGGCGATCCGGGCGTTGATCAGCTCGGCGAACCGCCGGTAGCCCGCGCCCGTCGGATGGAAGCTGCGGCTGTTGACGACGAACTCGTCCAGGTTCAGCGCCAGCCCGTTCACGTACGGGTCAGGCCGTCCCACCTCGTGCCCGGCGAACGCGTCATAGGCGTCCACGTACTCGACGCTCCCCGTCCCCCCGAACGCCACGATCTCCCGGTCGAACTCCCCGGCCACCCGCGCCACGACGTCGTTCAGCTGCCGCGTCATGCCGTTGAGCCACCGCTGGTCCTCCACGGTCAGGTTGTCGACCCCGTCCGGGGGCGCGGCGGGGAACGGCCGGGGATAGCCGAGCACGATGATGCGCGCGTTCGGCGCCCGGCTCCTGAGCTCCCGCAGCACCTTCGTCATGCTGGGCCGCAGCCCCGCGATCCGCTTGGCCACCTCCGACTGCTGGTCGACGCACGCCGAGGACCAGGGCAGCTTGACGATGCAGCCGGTGAGCACGCTGGTGAACCCGGCGTCGTTGCCGCCGATGCTGAGCGTCACCAGACTGGCGGCCGCGCCCACGCGCTCGATCTGCGGCTGCTGGCCGTACTGGCCGGAGAAGAGCTGGCGCGTGGTGGCGCCGCTGCAGGCCCAGAAGGCGCTGCCGCCGCCGAACCGGTGGGCGCCCGCGACGAGCGGGACGTAGGAGCCCGGCGAGCGGTGGCACCGGTCGGCGCCGCTGTTGATCGGCCGCGCGGCGCGGTCGTACACACCCTCGCCGGAGGAGTAGGAGTCGCCGAGCGCCACGTACGTGCCGCTCTGCGCGGCCTGCACCGGAGACAGGCGGGTCAGGACCGGGAGCCGGCCGGGCGACGGCCCTCCGGCGGGGCAGCCCGCGCCGATGGTGGCGCAGGCGAGCGAGGTGTACAGACCCAGGGGAGCGCCCGCGAGAGCGAGCGTGGCGCCGAGCAGAGCGGCCGCGGCGATCTGGACGATCTTCCCATTCGTCCCGTTCAGCGCGGCCTCCCCCAAGTGGTGACAACTCCGCCAGGAAGCGTCTTCGGTTCCCTGTGTTTACCTCAGTAAAACGGACGTCGGCGTAGTCTCGTCGCACCCAGCCGATGCCGGGCAGTGATCCGGTGGAAGCCGAAGCCGCGTCCGTCCGGCAAGCCGGGCGGACCGTGGGTGAGAACCGCGTTGTCAGGGCCTGACTGCGCACTGCTGGAGGAAGTGCGCCTCTTGGGCCACCGCCCCGCCGGACGCTGTCCCGTTGATACGGACACCAACAGGGGCGGGGACCGAGCGCCAGTCAGGCACCCGGCTGTGACAGAGAATTACCCCACGATTACCATCCGTCGCAACCAAGCGAGTCGAAGAAATCCAACAACAGTTCTAACCGCCTCGCATGGCGAACGCCGGCAACAGTTCGTACCCTAATCGACCGGTGATCGCCGCGACCTGCCTTCACGGTGAGGACACCCGTTCTGTACGACTCCAGGACTGTCGGTGGCGGCTACTAAAGTCGGAGCGCACGCCACGATTCAGAGGGGAGGCGCCGCTCCATGTCGGCCAGCGACTCGTTCGTGCATCTGCATGTCCATACCGAATACTCGATGCTCGACGGGGCCGCGCGCCTGGAGCAGTTGGTCGGCCGGGCCGGCGACCTGGGGATGCCGGCGATCGCGATCACCGATCACGGCAACCTGCACGGCGCCTACGACTTCTACCGGCGGGCCACCGCGGCGGGCGTCAAGCCGGTGATCGGGACCGAGGCATACCTGGCGCCGGAGTCGCGCCACACCAAGCAGCCGGTGCTGTGGGGCGAGCCGCACCAGCGGCGCGACGACGTCTCCGCGGGTGGCCACTACACCCACCTGACGATCTGGGCGCGCGACAAGGTCGGCCTGCACAACCTGATGCGGCTGTCCTCGCGCGCCTACACCGAGGGTTTCGTCCGCAAATGGCCAAGGATGGACGCCGAGATCCTCGCCGAGCACGCCGATGGGCTGATGGCCACCACCGGCTGCCCGTCGGGCGAGGTCCAGACCAGGCTGCGGCTCGGCCAGTACGACGAGGCGCGCGCCGCCGCCGCGAAATATCAGGAGATCTTCGGCAGGGACAACTTCTTCCTGGAGATCATGGACCACGGCCTCGACATCGAGCGCCGGGTCCGCGACGGGCTGAGCGCGATCGGTCGCGACCTCGGCCTGCCGCCGCTGGTCACCAACGACTCGCACTACACCTACGCCTCCGACGCCGCCTCCCACGACGCCCTGCTGTGCGTCCAGACCGGCAGGCAGCTGTCCGATCCCGACCGGCTGCGCTTCGACGGCAGCGGCTATTACCTCAAGAGCGCCGCCGAGATGCGCGCGGTCGACTCCTCCGACCTGTGGGCCGAGGGCTGCCGCAACACGCTGCTGGTGGCCGAGAGGGTCGATCCGACCGGGTTCTTCGCGTTCAAGAATCTGCTGCCGGTCTACCCGGTCCCCGAGGGGATGACCGAGCGGGAGTTCTTCCGTAAGACGGTCTGGGAAGGCATGGACCGGCGCTGGCCGGAAGGCTTCGACGACGAGCATCGCCGTCGGGCCGCGTACGAGATGGGCGTCATCGAGCAGATGGGCTTCCCGAGCTACTTCCTCGTGGTCGCCGACTTCATCATGTGGGCCAAGGAGAACGGCATCCGGGTCGGTCCGGGGCGAGGGTCGGCGGCGGGCTCGCTGGTGGCCTACGCGATGGGCATCACCGACCTCGACCCGCTGCCGCACGGCCTGATCTTCGAGCGGTTCCTCAACCCCGACCGGGTCTCCATGCCCGACGTCGACATCGACTTCGACGAGCGGAGGCGGGCCGAGGTGATCCGTTACGTGACGGAGAAGTGGGGCGCCGACAAGGTCGCCATGATCGTCACGTTCGGCACCATCAAGGCCAAGGCCGCCATCAAGGACGCCGGCCGCGTGCTCGGCTTCCCCTACGCGCTCGGCGACCGGGTGTCCAAGGCGTTCCCGCCCGCGGTGATGGGCAAGGACATCCCGCTGGCGGGCATCTTCGACGAGGGTCACCCCCGCTTCGCCGAGGCGGGCGAGCTGCGCCGGCTCTACGCCGAAGAGGCCGACGTCAAGGCGGCGATGGACCTCGGCAGGGGCCTGGAGGGCCTGATCAGGCAGACCGGCGTGCACGCAGCGGGCGTGATCATGTCGGCCGAGGTGATCACCGACTACCTCCCGGTCATGCGCCGCGAGTCCGACGGCGCGATCATCACGCAGTTCGACTACCCGGCCTGCGAGGCGCTCGGCCTGCTGAAGATGGACTTCCTGGGCCTGCGCAACCTCACGATCATGGACGACTGTCTCAAGATGATCGAGGCGACGTCCGGTGAGCGGATCGACCCGCTGACGCTGCCGCTCGACGACCGCAAGACCTACGAGCTGCTCGGCCGGGGCGACACGCTGGGCGTGTTCCAGCTCGACGGCGGCGGCATGCGCTCGCTGCTGCGGCTGATGAAGCCCGACAGCTTCGACGACTGCTCCGCGCTCATCGCGCTCTACCGGCCCGGCCCGATGGGCGCCAACTCGCACACCAACTACGCGCTGCGCAAGACCGGCCAGCAGGAGATCGCGCCGATCCACGCCGAGTTCGAGGAGTCGCTGGCCGACATCCTCGACACGACCTACGGCCTGATCATCTATCAGGAGCAGGTCATGGCCATCGCGCAGCGGGTCGCCGGGTTCTCGCTCGGCAAGGCCGACCTGCTGCGGCGGGCGATGAGCAAGAAGAAGAAGTCCGAGCTGGCCGAGCAGTTCGCCTCCTTCGAGAGCGGCATGCGGGCCAACGGCTACTCCACTGCGGCGATCACGACGCTGTGGGACATCCTGCTGCCCTTCTCCGACTACGCCTTCAACAAGGCCCACTCCGCCGCTTACGGCCTCATCGCCTATTGGACCGCCTACCTCAAGGCCAACCACCCGGCCGCCTACATGGCCGCGCTGCTGTCGAGCGTCAAGGACGACAAGGACAAGTCAGCCCTCTACCTCCACGAGTGCCGCCGGATGGGCATCAAGGTGCTCCCGCCCGACGTCAACGACTCCGACTTCGACTTCACCCCGCGCGGCGCCGACATCCGCTTCGGCCTGTCGGCGATCCGCAACGTGGGCGGCAACGTCGTCGACGGCATCATCGCCGCGCGCAGGCAGAAAGGCCGCTTCACCGACTTCACGGACTTCCTGCGCAAGGTCCCGGCGCCCGTCTGCAACAAGCGCGTGATCGAGTCGCTGATCAAGGCCGGGGCCTTCGACTCGCTCGGCCATGAGCGCAAGGGGCTGGTCCTGGTGCACGAGCAGGCCGTCGAGGCGATCGTCGACATCAAGAAGCACGAGGCCATCGGTCAGGACTCCCTGTTCGGCGCCGTCGAGGACCAGACGTTCGAGGTGCGGATCCCGGTGGGGGAGTGGGACAAGCGCACGCTGTTGCAGTTCGAGCGGGAGATGCTCGGCCTGTACGTCTCCGACCACCCGCTGTTCGGCCTGGAGCACATCCTCGCCTCGGGGGCCGACTGCTCCATTGCCGCGCTTCAGGACGACAGCCGCGCCGACGGGCAGATCGTCACGGTCGGCGGCATTCTGAGCGGCCTGCAGCGCAAGCGCACCAAGAAGGGCGACACCTGGGTGCTCACCCAGCTCGAGGATCTCGAAGGCGCGATCGAGGTGCTGATCTTCCCGTCGGCCTACCAGCTGAGCTCGACGATCCTGGCCGAGGACGCGCTCGTCTTCGTCAAGGGGCGTCTCGACAAGCGGGAGGACGTGGCCAAGATCATCGCGATGGAGGTCACGGTGCCCGACTTATCGCGGGAGCCGCGCGGGCCGCTGCTGGTGAGCCTGCCGCTGACCCGCTGCACGCCGTCGGTGGTGGGGCGACTGAAGGAGATCCTGGCCGCGCATCCCGGCACGTCGGAGGTGCATCTGCGGGTGTACGACGGGTCCAGGGCGACGGTCATGCGGGTCGGCGACGGGTTCCGGGTGGCGCCGTCGGCGGCACTGATGGGCGACCTCAAACAGCTCCTCGGTCCCGCCTGCCTGGGCGCGTGAGCGACGACCGGAACGGTGACCGCCTGGGCGCGGGGTCGACGACCGGATCGTGACCGCCGGGGGGTGTGAGCGACAATCGGATCGTGACCGCACCGCACTACCTGACCGCGACCGAGATGGCCCACCTGGTCAGGACCCGCCAGGTGAGCGCCGTCGAGCTGCTCCAGGCCCACCTCGACCGCATCGAGCAGGTCAACCCCCAGGTCAACGCCATCGTGACGCTGGTCGCCGAGCAGGCGCTCGACGCGGCCAAGGCCGCCGACGCCGGTGAGGCGACCGGGCCGTTGCACGGGGTGCCGGTGGCGCACAAGGACCTCGTCGACACCAAGGGCATCCGCACCACCTACGGGTCGCCGATCTACGCCGATCATGTCCCCGACAAGGACGACGTGATCGTGGAGCGGCTCAGGTCGGCCGGGGCGATCCTCGTGGGCAAGACCAACACACCGGAGTTCGGCACCGGCTCCCACACGGTCAACGAGGTGTTCGGGGCCACCCGCAACCCCTACGACCTGTCCAGGTCCGCCGGGGGCAGCAGCGGCGGGGCGGCGGCGGCGCTGGCGTCCGGGATGGTGCCGCTCGCCGACGGTTCCGACATGGGCGGGTCGCTGCGCAATCCGGCCTCGTTCTGCAACGTGGTGGGGCTACGGCCGACGCCAGGCCGGGTGCCCGCCCTGTCGGACCAGGCCGCCTGGTACACGCTCTCCGTTCAGGGGCCGATGGCCAGGACGGTCGACGACCTGACCCTGATGATGTCGGTTATTTCGGGATTCGATGCTCGTTCTCCGTACTCGATCACCGAGGACTTCACCCCCGACGAGCGCGACGTCGCCGGGCTGCGCGTGGCCTGGAGTCCCGATCTGGGCGGGCTGCCGGTGGACCCCGAGACGGCGGCGGTCACCGCGACGGCGCCCGAGGTGTTCGAGCGACTGGGCGCGCGCGTCGAGCAGGTCGAGCTGGACCTGTCGGACGCCGACGACGCCTTTCGCATCTACCGGGCGTGGTACTACACGCTCGCCTTCGGTGAGCTCGACGGGCTGGGCGCCAACACCACCTGGAATGTCGAGCAGGGCCGCAAGCTCACCGGCGCCGACCTGGCCAGGGCCGAACGCCTGCGCAGCGGCCTCTACCACCGCATGGCGGCCTTCTTCGACACCTATGACGTGCTGATCGCCCCGGTCAGCCAGGTGCCGCCGTTCCCCGTCGAGCACCCCTACGTGAGCGAGATCAACGGGGTCAAGCTGCCCGACTACCTGGCGTGGATGCGCTCCGCGTACTGGATCAGCGTCCTGCACGCGCCCGCCGCGTCGGTCCCGGCCGGATTCACGCCGTCAGGGCTGCCGGTCGGCGTGCAGATCATCGGCCGGCCGTTCGCCGACGCCACGGTGCTGCGCGTGGCCCGCGGCTTCGAGCGGGCCACCGAGCACGGCCTGCGCCGCCCGCCCCTCTGACCAGCCCTTTCGACGGCCGGCCCTTCCGACGGCCGGCTCGTCCGAGGACCTGTCCGTCCGCCGACCTGGCCCCTCTGACCAGCGGCCCCTTGAGGGGCGCCGTCAGCCGATCCCGTACGGCTTGCGCAGCGGCGACTCGCGATACCCGTGCATGCCCTCCAGCAGCCCGAAGAAGCCCACCGCGACCAGCGGCCAGGACACGATCACGCCCGTGGCGGTCAGTGCCAGCGACCCGGGGACGACCTTCACCCCGGGCTCGGCCGCGGCCTCCACGGCCACCACGCCGAACGTGAACGTCGAACCCACCCAGAGCGTGAGGAACGCCGCCAGCACCCCGCCGACGCCGAGCCCCAGCAGCACGGCGAGCTGGTGCCGCCGGCCGAGGAACCACGCGAGCGCCCCGCAGGCCAGCCCGAGCCCGCCGGTGATCACCGCGTACCATCCGTCGGCGGCGATCAGCGCCTGCGTGGTGGGGTCCGCCAACACCGGCCCCTGCGCCGTGACCTGGTACGGCGCGCGGGGGGACAGGTGGGACCACAGCAGCCCGGCCAGCACTGCCAGAGCGGCGAGGATGAGGACAGTAACCGCAAATGCGCGAACATGCCTCGCCACGCCGCTCCCCCTCACATTTACGTCTTAATCAGCTCGATCGTATCTCCCGGCTAGGCTCGCTTCGTGATTGAAGACAAGGTCTGGCTGATCGAACCTTCCGGTCCCCTCAGGGGTGACGTCGAAGTACGCGGCTCCAAGAACGCGGTGTCCAAGCACATGGTCGCCGCCATGCTGGGCACCGGGGAGAGCACCATCCACAACGTCCCCGAGGTCGGCGAGGTCGGCATCACGGCGGCGATGCTCGACGCGCTGGGCATCAACGTGGAGATCACCCGGACGGAGATCCGCATCGGTCAGGGGCCGGAGATCAGGCCGCGGGTGCCCGACGCGTTCACCGGGCTCAACCGCATCCCGATCCTCATGCTGGGCCCGCTGCTGCACCTGGCGGGGGAGGCGTTCGTGCCACTGGTCGGCGGCGACCCCATCGGCCGGCGGCCGGTGAACTTCCACGTCGAGGCGCTGCGCGCGATGGGCGCCGAGGTCGAGGTGGGCGACACCGGGATCTTCGCCAAGGCCAAGCGGCTGAACGGAACCCGGCTGGAGCTGCCGTATCCGAGTGTCGGTGCGACCGAGACGATCCTCATGTCCGCGGTGCTGGCCGAGGGCAAGACCGTGGTGAAGAACGCGGCGATGGAGCCCGAGGTCGTGGAGCTGGCGCTGTTCCTGCAGCGGATGGGTGCCAGGATCGAGCTCTCGCCCGATCGCAGGATCGTCATCGAGGGCGTGGAGCGGCTGCACGGCGCCTCCATCTGGCTCGCGGGCGACCGCATCGAGGCGTTCTCCTATCTCGCGGCGGGCCTGATCACCGGCGGCGAGGTGCGGGTGCACGGCTGCCCGCAGGACCGGCTGGTCACCGCGATCACCACGCTGGCCAGGATGGGCGCCCAGTTCGACATCAACGACGAATACCTGTGCGCCACCGCGCCGCCCGAGGGGCTGCGCGCGGCGGCCGTGCAGACCGACACGCATCCCGGGTTCATGACCGACTGGCAGACGCCGCTCATGGTGCTGTTCACGCAGAGCCAGGGCATGTCGGTGCTGCACGAGACCGTCTTTGAGAACCGCCTGGTGTACGTTCCGGCGCTGCAGAAGATGGGCTGCGAGATCGAGGTGTTCGACCAGTGCCTGGGCGGCCCGGCCTGCCGCTACCACGACACGAACGCCAGGCACTCGGCCGTCGTACGGGGCGTGTCACAGCTCAAGGGCGCGGACGTGACGCTGCCCGACATCCGGGCCGGGTTCTCGGCCGTGCTGGCCGCCGCGGTGGCGGACGGGACCTCGACGCTGCGCGGCGTCAACCACATCGAGCGCGGCTATCACCAGCCGTTCGAGCAGTTCGCGTCACTTGGTCTGAATATCCGCAGACAACAGTAAAGACGCGCGAGGCCGGTGTTTGCCGATGGCTTCCCGGCCGCAGATCAACTGAGTGACTGTGCTCAGATCCGTCGGCGTGCTCGCCGTGGCCGGGGCGATCGGCGGGGTCCTGGCGGCGGCGCTGGCCGCCCCGGTCGTGACCGGGGCGGGCCTGTCCGCCAAGAACGTCGCCATGACGTTCGTCGACCTGCCGCCCGCCCCTCGTGAGGAGCCGCTGTCCCAGGTGACCCGCCTCCTCGACCGGAACGGCAAGCAGTTCGCCCAGTTCTACGAGGCCAACCGGACGACGGTCCGGCTCGATCAGGTGGCGCAGGTGATGCGCAAGGCGATCGTGGCCATCGAGGACGCCCGGTTCTACGAACACGGCGGTCTGGACGTCAAGGGCACGATCCGGGCACTGCTCACCAACACGCAGGCGGGCGGGATCAAGCAGGGCGGCTCGTCCCTCACCCAGCAACTGGTGAAGAACATCCTGGTGGAAGGCGCCCGAACTGACGCCGAGCGCGACCGGGCCCGCGCGCCCAACCTGGCCAGGAAGATCACCGAGCTGCGGTACGCGCTGGCGATGGAGGAGAAGTACCGCAAGGACGAGATTCTTGAGAAATATCTGAACATCGCGTACTTCGGCGCGGGCGCTCATGGCGTCGAGGCGGCGGCCAGGCGGTTCTTCTCGACCACGGCCGCCCGCCTCACCCTGGCCCAGGCGGCCACGCTCGCCGGGGCCGTGCGCGTGCCGTACTCGACCGACCCCTCGCTGGGTGACCGGCACCTTGACCGGCTGCGGCAGCGGCGCGACATCGTGCTGGACCGGATGGCCGGGGTGGGCGCGATCTCGCAGCAGGAGGCGGCCGCGGCCAAGCGGACCGGCCTCGGTCTCAAGCTCCATCCGGAGCCCGGCGGCTGTGCCCAGAGCAGCTACCCGTTCTATTGCTATTACGTTCAGCGGGAGCTCCTGACCAATCCCGCCTTCGGCAACACCGCCGCCAAACGGCAGGCCAGGATGAGCACGGGCGGGCTGGTGATCCGTACGAGCCTCGACCCGGTGGCCCAGCGGGCCGCCGAGCACGCCATCCGGCAGCGGGTGCACCCCGACGACACCCAGGTGGCCGCCGAGGCCATGGTCGAGCCGGGCACCGGGCGGATCATGGCGATGGCGGCGAGCAAGCGTTTCGGCCGCAACCCGGGCAACAAGAAGAACGGCGCCAGGACCACCTTCAACCTGCCGGCCGACATGACGCACGGCGGCGGGATGGGGTTCCAGGCCGGTTCCACGTTCAAGGTGTTCACGCTGGCCACGGCGCTGAAGCAGGGCTGGCGGTTCGGGGACGGGTTTCAGACCCCCGGCGAGCTGACGCCCGATCAGGGCTATCGCGACTGCCGGGGCCGGCGCGTCAACGACCCGAAGACGACCATCTACAACGCCTCCGGCGAGGGCGCCGGCGGCCCGCACAGCCTGGAGACCGGCACCTGGAAGTCGGTCAACATCTTCTACATGATGCTGGAGCGCAAGGTCGGCCTCTGCAACGTGGTCACGACCGCCAAGGCGCTGGGCATCTCCCGCGCCGACGGGACGCCGCTGCGCGAGGTGCCCACGTTCACGCTCGGGGCCAACGAGATGGACCCGGTGACGGTGGCGGCGGCGTTCGCGACGTTCGCGGCCAGGGGGAGGTACTGCCGGCCGCTGGCGATCGTGGAGATCACCGGCCGGGCCGGCGAACGCACCCAGGTGCCGCCCGCCTGCGAGGAGGCCCTCGACCGGCCGGTGGCCGACGCGGTCAACTGGGTGCTGAGCGGTGTTTTCACCGAGGGCACCATGCGCGGCCAGAGCATCGGCCGTCCCGCGGCGGGCAAGACGGGCACGAACAACGGCTACACCTCGGCGTGGTTCGCCGGTTACACCCCGGACCTGGCGGCGGCGGTCAGCGTCGGGGACATCAGGGGCGCTTACCGCTACCCCCTGCAGAACGTCCAGATCGGCGACGAGTACTACGGCTCCGTGCAGGGCGCCTCGCTACCGGGCCCGATCTGGGTCGACTCGATGCAGGAGGCGCTGAGCGACACCGCCCCGTCGGGCTTTCCCCGTCCCGACATGTCCCGCTTCGGCGGCGGTTTCACCCCGGGCCTGAAGGAGGCGCTGGCGGCGGAGGCGAAGGCCCGTCACGAGCACGAGCGGTTCGCCCGCGACAGGCGCCGGAAGATCACCCACCGCGGACGCTTCACGTTCATGGAGCGATGGAACCGCCGGGACTTCCGGGAGCCACGGCATCGCCGTGACGCCCTGGAAAGGCGTCCCGGTGCCGCCCTGGAACCTCGGCGTCCCGAGGGCGCCCGAGACCCCCGGCGTCCCGAGGACGTCATGGAACCTCGGCGTCCCGACGACGTCATGGAACCGCGGCGTCCCCGTGATCTCCTGGAGCCGCGTCATCGCCGCGACAGGATCAACCGGCACTTCCGATAGCGGCGGTGACGGCCCCCGTCAGCGAGATCAGGTTGGCGGGGGCGGTCTCGATCTGCAGCCCCCGCTTGCCGGCGGAGAAGTAGATCGTCCCGAACTCCAGCGCCGACGCGTCGACCACGGTCGGCAGCCTCTTGCGCTGGCCCAGCGGGCTGATGCCGCCGACCACGTAGCCCGTGACGCGTTCGACCTTCGCCGCGTCGGCCATGGCCGCCTTCTTGCCGCCGAGCGCCGCCGCCAGCGCCTTGAGGTCGAGCTTGCCCGAGACCGGCACGACCGCCACCGCGAGCGCGCCCTCCACCTCGGCCACCAGCGTCTTGAAGATCCGCTCGTGCGGCACGCCGAGCGCGTCGGCGGCCTCCTCGCCATAGGCCTGCGCGTTGGCGTCGTGCTCGTAGGGATGAAGGGTGAACTCGGCCTTGGCCTTCGTCAGCGCCACTGTGGCCGGAGTGCCCCCTTGGGCTTTCGCTCTGCTCACAGGACGCCAGTGTAGCGAATCTACATTGTAAAGGCGCGGCCCGGGGTGTACCCGAGAGCTTCCCGGAAGGCGACGATGAAAGCGCTGGCGGTGGCCCAGCCGCACCGGTGCGCGACCGTGGTGACCGCGATCCCGTCGGCCAGCAGCAGCAACGCGTGGTGCAGGCGCAGCTGCGTACGCCATTGCGGGAACGTCATCCCCAGCTCGCTCCTGCAGAGCCGGGCCAGCGTCCGGTCGCTGGTGCCGGCCAGCCGCCCGAACTGCGCGAGCGTGCGGTGGTCGGCCGGGTCGTCGTGCAGGAGTGCGCAGACGGCGGCCAGTCGGGGATCGCGGGCCGTGGGCAGGTGGAACGGCTGCTCGGGGGAGCGGCGGAGCTGGTCCAGCAGGACGGCCCGCAGCCGCTGCCGCTCAGCGCCGCCGTCGCTGGGGTCGGCGGTATAGGCGATTCGGCCGTCGCCGGGGTCCGCGGTGTAGGCGATGATCAGCTCGCGCAGCAGCGGGCCGACGGCGAGCACGGCGGGCCGGTCGAGGCGCAGCGGGTTGTCGGTGATGGGCAGGCCGACGAGCCGCAGGTCGGTGTCGCCGTGCGCGCGGTGCTCGTGGACGGTACCGGCCGGCACCCAGATCGCCCGGTTGGCCGGAGCCACCCAGGTGCCCGCGCTCGTCGTCACCGACAGGACGCCCCGGCAGGCGTAGGTGATCTGGTGGGTGTCGTGGCGGTGCGCGTCGATCCCGGTGCCGGGCGCGAGCGGCCGGATCCCGGTGGGTGCCTCCGGAAGATGGCGGATTTCCATCATGGGTTGGCATTTTATCGGAAGCGGGCCAGGTCATCCCGGGGCGACGATCAGAGGGTGAAGGCGAACAAGGTCGTGATGCTGGCCGTCGGCCATGCCGGTGTGGACGTGTACCAGGGGGCGGTGCCGGCGTTGGTGCCCTTCCTGGTGGCGCAGCGCGGCTACGGGTACGTCGCCGCGTCGGGCATCGTGCTCGCCGCGACGCTGCTGTCCTCGATCGTCCAGCCGGTCTTCGGCGCGCTCACCGACCGCCGGCGGATGCCGTGGCTGATCCCGGTCAGCATGCTCACAGCCGGGCTCGGGGTGGCGCTCAGCGGTGTCACCGACGTGTACGCCCTCACCTGGCTGGCGGTGGCGCTGTCGGGTCTCGGCGTGGCGGCCTACCATCCGGAGTCGGCCCGCCTGGCCAGGATCGCCAGCGAGGGCAGTCACGTGCGGATGAGCTGGTTCTCGCTGGGCGGCACGCTCGGCTTCGCCACCGCGCCGATCGTCGTCACGCCGCTGCTGTCGCTGTGGGGGCTCGGCGCCTCGCCGTTGCTGGTCATCCCCGCCGTGGTGGGCGCGCTGCTCACGCTCACCGTGATCCGCTCGCTCTCCCGCCACGGTGAGGCGGCTCGGGCGAGCGCCCGTTCCGCCGGGCGGGACGACTGGCCGTCGTTCGTCCGGCTCACCCTGGTGATCGTCTTCCGGTCGATCGCGTACGTGGGGTTGAGCGCGTTCGTCGCCCTGTACATGGGTGGGGGCGCGGCGGGGGCGGTGGCGTTGTTCGTGCTGTTCGCCGGGGGTGCGGTGGGGACGCTGCTCGGCGGCCGGCTGGCGGGGCGCTGGGGCCGGGTGCGCACCATGAGCCTGGCGTACGCGGCCGCCGTGCCCGCCATCGCCGGGGTGGTGCTGGCGCCGGGTCCTTTCGCGTACGTGTTCATCGCGGCCTCGTCGATCACCCTGTACGCGCCGTTCTCGCTGCATGTGACGCTGGGCCAGGACTTCCTGCCCAATCGTCTGGGCACGGCCAGCGGCGTCACGCTCGGCCTGGCGGTGAGCGCCGGTGGCCTGACCAGCCCGCTCGTCGGGGCGGTGGCGGAGGCGACCTCGCTCCGGGTCGCGCTCGCCGGTCTGATCGTCTTTCCGGCCCTGGCCTGGCTGCTGGCCCGTACGCTGAAGGACCCCGCTCCCGCCGTACGGGAGCCGCTGCCCGCTGCCGGCGCGTAGCGATCGGCTCAGCCGGCGGCCCAGTCGCCGGTGTCCAGGCGTATCTCGTCCGGTTCGCGGTCGGGCCGCAGGCCGCGCCACGAGGGGTGGCGCAGGCGGCCGTCGCCGGTCAGCTCGGCGTACCGGACCTCGCCCACCAGGCGCGGTTCGACCCAGTGCGCGTCGCGGGCGGGCTCGCGGGGGACCGGTGCGGCGAACGGTGACTCGGGCCGCTCCAATGGGGTGAGGCGCTCGTACAGGTCGTCCAGCATCGCCTGGGTGAAGCCGGTGCCCACGTGGCCGACGAACCGCAGCCGCCCGTCCCGGTCGTGCGCGCCGAGCAGCAGGGAGCCGATCGTGCCCGCGCGCCGGCCCGCGCCGGCCTTCCAGCCGCCGATGATCACCTCGACGGCCGTGAGGTTTTTGACCTTCGTCCACTCGGAACTGCGCCGGCCCGGCCGGTAGGGCGACGACAGGCGCTTGCACACCACGCCCTCCAGGCCGAGCCGGCGAGAGGACTCGAGCGCACCGTCCGCGTGGTCGTGGAACCACACCGGCACCTGCCAGCGGAAGCCGGGCGTCAGGACGTGCTCCAGGAGCTCACGGCGTTCGGTGTAGGGCCGGCCGATGGTGCTGCCGGAGCCGAGGTGCAGCAGGTCGAACGCCATGAACGTCACCGGTACCGCCCTGGCCAGCTCGGCGACCTTGGCCGGGTGGCGCTGGTGCATGCGGGGTTGCAGCGCGCCGAAGCTGGGCCGTCCCGCGTCGTCGAAGGCCACGATCTCCCCGTCGACGACCGCCGGCCGCCCGCCGGTGGCGCCCGCCATCAGCTGCAGCTCGGGGTAGGCCGCGGTGACGTCCTTGCCGTTGCGCGACAGCAGGCGGACGCCGCCGTCCTCCAGGTAGACGAGGGCGCGTACGCCGTCCCATTTCATCTCGACGGCCCACTTGTCCCCGCGTACCGACGGCAGGGAGCCGAGCTGAGCCAGCATCGGCGCATAGACGGGCAGCCGCGCCATGACCCCTGGCATACCCCTGCGGCAAGATCGGCACCTGGGGGCGGGGGTCTGCAGATGGTCAAGCCGGGAGACGGCTGTCCGGGCCTTATGCCGCTGGCGTACTAGATTCGTAATATCAGGACAAATGCACCTAAAGCCGAGCATGGTGTGGCGCTCGGGAACTCCCAGAGTGGGGCATTCGGGACGACCCGCCCCCGTCCCGGATGCTGGACAGAACCGGATTCAGGGAGGGGACTCCGTAAACTGGGTGGGTGATTTCCCGTATTGACATGCGCGGTTCCCTCCCGGCGAACCTGCGCGACGTGCTGCCCCGCGCCGAGCTCGACGTCGAGGCCGCCCTGGAAAAGGTGCGGCCCATCTGCGACGAGGTCCGCCATCGCGGGGCGGCAGCCGTACGGGAGCTGACCGCCAAATTCGACGGTGTCGAGATCCAGCAGGCCCGAGTTCCCCAGGAGACGATCCAGGCGGCGCTGCGGGAGCTGCGGCCCGAGGTCGTGGCCGCGCTGGAGGAGGCGATCCGGCGCACCAGGCTGGTCCACCGCGACCAGCGCCGCGCCGACGTCACGACCCGCGTCGTGCCGGGCGGCACCGTGACCGAGCGGTGGGTGCCGGTCGACCGCGTGGGCCTCTACGTCCCCGGCGGGCGCGCCGTCTACCCGTCGAGCGTGGTCATGAACGTGGTCCCGGCCCAGGAGGCGGGCGTGGAGTCGCTCGCCGTGACGAGCCCGGCCCAGCGCGACCACGGCGGGCTGCCGCACCCCACGATCCTGGCGGCCTGCGCGCTGCTGGGCGTGGACGAGGTCTACGCCGTGGGCGGCGCCCAGGCGGTGGCGATGTTCGCCTACGGCACCGAGGAGTGCCCGGCCGCGAGCATGGTGACCGGGCCCGGCAACATCTGGGTGGCCGCCGCCAAGCGCCTGCTCAAGGGCCGCATCGGCATCGACTCCGAGGCGGGACCGACGGAGATCGCGATCCTGGCCGACGAGACGGCCGACCCGGTGCACGTGGCGTCCGACCTGATCAGCCAGGCCGAGCACGACGTGATCGCCGCGGCCGTGCTGGTCACCGACAGCGCCCGGCTGGCCGAGGCCGTGGAGAAGGAGCTGCCGGGCCAGGTCGGCGTCACCAAGCACGCCCAGCGCATCACCGAGGCGCTCGGCGGCCGGCAGTCCGGCATCGTGCTGGTCGACAGCATCGACGACGGCCTCAAGGTCGTCGACGCCTACGCCGCCGAGCACCTGGAGATCCAGACCGCCGACGCGGCGGCCGTCGCGGCGCGGGTCCGCAACGCGGGCGCGATCTTCGTGGGCCCCTACGCCCCGGTGTCCCTCGGCGACTACCTGGCCGGCTCCAACCACGTGCTGCCCACGGGCGGCTGCGCCTGCCACTCCAGCGGCCTGTCGGTGCAGTCGTTCCTGCGCGGCATCCACGTCGTCGACTACACACGCGAGGCGCTGGCCGAGGCGGCCGGGCACGTGACGGTGCTGGCCGACGCCGAGGACCTCCCGGCGCACGGCGCCGCCATCCGCGCCCGCTTCGACTGGCAGGTCCCATCGCGAAACGAGGCCCAGTGAATCCCCGCGTGAATCCCCGCGTGAATCCCCGCGTGAATCTTGACGTGACGCTCGACGACCTGCCGATCCGCGACGACCTGCGGGGCCGCACGCCCTACGGCGCTCCGCAGATCGACGTGCCCGTCAGGCTCAACACCAACGAAAACCCCTACCCGCCCTCCCCGGCCCTGGTCGCCGACCTGGCGGAGGAGGTGCGCGCCAGCGCGGCCGAGCTCAACCGCTACCCCGACAGGGACGCCGAGGCGCTCCGCACCGATCTGGCCGGCTACCTGGGTCACGGGCTGACCAAGGACCAGGTCTGGGCGGCCAACGGCTCCAACGAGATCCTTCAGCAGATCCTGCAGGCGTTCGGCTCCTACGGGCGCACCGCGCTGGGCTTCGAGCCGTCCTACTCGATGCACCCGATCATCACCACCGGCACCAGCACGGAGTGGATCTCGGGGGCCCGTGAGGCCGACTTCTCGCTCGATCCGGACAAGGCGGTCGCCGCGGTCGAGGAGCACCGGCCCGACATCGTGTTCCTGACCTCGCCCAACAACCCGACCGGCACCGCGCTGCCGATGGAGACGATCAGCCGGGTGCTCGACGCGGCCAAGGGCATGGTCGTGGTCGACGAGGCCTACGCGGAGTTCGCTCGGGAAGGCACGCCCTCGGCGCTCACCCTGCTGCCCGCGCACCCGAGGCTGATCGTGACGCGGACCATGTCCAAGGCGTTCGCCATGGCGGGCACCCGTCTGGGCTATCTGGCCGCGCACCCGGCCGTGATCGACGCGCTGCTGCTGGTGCGGCTGCCCTACCACCTGTCGACGCTCACGCAGACGGCGGCCCGCGTGGCGCTGCGGCACCGCGCCGAGTTGCTCGCCACGGTCGACGCGCTCAGGCAGGAGCGCGACGACATCGTGGCCTGGCTGCGCGGTAAGGGGTTGACCGTCGCCGACTCAGACGCCAACTTCGTGCTGTTCGGGCGTTTCACCGATCGGCGGAAGGTGTGGGAGGCCCTGCTGGCGAGCGGTGTGCTCATCCGCGAGGTGGGCCCGCCAGAATGGCTGCGGGTGTCGATCGGCACCGATGAGGAGATGGCGGCGTTCCGCGCCGCCCTGGAGGGAGTCCTGCTGTGAGCGAGCCAACCAACGGAAACGGCGCTTCTGCGGCTCACAGCCCCGACGAAGGTGGGCCGGTGGGCCGGGTCGGTCGCGTCGAGCGCGCGACGAAGGAGACCTCGGTCCTGGTCGAGGTGGGTCTCGACGGCACGGGCCGGGTCGACGTCTCGACCGGGGTCGGCTTCTTCGACCACATGCTGGCGCAGCTCGGCAAGCACGGGCTGTTCGACCTGACCGTCAAGACCGAGGGCGACCTGCACATCGACTCGCACCACACGATCGAGGACACGGCGCTCGCGCTGGGCTCCGCGTTCCGCGAGGCACTGGGCGACAAGTCGGGCATCAGGCGGTTCGGTAATGCGTCGTGCCCGCTGGACGAGTCGCTCGCCGAGGTGACCGTCGACCTGTCGGGCCGGCCCTACCTGGTGCACACCGAGCCCGAGGGCATGGCGCCGATGATCGGGCCCGACTACGACACGACGATGACGCGCCACGTCCTGGAGTCGTTCGTCGCCCAGGCGGCGATCTGCCTGCACGTACGCGTGCCCTATGGCCGCAACGCGCATCACATCGTCGAGGCCCAGTTCAAGGCGCTGGCCAGGGCGCTGCGCGAGGCGTCGGAGTTCGACCCGCGCGCCACGGGCGTGCCGAGCACCAAGGGCGTGCTGTGACCGACAACACGATCGCCATCGTCATGGTGTTCATCGGGCTGTTCCTCATCGGCGGCGTGTTCTCGCTGTTCAGGCAGGGACTCAAGCTCGGCGCCGCCGCCTGCGCGGTCGGCGCCGCGCTGGCGATCACCGCGGGGGTGATGTGGTGGTGAAGAACATCGTCGTGCTCGACTACGGGTCGGGCAACCTGCGTTCGGCCGAGCGGGCCCTGGCCCGGGTGGGCGCCAACGTGACCGTCACCTCCGACTTCACCGCCGCGCTCGAGTGCGACGGCCTGGTCGTGCCGGGCGTCGGCGCGTTCGAGGCGTGCATGACCGGCCTCAAGAGTGTGTACGGCGAGCGGATCATCGGCCGGCGCCTGGCCGGTGGCCGCCCGGTGCTCGGCATCTGCGTCGGCATGCAGATCCTGTTCGCCAGGGGAGTGGAGCACGGGGTCGAGACCGAGGGCTGCGGCGAGTGGCCGGGCACGGTCGAGCGGCTCGACGCTCCCGTCCTGCCGCACATGGGCTGGAACACCGTCAAGGCGCCCGCGGGCAGTGTGCTGTTCGACGGGATCGACGAGGCGACGCGCTTCTACTTCGTGCACTCCTACGGCGTGCGCGAGTGGGAGCTGCACCCGGGTGACGGCTTCGCCGAGCCGCTGGTCACCTGGGCGGAGCACGGCGTGCCGTTCGTGGCGGCCGTGGAGAACGGCCCGCTGATGGCCACCCAGTTCCACCCGGAGAAGTCCGGCGACGCCGGAGCCGCGCTGCTGTCCAACTGGCTCGGCACCCTTGAGTAAGGAGCGGGCGCGCCGCCGGGCCGAGCGTGAGGCGGAGCGGGCGCGCGCGATCCGGCTCAACGAGGCACGGCAGGCGCGGTCCGCGCGCCGCCGCGCCTTACTCGGTCGGCTGGTCCCGCGCCCGGTCCGGATCGCCCGCCAGGGCGGCCTGCTCGCCCGCCGCCGCCGAGGCCAGAACGCCGTGGTGGCCCTGCTGTTCGTGCTGGTCCAGGTGGTGGCGTGGCTGGTGTGGGGCGCGCCGCTCCTGAGCCTGGCCGTGTTGGTGTTTTCCCTGCTGCTGGCACCTGTTGTCATGACTCTCGCTTTCGACCGGAGGACCTGATGTCGCTCGTATTGCTCCCTGCCGTGGACGTCGCGGACGGTCAGGCCGTACGCCTCGTCCAGGGTGCGGCCGGGACCGAGACCGGCTACGGCGAGCCGCTCGCCGCGGCGCTGGCCTGGCAGGAGGCGGGCGCGGAGTGGATCCACCTGGTCGACCTCGACGCCGCCTTCGGCCGGGGTTCCAACCGGGAGCTGCTCACCGACCTGATCGGCCGGCTGGACGTGAACGTGGAGCTGTCGGGCGGCATCCGTGACGACGCCTCGCTGGCCGCGGCGCTGGCCACCGGTTGCCGCCGGGTCAACATCGGCACAGCCGCGCTGGAGAACCCCGAATGGTGCCGCCGTGTCATCGCCGAGCACGGTGACAAGATCGCCGTCGGGCTGGACGTACGCGGCACGACGCTGGCCGCCCGCGGCTGGACCGAGGAGGCCGGGGACCTGTGGGAGGTGCTCGAACGCCTGGAGGCCGACGGCTGCCCCCGCTACGTGGTCACCGACGTCACCAAGGACGGCACCCTGCGCGGACCCAACCTGGACCTGCTTCGCGCGGTCTGCGAGCGCACCGACAAGCCGGTGGTGGCCAGCGGCGGCGTCTCCTCTCTTGACGACCTGGTCGCGCTGGCTTCGCTGGTGCCCGACGGCGTGGAGGGTGCCATCGTGGGCAAGGCCCTTTACGCTCAAGCTTTCACGCTGGAGAGCGCGCTGATCGCGGTACGCGCTTAGTTCCTCGGGAGGGGGCGTGATGGGCAGCATGAGTATGGAAAGCACCGGACCAAGGGTGTTCTCCGGAGGCATCTGGGAAGAGAGATACGGCTACGCGAGGGCGGTGGTCGTCGGTGACCGGGTGATCGTGTCCGGGTGCACCGCCACCGTCGACGGCGAGGTACGTCACCACGGTGACGCCTACCTGCAGAGCAGAACGGCCATGGACATCGCCCTCGAAGCGGTCGCGATGGGCGGCCTGAGCAGGGAGGACGTCGTCATGGTCCGCTACTATGTGGTCGAGCACGGCCACTTCGACCAGGTCGGGCGGGCGATCGGCGAGGTGTTCGGGCGGGTGCGTCCCGCCTGCACCGGCGTCCGCGTCGCCGGGCTGGTCGATCCCCACATGCTGGTCGAGATCGAGATAGAGGCGCTTCGGGCATGACGGTAGCCGTACGGGTGATCCCGTGCCTGGACGTGGACGCGGGGCGCGTGGTCAAGGGCGTCAACTTCGCCAACCTGCGCGACGCGGGCGACCCGGTCGAACTGGCCAGGCGCTACGACGCCGAGGGGGCCGACGAGCTGACCTTCCTCGACATCACCGCCTCGTCGGGCGAGCGCGACACCATGCTCGACGTGGTGCGCAGGACCGCCGAGCAGGTGTTCATCCCGCTGACCGTGGGCGGCGGCATCCGCTCGGTCGACGACGTCAACACGCTGCTGCGCGCGGGAGCCGACAAGGTGTCGTTCAACACCGCCGCCATCGCCCGGCCCGAGCTGCTCACCGAGGCGTCGCGGCGCTTCGGCGCGCAGTGCGTGGTGCTGTCGGTCGACGCGCGGCGGGCGCCGGGCACCGAGAGCGGCTTCGAGGTGACCACGCACGGCGGGCGCCGCGGCACCGGCATCGACGCGGTCGAGTGGGCCGCGCGCGGTGAAGAGCTCGGCGTCGGCGAGATCCTGCTCAACTCGATGGACGGCGACGGCACGCTCGACGGTTACGACCTCGAGCTGCTGCACGCGGTCAGGGCCGCGGTCCGGGTGCCGGTGATCGCCAGCGGCGGCGCCGGGCGGCTGGAGGACTTCCCTCCGGCGGTCGCGGCCGGCGCCGACGCGGTGCTGGCGGCGAGCGTGTTCCACTTCGGGACGTTGAAGATCTCCGAGGTCAAGGACACGCTCCGGATGGCCGGCCACCCGGTCCGCTAGAACCTGCGGACGGTCGGCTAGAACACCCGCATGTGGTGGAACAGCTCATAGGAGGCGTCCTTGGCCGCGAACGCGGCGGCCTCGGACCGCTTCACGGCCAGATACGCGCTACGCCGTAGCGGGCCGAGCGCCTCCATGAGCACCTCGTCCGCCTCCAGGGCGTCGAGCGCCTCCTCCAGTGAGGCGGGCAGGCGCGGGTAGCGGCCGGGCCGCGTGTCGGGGTCGACGTCGACCGCCTCGCCGGGGTCCAGCTTGCGCCGGATCCCGTCGAGCCCGGCGTGGATGACCGCGCCGAGCGACAGGTACGGGTTGGCCGAGGAGTCGGACGGCTTGAGCTCCAGGTTCGGCTCGCCGCTCTCGCCGAGCGGCGAGCAGACCCGGATCGCGGCCTCCCGGTTGTCGGGGCCGTAGACGGCGTAGGCGCTGGCCCACGTGCGCGGCGCCAGCCGCCGGAAGCCGTTGACGCTGCCGCAGGTCAGCGCGGTCAGAGCGGGCAGGTGGGCGATCAGGCCGCCGATGAAGCCCGCCCGCAGCTCGCCGTCGTCGGCGAAGACGTTCTGGGTGTCGTTCCACAGGGACAGGTGCAGGTGGGCCCCGTTGCCCGCCTGGTCGGCCAGCGGCTTGGGGGCCAGTGACGCCCACATCGACATGCGCATCGCGACCCCGCGCACGGTCTCGCGGTAGAGGACGTGGTTGTCGGCGGCCCGTAGCGCGGGCGCGTGGCGTACGGACAGCTCCTGCTGGCCCGGCCCGAGCTCCGGGTGGTAGTGCTCGACGTGCAGGCCCTGCGTCTCCAGGGCGCGGATCAGCTTGATCGTGTAGTCGTGGGCGGTGTCGAAGCCGGTGGCGGCGTAGCAGAGCGTGTCGTCGAGCGGCACCAGCCGGTCGAAGCCGCCCGTAGGGTCGGGCAACCGCCGGCCGAGCGTGAACTCCGGCTCGAAGGCGGCCAGCAGGGTGTAGCCCTCGTCCGCCAGCGCGCCGACCGCGTCCTTGAGGAAGGTGCGTGCGCAGGCCGCCCAAGGTGAGCCGTCCGGCTCGCGGAGATCTGAGAGCATCGCCGCGGCGCCGGGGGCGTGGGGGAGCGGGACGAAGGTAGAGGGATCGGGGACGATGCGCACCTCGCCCACCGGACCCAGGTGCTCGACCTCCTGCAACTGGTCGAGCATGTTCATCGCCATCATCGCCACCGTGTGCCCGATCCCGGTGTTGAGCCGCTCGGCGAGTCGCGACCGGGATGCCGCTTTCCCACGGATGACGCCTCCGTGGTCGGCGTACAGGAAGCGGACCAGCTCGATCCCCTCGATCTCGGCGCGTTCGAGGACGCGCCGGGCGTGGGGATCAGGCTGATTGAGTTTGGTGACGCTCGGACGATCTCTCATTCTGCCTGCGTAACACGATCTGGCATCGTGGGGAAGCGTCTAGCGCAGACAGAACCACACCTCAGGTCAGCACATTGGTAAAGAAGACAGCCAACTGGTTGGCGCCATGAACGATCCCGTCGAACACGCCGTTAACCGCGGATGCGGCCTGGGCCGGCCGGGTGAACAGGTAGAAAATCACGAACGCCACTAGAACGTACGTGACCACCTTCTTGACCTGCATGGGGGCCTCCTGCAGTCCATTCCCAGCCGTATATACCCGGATCTGGGCGATCCTTGGCATCTTCTGTGAAGACGTTCCTTGATCCTAACCGGGGGGCTTGTTTCTCACGCCATGGTAAGGCCAAGAGGTATCGCCGAGGCCCCTACGGAACCCCGGAAGTTGGTGCGCCATCACATGCCCAGCTTGGCGTTCTTGAGCCGGGCGACGGCGTCGGCATCGCCCGCCAGTTCGACCCTGGCGTGCTCCTGACGCCCGAAGCAGAACAGCAGCAGCTCGCCCGCCCGGCCCGTCACCTCCACCTTCGGGCCCTGCTGCGCGCCGCCCAGCGTCACGCCGCCGCCCAGGCGGTGCAGCACCACGCCCACGGGTGATCGGCGCAGCATCAGCCGTCCGCCGCCGGCCACCCGCTTCCACATGATCTGTTCCAGATCGGCGGGCAGCTCGCGCGGCTCCCACTCCGGCTGCGCGCGGCGCACGTCCTCGTGGTGGACGAAGAACTCCAGGGTGTTGACGGCGTTGTCGAGGAAGGGGAGCACGCCGTACACGCCGCCCGGCTTGCGGACCAGGTCGACCAGCTCGGGGTAGGAGTGCTTGGCCTTCAGCCCCTCCTGCACCGAGGCCGTGTAGCCGGCCAGCGGTTTGAGGGCGATGCCGCCCATGGCGTCGGGCCGGCGCTCGCGCAGGACCAGGTGGGCGGCCATGTCATAGGTGTTCCAGCCCGTGCAGAGCGTCGGCGCGTCCGGGCCGAGCCGGTCGAGCAGGTCGCACAGCGCGGCGCGTTCGCTACGAGCGTGAGTCACCCGGCCAACCCTACCCGCGGGAATAACGTGTTGATCGCCAGTGATAGTGACATATGTAGAAATGGGCGGGGAAAGGAAAATTTGCGAGTGGCGACCAAGGTCACCTCGGCTGTCATGCGTCAAGGGCTGCGCGTCCTTGGGGTGGCCGTCCGTACGGAGAAGGCGGTGTTCGCCGCGGCCGTCCTGGCCAGCGCGCTCTACGGTGGCATGACCGTGGCGTCCGCCTGGGCGCTCGGCTGGGCCACCCAGAACGTCGTACTCCCCGCCTTCGACAAGGGCGACACCGCCGCGGGCGCGCTCTGGACCGGCGTGCTGCTCATCATGGGCGCGGCGCTGCTCAAATCCATCGGCGTGGCGGGCCGCCGCATCCTGGCCGGGCTGATGCAGTACCGCATGCAGGCCCGTTCGCGGCGCGCGGTCACCAGGCAGTACCTGCGGCTGCCCCTGTCGTGGCACCACCAGCACCCGACCGGGCAGCTGCTGTCCAACGCCAGCGCCGACGCCGAGGCGGCCTGGGCGCCGCTCGCGCCGCTGCCCATGGCCGTCGGCGTGATCGTCATGCTGTTCACCGCGGCGATCGGGATGCTGCTCACCGACCCCGTGCTCGCGCTGGTGGGCTTCCTGATCTTCCCGGCCATCGCCGTACTGAACCTGATCTACCAGCGCCGCCTGAGTCCGCTGGCCACCCGCGCGCAGCAGTTGCGCGCGGAGGTCAGCGAGATCGCGCACGAGAGCTTCGACGGCGCGCTGGTCGTCAAGACGCTCGGCAGGGAGGCGATGGAGACCGAGCGCTTCCGGCGGCGCGCGCACGAGCTGCGTGACGCGAACATCGCCGTCGGGCGGGTGCGCGGACTGTTCGACCCCCTGCTGGAGGCCCTGCCCACGCTCGGCGTGCTCGCGGTGCTCGGCGTCGGCGCGCTGCGGCTGTCCACCAACTCGATCGACTCCGGCGAGCTGGTGCAGGTCGCCTACCTGTTCACGCTGCTGTCCTTCCCCATCCGGGCGCTCGGCTGGGTGCTGGCCGAGCTGCCGCGCAGCGTCGTCGGCTGGGAGAGGGTGCAGGCCGTACTGGAGGCCGAGGGGTCCATGGAGTACGGCGAGGTCGCGCTCAGCGAGGCCCGGCCCGCCAAGCTGGAGGTCTCGGACGTCTCCTACGCCTACGGCGCCGACGAGGTGCTGCACGACGTCACCTTCGACGTGCCGGCCGGCGGCACCGTCGCGCTGGTGGGGCCGACCGGGTCCGGCAAGTCGACGCTGGTGCAACTGCTCGTGCGGCTGGTCGACCCGGCTTCCGGACAGGTGCTGCTCGACGGCGTCGACGTGCGCCGGCTCGCCTACGGCGGGCTGGCCGAATCCGTCGCGCTGGTGCCGCAGCAGACGTTCCTGTTCGACGACACCGTGCGCGGCAACATCGCGCTCGGGCTGGACACCGACGACGCGGACGTGTGGGCGGCGCTGCGCCTGGCCCAGGCCGACGGGTTCGTCGCCAAGCTCGCTTCGGGACTCGACACCCGCGTCGGCGAACGCGGCACGTCGCTGTCCGGCGGCCAGCGCCAGCGCCTCGCGCTGGCCCGCGCGGTCGTCCGCCGCCCGCGCCTGCTCATCCTCGACGACGCCACCTCCAGCGTCGATCCGCAGGTCGAGGCCAAGATCCTGTACGGCCTGCGCGACGCGGCGTCGAGCGTCGTGGTCGTGGCCTACCGGATGGCCACGATCGCGCTGGCCGACGAGATCGTCTACCTGGACCGGGGGCGGGTCGTCGACCGGGGCGGCCACGAGGAGCTGCTGGAGCGCTGCGAGGGCTACCGGAACCTGGTGACCGCCTACGAGCGGGAGGAGGCCGAACGGGCGGCCATCGAGATTGAGCCCATCGAGGAAGAAGAGGTCAGCGCATGAGCGTCGGGCAGGGGATCCCCGGCAACACCGGGCGGGAAGTCAGCGCATGAGCGTGGAACAGGGCATCCGCGGCAACGCCGAGCGGTCGGCGCTGGCCACGATCCGCCAGGGGTTCTCGCTCACGCCGGAGTTCCGCAGCGGCCTGGCCGGGACGCTGGCGCTGGCCGTCATCGCCACCGGCGGCAAGATCATCGTGCCGATCGCGGTGCAGCAGACCATCGACACCGGCCTCAAGGGCGGCACCCCCGACCTGCCGTACATCTGGCGGGCCGTCGCCCTGTGCGCCGCCGCCGTGATCCTGACCGCCCTCGCCGGATATGTCATGAACGTTCGCCTCTACAAGGCGACCGAGTCCTCACTGGCCACCCTGCGGGTCCGCGGCTTCCGCCACGTGCACGACCTGTCCGTCCTCACCCAGAACACCGAGCGCCGCGGCGCCCTCGTCTCCCGCGTCACCAACGACATCGACCAGATCAGCACGTTCATGCAATGGGGCGGGCTGATGATCATCGTGGCGTTCGGCCAGGTGCTCGTGGCCAGCGTGCTGATGTTCATCTACTCCTGGCAGCTCACACTGCTGGTCTGGGCCTGCTTCATCCCGCTGGTGATCGCGCTGCCGCGCTTCCAGCGCTGGCTGTCCGGCGCCTACACCACCGTCCGCGAGCGGACCGGCGACATGCTCGCCGCCGTCAGCGAGTCCGTCGTCGGCGCCGCGGTCATCAGGGCGTACGCCTCCGAGCGGCGCACCGCCGACCGCATCGACACCGCCGTCGACGCCAACAGGTCCGCGCAGATCAAGGCGCAGACGATCGTCGGGTTCGTCTTCCCGCTGACCGAGATCGTGGCCGCGGTGGCCATCTCCGGGATCGTCCTGCTCGGGGTGCGGCTCGGGCTGTCGGGCGAGATCACGGCCGGGCGACTGGTGGCGTTCCTGTTCCTGGTCACGTTGTTCGTCTCGCCCCTGCAGACGGCCACCGAGGTGCTGAACGAGGCCCAGAACGCGGTCGCCGGCTGGCGGCGCATCCTCGGCGTCCTCGACACCCCGCCGGACGTGGCCGACCCCGGCGACTCCGGCGTGGACCTGCCGCGCGGCCCGATCTCCGTCGCCTTCGAGGACGTGCACTTCAACTACCCCGGCGGCGTCCCCGTACTGCGCGAGGTCACGCTGTCCATCCCGCCGCGCTCGCGCATCGCGATCGTGGGCGAGACCGGCTCCGGCAAGACCACGTTCGCCAAACTGCTCACCCGGCTCATGGACCCGGTCGCGGGCCGCGTCACCGTCGACGGCCACGACCTGCGCGACGTGCGCTTCTCCTCGCTGCGCGAGCGCATCGTGATGGTGCCGCAGGACGGCTTCCTGTTCGACGGCACCCTGGAGCAGAACGTCCGCTACGGCAAGCCCGCCGCCACGCGCGAGGAGATCCTGCTGGCCTTGACCGAGCTCGGCCTGGCCGACTGGCTGGAGGGCCTGCCCGCCGGCCTCGACACCCCGGTGGGCCAGCGCGGCGAGTCGCTCTCGGCGGGCGAACGCCAGCTCGTCGCGCTCGCCCGCGCCTACCTGGCCGACCCCGACCTGCTGCTGCTCGACGAGGCCACTTCGGCGGTCGACCCGGCGACGGAGGTACGACTGGCGCGGGCGCTCGAAGGCGTCACCAGGGGGCGGACGGCCATCTCGATCGCGCACCGGCTGTCGACGGCCGAGAACGCGAACGAGGTGCTCGTCTTCGACGTGGGGCGGCTGGTGCAGCGGGGGCCGCACGCCGAGCTGGTGACCGAGCCGGGCGTCTACGCCGACCTGCACGCCTCCTGGGTGTCGGCCGCCCACTCGTAGCGTGTTGTTCTTTTGGTGCGATTCTTTTGGTGCGATCGGGCTCATTCCCGGGCGGCGGCGAAGCGTACGCTGGTGCCGCCCGGGCCGGAGACGACCGTGACCTGGTCGCACAGCAGCCTGGTCAGCCACAACCCGCGCCCGCGCGGCTCGTACCCCGGCGGAGTGTGAGAGGCGCCCGTCCAGCCGGGCGGCAGGCCCGGCCCCTCATCGGTCACCTCGCACCAGAGCCGGTCGTCGTGCCACCACAGCCGTAGCCGTCCGCTGCCGCCGCCGTGCAGCACGGCGTTCGTGGTGATCTCGTTGACCGCCAGCACGAAGTCCTCCAGCCTCTTGCCCGCCAGACCCTCCCCGGCCGCGCGCTCGGTGACCAATCTGCGCAGGGCAGTGATCCGCCCTTGCGCGAACCCCGTACAGAGGACCTGTCTACCCATCGACGGCCCGGCGGACGGCGATGACCTCGTCGGCCCTGATCAGCCGCAGCACGCGCGCGACCGTCCCGCGGCACACCACCACCGTGCGATGGTGGTGGGCGGCGGCGCGTGCCAGCGCTGTCAGAGCGAGCAACTGGGCCGACCCGGCGTCGATGAAGTCGAGCCCCGTCGCGTCGATGACCACCTCGGCCGCCACCGCCTCCAACTGGGTCAGTACCGAGGCGAACGCCAGCCGGTTGGTGATGTCGATGTCACCCGACAGCAGCAGCCCCGGCTGCGGGCGCATGTTGACGAACCGCAGCAGCGCCTGCCCCGGCGCGATCGGATGGATTGCCGCCGCCCGGTTGACGGCCGCGGCCGAGTAGAGTCCGCGATCGTACTGGCACACGGCCGCCAGCCACCGCTCACCGAACAGCGCGTTGACCGCCGCCTCGAACCCCTCCCGCCCCGCCGCGTCCCGCACCCCCCACGCCGCGTCGACCAGCGCGTAGACTCCGCGATGCCCCTGCTCCCTGGCCTGCTCGCCGGCCGCGACCAGCACGCCCAGCAGCCACGCGGGCCCGTCCGCGCCCGCGCACGCCGTGATCTCGACCCGCCCCGCCGCCTCCGCCGCGGCCAGCCCCGGCACGAGCGGCGCCAGCCACTCCCGCGTCCGCTCCGGCGTGTCGGTGTGGGTGATGATCATCACTTTGGTCCGGCGGCGCAGCCCGTTCGCCGTGAACGCCCTGGTCGCGGCCATCCGCTCCCGATCACCCTGGAACGGCAGGCAGACGTGATCGCCCAGGTCGGGATCGAGGACGGAACCCGCGACGTCCACCACGAGCGTCCCTCCCCCTGCCGTGCGTCTGCCGGGCGTCGCACAGAAAATACTCCGCCGCGCATCATTACGTAATGCGTTCTTCGCAAAACCCTCGGTAACGTGGCGCGTCCCGGTGTACCTTTTCCGCGGGGGCCGCTAGTGGCGGAGTCATGAGGAGCATGGGCGTGGATGTGCTGGAGATGACGCGGCGCCGACATGGCGAGCTCGTGGTCGTCAGCCTCGCGGGCGAGGTCGACGCGGACAACGTGTCAAAGGTCCGCAAATGTTTCGACGAGGCGGTCGCGACACACGGGCCGCGCCTGGTCGTCGACCTGAGCAACCTGACCTTCATCGACACATCGGGCTTGGGGGTGCTGGTTCGCCAGCTTGCCGCTCTGCGGGATCGCGACGGCACCATGGCGCTGATCGCCACGGACGGCCAGGTCCTGAGGCGCCTGCGCCGGACCAACATCGCACCACTGTTCCCGATCTACGAGACGCTGTCACAGGCACTCGACTAGATCCTCGGGGGCGGTGCCCCGGACCGTCACAGGGATTTCAGGGCGGTCGTGTGACGAACCGCCCGGGTCGCCGCACCAGTGATCGGCGGCCTGGCCAGAGTGCCGGAACTGCGGCTGTGCCACCGTCGATTCGGGGAGCGGCCGCTCCGGCTGGTTGAATGACGACATGTCCCTTGACCCCAAGATCGCCGCGCGACTCAAGCGCAACGGCGACGGGCTGGTGCCCGCGATCGTCCAGCAGTACGACTCGGGCGAAGTGCTGATGCTCGCCTGGATGGACGACGAGGCGCTGCATCGCACCCTCACCACCGGCCGGGCCACCTACTGGTCGCGCAGCCGGGGGGCCTACTGGGTGAAGGGGGATACGTCGGGGCACGTGCAGCACGTCAAGGCGGTGTCGCTCGACTGCGACGGTGACACGGTGCTGCTCAAGGTGAACCAGGTGGGAGCGGCCTGCCACACGGGCGACCACACCTGCTTCGACGCCGACACGCTCGAGGTGACGATCACACCATGACGGCCACCGGACCTGACCCGGACACTGGATCCGAGTCGGTAACCGGATCCGGGTCGGTCACCGGACCTGAACCGGGCGTTGGACCCGGGCCGGTCACTCGCCCCGAGTCGGACGCCCGGCCCGAGTCAGACGCCGCGCCTCGATCAGGCGGTCCGGAATCCGGGTCTCGGGCGGGCGCCATGTCCCGGTCGGATGGCCGGGAGCCCGAGACTCGGTCGGAGGTCGCGTCTGGGACAGGCGGGGCGGCGGCGGGGTCTCAGACGGGTGACGTGTCCGAAGCCGGGGGGCAGAGCAGGGCGGGGGAGCAGGGCGAGTCTCCGGCTGAGGTCGCGGCTCGGCGGGGGCGGCGGGAGTTGACCGCTTGGCTGGTGGTGACGGCGGTCGGCTGTGTGCTGGTGCTGGTCGCCGCGGGTCGGGCGTGGGTGACGAACGTGCGCGGCGCCGGCACAGGGGCTTTGGCCGTGCCGAGCGGTGGTGACCTCAGTCCGGTTCTGACGCCCCTGGCGCTGGCCGGGCTGGCCGGGGTGGTGGCCGTGCTGGCCACCAAGGGAGCCGGTCGCCGGGTCATCGGAGTGCTGCTGGCCTTGTGCGGTGTGGGCGCCGGGCTCGGCGCGTGGCAGGCGGCCGGCGGGAGCGGCGTGCTGAGCTGGCTGCGCGAGCGGAACGTCATGCGCGCGACCGGCGCGATCCAGTGGGACGTGGTGCCGCTCTGGCCCGTGGTGTGCGGCCTCGGGGCGGTGTTGATGGTCGCGGGCGGCGTTGCGGCCGTCGTACGAGGTGGCGCTTGGGGCGGAATGTCCGCCAAGTACACCCGCGAGCGTCCCGAGACCACCGGCGACCGCTCCATGTGGGACGCCCTGGACCGCGGCGACGACCCGACCTAGCCGCGCGCGACCCCTCCCCGTCGCGGGCTCATCACAAAAAGTCCACGGTCTGAACCGTTGCCAGACCGGCGCGCGTTTCGTCAATAAGCTGCCTCTGCAACGGGCCAAGAGGGGATGAGGTGCCAGTGGCATGAGCTACGGGGATCAGGGCAACAGCGGGGGTTACGGCGCGCAGCCGCCCGGCGGAGGCTACGGACAGCCTCCGGGCCAGAGCCAGCCTCCGGCCTACGGCCAGTCTCCCGGCTATGGCCAGTCTCCGGGCTACGGTCAGTCTCCGGGTTACGGTCAGCAGCCCCCGAGCGGTTATTACGGCCAGCAGTCGTCCGGCGACTACGGCTACGGTCAGCAGCCGTCCGGCGAATATGGGTACGGCCAGCAGCCGCCGGGCGCCTACGGGCCACCCGGCTACGGCGCGTACGGGGCCCCGCAGAGGAACACCAGCGGCCTGGCCGTCGCCTCGCTCGTCCTGGGCATCGTCGGGTTGCTGTTCTGCGGCCTGACCAGCATCCCCGGTGCCGTCGTGGGTCACATCGCCCTCAACCGCATCAAGCGCACCGGCGAAGAGGGCCAGGGCATGGCCATGGGCGGCCTGATCACCTCGTACATCACGATTGTGCTCTGGGCGATTCTCTGGCTCGTGTTCGGCGGTATTTGGCTGACCTTCGTGGGGCTCGCGACCGCCACCACGACCGGAAACTACTGACCCGCAGGGCATCCAGTCGGTTACAAATTGTCCGCAACGTGGACGTTATTCCACGTCGATAGTGGTTTGTCGCTAGGCTGCCGCGCGCAACGCGCCACAGATTGAGGAGTCATCAGCATGAGCTACGGAAACCAGGGCGACGGCGGTTACGGCGCCCAGCCGCCCGGCGGCGGTTACGGTCAGCAGCCCCCGAGCGGTGGTGGCGGTTACGGTCAGCAGCCGCCCAGTGGCGGTGGCTATGGCCAGCAGCCGCCCAGCGGTGGCGGTGGTTACGGTCAGCAGCCCCCGAGTGGCGGTGGCGGTTACGGTCAGCAGCCGCCCAGTGGCGGTGGCTATGGCCAGCAGCCCCCGAGCGGTGGCGGCTACGGCGCCCAGCCTCCCGGTTACGGCCCGCCCCCCGGTGGCGGTTACGGTCAGCCCGGCGGCTACGGCGCGCCGCAGAGCCCGCCGGACAACCACCTGGTCGCGGCCATCCTCACGACGCTGTTCTGCTGCCTTCCCTTCGGTATCGTGTCGATTGTCAAGTCGTCGCAGGTGAACTCGAAGTGGCAGGCCGGTGACTACCAGGGCGCGATGCAGTCCTCGGAAGAAGCCAAGACGTGGTGGAAGCGCGCGCTGATCTTCGGCGCGATCATCAACATCCTCATCGTCATCGGCTACATCCTGCTCTTCGTGATCGTCGCCGCGAACACGTCGACCTCCGGATACTGATGGACATCGCGAACTTCGAGCGGCGCGGCACCGACCGGCTCCGGTCCGTGCTCGCGCCGCTCGGCGTCGCCGCCGCGGCGGGGGCGGTGTTCGCGGTCGTCGGCACGATCGACCCCAACCAGCCGGGCCACTATCCGACCTGCCCGTTCCTGTGGGCCACCGGCCTCTACTGTCCGGGCTGCGGTACGTTGCGCACCATCCACGCGCTGGCCCACCTCGACCCGGTGACCGCGCTCGGCCTCAACCCGCTCGCCATGGCGATGATCCCGTTTCTGCTGTTCTGGTGGGGTCGCTGGCTGGTCCGCGCCTGGCAGGGCAAGCCCCGGCGGACGACACTCGCGCATCCAGCTTGGCTTTGGGCGTTTCTCGGCATAGTGCTGGTGTACTGGGTGGTCCGAAACCTGCCATTCGGGGCGTTTCTCGCGCCGTAGTCGGGGGCCTGTGGTGAGGTGACCACGTCGGGGCCGATACCATCGCAAGACAGGCCGGGAGCGGACGCGATGCGAACTCTCTGCCGCCCCCAACTGCCGACCGGAGGGACCCCAAGCGCGTGAGTGAGCGGACCGAAGGGCCGAGCGTCCTCGACGACATCCTCGACGGGGTGCGCGCCGACCTCGCCACCCGTCAGCAGGCCGTGTCGCTTGACGAGCTCAAGCAGCGGGCCGAGCGGGCTTCGGGGCCCAAAGACGCGCTCGCCGCGCTCGGCGGCGACCGGATCTCGGTGATCGCCGAGGTCAAGCGATCCAGCCCGTCCAAGGGCGCGCTGGCCGCCATCGCCGACCCGGCCGCGCTGGCCGCCGACTACGAGGCGGGCGGCGCCCACGTCATCAGCGTGCTGACCGAACGGCGCAAGTTCGGCGGCAGCCTCGAAGACCTGGCCGCGGTCCGCGCCCGCGTCGACATCCCGATCCTGCGCAAGGACTTCATCCTCACCTCCTACCAGCTGTGGGAGGCCAGGGCCCACGGCGCCGACCTGGCGCTGCTGATGGTGGTCTGCCTGGAGCAGGAGGCCCTGGTGTCGCTGATCGAGCGGGCCGAGTCCATTGGGCTCACCCCGTTGGTCGAGGTGCACACCGAGGAGGAGCTGGAGCGGGCGGTCGCGGCGGGCGCCCGGATCATCGGGATCAACGCCCGTAATCTGAAGACACTCGAGGTCGACCGCGACGTGTTCGCCAAGCTGGCGCCGAAGGTCCCCGATAATGTGATCAAGATCGCGGAGTCGGGTGTGCGGGGTCCGCATGACCTGCTCGCCTACGCACGGGTCGGCGCCGACGCCGTCCTGGTGGGCGAGAGCCTGGTCACCGGCAAGGATCCACGCAAGGCCGTGGAGGCGCTGGTGACCGCCGGCGCCCACCCCGCGACGCGCCCCGACCACGGAGCAGAGGGATAGCAGTGGCAAACGACGGCACCATTCTCACCGCCGCCGACCTGGCAGGTAACGGCGCCTACGGCAACGACCCCGACGTGCACGGCAAGTTCGGCATCTTCGGCGGGCGCTACGTTCCCGAGGCGCTCATCCCGGCCCTCGACGAGGTCGCCGCGGTCTACGAGAAGGCCAAGAACGACGCCGAGTTCCTGCGCGAGTTCGATCACCTGCTGCGTACGTACGCGGGCAGGCCGACCACGCTGACCGAGGTGCCGCGCTTCGCCGAGCACGCCGGCGGCGCGCGGATCATCCTCAAGCGCGAGGACCTCACGCACACCGGCGCCCACAAGATCAACAACGTGCTCGGCCAGGCGCTGCTGACCAAGCGGCTCGGCAAGAAGCGAGTGATCGCCGAGACCGGCGCGGGCCAGCACGGCGTGGCCACCGCCACCGCGGCGGCCCTGCTCGGCCTGGAGTGCGTCATCTACATGGGCCAGGTCGACTGTGAGCGCCAGGCGCTCAACGTGGCCAGGATGAAGCTGCTCGGCGCCACGGTGGTGCCGGTGACCAACGGCTCCCAGACGCTGAAGGACGCCATCAACGAGGCGTTCCGCGACTGGGTCACCAACGTCGACACGACCCACTACCTGTTCGGCACCATCGCCGGCCCGCACCCGTTCCCCGAGATCGTGCGCGACTTCGCGCGCATCATCGGCGTCGAGGCCCGCCGCCAGATGCTGGAACTGACCGGCCGGCTGCCCGACGCGGTCGCCGCCTGCGTCGGTGGCGGCAGCAACGCGATCGGCATCTTCCACGCCTTCATCGGCGACGAGGGCGTCCAGCTGCACGGCTACGAGGCCGCCGGCCACGGCTTGGAGAGCGGCGAGCACGCGCTCACGCTCACCGCCGGCTCGGTCGGCGTGCTGCACGGCTCACGGACCTACGTGCTTCAGGACGAGGAGGGCCAGACGATCGAGTCGCACTCGATCTCGGCCGGTCTCGACTACCCGGGCGTCGGGCCCGAGCACGCCTGGCTCAAGGACAGCGGGCGGGCGGTCTACCACGGTGTGACCGACGACGCGGCGATGGCCGCGTTCTCGCTGCTGGCCAGGACCGAGGGCATCATCCCGGCCATCGAGTCGTCACACGCCCTGGCGGGCGCGCTTGAGCTCGGCCGTGAGCTGGGTCCCGAGGCGACCATCCTGGTCAACCTCTCGGGGCGCGGCGACAAGGACATGGGCACGGCGATGAAGTACTTCAACCTCTGACGGCCCGGGGTTCGCGCCGCACCGGCTCTGGAAGATGCCCGAGCCCGGCGGCCGATGGCACCATGGCAAGGACGGCGGCGATGCGGCCCCTGACCACTGAGAACGGACGATCATGACTACTCTTCAGACGGTTTTCGCCACGGCGAAGGCGGAGAACCGGGCCGCGCTGGTCGGCTACCTGCCCGCGGGCTTCCCGTCCAAGGAAGGCGCCATCACCGCGGCCGCCGCCCTGGTCGAGGCCGGCTGCGACGTGATCGAGATCGGGCTGCCCTACTCCGACCCGCTGATGGACGGGCCGACCATCCAGGACGCCGTGCACCGGTCGCTGGTCAACGGCACCCGGATCGCCGACGTCCTGCGCACGGTCGAGGGAGTCGCCGCCACCGGCGCGGCCACGCTGGTCATGACGTACTGGAACCCGATCGACCGCTACGGCGCCGAACGGTTCGCACGTGACCTGGCCGCCGCGGGCGGCGTCGGCACGATCACGCCCGACCTGACACCGGAGGAGTCGGAGCCGTGGCGGGCGGCCTCGGCCGCGGCGGGCATCGACACCGTGTTCCTGGTGGCGCCCAGTTCCACCGAGGCGCGCATCAAGGCCGTCGTCGACTGCTGCACCGGCTTCGTCTACGCGGCCTCGCTGATGGGCGTCACGGGCGCCAGGGAGACCGTCAACGTGGCGGCCGAGGACCTGGTCAAGCGCACCCGCGCGCACACCGCGCTGCCCGTGTGCGTGGGACTGGGCGTCGGCACCGGCAAGCAGGCGGCCGAGGTGGCCGGCTACGCCGACGGCGTCATCGTGGGCTCGGCGTTCATCCGCCGGATGCTCGACGCGCCCGACGAGGCGGCCGGCCGTGAGTCGATCGGCGTGCTGGCCCGGGAGATGGCGGCGGGCGTCCGCTCGCGCGCCTAACCGTTTTCTGTCAAATACCGCGACTCGCAACTGGACAAGTGTCAGTATTTCTGGCGTCGGTCCATAGCGCGTGTTGCGGTGGCGGGTTGGTGGTATCGGGGCCCCACGCAGTACGACGCATACCTGTGAAAGGACATATATGCGTCGGAGTCCCGGTACCTTCGTAGCCGCCGCCGTCCTCGCCTTATCGGTCGTCGCCCTGGCCGCCCCCGCACAAGCCACGCGAGTGCCGGCGACGTCCGTGCCAGGCGCGGGGCCCACCCCGGAGCCGACGCCCACCTACGAGCTGTCCTCGCCCGACCAGCCGACCACCGGTCCCACGCCCCCGCCTCCCACGCAGCAGAACCTGGCCCCCGAGCCCACCACCGTGGCCGAGCCCGTCAGGATCTCCTCCGGGCAACTGGCCGTCGACCTCGACCCGGCCTTCCCGAGGATCCTGCGCTACACCGACAAGGCGAGCGGCGCCGTACTCGACGGCAGCACCGCCGTGCCCGGCGTGGTGCTGAACGGCACGCCGTACGAGGCCACGGTCGCGCTGCGCGGCACCGACGGCGCGTCCGCCCGCTACCGGCTGACCTTCGAGGCGGGCGTCACGCTGGACGCCAGCATCCGCGTCAAGGACCGGGTGACGACCTTCGCGATCGACGCGGTCTCCGACACCGAGGCGTTCCGGGTCAACACCATCGACCTGCCAGGACACGATCTGGTGTCGGTGAGCAGCGACCAGCCGGGCGCCGCGACCGCGTTCACCAGGCTCGACCCCAACTCCACCCGTACGGCCGACGTCTTCGCCGCCGTCACCCCGGGGACGGCGCCCGACGCCGCCCCGATCGGCGCCTCGTACGCCATCGTCAACACCGGCGCCCTGGCCGCCGCGGTCGAGTCGAACTCCACCTACGACCGCCCCTCAGGCGTCACCGACAAGGACGCGGCCCGCTTCTGGCACCAGGCCAGGCAGGAGGACGGCGGCCGGATCAGGGTCGGCGTGTGGAGCGGTCAGTGGACCTACCGGGGCACCGGCGCGCCCTTCACCGAGGACCTGCCGTGGGCCAAGGTCGTGGTCACCCCCGACGCCAACGGCGACGGCGGCCTCGACTGGCAGGACGGCGCCGTCGCGTTCAGGAGCATCGGCGTCAAGGCACCCGGCGCGGACGAGACCAAGGACCGGGTGATCGCGCACATCCCGTTCAACTTCTCCAGCCAGGCCACCCACCCGTTCCTGCGCACCCTCGACGACGTCAAGCGGATCTCGCTGGCCACCGACGGCCTGGGCCAGCTGGCCCTGCTCAAGGGGTACCAGTCGGAGGGCCACGACTCGGCCCACCCCGACTACGGCGGCAACTACAACAAGCGCGCCGGCGGCCTGGCCGACCTCAACACGCTGCTCAAGACCGGCAAGGACTGGAACGCGACGTTCGGCGTGCACGTCAACGCCACCGAGTCCTACCCCGAGGCGAAGAGCTTCAGCGAGCAGCTCGTCAACAAGGACACCAAGGGCTGGAACTGGCTCGACCAGTCGTACCTGATCGACCAGCGCGGCGACCTGACCAGAGGAACCCTCGCCAAACGGCTGCAGCGGCTGCGCGCCCAGACCGACAGGAACCTGGCCCTCCTGTACGTGGACGTGTACCGCCCGCACGGCTGGGTGGCCGACCGCCTGCTCACCGAGCTGCGCGGACAGGGCTGGCAGGTGGCCACCGAATGGGCCGACAAGCTGGAGCGCTCGTCGCTGTGGTCGCACTGGGCCAACGACCTCAACTACGGCGGAGCCACCAACAAGGGACTGAACTCGCAGATCATCCGGTTCATCCGCAACGGCGAGAAGGACGTCTGGAACGCCCACCCCATCCTGGGCAACGCCCGCATCGTCGAGTTCGAGGGCTGGACCGCGCAGAACGACTTCACCGCCTTCTACCGCAACATCTGGGAACACAACCTGCCGGCCAAGTTCCTGCAGCACTACCAGATCACCGACTGGAACCCCGACGAGATCGTCTTCACCGGAGGCGTGCGCGGCAAGGTGGCAGACGGCCGGCGCCAGCTGTTCGCGGGCGGTCACAAGGTGCTCGACGGCACCACGTACCTGCTGCCGTGGGCGGGCAAGTACTACCACTACAACCCGGCCGGCGGCACCACCACCTGGGACGCCGCCCGGCCGATGACCGTCTACAAGCTCACCGACCAGGGCCGGGTCCGGGTGGGCGTCGCCACTCCGGCCGACGGCAAGATCACCCTGCGGGCCGAGGCGGGCGTGCCGTACGTGCTCTACCCCGGCAAGGCGCCCGCCCAGGCCGACCCCCGCTGGGGCGAGGGGAGCGGCGTCCGCGATCCCGGCTTCAACGGCGACGGACTGCGCGACTGGCAGGTCACCGGCCCGGTGAGCGTCCAGAAGAACGAGCGCGGCCAGCGCATGGCGCTGCTCGGCGGCGGTCCGCAGGCCCGGCTGGAGCAGCGGCTGACCGGCCTCCAGCCCGGCCGCACCTACACCGCCTCGGCGTTCGTCGAGGTCGAACCCGGGCAGGCAAGACAGACCACGCTGGAGGCCGATGGCCGGAAGGCGACGATCCAGCGCTCGACCGCCAAGAACTACATCGCCTCCGACGAGAAGCACGACACCTACTTCCAGCGCGTCAAGGTCGCCTTCACCGCGCCGCGCGACTCCGTCACGCTGCGGATCACGGCCGCCGCCGGTGCGGCGAAGGTGCGGGTGGACGACGTACGGCTCATCAGGAGCGATCCGGCGGGTCGGACCGAGACGTTCGAGTCCGCCGAGCCGGGATGGGGCCCGTTCGTCAAGGGTGACGCCGGTGGCGCGTTCGACGCGCGTACGCATCTGTCGGAGCGGCACGAGCCGTACACACAGGCTGGGTGGAACGGCAAGACCGTAGACGACGTGATCAACGGCGACTGGTCGCTCAAGGCGCACGAGGAGCGGCAGGGACTGGTCTACCGGACCGTGCCGCAGACCGTACGGTTCGAGCCGGGACACGCCTACGAGGTGTCGTTCGGCTACCAGAGTGCCCTGGCGGACGCCTACGCCTGGGTGACCGGCTACGACAAGGGCACCTCCAGCGTGGAGACCCGGCGGACGCCGGTGCCGGAGCGGCGGACCACCGGCAGGTTCGCCGAGCGGGTGGTCGCGGGCTGCGGCGACGTCTGGGTCGGGCTCCGCTCGCTGCTGCCCGAGCAGGCCGGGGCCGATTTCGTCCTCGACGACTTCGCCGTCAAGGACCTGGGGAAGGACCCCGAGGCCCAGGCGTGCGCGTCGCTGGACGTGGTGCCCGCGACGCCCGCGTTCGAGCAGGGCGCGGCCTCCGAGGTCACCACCACGTTCGTCAACCTGGAGGACGTGGCGGCCCAGGACGTCAAGGTGACGCTGACCGTACCCGAGGGCTGGACCGTCACCGGGGACGGGACCGGCACCGTAGAGCCTGGCGGCAAGCTGGTGACCATCTGGAAGGTGACGCCGCCCGCGAACGCGCCCTATGACACCTACGAGCTGAAGGCCGACGCCGCCTACACGGCGGCGGGAGCCGCCAAGTCGATCGGCGCGGTGACGACCGTACGGACGCTGCCGCCGCCACCCACCGCGGAGGCCTGGGCGAGCGACCTGGAGTGGGTCAGCGCGGTCAACGGCTGGGGGCCGGTCGAGCGCGACCGGTCCAACGGCGACCTCGGCGCGGCCGACGGCACGCCGATCGTGATCGGCGGCCAGACGTTCGCCAAGGGGCTGGGCACGCACGCGCCCGCCGACGTCCGTTTCTACCTCGGCGGCCGGTGTACGGCCTTCACAGCCTCCGTCGGCGTGGACGACGTCCAGGCCACCAGGGGGTCCGTGGAGTACAGCGTGGTCGCCGACGGGGTGGTCAAGGCACACAGCCCGGTGCTGCGAGCCGCCGATCCGGCCTACGAGCTGACCGCCGACCTCACCGGCGCCCGGTACGTGGACCTCGTGGCGGGCGACGGCGGCGACGGCAACGGCAACGACCACGCGGACTGGGGCGCCGCCAAGTTCGCCTGCGGCTAGCGGTCTCACGGGTTCGTCGCCGGTCTCTGCGGTTAGCGGTCGGTCAGGCTCGTCTGCGGCCTCTGCGGCCTCTGCGGCTTTTGCCGTTAGCGGTCGGTCGGGTTCGTTCGCCATGGGCGCTCGGTGCGTCGCGGCTGCTCGCCGCGACGCCGTGAGCAGCGCGTACGGCCCGTGCGCGGGAAAACCCTCTTAACCGAGTCTTATCCCGGGCGTGGTCAGATGGGTTCCCGATACTGTGCGCTTTCCAGCGCAGAGAAAGAGGAGCCCTAGCCGTGGTCGCGTCGAAACAGTCACTTAACGCTCGGACGGCGGTACTCTGGGTGACGACCGTTGCCCGGCTTGTCCTGGGCGGGGTGCTGATCGTGGCCGGGTGGCTGAAGATCGGCAATCCGTCCGACTCCGTCGTGGCGGTCAAGGCTTACGAGCTGCTGCCCGACTCGCTCGCCACGACCGTGGGCTACGGCCTGCCGATCCTGGAGATCGTGATCGGTGTGCTGCTGGTCGTCGGGCTGCTGACCAGGGTGGCCGGAGTGATCGGTGGGCTGCTCATGTTCGCCTTCGTCTTCGGCATCGCCTGGGCGTGGGCGCACGGCCTGCGGATCGACTGCGGCTGCTTCGGGGGAGGCGGACAGCTCGGGGCGGGGGAGCAGCCGGCCTACCTGCTCGACATTCTGCGCGACTTCGGTCTCGTGGTGCTCGGCGCCTGGATCGTGCGCTTCCCACCGGGACGTTTCGCGCTCGACTCGGCGCTCGGGTTGGCGGGCGGCGAGCGCGGACATGATGAACAAGAGGGGATCGACCAATGAGCAAGGGGGACCGTGCGAAGTCCGCGCGGGAGAAGATCAAGGCGCAGCAGGCCGCCGACCGCGTGCGGGAGCGGCGCAGAAAGGCCGTCACCTACGCGACCGTGAGCGCGGTCGCGGTGGCGGCGGTCGGGCTCGGCGTCTGGTACGCCGCCAGCACGTCGCAGGCGGAGCAGGCCGGCGGCCAGCTTCCGCCGACCACGGTGAACCCCGACGGATCGGTCACCATGGCCCAGAGCGGCGTCACCAAGCCCGTCGTCGACATCTTCGAAGACTTCCAGTGTCCCGCCTGCAAGCAGATGGAGGAGGTGAGCGGCAGCACGTTCAGGAACCTCGCGGCCGAGGGCAAGGCCAAGGTCGTCTACCACCCCATCACGATCTTCAGTACCGATCCGACGAAATCCAACTCCCTGCGCGCCGGCGCCGCCGCCCGCTGCCTGTCCGACGGCAAGCAATGGATCGCCTTCCACGACCTGCTCTACAAGAACCAGCCCAGTGAGACGGTCGAGGGCTTCAAGACCGACCAGATGGTGGACTGGGCTAAGCAGGCCGGGGCCACGGGGGCGGGCATCGACACCTGCATCACCGGCCAGAAGAACGTGCAGGCCCAGCTCGACTACAGCGCCAAGGTCATGAAGGAGCAGAAGCTGAGCGGCACGCCGACCGTCAAGCTCAACGGTACGGCCCTGGACAACAAGGTCGTCTTCGCACCAAAGGATCTTCGCGATGCGGTCACGAAGGCGGCCAAGTAGTCCCGCTTCCGCTACCCTCACCTGACATGCCCCTTGCCTCGATTCCCAGCCCTTCTCAAGGGGTCTGGTATCTCGGATTCGTGCCGATCCGGGCCTATGCCCTGTGCATCGTGCTCGGCGTCATCTTCGCCGTCTGGCTGAGCGAGCGCCGCTGGCGCGCCCGCGGCGGCCAGGCGGGCACGATCATCGATATCTCCGTGCCCGCGGTGATCTTCGGCCTCATCGGCGGACGCCTCTACCACGTCATCACCGACTGGCAGACCTACTTCGGCGACCGCGCGATCAAGAAGCCCTACCAGGCCCTGTTCATCTGGGAAGGCGGGCTGGGCATCTGGGGCGCGGTCGCGCTCGGCGGCGTCGGCGTCTGGCTGGCCTGCCGGAGGCGCGGCCTGTCCCTCAGCGCGGTGGCCGACACGGTGGCGCCCGGCATCATCTTCGCGCAGGCGATCGGCCGCTGGGGCAACTGGTTCAACCAGGAGCTGTACGGCGGGCCGACGACGCTGCCGTGGGGGCTCGAGATCGACCAGCTGCACGGGGGCGAGCCGGGGGTGCTTTACCACCCGACGTTCCTGTACGAGTCGATCTGGGATGTCCTGCTGGGCTTCGTCCTGCTCTGGGCGGGAAAGCGGTTCGCGCTGCATCATGGGCGGCTGTTCGCCCTCTATGTCGCCGGCTACACGCTCGGACGGTTCTGGATCGAGGGGCTGCGGATCGACCCCGTCGGTGGGGTGGACCACGCGGTGACGCTCCTGGGGCTTCGGCTGAACCAGTGGACGTCGATCGTGGTGTTCATCGGGGCGCTGGCCTACTTCTGGCTGACCCGCAACAAGGACAGCGAGGAGTTCATCCTCCCGGCCGAGGTGCGGGAGGCCGCTGCGAGCGGCCCGGATCCGGCCCACGGGGTCGACCAGGCCGACTCGGCGGGCGACACCGCTGCTGATTCAGACGCCGCTGCGGAGGCCGGGCAAGCGGACAAGGCGCCGGAAGACGCCCCGGATCCTGAGGTCGTACGTGCGGATGCTCCGGACCCCGCGGTGGTCGCTGAGGACGTCGCGCCGAAGGAGGAGTCCGTACGCGAGGAGTCCGTACCTGAGGAGTCCGCCAGCGAGGACGAGGCCCGCGAGGACGACGCCCGCGAGGGTGACGCGACCGCGGAGCAGGGGGAGACCCCCGAGGTCGTTCAGCAGGAGAAGAACTCCAGATGAGCGGGGGCGCGGAGCAGCACCACCAGCACCGTGACGTCACCGGCGGCTGGCTGCGGCCGTCGGTGTTCGGCGCGATGGACGGCCTGGTGTCCAACTTCGCGCTCATCGCCGGTGTCGCGGGCGGCACCGGTGACACCAAGGTCATCGCCCTGGCGGGCATCGCGGGCCTGGCGGCGGGTGCCTTCTCGATGGCCGGTGGCGAATACGTCTCCGTGGCCAGCCAGCGCGAGCTGGCCCTGGCCGAGATCGCCGTCGAGCGCCGCGAGCTCGAACGCCACCCCGAGGCCGAGCAGGAAGAGCTCGCCCAGGTATTCATCGCCAGAGGCGTGGCGCCGGACCTGGCCGCCGAGGTGGCCAGGCAGATCTCCGAGAACCCCGCCGAGGCCCTGGAGGTCCACGCCCAGAGCGAGCTCGGCGTCGACCTGCACGACCTGCCCTCGCCCAAGGTGGCCGCGGGCTCGTCGTTCCTGTCCTTCAGCGTGGGCGCGCTCCTGCCGCTCGTGCCGTACCTGATCGGCGTGACGAGCCTGTGGGTGTCGGCGGTCATCTCGTGCCTGGCGCTGTTCGGGGCGGGGGCGCTGGTCTCCACGGTGACCGCGCGTTCCTGGCTGTACTCCGGGCTGCGGCAGCTGATCGTCGGCGTGGTGGCGGCCGGGCTCACGTTCGGGCTGGGCAACCTGATCGGGGCGGGTGGGCTGTGATGGCCTCCAGAACGGCGACCCGCAAGCGCCGGCGCCCCGCGCGCTCCGACTGGCAGTTCCCCCTGCTCACCGACTTGGGGATGGACCCCAAGAAACAGAAGCTCCTGGTGATCATCGTGTCGGCGGTGGGGGTGCTGGCCGCGGCGTTCGCCCTGGTCGCCTTCGTCAACTCGCTGGGCCAGTACACCCCCGAACAACGCCGCGGCGCCGCCATCGTGCAGGCCGACGCGGCGCTGCCGGAGACCTATCACAGCTGGGCCTCGCCCAAGCTGTTCGATCCGATCGCCGACCGGGCCAAGGACCGCACACCGCTCACCGAGAAGGAGGTCTTCGGGCAGAAGACGCTCACCGGTGAGAAGAAACTCACTCTCAAGCTGGCCGGCAGCAAGCTCGACACCGACTGCTCGGCCGCCGTCTGGGGCCCCGAACTCCTCGACCTGGTCGCCGGCGCCGAGTGCAGCCAGGCGGCCCGCGGTGTCTACACCACCCCGGACGGCCGCTACGTGGGCCAGTACACCCTGCTCAACCTGCGCGACGGCAAGGCCGCTGGCGAGCTGGTCGAATCGCTCAAGACGCTCTACCGGGGCGGCTGGACGAGCCCGGTCGGCTCCGGCAAGACCGCCTTCCCGCCGGGAGCCCACACCGAGGGAGGGGGCTACGCCTTGGGCCACTACGTCGGGCTGGTCTGGATCGGCCGGGCCGACGGCGCCGCCCCGACGCCCAAGGACGACTTCGTCTCGCTCTCGCTGACGCTTCGGGGGGCCGAGAAGGCCGTCTACCGCCGGGTCGTCTCGGTCACCGGGCCGACGTCATGATGCGCGCCCGCGTCATGATCCCGCTGGGCGTGGCCCTGGTGGCGGTGCTCGCCGTCGCGGGCTGGCTGTTGTTCCTGCGGCCCGAGGCCCGGCCGTCCACCTTCCGGGGCGAGCCGACCTCGGCGCTCTACTCCCTCATCGACTCCCGGCAGCGCGACGCGGCTCCGCTGACCGTGGACGAGGTGTTCACCCCCGACACGGCGACGCTCGGCGGATTGCGCCGCGTCTCGGCCGAGCAGCTCGCGGACTGCGACGACGCCCTCTGGGGCGCCTCGGCGGCGGGCTGCACGCAGGCGCTGCGGGCCACGTACACGGGCGACTCGGGGGCGGGGCAGTTCGTCATCTTCAACCTCACCGACGGGCGGGCCGCCGACGCGCTGGTGAAGGCGCTGTCCAAGGACGGGTTCGTCCGGCAGGCGGTCCCCTTCGACGCCGTACGCAGCCGCGCGCAGGCCAGGGCGCTCGGCCATTACGTCACCGTCGCGTGGGTGGGGCCGGTGCGGCCAGGGGAAACGGGGGACCTGGTGTCGCAGCTGGTCGCCCTCGACGGGCTCGGGCACATCATCCAGAAGCGCGTGGTCGACGCGACCTGACGCGCCCACCGTTCCGGCCGGTCAGGTGGTCTTGGACAGGGCCGTGACCGTGGCGGAGACCGTGGTGGGGAGGTCGGCGAGGCGGTGGAGGGGCGTCTCCAGCGGCGTGACGGCCTCGGCCCAGGGCGCCGCCTGCCGGATGAGGGCGCGGGCGTCGTTCTTGGTGAGGGTGGTGCCCTGTGAGCGGGCCACCGCGATGAGCCCCTCGCGCCAGGTGTTGGCCAGTTTGCCGTGCCCGTTGTCGAGGATCCGCCGCAGCACCCCGGCCTCGTCGCCGATCGGCTGCGGGAGTCGTACGGCCTCCAGGACGCCGCCGTCGGACGTCAGCTCGTAGACGGACCCCAGGACATCCGGGAGAGGGGCCGGCGCGGACAGCAGGACCCGCACGTGGGCGGCTCGCGTGGCCAGCAGGAGGCGCGGGAGCGCGGCCTCCAGACCGACGGGCAGCGCGATCGCCACCCGCTCCACGGCGGCGGCGTAGGGCTTGGCCAGCCACGTGGACAGCTTCACCCGGGGCTGCGGCAGCTCCTTCGGCCAGTCACCCACCAGCAGGTCGGCGTCGGCCGCCGAGGAGCTGTCGGCCGCCGAGGAGCCGGTGGACTCGATCGACTGGGGGCCCTGGGTGTAGATGGCGGTGGTCAGGCGGTCGAGGCGGGCGGTGACGGCGGGACGGGTCTTGGTGGTGGGACGCAGGACGTAGAGGTCGGCGGCGGAGCCGATGGCTTCCGCCCCGAAATATCTGTTGAAATCTGGGTAAATAGCGTCATATGCGAGGTTGAGGGCGGAGAGGGAGTTCTGCACCTTCAGGGCGAGCATCGGAGTGCGCTCGCTCGCCCCGTACGCCAGCAGCACCCGCCCATCGTCCTTGAGCCCCTCGATCGCGCGCGCCACGAACAGCCCGACGCCCTCCGGTGTGTACGGCGGGTCGGTGACGGCCAGGTCGTGGTCGCGGGCCGACGGCGGCAGCGACAGCCGCAGATCGGCCCACCGGGTCCGTACGCCGAGATCCTGGGCGTCCAGATAGGCCAGGATGCGCTCGTCTATGTCGACCACGGTGACCTCGGCCTCGGGGTGGACCAGTTTGACGGCCAGCGAGGTGAGGTCGTGGTCGCCCACGAACAGCAGCTTCGCGCCCCGCAGCCAGAAGCGGGCGCCGAGCAGCAGCGCCCGGCGCAGCACGGTGTCGGGGGTGGCGGCCACGTGGTCCAGCGCGTGGCGGGAGCGCGGCGCCTCGTCGATGAGGCGGCGCAGCCGGTCGAGCACGTGCGTGTAGTGGGGGAGCAGGTAGGCGACCGGGTCGGCCGGGGGCGGGGCTACAGCCAGCAGGTCCTGGAAATCCGGCGAATGCGTGAGCGGCACCCGGAACCTGTCGCCGGAGTGCTCCAGCGGGACCTCGCGCAGTAGTGCCTCGATCGTCCGCCGGGCCGTTGCCGACTCCCTGACCAGGTCGGACAGGGTCCACCACTGGCCGTCGCAGAGGAGGGTCAGGGCGTGCCTGAGCCGTCTGCCGTCGACTCCGGCCTCGTCGAGCAGGCGTTCCACCCCGTCACGGTCCATGGTCCAACCCTATCGAGGGAATTCCGGGCCTCCAGTCCGGTGTTTGGGACATAGCAGCTCGTATGTCGGGATTGTCGCCAATGTTCGCGATGTGGACCAGGCGGGAACTATTCCGGCAGGGTGTTGTAACCTCTACGCACACGCAGCAGGGCCAACGTCGTCCCCGCCTGTAGAGCAGTTCTTGACAGACGATGACGACGGGAGGGATTCAATGCCTGCTGCCCACCTCGGGTTCCCCGAGCCCCAGGGCCTCTACCACCCCGCCAACGAGCATGATGCCTGCGGAGTCGCCATGGTGGCCGACGTCGCCGGGCGCCGCGGGCACGGGATCGTGGTGAAGGCGCTGACGGCGCTGTGCAATCTCGATCACCGGGGGGCCAAGGGTAGCGAGCCTGACACAGGCGACGGAGCCGGGATCCTCACCCAGATCCCGGACACTTTCTTCCGTACGAACGTGAGTTTCGCGCTGCCCGAGCCCGGCCACTACGCCGTCGGCATGGCCTTCCTGCCGTTCGACGGTGAGGCGCGCGACATCGCCTTCCGCATGATCGAGGAGATCGCCGCCGAGGAAGGCCTGAACGTCCTGGGCTGGCGCGAGGTGCCGGTCGACCGGGCGCTGCCCGGACCGAGCGCCAGAGCCGTCATGCCGCACTTCACGCAGCTGTTCGTGGCGAGCCCCAACGGAGAGTCGGGGCTGGCGCTGGACCGGCTGGCGTTCTGCCTGCGCAAGCGGGCCGAGCACGAGGTGGACGTCTACTTCCCCTCGCTGAGCGCCCGTACGATCGTGTACAAGGGCATGCTCACCCCCGACCAGGTCGAGCCGTTCTTCCCCGACCTGTCGGACGAGCGCTACGAGACCGCGATCGCGCTGGTGCACTCGCGCTTCTCCACCAACACCTTCCCGAGCTGGCCGCTGGCCCACCCCTACCGTTACATCGCCCACAACGGCGAGATCAACACGGTCAAGGGCAACCGCAACTGGATGCGGGCCCGCGAGGCGATGCTCGAATCCGCCCAGATCCCGGGCGACATGTCGCGACTTTTCCCGATCTGCGATCCAGACGGCAGCGACACCGCATCCTTCGACGAGGCTCTGGAGCTGCTCCACATCGGCGGCCGGAGCCTGCCCCACGCCGTCCTGATGATGATCCCCGAGGCGTGGGAGAACCACACCGAGATGGACCCCGCGCGGCGGGCCTTCTACGAGTTCCACTCCTCGATGATGGAGGCGTGGGACGGCCCCGCGTCGATCACCTTCACCGACGGCACGCTGGCCGGAGCCGTGCTCGACCGCAACGGCCTGCGCCCGGGCCGATTCTGGGTGACCGCCGACGGGCTGGTCGTGCTGGCCTCCGAGGCGGGCGTGCTCGACTTCAAGCCCGAAGACGTGGTGCGCAAGGGCCGCCTGCAGCCCGGCCGGATGTTCCTCATCGACACCGCCCGTGGCAAGATCATCGAGGACGACGAGATCAAGGCCGAGCTCGCGGCCGCGCTGCCGTACGAGGACTGGCTGCACGCCGGCCTGGTCCGCTTCGAGGAGCTGCCGGCCCGGCAGCGGGAGATCCCCACGCACGAGGCGCTCGTCAAGCGGCAGCAGACCTTCGGTTACACCGGGGAAGAGCTGCGGATCATCCTGTCGCCGATGGCCAGGACCGGCGCCGAGCCGATCGGCTCCATGGGCACCGACACGCCTGTCGCGGTGCTCAGCGAGAAGCCCAGGCTGCTGTTCGACTACTTCACCCAGCTGTTCGCGCAGGTCACGAACCCGCCGCTGGACGCCATCCGCGAGGAGCTGGTGACCTCGCTGGCCAGCGTGCTCGGGCCGGAGGGCAACCTGCTCGACCCCGGGCCCTCCTCCTGCCGTCAGCTGGTCCTGCCGTACCCGGTGATCGACAACGATGAGATCGCCAAGATCATCCATATCAACGACGAGCACGACCTGCCCGGCTTCCACCCGCACGTGATCTCCGGCCTCTATGAGGTGTCGGGCGGTGGCGCGGCGCTGCTGCACCGCCTGGAGGAGATCCGCGCCGAGGCGTCGCAGGCGATCGCCAACGGCGCGCGCATCATCGTGCTGTCGGACCGCGGCTCGTCCGACACGCTGGCGCCGATCCCGGCGCTGCTGCTGACCGGGGCGGTCCACCACCACCTGATCCAGGAGAAGACCCGCACCAAGATCGGTCTCGTCGTCGAGACCGGTGAGGCGCGGGAGTGCCACCACATGGCGCTGCTCATCGGCTACGGCGCGGGCGCGGTCAACCCGTACCTGGCCATCGAGACCGTCGAGGACCTGGTCGACACCGGTGCGCTCCAGATCGACAAGCACAAGGCCGTACGGAACCTGATCAAGGCCTACGGCAAGGGCGTCATCAAGGTGATGTCGAAGATGGGCGTCTCCACCGTGGCCTCCTACACCGGCGCGCAGATCTTCGAGGCGCTCGGCCTGAGCCAGGAGGTCATCGACGCCTGCTTCACCGGCACCACCTCGCGGCTCGGCGGCGTCGGCTTCGACGTGCTGGCCGAAGAGGCCGCCCGCAGGCACGCGCACGCCTACCCGAGGGTGGCGAACGCGCACCGCGGGCTCCAGATCGGCGGCGAATATCAGTGGCGGCGCGAGGGCGAGCCGCACCTGTTCAACCCCGAGACGGTCTTCAAGCTGCAGCATGCCACCCGCACGCGCCGCTACGAGATCTTCAAGGAGTACACCGGCATGGTGGACTCCCAGGCCGAGCGGCTCATGACGCTGCGCGGGCTGTTCAAGCTGAAGGAGGGCCGGACCCCGGTCCCGATCGACGAGGTCGAGCCGGTTTCCGAGATCGTCAAGCGGTTCTCCACCGGCGCGATGTCGTACGGCTCGATCTCGATGGAGGCGCACGAGACGCTCGCCATCGCGATGAACCAGCTGGGCGGCAAGTCCAACACCGGCGAGGGCGGCGAGGACCCGGAGCGCCTGTACGACGCGACGCGGCGCAGCGCCATCAAGCAGGTGGCGTCGGGCCGGTTCGGCGTGACGAGCGAATACCTGGTCAACGCGGCGGACCTGCAGATCAAGATGGCCCAGGGCGCCAAGCCCGGTGAGGGCGGCCAGCTGCCCGGCCACAAGGTCTACCCGTGGATCGCCAAGACCCGGCACTCCACGCCCGGCGTCGGCCTCATCTCGCCGCCGCCGCACCACGACATCTACTCGATCGAGGACCTCGCCCAGCTCATCCACGACCTGAAGAACTCCAACCCCGAGTCGCGCGTGCACGTCAAGCTCGTGGCCGAGGTCGGGGTCGGCACGGTCGCGGCGGGCGTGTCCAAGGCGCACGCCGACGTGGTGCTCATCTCCGGGCACGACGGCGGCACCGGCGCCTCGCCGCTCACCTCGCTCAAGCACGCGGGCGCGCCGTGGGAGCTCGGCCTGGCCGAGACGCAGCAGACACTGCTGCTCAACGGGCTGCGCGACCGCATCGTGGTGCAGGTGGACGGCCAGCTCAAGACCGGCCGCGACGTGGTCATCGCCGCGCTGCTCGGCGCGGAGGAGTACGGCTTCGCCACCGCTCCGCTGGTCGTGTCCGGCTGCGTGATGATGCGGGTCTGCCACCTCGACACCTGCCCGGTGGGCGTGGCCACGCAGAACCCCGAGCTGCGCAAGCGCTTCACCGGCAAGCCCGAGTTCGTGGTGAACTTCTTCGAGTTCATCGCCGAGGAGATCCGCGAATACCTCGCCGAGCTGGGCTTCCGCTCGCTCGAAGAGGCGATCGGGCACGTCGAGCTGCTCGACATGACGGCCGCCGAGGACCACTGGAAGGCCAACGGCCTCGACCTGTCGCCGATCCTGCACCAGCCGGAGCTGCCCGCGGGGACCCCGCTGCGCCGCACGGTCGAGCAGGACCACGGGCTGCAGCACGCGCTCGACAACACGCTGATCCAGCTGGCCGAGGGCGCCCTGAACAACGGCACCCCGGTCACGCTGGAGCTGCCGATCCGCAACGTGAACAGGACCGTCGGCACCATGCTCGGCTACCAGGTCACCAAGCGTTACGGTGGCGCCGGCCTGCCGGAGAACACGATCGACATCGGTTTCACCGGCTCGGCGGGCAACTCGTTCGGCGCGTTCCTGCCGCGCGGCATCACACTGCGGCTGACCGGTGACGCCAACGACTACCTGGGCAAGGGCCTGTCCGGCGGGCGCATCACCCTGCGGCCGCACGAGGAGGCCCCGCTCGACGGTCACATCATCTCCGGCAACGTCGCCCTCTACGGCGCCACGTCCGGGGAGGCGTTCATCCGCGGCGTCGTCGGCGAGCGCTTCTGCGTCCGCAACTCCGGCGCCACCGCGGTCGTCGAAGGCGTCGGCGACCACGGCTGCGAGTACATGACCGGCGGCAAGGCGGTCGTCCTCGGCCCGACCGGGCGCAACTTCGCGGCCGGCATGTCCGGCGGCGTCGCCTACCTGCTCGACCTCAATCTCGGGCGGGTCAACCGCGAGATGGTCGCCATCGAGGAGCTCACCGAGGAGGACGGCGAGTTCCTGCGCGAGACGGTCGAGAAGCACTTCGCGGAGACCGGCTCCCCGGTCGCCAAGGAACTGCTGGCCGACTGGCACGCGGCGCTCGCCCGGTTCGGCAAGATCATGCCGACCGACTACAAGCGGGTCATGGAGGCGGCCGAGGCGGCTCGCATCGAAGGCAGGGACATCGACGAGGCGGTCATGGCCGCCGCGGTCAAGGGTTAAGGGAGGCGTAACCGATGGCTGACCCCAAGGGTTTTCTCACGCACGACCGGGAGCTGCCCGCGCGCCGCCCCATCGACGTCCGCATCGGCGACTGGCGGGAGGTCTACCAGGACTTCTCCCAGGACAAGCTGATCAAGCAGGCATCACGCTGCATGGACTGCGGCATCCCGTTCTGCCACAACGGCTGCCCGCTCGGGAACCTCATCCCCGAGTGGAACGACCTGGTCCACCGCACCGACTGGCGGGAGGCGATCGAGCGGCTGCACGCCACGAACAACTTCCCGGAGTTCACCGGCAGGCTCTGCCCGGCTCCGTGCGAGGCGGCGTGCGTGCTCGGCATCAACTCCGACCCGGTGGCGATCAAGCGGGTCGAGGTCGAGATCATCGACCGCGCGTTCGCCGAGGGCTGGGTGACCCCGCAGCCCCCGCCGGTGAAGACGGGCAAGAAGGTCGCGGTCGTCGGCTCGGGTCCCGCCGGGCTGGCCGCGGCCCAGCAGCTCACCCGGGCGGGCCACGACGTGGTGGTGTTCGAGCGCGCGGACCGTATCGGCGGCCTGCTGCGTTACGGCATCCCCGAGTTCAAGATGGAGAAGCGCCACATCGAGCGGCGTCTGGACCAGATGCGGGCCGAGGGCACCGAGTTCCGCACCGGCGTGAACGTCGGCGTCGACGTCACGGCGGCCCAGCTGCGCGCGGAGTTCGACGCGGTGGTGCTGGCGGGCGGTGCCACCCTGTGGCGCGACCTGCCGGTGACCGGGCGCGAGCTCGGTGGCGTCCACCAGGCGATGGAATACCTGCCCCTGTCGAACAAGGTGCAGGAGGGCGACCTCAGCGAGCCCCCCATCTCGGCCAAGGACAAGCACGTCGTGGTCATCGGCGGCGGCGACACCGGAGCCGACTGCATCGGCACGGCGATCAGGCAGGGGGCCAAGTCGGTCACCCAGCTGGAGATCATGCCGCAGCCACCCGCCGCGCGGCCCGGCAGCCAGCCGTGGCCGACGTTCCCCATCCTGTTCAAGATGGAGAGCGCGCACGAGGAGCTCGCGGAGGGCGGGGGCGCGCGGGTGTACGCGGTCTCGACGACGGAGTTCGTCGGCGACGACGCCGGAAACATCCGCGCGTTGCGGCTGGTCGAGGTCGAGGGCCCGCAGAACGGCTTCAAGCCGATCCCCGGCACGGAGCGGGAGATCCCGGCCGAGCTGGTCACGCTCTCGATGGGCTTCCTCGGCCCGGAGAAGGGTGCCCTGCTCCAGGACCTCGCTGACGTCGGTGGGGACGGGTTCTACGACGCGCGTGGGAACGTCTCCCGCGACAAGTCGTACATGTCCAAGGTGGACGGGGTCTTCGTGGCGGGCGACATGGGTCGCGGGCAGTCGCTCATCGTCTGGGCGATCGCCGAGGGCCGCGCGGCCGCCTCGGGCGTGGACCGGTTCCTGTCCGGCGACACCTCGCTGCCGTACCCGATCCTGCCCACCGCTCGTCCGCTGGTTTGATGCCCGTGACGTGTCTGCTGGTCCGACGGCCGCGATCTGGTTTGACGCGCTGACCGTCTGCTCGTCTGACGGTCCACTCGTCTGACGGCCTTGCTGTTTCGAGGCGCCCGCCCGGTCCCCCCGGGCGGGCGCTTTGTTTTTCTTTACGGCCGGCAGTGGCCAGCCCCACCCTCTGCACGGGGCTGGGCTCCATCCAGGGGAACGCTCCTCCGGTTCCCGGGCTGGCCGCCGTGACGTGCGTACTCTTGACCAGGGCCGCCCTTTTGCCTGACCAGGGCTGGCCACATGATCCCGTTTTGCCCTCTAAAGTCCGAAATTTTACGACAAAGTTGCATCGCGGGACTGGGGTCGGGAAGATGCAGTTTCTGGTGTGACGCCGTGGATGGGGGAAGTATGAGGCGATTCGCCGCCGGCCTGATGGCCTTGGCTGTGGCCGGTTCGCTGGCGGCCTGCGCGACCCCTGCGGCGCCCAAAGCGGGGCCGGACCAGGAGTACCTCGTCTTCTATGCCGACGGCCGGGCGGGAGCGGCGCTCTCCGCCGTCGAGCGCGCCGGTGGCCGCCTCGTCAGCACCGACACCAAGCTCGGCTACGTCGTGGCCAAGGGCGGCGGCGACGCGTTCGTCGACGCCCTCGGCGCGGACCAGGCCGTCGTCGGCGTCACGACCGACCGCGAGATCGGCTTCGCGCCAGGGCTCACCCCTCGCGCCCAAGGCTCGACGGCCGCGCTCGCGTCCGGTGCCGCGAGTACGGCGGACGCGTCCGGTGCCCTGAGCACGACGACCGGGGGCACGCTCGCATCCGGTGCTCGGGGTGCGCTGGAGCCGCGGGCGTTCCCCGACGCGTCGGCTCTCACGACCAGGGCGGGCGAGCCCCTCGCTCCCCGTCAGTGGGACATGAGGATGATCGGCGCCGACCGCGCCAACAAGAAGGTGCCCGGCAGCAAGAAGGTGCTCGTCGGCGTCATCGACACCGGCATCGACGGCAAGCACCCCGACATCGCCCCGAACTTCAACCGCGCCCTCAGCCGCAACTTCGTCACCGACAAGCCGAACGACGAGAACGGCGACACGCTCGACGGCCCCTGCGAGGTGCCCAGCTGCAAGGACCCGGTCGACCAGGACGACGAGGGCCACGGCACCCACGTGGCCAGCACGATCGGCTCGCCGCTGAACCACATCGGCATCGCGGGCGTGGCGCCGGGCGTGCAGCTCGTCAACATCAGGGCGGGGCAGGACTCCGGGTTCTTCTTCCTCAAGCCCAGCCTCGACGCGCTCACCTACGCCGCCGACATCGGCGTGGACGTGGTGAACATGAGCTACTACGTCGACCCGTGGCTGTTCAACTGCGCCCACAACAAGGCCGACAGCAAGAAGCAGCAGCTGCAACAGCGCGCGATCATCACCGGCATGCAGCGGGCACTCGACTACGCGCGCAAGAAGGGCGTCACGCTCATCTCCGCGCTCGGCAACGGCTCCACCGACCTCGGCAGGCCCAAGGTCGACACGTCCAGTCCCGGCTACCCGCGCGGCAGCGAGAAGACCCGCAAGGTCGACAACTCCTGCATCAACGTGCCGGCCGAGTCCAAGGGCGTCATCTCAGTCGCCGCGGTGGGCCCCTCCGGCCGCAAGGCCAGCTACAGCGACTACGGGATCGAGCAGGCAGACCTGTCCGCGCCCGGCGGCGACGTGACGGAGGGCAAGGGCGCCTCGACCACCAGGTCGATCCTGGCGGCCGCCCCCGAGGCTGTGCTGCGTCGTACCGGCCTGCTGGACAAGTCAGGCAAGCCGAAGACCTCTGCGGTCGTCCGTGACTGCAGCAGCAGCCCTTGCTCCTACTACCAGTATCTGGACGGCACCTCGATGGCGGCCCCGCACGCGACCGGCGTCGCCGCGATCCTGATCAGCCGCTTCGGCAAGCCCGGCAAGGGTGGTCTGGCGCTCTCTCCAGCCACCGTCGAGAAGCTCCTGTACAAGACCGCCGATCGCAAGGCGTGCCCGTCGCCGCGTACGTACACCTACGAGAGCGACAAGCAGACCTGCGAGGGCGGCAAATCCAAGAACGGCTTCTACGGCCGCGGCATCGTCGACGCCTGGAAGGCCGCGACCGTCGCACGATGATCTCCCGGAAGGCCGCAACCGCCACGCCACCATGATGTCCTGGAATGGCGCTACCGTCAGAGCATGATGTATCGCCTCATCGCGGACACCGCGATGGTGGTGCACTTCGCCTTCCTGGCCTACATGGCCGTGGGCGGGTATGTCGCATGGCGCTGGCGGCGCACGATCTGGGTCCATCTCGCGGTCACGACCTGGGGCCTGATCTCGCTGGTCACCGGCGTCGAATGCCCGCTCACGGTGGTGGAGGATTGGGGGCGCCGCAACGCCGGACTCCAGGGCCTCCCGCCCACCGGCTTCATCGACCACTACATCGAAGGCGTAATCTACCCCGAGGAATACGCGAACTTGGCCCGTCTGGGGATCGCCATTCTCGTGTTGTTCTCCTACGCCGGGTACGTTCTGCGTCGTCAATGACAGCCAAGTGGTCTGTACCAATTAAGGTAGGACTCGTGACTCGTCGCGCGAAAATAGTCTGCACTCTAGGTCCCGCCACGTCCTCTCCTGAACGCCTGCGCGAGCTGATCGCCGCCGGCATGGACGTGGCCAGGTTCAACCTCAGCCATGGTGACCATGACATGCACCGTGAGGTATACGACCGGGTCAGAGAGGTGGCGGCCGACCTCGGCCGCGGTGTAGGCGTGCTCGCCGACCTGCAGGGCCCCAAGATCCGTGTCGGCAGGTTCGAGGAAGGCCCGGTCCGGCTCGGCTTCGGCGACGTCTTCACGATCACCACCGAAGACGTGCCGGGAGACCGCGAGCAGGTCTCCACGACCTACAAGGGCCTGCCGGGCGACGTACGCCCCGGTGACACCATCCTGGTCGACGACGGCCGCCTCGTCCTGGAGGCCACCAGCGTCGATGGCGACCGCGTCATCACGCGCGTCGTCATCGGCGGCATGATCTCCGACAACAAGGGCCTCAACCTGCCGGGCATCAACGTCAGCGCGCCCGCGCTCACCGACAAGGACGAGGCCGACCTGCGCTGGGCGCTGCGCACCGGCTTCGACATGATCGCCCTGTCCTTCGTCCGCCGCCCGTCCGACGCCGACGTGGTGCGCAACATCATGGAGCAGGAGGCCGTCCGCCTCCCGCTGCTCGCCAAGATCGAGAAGCCGCAGGCGGTCGACCGCCTGCCCGAGATCGTCGAGGCGTTCGACGGCATCATGGTCGCCCGCGGCGACCTCGGCGTCGAGCTGCCCCTGGAGCAGGTGCCGATCGTCCAGCGGCGCATCATCGAGCTCTGCCGCGAGAAGGCCCGCCCGGTCATCGTCGCCACCCAGATGCTCGACTCGATGATGAGCGCGCCCCGCCCCACCCGCGCCGAGGCGTCCGACGTCGCCTACGCGGTCATGGACGGCGCCGACGCGGTCATGCTCTCGGGCGAGACCTCGGTGGGCAACTATCCCATCGAGTCGGTCTCCACCATGGACCGCATCGCACGCGCGGCGGAGGAGCACTCGCTGCACGCCACCCACTCCCTGGAGCGCCTGCCGGAGACGACGGGCGGCGCCATCGCCCGCGCCGCCGCCGAGGTTGGCGCGATCGTCGGCGCGAAGGCGCTGATCGCGTTCACGATGTCGGGCGAGACGGCCCGCCGCCTGGCCCGCTACCGCTCGCCGATCCCGCTGCTGGCCTTCACCTCGGCCCCGCACGTGCGGGGGCAGCTGTCGCTGACGTGGGGCGTGGAGACGTTCCATGTGCCGTTCGTCCACCACACGGACGACATGGTGCGCCAGGTGGAGGCGTCACTGCTGACGCTGGGCCGCCTGGAGAAGGGCGACAAGGTGGTCATCGTGGCCGGCTCCCCTCCCGGCACGCCGGGCTCCACCAACGCCCTCCGCGTCCACACCATCGGCTCGGCGGTCTCCCACAGCTGATTTATGGCAAAGCCTTTTAGGGCTAATTTTTTACGGCAAGCACGGGAGGACCCACCCTGGATGGTCGGCTGACGGCCCTCCAGGGGAACGCTCCTCCGCTTCCCCGGCTCGCCGCCGTGACGTGCGCATTCTTGGTCGTCTCCGTGGGCAGTGCGGGGCCGGTGGGTGTGGGTCACGGCTGGCGGGTGGGGACGGGCTGAGTGTGGGCGCGCCACGCCACACGAAAGCCATGGCCGACCGGACGGCGCGCACATCACGGCACTCAGCCGGTCGCCGGCTTCATCCTCATCCACCGTTGAACAGGATCGTGCTGGGAAGTGCTGGTCTTGCTTCTGTCCAGCCGGACGCGGTCAGTGCGGTCCATGAGGTCAGTGCCCCCGCTCGGTCGGTGGATCGTTCTTGCGCGGCCAGCAGCCGACCTGAGGTTTCGTCGATGATGATCTGTCGTCCGCTGCCTGACAGCTCGATCCCCGTCCCGGCGCGCCCGATCGGGTCGGTGGTCGCCCCGATGTTCTTCACCCTCGAAAGGCCCGCCAGCAGGCGGTAGAGCGCGGCCCGTTGGGCGGGAGTGGTCGGAAGCTGGGAGAGCAGGCTGGTGGTCTGCGCGTACAGGGACTCCTCGTCGGCTGGATAGCCGCCTCTCCGAGCCCACTCCTGAAGCACTTTCCTGAGCTTCATCACATCGGTGGGTAGGTTCATGACCTCCTTGGTGGTGACGTGTGTGGCTCCCGCCTGGGGATAGGAAACTTCAGGAGCGCGCTTGTCGTCGAGTCGCATGGCGAACGGCGGTGCGGGCAGTGTGCCGCCCACACTCGGAACGCCGACCCCTTCGCAACCGCCGATTCTGTACGCGCCCTGCTGGCGCCAGGTCTCCTCGTCAGTCTTGGTGAGCGGCTTGCCCGATTGGGCGGTGACCACGAGCCAGCTGGGATCCCGATCTGACTTCGCTATCCAGACCTCATGGGTGCATGTGACTTGGTAACGGACCAATTTGGGTTCCATGCCGACAGGCGCTTCGCCTCCTTCCCCAACGGCCATGCTCTGGCCGGTTGTGTGCCAGTATCGGCCGGTTGCCGGGTTCTCGGCCTCGACCCGTTCCGCAGCGGCCAGCAGCACGGTACGGGCGGGCTCTGGGGAAGGCGCCGTGCGCTCGACATCCGCGTTCCGCACAAGGACGACGGCTGCGACCGCGAAGGCCGTCGCGACGGCGGTGAGTCGAAGGGCGGTCAAGAGGTGCCGTCTCGGGTGCGGCGGCCTGCGATTGGGCTCTCCTGGTGTCTCGATGGGCGCCTTGATCAGGATGTCATCGGTGGAGATGCGCGATCCGCGGTCCAGCGAAGCCGGGCGCGCCATGGTGAGGAGGTGCATCACGTCGGGCTTGCGGCTCATCGGAGTTCTCCCCCTGGAACGATCACCGGCTTTTGGTTGGTGATGGTGTCTGTGGCGTCGATCGCCGATTGCAGCCGGCGGCGCGCTCGATGTAATCGGACGAAGAAGGCCGCCTTGCTGCAGCCCAGCACCTCGGCCGCTTCGCTGGTGGCCAGCCCATGCCAGGTGGTCAGGGTCAGGATCTCTTTGTCGTCGTCGGACAGGGTGGCCAGCGCGCGGAGCACGGCAAGCCGCTCGGTGGCGTGTTCGCCCACGTCGGCGACGGCCTCTTTGATCCACGTTCTCAGCTCGGCCTCCAGAGATTCCCTTCGAGCGGCCTGCCGGAAGTTGTCGCGCAGGATGTTGCGGGCGACGCGGAAGAGCCATTGCAGCTGTGCTTGCTCCGGGATGTCGTCGAGACGCCGCCAGGCGACCAGGAAGGTCTCGCTGACCACTTCCTCGGCGAGCTGGTGTCCGGCTCGGCTGGCCGCATAGCCGTACACCCGCGCTTGGTAGGTGTTGTAGAGCACGGTGAAGCGCTCGTGTGGGTTGGGCAAGCCGGTTCCTTCGGTCGGGAGCACGTCGTTCAGAAGCATGTGGTCCGATGGAAGGGTTTCTTACATCCCGATTGCACGACTCCTGCCGACCCACGGCTGGATGGCGGAGGGTGGTGGGGTGACGAAGCGCTCCATTTATGGTCAGGCCGTATATGTCACAGACGTGGCGAAGGTCGCCCCGCGCCGGCACAAGTCCTCGTTCAGGATGCGGGCTGCCCGCGACGCGTGGGGAGCAGCTGTGCGCGCGGCAGGCGCGGAAGCCGAGCCGGCCGAGCCAGCCGGGCATGTCGATGGCGGGAGCAGTCGGGAAGGGCGTGTGGTCGGTGAGCTCGACGAGGGCGGCTCGGGCGTCGTCGCGGAGGCCCATCGTGGGTGCCCTTCACGGCAACCCCTCACGGAGGCCCTTCACGGAAATCCCTCGCGGAGGCTCCCTGCGGAAACCTCTCGTGGAGGCCCCTCGCGGGAACCTCTCGCGGGGGCCCCTTGTGGAATCACGAGGCCAGGTGCCGGCCACGTGTGGCGGGTTGTGGTGCCCCACCGGGCTGGCCGGCCGTAACAGATCTTGAGCTTGTGGATCTCGCAGAGTCAGTTGGCGTGGAGCGAGGCGTTGAGCTCGACGGGACCGCCGGCGCGAGGGGCGGCTTCCACGGCGCCGGTTTGGGAGTTGCGGCGGAACAGGAGGCCGTTCGTGCCGGACAGTGACTTGGCCTTGACGACGCGGCCGTCCGGGAGGGCGACCTTGGTGCCGGCCGTGACGTAGAGGCCCGCCTCCACCACGCAGTCGTCGCCCAGCGAGATGCCGATGCCCGCGTTCGCGCCCAGCAGGCAGCGTTCGCCGACGGAGATGACCTCCTTGCCGCCGCCCGAGAGCGTACCCATGATCGAGGAGCCGCCGCCCACGTCGGAGCCGTCGCCGACGATCACGCCCGCCGAGATGCGGCCCTCGACCATCGAGGCGCCCAGCGTGCCCGCGTTGAAGTTCACGAAGCCCTCGTGCATCACCGTGGTGCCGGTGGCCAGGTGCGCGCCGAGGCGTACTCGGTCGGCGTCGGCGATCCGGACACCCGCCGGCAGCACGTAGTCGACCATCCGCGGGAACTTGTCCACCCCATACACCGACACCGCTCCCCGGGCCCGCAACCGCAGCCGGGTCTGCTCGAACCCCTCCACCGGACACGGCCCGAAGTTGGTCCACACGACGTTCGCCAGCAAGGAGAACAGGTTGTCGAGACTCAGCCCATGCGGCTGGACCAGGCGGCTGGAGAGCAGGTGCAGCCTGAGGTAGGCGTCGTGGGTGTCCGCCGGCGGCTCGGAGAGCTTGGCGATGCCGGTGCGCACGGCCACCACCTCGACGCCCCTGGCCGGGTCGGGACCCACCAGCGAGGCCAGCTCGCCGGCCTCCTCGGCGGAGAGCCGCTCGGTGCCCGTAACGGGCGGGTCGCCCAGCTGAGGAGCGGGGAACCAGGTGTCAAGTACGGTGCCGTCGGCGGCGATGGTCGCGAGCCCGATGGCGTACGCGCCGGTCACGGTGGGATCGATAGCTGTCACTGGCACAAACTATCGTCATCCGGTCCGACCCCAGAGCCCGGAGTCGTCCGTGTCATCACCTCGCCGGTTCACCGGACGGCATTCCACGGGTCACGCGAGCCTATGGTCGATCACCTGGTCACCCGTCGACCCGGCTCCGCCGCGGGCCAGCGTGCCAACTCTCCGGCCACGACGGCGCGACCTGTGCACCTGCGACACCCGCCACGTCCGCACCGGCTACGTCTCTGGCCGCGACGTCCGCAGTAATCCCACCGCCACACCGGCACCGGCCACACCCGCCACGTCCATACCGGCGACGTCCCCGGCTGCGACACCCGCAGTCGCGCCGATGTTCGCGATGTCCGCGGCGGTGCGGACGAAGGCGGCCAGGGCGGGGGAGCGGGTCTGCTCGGGCCAGGCCAGGACGACCGTGGTGGGGGCGGCGTCCACGACCGGTATGCAGACCAGATCGCGCCGTACCTGCTCCTTGGCCGATTCGGGGACGACGGCGATCAGCCTGCCGAGGGCGACCAACTGCATGATCTGAGCGGCATCACCCGCCCGCAGCCCGGCCGCGACATGCGGCTCGGACCCGCCCAGCGACTTGGACGCGACCTGCCGTCCAGAGACCTGCGGCCCGGGGACGTGCGGCCCGGAGACGTGCGGCCCGGAGGCATGCCGTCCGGAGGCATGCCGTCCGGAGGCGCCAGGATTGGGAGTGCGGGGATCGGGCCAGCGCGGGGTCGGGTCGGCGTCCAGGTCGGCGAGGTGGACGAACGGCCGTCCGGCCAACGGGTGCCGGGCAGGTAGGACAGCCACACCGCCCTCCACCAGCAGTGGCTCCGTGTCGAACCCCGTCATGTCCTCCCAAGGGTGGTGCAGGAACGCCACGTCCGCCGTACCGTCACGCAACAACCGGGCCCGCTCGGCCACCCCGCACAGCACCACCTCCACCGGCAGGGCGTCCGGGCACGACTGGTAGGCGGCCAAAATGTCCGGGAGCAGCGCGCCGTCGCCGCCCGGCTTCAGGGCCACCACGAGCCGCGGCTCGGTCCGCCCCGCCCTGCGAGTACGGTGTTCGGCCGCCGCCACCGCGTCCAGGGCCTTGGCGGCCTCCCTGGCCAGTACCTCGCCCGCCGGGGTGAGCGCCACCCTGCGGCCCGAGCGGTCGAAGAGGGTCACCCCGAGCCGCCGTTCGAGCTTCTGGATCGCCCTCGACAGCGGCGGCTGCGCGATCCCCAGCCGCGCGGCCGCTCGGCCGAAGTGCAGCTCATCGGCGACGGCGGCGAAGTAGACAAGCTCACGCGTCTCCATACCCGCAGGGTATCGATCCTGACCCAGCTGGTGTTGGCCGGTCCACGATCGACGGTGGTGTGCTCGGGGAATGACCACATCGAAGATCGCCCTGGTGACCGGGGCGAACAAGGGCATAGGTTTCGAGGTCGCCGCCCAGTTGGCCGCCAGGGGCATGACGGTGCTGCTGGCTGCCCGCGACGCACGCCGAGGTGAGGCGGCAGCCGCCAAGCTCCGCGCGACCGCCACAGACATGGCCACGCCAGACTCCGCCACCATGGATCGGCCAGACTTCGCCACCATGGATCAGCTAGACCCCGGGGGAGCGGAAGGGCCAGGATCCGGGGAAGCGGACAGATCAGGGTTCGGCGGAGTGGACAGGGCCGTTGGCGTCGACATCCATCCGATCGTGCTCGACGTCACCGACGCCGCCACTATCCAGGCAGCCGCCGCCCACGTCGCCGACCGCTATGGCCGTCTGGACGTACTCGTGAACAACGCCGGCATCTCCGGCCACCACGCAGGCGAGGCACCCAGCACCACCCGGCCCGAGCTGGTGCGCCAGGTGTTCGAGACGAACGTCGTCGGCGTGCTCATGGTGACGAACGCGTTCCTGCCCCTGCTCAGGCGCGCGCCCGCCGCCCGCATCGTGAACGTCTCCAGCGGCGTGGGCTCCTTGAGCCATCACACGACCTCGGATCACTACATGTCGGGAATTCCGGCGTCGGCGGTGTATCCGCCGTCCAAGACGGCGCTCAACGCGTTGACGATCCAGTACGCCAAGGAGCTGCGTGCAGACGGCATCTTGGTCAACGCCGCAGCGCCCGGAGCCTGTGCCACGGACTTCACCAAGGACCTCGGGCTGCCCATCACCCGCACAGCGGCCGACGGAGCGGCCGTTATCGTCAGATTGGCCACCCTCGGCCCCGACGGGCCGACGGGCGGATTCTTCGACGATGACGGGACAGTGCCTTGGTAGACATCATTGAGCTCAACCGCCGGTCTGTGCAGGCGACCGTCGACCTGGTGGCGACCATCAAGCCGGGCGACCTGGACCGGCCGACCCCGTGCGCCGGCTGGGCGGTGCGCGACCTGCTCGCCCACCAGATCGTGCAGAACCACGGCTTCGCCTTCGCCGCCTCCGGTGCGCGGTCCGATCTGGCGAGGTGGGAGCCGAGTCCGGTGGGTGACGACCCGGTGGAGGAGTACGCGGCGTCGGCGCGGGCGGTGATGGACGCCTTCGCCGCTGACGGCGTACTTGATCGGGGGTTCTATCTGCCGGAGATCCGCGACGGAGGTCCCTTCCCCGCGCACATGGCGATCGGGTTTCACTTCGTCGACTGCGTGGTCCACGACTGGGATTTCGCCAAGGCGCTGGGCGTCCCCGCGAACGTGGACGAGGATCTGGCCGAGGCCGCGCTGCCGGTGGCGGCCAAGGTGCCCGACACACCGGAGACGCGTGGGCAGGGCAGGGCGTTCGTGGCGGGGGTGCCGGTGGCGGACGACGCCCCGGCTCTGGACCGGGTGGTGGCGCTACTCGGCCGCTCGCCGGGCTGGTCGGCGAGCTGAATCGGCTCGTCGAGTTGGCCGGTGGCCAAGACGGCTCGTCAGGCTGGTCGGCGGGCTGAAGCGCACCGCCAGCCTGGTGGGCACACCAAAGTGCGCCGCCAGCCTGGTGGGCATGCCAAAGCGCATCGTCGGGGTTGGTGGCCGCGCGTCTGAAATGTCGGCCGAGGTCAGGACCGCGCCCCGTCGAAGGTCATCACGGCGGACGCCTCCGGCATGGGGAACGGCTCGTCGCTCGGCTCTCCCTGGCCGACCCAGCCCTCGCGGCAACGTCCTCGCGGTCCTGAGGACTCGAACACGAGGCCCCACGGCCCGTCCCGAAACAGCGCCTGTCCCGGCGACAGTGCCCGTCCCGAAAGCAGGCGCCTGTTCCGGCGACAGCACCTGTCCCGGAGATTGCACCCGTCCTGGAAACGGTGCCCAGACAAGGAACAGCGCCCGGCCGAAGTGGCCGGGCGACTGATCGAAGTGCCCCGGGTGGGACTCGAACCCACACTGTGCGGGTTTTGAATCCGCTTCCTCTGCCAATTGGGATACCGAGGCGAGGATCCGGAAATATCCGGATCCGTCCTTATCGCACGGCGAAAGGGTAGCCGAAACTCGCAGCCACCCACCACCGGCGTCGCTCTAATCTAGCGGACATCGGTACTCTCTTGCTCGTGAGTACGCAGCGGCGAGTGGTGATCGCGGAAGACGAGGCCCTGATCCGCCTCGATCTCAAGGAGATGCTCGAGGAAGACGGTTACATCGTCGCGGGCGAGGCCGGTGACGGCGAGCGGGCGATCCAGCTGGCCACCGAGCTGAGGCCGGACCTGGTGATTCTCGACGTCAAGATGCCCGTCCTCGACGGCATCTCGGCGGCCGAGCGGATCGTGGCGGAGCGGATCGCTCCGTGCCTCATCTTGACCGCCTTCTCCCAGCGTGACCTGGTCGAGCGGGCCAGGGACGCGGGGGCCATGGCCTATCTGGTCAAGCCGTTCACCAAGGCCGACCTGGTGCCCGCGATCGAGATGGCGGTCAGCAGGCACGAGGAGATGGTGGCGCTGGCCGCCGAGGTGTCGAGCCTGTCCGACAGGCTGGAGACCAGGAAGCTGGTGGAGCGGGCGAAGGGGCAGCTGATGTCCGCGCACGGCTGGAGCGAGCCGCAGGCGTTCCGGTGGATCCAGAAGGCGTCGATGGATCGCCGGCTGAGCATGCGCGAGGTTGCCCAGATCGTTATAGATGACACGGCGGAGCGCGCCTGAGGGGCCGTATATCACCGGATTTGTCCCCTCGGGTTGTGGCGCGATTACGAGTGGGCATCCAACCGGCCTCGGTTTCCTTCGCCTGAGGCGTCCCGGTCGCATGCTGATGGGCGGACAGAAGATCCGCTCACCTGGACGGAGACGCTTCGATGATCCGCATTTCCCGGGCCATGGCCGTCGGCACCGCAGCGGCCATGGCACTGGCGGCCTGTTCCACCGGGGGCACCACCACTGGGGGCACCACCACCGCGCCGACCTCCTCGGGCACGGCCACCGCGCAGGCGACAGGGAGTGGGGCCAAGGGCGACGGCACCTTGACCATCGGCTCGGTGCTGCCGCAGACGGGTTCGCTGGCCTATCTCGGCCCGCCCGAGTACGCCGGCGTCGACCTGGCCGTCAAGGAGATCAACGACGCCGGCGGGGTGCTCGGCAAGCCCGTGAAGAAGATCCACACGGACTCGGGCGACACCACCACGAACATCGCCTCGCAGGCGGTGGACAAACTGCTCGCGCAGAAGGCGGACGCCATCATCGGCGCCGCGGCGAGTGGGGTGTCGAAGATGATCATCGACAAGATCACTCGGGCGGGCGTGGTGCAGTTCTCGCCGGCCAACACCTCCGACGAGTTCACCACGATCAAGGACAACGGGTTCTACTTCCGTACGGCGCCGCCGGACAAGCTGCAGGGCCGGGTGCTGGGCGATCTGATCGTGTCCGACGGAAACGACACGGTCGGCATCCTGGCCATGCAGGACGCCTACGGCACCGGCCTGGCCGACCAGGTCGCGCAGATCGCCGAGGCGGGGGGCGCCAAGGTGGTCGAGCGGGTGGACTACGACCCGAAAGCCGCCGACTTCTCCGCCGACGTGGCGAAGATCAAGGCGGCGAACCCGAAGGGCATCGTGCTCATCGGCTTCGAGGAGAGCGCCAAGGTCGTCGCGGAGCTGGTCAAACAGGGCCTCACGGCCGACAAGCACAAGTGGTACATGGTCGACGGCAACATGTCGAACACCAACTACCTGAAGATGCCAAAGGGCACGCTGGCGGGCGTCAAGGGCACCATTCCCGGCGCGGCGGCGCCCGAGGCGTTCCAGAAGCGGCTCCTGACCACCGATCCGAAGCTGACCAACTACACCTACGCCGCGGAGTCGTACGATGCGGCGAACCTCATCGCGCTGGCCGCCGAGGCGGCCAAGGGCGACACGGGCGCGGCCATCGCGGCCAAGCTCGTGGACGTCAGCAAGGGCGGCGAGAAGTGCAAGGACTTCAAGTCCTGCGACGAGCTGCTCAAGGCGGGCAAGGACATCGACTACGACGGCGTGAGCGGGCCGGTCGACTTCAACGACGCGGGCGATCCATCCGTCGCGACGATCGGGGTCTACCAGTACGGCGCCGACAACAAGTACAACGCCGCCAAGGCGCTCGAATATCGCAAGGGCGACATCTCCGGCTGAAGCCTCCCGCAGCGACGACGGCCCCGATCCTTGGATCGGGGCCGTCCGCGACTGACGGGGACGTCGCGAACGCCTCCCGCAACGACGGTCCCGCGGCGACTGACAGAGACATTACGAACGCCCTCCGCAGCGGACGGCCCCGAATCGAGGATCACGGACCATCTCCACTGACTAAGACATTACAAATGGGTATAAAAAGGCTGTCAGAACTCCACGCCTCCTCCCCAGGCGTGCATGCTGAGCTTGGGAAACGCGGCGAGGTAGATCGTTCCCTTCGCTGACACAGAGGGGGAGTCACATGATGCGCAAACGCCTGCTGGCGGCCGCGGCGGTCTCGAGCCTGGCATTGACGGCCTGTGGCGGTGGCGGTGACACGGGAGCCAAGGGCGCGACGTCGGCCGCTCCGACCTCGGCCGCAGCCGAGGCCAAGGGCGACGGCACGTTGACGATCGGCACCCTGCTGCCGCAGACGGGGTCGCTGGCCTTCCTCGGGCCGCCCGAGTTCGCGGGGGTCGACGCCGCCGTGAAGGAGATCAACGACGCGGGCGGGGTGCTCGGCAAGCCGGTTGTCAAGATCGATACGGACTCGGGCGACACAACGACGAACATCGCCTCGCAGTCGGTGGACAAGCTGCTCGCGCAGAAGGCCGACGCCATCATCGGCGCCGCGTCGAGCTCGGTGTCGGAGTCGGTGATCGACAAGATCACGGGTGCCGGGGTGGTCCAGTTCTCGCCGGCCAACACCTCCGACAAGTTCACCACGATCAAGGACAACGGCCTGTACTTCCGTACGGCGCCGCCGGACAAGCTGCAGGGCCGGGTACTGGGCGATCTGATCGTGGCCGACGGCAACGACACGATCGGCATCCTGGCCATGCAGGACTCCTACGGCTCGGGCCTGGCCGACCAGGTCACGAAGACCGCGCAGGACGCCGGGGCCTCGGTGGTGCAGCGGGTGGACTACGACCCGAAGGCCGCCGACTTCTCCGCCGACGTGGCCAAGATCAAGGCGGCGAACCCGAAGGCGGTCGTGCTGATCGGCTTCGAGGAGAGCGCCAAGGTGGTGGCGGAGCTGGTCAAGCAGGGCCTGACGGCCGACAAGGTCAAGTGGTACATGGTCGACGGCAACATGTCCAACAGCAACTACCTGAAGATGCCCAAGGGCACGCTGGCGGGCGTCAAGGGCACCATCCCCGGCGCCGCGGCGCCCACCGACTTCCGGAAGAAACTGCTGGCGATCAATCCCAAGCTGACCAGCTACACCTACGCCGCGGAGTCGTACGACGCCACGATCCTCATCGCGCTGGCCGCCGAGGCGGCCAAGGACGACAGCGGCCGGTCGATCGCCGCCAAGCTGCCCGAGGTGAGCGAGGGCGGCGAGAAGTGCAAGACCTTCAAGTCCTGCGACGAACTGCTCAAGACCGGCAAGGACATCGACTACGACGGCGTGAGCGGCCCGGTCGAGTTCAACGCCGCCGGTGACCCGTCGGTCGCGACGATCGGCGTCTACCAGTACGGCGAGAACAACGAGTACGACGCCACGAAGGCGCTGGAATACCGCACCGGCAAGATCGCGGGCTGAGACTCAGCCGCCCAGCCCGCACGTCTTGAGGGCGTAGGCGGTCAGCCGTTCCTGGAGCGGTTTGGGCGGTACCACGATGACCACGCGTTCCTCGCCGCCGTCGATGGTGGCCCGCACGGGGAACAGGAACGCCTTCTTGCCCTCGGCGAACGCGTGCGGGTCGCAGCGGCCGGGGGTGAGCTCGAGGGCGAGTCGCGCCCGCTGCGCCCCGGCGTCCAGGGTCGCCAGCGGCCTGCTCTTCTCGACGGGGGTGGCGATGTAGTGGGTGGTGCCGCCCACGTCCTGGACGGCCACCACGCCGGTGCTGCGGCGGGTCAGGACGAGACTGCCGCGCATCACCTTGCCGACCTGCGTCCAGTCGTCGCCGAACTCGATGTCGGCCGCCTCCGTGATCAGGAACGCGGAGCACTCGTCGCGCAGCAGCCGGGTCAGCAGCGGGTCCGGGTGCGGCACCTTGAAGACCACCCTGCGCAGCGGCTCGGACCCGGTGCGCAGGTGGGCCACGACCGTGGCCGGCTGCAGCGACGGCAGGCCCTTGGGCGAGCAGTTGGCCGCGCCGTACGGGATGCGCAGGTCTGTGCGAGGCGTCCGCTTCAGTAGCGCGTCGGCGCGTTCGGGAGGCAGTGTCTTGAACGACGGTGTGACAAGCTGAACGTCGGAGAAATAGACCGGTGTGTCCGTCGCATTGGTCACGGCCACTTCGATGGCGTGTACAGGCTCGTCAGAGCGCCACTGGGCCAGCGAGACCGACACCCCTTTGGGAGGGTCGGCAGGGGGCGCGGCGGGCGCCTCAGGGGCACCACAGCCCGCCAGAAGAGCAATGGGCAGGATCGCCATGGCGAGGAAGGCCGCTGTGCGCTTCACCAGTCGAACATTAGGCGTGATCCTCAGGCTCCCGTAAGTTGAGGAGTGATTACGACTCCGCATCCAAGTACCGACAGTTCTCCCTTTCATCTGTTGAACTGGCCTTACGTTCTATAGCTTTCCGTCATTCGATTCGGGAACGTCGGCGGTGCTGACCTCACCCGGCCTGGAGATGAAGGAGACACTTCATGATCCGCATTGCTCCCGCGGGACGGGCGCTGGCTGTCGTGGCTGCCACGAGCCTGGCCCTGACAGCCTGCGGTGGTGGCGGTAACACCGCTGCGCCGGCCTCGTCCTCGGCCGCGCCATCCAGTGCGGCTGCCCCGGCTGCCAAGGGCGACGGGACCTTGACTGTTGGCACGCTGCTGCCGCAGACCGGTTCGCTTGCCTTCCTCGGCCCGCCCGAGTTCGCCGGTGTGGACGCCGCGATCAAGGAGATCAACGAAGCCGGTGGCGTACTTGGCAAGCCGGTGACCAAATATGACACCGACTCCGGTGACACCACCACGAACATCGCTTCGCAGTCGGTGGACAAGCTGATCACGCAGAAGGCCGACGCCATCATCGGCGCCGCGTCCTCCTCGGTGTCGGAGTCGGTGATCGACAAGATCACGGGTGCCGGCGTGGTTCACTTCTCGCCCGCCAACACCTCTGACAAGTTCACCACGATCAAGGACAACGGCCTGTACTTCCGTACGGCTCCGCCGGACAAGCTGCAGGGCCGTGTGCTGGGCGACCTGATCATCGCCGACGGCAGCGACACGGTCGGCATCCTGGCCATGCAGGACTCCTACGGCACCGGCCTGGCCGACCAGGTGGCCAAGACCGTCGGCGACGGTGGCGCCGAGGTCGTCGAGCGCGTGGACTACGACCCGAAGGCCGCCGACTTCTCCGCCGACGTCGCGAAGATCAAGGCGAAGAACCCGAAGGCCATCGTGCTGATCGGCTTCGAGGAGACCGCCAAGGTCATCCAGGAGCTGGTCAAGCAGGGTCTGCCGGCCAGCAAGCACAAGTGGTACATGGTGGACGGCAACACCTCCAACACCAACTACGCCAAGATGCCCAAGAACACGCTCAAGGGCGTCAAGGGCACGATCCCCGGTGCCGCCGCTCCGGATGACTTCAAGGCCAAGCTCATGGCGGTCAACCCCAAGCTGGAGGACTTCAGCTACGCGCCTGAGTCCTACGACGCCATGAACCTGATCGCGCTGGCCGCCGAGGCCGCCAAGAGCGACGCGGGTGTCGACATCGGCGCCAAGCTGGCCGAGGTCAGCAAGGGCGGCGAGAAGTGCAACAACTTCAAGTCGTGCGTCGACCTGCTCAAGGCCGGCAAGGACATCGACTACGACGGCGTGAGCGGTCCGGTCGAGTTCAACGAGGCCGGTGACCCGGCGGTCGCCACGATCGGCATCTACGAATACGGCGCCGACAACAAGTACCCGACCAAGGCGCTCGAGTACCGCACCGGCAACATCGCCGGCTAGTCCGTACGCCGCACACCCTGAAAGGCCCGGTCCGCTGGATCGGGCCTTTCGGCTGTTCCAGGGCCGTTCGCCGCGAGCCGTTCCCCGGCTATCGGCCTATTGGCCTATTGGCCTATTGGCCTATTGGCCGCAGCCCGCCACGATCTCGTCGGCGGCGATCCGGTACTGGGCGAGCAGCGCCACCTGCCGCTCACGCGGAACGTCGGCCCTGGACAGGCCCGCCGTCGTGGACTCGACCGTGCGCACGGCCGTACCCAGCGACTCGGGCAGGCGCGGGCCGAACTGCAGTGTGATGCCGCGCGCCTCAGCGAGGCGGCCGAGCAGCGCGTCCTCGAAGTTCTGGGTGTTCTCCTGGCCCTTCGGCTTCAGCATGAGGCCGACGTAGCCGATCGCGGAGACCACGCGCGCGCAGGGGTCGTCGGTGGGGTCGCCGCCGGTGCTGTACTTGCCGGCCGAGGCGGCGCCGTTCTGACAGGCGACGAGGATGGGCAGTAGGAGCGCGATTGTCGCAATTCGTCTCACAGCGCTCATTAAAAACGGCGAAGGGGCCCCTGGGGAGCCCCTTCGCCGTTTTGAGATCTTTTAGGCCTTGGCCAAGGTGCCGAGGTACAGCTCGATCACCTTGGGGTCGTTGGCCAGCTGGCGGCCGGTGCCGGTGTAGGCGTTGCGGCCCTGGTCCAGCACGTAGCCGCGGTGGCAGATCTGCAGGCAGCGCCGGGCGTTCTGCTCGACCATGATGACCGTCACGCCCGCCTTGTTGATCTGCTGGGCCTGGATGAACACCAGGTCCTGCAGCATGGGCGACAGGCCCGCCGACGGCTCGTCCAGCAGCAGCACCGACGGCTCGGTCATGAGCGCCCTGGCCATCGCCACCATCTGCCGCTCGCCGCCCGACAGCGAGCCGGCCCGCTGCTTGCGCCGCTCCTTGAGCGCCGGGAACAGCTCGGCGACGAACTCGAAGCGCTCCTTGAACTTGCCGGGCACCTGGAAGGCGCCCATCTCGAGGTTCTCCTCGATGGTGAGGCTGGGGAAGACGTTGTTGGTCTGCGGGACGTAGCCGACCCCGCGGGAGACCAGCGAGTGCGCCTTCATGTTCGTGATGTCCTCACCCTTCAGCACCACCGTGCCGCTGCGGATGTTGACCAGCCCGAACATGGCCTTGAGCAGCGTCGACTTGCCGGCGCCGTTGGGGCCGATGATGCCGATCAGCTCACCCTCGCCGACGTACAGGTCGGAGCCGTTGAGGATGTTGACGCCCGGCAGGTAGCCGGCGATGAGCTCGTCGCACCGCAGCACGGCGTTCTCGGCACCCGCCAGGTGGGCGCCGCGGTCGGTGACGGCCGCCTTCGACTCGGGCTCGGAGCCCGGTGCGGACTCGGGGACGGCGTTCACTTCTGCGTCTCCTCTTCGATCTCGGCCTCCAGCGCCGCCTCCGCCTGGTGCAGCTGCTCTTCGAGCTCGCTGTCCGACAGCGGCGCGTCGTGGTGGGCGCCCAGGTAGGCGTCGATGACGCGGGAGTCGGACATGATCGTGTCCGGTGGCCCCTCGGCGATGATGGCGCCCTGGGCCATGACGATCACCCAGTCGCTGATGTCGCGGACCATGTCCATGTCGTGTTCGACGAACAGCACGGTCATGCCCTGATCGCGCAGGTCCTTGACGTGGCCGAGCAGTGACTGGGTCAGCGCCGGGTTGACGCCCGCCATCGGCTCGTCGAGCATGACCAGCTCGGGCTTGACCATGAGCGCGCGGGCCATCTCCAGCAACTTGCGCTGGCCGCCGGACAGCGATCCGGCGAAGTCCTCGCGCTTGGCGTCGAGCTTGAACCTGGTCAGCAGATCCTCGGCCTGCTCGGTGATCGCCTCCTCCTGGGCCCGCCAGGAGCCGGGCACCAGCGCCCGCCAGAAGTTCTCGCCGCGCTGCTGCTGGGCGCCGAGCCGCATGTTCTCCATCACCGTCAGCCTGGACAGGGCCTTGGTGAGCTGGAAGGTACGGACCATGCCGGCGCGGGCCACCCGGTGGGCGGGCACTCCGCTCATGTTGTTGCCGTTGAACGTCCACTTGCCGGCGTCAGCGGCGTCGAAGCCGGTGAGCTGGTTGAAGAACGTCGTCTTGCCGGCGCCGTTGGGGCCGATCAGGGCGGTGATGGAGCCGCGCTGGATCTCGACGTGGTCCACCTCGACGGCGGTCAGACCGCCGAAGCGGCGCACGACGCCGTCGACCACGAGGATCGGGTCGGGCTTGGGCACACCGGGATCGCGAGCCAGGTCCTTGAAGGCGGCCAGAGCCGCGGCCTTGCGCTCGGAGATCGTGGTGGCTGTTGTTTCAGCGGACGACGGGTTAGCGGACATCGAAAGCTATCTCCCTCTTGTCACCGAAGATGCCCTGTGGCCGGAAGATGAGCAACAGGATCAACCCGAGACCAACCAGGATGTAGCGCACCGGGCCGACCTGGATCGAGGTCATGAAGGGGATGTACCCCGCCTGAACCGCTTCACTGAGCACACCGTTGACCAGGACCAGCAGCACCCAGAAGATCATGGATCCGACGACGGGGCCGAGCACGCGGGCCGCGCCACCGAGGATCACGATCGTGTAGGCGAAGAAGGTGGTCTCGGTGCCGAAGACGTCGGGCTGCACCGAGGCGTAGGCCAGGCCGTACACGAAGCCGCCCAGGCTGCCGATGACGCCGCCGAGGATGAGCGACTGCATCTTGTAGGAGAAGACGTTCTTGCCGAGGCTGCGTACGGCGTCCTCGTCCTCGCGGATGGCCTTGAGCACGCGGCCCCACGGGCTGCGCATGAGCAGGTAGACGATGCCGCAGGAGAGGGCGACCAGCACCCAGCCGACGAGCATGATCCACAGGATCCGGTGGTTGAAGGTGAACCAGCCGATGCCGTACTCGCCCTCGGGGAAGGGGTTGAGCGCGTAGAAGCCGTCGGAGAAGCCGCGCTGCCCGTCGGAGCCGCCGAACACGCTCTTGAACGCCACCGAACGGAAGACGAGCCTGACGATCTCGGCCGCCGCGATGGTGACGATGGCCAGGTAGTCGGCCCGCAGGCGCAGCGTCGGCGCGCCCAGGAGCAGCGCCAGGAGCACCGCGGCGATGAGGCCGACCGCGATGCCGATCCAGAAGGGCAGACCCAGGACGGTGACCGTGACGGCCAGGCCGTAACCGGCGACGCCCATGAACGCCGCCTGCCCGAAGTTGAGCAGGCCCGTGTAGCCGAAGTGGATGTTGATGCCGATCGCGGCGAGCGCGTAGAGCACCGTCTCGACGCCGATGGCGGACTTGACGGTGGTGCTGATGATCGTGATCCAGTCCATGTGACTCCCCCCGTCAGCCGATCCGCTCTCGGCGGCCCAGGATGCCCTGTGGCCGGAAGAGGAGCACGATGATGAGTACGGCCAGCGCGCCGACGCTCTTGAGCTCCGGCGGCACCCACAGCGTGGAGACCTGGATGAACAGGCCGACCACGAGCGAGCCCACCAGGGCGCCGAACGCGGTGCCGAGCCCGCCGAGCGTCACACCGGCGAAGATGAGCAGCAGGATGTCCTGGCCCATGGTGTATTTCAGGTTTTGCGACAGGCCGAGCATGATGCCGGCCAGCGCGGCGATGGCGCCGCCCGTGGTCCAGATGATGCGGATGACCCGGTCGACGTTGATGCCCGAGGAGGCGGCCAGCGCCGGGTTGTCGGCGACCGCGCGGGCCGCCTTGCCGGTGCGGGTGCGCAGCAGCGCCATGCCGACGATGATGAGGACGACCAGCTCGATGCCCATCGCGACGAAGTTCTTCGGAGCCGCGGAGATCGGGCCGATCTCGATGCCCGGCTGCGCGGTGTATTGGGCGAACGACTCGTTCTGCCCGCCGAACAGGATCAGGAAGACATAGCGCAGGAAGAGCGCCACGCCGATCGAGATGATCATCATGGCGATGGTGCCGGTGCCGCGCCTGCGCAGCTGCCCCCAGAAGAAGCGGTCCTGAAGGTAGCCGAGCGCGCCTCCCGCGATCACCGCGATCACGGCCGCGGGGATCAGATGCAGGCCGAAGCCCACGTTGAACAGGTAGGCGAGCAGCGCGCCCATCGTGACGAGCTCACCGTGGGCGAAGTTGGTCAGGCCCGTGGTGCCGTAGATCAGCGAGAGGCCGAGCGCGGCCAGCGCGATGATCAGGCCGAGGTTCAGGCCCTCGAAGGTGAGCTGTGCCGCCTGGTCCAAGAAGGGGCTGGTCTCGGCGCCCTCGTCCGGGGCCGGTTGACCCGCCGCACCCTTGGGCTGCAAGGCGAACAAGACGGTGGACATGTTGCCGGAAAAGACGGTCGGGGTGCGGACGGCGTTGCCGCCCCGGATCGCCGCGTTGGCAGGAAGCGTCTTGACATCCAGCGTGACCTTGTACTTGCCCGGTTTGTCGACCGGGACCTCCCACGCGCCCTGGGCGTTGCTTGTGACCTCCTTGACGGGTTGTCCGCCTTCGGTGGTCACGACGATTTTCACGCCGTTCACTGGTTGGCCTTGGAGTTTGAGTGTTCCCTTCAAACCCTGATCGGGGGCCGCCGCCTGGGCGGGGACCGCGAGCAGGAAGATGAGTCCACCCAGGAAGGCCGTGAACGCGATCACGGCTCTGCGCAATGGTGCTCCCTCAAATAGGTCAAGGCGGGGTTGTGCCCCTCCATCTCGACACGTGGGCATCGCAGGCACAACAAAACTGGATGCTGTGGCGGGAGCTTATTCTGGTCGCGCCCGGTTCAGTATCGTTCGTCACCAATTAGTGACACGTGCGTGTCGCTCGCGTGAGGAACCAAGACGGCAGGTCAGGGGCTAAATGCCGCTAGACGCCTGGCGCTTCAGGGGCGCTAATGCATAACCATCGCTGCAGAACGTGAACGAGCCCGCGGAAGAGGACCTTTGGGACCATGTAGGGCTTCCCCGGCCTCACACGTTATCTACTCGGCCTCCCCGCGGGCTCCGCTCGGACAACCGTAGCGACCCACGGGGCTCGTGTGCAAAGAGAGCCGGAAAGTCGCGTGGCGTTCAGTGATCACGCAGCCCGCGGGTCGCCGATCATGCCGCGTGTACGTCGGCGATCGCACGGCACGCGTGTCACGCGCATGGTACGCGGGTCAGCGATCGCGCAGCATGCAGGTCAGCCGGGAGGTGCACACGCGCCGCCCCTGCTCGTCGGTGATCTCGATCTCGTACGTGGCCAGCGAGCGGCCGCCGTGCAGCCGGGTCGCCACGCCGGTGACGAAGCCGGAGGTGGCCGAGCGGTGGTGGGTGGCGTTGATCTCGATGCCGACGGCGATGCGGTCCGCGCCCGCGTGGATGGCCGCGCCGGTCGAGCCCAGCGTCTCGGCGAGCACGACGGACGCGCCGCCGTGCAGCAGGCCGTACGGCTGGGTGTTGCCCGCGACCGGCATCCGGCCCACGACCCGCTCCGCGCTGGCCTCGACGAACTCGATGCCCATCCGGTCGGGGAGCGTGCCTTCGTGGACGGCGTTCAACGTCTGGAAATCCACCGGGTCGATCCGCGTCAAGGGGAGTCCTCCAGTCTTCCGAGCTCAGGTTTTCTGTCGGAGATGGAGACTAGGCTGCTTGTGTGCCGAAGAGTGAAGTGACCCCCAGCCGCCCGTGCCTGTTGCTGCTCGACGGGCATTCCCTGGCCTATCGCGCGTTCTACGCGCTCAAGGACGCCAACCTCATGACCACCGACGGTCAGCACACCGAGGCGGTCTACGGGTTCACCTCGATGCTGACCAACATCCTGCGCGACGAGCAGCCGTCGCACGTGGCCGTCGCGTTCGACCGGTCGGAGCCGACGTTCCGGCACGAGGAGTACGCCGACTACAAGGCCAACAGGAGCGAGACCCCCGAAGACTTCCGGGGTCAGATGCAGCTCATCTACGAGCTCCTCGACACGCTGCGCGTCCCGCGCATGTCCAAGGCCGGGTTCGAGGCCGACGACCTCATCGCCACGCTCGCCACCCGGGCCAGCGCCGAGGGCATGAACGTGCTGATCGTCACCGGCGACCGCGACGCGCTCCAGCTGGTCGACGAGCACGTCACGGTCCTGATGACCCGCCGTGGCATCAGCGACATGACCAGGTTCACCCCCGAGGCCGTCGAGGAGAAATACGGCCTGACCCCGGTCCAATACCCCGACTTCGCGGCGCTGCGCGGCGACCCCAGCGACAACCTGCTCAGCATCCCCAGCGTCGGCGAGAAGACCGCCGCCAAGTGGGTGCGCGAGTTCGGCTCGCTGACCGCGCTGGTCGACCGGGTCGACGAGGTCAAGGGCAAGGTCGGCGACAAGCTGCGCGAGCACGTCGCCCAGGTGCTGATGAACCGCCGGCTCACCGAGCTGCTCCGCGACGTCCCGATGGAGGTCGAGCTGGGCGAGCTCAAGCAGGGCGTCTGGGAGCGCGAAGAGGTCAACAAGCTCTTCGACACGCTGCAGATCCGCGGCGAGCTGCGCGAGCGCGTCTTCAAGGTGCTCGGCACCGGCGAGCAGGAGCCCGACCAGGGCTTCGAGGTGGAGACCATCATCCTCGGCCCCGACCGGGTCGCGGGCTGGCTGTCCGCGCTGCCCGCCGGCCGGGCGGGCCTGGCCTTCAAGGGCGCCTACGGCAGCGGCACCGGGCGCATCGACGCCCTCGCGATCGCCTCGCCCGACGGCACGGCCGCCTTCATCGACCCGGTCAAGCTCACCGAGTCCGACGAGGTCGCGCTGCGGGCCTGGCTGGCCGACACCGACCGGCCCAAGGCCGTCCACGACGCCAAGGGCCCGATCCTCGCGCTCTGGTCGCAGGGCATGAGCCTCAAGGGCCTGACCTGCGACACGGCCCTGGCGGCCTATCTGGCGATGCCCGGCCAGCGCACCTTCGCCCTCGAAGACCTGGCCCGGCGCTACCTCAACCGCGACCTGCGCGCCGAGGAGGAGTCCAGCGGGCAGGCCGCGCTGTTCGGCGACGACGAGGACGCCCCGGCCAAGGACCTGGCGCTGCGCGCCCATGCCGTGCGCGAGCTGGCCGAGGCGCTGGAGACCTTCCTGACCGGCCGCGGCGGCACCCAGCTGCTGACCGACGTGGAGCTCCCGCTGCTGACCGTGCTGGCGGAGATCGAGCGCGCGGGCATCGCCGTCGACAGCGAATACTTCGCCGCTCTGGAGGCCGAGTTCGGCGCCGCGGTCAAGCACGCGGTCGAGGAGGCGCACGCGGCCGTCGGCGAGCAGTTCAACCTGGGCTCGCCCAAGCAGCTGCAGGAGATCCTGTTCACCAAGCTCAACCTGCCCAAGACGAAGAAGATCAAGACCGGCTACAGCACCGACGCCGACCAGTTGGCCTGGCTCGCCACGCAGACCGAGCACGAGCTGCCGGTCATCATGTTGCGCCACCGCGACCAGACCAAGCTGCGCACCACCGTCGAGGGCCTGATCAAGGAGGTCTCCGACGACGGGCGGATCCACACCACGTTCAACCAGATCATCGCGGCCACGGGCCGCCTGTCATCCGAAAAGCCCAATCTCCAGAACATCCCGATCCGCACCTCCGAGGGCCGCCGCATCCGGCAGGGCTTCGTGGTCGGCGCGGGCTACGAGACGCTGCTCACGGCCGACTACAGCCAGATCGAGCTGCGCATCATGGCCCATCTGTCGGGTGACGAGGCGCTGATCGCCTCCTTCGAGTCCGGCCACGACTTCCACCAGGCGACCGCGGCCCGGGTGTTCGACCTGCCGCCCGAGCAGATCGACGGCGAGCTGCGGGCACGCATCAAGGCGATGAACTACGGCCTCGCCTACGGCCTGTCCGACTTCGGGCTGTCCGGGCAGCTCAACATCCCGGTGGCCGAGGCGCGGGCGCTCAAGGAGGAATACTTCCAGGAGTTCGGCGGCGTCCGCGACTTCCTGCAGGCCATCGTCCAGCAGGCGCGCACCGACGGCTACACCGAGACCATCATGGGCCGCCGCCGCTACCTGCCCGACCTGACCAGCGACAACCGGCAGCGCCGCGAGATGGCCGAGCGCATGGCGCTCAACGCGCCCATCCAGGGCTCGGCGGCCGACATCATCAAGGTGGCCATGCTCAACGTCTCCCAGGCGATGAGGGAGGAAGGGCTGGGCTCGCGGATGCTGCTGCAGGTCCACGACGAGCTGGTGTTCGAGGTGGCCCCCGGCGAGCTCGACCGGCTCCGCGCCCTCGTGTGCGACCAGATGAACGCCGCCTACCACCTGCGGGTCCCGCTGGAGGTCTCCGTGGGCGTCGGCCGCACCTGGGAGGACGCGGGCCACTGACCGGCCGCCGACGCTCGTGACGGTGAGCGTGAGGGGCCGCGTGGACGGTCTCGTCGTACCGGACGTTTATCCCCGTACGGTGGGGCAAGTCGATCTTTGTCCGGTGGGACCGTCCGGCGCTGAGCGGCGGCGGTCCCACGCCGTGAAGCAGGGTGGTCCGGCGGGTCGCGAACAGCGGCCAGTACGGGGTTCTGGACTACCCTGAGGGTAATTTCCCCCGAGTGGCACGGGAGCCTTGTGCGATCGTCAGCGTCCTTCCCCCGGTTAATCGCCCTCGCGAACGTCATGGTCGTGTCAGTGGCGGTCATCGGGCTGATGCTGCAGTCCTCCTCCGGCCGGTCCGTGCCCGGGCCGCCGGCGGTGGCCAAGATCGAGCAGTCCGCGCAGCCCACCCCCGCCGAGCCCGTGCCGACGTTCGCCGAGCCGCCCGGGGTGGTGTCCACGCCGGAGTTCGCCAAGCAGGTCAAGGCCAACGAGCTCGGGCTGGTGCCGGTGCTGATGTACCACCGGATACTCAAGAAGCGGATCGCCTCCATCGACCGCACGCCCGACCAGTTGCGCAAAGAGCTGGAGAAGCTGGCCAAGCAGGGCTACGCGCCGATCACCGCCAAGGAGTTCGCCACCGGTGACATCCGGGTGCCCGCCGGCCGGTTCCCCGTGGTGCTGACCTTCGACGACGGGCACGAGAGTCACTTCAGGCTCGACGCGAGCGGCAACCCCGCGCCGGACACCGCGGTCGGGGTGCTCCTCGACGTGGCCCGGCGCTATCCCGAGTTCCGGCCGGTCGCCACGCTGTGGATCAACCACGACCCGTTCGGGCTGCGGCAGCCCGACCAGCAGGCGGCGGCCGTGCGGTGGCTGGTCGAGCACGGGTTCGAGGTGGCCAACCACACCTGGTCCCACCCCAATCTGGCCGCCATGCGGAAGAAGAAGGTCAAGGAGCAGATCGTCCGGCTCGAACGGCTGCTGAAGAAGCTCGGCGCCGGGCCGGCCGTCACCATGGCCCTGCCGTTCGGGGCGATGCCGCACCCGAAGAAGATCGCCCGGCACGGTGAGTGGGACGGCACGTCCTACGACTTCGCCGGGGTCTTCCTGGCCGGGGCCGAGCCGTCGCTTTCGCCCTTTGCGAAAAAATTCGACCCCGTGGCCATCCAGCGCATCCAAAGCAACGGCAAAAAGGGCGAATGCCGCAAATGGTGCTCGCAGTACTGGCTGGAGTGGCTGAACAAGCACCCTGGGGACCGCTACGTCTCCGACGGGGATCCCACGAAGATCTCCATCCCGCAGCGTCTTCAGGGTAATATCACCCCGAAGCGGAAAGATCAGCTGATCGTTTACTGACCAGTGCGGGGCCGGTTGGATTGACCCCACGCTCAACGTCTCATATGCTGATCGCTGCGCTGTGGGCTCGCGCGCGCCTCAGACGGAGCGGGCTCGCGCTCGGTCACGTCGATGTCGTTATTTCCTCGGCTTGATGCGGAAGAGGGCCTGCCGCGCGTCCGCCACATCGACATCCTGTCCGCGTTCGGAGCAATTCCACACATGACGTCCAGCACTGAGGCCACCTCGAGCACCCCGCAGGTAGCGGTCAACGACATCGGGTCCGAGGAAGCCTTCCTCGCAGCGATCGACGAGACCATCAAGTACTTCAACGACGGCGACATCGTCGAGGGCACCGTCGTCAAGGTCGATCGAGACGAGGTCCTTCTCGATATCGGCTACAAGACCGAGGGTGTCATCCCCTCGCGTGAGCTTTCGATCAAGCACGATGTCGACCCAGCGGACGTCGTGGAGGTCGGCGAACACGTCGAAGCCCTGGTTCTCCAGAAGGAGGACAAAGAGGGCCGCCTGATCCTGTCCAAGAAGCGCGCTCAGTACGAGCGCGCCTGGGGCACGATCGAAAAGATCAAGGACGAGGACGGCATCGTCACCGGCACCGTCATCGAGGTCGTCAAGGGTGGACTCATCCTCGACATCGGCCTCCGTGGCTTCCTGCCGGCGTCCCTGGTCGAGATGCGCCGTGTCCGCGACCTGCAGCCGTACGTCGGCCGCGAGCTCGAGGCGAAGATCATCGAGCTGGACAAGAACCGCAACAACGTGGTCCTGTCCCGCCGCGCCTGGCTCGAGCAGACGCAGTCCGAGGTTCGCCAGACGTTCCTCAACACCCTCCAGAAGGGGCAGGTCCGCAAGGGCGTCGTCTCCTCGATCGTCAACTTCGGTGCGTTCGTGGATCTCGGCGGCGTCGACGGCCTGGTCCACGTGTCCGAGCTGTCCTGGAAGCACATCGACCACCCCTCCGAGGTTGTCGAGGTCGGCCAGGAGGTCACGGTCGAGGTCCTCGATGTCGACATGGAGCGCGAGCGCGTCTCCCTGTCGCTCAAGGCCACTCAGGAAGACCCGTGGCAGCAGTTCGCCCGCACCCACCAGATCGGCCAGGTCGTGCCGGGTCGCGTCACCAAGCTGGTGCCGTTCGGCGCGTTCGTCCGGGTCGAGGAGGGCATCGAGGGCCTGGTCCACATCTCCGAGCTGGCCGAGCGCCACGTGGAGATCCCGGAGCAGGTCGTCCAGGTCGGCGACGAGATCTTCGTCAAGATCATCGACATCGACCTCGACCGGCGTCGCATCAGCCTGTCGCTGAAGCAGGCCAACGAGGGTGTCAGTGGCGCCGAGGTCGAGTTCGACCCGACGCTCTACGGCATGGCGGCGACCTACGACGACCAGGGCAACTACATCTACCCCGAGGGCTTCGACTCGGAGACCGGTGAGTGGCTCGAGGGCTTCGACAAGCAGCGCGAGGAGTGGGAGCGGCAGTACGCCGAGGCCCAGACCCGCTTCGAGGCGCACAAGAAGCAGATCGAAGAGGCTCGCAAGGCGGAGGCCGAGGCGGGCGAAGCCGCTCCCTCGTCCTACACCGGTGAGACCGCGGCTCCGGCCAGCAGCTCGGGCTCGTCCGCTCCGGCGGCCGGCGCCCTCGCCTCCGACGAGGCTCTCGCGGCTCTGCGCGAGAAGCTCGCGGGCGGCCAGAGCTGACCTGGTTGACTAGCTGACAGAGAAAGACCCCGCACCATCCGGTGCGGGGTTTTTCTTTTGGGTTAATGCGGAACGTCGCTTTCCGCGATGCTTCCTAGGGTTGCCGCATGATCGAACCCTTCCGCATCACCATTCCGCAAGCCGACCTTGACGACCTGAAGGACCGGCTCATCCGTACCCGCTGGCCGCGGACCCTGCCCGGCGGCGGCTGGAGCCGGGGCGTCCCGGTCGGCTACCTGCGTGAGCTGGCCGCGTACTGGGCCGACGGGTTCGACTGGCGGGCGCAGGAGGCCAAGCTCAACGCCTTCCCGCAGTTCACCACGGACATCGACGGGCAGCGCGTGCACTTCCTGCACGTCCGCTCGCCGGAGCCCGGCGCGCTGCCGCTGATCCTCACGCACAGCTGGCCGAACACCGTCGCCGAATTCCTGAACGTCATCGGCCCGCTCACCGACCCGCGCGCCCACGGCCTCGACCCGGCCACGGCCTTCCACGTGGTGGCCCCCTCGCTGCCCGGCTTCGGCTTCTCGCCGTTCCCCGAGCCCGCCGACGAGCGGCCCTGGAGCATCGTACGGGTGGCGCGGACCTGGGCCGAGCTGATGGAACGGCTCGGATACGAGCGGTACGGCGCCCACGGCAACGACGCCGGTGCTCTGGTCACCCCACAACTGGCGGCCATCGACAGCGATCACGTGATCGGCTCGCACATCACCGCCGGGCTCGGCATCCCGACCGGCGACCCGGCCGAGCTCGCCGACGCCACCGAGGCGGAGCTGGCCGAGCTCGCGGACCTGACCCAGCGGTTCGCCGGAGGCAGCGGCTACGGCCCGTACCTCGCCAACCGGCCGCAGACGCTGAGCTTCGGCTTCACCGACTCGCCGGTGGCGCAGCTGGCCTACCTGGTGGAGCGGTTCAAGGAGTTCGACGGCTGGCCCGATGAGGAGGCCGCCGAGCCCATCGACCGTGACCTGGTGCTCACGAACGCGAGCCTCTACTGGCTGACCGCGACCGGCGGCTCGTCCTCGTGGACGTACTACGAGGCGGCGGCGGGCATGCCGATCAACCAGACCGTGGTGCCGAGCGGGGTGTCGCACGGCGGCTCTCCGCTGCTGCGGCGCATCGCCGAGCGCGGGAATCGGGTGGTCCACTGGGCGGGCGAGCACGGCGACAGCCACATGGTGGCGATGAACTCGCCTGAGCCGCTGGTACGGAGCATCCGCACCTTCTTCGAAACCCTGGAAGGGCGAGTGGACGGGCGGCTGGGAGGGACACCGGAAGGAGCTCTGGAAGGGGCGCGGTAGCGGCTTCTGGAAGGGGCTCGGTAGGAGCTTCTGGAGGGAGCTCTGAGTGGGGCGCGGTAGGTCCCGCTGGGGTGAGGCTGCAGTAAGGTGCTCGCGTGGAAATCGAGCGTGCGCTGCCGGAGGACGCCGGTGAGATCCTCACCCTGCAGCGGGCCGCGTACGTCACCGAGGCGCAGCTGTACGGCGACCCCTTCCTGCCGCCGCTCCTGGAGTCCGTGGAGCAGGTCCGCAAGGCCATCGAGACCGGCCTCGTGCTCAAGGCCACCGACGCCGGCCGGATCGTGGGAGCCGTACGCGGCCAGCTGGCCGGCACCACCTGCCTGGTCGGCCGCCTGGTGGTGGCCCCCGACCGGCAGCGTCAGGGCCTGGGCCGGGCGCTGATACGGACGCTGCACGAGCGGATGCCGGAGGCGACGGCCTTCGACCTGTTCACCGGTCACCTGTCCGACGGCAACCTGCGCCTCTACCGCAGCCTGGGCTACCGCGAGACCCACAGGGAGCGCATGGACGACCATCTCACCTTGGTCCACATGCGCCGCTGATTGCCGATCACGGCTAGGCTTTCCGCGTGCTGAAAATCGGCCTCACCGGCGGCATCGGATCGGGCAAGAGCGAGGTCTCCAAGCGCCTCGCGGCGCGGGGCGCCGTCGTGATCGACGCCGACAAGATCGCCCGCGAGGTGGTGGAGCCCGGCACTCCGGGCCTGGCTCGCGTGGTGGCCGTGTTCGGCGACGAGGTGCTTCACCCTGACGGCTCACTCAACCGGGAGAAGCTGGGGGCCATCGTCTTCGCCGACCCCGACAAGCTGGCGACGCTCAACGGCATCGTGCATCCGCTGGTGGGGGAGCGGGTCGCCGACCTGCAGAGGCAGACGGCCGACGACGCGATCATGGTCTACGACGTGCCGCTGCTCGCGGAGAACCGGCTGGCGCCGATGTACGACGTGGTGATCGTCGTGGACGCCGCCGACGAGGTGCGCATCGCCCGCCTGGCCGAGCACCGCGGCATGCCGGAGCACGACGCCAAGGCCCGCATCGCGGCGCAGGCGACCCGCCAGGACCGGCTGGCGATCGCCGACATCGTGATCGACAACGAGGGCGACCTGGACGACCTGGAGGCCAGGGTCGCCCAGGTCTGGGACGACCTGCTGGCCCGAGCCGGCCGCGGCTGACCGGCTTCCTGCTGTCGGCCTCGGCCGGACCTGCTGACCGCCTTCGGCCGGACACCGGCCGGTCGGGTTTCCAGCGAGTCAGGAGGAGCGCTCAGAACGGGGAGTCGAGCGGCACTTGGCGGACCCCGGGCAGATACGGGTCCAGCTCACCCAGCTCGAACCGCGACATCCCGATGACGTGCCAGAACTGCCCGGAAACCTCCCCCTGGATCTTGTACCGGCCGTCGGGGGACAGCGCCGCCCACCCCTCCGGCAGGCCCAGCAGGGTGGCCCGCCGCTCCGTCCCCGCCCAGAGGATCACCACCCCGTCGTCCCCGGCACTGGCCAGCAGGTCCGCCGAAGGGCTGAACGCCACCGACCACACCCGCCGCGCGTGTCCCGCCAGCGTGTGCAGCGGCCGCCCCGTCGCCGTATCCCAGACCCGCACCATGAGGTCGTCGCCGCCGGTCGCCAGCCGCTCGCCCGTGGCGTCGAACGCGACGCTCCACAGCCGCCCGGCGTGCCGGTCGAGCGTGTGCCGCAGGCGCGGCTGCCAGGGCTGGCCGGGCCGCAGCTCCCAGATCATGGCGAGGCCGTCGTTGCCGGCGCTGGCCAGGTGCTTGCCCGAGGGCGAGAACACGACCGAGTAGACCCGGTCGGTATGGCCTTCCAAGGTAGCGATCCGGCCCCCGGACTCGACGTGCCAGATGCGTACGAGCCGGTCGTCGCAGCCTGTGGCCACGTAACGGCCGTCGGGGCTGAAGGCGATCGAGCGGACGCGGCCCCGGTGGTCGGCCAGGTTGCTCACCAGGCGGCTGGTCGGCCGATACCAGATGCGTACGCTGTCGTCGTCGTTGGCCGTGGCCAGCAGCGTGCCGTCGGGGCTGAACGCCTCGGCCCACACATGGTCGGTCTCGGCGTTGAGCTCGCGCTCGTAGTCGCCGGTGACGGCGTTCCAGAAATGTACGCCGCCGTCGTTGCTGGAGGTGGCCAGGACCGGCCCGGCAGGTGAGAACAGGGCCGAGATGAGCCGGTCGGCGGTGCCGGCGACCTCGCGCAGGCGGCGGCCCGTGCGCGGCTCCCAGATGCGGACGACGCCGTCGTTGCCGCTGGTGGCCAGCATCGAGCCGTCGGCGCTGAACCTGACCGAGGAGATCCGCCTGCCGTGGCCGCGCAGCACCCGCTGGCACTGGCTGCTGGCCGGATCCCAGAGGCGTACCGTCCCGTCGTTGCTGCTGGTGGCCAGCTGCTCGCCGTCGGGCCGGAACACGAACGGCCAGACCGAGCTGCGATGCCCGGTCAGCTCGACCCGCCGGCCGCCGCCCACCTCCTGCAGCCGGACGACGCCGTTGGAGTCGCCGCTGGCCAGCGTGCGGCCGTCGGGGGAGAAGACCACCTGGTAGACGGACCCGGTGTGGCTGGTGTGGACGCCGTGGGCCTGACCGGCCGGGTCCCACAGGCGTACGGCCCCGGCTGTGTCGCCGCTGGCCAGCAGGGAGCCGTCGGACGCGAAGGTCAGGCAGTAGACGCTGCCGGAATGGCCCTTCAGCTCGTGCCGCAGAGCCCATGAGGTCGCGTCCCACAGGCGTACCGTCCCCGCCTCGTCGCCCGTGGCCAGCAGTGACCCGTCCGGGCTGTGGACCGCACGGTAGACCGAGCCGCGGTGGCCGTCGAGCGTGCCCGTCACCTGTCCGGACGCCAGGTCCCAGAGGCGTACCACGCCTGCCGAGTCGCCGCTGACCAGCACCGAGTCGCCGAACGACACCGTGTAGACGGGTGCCTGGTGGCCCGCGAGCTCGTGGACGAGGCGGCCGGTGGCGGTGTCCCAGACGCGGATGACGCCGTCGCCGCCGCCCGCCGCGACGAGCTCGCCCGACGGGTTGAGGCGCACGGGCCAGACCCCGTCGGCATGGCCGCGCAGCTCGCGCAGGTGCGCGCCGGTGAGGGCGTCCCAGAGCACGACCAGGCCGTCGCTCGCGCCGGTGGCCAGCAGGCCCCCGGCGAACGAGACCGCGTACACACGGCCCGCGTGCCCCTGCAGCGTCCGCACGGGCGCGCCGGCCACGCACAGCAGCACGCCGCCGTCCTCGTGGCCGACGGCGAGCGTGGACCCGTCGGGGGAGTACGCGATGGGCTCCGGGAGCCGGCTGGTCTGGAAGTGATAGCCGTACGGCACGCCGATCGCGGCGGGCGCGAGCTGGATCTCCACCGGCTGGCCGGGCACCACGGAGGCGCCCGGCAGGTCCGGCAGCGTGCCCGTCACGTTGATCAGCGTGGCCCGGTGCCACCGGGCGCCCTCGGCGGAGATATCGCTCAGGTCCGTGTGGGCCAGTCGCGCGCCCGACAGGTCGGCCCCGGTCAGGTCGGCGCCCGCCAGCTTGGCGCCGTCGAGCCGGGCCCCGGCCAGCTTGGCGTCGCGCAGGACGGCTCGGGACAGGTTCGTGCCGACGAGCGTGGCGTCGGTCAGGTCGGCCCCGGTCAGGTCGACCTCCTGCAGGTCCCTGGCCGACAGGTCCTCGCCCTTGAGGTTCGCGCCCCGCAGGTCGGCCTTGGCGGGGGTGCGCAGCCGTGCCGAGATCTTGACCGCGTTCGCCCGCGACACGTCGTCGGCGGGCGGGTCGGCCACCCACGCCCGCAGCGCCCGTACGTCGGCCAGGTCGCACAGGAACTCGACGGTCAGCGCCGACAACGGCCGGCGCGACAGCCACACCGGCGCCTCGATCGTGGCGGCGATGTGCCGGGCGATCAGCCACTCCATGACCGAGGAGTGGATGAACCCGAACATGCCCTCCTCGGTGCGTACCAGCAGGCTCCCCGAGCCCACCGCGTGGGCGGCGTGCTCGGCGGACAGCTGCCCGCCGGCCAGACCGGTCAGCGTCTCGGCGTACTCGGTCAGCTCGTCGACGCCCAGCAGCGACTCGCCCGAGTCCCACAGCCGCAGCGCGAGCCCCGTCACGACCTGCCACAGCTCGTCGGTGGTCAGGGGAGTCGGTGACCCCGGCACCCTGGCCCGCCGCTCCTCGAAGGCCAGCCACGAGCCGAGGATCTCCTCATACAGCAGCGCCGGGCTGATCGTGTGGCGGGCGCCGGCCACCGTACGCAGCCGGTCGGCGTCGAGGTCGGCGATGAAGCTCAGCATCCGCGGGTTCTGGGCCAGGTCGAGCAGGTCCGTGATGCTCTCCATCAGCGACATGCGCGCCGCCGCCGCGTCGCCGTCGTCGAAGCGGTTGGCCAGGTAGGCGCGGATCTGGTCGTGCGTGAAATCCTCGACGCTGAGGACCCGCCGCTGCGGCAGCACGCCGACCATCTCGCCGAGCGAGGTGAGCACCTGGGAGTGCGACTTGAAGTGCTGGGTACGGCTGGCGACCACGATCTTCGCCTTGTCCTCGGCCGCGGCGAGTAACGTCGACAGGTGATCGGCCGCCCGGTCATAGGTGAGCCGGGTGACGAGCTCGTCGAACCCGTCGAACAGCAGCACGATCCGCCCCTGCCGCAGCAGGTAACGGAACGCCTTGAGGTCGATGAACTCCTCGCCGTGGCCGGCCAGATGGGCGGCGACCAGCGCGTCCACGGAGTGCGCCTTGTCCAGCGCCCGCAGCTCGATCAGGATCGGCGTCAGGTGCGGCAGCTCGGCCGGGATGCGCCTGGCCAGCTCGCGCAGCGCGAACGTCTTGCCGTGGCCGAAGTCGCCCAACAGCAGCAGGAACCGGCCGTGGTCGGCGGCCAGCAGCCGCATCAGCTCGTCGGTCAGGCCCTCCCTGACCTGGTGTCCGGGGCGGTCGAGCTCGCGGTAGCGCTGGGGGACGTACAGGCTGGGCGGGTAGCGGCGGTCGTTGGTGAGCCGGGCCGTCTGCTCGGCGACATAACCCGACAGATCCAGCAGGCCCTGGAACTCGGTGAAGCTGCGCAGCCGCACGCCTCTGCGCATGAGTTCGTCGCGCAGCGACCTGGCCGGGGGCGGCCCCTGGTAGACGAGCTCGGCGGCGAGGTCGGCGGCGTGTGCCTGCCGGACGAAATCATCGGCTTCGGCGGCGCTCAGCTCGCCCACGTGCGCACCGATCATCGTCTGCCGGACGAACCCGTCCTCGGGATGCGTGACGACCAGGTGGGCGGTGAACCGGCGGATCCTGGCCCGCTCATGCCGGGCCTCGCAGACCTCGGTGATCCGATCGAGCAGCAGATCCACCGGGCCCGGCTCGCGCTCGACCGGCGCGGGCTCGGGGGCGCGGGCCGCCGGCGCCTCCCCGGTGAAGGTGGCCTGGGCGGCCCGCCAGCTGTGGGAGACGCGCTCGGGACGGTCGGCGCCGGGCAGCCAGGTACGCAGGCCGCCGGCGGTGATCTCGACGACCTGGTGGTGCCCGGAGCGCGGCGCGGCGACGGCGGCCTCACCGGCCTCTCCCGCGCCCTGGAAGAGCAGGTTGAGCCGCCGGGCGAGGATCCGGTCGTAGGTCGGCGCGTCGCGCAGGGCCGACGGCGGGTGCCCGATCGCGCCGAGCCGCAGCCAGGCGCTCTCCTCGTAAGGGCGCAGCCGCTCGGCGAACCAGGCGGCCTGCCCCTCGCCGAGCAGGGGATAGGCGTCGCGTTCGAGGTGGCTCATGGCCATCGTCGAGTTGAGCCCGGCGACGACCACCTTCAGGTCGGGCACCTCGAACAGCGTCCACGGCTGGCCGCCGTCGAACACTCGATCGTCCAGCCCTTGGTACACCTCGCCGAACAGGCCCGCGAAATGCCGCCACTTCGGCCAGTAGGGCGGCTGCGGGGAGACGTCGTCGGCCTCGCAGGTGAGGAAGTAGGCGCTGGCCGCGGCCTTGGTGACGTCGCGCGGGCCCGGCACGATCACCAGCCGGTGCGGCTCCAGGCCGACCAGCAGCCGCAGGTCGGTGATGAAGCGGGTCGCCTGGCCGAACTGCCCAAGGCTGCCCGACTCGGTCAGGTCGCCGGTGACCACCATGAGATCGGGGCGCGGCATGCCCCTGTCGTACATCTCGGTGAGATCCGCCCAGATCCGCGCCTGCATGTCCTCGGGCGTGAACGGCTCGCCCGGATCCGGCAACGCCCGGCCGAACCGGGGGCCGCCGATGTGCAGCACGGTCAGCGACTCGCGGCCGTGGTCGGCGGTGGCCGACGGCGGGAACTTCGGCGCCGACACCGGGGTGCGCCGGGCCCGCGAGCGCTCACCCGGCGGCGGCAGGGTCGGCGCGGGCAGCGGCAGACCCGCGCCCGTCGGGAAGACGGGCGCCGCCTCCGGCTTGGCCCGGCCCGCCATGGCCTCCCTGACCCGGCCCAGCAGCAGCGCCCTGGCCTGGCCTGAATCGGTGACGCCGAGCAGGTCCACCCAGGTGATCGTGGACAGCAGCCCATCGAGACGTACGTCCTCGAGCCGGATCGTGATCAGCTTGTTGGACGGGTTGTCGGGGTCGGCGCGGAGCGCGGCCTGCCACTCCATGCGGCCGTAGCGCGAGGTCAGGTAGTTGCGCGAGAGCACGGCCACCACCACCTGCGCCTCGCTGACGCCGCGGTCCATGAAGTCGATGAAGTTCGTGCCGGGCACGAAGTCCCACGCCTGGATCATGGTCCGGTAGCCCGCCGCCTCCAGTTCCCAGGCGATCCAGGTCGCCCAAGCCGTGTCGGCTGGGGAATAGCTGACGAAGATCTCTGTCGGCCTGCCGTCACGTGCCATTCCCTCAGTATCCCCTGTGGGACCGGCGATTTTCAGCTGTGCGATCATCGACGGGTGTGGCTACGTCTTGGTGTGCTCGACTGGATCAGGGTCGGGTTGCTCGGGCTCGGCCTCGTCTTCGTGGCGACCGGGCTGCTGCCGTGGCGCGAAGCCGTGGACAGCCTGGATGAGATCGGGCCGTTGCTCGTCTTCCTGGTGGGCATCATCGTGCTGGCGGAGCTGACCAAGGAGGCCCAGGTCTTCGACGCCATCGCGGCGCGGATGGCGGTCTTGGGGCGGGGCAACTACGTCGCGCTCTTCTTCCTGTGCACAGCCTTCGCCTCATTTATTACGATATTTCTTAATCTCGATACGACCGCGGTGCTGCTCACTCCGGTCATGCTGGCGCTGGCTCCCAGGGCGCGCATCGCCGCCCTGCCCCTGGCTATGACCACGATCTGGCTGGCCAATACCGCCAGCCTCCTGCTTCCCGTCTCCAACCTGACGAACCTGCTCGGCATCAACAAGATCGCGCTCGACACGCAGCAGTTCGCCGGGCGGATGTGGGTGCCGCAGATCGTCTCGATCGCCGTGACGATGGCCTTCCTGTGGGTCTTCTTCTGGCGCCGGGGCCAGCGTCGCGACCTGCGGTACACGCCGCCCTTGCTGGAGCCGGTCGCCGACCGCGTGCTGTTCGCCGCCGCGGCCGCGGGCTGCATACTGTTCATCGGCGCGCTGCTGGTCAAGGTCCAGGTCGGCGTGGCCGCCTCGGCGGCGGCGCTGGTCGTCGTGGTGGCCTTCGTCGTACGCGACCGCGCCCGGCTGACCTGGAGCCTGATCCCCTGGCAGCTGCTCATCTTCGTGACGGGCCTGTTCCTGGTGGTGCCCACCCTCAGCCGCTACGGCCTGGCCGACCTGATGCGCTGGATGATCGGCGCCGAGGGCGACCCCTACCGGACGGCGGCGGTGGGTGCCGGGCTGTCCAACCTGATCAACAACCTGCCCGCCTTCCAGGCCATCGCCGAGGTCATCCCGTCGAGCGACCAGGACCGGTTGCTGGCCCTGCTGGTCGGCACCAACGTGGGGCCGGTCGTCACGCCGTGGGCGTCACTGGCGACGCTGCTCTGGTTCGAGTCGTGCCGCCGTCACGACGTGCCCGTACCGATGCGCCGCTTCCTGGCCACCGGCACGGGGCTGGCGATCGTCGGCCTGATCGCCAGTGTGTGGGCCCTTGTCACATTCGGCTGACCGCTCGTCAGGATCGGGGACAATACGGTTCATGACTATCTACCGTTTGTTGGCATATTTCGGTCTTGCTGCGGTGCTCGCCGGTTGCGGCGCCCAGGAGTCCCCACAGGCCCAGCCCTCGACGCCCCCGTCCGCCACCGCCGCGCCGCCCGCCGAGTCGCCCAGTGCCGCGCCGCCCGCCGCCGCGACGCGCACGATCAAGCTGGAGGTGCTGGGCAAGGGCAAGACCATGCAGCCGATCATGTACATGGCCGACGAGGACGGCACGGAGAACAACGCCACCCTGCCCTGGTCGCGGACCGCCACGATCGAGCTCACCGGCGCCGAGCAGCGCGTGGGCCGCCTGGTGTCCGTCGTGTCGGGCTCGGTCAAGGACGCGAGCGGTCAGCTCAAGCCGGCTCCCTGCCGCATCATTGTGGACGGGAAGAAGGTCGCCTCCGGCACGGGCCTGTGCAAGTACAAGGTCAAGTAGCGGCGCGGGTGCGGAGCACCTCGAGGAGGCCGGGCATGGCGCTCGGGTGGGTGGCGACGAAGCTGCGGTCGTCGGGCGTGCCGTCGATCCCCTCCTCGAACGGCCCGCCGTCGAGTGCCCGGATCTCGATGCCCGCCTCCTGCGCGAGGAGCGCGCCCGCGGGCAGGTCCACCGCCTCGGCCCGGTAGCCGACGATACCGTCGATGTCGCCCCTGGCCAGCATCGCCCACGCCAGCAGCGGGGCCCACAGCTGCAGCATCCGACGGGCACTCAGCTCCAGGGCGTACTTGATGGCCCGTGCGGTCGCGTCGCCCCTGGACACCGAGTAGCCCTGGGTCCACGCCAGCAGCGGGCCGTGCGGCGAGGGGTTGTGCGGCGGCGCCAGCCGTACGCCGGAGGACGTGATCGCGCCGCGGCCGCGGATCGCCGACCAGGTCTGGGCCGAGACGGGGTCGTGCACCACGCCCAGCAGGGGACGTCCCGAGCGGCACAGGGCCAGGCCGACGACATAGGCGGGCAGGCCGATCACCACGTTGTTGGTGCCGTCGAGCGGGTCGATCAGCCACGTCCACTCGCCGTCGGCGGCGCCGAGCAGGCCCGACTCCTCGGCGATGACGGAGTGCGCCGGGAATGCGGTGAGGATGTGTTCGACCAGCAGTTTCTCCGAGGCCAGGTCGAGCTCGGTGACGACGTCGCCCGAACCGCCCTTGGGCCGGGTGCCGAGCACGCCGCGGGTGCCGGACACGAGTAGTTCGCCCGCGGCCTCGGCGGCGGTGACGGCGACCGCGCGAGCGTGATCCAGATCCATTCGGGGCCCCTCAGCTCAGGTGGGCGGCTATCAGGCGGACGGCGAGCGCCGTCTCCTCGTCGTCGAGCGGTTGCCTGGACACGTGGTGGTCGCCGGTGCCGAGCGGGCCCAGCGACAGGTCGCGGCTGCCCGGCCGGCCGCGGCCGAGCGCGATCGTGGCCGCCTCGCCGCCCGCCGGCACGACGCTGCTGTGGAAGCGGCCGGCCGCCAGCGTGTAGGTGTCGCCGGGGCCGAACTCCTCCACCAGCCCCGTCTCCTGTCGTACGGTCCGGCGGGTGGGCGTGATGCGGTCGCCGTCGGCGCCGCTGACCACCTCGAACACCCGGTGGGTCGGGTCGCGTACCGCGTCGGTGACCACCGCGTGCACGTTGCGCACCTGCCCGTAGAGCACATGGCTGAGCAGGTCCCAGCTGTGGCAGTGGATGCCCGACGTGGTGCTCTGCGCGTGCGTGAACCTGGCCGACCACAGATGAAGACATACCCCCTCGCCGCCGTCACGCTCCAGCGGCAGGCAGACGAAGCCGAGCGGGTGGCGTACGGCCCTGATGCCGGTGCTCGACAGCGCCGCCAGCGCCCACGGCCGCGCCTGTCCCCGGGCGAGCTGCTGGTAGACACCGTTACGGCTCATGCGTCGTACGGATTCCTGGCGCGCAGCGCCTTGCGGGCGATGTCGACGACGTCGCGGTCGTCGTAGGACCTGGGCAAGGGGATCGAGATCCGGGTGAACAGCTCCTGCACCTCCTCGACCGTGGGCTCGTCGCTCAACGGCACCTTCTTGTACATCTCCAGCGGCACCAGCCGGGCCTGCTCGAAGCTGAGCCGCAGCTCGGTGTCGCAGTTCTCGTAGTAGAAGGTGTCGGCCAGCGCGGTCATCGCCCGGTTGGGGTCCTCGACCGTCATGATCAGGCGGGTGGCCGACAGGTCCCAGCGGAAGGTCGTCATCGTGGAGGACAGGCCGATGCCGATGTCGAGCAGCCCGTAGCGCTGGCGGTGCCAGAAGGCGGCCAGGATGGTCGCGTACGACTCCTTCCTGACCCGGTCGGCCGTCCAGGTCTCTCCGGTGCCGTCGGGCGCGTCGGACAGGGAGCGGCGGTAGTGGGCGTAGGTCTCGCACACCTCGACGTTGGCCGGGTCGATGATCTCGACCCTGACCGTGAGGTGGCGCTTGACCTTCCTGGCCGCCGCCACGCACTCGGGCAGCGTGATCGCGCGCAGGTAGGTGCCGGTGCCGCCCTTGAAGCTCCACCGCGTGGTGTCCTTGCGGGCGTCGGCGTGCGCTTGCGCGATCTCCTGCCTGCTGCCGAGCACCCTGACCAGCTGGAGCGAGTCGAGAGCCCGCCGCGTGCCGGTGACCAGGTCCTCGATCGCCTCGAGCCGGGCCAGCCGCACGGGCAGCTGGGCGAGCGCGCCGGAGGTGACGGTCTCCTCCAACGGCGCCTGACGCACCCGGTCGCGCAGCAGCGCGGTGGCCACCAGCGCCAGGATCACCAGGGTCGCCGCGCTGACCAGCTGATCCTGGACCTTGTCGCCTTCCTTGCCGAAGATGCCGTCCGGCATGATCCCGAGCACGCCGACTACAATGGCCAGACCGAGTGCGATCGCGCCGTCGGCGTTCTGCGCCGCCCATGGGGCGATCCGCTTCAGCGCCGCCGTGAACCGTGCCATCGCATTGCCCCGCATCCGACGATCAGTCAGTTCCCGAAATCATGGTAACGACCCCGCCAAGTGCGCGGAAAGAGCAGACCTCCTCCCTGAGTATGACCTGACATATCCCCCTTAAAGGTAGGGCGTGGAGATCGCGAGATCTTTACGCTTACTGGACGGGGGTGGGGATGAAGGGGTTAATACCGAGCTTGCGCTCGGGTTCTCTGGCGATGGCGCTGGTCGTCTACACGGTGTGTCCCGTGCCGCCGGCCATCGCCGCCACGGTGTCCGACGAGCTGGTCCTGGGGGAGCGGTTCGTGCAGGTCGTCGCCCATCCGGACGACGATCTGCTGTTCATGAGCCCCGACCTCTACGGCGGAGTGCTGGGGGAGCGGCCGAGCGTGACCGTCTACCTCACCGCGGGCGAGGGCACCGCGGGGCTGGACGACCATCACGATCCGTACGTGTACGCACGGGACCGCGTAGAGGGCCTGCGCGCCGCGTACGCCCATCTGGCCGGGGTGCGCGATGCCTGGCACAGCACGGTGATCACCGCCGGGGGACTGCCCGTCAAGGTGGACTCCCTGGTCGAGCGGCCAAAGGTGGTCCTGATCTATGCCGGGCTGCCGGACGGCGGCGACCCGCGCGCCGACGGCGGTCGTGACGCGCTGACCCGGCTGTGGGCCGGCCGGGGCTGTGTACGCGTCTTCGACCCCGCCGAGCGGCGGTGCGTGAGCCGGGAGAACGTGGTGGCGATGCTGCGTGCCATCTACGCCAGATACCAGGCGAACGTGATCCGCACCCTGGACCCCGACCCGCCGCCGCGCTGCCGCCTCTGCGACCACCCCGACCACGTGGCCTCGGCCCGCTTCGCCGCCGCCGCTGCCGCGGATCGGCGGGTACGCCTGGTGGCCTACCGCGGCTACCCGATGACGACCTGGGCGCCCAACGTGCCGCAGCGGATGCGGGAGCTCAAGCGAGAGATCTTCCACGTTTACCGGCGCTACGACTACCGGGCCAGGTCCGGCTGGCACTACCGGGCCTGGTACGACCGGATGTACAAGGTCACAGGCCATCGCCACTGACGCCTTGGCGGCGTGGAGCTGTCGCTCCACGCCGCCCTTGGGGCTCAGAGCCAGCCGCGGCGGCGCGCCATCTGCTCCAGAGCGTGCCGGAGCGCCTGGTCGGCCCCGCCCGGGTCGTCGTAGCGGACCGTGAACCGGTTGTAGGCGTCGTGGCTGGAGGTCAGGAAGCCGCCGCGCTTGTCGGCCTCCAGGATGACGTCCATCTGCCGCGGCCCGGCGATGAACGTCAGCTCCAGCTCGTTGAAGTGCCGCCGCCACTCCCCGCCCGCGTAGTACTCGATCTCCTGGAAGAACGGCATCGTCGAGCCGCGCAGCGTGCCGCGTTCGAGGTCGGCCTTCTTGAAGCCGAAGCCCAGGCGGTCGAGCGCGGCGATGACGTGCTCCTGCGCGGGCAGCGGGTTGACGAACAGCGGGTCGAGGTCGCCCTTGTCCATCGCGCCGGCCAGCGCCAGCTCCGTCTGCACGCCCAGCCGCATGCCGTGCAGCGGATGACCGCCGATGGCGCTGATCGGCGTCTCCCAGGGGATGACGATCTCGAACGGCTGGCTGTGCTGCGCGCCGGCGGTGAGCTGAAAGGTCCCGGCTACCTGCTGGCGCAGGAAGCCGTAGGTGGTCTTGTACTCTTCGTCGCCACGCTCCACCTCGACCACCGCGGTCAGGTCGAGGTAGATGCCCTCGACCTTGTAGTCGGCGCCGCCGCCGCGGAAGTTCACCACTCCGCGTAACGTCTCACCGGGCCGTACACCGCTGCCGGCCAGGACCGTGTCTACTTCGACGCCCGCGCCGAACGCGGCCATCAGTTTGCGGAACACCATGGGGTTCTCCTATGACCCGGGGGTCTCTCCGTTGTGATGGCCCGAGAAGCGGGGGAGCAACTGGGCCAGGAGCAAGGTCGACAGTGCGGAGTCGCCGGATCCCTGCTGGGTGCGGACCACCAGGGGTTGCGGGGCGTTCTCCGCCAGTTTGGCGCCCACGTCCAGGCGCCTGCGAGCCAGCTCGTACTGCAGCACGGCCCGGTTGTCGCGGTAGGAGTCGGCCAGCCTGCGCAGGGCCTTGGCCTCGTTCTCGGCCGCGGTCAGCTCGGCGCGGCCGCGGGCCTCGATCTCCCAGCGCACCCGCTGCGCCTCCGTCTCCTGCTCTTCCAGCATGCGCGCCACGTCCTTGCGCGCGGTGTTGTGCGCGGCCTTGACCTCGACCACGCGGGCGTCACGGGTCTTCTTGGAGCGCTCGATCTCCATGAGCAGGGTATCGATGCGGCGCTTGCGGGTCAGCTCCCACTCGCGCTCGTAGGCCGACAACTCCTTGGCCACCTTCTCGCGGGTGGCCAGGTGCTGCTGGTACTGGTCGGGCAGCTGCACGTCGGGGATGTTGGCGCCGGTGATGCGCACGCCGTAGCGGCCGAGCTGGCGGTTGAGCGCCTCCTGCATGTCGCCGACGTCGGAGCCGCGCAGGTCGTACGCGCGCTCGGTGTTGACCTTGCGGCTGCGCTGCCTGATCGCGTCCTGTACGGCGCTCGACAGCACCAGGTCGAAGTTGCCCGCGCCGATCGTGCGGACGAACGCGACCGGGTCCACGATGCGGAACTTGAGGAAGAACTCGATCGACTTCAGCGGTACGTTCTCCGCCGTCGGGCAGGCCACGATCGGCGCCGAGTACGGGATCTCGGTGGAGGTGTCGACGACCGCGTCCACCCGGTCCCACGGCAGCCACAGGTAGTGGCGGCCCGGCGGGAGCGTGCCGGTGATGGCGCCCCAGCGGCTGCGTACGCCGGTGGTGCCCTCCTCGATCTCGATGATCGCCCGGCGCCACATCCACACCAGCGCGACGGCGAGGAAGAACAGCGCGCCCAGCGAGGCCGTCACGACGAGGTTGCCCATCACCGCCATCCCGGCGAAGTAGACGGCGATGAAGACCAGGGCCATCCAGGCGAAGCCGCGCCTGTCCTTGGGGATCACGACGGGTACGAGCTGGCCCTGCTCGCCGCCGCGCAGCAGCTGGCGGATGTCGGACCAGGAGGCCAGCGACTCCTTGATCTTCGAGAACTCGCGGCTCATCGGACCTCACCCTCGACGGTCGGCAGCGTGGCGGCGAGCGCGGGCTCGGGCGCCTCGCTCACCTCTTCGGCGACCTTCTTGAGCAGCGCGGTGATCTCCGCCTCCCTGCCCGCCACGCGCTCGCCGATCTCGGCCAGCCGGCCCCGGATGGCGGCCATGTCCTCGGCCGAGAACAGCGCCGCCCCCTTGCCGCCGACCAGTTGCTGGGCCAGCGCCAGGAAGTCGATGTCGGTGTGCTCGCCCACCTGCACCACCTGCGGCAGCCGGGTCGCGACCGACTCCAGCTTGTCCAGCAGGTCCTGCTGGAAGCGGTAGTCGAGGATCTCCGGCGCCTCGGCCGCGCTGAGCGCCCTGATGTCGAGCGCCTGCGCCTCCAGCAGCGCCGAGTTGGCGTTGGCGGAGGACTCCGCCTCGACCAGGCGCTGCCTGGCCTGCGCCTTGGCCTGGTGGGAAGCCCGCTCCAGCGCCGTGTCCATGCGCGCCTGGTAGCCGGCGATCTCCGCCTGGATCGCGCTCAGCGTCTCCTGCAGTCCGGCCAGCTCCTTGATCAGGTCGCCCTCGTTCTGCTCCTTGCGCAGCTGCAGCTCGTACTCGTAGGTGTAGGCCTCCTTGGCGACCCGCACCATCTCGGGGGCGGCCAGGTCCATCCGGTACTCCTGGCTGGACGGCTCGGCGTGCGTGATGTTCACGTCGGTGAGGCGTACGGCGGGCAGGAACTGCTGGTTGAGGTTGTCCAGCATGCCCAGCGTGCTCTCGCCCACCAGGTCGTAGATGTCCTCGGCCCGCTGGGCGTAGATGAGGGAGCGGGTGACTTCGCTGATGGCGTTCTGCAGCTTGGACTGGAAGCCGCTGACCGAGCCGAGCACGAAGATGAACTCCGCCGGGTTCTCGATCCTGAACTGCAGGAACAGGTCGACGCTCGCCTTGACGCCCTGCTGCGTGGGGGCCTCGCTGATGGGGGCGTTGAACGGGTATTCACGGGTGGTGTTGACGATGTAGCTGACCCGCTTCCACGGGTTGAACAGCGTCACCCGGCCGGGGTCGGCGATCTGCACCAATTTGCCGAACTTGGTGATCAGCGCCTTGCAGCCCTCGGGCACCATCACCACGCTGCGCCGCCACCACAGGAAGGCGGCCGCCAGGACCAGGACGATCCAATAGTGCGGGCCGAAGAACACATCGGTTCGGGGGATGACGTTGCCGAGCGCGCCGATCAGGCCGAGCACCACCAGGATGCCCAGCGGCACGACCACCTTCGCGGTGGTCCCCTTGGGGATCACCACCGGCGAGATCACGTGCATGCCGTTCTCGGCGAAGCTGCGGTTGATGATCTCGCCGGCCTCGTTCAGGGACGCGGACCGGGCCTCGATCAGCGTGCCCACCGACACGCCGCCGTCACGGGCCGCCGCGAAGTCGTACGGGTTGAGCGCGAAGCCCTGAACCTGGACCTGACCGGCCAGCTGGCCCGCCTGGTCCACCGCCTGGCCGACGGCTTGACGGACATCACCGCCTTGAACGACCGCCTGGGCTATGCCCTGACCTGCCTGGATCAACGCCTCTCTGGGTCGTGACATTGCACCTTCCTCTTCCGCTACGGGCGGATTCGACCGTATCGGGTGTCACTTTCGATTCGCTTGCAAGGGGGAGGTGCGCTCCAGGGCGTGCGCGGGGGTGAGGTGCTCGGCGCTCACATGCGGAAACGGGGCTAGCGACCGATCATGGTCGCGTCGGGGAGTGACTGCTTGACCGCCTCCGGCGTGCCGACCACGACCGTCAGCTTTCCGCTGGTCTTCTTGGCCGCCGCGTTCCCGTAGATCCGCACCTTTCCGAGGTCCTTGGCGTCGACGGTGACGAACATCCGGGTGGGGGTGCACCACAGCGTCACCGTGCTCTCCGAGCTGGTTCCGGCCATGAGTTCCTTGGGCCCCGCGAAACCCGCCTCCGCTGTGGTGACGTTCCCCTCGGACTTCGTCAGATCTTGGCTCATGTTGAAGGTGACGCTGGAGGACCCCTGGTCGGCGAGCCCGCACACGCCCTTGCTGTGGATCCAGGGGACCATGTCGTACTTCGCGACCTGGATCCGTGCCAGCACCTTGTCCGCCCCGTCCGGCATCCCCGACCTGGACGCCGAACCCGGCAACGCCGCCAGTGGCCAGCGGCTCGGATCCTTGAGCAGCCAGTCCTTCGGCTCCTCCGTCGAGCACCCCGTCAACAGCAGGACCGCAAATATCGCAAGTATTCCCCTCATAAGTGGATCACCATAGTGAGGAAGCGTTTTCACGTACAGCACGTCTGCGCCGTGACCGAGCACGGCAACGCATCGGCTGAGAAGATAGGCAGCTGCCGGTCGAGGTCGTCTTCTCCACCACCCCGTTTCCACGGATCGGCGAATGGTGACCAGGTGACGGTTTCTGTCAGTGGCGCCGCCTAAAGTGGGCAGCATGCGACCGGTCACTGATTTGCAGCGGAAGGTGGCGCCCTTCGAGGTCGTCACCGAGATGACTCCCTCCGGCGACCAGCCGACGGCCATCGCCGAGCTGGAGCGCCGCGTCAAGGCCGGGGAGAAGGACAACGTCCTGCTGGGCGCCACGGGCACCGGCAAGACGGCCTCGATCGCCTGGCTGATCGAGCGGCTGCAGCGGCCCGCGCTGGTCATGCAGCCCAACAAGACGCTCGCCGCGCAGTTCGCCAACGAGCTGCGGGAGATGCTGCCCAACAACGCGGTTGAATATTTCGTCTCTTATTACGATTACTACCAGCCTGAGGCGTACGTCCCGCAGAGCGACACGTACATCGAGAAGGACTCCTCGATCAACGACGAGGTCGAGCGGTTGCGTCACTCGGCGACCAACTCGCTGCTGACCCGCCGCGACACGATCGTGGTGGCCTCCGTGTCCTGCATCTACGGCCTGGGCACGCCGCAGGAATACGTCGACCGCATGGCCAGGCTCCGCGTCGGCATGGACGTCGACCGCGACCAGCTGCTGCGCCGCCTGGTCGACATGCAGTACACCCGCAACGACCTCGCCTTCACGCGGGGCACCTTCCGGGTGCGCGGCGACACGATCGAGATCATCCCGAAGTACGAAGAGCTGGCCGTACGCATCGAGATGTTCGGCGACGAGATCGAGAAGCTCTCCACCATGCACCCGCTGACCGGCGAGGTCATCACCGAGGACGAGGAGCTCTACATCTTCCCCGCCTCCCACTACGTCGCCGGCGAGGCGCGGATGGCGATGGCCGTCAACGGCATCGAGGCGGAGCTGGCCGAGCGGCTGTCGGAGCTGGAGCGGCAGGGCAAACTGCTGGAGGCGCAGCGGCTGCGCATGCGCACCACCTACGACATCGAGATGATGCGCCAGATCGGCACCTGCTCCGGTATCGAAAACTACTCGCGCCACATGGACGGCCGCGAGGCGGGCAGCGCCCCCAACACGCTGCTCGACTACTTCCCGGAAGACTTCCTGCTGGTCCTCGACGAGTCCCACCAGACCGTGCCGCAGATCGGCGCCATGTACGAGGGCGACGCCTCCCGCAAGCGCACCCTGGTCGACCACGGCTTCCGCCTGCCGTCGGCGCTCGACAACCGGCCGCTGAAGTGGGAGGAGTTCCTGGAGCGCATCGGCCAGACCGTCTACCTGTCGGCCACGCCCGGCTCCTACGAGCTGGGCCGGGTCAAGGGCGACGTGGTCGAGCAGGTCATCCGGCCGACCGGGCTGGTCGACCCCGAGGTGATCGTCAAGCCCACCAAGGGGCAGATCGACGACCTGGTCCACGAGATCCGCGAGCGCGCCGACCGCGACGAGCGGGTCCTGGTCACCACGCTGACCAAGAAGATGTCGGAAGACCTCACCGACTACCTGCTCGAGCTGGGCATCCGGGTCCGCTACCTGCACAGCGAGGTCGACACGCTGCGCCGCATCGAGCTGCTGCGCGAGCTGCGCTCCGGCGAATACGACGTGCTGGTCGGCATCAACCTCCTGCGCGAGGGCCTCGACCTGCCCGAGGTGTCGCTGGTGGCCATCCTCGACGCCGACAAGGAAGGCTTCCTCCGCTCGGAGACCTCCCTGATCCAGACCATCGGCCGGGCCGCCCGTAACGTCTCTGGACAGGTCCACATGTACGCCGACAAGGTCACCCCGTCGATGGAGCGGGCCATCGACGAGACCAACCGGCGGCGGGCCAAGCAGATCGCCTACAACCAGGCCAACGGCATCGACCCGCAGCCACTCCGCAAGAAGATCGCCGACATCCTCGACTCGTTGCAGCGCGAGGACGCCGACACCGACCGCCTCCTCGGCGGCGGTCGCCAGCAGTCGCGCGGCAAGGCGCCCGTGCCCGGGTTCGCCGCCCGCCAGGCCGGGCAGCACGCCAAGACCATCGCGGGGGAGATGCCCCGGGCACAGATGGAGTCGTTGATCGAGTCGCTGACCGAGCAGATGCACCAGTCGGCGGCCGACCTGCAGTTCGAGGTGGCCGCTCGGCTACGCGACGAGATCAAGGAGCTCAAGCGGGAGCTGCGGGACATGCGGGAGGCGGGGGTCCAGTAGCCGATCGGAGAAAGGGCGTCCGCTTCGCTCCGGACGTACTTTCTCCCCGCCCGTCACCCGATTCGGTGGTTGGCCGTCTGATGCCCGCCCGTCCACAATGGGCCTCCGCTTCGCTCCGGACGTCCTCCCAGGCGGGCTGACGCCCGCCCCCTGAAGGCCCTCGCTGCGTTCGGACCGCCTTCTCAAGCATGCTTCGCCGGGTCGGCTGATCGGACTGATCTTGGCGGCAACATGATCGAGACAGGCACCGACTCGTGCCGCCAGGCCCCGGCCCAAGCCCACTGCCGCAGCGCTGTGACAGCGGCCGGAGAGCGGGCTTTGCGGCCGCTGTGACAGAGGGCCGGAGAGTGGGCTTTAGCATCGCTGCGCCTTCGTCTCCGGCCCTTACCCTCTGGCGGGTGTCAGAGCATTCCGGCCTCCGATTGGAGCAGTGCGGAGAGGGCGTCGGGGTCTGCTGACGCGACGCCCTTCGCGGCGAACCAGGTGGCCACGTTGCGGGCGTCCCGGTCGAGGAAGTGGGGCCCCGTGGGGTGGGAGATCACGTCGACGATCTGGGGGAGGTCGATGATGACCAGCCTGCCCTCGTGAACCAGCAGGTTGTACGCCGACAGGTCGCCGTGGGCCAGGCCCTCTCTGGCCAGGACGACCAGCGCCTCGACCAGTTGGGCCCATAGGTCGTCCAGATCGTCCGAGACGTTGGCGAGCCGGGGTGCCGCGTAGCCGTCCGGGGTGCCGACGAACTCTTGAAGGATCTCGGTGCCGACGATCTGGACCGGATAAGGCACCGGTAGGCCGAGCTCGGTCAAGCGACACAGGGCGCCGAACTCGGCCGCGGCCCACTGCCCGGCGATGAGCTGTTTGCCGAAGGCGGTGCGGTTGGCCATGGCCCGGTTCATGCGGCTTTCGCGGGTGCTGCGGCCTTCCAGGTAACCGGCGTCCCGGTGGAACAAGCGGTGTTCCGCTGAGCGGTAGCGCTTGGCGGCCAACAGGCAGACCCGGTCCGTGTCCGGCACGCCGCGGGAGAGCAGGTGGACGTCGGCTTCCTTGCCGGTTTTGAGGATGCCCAGCTCGGTGTCCACGGCGGCGAGCTCGGTGACGAGCCAGTCCGGGTGCGGCTTCGGGCCACGCTCGGTGGGCGTGCTCTGGTCCCAGGTCGACCAGCGGTCGCCAGTGGGTGGTCCGTCGTCGACGGGGGCGCTGTCGAGCCATTCGAGATCGTCGGCGTCGAGGGCGTACTTGCCCCGGCGGCGGGGCGAGGAGTGCTTGGGCACGGTGGGATTTCTCCAGAAATGAGGCCCACCGGCGCAGCGATCAGCTTGGCGAGATCCCGGTGGGGAGGTCAGAGGACGCGGAAAACGGCACGCGAACAGTCATCGTCATCACGGTCTCGACCTCCTTCCACGTACGCCTTGCGATCAGCCTGATCGAGTATGCCGAGCCCGCTCTGGGGGCGCAATCGAATAATCGCCGCCCGCTTGGCAGAGATGCGGCTGAACGTCAGCGGGGCGCCTACCCCGGCAGGGCGCCCACCCCCGTTGGGAGCTCACCTCGCAGCTGATGGCGCTGGGTCAGCTGATGAACTTGCTCAGATCGAGGTCGATGTCCACGGGGAAACCGATGTCGGCCTTCAGGTGGCCGCGATGGATACCGGTGGCCACATAGGTCCGGACCGCCGGCTCGAGCTCGAAGGTGTAGACGATGGGCTTGCCGTCTGCTTCCATTTCCACGCGCCAGAAGTGCCTGATGCCGGCAGCAGCGTATTTGAGGGGCTTGGTCGTCCGGTCGCGTTCTCTCGACTCGTCAGAAACGACCTCGATGACCAGATGGACGTCCTCCGGGCTGAAGGACGTAACGGCGAGGGTGGTCAGCGCGGACCGCTTGACGAGGAGAATGTCGGGTTCGGGACGCTGCCGCATGCCCAGCGTCACCGTCATCTCACGGGCGACCATGAGATCGGGCGGGGTGCTTATCCCCAGAGCGCGGTCAGTGAGCAGGCTTATGACGAGCATGTGGAAGCCCGTTTGCGGGGGCCTGAAGATGAGCGACCCATCGATCAGCTCGACGTGCTTGGGCGTGTCAGGGGGCAGGTGATCGAGCATGTCGGCGGTCCACCCGCCGGAGGGGCCGGGGTAGAACCACTCGGGAAGCGCCGTGGTCATCGCGCCAGCCTCCTAGCGACAGCTCACTGGGTGGCGTCATCATGCCACGCCACGTAACCGTCAGGAGAGGTCTTTGCGCTCCCGCATGGTCTTGCGATAAAGATCGTCGATCTCGTCGAGCGGGTCCGGGGGGCGGCGGCGGGCCTCGATCTCCAGCTCCGTGCGGGAGTGGAGGTCGTCGATTCCGGCCGAGGCGTGCTGGAGCTGGTCGCCGAGGAGGTCGGCGCGGATGCGGGCGCACATGGCGGTCAGCTTGGCCTGGTGCTCGCGTAGGCGATTGAGCGTGACGTGGTCGACGTACGGCGAGGCGCGGCGTTGCTGGGCGTACATGGCGAGTTGCCCGTCGTGTACGTCGGCCTGCGCGGACAGGTCGGCCAGGAGCTGAGGGAGGTCGCCGAGGCCCCAGCCCTGGCGTTGGGCGTGTTCGACGGCCTGGCGGGTGATCGAGACCTCGCGGCGCAGGTCGAGGCGGAGGCGTTCGACCTCCCCGGCGTCGCCGGCGCCCATGGCGTTGACGTGCGTGGTCAGCTGGGTCGCCGCCTGCTTGGCCTTGATCGCCGCCTTCTGGCCCAGCTTGACCAGGAAGTAGATGCCGACGCCGGCCACCAGGCCGAGGAAGCACAGGATCGCCAGGATGATGAGAAGGACCTCGGCGATCGTCCCCACCTCCTGCTGACTGTCGAGTGCTGGCTGCTGACCGCTGAACGGTCGCTGCTTAGAGGATAGTGCGAGCGCGGGGCGGGTGCGTGGCCAAGCAGGCTCCCCAAGCAGGCTCCACGGAGCGACGCAGGCTGTTTTGGTGACGGTGGACATGCTGTTGATTTTCAGGACGCGTTCGATCTGGCCGACCAGGCGGACGGTGAGGCGGAAGTTCCCGCTGGTGATGCGGGTGATGGCGGCGAGAGCTTCGGTAGTGGCGTGATCGTCGGTGTCGCCGAGGCAGCAGTGGAGAGTACTACCAGCGCATCCTGACCAGCCGGTCCTGGTTCGCCGAGGTCGCGGCGGAGGGTACGGTCCCGCGCGGCCCACACCTCGCCCATGCCGCCACGGCCGAGCCGCTTGACCAACTCGTATCTGCCCGCGATCAGCTCTCCGCGCTCCACCGCTCACCTCCGTGTGGTTGCCAGCGTCGGCCGCCGAATTGTGCGAGAGCCTGCGTCAGTTCGGTCCGCTGTTCGTGCGTCATCGGCCCGAGCACGCAGATCGGCATACACAACGCGACCACGGCGTCGACGAGGTGTGTCGAGTACGGCTTGATGCTGGTTGGGGCCGGGTAGGGCCATCCCGCCGGCAGCGGGGGTGGCAGTTGTCTGGCACCCCCCTTGATGTACAGGTGGATACCGGTGTACCGGTCCGGTCCTGCACCCTTGATCTGCTCGATGGTGACGCGACGGATCTGGTCCCAGGTGAACTCGCGACGTCCGGTAGCTCCGGTGGTGACGATGTAGTTCGGGCCGACGTGCAAGGACCAGCTCGTTCGATGCGGGTACGGTCGCGTGGCACTCATCTCCCGGCGCCTGTCTCCGTTCCCTTTGATGACCACGAGGGCACCGATGAGCCCGAGACCGCCGCTGATGGCTCCGAGGAAGGCGGGGATGCCGTTGACGCCCGGATGGGCGTCAACGCTGAACACGCTGGGGTCCAGCCACCAGGAAATCAAGGCGCCCGCTGCCCCCACCAGCAACAAGATCACCGGCAAGACCATTGAGTACTCCGCCGGTTCGCTGCCCGCTTCGGCGTAGGTGGACGGCGGCTCCTCGCCGGTCCAGGACATCTCGAAGGCACCGTTGGTTTCCGGCCGCCGTTGGAGCGCCGTCGTTTCGAGCTGAGTGATCATCTCGGTGACTTGGGGCGGGAGCCATCGCGTGGCGTCCTGGGCCGACGCGGCCAGCCGATCGAGCAGATCGGTGAGACCGGGCCGATTCTCGGGAGCCTTGCTCAGGCAGGCGCCCACCAGGTCGACCAAGCCCGGCGGCAGCCCAGTCAGATCCGCATCGTCATGAACGATGCGATTCATGATCGCACGGTGGTGGCCATCGCCGAACGGACCCCGGCCGGTGGCGGCGAACACCAGCACCGCCCCCAAGGAGAACACATCGCTGGCAAGGCCGACCTCGTCGCCGTGGACCTGTTCGGGGGACATGAACGCCGGCGTGCCGATCACGACCCCTGTGGCGGTGTAGGAGGTGGAATCCAACGCACGGGCGATCCCGAAGTCGATGACCCGGGGACCGTCGGCGGCCAGGATCACGTTGCCGGGTTTCAGGTCACGGTGCACGAGTTTGCAGTCCTGGATCGCGGCCAGGCCCTCGGCCAGGCCAGCCCCGAGCACACCGACCGCCGTGGGCGGCAGCGGCCCGCGCGTGGTGACGGCATCATGCAGAGACGGGCCGGGAATATAGGCGGTGGCCATCCACGGCGGATCGGCGTCGGTGTTGGCATCCACCACCTGCGCGGTGTAGAACCCACCGACTCGCCGAGCAGCCTCCACCTCGATCGCGAACCGACGCCGAAACCCCGCATCGTCGGCCAGCTCTGGCCGCACGACCTTCACCGCGACCGACCGGCCGCCCCGGGAACGGCCTAAGAACACCTGCCCCATGCCGCCGCCGCCCAGCCGCCCCTGCAGCTGGTATGGCCCCATCTGGCGTGGATCACCCGCCCGCAGCGGCTTCATACGCCACCTTTCAGAAGAACAACCCTGCACCTACGACAAGCTCAGATCATTTCAGGAAACAGTCACCTCGCCCATTTGTCGGCGCTGTTCTCCTGGATCACCCTGCACGCCCCCGCCGTGCACCGGCATGCCCGGCCGCTGCGGGACCGGGCAATTGTGCACCTCATCCTCGGGACCGCGCTGCGCCGCGCCGAAGTCGTCGGCCTCGATCTGGATCAGCTTCACCCCGCCGACCCTGCCGAACTACGGCAAGCCAAAAGCCAAGCTGACCAGCGTACGCGGCAAAGGACGCACCAGCCGGACGGTGTTCCTCGGCCGCGACGCCCGCCACGCTGTCGCCGACTGCCTCGACGCCGAACGGCCTGGCGACATCGACGAGCGCAGCCAGGCGCTGTTCCTCGCGGCATCTTCGATCGGCGCCCTCCGCCCCCGCGACCTGCGCCACACCTTCGGCTACCGGCTCTCCGAAGCCTCCGGCCACAACCGCGCCGAACTCGAACGCCGCCTCGGTCACGCCAACGACCGCTCCCTGCGGCCTCTGCATTACCAAGCAAGCTCTTGATTGTTGTCGCCGGTGCGTGATTCAGTTCACCTACCGCGAAGGAGCCACGCATGCTTGACGGCAAGGTAGTGCTCATCACCGGCGGCGCCAGGGGCATGGGGGCCGCGACGGCCCGCCGCTGCGTCGCGGCGGGGGCGAGCGTCGTGATCACCGATGTCCTGGTGGAGGACGGCACCGCCACCGCGAAAGACCTCGAATCACGATTTATCCCGCACGACGTGACCAAAGAGGATCAGTGGGCTGATGTGGTCGAGGAGGTCCTCGACGAATACGGTCGGATCGACGGGCTGGTCAACAACGCGGGCATCGCCCGCTCGGCGCTCCTGGAGCAGTACACGCTCGACGACTTCGAGCGCGTGCTCAAGGTGAACCTCGTCGGCGTCTTCCTCGGGCTCAAGTCCGTGGTCGCGCCGATGCGCGCGTCAGGCGGTGGCTCGATCGTGAACCTGTCGTCGGCGGCCGGGCTGACGGCGCTTCCCGGCACCGGCGGCTACGGTGCGTCCAAATGGGGCGTCCGCGGCCTCACCAAGATCGCCGCGATCGAGTACGCCCCTCACCGGATCAGGGTCAACTCCGTACATCCCGGAATGATCGTCACCCCCATGACGCTCCGGCACGGCGCGGTTTCGGGCGAGGGCGCGTTCCCGCTGGCCGCGGCCGGGCGGTGCGGTGAGCCCGAGGAGGTGGCGGAGGCCATCGCGTTCCTGCTGTCCGACGCCGCCTCGTACGTCACGGGCGCCGAGTTGGCGGTGGACGGCGGCTGGACGGCGGGCGAGACCGCCATGCTCCCGCGGACGGCGGGCGAGACCACCATGCCCCCCGCGGACGGAGGTTGAGTGAACGATGGCGATCGACGAGGTCACCAGGGCGGTCATCGACGTGATGACGGCCGTCTTCCCCAAGGTGGGCACCGAGGTGACGGACGCCGCCGAGGCTCGGCGGATCCTGGCCGAGATGCCCCAGCCGGAGGCGGAGCCGTACAAGGTGGGCCGGGTGGAGAACCGCATGGCGGGCGACCTGCCCGTGCGCGTCTACTGGCCACCGACGGAGCGAGAGACGCGGCCGGTGGTCGTGTACTTCCACGGTGGCGGGTTCACGCTCTGCACCCTGGACACCCACGACCCCGTCTGCCGACTGATCTGCACGGACGCCGACGTGATCGTGGTGTCCGTCGACTACCGGCTGGCGCCGGAGCATCCGTATCCGGCCGCCGTCGAGGACGCCTACGCCGCGACCCGCTGGGTGTACGAGCACGCCCGCGAGCTGGGCGCGGATCCCGGCAGGCTGGTGGTCGCCGGTGACAGCGCGGGCGGGAACCTGGCGACCGTGACGTGCCTGAAGGCCAGGGACGAGGGCGGGCCGCCGATCGCGCTGCAGGTGCTGGTCTATCCCGTCACCGACGCCGCCCAGGACGCGCCCTCGCACGCGGAGAACGCTGAGGGATATTTCCTGACCGCGGCGCACATGCGGTGGTACTGGGACTGCTACCAGCCCGACCACGCGAGGCGCGCCGAGCCGTACAGCTCGCCGATCAACGCGGACGTGAGCGGGCTGCCGCCCGCGCTGGTGATCACGGCGGAGCACGATCCGCTCCGGGACGAGGGGGAGGCGTACGCGGAGCGGCTGCGCGCGGCCGGGGTGGACACGCTGAGCGTGCGTTATGCCGGGATGTTCCACGGGTCCTTCGGGCTGGGCGCCATGCTGCCCGTCGCCAAGGAGGCCGAGGAGCGGGTCTGCGCCACGATCAAGGAGCGGGTGGGGTAAAAGATGCCTTATGCCGATTTAGGGCAGAATATTCGGCTTTTTTACACCGACGACGGGAAGGGAGACGGGCCGCCGCTGCTGCTCGTCCACGGCTGGGGTACGGACTCCCACCAGTGGTCCTGGCACATCGACGCGCTCGCCGGCAAACACCGGGTGATCGCGGTGGACCTGCGCGGGCACGGCTACTCCTCCGTGCCCGACGAGGGCAACACGCCGCGCGAGATGGCCGCCGACCTCGCCGCGCTGCTGGACCGGCTCGCCATCCCCGAGGTGATCGCGATCGGCCACTCCATGGGCGGGCAGGTCGTCTCCATCCTGGCCGTCGAGCATCCGGACAAGGTATGCAAACTGGTCGCCCTCGATCCCGGCTACGGCATCACGGCGGACGTCGCGCGGACCTTCCCGGAGACGGTCGCCGCGCTGCGCGGCCCGCACGCGCACGCCGCCGCCGAGCGGCTCGACGAGTGGTGCACCAACGCCGCCACCCCGGCCGTCATCAGGCGCTGGCACAAGCGCCGGCTGTACGGCATGGCGCCGCACGTGCTGCTCCAGGCGTTCGAGGCCATGTTCACGGAGCCCGACGCGCTCGGGATGCGACCGGCGAGCGACGACTACCTGGCCCGCAGGGAGTGCCCGGTGCTGTCGATCTGGTCCGACCCGGAACGCGCGGCCTGGGAGTCGGGGCTCTGCAAGCATCCGGCCTCGAAGGTGGTGTGCTGGGAGGGCTCCAGCCACCGGCTGCACGAGGAGCGCCCCGGCGAGTTCCTCCTCGTCCTGCGTCGCTGGTTACGGACCTCTTGATCCGTCCTGCGCCACTTGTTACGGACCTCCTGATCCGTCCCGCGCCGCTGGTTGCGGCCTTCTGACCGCTACGGGCTTCCTGACGTCCGTCTGGCCCGGCGGGCGGCGCGGTAGCGGCGTACCCTCCTGATCGTCCACCAGGCGAGCAGGGCCAGCGCCAGCAGCGCGACGATGACCAGCAGGGGCAGGAACACCGCGATCAGGCTCATACCGAGCGACCCGACGTCCTCCACCGTGCTGGCGACGGGCGCGCCCACGCCGCCCGTCCCCACGTTGATCATCGGACGGGCCGTCGCCTTCAGCGCGTGTACGGCCAGCGCCAGCAGGATGCCCAGCAGCCAGCCCGCCCACGGGTGCTCGGTCATCCAGGTCGAGTGGTCCAGCTCCGACGCCGCGTTCGTGGCGCTGAAGACCACACCGCCGGCCGCCGGTCGTACCGCGGTCTGGATGGTGTCGTTGATGCTGTCGACGGCCGGGATCTTGTCGAGCACCATCTCCGCGACCAGCAGCACCGCGATGATGGCGAGCACGCCCCAGTTGGACGGCCACGAGTAGCCGTCGGGCAGCTTCACCCGGTCGGTGAAGTTGGCCAGGATGCCCACCACGAGGAGCGGGATGTAGGCGTTCAGGCCGGCGGCGGTGGACAGTCCGAGCCCTGTCAGTGCGGCGAACATGTTTCTAGTCTGCCCGGGCCGCCTCGTCCATGAGGCGGGGCAGATCGGATCCGGTGAACTCGGCGACCGCCCGCTCGTACTTCTCCATGCCCCACGACCAGAAGTCGAAGTCGATGCTCTGGTTGGCACCGTCCTGGATCGAGGCCCACAGCGTCCAGCCGTACTTGGACATGAGCCCGAGCAGCCGCGCCCGCGCGATCTTGTGGCGCAGGCGGCGGCCGTAGTAGGCGGTGACGAGCTCGTCCAGCAGGTCCAGGGACAGGTCCGACTCGCTCCAGATGTTGCCCAGCTCGAAGCAGGGGTCGTTGTTGCCGGCGTACTCGTAGTCGATCAGCCAGAGCCGCTCGCCGTCGTCGATGATGTTGCCGGGCAGGAGGTCGTTGTGACACGGCACCCGCCCCACATCCCGGATATCCAGACATTTCCGGATCCGCTCAACCTCGGGCATGAAGTCGAGATATTTCGCCGGAAGGCGGTATCCGCGGCTCTGGACGATCTCCAGATACCCCCGCTGAATCTCGAACATGTCGAAGTCCCGCTCGAACCGGGGCCCCGCGTGCAGCCGCCCGCACACCTCGGCCAGCCGCCGCAGGTTCGCCGGATCGCGCAGATCGGCCTCCGTGAACGTCCGGCCCGGCAGGAAACCCACGATCAGCACCCCGAGCTCCGGCAGATAGTCGTGCACCGGCGCCCCCACCCCGATCCGCGCGGCGGCCAGCGAGCAGGAGTGCTCGACGTCCCGGTCGATCGCCAGCAGCGATCCCTCGCTGGCCGTCACCCGTGCCACATAGGCCCCGCCGGGAACGGTCACCTTGTAGTTGTGGTTGGTCAGCCCGCCGGGCAACTCCTCGACGGAACGCGGCACGCCGGACAGCAGGGGGATGCGGTCGAGGATCTCGGTCATGGTCGATGCTAGCGCCGTCACCCCCTAAACGGTCTAGACCTTTTAGTGTAGCCTCGCCCGCATGAGCGACTCGGCCCGCATCGTGATCATCGGCGGCGGCGTGGGCGGCGCGTCCGTCGCCTACCACCTGACCCAGCTCGGCGAACGCGACGTCCTCCTGCTGGACCGCGACGAGCTGACCAGCGGCTCGACCTTCCACTCCGCGGGGCTCGTCGGCCAGCTGCGCGCCGACCCCACGCTGACCAGGATGAACCAGTACTCGGTGGAGCTCTACCGCACGCTCGACGCCGGCTGGACGGAGTGCGGCGGCATCAAGCTGGCCGGTACGCCGGAGCGGATGGCCGAGATCCGCCGCCAGATCGGCTGGGCCCGCACGTTCGGCCTGCCGCTGGAGGAGATCTCCGTCGCCGAGGCGGTCGAGCTGTTCCCGCTGATGGACCCCTCGGGCGTCGTCGGCGCGGCGTACCTGCCCACCGACGGGCAGATCGACCCCTCCGCGCTCTGCTACGCGCTGGCCACGAAGGCCCGCGAGGGCGGCGCCCGCGTCAGGACCAGGACCCGCGTGCTCGGCATCGACACGGAACGCGGCCGGGTCACGCGCGTACGCACCGACCAGGGCGACATCGACTGCGAGGTGGTCGTCAACTGCGGCGGCATGTTCGCCGCCGAGATCGGCCGGATGGCCGGGGTGCGGATCCCGATCGTGCCGATGTCGCACCAATACGTGGTCACCGACGCCTTCCACGAGCACACCGGCCTGCCGACGCTGCGCGACCCCGACCTGCTCGTCTACTACCGGCAGGAGGTGCAGGGCCTGGTCATGGGCGGCTACGAGCGCACCTGCGCGCCCTGGACGGCGGACGAGACCTCGTACGACGCCATCCCGGCCGACTTCAACGGCCGCCTGCTGGCGGAAGATTGGGACCGATTCACCGAAATTTCGGAGAATTCGCGGATCCGGGTCCCGGCCATGGCCGACGTGGGCATCCGCAAGATGATCAACGGCCCGGAGGCGTTCACCCCCGACAACGAGTTCTGCCTGGGCGAGACAGAGGTCGGCGGGTTCTTCGTGGCGGCCGGGTTCTGCGCGCACGGCATCGCGGGCGCCGGCGGCATCGGCAGGGTGATGGCCGAGTGGATCGTCGAGGGCGAGCCCGCCATGGACGTCTGGCACATGGACATCCGCCGCTTCGGCCGCCAGTACCGCTCCCCGTCCTACACCCTCGCCCGCGCGGTCGAGAACTACGAGACCTACTACGACATCCGCTACCCCGGCCACGAGCGCTCGGCGGGTCGCCCGCTCAAGGTCTCCCCGGCGTACGGCTGGCACGCCGCGCACGGCGCCGAGTTCGGCGAGAAGGCGGGCTGGGAGCGGGTCAACTACTACCGGTCGAACGAACGGGACAGTACTGGTGACGAGCGGCCCCAGGGGTGGGCCGGGCGGCTGTGGTCGCCCGCGATCGGGGTCGAACACCGGGCCGTGCGGGAGACGGCGGGCTTGTTCGACGAGACCTCCTTCGCCAAGATCCAGGTCGCCGGGCCGGACGCCGCCGACCTGCTCGAATGGGTCTGCGACAACCGCGTCGCCCGCCAGGTGGGCGCGGTGACGTACACGCAGGCGCTCAACCGGCGCGGGGGCATCGAGTGCGACTTCACCGTCACCAGGAGGGCCGAGGACGAGTTCCTCATCGTGACCGGCACCGCGTTCGGCTCGCACGACATGGGCTGGCTGCGCAAGCAGGCCGCGCTCAGGGGCGCCGACGTCCGGATCGCCGACGTGACCGGCCAGTACGCCTGCTTCGCCCTGTGGGGGCCGCGCGCCCGCGACATCCTCGGGACGCTCACGCCCGACCCGCTCGGCTTCCCGTTCATGTCGGCGCGGGAGCTGACCGTGGGCGACGTGCCGGTGCTGGCGCTGCGGGTGACGTTCGTGGGGGAGCTGGGCTGGGAGCTGTACTCCTCCAGCGAGTACGGCCTGGCGCTCTGGCAGGCGCTGTGGGCGGCCGGGCAGCCGTACGGGCTGCGGGCCGGCGGCTACCGGGCCATCGACAGCCTGCGCCTGGAGAAGGGCTACCGCGTCTGGGGCGCCGACATCGGGCCCGAGACCACGCCGTACGAGGCGGGGCTGGGCTTCTGCGTCAAGCTCGACAAGGACTTTCTCGGCAAGGACGCGCTCGACCCCCACCCCGAGCGCCGGCTGCGCTGCCTGACCCTGGAGCCGGGGGCGATCGCGCTCGGCAACGAGCCGGTGCGCCTGGACGGCCAGGTCGTGGCCCGGATCACCTCGGGCGGCCACGGCTACACGGTCGGCTCGCCGATCGCCTACGCGTATCTGCCGGTGGGGCCGGGCGTCAAGGTCGAGGTCGAGGTGGAGGGCGCCTGGGTGACCGGGACCGTCGTCAGTGACCCGCTCTTCGACCCGGCGGGGGAGCGGGTGCGCTGACGCCGCTGCCGACCGAGGGTGCGCTGAGGCCGCTGCGGACCGAGATGCGCACCCGGTCGGAGCGGAACAGGTCGCGGGCGAACTCCACCGGCTCCCCGGCCGCCGCGTAGGCGGTGCGCTCGATCAGCATGAGCGGCGTGCCCGGCTCGACGCCCAGCTCGGCGGCCTCGTCGGACCTGGCGATGACCGGGTCGAGGTGCTCGACGGCGGTGCGCGGCTCCAGGTCGTAGCGGGTGGCCAGCAGGGCGTAGAGCGACCCGTCGAGATCCTGCTCCAGGAAGCCGGGCAGCGCGGGGAAGAAGGAGCGTTCGAGGGCCACCGGCGACTGCCCGGCCGAGCGTACCCGGGCGACGTGGTGCACCGGCTCGCCCACGGCGAGCTCCAGGGCGGCGGCGACGGAGCGGGGCGCGGGGACGGTCGTGGCGACCAGCACTCTGGCCTCGGCCTGGAGGTGAGCGCGCCGCATCTGCTCGGTGAACCCCGCCAGCCCCGTCAGATCGCACTCGACGCGCGGATCGGCGACGAACGCGCCGCCCGACCTGCCCGGCGTCCTGACCAGGACGCCGTCGTGCTCCAGCGTCGCCAGCGCCTGCCTGAGCGTCATCCGGCTCACGCCCAGGCGCGCCGACAGCTCCCGCTCGCCCGGGAGCCGGTCGCCGGGCTCCATCTCGCCGCTGCCGATGGACTCCAGCAGCCACCGCTCGATCTGCACGTGCGCGGGGACACCGGTGCCGCGCTCGACCTCGGGTGTCCCGACCACACGCGCATCGTAGCCGGTCACGCCGACAGCTCGGTCACGTCGACAGAGCGGTCAATCCGGACAGCCGCTCCACCGCGTCGGCGAACTCGCTCACCATCTCGTAGACCACCTCGCGAGCGGGCTTGACCTGGTCGAGCTGGCCGACGACCTGCCCGACGAAGTAGTTGGCCAGCTCCACGGCCCCCGGTTCGCCGCGCTCGGCTGCTGCGCCGATGCGGGCCATCGCGGCCTCGGCCACGAGCATCTGCAGCGGCATCCCGAGCGGTCCGGGGCTCTCCGGCCCGGAGTCCCACTCCTCGGTCCAGGCCGACTTGAGCTGCCTGGCCGGCTTGCCGGTACGCGACCTGGACCTGACCGTGTCGAGTGAGGAGGCGGCCAGCATCTTCCGCTTCACCGAGGGCGTCGTCTCCGCCTCCTCGGTGGTCAGCCAGACCGATCCGCACCACACGCCTTCGGCGCCGAGCGCCATCGCCGCCGCCATCTGCCGCCCCGAGGCGATGCCGCCCGCCGCCAGCACGGGCACCGGGGCGACCGCGTCCACGACCTGCGGCACCAGCACCATCGTGGCGATCTCGCCGGTGTGCCCGCCCGCCTCGGTGCCCTGCGCCACGATCAGGTCCGCGCCGGCCGCCACCTGCCTGTGGGCGTGCTCAACGGTGCCGACCAGCGCGGCCACCGGCACGCCCGCCGCCCTGGCCTTGGCCACCATCTCCGGCGGCGGCGGTCCGAGCGCGCTGGCGATCAGGCCGATCGGGTGCTTGAGCGCCACGTCGATCAGCCCGGTCGCGCCCGCCGCGGTCACCCGCCTGCCGAACTCGTCCGTCGAGGCGGCCACCGGCTGCGGCGGTGCGTTCACGCCGTACTTGGACAGCAGGTGCGTGACGAAGTCGCGGTGCCGTTCGGGGATGAAGTCGGTCAAATGGGCGTCGAGATCGAGCGCCGAGGCGTCGAGCTTGCCGGGCACGAGCACGTCGACCCCGTACGGGCGGCCGTCCACCCGCTCGTCGATCCAGGTGAGCTCGGTGTCGAGTTGGTCGGGGGTGTAGGCGACCGCGCCCAGGACGCCGAAGCCGCCCGCGTTGGTGACCGCGGCCACCACGTCGCGGCAGTGGCTGAAGGCGAACAACGGGAACTCGACGCCGAGACGTTCGCAAATGGCGGTCCGCATGGTCCGACGCTAGCCGCCAGAAGGTTGTTCGGTCCACCGTTCGCGCGGGCGGATCCACCGTCTGGAGCGTCTGTGCGGCCGAGCTCAGGAGGCGGTGGCCTGCCGGTCCATGGCCAGTGAGATGCCCGGAGTGTGCCAGCCCAGCGTGGGATCGTAGCTGCGTACCAGCTTGGCGGGCACGCCCGCGACCACGCTGTGGTCGGGGAACTCACCGCGGACGACCGCGCCGCCCGCCACCACGCACTGGCGGCCGATCCTGGTGCCGGGCAGGATGATCGCGCCCGCCCCGAGCCAGGAGCCCGCGCCGATCGAGACCGGACTGTTGCGTGGCCACTGCCGGCCGATCGGTGTCTCCGGGTCGTCGTAGACGTGGTTCTGATCGGTGATGTAGACGTACGGGCCGGTGAAGACGTGCTCGCCGATGTCGATCGACTGGTGGGCCACGATGTGCGAGCCCCGGCCGATCGAGCAGCCGCCGCCGATCCGCAGGATCGAGTCCGGGCCCAGGTCGACACCCGGGCCCATGCCGCAGGACAGCGACACGCGCTCGCCGATCAGCGTGTGGTCGCCGATCTCGATCCACTGCTCGCCGAAGATCGCGCCCGGCGGGAAGGCGATGCTGACACCGTCGCCCAGATGCCGGAATCTGGTGCCGCCCGGACTGGCCGGGGTGATCGCCCCGGCCGCGCGGATCGCCTTGTAGGCACGGTGAATCAGCGCGCCCGTTGCCCGCCGTACTAATGACATAGGGCCCAAAGTTACCGCTAGGTCATGCCGTTCGGGCATGTCGGGGGCGTTGTTTGATATCCTGAGAGCCCGTGGACGCTTCGACCACACATCGACCCACGGGAGCCCCTTTGCGCAGCGCATCGCAAACCAAGCATCTATTCGTCACCGGCGGTGTCGCCTCCAGCCTAGGGAAGGGGCTCACCGCCTCCAGCCTGGGCCGTCTGCTCAAGGGACGCGGTCTCCGGGTCACCATGCAGAAGCTCGACCCCTACCTCAATGTGGACCCCGGGACGATGAACCCGTTCCAGCACGGCGAGGTCTTCGTCACTGACGACGGATCCGAGACCGACCTCGACGTCGGCCACTACGAGCGGTTCCTTGACACCGATCTGCACGGTTCGGCGAACGTCACCACCGGCCAGGTCTACTCCAACGTCATCGCCAAGGAGCGGCGCGGCGAATACCTGGGCGACACGGTCCAGGTCATCCCGCACATCACCAACGAGATCAAGGACCGCATCCGGGGCATGGCGGGTCCTGAGGTCGACGTGGTCATCACCGAGGTGGGCGGCACCGTCGGCGACATCGAGTCGCTGCCGTTCCTGGAGGCCGTACGCCAGATCAGGCATGAGGTCGGGCGCGACAACGTGTTCTTCCTGCACGTCTCGCTGCTGCCGTACATCGGCCCCTCCGGCGAGCTGAAGACCAAGCCGACGCAGCACAGCGTGGCCGCGCTGCGCAGCATCGGCATCCAGCCCGACGCGATCGTGCTGCGCTCCGACCGGCCCGTGCAGACGGCGATCAAGCGGAAGATCAGCCTGATGTGCGACGTGGACGAGGACGCCGTGGTCTCGGCCGTGGACGCGGCCTCGATCTACGACATCCCCAAGGTGCTCCACTCCGAAGGGCTCGACGCCTATGTGGTGCGGCGGCTCGGCCTGCCCTTCCGCGACGTGGACTGGAAGGAGTGGGAGGAACTACTGCGCCGGGTGCACCGCCCGGCCAAGGAGGTCACCATCGCCCTGGTCGGCAAGTACATCGACTTGCCCGACGCCTACCTGTCCGTCACCGAGGCGCTGCGGGCGGGCGGGTTCGCCAACGACGCCCGCGTCAACATCCGCTGGGTCAAGAGCGACGACTGCGAGACGCCCGAGGGCGCCGAGCGCGAGCTCGACGGCGTCGACGGCGTGCTGATCCCCGGCGGGTTCGGCGTGCGCGGCATCGAGGGCAAGATCGGCGCGATCCGCCACGCCCGGGAGGGCAAGATCCCGCTGCTCGGCATCTGCCTCGGCATGCAGGGCATGGTCATCGAGGCCGCGCGCAACCTGGCGGGACTCGAAGACGCCAATTCCAGCGAGTTCGACCCAGACGCCAAGCACTCGGTCGTCTCCACGATGGCCGACCAGGAGGACGTCGTAGCCGGCGAGCGCGACATGGGCGGCACCATGCGCCTGGGCAGCTACACCGCCAAGCTCGGCGAGGGCACCCTGGCCAGGCAGCTGTACGGCGGCAAGGCCAAGGTCGCCGAACGCCACCGGCACCGCTACGAGGTCGCCAACGCCTACCGCGAACGCCTGGAGAAGGTCGGCCTGGTGTTCTCCGGGCTGTCGCCCGATGGCCGCCTGGTCGAATACACCGAACTGCCCGTCGAGGCCCACCCGTTCTTCATCGGCACCCAGGCCCACCCCGAGTTCCGCTCCCGGCCGACGCGGGCCAACCCGATGTTCAAGGGGCTGATCAACGCCGCGCTCGCCTACGCCGACAGCCGGGTGACCGCGAAGGTGGCCAAGTGAGGGTGGAAGACACGCCCGAGGCGTGGGAAGTCGTCGAATCCAAGGACCGGTTCGCGGGCCGGGTGATCAACGTGGTCACCGACACGGTCCGCATGCCGGGGGACACGGTCGCCGACCGCGACTACGCCGTGCACCCCGGGTCCGTCGCGGTCCTCGCGCTCGACGAGCAGGACCGGGTCCTGCTCATCCGGCAGTACCGCCACCCGACGCGCCGGCTGCTCTGGGAGCTGCCCGCCGGATTGCGCGACGTGGAAGGAGAATCGCTGGTCACCGGTGCCGCGCGGGAGCTTGCCGAGGAGGCCGGATACCGCGCCGAGACCTGGCACACCCTGGTCGACCTCTACACCTCGCCCGGTATGTCCAACGAGCGGATCCGGGTGTTCCTGGCCCGCGGCCTGTCGAAGATCCCCGCGGACGAGAACGGCTTCGTCCACGAGCACGAAGAGATCGACATGCCGGTCGAATGGGTGCCTCTACCCGACGCGGTCGAAAGGGCGCTCATGGGAATGATCCACAATTCCCCGACCGTGGCCGGTATCCTCGCCGCATATGCGGCTTCGGTCGAGGGATTCGCCCTGTTGCGCCCCGCCGACGCCAAGGAGGCGTGACGGAAGGACCAGTTCGTGGAGGCAGTGCTCTCCAGCTACCTCGCCCACCTCACGGTGGAGCGGGGCCTGGCTGCCAACACGCTGGCGTCCTACCGCCGTGACCTCGACCGTTACTTCGAGCACCTGCGCTCGCGCGGCCGCGTGTCGCTCGGCGAGGTGGGCGAGGCCGACGTGCTCGACTTCCTCGCCGCGCTGCGGGAAGGCGACTGCGACCACCCCGCCCTCGTGGCCAGCTCGGCCGCGCGGGCGGTGTCGGCCGTCCGCGGCCTGCACCGCTTCGCGCTGCGCGAGGGCGTCACGGCCCACGACCCGGCGCACCAGGTGCGTCCGCCGCGGCAGCTCCGCAGGCTGCCCAAGGCGATCACCGTCGACGAGGTCGAGCGGCTCATCGCCGCCTCCGGCCCCGACGGCGCGCCGCTGACCCTCCGCAACCGGGCCCTGCTGGAGGTCCTGTACGGCACGGGCGCCCGCATCTCCGAAGCCGTCGGCCTGGCCGTGGACGACCTGGAGGCCGAGCAGGTACGGCTGCGCGGCAAGGGCAGCCGTACCCGCGTCGTCCCCCTGGGCCGCTACGCCCGCTCCGCGCTCGACGCCTATCTCGTCAGGGCCCGCCCCGGCCTCGTGGCCCACGGCCGGGGCACGCCCGCCGCCTTCCTCAACGCCAGGGGCGGCCGGCTCACCCGGCAGGGCGCCTGGGAGGTGCTCCAGGCCGCCGCCGAACGGGCCGGACTCGCCGGGATATCTCCGCACGTTCTCCGTCATTCCTTCGCAACCCACCTCCTTGACGGCGGAGCCGACGTTAGGGTGGTCCAGGAGTTGCTCGGCCACGCCTCGGTGACGACCACGCAGGTCTACACCCTGGTCACCGTCGACAAACTCCGCGAGGTGTACGCCGCCGCGCACCCCCGTGCCCGGCAGTGATCTATAGTCATTTGCGACGTGCGGCACTTCGGCGTGCCGCCTTGCCGCGTTAAGTGGTGACGCCATAGTGTCCGTCCGGACGGTCCGGTTCGGGATCGTCAGGGAGGTTCGAGCTGGTGACTGTGAAGACCAACGGTTCGGCCCCGGGGACCCCCGACAACCCCTGGGGAGACACGAAGACCAACACGCCTTCCATAGGCGTGAATCTGGGCCCCACCCGGCGTCCCCGCCCGGTGTTCCCCGAACCTGTCGCGCCCGAGATCCACGGGCCCGCGCGGGTGGTCGCGATGGTCAACCAGAAGGGTGGGGTCGGCAAGACCACCACCACCATCAACCTGGGCGCAGCCCTCGTCGAATACGGCCTCAAGGTGCTGCTCGTCGACTTCGACCCGCAGGGCGCCCTGTCCGTCGGCCTCGGCATCAACCCGCTCCAGCTCGACCTCACGGTCTACAACCTGCTGATGGAGCGCAACGTCACCGCCGAGGACGTGCTGCTGGAGACCGGCGTCGAGGGCCTCGACCTGCTGCCCAGCAACATCGACCTGTCGGCCGCCGAAGTCCAGCTCGTCACCGAGGTGGCCCGCGAACAGGTGCTCGGCCGCGTGATCAAGCCGCTGCTGCCGCACTACGACGTCTGCCTCATCGACTGCCAGCCGTCGCTCGGCCTGCTCACCATCAACGCGCTGACCTGCGCGCAGGGCGTCATGGTGCCGCTGGAGTGCGAGTTCTTCGCGCTGCGCGGCGTGGCCCTGCTCATGGACACCATCACCAAGGTGCAGGAACGGCTCAACGAGGACCTCGAGATCGAGGGCCTGCTCGCCACCATGTACGACGCGCGCACCCTGCACGGCCGCGAGGTGCTCGCCCGCGTCGTCGAGGCGTTCGGCGACAAGGTCTTCCACACCGTGATCAACCGCACCGTGCGCTTCCCCGACGCCACGGTCGCCGGCGAGCCGATCACCACCTTCGACCCGTCGTCCCTGGGTGCCAACGCTTACCGTGAGCTGGCCCGCGAGGTGCTGTCCCGCTGGCCGGCACCTGCGACAATGGCCAGGTGACGGAGACAGAGCCACAAGGGTTCAGGGTCCACCTGGACGTCTTCGAGGGGCCCTTCGACCTGCTCCTCGGCCTGATCTCCAAGCACAAGCTCGACATCACCGAGATCTCGCTCTCCAAGGTCACCGACGAGTTCATCGCCTACATCCGGGCTCGTGGCCCCGAGTGGGATCTCGACGTGACCAGCCACTTCCTGCTGGTCGCGGCCACGCTCCTCGACCTCAAGGCGGCCCGGCTGCTGCCCTCGGGCGAGGTCGAGGACGAAGAGGACCTGGCTCTGCTGGAGGCCCGCGACCTGCTGTTCGCCCGGCTCCTGCAGTACAAGGCGTACAAAGAGGTGGCGAAGGTCTTCTCCGGGCGCATGGCCGAAGAGGCGCTGCGCTTCCCCCGCACCGCGCCCATGGAGCCGCAGTTCGCCAACCTCCTCCCGCAGCTCATCCTGGGCATCAGCCCGGACGACCTCGCCCGCATCGCCGCCCGCGCCTTCGTCCCCAAGCTGCCGCCTACCGTGAGTGTCGGGCACATCTATCAACCGCTGGCCAGCGTGCGGGAGCAAGCCGCTATTCTGGTTGCTCACCTGCGCCGCATGCGGCGGGCCACCTTCCGGGCCCTGGTGGCCGACTGCGACGGCACCATCGAGGTCATCGCCCGCTTCCTGGCGGTGCTGGAGCTCTTCCGGGAGTCCGCGGTCACTTTCGAACAGGTCGAAGCGCTGGGCGATCTGCACGTGACCTGGACCGGGACGGACGAGGGGGACGTCTCGGTGGGGGACGACTACGAGGAGAGCGCGGAGAAGACGGCTGATGACTGACCGCTTGGACGACACCCCGCCTCGCGAACCCGCCCCTTTGCCCGCCTGGATGACCCTCCCGGGGTCGCTCGCCGCCGCGAGCACGGACGACAGGCCGGGTGTTCCGCCTGCGGTCGACGAGGCGGAGGTCGCGCCGTCCGCGCCGGAGGTGGACGACCGGCTCCAGGGGCCGTCTCACGAGGCCGATGATGCGCCGCAGGACACGACTCCTGAGCTTGATGCGGACGACCGGCTCCTGTCGCCTCAGCTGGACGACCGGCTCGCGGGGCCGTCCGCCGAGCCGGATGTGGTCGAGCCGGATGTGGACGATGAGCTCTGGGACGCGTCCCTCGTACCGACCGGTGCGGAGGTATCCGAGCCGGTCGGCATGGACGACATACCCGATGAACCCGCCGAGAGCGACCCGCAGGGCGGCGGCCCGACGCTCGGGGCGGCGCTTGAAGCCATCCTGATGGTCGTGGACGAGCCCGTCCCCGAAGTGACCCTGGCGCAGGTGCTCGAACGGCCCACCCACGAGGTGAGCACCGCACTCCGGACCTTGGCCGCGGAATACACCCAAGCCGGACGGGGTTTCGATCTGAGAGAAGTGGCAGGCGGTTGGCGGTTCTACACGCGAGCCGACTGCGCCGCGCTGGTCGAGCGGTTCGTCCGCGACGGCCAGCAGACCCGGCTCACCCAGGCCGCGCTGGAAACCCTCGCGGTCGTCGCCTACCGGCAACCGGTGAGCCGCGCACGAGTCGCCGCGGTCCGCGGCGTCAACAGCGACGGCGTCATGCGGACGCTCGTCGCCAGGGGCCTGGTCGAAGAGGCCGGCACCGACCCGGAGAGCCAGGCAGTGCTCTACCGGACAAGTTCATACTTCCTTGAACGCCTGGGACTGAAGGACATCGGCGAGCTCCCCGAGCTCGCGCCCTTCCTCCCCGACGACGTGGAAAACCTCGAGGAGAATACAAAGTGATCAACAGGCGCAGCACCCCGTCCGGTGATGGACGCGGTCGTGGACGCACCGGCGGCGCGAGCCGTGGCGGCCGTCCCGCCTTCCGCTCGGACGACTCGCGCGGCGGCTCCCGCCGTGAGGGGTTCCGTGGCGGTTCCCACCGAGACGATTCCCGCGGCGGACCCCGCCGCGATGACAGTGACCGCGGCTACAGCCGCGACTCCGGAAGCGAGCTGGGCTCCGGCCGCGACTCGCTCCGCGCCGACCGTGGCGGTTCCCGCGCCCGGTACGGCAGGCCCACCTCCGGCGACTCCCGCGACCGCTCCGGCTCGGCGGGCGACCGGGGCGGCTACAACCGTTCCAGTTCAACGGGCGACCGTGGCGGCTACGACCGCTCGTCCCGTGACGACCGTTCGTCTCGCGAGCGTACGTACCGCGACGACCGCTCCCCCTCTCGCGACGACGACCGTCCGGCGCCCGGCAGCGACCGCGGCGGCTACTCGCAGTCCCGTGGCGACCGGGGCGGCTACTCGCAGTCCCGCGGCGGCTCTTCGTCATCTCGCGGCGGCGACCGCGGTGGATATGGCGCGCAGTCGCGCGGCGACCGTGGCTACGGCGGGTCGTCCCGTGGCGAGCGCGGTGGCTACGGCTCGTCCTCCGGTGGCGAGCGCGGTGGATACCGCTCCGACCGCGGCGGCTCCGGCCCTCGGGAGGGTGGCGGCTACCGTCCCCAGCGCCGAGACGACCGTGGCGGCTTCCAGGGCGCGGGCCGCGACGATCGCGGCGGCTTCCGTTCCCAGCGCCGCGATGACCGTGGCGGTTTCCAGGGCGCCCGCAGTGACGACCGGGGTGGTTACCGTTCCGACCGTCGTGACGACCGTGGCGGTTTCCGTTCCGAGCGTCGTGACGACCGGGGCGGTTACCAGGGTGACCGTCGTGACGATCGGGGCGGATCGCGTCCCGAGCGCACGGAGGACCGTGGCGGCTTCCGGGCCGACCGTGGTGGCCGCAGGGACGGCGGTTCCCGTACCGAGTCCCCGAGGAGCGGCTACAGCCGCGGAGAGTCCCCGCGGACCGGCAGCGGCCGTGGAGAGTCCACTCGTGCCCGCTTCGGGCGGCGTGACGACGCCGGCTCGCGCCGCGACGCCGGCCGCCCGGCCCGTACCCCCAGGCGCGACGATGTTCAAACCATCGGCGGCGGGCGTACGTCCGGCGGACGGGACGGGGCGGCCACCGGTGCGCCGCGCGACCGGTTCAAGACCGCTCGCCAGCCCATGCGGGACCGCAACTTCTTCCCCGACGGCTACACCGACGAGCGCGACACCACCGAGGTGCCCGGCGGCGTACGGCTGCAGAAGGTGCTCGCCCAGGCGGGCGTGGCCAGCCGTCGCGCCTGCGAGGAGATGATCGGCGACGGCCGCGTCACCGTGAACGGGCAGGTCGTACGGAGGTTCGGGGCCAAGGTGGACCCGGCGGCGCAGGTCATCCACGTAGACGGCAAGCGCATCCCGACCGCCCCCGACCTGGTCTACTACGCCCTGAACAAGCCCATCGGCGTCGTGTCCACCATGGACGACCCGCAGGGCCGGCCGTGCCTGGCCGACTATGTGGAGGAGCTCGCGCCGAGGCTGTTCCACGTGGGCAGGCTCGACACCGAGACCGAGGGGCTGCTGCTGCTCACCAACGACGGCGAGCTGGCCAACCGGCTGACTCACCCGAGTTATGGGGTGCAGAAGAAGTACTGGGCGAAGGTCCCGGGTCCGATCCCGCGTGATCTGAGCCGTCGGCTCAAGCAGGGCATCGAGCTCGAAGACGGCCTCGCGAAGATCGACTCCTTCTCGATCGTGCAGGAGCACGGCCAGCAGGCGCTGGTCGAGGTCGTTCTGCACGAAGGCCGCAATCACATCGTCCGGCGGCTGCTCGAAGAGGCGGGTCATCGCGTCATCGACCTGGCCAGGATCGAGTTCGGGCCGGTCAAGCTGGGCCGTACCAAGGCGGGCACCGTCAGGGCGCTGTCCCTGAAGGAGGTCGGCGAGCTTTACGCCGCTGTGAAACTGTAACGCCGAAGCTGTAATCTGGCGGGAACGCAGGAGCCCGTGCGAACCTCCGCACGGGCTTCACCGCTATAGAGGGGTGTAATCACATGGTGCGGGCGATCCGCGGGGCGATCCAGGTGGACGCCAACGACCGTGGGGCGATCATCGAGGCGACCACCGAGCTGGTCAGCGAGATGATGGGGCGCAACAAGCTGACCACCGACGATGTGATCAGCGTGCTGTTCACGGCGTCTCCCGATCTGACGGCGGAGTTCCCGGCGCTGGCGGCGCGGAAGCTGGGCTTCCACGACGTGCCGCTGATCTGCTGCACCGAGATCGACGTGCCGGGCGCGCTGCCCAGGGTCGTACGCCTGATGGCCCACGTGGAGACGGACCGGCCGCGCTCCGACATCCAGCACGTCTATTTGCGCGGCGCCGTCGCGCTCCGCCAGGACATCGCCCAGTAACGACCGGCTCATCCGCTTCCTGTCACCCGACCGAGCAACTCCGACGCCAGATAAATCAGGACATCTACATGGCCTCCGAACTCCGCACCGTGCTGGTAGTCGGCACCGGTCTCATCGGCACCTCCATAGCGCTGGCGCTGCGCGAGCGCGGGCTACGCGTGCTGCTCGCCGACCACGACCAGGGAGCGGTACGGCTGGCCCGGGAGCTCGGCGCGGGCGAGGAGTGGCAGCCGGAAGCCGCTTCGGCCTCGGGTGAGTCCGGCTCGGGTGGATCCGGCTCGGGTGGATCCGGCTCGGGTGGATCCGGCGAGACGATCGATCTCGCGGTGCTCGCGGTGCCGCCCGCGCACGTCGCCGGTGAGCTGCTGGCGCTGCAGCGCAATGGCACGGCCACGTTCTACACCGACGTGGCCAGCGTCAAGGTGGAGCCCATCGAGCGGGCCGCCCAGCTGGGCTGCGACATGTCCACCTACGTCGCCTCCCACCCCCTGGCCGGACGCGAGAAGTCGGGCCCCGGAGCCGCCAGGGCCGAGCTGTTCCTGGGCCGCCCGTGGGCGCTGTGCCCCACCTCCGACGCCACGCCGGAGGCCAGGGCGGCCGTGCTGCGGCTGGTGGAGCTCTGCGGCGGCAACCCCGTCGAAGTGGACGCCGCCGAGCACGACCAGGCCGTGGCCGTCGTCTCCCACGCGCCCCACGTCACCGCGTCGGCGGTCGCGGCCCGGCTGGCGGACGCGTCCGACATCGCGCTCGGCCTGGCCGGGCAGGGCGTACGCGACGTCACCAGGATCGCGGGCAGCGACCCGGGCCTCTGGCTCGGCATCCTGTCGGGCAACGCGACGCCGGTGGCCGAGGTGCTGGAGGCCATCTCCCGCGACCTGGCCGAGGCCGCTACGGCACTCCGCGCGCTGGCCGACGGCGACGGCACGGTCACGCAGGAGCTCACCCAGCTGCTCAAGCGCGGCGTGGCCGGTCACGGCCGCATCCCGGGCAAGCACGGGGGCCCCGCGCCGGCGTACGTGGTGGTCCAGGTCGTCGTCGGCGACCGCCCCGGTCAGCTGGCCAGGCTCTTCCAGATCTGCGACGAGGTCGGGGTCAACGTCGAGGACGTACGCCTGGAGCACGCTCCCGGCCTGCCTCTGGGCATCGCCGAGGTCTCCGTGCAGCCGGACGCGGCGGCCGTCCTCACCAAGGCGCTGCATGAGCGGGGATGGCAAGTCCCCTAAAGCGGTGATCACAAGGGTTCCCCGGGTGGGTCGTCACACGACCGTCTCGTTCCCTGTGGCCGGCTGATCGAGTCCCACACCTCCGTGCAGTTCCAGCACAGCGTCAGCGACGTCGTCAGCGCGGTGGCGGCGGTGGGTCCGGCAGCAGCTTCGACCGCCCCAACGAGGTGAACCCGATTGAGGGCGTCCTCCTTGTCCTTGCCGGAGGGCAAGCTGTATCGGCGGGTGATCTCCAGGCGGGCGTGGCCAAGGATCTCGGCGACCAAGACCGGTCGGTCTTGCCGCGGACCAGCGTGGTGGCAAGCGTGTGGCGCAGGACGTGTGCCGTGGTGGGATCGTCCAGCCCGGCTGTCTGGGTGATCTCGGCGATGATGCCGCCTGCGGCGCGGGTGGTCAGCCGTCCGCCCTTGCCGTACAGGCGCAGCGGCCCTTGCGGGCCGACATCCGGATGTCGTCGACGTCGAGGTCCTTGAAGCGGAGAGGCTGCGTCTGAGCCTGCGTCCACCGGACGACAGGCGGGCCGGGCCGGCCGCCTGCCTGCCATGGACCCGCATCACCGAGTGTGGGGCCACCCTGCGGGTGCGGACTTCACTTGTGGTCGCGGAGGAAGGCGGAGATGTCGGCGCGGGCCGGATGGTTCCGCAGGGGCGGCGGCTGGCTCTGGAGGAAGGCCGTGATGACGGCGGCGGCGCGTTCGTTGTTGTCGTCGAGGCCGTTCCACATGTGGTGTCCGACACCGGGCATGTACTGGGTTCGCTCGATGGCGGGGTCGGCGGCAAGGATGGCGGTAGCCCATTGGCGTACCTGTGACGAGCATTCGGCGATCATCAGCATCGCGGGGGTGCGGGAGCGTTTCAGCTCGGAGGCGATGGAGGGTGAGCCCTTGATCGTCTGCATGATGCGGAGGCTCGCGGCGGCGCTGAAGGAGAAGTTCTCCGCGGTGTCTTCGGCAGGGATGCGGCCGGCGTCCCGCGCGCAGTAGGCGGAGGCGGTGTCGCTGCCGAGATCGGCGGCCGTGAAGGCGTTGACGCCTTCGGCCTGCGTGATCAGGCCGGTGTCGGGCGGGAGGAGCCCGAGTTGGATGAGGCCGAGCGCGACGGCGTACCGGGGGACGCGCGTCGCCCGGGGTCCGGCCGGGGCCGGAGCGAGGCCGCGCGCGGACGGTCGTCCCTGTTGTCCGCTGATCAGCGTGGTGGGGCCGTCCATGGGGCCGGGCTCGGCGATGATCGCCCGGTGCACGTGGACGGCGACGTCCGCGGTGGCCAGGGCCCGGGTGAGCACGACCGCGCCGGCGGAGAATCCGAGGACGTCGACCGGGCCCTTGTCCAGGCGATCGATGAAGGCGGCGAGGTCACGTACGGACCTGGAGATCGTGTACTGCTCCATGGGCAGCAGGTCGCTCCGTCCGCCGCCGGGCTGCTCGTAGGCGTACACGTCGTAGCCCTGTCCGGCCAGGCTTCGAAGGAATCGGTGGTCGAGCACGGAGATGTTGCGGACGGGCCCTCCGTGGAGGTACACGAGCGGCGTGGGGTGCCGGGGGACGTCGGCGACGGGGGGATAGTGGTAGACGGCGACCCGGCTGCCCGTGCTCAGGCTCCAGTGTCTCGTCGCGACGAATGACAGGTCGGGCGGGTACTGCCGGGTCGTGGGGGCGGTGGGGATGCAGACCGACGCCGTGAGGGCGGCGGCGACGATCACTGGTGCGAAGGGCCGCAGCCGACCCGGCCAGGTACGGCCGCGGCCTCGCCACAGTGCGGCGATGACTCCGGCGCCAAAGGCGGTCAGCCAGGCGGCGAGCCCCGCGCGGGCGCCATCCGTCAGAACGATGAGGGCGAGGAACAGCCCGGCCAGCCCGACGACGGCGAGCACGGCGAGGATCAGGCGGCCGATGAGGCGGAGAGGGACGGTTAGAGGCATCGACGGTTTCCAAACGTTGTTCCGGAACGGCGTTTGGAAACGCTACCAGCTCGGCTAGGCTGGTCGTCGTGGGAAGACCGAGAACCAACGACGACACCGTGAAGGAGCGCCTCATCGAGTCCGCGACCCAGATGTTCGCGACCCGTCCACGGGAATCGATCACCATCCGCGCCCTGGCCGCTGCCGCCGGGACCGCGACCGCCGCCGTCTACTCGCTGTTCGACGGCAAGGACGGGCTGATCGCCGAAGTGCGCGGCAGAGCCGTCGCCGGGCTGTCCCAGGACCTGTCGGCGGTGGCGGTCTCCGATGACCCCCTCGCCGACCTCTACGCGCTCGCGGTCGCCTACCGGCGGTGGGGACTCGAGCACCGCCATCTCTACACGGTGTTGTTCGGCGGTGTGCAGAGCTTCGACCCATCCGGTGACGTGGGGGTCGGCGATCCCGTCAGGCCGCTCATCGAGGCGATAGACCGCGCCCTGTCGGCCTCCGCGCTCTCGGGCGACGCGACCTCCATCGCGCTCTCACTCTGGGTGACCCTGCACGGGCTGGTGACTCTCGAATTGGCCGGGGCCCTCGACACCGCCACGGCCGAGACCACGTTCCGCTCGACGGTCCCCGCCGCGCTACGTGGCTGGACGGCTTGACTTCGCGGCATCCGGCAGGCGGGTCACCCACCGAAGACGAGGAGAACCAGTAGGCCCGTGCGCCACCCGTGTTGCATCGGCCACAGCGCTCGGGCCCGCTCCTGAGCGAGTCGTCCGGGATACTCGCGCGGACCGGACAGTCCGTCGGGGCGGAGATCCCTGGGAGGTACACCGCCTTTGGGGGTGTGGAAGAACGGCGCCGGTGTCACATCCCTGGCGGTTCGCTCCGTCTTCAGTGCGGAATCCCACCGGAGTTCGCAAGGAGCCAGGGACATGACGAACATTCTGATTCTGGGCGCCGGCTACACAGGCATCGCGGCCGCGATCAGGGCCGCCACCCGGACGCGCCGCCACGGCGGCAAGGTGACGCTGGTCAGCGCCTCACCACGGTTCACGGAGCGGCTGCGGCTGCACCAGACCGCGGCGGGCGAACGGCTGCCGGACCACGCGGTCGCCGACATCATCGCCGGCACGGGCATCGACCTCGTCCTGGGTCGCGTGAGCGCCCTCGACCCCGAACGGCACGAGGTCACCGTCAACGGCGCGGGGGCGGACACCCGGCGCGTGATCGCGTACGACAAGCTGATCTACGCCCTCGGCACCGTCACCGACGCCTCGACCCCTGGTGTGGCCGAGCACGCCTACGTCTACGACGACCACGACCAGGCCGTACGGCTCGCGCGACGGCTCAGTGAGCTCGACCAGGGGACGGTCGTCGTGGCCGGTGGCGGTCTGACCGGCGTCGAGTCGGCCACCGAGCTCGCCGAAGCGCACCCCAGCCTGCGCGTCGTCCTGCTCAGCCGGGGCCGTCCTGGCTCGATGATGGGTGAGAAGGCCCGCGCCTACGTCGAGCGGGCGATGGACCGGCTCGGCATCGAGGTACGCGACGGTGCCGAGGCCACCAAGGTGCTGCCGGACGCCGTCGAGCTGGCCGGGGGCGAGCTGGTCCACTCCGACGCGACGCTCTGGACCGCCGGCACCAAGGGCCTGCCCCTGGCCGCCGAGGCGGGGCTGACGGTGGACGGGCGGGGCAGGATCGTGGTCGACGCCGCGCTCCGCTCGGTGTCGCACCCGGACGTCTACGCCGTGGGCGACGCCGCCGCGGTGCGCCAGCCGTACGGCGTCATGCACGGGACCTGCCAGGGCGGCATCCCGACGGGCCTGCACGCGGCCGACGCGCTCGCCGACGGGCTGCGCGGCCGTGCGGTGAAGGCTTTCCGGTTCGGGTACGTTCATCAGCCCCTCAGCTTGGGGCGCCGGGACGCCGTCATCCAGTTCACCCACCCCGACGACACGCCGCGCAGGGCGTACCTGAAGGGGCGGTGGGCCATCGCCTACAAGGAGACGGTGAGCGGCAGCCCGATGCCCACCTACCGCTTGCTCAAGCACGGGCTGGTGCCGGTCGGCCTGTTCCGGCTGACGGCCGGCCTCAAGTGATCGCGGGTGGCGTGTGTCAGGGCTTGGCGACCGCCTGAACGACCGCTTTGGGACGGTATCCGGCCAAGTACCCGGTACGGGGACCGTGGCTCGGCGGATGATCGAGCGCGGAATGGGGACTGTGGTCGGGCACGGGGTCGCGGCGGACGCCGGATTGTCCAGCTGGGCGTAGGGCATGCGTGCGAGGCGGTAGCCTCTTCAGGTTGGAGAAAAGAAACGTGCAGTGGAAACGTGAAGAGGGAGAGGCCGTGACCGGTCTGGTCGTCGCCATGGACGGTCCCGCGGGGTCGGGCAAGTCGAGCGTGTCGCGTGGAGTCGCTCGCGCACTCGGGCTGCGCTACCTGGACACCGGGGCGATGTACCGGGCGATGACCTGGTGGATGCTCCAGCAGGGCGTCGACCTGGCCGATCCCGCCGCTGTCGCGGCCCGCGCGGGCGAGCCCGAGATCGTCTGCGGCACCGACCCCGACGGTCCGTCCATCCACGTCGGCGGTGTCGACGTGGCCGGGCCGATCCGGGAGGCCGAGGTCACCGGGGCGGTCTCCGTCGTGGCGGCGGTGCCCGAGGTGCGCGCGCGTCTCGTGCACCTGCAGCGGGAGATCATCGGCGTCGGCGACATCGTGGTCGAGGGCCGTGACATCGGCAGCGTGGTCGCCCCCGACGCGACCGTCAAGGTCTATCTGACGGCCAGCGCCGAGGCCCGTGCCCTGCGCCGTACGGCGGAGCTGAGCGGCACCACGGTGGAGGCGCAGCAGGCCGCGATGGCCAAGCGTGACACCCTCGACTCCACTCGCAAGACGGATCCACTCTCGATGGCGGATGGCGCCGTCGAGCTCGACACCACGCCGCTGACCCTCGAAGAGGTCATCGGCGAGGTGCTGAGTCTGATCAAGGAGCGCACCTGACAAGGGTGCGGTACTCACAAAGGATGAAAAATCGTGTCAACGGGGGATTGGGTCGAGGCTGAACTCGACGATCTCGCAGTATCCGACGACGTCGCCGACAGCGGCCCGGTGCCGGTCGTGGCCATCGTCGGTCGCCCGAACGTAGGCAAGTCCACGCTGGTCAACCGCATCATCGGCCGCCGCGAGGCGGTCGTCGAAGACGTGCCGGGCGTCACCCGTGACCGCGTCACCTACGACGCCAACTGGCGCGGGCGCCGCTTCACGGTCGTCGACACCGGCGGCTGGGACCCCGAGGCCACCGGGATGAACCTGCGCATCGCCGACCAGGCGCGGGTCGCGGTCGAGCTGGCCGACGTGATCGTGTTCGTCGTCGACGCCACCGTGGGCGCGACCGACGCCGACGAGACGGTCGGCTCGGTGCTCCGCCAGTCGGGCAAGCCGGTCATCCTGGCCGCCAACAAGGTCGACAACCAGCAGGTAGAGCTGGAGGCCGCCGCGCTCTGGGCGCTCGGCCTCGGCGAGCCGCAGCCGGTCTCGGCCCTGCACGGCCGCTCCAGCGGCGACCTGCTCGACGTGATCCTCGACGCGCTGCCGGAGACGCCGGAGCTGCGGTTCGACGCCGAGCGCGGCCCCTACCGGGTGGCGCTGCTCGGCAAGCCCAACGTCGGTAAGTCCTCGCTGCTCAACAAGCTGGCGGGGGAGGAGCGGGTGCTGGTCGACCCGATGGCGGGCACCACCCGCGACCCGGTCGACGAGCTGATCGAGCTGGGCGGCAAGACCTGGCGCTTCGTCGACACCGCCGGCATCAGGCGGCGCGACCGCGAGCTGCAGGGCGCCGACTTCTACGCCGCCATGCGCACCCGAGCCGCCCTCGAACGCTCCGAGGTGGCGATCGTCCTCATCGACGCCAGTGAGGTGCTCACCGAGCAGGACCTGCGGATCATCGGCCTGGTGATCGAGTCGGGCCGGGCGATGGTCGTCGCGTTCAACAAGTGGGACCTGGTCGACGAGGACCGCCGCTACTACCTGGAGAGGGAGATCGACCGGCAGCTCGTCCGCACACCGTGGGCGCTGCGGGTCAACATCTCCGCCAAGACCGGACGCCACATGGACCGGCTCGTCCCGGCGCTGGAGAAGGCGCTCGGGTCGTGGTCGACGCGGGTGCCGACGGCCAGGCTCAACGCGTTCCTGACCGAGCTGGTGCACCAGACGCCGCCGCCGGTGCGGGGTGGCAAGCAGCCGAAGATCCTCTTCGCCACGCAGGCGTCGGTGGAACCACCCAAGTTCGTGCTGTTCACCTCGGGCTGGCTGGAGGACACCTACCGGCGCTTCATCGAGCGCCGGATCCGCGAGGAGTTCGGCTTCGCCGGGTCGCCGATCGACGTGTCGATGAAGATCCGGGAGAAGCGGAAGAGCGGCGGCCAGCCCGCCAAGAAGTAGCGGATTCGGTCAGACCGGCTGGGGCTGGGGTTCCTCCACGGGTGCCTTGGTGTGCCTGCGTACGGCACGGTAGGCGGCGATCACCGCCCAGAGCTGGCCCAGCCCCACGACGGCGTGCAGACCGTACACGAACAGGCTGGCCAGCGGTGTGTCGTCCGCCGTCGCGCCCGCGAGGCCGGCCAGCGGAAAGACGACGAGCATCTGGACCGCGCTGAGCACCAGGGGAGCGGCGCTCAGCGCGATCAGCTTGCCGGGCACCCTTGCCAGCGCCGCGACGACGGTGGCCACGAGGGAGACGGCCGGGATGACGAACAGGCCGTTCGCGGCGTGCAGGCCGATCGCCGCGGGATCCGTGCCCGTGGGCCGTGGCATCTGGAACGCGCCGAACGTGGCCAGGTAGAACTGCAGGATCACCACGACGATCTGCGCGACGGCGCATCCGACCAGGGCTCTGCGCATGTCGGCCTCCTCCGGGGGGACGGGTTGCCCCGAGTTTGCTCGGCGACGGCCCTCCGGATAACCCCTATCCGCCCCCTGTGGTCGTCGGACTCGGGGGCGTTGGATCTCCTCCAGCGGATATGGAGTGCGCCTGCTCTCGCGCTGGAAGCTACGCCTCTGCGAGGACGTAGAGCAGAGCGTTCATGCTGGTTCTTCGGCTGTTTGTTTACGGACCTGAGGCGTGATTGATCCTCATCGGGCGGATTGGTGTGACAGATGGGCGGGTCGGTCTACCGTCGGTTCATGGAAGAGGTGGACTGGGAAGACGACATTTACGACCTGGACCGGGGCGAGGATTTGTACCGCGCGAAGATGCGCGGCATGAACCTGGTCGGCGCGAACTTGAACGACGCGAACCTGACTGAGGCGGACCTCCGCGACGCGAACCTGGATCACGCGAACCTGGGCCGCGCGTATCTGACTCATGCGAACCTGGCGGGCGCGTCCCTGCGCGGAACGAATCTGGCCTGCGCGGACTTGGATGGCACGAGCCTGGACGGGGTCACGTGGTCGATGGGCCCGGAAGGGACGCAGTGGCCTGAAGGGCTGGCGGAGACGATGCGGGCTCGCTCGCGGGAGATCGAGCCAGGGGTGTGGCGGGTGGGAGGAGGTATCCTTCGACATGCCTCATGATCAATGAGACAGATCGAGCCGCGATGAAAGCCCGTGCGGCCGTTGCCCGAAGTCTTGCGGCCGAAGCGGAAGCCAACAGGCGTGAAGCCGATTCGAGCCGGGAAATCGCGGCGCGGGCACTCAACGTCGATACATGCTGTTCGGCTTCATTCTCGGAGCCGCAGCCGTCGTACTGCTTGATGCGACCAAGCACTATTGGGCGTTCTGGATGTAGGCGCGCCTGCGTGGATGGGTCCTAATCAGGTTGCCGACGTCCGCCGGCGCTGGCTACGATCTCCGGCAACACGTAGACGGAGACGAGTAACCGAAGGCCCGCGCGGGCTGAGAGAGCCGCCGGCAGCTGTGAAGGCGGCCTCGCGCCCCTTCGGTGAAGACACTCCCGAGTGCGGGGAGGAAATGCCTCGCCGGTCTGACCCCCGTCATCGGGTCGTGGAGGCCGCCCTTTCGTGGGCGGCGAAAGTGCGGTGGCACCGGGAGTTCCCTTCTCCCCCGCGCTCCCAAGGGATCATGCAACTCGTGAGGAGCTGTGATGATCTCTCGTGTCCTGTCGGCGGAGCTCGCTGAGCACGCCGGACAACGAGTGACGATCGCCGGTTGGGTACATCGCCGCCGGCGGCTGAAATCCGTGTCCTTCCTGGTCGTCAGGGACCGCAGCGGGCTCGCCCAGGTGGTGGCGCCCGGCGTGGCCCCGGGTGAGGAGCCCGGAGCGGTGCCGGGGGAGGAGACGGTCGTCCGGGTGACGGGCGTCGTGACCGTGAACCCGCAGGCGCCGGGTGGCGCCGAGCTCACCGAGCCGGAGATCGAGGTCCTGGCCGAGCCCACCGAGGCGCCGCCGTTCGACCTCTACCGGCCGGTCGTGCCCGCCGCGCTGCCCACGATCCTCGACCACGCGCCGGTCGCGCTGCGCCATCCGCGGCTCAGAGCGCCGCTGGAGATCTCGGCGGCGAGCGTGGCCGGGTTCCGCCGGACGCTGGACCGGCTGGGGTTCACCGAGATCCACACGCCCAAGATCGTCGCCTCGGCCACCGAATCGGGCGCGAACGTCTTCGGCATCGACTACTTCGGCCGCCCCGCCTACCTGGCGCAGTCGCCGCAGTTCTACAAGCAGGCGATGGTCGGTGTGTTCGAGCGGGTCTACGAGGTGGGGCCGGTCTTCCGGGCCGAGCCGCACGACACGGTCCGCCACCTGGCCCAGTACACCAGCCTGGACGCCGAACTGGGCTTCGTCCGCGACCACCGCGACGTGATGGCGGTGCTGCGCGAGGCGGTGGCGGGCATGGTGGAGGCGGTACGGGGGCAGCCGGCGGTCGACCTGCTCGACGTGACGCTGCCGGAGGTGCCCGCCGAGATCCCGGCGATCCACTTCACCGAGGCGCAGCGCCTCACTGAGGAGTTCGAGCCGGACCTGTCACCGAACCAGGAGCGGTGGCTGTCGGAGTGGGCGGTGCGGGAGCATGGGTCGGAGTTCCTGTTCGTCACGGGGTATCCGATGGCCAAGCGGCCGTTCTACACCCATCCGGACCCGCTGCGTGAGGGGTACTCGAACGGGTTCGACCTGCTTTTCCGGGGGTTGGAGCTGGTGACGGGCGGGCAGCGGCTGCACAGGCATCAGGACTACCTCGACGCGCTCGCCGCGCGTGGTGAGGATGTCGGGCCGTATGAGGGGTATGTGCAGGCGTTCGCGCACGGCATGCCGCCGCACGGGGGGTTCGCGCTGGGGCTCGAGCGCTGGACCGCGCGCCTGGTCGGCGCCGCGAACATCCGCCAAGCCACGTTGTTCCCCCGCGACCTGCATCGCCTCTCTCCGTAGAGCACACTCATCTCTCTTCGTAGAAAAGCGCCATGTTTTACGGCAAGCCCGGTGAGCCCCACCCGCCATACGTGGCCGGGCCCTCTCCAGGGGCACGCTCCTCCGGTGGGCGGGGCCGGGCGCCGTGACGTGCGCATGGTCGGCCATGGCTTCCGTATGGTCGGCCACGGCGTCCATGTGGTCGGACAGCCACTCCATGGTCAGCCCCGAAGATCAAGTGGGTCTTGGGGGCTGACGTGAGGCCAGGGAGGGCTTCATCGGGCGCGGGCTGGAGCGACCTTCCCGGGCGCGGGGACAGGAACGACCTCACCGGGTGCGGGGCAGGAAGGCGGCGACCACCGCGCCCAATAGGCAGATCAGCGCCGTGACGAAGAACATCTCCGTGTATTCCAGATGTAGCGCCGCGTCCACCTTCGCGAGGTACTCGCTCAGCTGCTTCGCGTACACGGCCGGTTCCACCCCCACCGGCAGCGGCGTGTCCAGGCCCGCGGTCAGCGACTGGAACCGGTGGAAACCCCAAGCCGACACCCCCGCGATGCCGATCAGCATGCCCATCATCCTGGCCACCACCACCGCCGCCGAGGCCACCCCGTGCTGCGTGGCGGGCGTCACCCGGAGCACCGCCGCCGACACGGGGGCGATGACCAGCCCCAGGCCCAGGCCGGCCACGACCAGTGAGAGGTCCACCATCAGGCCGGCGTTCGCCAGGTCGAGCGGCCAGCGGCTCATCACGCCGTACCCGGCCGTGGCCACGATCAGGCCCGCCACCGCCACCACGCGGTCGCCGAGCCGGCGGGCCAGCAGGCCACCCAGCAGCGCGCCCACCGGGAGCGCGAGCAGGAACCTGGCCAGCACGAGCGCCGCGTCCAACGTCTCCATGTCGAGCAGCGTCTGCGCCGTGAACTGGACGAACACCATGGTGATCAGCAGCGCGGCCCCGGTCAGGAAGCTCACGCCCAGCGTGGCCAGCAGCGGTCCCTTGCGGGTGCCCGTCAGGTCGAGCAGCCGGACCTTCGACCGGATCTCCCACCAGACGAACGCCGCCCCGGCCACGATCCCCGCCCCGATCACCGGCAGCCCCCAGGGCGGCAGCACGGTCGTGGCGGGATCCGGGTTGTACAGGCCCACGACCAGAAGGGCGAGGCTCAGAGCCAGCAACGCGCCGCCGATCCCGTCCACACGCCGGGCCGATGCCTGTCCCGAAGGCCCGGAAGACGCCTGACCCGGAAGCTCGGAGGACGCCTGCGGCGGGGGGACGGTCAGGTGGACCGCTACGGCGGCCAGTGCCGCCAGTGGCAGGTTGATCCAGAAGATCGCGTGCCAGCCGCCCAGCTCGATCCCGAACACCGTGGTGCTCGGGAGCAGGGCCAGCACCCCGCCGTACAGCGGCCCGAGCGCGCTGCCCAGCTCCTGCGCCGCGCCGACCGCGCCGAGTGCCACCGGCCGCTCGTGCTCGTGCCACAGGTCGCCGATGAGCGCCATCGTGATCGGCAGCAGCGCGCCTCCCGCGATCCCCTGGATCGTCCGGCCCGCCACCACCATCACCTCTCCGGACGCCAGCGCGGTCAGCACCGAGCCGAGCGCGAACGCTGCCAGGCAGGCGTGGATGAGGGGGCGCCGGCCGTACCGGTCGGAGAGCTGGCCGAGCAGCGGCATCGCGGCGATGTAGCCGAGCAGGAACCCAGTGACCACCGGTGTGGCCCGCTCCAGGCGGTTGGTGGGGATGCCCACGTCGGTGGCGATGTCGAGCAGGACGGTCACGACCACGTACGCGTCGAGGGCGGCCAGCAGCACCACCGCGCCGCCGACGCCGAGCGCGACCCGGCGGGCGCGCCTCATCCGGCGGCGGGCGGCGTGATGGTCACCGGCGCGTCGAAGTCGCTCAGCGACACGGTCACCGTGCCGTCCTGCAGCGGCAGTTCGAGCTTGGTGAGCCGGCTGGTGGCCTTGTCCACCCAGAGCTTGCCGTTGACGCCCTGCGTGACGCCGGGGATCAGGGTGCCGAGGACCTGACCGGAGAACCCGGTGGCCACCCGGTAGGCACCGCTCTCCTCGGCCTCCACGCGCGGGTCGGTGGCCGTGCCGAGCATCTGCGCGAGGCCCTTGGACGGGTCGAGGATCTTCGACGGGTCGTAGAGCTGCGCCAGGTCCTTCCTGGTCATCTTCTGGAAGCCGCCGGTCGGGCCCTTGAAGTGGACGGTGTCGCCGACCAGGGCGAAGGTGATCTCCTGCAGGCTGCCCAGCACCTCGATGGTGATCGTGCCGTCGGCGTCACCGGCGGCCGTCAGCCTGCCGTCGGCCTTCTTCACCGGCACCTTGGGCTTGCCGTCCGTGGCGATGGAGAAGGTGGCCGACTTGACCGCCTTCATGGCCTCGGTGGACTTCTTCAGCAGGTCGGGCCCGGCGGGCAGCTCGCTTCCGCCGCCGCCCGATGAGCAGGCGGACACCAGCGCGAAGACGACGACGAACAGCAGCTTTCGAAGCATGAGCGGATCGTAGCGAGCGCCCGGAACGATCGTGCGCCGTCGGGCATATCGGTTAGGTGTCGGCGTGGCCGTTCAGCGTAGCTTCTTCAGGTGCTCGACGATCGGCTCGTAGGCGGCCACCAGCGCGTCCAGCTGTTCGTCGGTGAGCCGGTCGACGAAGTGCTCCCGGACGCTGGTCACGTGATCAGGCGCGACCCGCTCGATCGTGGCCCAGCCCTCGCTCGTCAGCACCGCGAACGTGCCGCGCCGGTCGTCGTGGCAGTCCTCCCTGACGACGAGTCCCTTGGCCTCCATGCGGGAGATCTGGTGCGACAGCCGGCTGCGTGACTGGATGGTCGCGTCGGCCAGGTCGCTCATCCGCATCCGGTGGTCGGGGCTCTCCGAGAGATTGACCAGGATCTCGTAGTCGTTCACCGAGAGGGCGTGCTCCTGCAGCTCGCGGTCGAGCCGGTGCATGAGCAGCTTGTGCAGCGCCAGGTGGGTACGCCAGGCACGCTGCTCGGCGGGGGAGAGCCAGCGAGGCGCGCTCATCGAGACTCCTCGAGCGTGGATACCCCCGTCTTCAGGCGAGGGAGGAGGTCAAGATCTCCAATCTAGCGCACATAGGCGCCGGCCTCGCAGTCCGTGTGACCTCGCAGTCCGTGGGACACCGCAAGCTCTATGGCGGACCGCCGGACGTGGCCCACTATGCCGCCGGACGTGGCCCACCACGTCGCCGGGAGTAACGCCCGTCATAGAGTGATCCGTCGTGGCGGACAACTCGGGTGAGAGTCTGGGCACCGTCCTGGTCGCGGGCGGTGCGAACCTGGCCATCGCGATGGCCAAGCTGATCGCGGGCCTGATCGGCGGTTCGGCGGCGATGCTGTCGGAGGCGGCCCACTCGGCCGCGGACACGGTGACGGAGCTCCTGCTCCTGGTCTCCGTACGCCGGGGCCAGCGGCCCGCCGACTCGCGCCATCCCTTCGGGCACGGCAAGGCGGGCTTCTTCTGGGCGATGATGGCGGCGGTCGCGACCCTGGTCGGTGGCGCGGGCTTCTCCATCACCCACGGCGTGCACGAGATCAGCCACGGCGAGCGGCTCGGCAACCTCATCCCGTCGTACATCGTGCTGGCCCTCTCCTTCGCGATCGAGGGCGTGTCCTTCCTCAACGCGCTCGCGCAGCTGCGCAGGGAGGCCCGCAGGCATGACGTCAGCCCGTTCCGGCTGGTCTCGATCACCTCGGACACCGCGCTGAAGGCCGTCGTGTACGAGGACGCGGCCGCGCTGATCGGGCTGGTGATCGCGGCGCTGGGTCTGCTCGGCTACCAGGTGACCGGCTCGCCCGTGTGGGACGGCGCGGCGTCGATCGCGATCGGCGTGCTCCTGCTGGTGGCCGCGCTCACGCTGATCCGGTCGAACGTGTCGCTGCTGATCGGCCAGTCCGCTCCGGGGCCGATCGAGGAGGAGATCCGCGCGGTGCTGGCGGGGCAGCCCGAGGTGGAGAGCGTGGTCGAGCTGCTCACCATGATGCTGGGCCCGGGCCGCTTCCTGGTGGCCGCGAAGATCGATTTCCGGGACGACGCGACGGCCGCGGGGGTGGAGATCGCCTGCGATGAGCTGGATCGCCGGCTGCGGGAGCGCTATCCCGGCATCTCCCAGGTGTTCCTGGATCCGACTCCGACCCGGCGCCGTTAGTCCAGGGCCATGACCACGGCAAGGCCGACGACGTGCATGAGCACGACGGCGACGATCAGCGAGACGAACACGAACTTGGCCGGCCCGTGCTCGAAGGTCTTGCCCTCTTCGAGCGGCTTGCGCTTGGCCATCCGGTCGGCGATTCGCTCCTCGACTGATTTGCTGTAGAACATGCCTCCATTCTAGCTGGTCAGGGGCAATTGCCGGGCTGGTGAGTCTGTGATGACGGCCACTACGATGTCGCCCTCGGCGGTCCATTCGAGCAGGTGGCGGCCCGTCACGTCGGCGTCGGTGGCCCGCAGCCCGTCGATGGTCAGCTCGCCGCGCTTGATCAGGGCCTCCTTGCGGGTCCAGCGCCTGATCAGCTCTTCGTTGGTGCTGACCGCCGCCAGCTCCCGCTCGGTGAGCGCCCGGCCCGCGAGCAGCCGGTCGAACGGGCCCGGCGGCACGCGTTCGGCGTCGATGCCCACCCGGCCCGCACCGGCCGCCGCGCAGACGTAGCCGCGCGTGTGGCTGAGGCTGACACCCAGGGAGGGGGCCTGCTCGATGTACGGGCGGCCGTGGCCGGGGCCGTGCAGCTCGCAGTGCTGTAACAGGGTCAGCCCGGCCGGGTCGATGTCGAGCACCGCCGCGGCGCAGAGGCGTACGAGCAGGTGGGCCGCCGTGAACGAGCGGCGGTCGGGCTCGAACGCGAACCGGGCCGCGCGCGCCCGCTCGACGTCGGTCAGCCAGTCTTCTGGGGCGAGCACCTCGTCGGGGCGCCCACCCATCGCCACGGGGCCGATCAGAGATCTACGCGGACCCCTGGCTTCAGCCATGGGGGTAAGCCCTTCTGTCGAATCTTTGAGCGGTAGGTAGGGCGCCTTTCGTATGCTGATCGATGTGGCTGTGACCTTGCGAAAGAGCCTCTGGGGGCTGGGCGGACGGACTAACTCCCGCTTCGTGGCCACCGTGGGTAGGGCGCCCCTGGACGTCGCCACGCGGTACGTCGAGAACCAGAAGAATCGGTGATCGCGGATGCTGGCTGGACGTAGGTACCGCCTGGACCTGACCGAGGAGCAGGCCGCGTTCGCCGAACGGAACGCTCCGAGCTTCCGGTTTCCTGAGGGCGGGAAAATCGCCGTCGAACGGCTGAACCGGCGCTGGGCGCGGGCGAAACTGCCGAAACTCGGCTGGGTCCGCTTCCGCATTACCCGCCCGCTCGGCGGAAAGATCAAGAACGCCACCGTCTCCCGCGACGGCAAACACTGGTACGTCAGTTTCCTCGTCGAGGACGGGTTCACCACCCCGGCCACGCACGCGCGCCCCGGCAGGGCGGTGGGGATCGACCGGGGTGTGGTTAAGGTCGTGACCCGCTCGGATGGCTTGTTTCACCACCAGGTGTTCGCCGGCGGGCGGGAAGCGGAGCACGCCAAGAAGCTGCAGCGGGACTTTTCCCGGACCATGAAGGGATCGGGTCGGCGCACGAAAGCTGCTGCGCGGGTCGCTGACATGGTGCGAAAGGTCCGCAGACGGCGCGAGGACTTCGCTGCCAAGACCGCCTGCGCCCTGGCCACGAGCTTCGAGCTGGTGGTGTTCGAGGCCCTGGCGATCAAGAACTTGACTGCCGGTGTCGCACCCAGGCCAGACCTTGAACGGCCGGGCGTGTTCCTGCCGAACGGGGCCGCGCGCAAGACCGGGCTGAACCGCTCCATCCTGGACAAGGGCTGGTACCGGATCGAGCTGGCCACCCGTAGCAAGGCCCGGTACACGGGCACCAGTGTGATCACCGTCAACCCGGCGTACACGAGTCAGACGTGCAACGTGTGCACTGTGGTGGATCGCAAGTCCCGCGAGAGCCAAGCGGTCTTTGGGTGCACCTCGTGCGGACACACCGAGCATGCCGACGTGAACGCCGCCAAGAACATCCTCACCGCCGGGAGGGCGGAGCACGTACCACCCAGATCGGGTGTGCGGGTTGGGGCGCGCAAACCACGCAACCGCGTGGGCCGGAAGGCCAACCGCCAAGCAACAGCAGCCCAGGCCACCGCACAGACGGAGCCCGAGCTGGCTGGAATCCCCCGACCTTAGCCGTGGGGAGCGCTTCAACGGTCAGTCCTTTTTCTTCGTGCCAGTGTCCAGGTTGTACTGGTCCTCTTTGGCCGCGCCGAGCACGGTCACGTCGTGGACCTTCCAGACACCCTTCTCCTTGACCAGGCTGATCTTCAGATGGGAGTCCTTGACCGAGCGTATCGCCTCCGAGGTGTTCACCTGCTGGTCGACCACGACGATGGCGTGCGCGGTGGCCTCGTCGACGTCCGAGAGGTAGACCTCGCGGACGTTCGCCTGCGAGACGGCCTTCAGCTTGACGATGACCTGGGCCATCGCGCCGCCGAACGCCTCGTCGTAGGTGGCCAGGAAGTCGCCGGTGGCCTGGGCCGTCAGCGTGGCGCGGGTGGCCTGGAGGTTCTGGTAGTCGTAGCTGAGCAGCGCCTTGCCGAACGAACTGGCCGCGCCCGAGACCTCCAGTCGCAGGGCCCGCTCGCTCTCCAGCCGGGCCAGCGAGTCGCGGGCCTGGCTCGCGGAGATCCACTGCAGCGCCGCCGTGGCGGCCAGCGCGGCCACCAGCAGGGCCACCACCGCCACCAGAATCCGGCCACGCCCCAGCCCCGACCGCCCAGCGGCGACCACCCCGCCGTCCGAGGGGCCGCCGTCCAAGGGGCCGCTGTCAGAGGCGCTGTCAGAGGAGACGCCCTCCGAAAGGCCGGTGTCCGGGGTGGTCGGTATTTCTGCCGCTGTGGCCTCCTCCGCGGCGCTCTGCTGGTCCTCCGCGAGGTCCTGCTTGGTGGTCATCAGTTCTCCTCACGGCGGCGGGCGGCCCGGCCCACCGCGATCCACCCCAAGATGCCACCACTCGCCGCCACCGCGAGGAAGATCGCGGCAATCAGCGGAGCGGCGTCCACCGGGGTACGGGACGCGGGCCCGGAAGCCGCGGCGGGTGACTTCGCGCCCGCCGCCTCCGGGGTCCGCTCGGGCTGTGCGGTGGCCTTGGCCTGGGCTTCCGGCCGCCTGGTCTGCTCTGCTTCGGTGTCTTTCCCGGGATGGTCGGCGGCGTCTTCCGTACGGACCGGCTCGTCCGTGGCGCGGTCGGGGCAGGCGCGCAGGCGGGGCACGGTGGGCGGGCCGACCGGGCCCGCGTACTCCTCCGCCGGTTGCGGCCCGCCCGGGACGCTGAAGATGAACGACGCCTTGCCGTACACCGTGTTCCCCTCCCTGACGCTGATGTCGTCCGCCAGGCTCAGCGCCGTCGGCACGATGCTCAGCAGGTGGTGCACGTTCCGCTCGGTCTCGGCGGAGAACACCGGTTTGTGCGGCAGGCCCGCCGCGGTCAGCAGGCACGACAGGCCCGGTCTGGCCCGCTTGATGGCCTGGTCGAGCTGCCCGAACACGCCGGGTCCCTGGTCCAGGAAGGCGTCGAGGTCGGTACGCGAGTCGCGTAGCGTGGCCGTCACCGTGCTCAGGTCCGTGATGCCGGAAGCCAGCTTGTCCTTCCTGCCCGCCAGCGTGTGGGTGAGCTGGGTGAGCTGCACGGACAGGTCGTCGAGCACCTGGGAGTTGTCGGCCAGCGTGCCGGTCAGGTCGTGCGCGTCCTCGATGATGTCCCTGATCGACGACGACCGGCCGTCCAGCGCGACCGCCAGCTCGTGCGTGATCGTCTTGGCGTCCTCGGGCGGTACGGCGGACAGTAGCTTGCCGACGCCCTCGAACAGCTTGCGGTAGTCCAGCGGCACCGTGGTCTTGGACAGCGGGATCACGTCGCCGGCTGCGAGCGTCGGGCCGTTCACGCCGGTCGCGGGCGGCGACAGCTCCACGTACGGCTCGCCGACCGCGGACTTGCGCCGTACCTCGGCCGTGGCGGCCTTCGGCAGCCGGACCTCCTTGTCGATGTCCAGGCCCACGACGATCTTGCCGGGCGCCAGCCGTACGTCCCCGACCTTCCCCACCCGCACACCCAGGTAGGCGACGTCGAAGCCGCGGACCAGACCGGGGGAGGAGACGAACTCCGCCGACACCCGGTAGGGCTGGGTGATCGCGTCGAGCTTGATGATCGTGCTGAACGCCCAGATCGTCATCACGATGCCCAGGACGACGAAGAAGCCAAGGTTCAGATAGATGCGGCGGTTCCTCATCGCGGCGGCTCCCAGAGCAGGCGGAAGTCCGCCACCCGGTTGGGCAGCAGACCCGTCTTGCCGTTCGGCAGCAAGCCCGTCTTGCCGTTCGGCAGGAGTCCCTTGTGCTGCGGCGTCAACAGGCCCTTCAGCCACACGTAGATCAGCACCTGGCCGTTGACCGTGATCGGCGGCGTGTCGATGAACGCCTGCAGCTTGGCCACCAGCGCCTTCAGGTCCTCCTTGCCGCGCAGCATCGAGGAGGTGATCGCGTCGAGCTCGCGCAGCAGCGTGCGCAGCCGGGCGGCGTGCCGCGGGTAGACCGTGAGGTTGGCCTCCTTGGCCAGGTCGGTCAGCGCGATGATGGCCGTCTTCACGTGCCTGCGGCCGTGCGCGATGCGGGCCGTGGCCGCCGCGAGCGTGCCGGGCAGCCGGTCCAGCTCCTTGCTGCCCTTGGCCAGCTGGTCGCCCAGCTTGGCCAGGGCGTCCACGGTGGTGGCGATGTCCTGGCGGGCGGCGGCGTAGGTGTCGGTCACCTCGGCCGTCTGCTTGATCAGCTTGTTGACGTCGGCGCCCTTGCCGGCGAACGCGGTCGAGGCGGCGTCGAGGATGGCGTTGACGTCCTGCGTGCCGAGCGCCTCGATGAGCGGCCCGGCCTTCGCGGTGACCTGCTCGATGTCCGGTTCGACCGAGGTGTCGGTGATCGTGGCGCCGCTCTTGAGGTAGGGGCCCTTCGACAGGTCCTTGCCGGCGGGCGGCGTGAGCTGGACGTAGTTCTCGCCCAGGACCGAGGTCTTGGCCACCGTCGCGGTGCTGCCCTCGGGCACCGGGTGCTCCGGCGTGATCGACATGGTCACCCTGGCCTGGTAGCCCTGCAGCCGGATGCCGGTCACGGTGCCCACCCGTACGTCGGAGATCTGCACGCTGTGCCCGGCGACCAGGCTCTGGACGTCGTCGAAGGTGGCGTTGATGGTCAAATCGCCGCCGGTGGCGCCGAGTGTCTGGAGCGAGCAGGACGCGGTGATGCCCAGCGCGAGCAGCCCGGACAGGACACGTGCCTTCATCGCTTCTTCTTCCCCTGCTCGAAGGGGCAGTTGCTGAGGCCGGCGGGCAGGCACGGGACCTTGCCGAGGTTCAGGGCGTCGAACAGCGGGGTCAGCCAGGCCCTGGTCATCGCGTTGAGCACCACGCGGATCTTCAGCACGTGCTGCTTCTTGTCCCAGGAGTCGATCAGGATGTCGGAGAAGTCGGCCGCGCCCTTGATCGCCTGGGCCATCGACGCGCTGTTCGCCCGGACCGTCAGCACCAGCTCGGCCAGCGTGCCGGCGGCCTGGGGGAGCCGTTCGGAATACGCTTCGATGATCACGTCGCCCCGGCGCACGAAATCGGCCATGCCCGCGATGAACGTCCGCAGCCGCCGCCGCTCCTCGGCCAGGATGGCGCTGGCCTCGGCGAAGGAGTCGATCGCGCCGGTCACCTGGCTCTGCCGCTTGTTGAGGCTGGTGGCCAGCTTGTTCAGGCCCTTGGCCAGGTCGATGAGCTGCTGGTCCTGCTTGGCCAGCGTGTCGGTGAGCCGCGCGGTGTCGGCGAGCGCGTTGTTGACCGTCTTGCCGCGGCCCCTGACGCTGTCGGCGAGGTCGCCCGCGACGTCGCCCAGCTTGTCGGAGTCCAGCGCGTCGGTCAGCTTGGTGAACGCGTCGAGCGCGTCGTCGATCTCCACCGGCAGGTCGGTGCGCTCCAGCGGGATCGTGGCGCCGGAGGCGATCCGCTGGTCGCCGGGCTTCCAGGGCGGGTAGAGCACCACGTTGCGCTCGCCCAGGGTGTTCTGCGGCGCGACCACGGCCTTGACGTTCGCGGGCAGCGGCACCTCCCGGTCTACCGACAGCTCGACACGTACCTTGTCGCCGTCGATCCGGATGCTCGTCACGTATCCGGCGTCGAGCCCCATCACCTTCACCCGCGCCTGCTCGTACAGGGAGGGCGCCTTGCTGAAGATCGCGGTCAGCCGGTACGGCTCGGGGCCGAGCAGCGTGCACCCGCCGCTGGCCGCCAGCAGCGTGCCGGCCAGCAGGGCCGCCAGTAAACGGGTCATCGGTCGTTCTTCCTGTCCTTGGCGATGGCGCCGAGCACCTCCGGGTCGATGGGGCCCAGGCCCGTGGCTATGGCCTCGAGCCACGGGCCTTGGCCGCCCATCGTGGACAGCCCGGAGAACGTCGGGCCGGCCCACGCCAGGAGCGCGTTGAACTCCTTGTTGCCGCTGTTGAGCTTGGTGGTGATCGCGCCGGTGTCGTCGAGGACCTGGACCAGCGTCTTCTCGTGCTCGTTGATCAGCCGGGTGGTGCTCTGGACGAGGTCGCTGCCGTCGCCGAGCAGCGCGCGCAGCTCGTTGCGGCGCGAGCGCAGCTCGTTCAGCATGACCTCGATGGCGTCGATGAGCCGGCCGAGCTGCTTGTCCTTCCGCTCCAGGACGTTCATGATCTTGGTGCCGTTGTCGAGGAGCTTCTGCAGCTGCGGTTCGCTCTGGCTGATGGTGTCCGACAGGTCGCCGATGTTCTTCAGCAGCTTGGTGATCCGGCCGCGCTTGCTGATGTCGACCTTGCCCAGCTGGGTGAGCAGGTCGTCCACGGCCTTGGTGTCGAGCTTCTGAACCAGGTGGGTGGCGTCCTTGATGGCGTCGTTGATCAGTGTGGGGACGCCCGTGCGCGTCACCGGGATCCGCCGCTGCGCCTCGGGGAGCTGGTCGACGTACGGGGCGGTGACCGGGCCCGACAGCTTGACGTAGCGGCCGCCGAGCAGGTTGGACAGCGTGATGTCGGCCCGGGTGGCGCGGCCGAGCCGTACGTCGGTGTCGACCTTCCAGGTGACGACCACGTTGCCCTGGCCGTAGTCGGGCCGTACCTCGGTCACCTTGCCGACCCGCACGCCCGCGACCCGCACGTCGTTGCCGGTGCGCAGGCCGCCGGAGTCCACGAACGTGCCGGACATGTAGTAGCCGCCTTCGAGCAGCCCGAGGCTGCCGACGAGGAAGGTGGCCACCAGGATCGTGCCGATCACCGCCAGCGAGATCAGGCCGACGACGATCTTGTTGCGGTCGCGGAAGGACTTGAGCGCCATCACTCACCGACCATGAGCTTCTGCAGGTCCTTGGAGCTCTGGATCCGCGTGCTGCCGCGTAGTGGGGGCGGCGTCTTCATCGGGTACGGGCAGGGCGCGGCGCTCAGCGCCAGGCACGGGACCGCGGTGATGAAGTAGTGGCCGCGATCGACGCTGGAGTAGGCGCGGGCCAGCAGCGGCTGGAAGGTGCCGATCGTCTTGTCGATCGCGTTCACATGCCGCCTGATGCCGCCGGTCAGCCCGGAGAGGTGGTCGACCAGCGCGCCCAGCTCGTCGGCGTTCTTGCCGAGCACCTGGTCGGAGGTGTGGACGGTGGTCGAGAGCTGCACGATCGCGTCGTCGATCAGCTTGCGGTTGCCGGCGAACGCCTCGGAAAGGGTGACCAGGTTGTCGACGAGCTGCTCGATCTGCTTGTCGCGCTGGGCGACCACGCCGGTGACGGTGGCGTAGTCCTTGAGCAATCGCTGGATCGTCTGCTTGCGCTCGTTGATCGTGCCGGTGATGGCGTTGACGTTGTCGAGCAGCCGCGGGATGTTCTTGTCGTTGCCCTTCAGGGATTTGGCGGCGGCGGTGAGCAGCTGGTTGATCTGGTCCGGGTCCAGGCTGCGGGTCAGCGGGCCGAGGTCGCTCACCAGCTGGCCGATGTCGACCACGGACGACGTACGGACGACCCGCGAGCCGGGGGCCAGCCGGCCCGGCGCGGTGCCGGGGAGCAGGTAGACGACCCGCTGGCCGACCGCGTTGCGCCACCTGATCGCGGCCTCGGTGTCCGACGGCACCCTGATGGCGTCCTGGACCTCCATGGTGATCTCGGCGCGGCCGTTCACCACCTTGATCGTGTCGACCTGTCCCACGGGCGCCCCGGCGATCTTCACCTGGTCGCCCTCCCGCAGCCCCGACACATCATCAAATGTCGCGACTAGTTGGTATCCGCCGCCGGTGCTGACCCGGGCGATCTGCACCGTGATCACCACGATCAGCGCCACCGTCAAGCCGACGAACAGCACCACGCGCAGCAGCGTCCACCGGCGGGTCACGCGTTCCCTGGACAGCGCCACGTCAGTCCCTCCCGTCGGTGGGTCCGCAGGAGCCGACGACGAGCTCGCAGATGTCGGTCGAGACGAACGCCTCCACCTGCAGCTGGCGGGCGCCGCCGGGGCCCGGCGCCTCGATCAGCTTGTTGAGCAGGTCCACCAGCCGGTTCAGGCCGCGTACGCCGTCACCTGCCAGGCCGAGCTGGGCGTAGATGAGCGAGGCCACCCGCTCGCCCGAGTGGACGGCCGCCCGCAGATCCTGCCGATGCTTGCGCAGGCCGTGCGCGCCCAGGCCGGAGACAGAGGTGACCTCCTGGAGCAGGACCCGCACCTTGTCGGCCCGTTCCAGCAGGTCGGGGGTGATGACGTTGACATCGGAGGAGATCGACACCAGCTCGTCGCCCTTGTCCGACAGCGCGGTGGACAGCCCGGCCGTGTCATGCAGGAACTGCCTGGCCCGCGCGCGCTGCCGGTGCGCGACATCGACGACCGTGCCCGCGTCGTCGATGAGCTCGCGCAGCCGCTTCCCCTCGCCGTCGAGCCCCTGGGCCAGCGTGTGCACGATCACGGTGACCTCACGCGGGTCCACGGCGTTCAGGCCCCGGTAGGCGGCGCCGAGCGTGTCGGACAGGTCGAGCGGCTGCTGCGTCTGGGTGATGACCGCGCCGCCGGCCAGGTAGGGGCCGGTGGTCTCGCCCGCGCCGAGCCTGAGGTCGACGAACTTCGGCCCGAACACCGACGACGGCTCGATGGCCGCGACGGTGGTGCGGGGCAGCCGGACGCCGGGCTCGATGGCCATGCTCACCACGGCCTTGCCCTTGGCGTCGAGGGACACCTTCGTCACGTCGCCGACCGTGATGCCGCGGATCTTGACGGCGGACTGGGTGTCCAGGCCCTGACCGGCGCGGGCGAAGACGGCGTCGATCCTGGTGCCGCTGATCTCCGACGCGGTCCGTACGATGAAGATCGTCGTCGCCGCGAGCACCACGATGAGCGCGAGCGCGATGCCCGCGCGGATGGGCAGTGAGAACTCGTCGCGTCCCATCGCTCACCCCGTCAGCTTCAGGTTGCTGCCGTTACCCCAGAACAGGTACGACAGCAGCAGGTTGAGCAGGACGATCGTGACGATCGACTGACGGATCGCGCGGCCCGCCGCCACCCCCACGCCGACCGGGCCGCCGGTGGCGTAGAAGCCGTAGTAGCAGTGGATGACGACGACGGTGAAGGCGAACACGGCCACCTTGGTCACGCTGAACACGATGTCGCTGACCGGCAGATACAGGTAGAAGTAGTAGTCGTAGACGCCCGGCGCCAGCCCGAACAGGACCGTGCTCATCAGCCGGGTGGCGAAGAAACTGGCGAACAGCGCGATCAGATAGATCGGCACCAGCGCCAGCAGCGCCGCCACCACCCGGGTGCAGATCAGGTAGGTGAAGGCGTTGATGCCCATCACCTCCAGCGCGTCGATCTCCTCGGAGATCCGCATCGCGCCCAGCTCGGCGGTGAAGGACGAGCCGACCTGCGCGGCCAGCGCGGTCGCGGCGATGATCGGGGTGATCTCGCGTACGTTGGCGAAGCTGCCGACCAGGCCCATGAACGACTCGGCGCCGATCGCCTGCAGCCCCTGGTAGCCCTGCAGGCCCACGGTCGCGCCCACGACGAAGGCCATGGTGAACACCACGAAGATCATGCCGCCGCCGATGACGGTCGCGCCGACGCCCACGACCACGTCGCTGACCTGGCGGATGACGACCTTGAAGTACTTCAGCCGAAGGATCACGTCGCGGACGGAGTAGAACAGCACCTTCCACACGAACAGCGGCCAGTTGGCCAGGGTCGCGAACCGCTCGGCCCATTCGCGCCCCGTGACGGCGAACCTGAGGCCGGCCGTACGCGAGACCATCACAGCGCCTTCGGCGGGTAGGCGAGGAAGTAGACGGCGGAGATCACGTAGTTGAACGCGAACACCAGCATGAACGTGACCACCGTCGACTGGTTGACCGCCCGGCCCACGCCGACAGGGCTGGTGGCGCAGGTCATGCCCTTGTAGCAGGCGACGGCCGCGGCGATGAAGCCGAAGATCCACGCCTTGAACAGCGTCACGTACAGGTCGGAGCCCACCACGAGCGACAGCGCGCCGTCGAAGTAGGCGCCGGAGGTCACTCCCTGGACGATCACGTTGAAGAAGTAGCCGCCGCTGGCCCCGGCCAGGATGACCAGCGGGCACAGGCAGACCGCGACCGTGCTGGCCGCCCACATGCGCGGCGTGACCAGGCGGTGGATCGGGTTGACCGACATCACCTCCATGGCGCTCAGCTCGTCGCGGATGTGCCGGGCGCCGATGTCGGAGGTCATCGCGCTGCCGCCGGCCCCGGCGATCAGCAGGGCGCTGGCCAGCGGCGCGACCTCCCGGATGAGCCCGACGAACACGGCGCTGCCGGTGGCGGACGCCGCGCCGAGCTGCCAGGCCAGGTCGCCCACCTGCAACGCCACGGTGGCGCCGAGGGGTAAGGAGACGAGCAGCACCGGCACGCTGGTCACGCGGGCCAGGAACCAGCACTGGTCGACGAACTCCCACCACCAGCTCCGGACGTCCCAGCTGCGGCGCAATCCCTCCAGGACGATGACGAAGAGGTCACCCACCTGGCCGAGCACGGACACAGCCTTGCGGCCAACGTATCCGGACAACTGACCACCTCGTGGAACCAGCCGACTACGGAAGCAGTAACCCTACTGACGGTCCGTCTAGTAAGTCGATGCTTTCGCTGGAATTTGAGGAAAAGGTATGAGGCTCAGCTCAGAGGTTGTCAGCCCGCTACGAAACGTGATCGCTTCGTAGCCGTTTCAGTTGTTCAGTAGCCCGGCCATCCAGGACTCGACCTCGGCGGGATGGCGCGGCAGGGCGGCCGACATCAGGCGGGCGCCGTCGGCGGTGATCACCAGATCGTCCTCGATCCGGATGCCCAGCCCCCGGAACTCCGCCGGCAGGGTGAGATCGTCGGGCTGCAGGTACAGGCCCGGCTCGACGGTCAGCACCTGGCCCTCCTCCAGGACTCCGTCCAGGTAGACCTCCGAGCGCGCGCGGGCGCAGTCGTGCACGTCCAGGCCGAGCATGTGGCCGCTGCTGCAGAGCGTGTAGCGGCGGTACAGGCCCGACTCCATCAGCGCGTCCGGCGAGTCGCGCAGCAGGCCCCAGTCGTGCAGGCCCTCGCTGATGACCCGCATCGCCGCCAGGTGGAAGTCGCGGAAGCGGGCACCGGGCTTGAGCGCGGCGATCCCGGCCGTCTGCGCCTCGTACACCAGCTCGTACGCCTGCCGCTGCACGGGACTGAAGCGGCCGGACAGCGGCAGCGTGCGGGTGATGTCGGCCGTGTAGAGGGTGTCGGACTCGACACCCGCGTCCAGCAGCAGGAGGTCGTTCGGGTCGAGGCGGCCGTCGTTGCGGATCCAGTGCAGCACACACGCGTGCGCGCCCGAGGCCACGATGCTGTCGTAGCCGGCCGCGTTGCCCTCCAGGCGCGAACGGAGCCCGAACACGCCCTCCAGGTAGCGCTCGCCCCGAGGGTGCCCGAGCGCGGCGGGCAGCGCGCGTACGACGTCTTCGAAGCCGCGCGCGGTGGCGTCGACCGCCGACTGCAGCTCGCCGATCTCCCACGCGTCCTTGATCAGCCGCATCTCCGACAGGAAGCTCTCGAACTCCGCGTCGCCCGGCAGCAGCGCGTCGACCGCCGCGTCCACGCCGCCCAGCACCCTGGCGGGCCCGGACAGCGACAGCTCACGGATGTGGGCGCAGCCGATCTGGTAGAGCTCGGCCGCCTCCTCCAGGTCGGGCCGCCGCCCCACCCAGAACTCCCCATAACGCCGGTCGCGGTAGAACTCCTCGCCGTCCTCGCGCGGCGAGCGCGGCCTGAGGTACAGCGTGGCCTCGCCCGACGGCTCGATGACCAGCACGTCGCCCGGCTCGCCCGCGCCCGTCAGATAGGAGAACGCGCTGTGCGGCCGGAAGCGGTAGTCACTGTCGTTGCTGCGCACCTTCAGCGTCCCCGACGGCACGACGAGCCGCTCACCGGGGAAGCGGGCGGCGAGCGCGGCGCGGCGCCTGGCCGCCCAGGGCGCGATCGGCAGCGCCGCCACGTCGGTGCGCCGGGTGTCGGCCCAGCCCGTCCGCATGAACGCGGTCAGCGCCGCGGTGACGGGCAGATCATGGCTGCCGGTATTGAGCGGCTCTGTCATCACGCATCCTGTTTCACAAGCTCCATGTACGGCATGCAGCCTACGGGAACGCTTGACGGTGCCCCTACCTGCTTGCTTGCCTGGAAAGCTACGCGGGTGGAGCGCTTAGCCGGAGCCACCCGGGGTAACTGAGAGCCGAGGTGGTTCAGATGCTCATCGGGACAATCCTGCGCGGCAAGGGAAGCGCGGTGATGACCGTGGCTCCGGAAGCCACGGTCCGCGAACTCCTGACCAAGCTCGCCGAGCACAACATCGGCGCCGTCGTGGTCTCCGCCGACGGCGTGACGATCACGGGCATCGTGTCCGAGCGCGACGTGGTCCGCCGCCTGCACGACCGCGGCGCGGCCGTGCTCGACCAGCCCGTCTCCGCGATCATGACTTCGGAAGTACGCACGGTCGGCCCGCACGACAACGTCGACGAGCTGCGAAGGACCATGACCACACACCGGTTCCGGCACATGCCCGTCGTCGAGGACGGGCGGCTGGTCGGCATCGTGAGCATCGGTGACGTGGTCAAGAGCGCGATCGAGGAACTGGAGACGGAGAAGGCGTCGCTGGTCGACTACCTCCACCGTTGACACGGATGGGACGCTTGTCCCCGTGATGTACGGGCCTCCTCCCGAATACCCTTCGTCTCCGGAATATCCCCGGGCGACGAGCAGTCCGACCATCATCGTGCTCGTTTCCGGGCTGACCTGCTTACTCGGGTTCCTGCTCGGGTACTTCACCGGGCTCGACTCGGGGGAGGCGACGGCCGCGCCCGCGGAGACGCCTCCGGTGACGATGACGATCGGGGACTCGACGCCGCCCGCGGACCAGGGGGCGGACCCGTCGGCCCCGGCGGGCGCCGCCACGTCGGATCCATCGGCCCCGGCGGGCACGGTCCCGTCAGACCCGGCCGCGTCCGCTCCGGCGGGGACGCCTGCTCCCGTGGGGACACCTGCTCCCGTGGGCTCGGCCGGGCCGCCGGGCGCGGTCGGCGCCATGCGGACGCTCATCGTGGGCGTGGACATCCAGCCCGGCACCTACCGTACGACGGGTCCCGCGACCGCCACGGACAAGTGCTACTGGGCCCGCATGAAGAGCACGTCCGCCCAGATGAGCGACGTGATCGCGGCGGACATGCCCACGGGTCCCGCCACCGTGACGATCCTGGCCACCGACAAGGCGCTCCAGACGGGCGGCTGCGCCCCATGGACCAAGTCCTGACGTGCTTGGAGCCGGGTAGGCCGATATAGGAGGATGCAGCCAGCCCATCAAGGAGGATGACATGTCGATCTTGCGGAGCCTGGTGGAGAGCCTGCGCAGTGGCGCCATCGAGGTGGTCGATCTCACCTCGCCCCTGTCGGCGGAGACGCCGATCCTCCAGTTGCCCGAGCCGTTCGGCAACACGATCCCGTTCCGGCTGGAGGAGATCAGCCGCTACGACGACCGCGGCCCCGCCTGGTACTGGAACGACATCCACACCGGCGAGCACACCGGCACCCACTTCGACGCGCCGATCCACTGGGTGACCGGCCGCGAGGGCCAGGACGTCTCCCAGGTGCCCCCGTCCCGCCTGCTGGCGCCCGCCGTCGTGCTCGACCTGGCGGCGGAGGCGGAGAAGGACCCCGACTTCCTGCTCCAGATCGACCACGTCAAGGAGTGGGAGCGCGCCAACGGCCCGCTGCCCGACGGCGGCTGGCTCCTCTACCGCACCGGCTGGGACGCCAGGGCCGCCGACCAGGCCACCTTCCTGAACGCCGACGAGACCGGCCCGCACACCCCCGGCATCTCCGTCGAATGCGCGAACTGGCTGGCCGCCGAGACACCCATCCTCGGGCTCGGCGTCGAGACCGTCGGCACCGACGCGGGCACCGCCCACTCCTTCGACCCGCCTTTCCCGTGCCACTCGTTCCTGCTGGGGGCGGGCAAGTACGGCCTGACCCAGCTGCGCAACCTCGACCGCCTGCCGGTGACCGGCGCCGTCGTCCTGGCCCCGCCGCTCCCCATCGTGGGCGGGTCGGGGAGTCCTGTGCGGGTATTGGCCCTGGTGGAGCGGAGGAGCTCGGAGGGAGAGAGCGAGGGACGAGCCAACGAGCTCCGAAGCGGCCGCGACCATAAGCTCGAGAGATGATCGTCGCCGAGGCCGTCGGGCGGGTGCTGGCCGAGGCCGGGGTCGACACCGCGTTCGGCGTGGTGGGCAGCGGCAACTTCCACGTCACCAACGCCCTCGTGGCGCACGGCGTACGCTTCGTCGCCGCCCGCCACGAGGGCGGCGCCACCACGATGGCCGACGCGTACGCCAGGATGAGCGGCAAGGTCGGGATCGTCTCCGTCCACCAGGGGCCCGGCCTGACCAACGCCGTGACGGGCATCGCCGAGGCGGCCAAGAGCCGTACCCCTCTGATCGTGCTCACCGGCGAAGCGACGGACGTACGGTCCAACTTCCACATCGACCAGGACGCGCTGGCGGCGTCGGTCGGCGCGGTGTCGCTCCGCGTCACGGAGGCCGGCCGGGCGGTCGAGGACACGCTGTCGGCCTACCGTACGGCGACCCGCGACCGGCGCACGGTGGTGCTCAACCTGCCGCTCGACGTGCAGCAGGAGCTCATCGAGTGGCCCGGCCTCCTCGGCGAGCCGCACGGGACGCCGTCGGCCGCGGAGTCGCATGGGACGCCGTCGGCCGCGGAGCTCGGCACGCTCGTCCGGCTGCTGGCGGAGTCGCGGCGGCCGGTGTTTGTCGCCGGGCGCGGCGCCAGGCACGCCAGGGCCGAGCTGGAGGAGCTGGCCGACGCCACGGGCGCGCTGCTCGCCACCTCCGCCGTCGCCAAGGGCCTGTTCCGGGGCAACCCCTGGGACCTGGACGTGAGCGGCGGCTTCGCCACGCCGCTCGCCGCCGAGCTGATCCACGACGCCGACCTCATCGTGGCCTGGGGGTGCGCCCTCAACATGTGGACCACCCGCCACGGACGGCTGATCGGCGAGCACGCCAGGCTGGTCCAGGTGGACCTCGACGAGAGCGCCCTAGGCGTCCACCGCCCGGTCACCCTCGGCCTGGTCGGCGACACGGCCGCCACGGCGCGCACGGTCCTCCACGCCCTCGCTTCGACCGAGGACGCTCGCGATGCGGCGAGGGACGCTCCCGCTACGACCGGAGACGCTCGCGGTCCGGTGGGGAACGCTCGCGGTTCGGCGGGGGATGCCGGGCGTGGGTATCGGTCGGCGGAGGTCGCCGCGCGGATCCGGGCCGAGGGCCGGTGGCAGGCAGTCCCCTACGACGACGAGGGCGGAGACGGGCTGATCGACCCCAGGACGCTCACGATCGGGCTCGACGACCTGCTGCCGAAGGAGCGGATCGTGGCGGTCGACTCCGGCAACTTCATGGGGTACCCGGCCATGTTCCTCGACGTGCCAGACGAGCGGGGGTTCTGCTTCACCCAGGCGTTCCAGTCGATCGGGCTCGGCCTGGCGACCGCGATCGGCGCCGCGCTCGCCCGGCCCGACCGGCTGCCGGTGGCCGCGCTGGGCGACGGCGGGGCGCTGATGGGCATCGCCGAACTCGACACCGTCGTACGGCTCGGGCTGCCGATGGTGGTCGTGGTCTACGACGACGGGGCGTACGGCGCCGAGGTACATCACTTCGGCCCGCACGGTCACCCGCTCGGCACCGTCAGGTTCCCGCCCGTCGACTTCGCCGCGATCGCCACCGGCTACGGCTTCGCGGCCGTGACGGTCACCGAGCCCGGCGACCTGGCCGGGGTGGCCGAGTGGCTGAAAGGCCCCAGAGACCGGCCGCTGCTGGTCCACGCCAAGGTCGCTGGGAAGCGCGGCTCGTGGTGGCTGGAAGAGGCGTTCAAGGGCCACTGAGCCGACTCAGGAATCCCTGGAGCCGGGTTCAGGAGTCCACTGGCCGGTTCAGGAGCCGCCGAGCGGGCTCAGGAGACGCCGAGTCCCAGGAGCCGTTGAGCGGGCTCAGGAGACGCCGAGTCCCAGGAGCCGCTGGGCGGGCTCAGGAGTCGCTGAGCTTGCGGATGGTGCGGGCCTCCTCGGCGGCCGCGAGAACGGCCGCCAGGGGCGCGCCCGCACCTGCCGTGACGGCCGCCGCGATAGCCCCCTCCACGAACGGCACGTCGGCCACCACCACCCGGCCGGGTTCGGCCAGCAGCCGGGCCGTCAGCACCGAACTGCCCAGGTCGGGCACGAGCACCACGCCGTCGCCCTGGTCGACCGCCGTGAGCGCCCGCTCGATCAGGTCGAGGCTCGTGCCCACCCCGCCGTCCTCGGTGCCGCCCGCCGCCGCCACCAGCGCGCCCGTACCGGCGATGCCGCGGACGAGCGCGGCCGCCTCCTCCGCCAGCCCGGCGCTGTGGGCCACCAGCACGATGCCCACCATCACGAGCTCACGGTGACCAGGCAGGAGACGATGAGCGCCGACGACGCCGCCCCCGGATCCTCGTGCCCGACGCTGCGCTCGCCCAGGTAACTGGCCCTGCCCTTACGGGCTTGCATCGGGATCGTGGCCCGCGCCCCCTCCTCGGCCGCGCGCGCCGCCAGCTCGAATGCCTCCCGAACCGCCACCCCATCCCGTACGGCCAGCGCCAGGGCCAGCGACGCCGGGGCCAGCGCGTCCACCATGGTCTTGTCGCCCGGAGCCGCCTTGCCCAGCCGCTCGACCGCGACCACCCCGGCCTCGAACGCCGCCGCGAACCCGGCCTGCGTCACCGGCGCCTCCATCGCCTTGCCCATGGCCCGGAACGCCGACCCGTACAGCGGCCCGGAAGCACCCCCGACGCGGCGGATCAGCGTCGTGCCCGCGGACACCAGCACCTGGCCCGGCGCGGTCGGCGGGGAGTCGGCCAGCGCCTTGAGTACCTCGGTGAAGCCGCGGTCGAGGTTCGCGCCGTGGTCGGCGTCGCCGATCGCCGCGTCCAGGGCCGTCAGCCGCTCGCGATGCACCCGGACCTGCTCGGCCACCTCCTCCAACCAGGCGACGAAGAAGGCCGTGGTGAATGTGCCGGGGTCCATGGAGGACCCGCCCGTCTCGGGGTCCGTGGGGGCGCCCATCAGCGTCCCCAGCGCAGCCCCGGCGTCTCGACCGGCGCGTCCCAAAGACGCGTCAACGTGTCGTCGAGCCGGCAGATCGTCACGGAGAAGCCCTGCATGTCCAGACTCGTCACGTAGTTGCCCACCAGCGACCGCGCCACCCGCGCCCCTTTGCCGCGGATGATGGTCGCCACCTCAGCGAACGCCACGTACAGCTCCATAAGGGGTGTGCCGCCCATGCCGTTCAGCAGGACGAGCAGGTCGCCCTCCAGCGGCAGATCGCGGTGTATGGCGTCCATGGCGATCTCGGTCAGCTCGCGGGCCGAGGCCATCGGCGCCCGGATCCTGCCGGGCTCGCCGTGGATGCCGATGCCCAGCTCCACCTGCGTATCGGGCAGGTCGAACGTCGGCTTGCCCGACGCGGGCGTCGTACACGAGGTGAGCGCGATGCCGAAGGAGCGGCTGCGCGCGTTCACCTCGCCCGCCACGCTGGCCACCTGCGCCAGCGGCGCGCCCTCCTCGGCCAGCGCTCCGGCGATCTTCTCCACGAACAGCGTCGCGCCGGTGCCCCGGCGGCCCGCCGTGTAGAGGGAGTCCTGGACGGCCACGTCGTCGTCGACGAGCACGCCGGCGACCTGGACGTCCTCGCACAGCTCGGCGGCCATCTCGAAGTTGAGCACGTCGCCGGTGTAGTTCTTGACGATGTGCAGCACGCCCGCGCCGCCGTCGACGGCCGTGGTCGCCTCGACGATCTGGTCGGGCACGGGCGAGGTGAAGACCTCTCCGGGGCAGGCCGCGTCGAGCATGCCGTAGCCGACGAAGCCGGCGTGCAGCGGCTCGTGCCCCGAGCCACCGCCGGAGACCAGCCCGACCTTGCCGGTCCGAGGCCCCGACGCGCGGTAGACCACCCGGTCGCGGATCCGCAGTGACGGGTGGGCGGCCGCCATCCCGGCCAAGGCGTCGTCAACCGCGGATTCGGCCGAGTTGATGAGCTTCTTCATGATGAGAAACTTCTGCCCGTTTCCCCGGCAGGACAAGCGTCTTAGTGGAACTCGGCCACAGCTTCTACGACCCTGCCGACTACCGTCCGACCGGGGTGAATAGGCTACCTTCTGGTCATGGCTGAGATCGTGTACCCGCCGGTGATCGCCGCCGCGCGGACCCTCTTTCGCGTGCTCGACTACCGCTTCCACATGGAGGGGACTGAGCATATTCCGCGCACCGGCGGAGCGGTGCTGGTCAGCAACCACATCAGCTATCTCGACTTCATCTTCGCCGGGTTCGGGGCGGTGCCCGCCAAGCGGCTGGTGCGGTTCATGGCCAAGCAGGACGTGTTCGACCACCGCATCTCGGGGCCGCTGATGCGCGGCATGCACCACATCCCGGTCGACCGGGGCGCGGGCGCGGGGTCATACGCGACGGCGCTGCGCATGCTGAAGGCGGGAGAGGTGGTCGGCGTCTTCGCCGAGGCGACGATCAGCCGGTCGTTCACGGTCAAGGAGATCAAGAACGGCGCCATCCGCATGGCTCAGGCGACCAAGGTCCCGGTCATCCCGATGGCGCTGTGGGGGAGTCAGCGGATCTGGACCAAGGGCCGGTCCAAGCAGCTCACTCTGCGGCACGTACCCATCACGATCCTGATCGGGGAGCCCATCCACCCCAAGCGCGGCGAGAACGTCGACCAGCACGTCGCCGACCTGCACGCGCGGATGTCGGAGCTGGTGGACCGGGCCCAGCGCACCTACCCGGAGATCCCGCCGGGCGTGTGGTGGCAGCCCCAGCACCTCGGCGGCACGGCTCCCACGCCGGAGGAGGCCGCCGCCATGGACGCCGCCGAGGCGGAGGCCCGCGCCAAGCGCGGCGAGGAGGAATGAACCCCCGTCAGATCGCCGCGGGGTAGCTGCTGGCGCGCATGCCGGCCAATAAGCCGGCGGTCTGCTCGGGCGTGAAGCGGCGTACCGGGTCGTGGTGGAGCAGGCCCTCGATGAGGGGCCGCATCACCCCGGCCCGGCGCGGCGGCGGGTAGCCGCCGCTCCTGGCCATGCCGAGCACCGTGGCCGCGTCCTGCCCGGGGTAGGGCGGCTGGCCCTCGATGGCGCTGTAGAGCGTGGCACCGAACGACCACATGTCGGCCTCTTTGCTGGCCGGGCCGCCGTGCAGCCGCTCGGGGGCCATGAACGCGGGCGTGCCGCGCAGCCGCCGGGACGTGGTCATCCGGATGTCGCCCTCGACCGTGGCGATGCCGAAGTCCGTCAGCACCACGCGGTCGCCGGTCAGCATCACGTTGGCCGGCTTCACGTCGCGGTGCAGCACCCCTGCCTGGTGGGCGGTACGCAGCGCGGCCAGCAGGTGCTGGCCGATCGCCGCCACCGACTGCGCGGGCAGCGTCCCCACCTGGGAGAGCAGCTGGTGCAGTGAGAGGCCGTCGAGGTACTCCATCACGATCCAGAGCTTGCCGCCCTCTTCGATGAGGTCGTGGACCGTGACGATGTTCGGGTGGGTGAGGCCAGCGGCCATCCGCGCTTCACGGAGGACCCGGCGGCGGACCATCTCGGCCTCACCGCTGAGGGTCAGCTCCTTGAGCGCCACCTCCCGGTGGAGAAGCTGGTCGAAAGCCCGCCAGACGACTCCCATACCTCCACGACCGGCCTCCTCGTTAAGGAGGTACCGTCCGCCGATCTCCCGCATGCCATCCCCTCATTGCTCGGGGTAATCATGTCATCTCGAGGTAGGCCAAAGTGTGACTAACGTGATCTGAATGTGTCGGGAACGGAAGGTGTGCTGGTCAAAGGGTGGGAAATTCGATCGTGTAAGGCGCGCCACACTAGCCCCACGCCCACCAAACAGACTCCCGTGGCGCCGAGAAGCACGGCGGTCAGCCCGGCGAGTTCGGCCACCACCCCGCCGAGGGCGGCCCCCACCGGCATCCCGCCCATGCCGATCAGTCGGTAGGCGGAGTTGACCCGGCCGAGCAGTTCGGGCGGGATCAGCCGTTGTCGCGTGGAGATGACCAGCACGTTCGCGGCGGCCCCGATGACGCCCCACACCACGGAGGTCGGATACAGCAGCCAGGCGACGGGCCACAGCACCGGCACGAGGTACAGCAGAGCGCTCACCAGCCAGGCGCCGACCAGCGTCCGGCCCTCTCCGAGCAGCCCGGAGACCCGCTCCGAGACCAGCGATCCGGCCACCGCGCCGACGGCCATCGCGGTCATCATCAGGCCGTACCCGCTGGGGGACAGCCCGATCCGCGACCCGTCGCCGACGGCCCACAGCACGAACACCCCGAAGTAGGCGGCGCTGGCGAAGTTCAGCAGGCCGGCCGAGACGGCCAGCGTCCGCAGGAACCGCTGGGACCACAGATAGCGCTGCGCCGCCACGATGTCGCGCAGCAGCGAGCGCCTGGGGCCCGCTGTGGCGGCCGTTCCGTAGGAGCCCCTCATGCCCAGCAGGAGCAGGCCCGCCGCGCCGTACAGGAGGGCTGGAGCGCCGAAGACAGCGGCGGGCAGCAGCGTGACCAGGAGGCCCGCGATCGGCGCGCCGGCGAACTCGTTGCCGATCATCTGGACGCTCTGCACCCGCCCGTTCGCCGCTGTGATGCGCTCCGGCGGCACCGCCATCGGCAGCACCGACTGGGCCGAGGTGTCGGCGAAGACCTCGGCCACGCCCGCGATCAGTACGGCGGCCAGCATGACCCACAGGTTCACCAGCCCGAGCAGCCCGAGCGCGGCCGTCGCCGCGAGCACGGCGGAGCGGGCGAGGTTGGCCAGCACCATGATCCGCCTGCGGTCGAGCCGGTCGGCGATCGCGCCCGCGTGCAGGGCGAACAGTAACCACGGCAGCGTGGCGGCCGCTCCCGTCAGCGACACCAGCGTGGGGGAGCGGGTCAGCGACACGGCCAGGAGGGGCGCGCCCACTTTGAGCACGCCGTCGGCCAGGTTGGAGAGGGCGGTCGACGACAGGAGGAAGCCGAACGATCGGCCGAGACGTGGCATGGCCTACTCCGATAGTGTGTAAGGAAAACTATGCACAGATTTCTTTGCAAAGATAGGTGTGCACGGCCATGGAGAGCAAGCACTATTCGGCCAGGGCGCTCGACGCGAACGCGCTGAAGTCGTTCGCGCACCCGCTGCGACTGCGCATCTACGAACTGCTCGACGAGCACGGCCCCTCGACGGCCACCCGGCTGGCCGGGCTGCTCGGCCAGAACACCGGGGCGACCAGCTACCACCTGCGTGAGCTGGCCCGGCACAGCATGATCGAGACGGTCCCCGAGCTGGGCAAGGGCAAGGAGAAGTACTGGCGGATCGTGCCGGGCGGCTTCTCCTACGGCGATCCCTCGACCGACCCGTCGGCCGACGCCGAGACGGTCGACGCGTTCGCCCGGCTGATCGACGACCTCATCCGGCAGCGCGGTGCCGAGCTGGCACGCTGGCGGGAGGAGGAGGCGACGACTCCCGAGGAGTGGGTGCGGGCGAGCGGGTTCGGCCGGCGGTCGATGCGGCTCACCGTGGCCGAGACGACGCGGATGCGCGAGGAGGTGTTCGAGGTCCTGGAGAGGTACCGGGCCGTGGCGGACCGCAGGGACCTCGAGTCCCCGGGTGCTCCGGATTCGGCGACCGGCCGCGTGGTGGTCCACTTCGACGTGCTGCCGGTGGGGGTTAAACAGGCGATCAAGGACGCCTAGGGATATCCCTAGGCCGAGCCCTGTCGCGACGCCGCCCCTCGCCGCCTAATGTCCTGCATCAAGCTTCCGTCCCCCGTCCGTATGCCGGGCGCGGCGCCGCCGACGGAGCGGGCGATGCTCGGCGGCGCCGCCGCCCTCGTCATGTCGCTGGCCTCCGAGTCCGCCGGACATAGGGCTCGGAATGGCAGGCGCCCCCGTCCCGGGCTGGAGGGACGGGGGCGTTTGCCGTGCCCGGACGGGACTGGTCGATCAGTATGAGTTAGGTTAGCCTCACCTTAAAGGATCGAGGTGGAGCTGACGATGATCGAGCCCTTTCGCATGTTCGACGTACGCGTGAACCGGTTAGCACGCCTGAGCCCGACGTTCCTGCGCGTGACGTTCGAGGGGGAGGACCTGCACCACTTCGCGGACAACGGGTTCGACCAGCGGATCAAGCTCATCCTGCCGGTCGACGGGCACGGGCTGGAGCACCTGCCCAGCGGTCCCGACTGGTTCCCGCGCTGGCGCGGCCTGCCCGACGCGCTGCGCAACCCGCTCCGTACCTACACCGCCCGCCTCGTACGCCCCGAGGCCCGCGAGGTGGACGTGGACGTGGTCATGCACGACCACGGCGACGGCCCGGTGGCCCGCTGGGCGGCCGATGTGCGGCCCGGGGCCGTCGCGGTGCTGCTCGGCCCCGACGCCCGCCACGACGGGCCGCACGGCGGCCTGGAGTTCCACCCGCCCTCCGACACCGGGGCGGTGCTGATCGCCGGCGACGAGACCGCGGTCCCCGCGATCTGCTCCATCCTCGAACGGCTACCGGTCGGCTATGAGGGCGAGGCGCTCATGGAGGTGCCCTGCGCGGACGACTTCCTGCCCGTCGAGACGGCGAGCGGCGTCAAGGTCACCTGGCTGGCCCGCGCCGACGAGGAGCGCGGCGCCCTGCTGGTGCCCGCCGTCAGAGCCGCCGCCGACCGGCTACTCCCGCCCCTCCCCACTCCGGACTCCTTCCAGGACATCGATGTAGATGTGGAGGAGTTGTGGGAAGTGCCCGAGGAGGCGCCGTACGGCCCCCTGTACGCCTGGCTGGCCGGCGAGGCGGCGGTGATCAAGTCGCTCAGACGGCACCTGGTCGCCGAGCGCGGGATGGACAAGCGCGCCGTGGCCTTCATGGGGTACTGGCGGCTGGGCCGCGCCGAGCACAACGAGTAAGGGAGTCCCCGGTAATGACCCGCGTCCTGTACGCGCTCGCCGCCATGACCCTCGCCCTGGTCACCGGATGCGGCTCCGCCACGCCTCAGGCCCCCGTGGCGGCGGCCTCCGCCTTCTCCGCCACCCTCGATCACAAGTACGGCAGCACCACGATCACCGCCAAGCCCAAGCGGATCGTCACCGTCGGCCTCGTCGAGCAGGACGCCCTGCTGGCTCTCGGCATCGTGCCGGTCGCCACCACCGAGTGGCTCGGCGGGTATCCCGGCGCCATCGGGCCCTGGGCCAAGCCCAAGCTCGGCTCCGCCGCGGTCCCGCAGGTGCTGAAGGACACGGGCAGCGGCCTTCAGATGGAGAAGATCGCGGCCCTGCGCCCCGACCTGATCCTGGCCCTGTACTCGGGGCTGACCCAGGAGCAGTACACCACCCTGTCCAAGATCGCGCCCACGGTGGCGCAGCCCAAGGAGCACATCGACTACGGGATCTCCTGGCAGGAGGTGACCAAGCAGGTCGGCGTGGCCGTGGGCGAGCCCGCCAAGGCGGACGCGCTGGTCAAGCAGGTGGAGGACCGGTTCGCCGCCGTACGGAAGGAGCATCCGGAGTTCGCCGGACAGACCGGGCTGATGGGCACGATCTACGAGGGCTACTTCGTCTTCGGCAGCCAGGATCCGCGCTCCCGCCTGCTCACCTCGCTCGGCTTCAAGCTGCCCGCCGACCTGGACCAGGCCATCGGCGACAAGTTCGGCGCGAACATCAGCCGCGAACGCCTCGACCTGCTCGACACCGGAGCGCTCCTCTGGAGCGTGACGGACCCCGGCAAGGACAAGGCCACCCTGCGCGCCGACACCGTCTACAAGGGGCTCAAGGTGGTCAAGGAGGGACGCGAGGTGTTCGTGCAGGACGGCACCGACTTCGGCAACTCGGTGTCCTTCCTGACCGTGCTGAGCCTGCCGTACGTGCTCGACACGCTGGTGCCGCGGCTCGCCGCCGCCGTCGACGGGAACCCGGCGACCGAGGTCGGGCTGACCTCGTGACCCGGCGGGCCGTCCTGGTGGTGGCGTCGGCCGGCGCCCTCGCCCTGATCTGCCTGCTGTCGCTGGCCCTGGGCGCCCGCCAGATCCCCCTGGGCGAGGTGGTCAGGGCGCTGGGCGGCCTGGGCGCGGACCAGGAGACGCGGGAGGTGATCTGGTCCGTACGCGTGCCGCGGACGCTGCTCGGCGTGCTCGCCGCGGCGGCACTCGGCCTGTCCGGCACGCTCATGCAGGCGCTCACCCGCAATCCCCTGGCGGACCCCGGGGTGCTCGGCGTCAGCGCGGGCGCGGCGTTCGGCGTGGTGATCTCCGTGGGCCTGTTCGGGATCAGTGCGTTGTCCGGGTTCGTGTGGTTCGCGTTCGCGGGCGCGCTGCTGGCGAGCCTCGTCGTGTACGCGATGGCCGGCATGGGCCGTGACGGGATGGCACCGGTCAAGCTGGCCCTGGCCGGGGTGGCCGTCACGTTCCTGCTCAGCTCGGTGACCAGCGCCATCGTGCTCGTCGATCCCGAATCGCTGAACCGCTACCGCTTCTGGTCCGCCGGGTCGCTGTCCGGGCACGGCTCCGGCGTGCTGCCGCAACTGCTGCCGTTCATCGTGGCGGGGGCCGTGCTGGCGATCACCTGCGCGCCCGCGCTCAACAGCCTCGCGCTCGGCGACGACGTGGCGCGCGGGCTGGGCCGCCGGGTGGGGCTCGTGCGTCTCCAGGGCGCGGCGGCCGTGATGCTGCTCACCGGCGCGGCGGTCGCGGCCATCGGACCCGTCGTCTTCGTCGGCCTGGTCGTGCCGCATCTGGCGCGGGCCGTCGCAAGACGCGCTGGAGCCGAGACCGACCACCGGCTGCTGCTGCCCCTGTCGGCGCTGCTCGCGCCATGCCTGCTGCTGGCCGCCGACATTCTGGGCCGCCTCGTCGTGCCGCCGATCGAGGTGCAGGCCGGGCTGCTGGTCGCGTTCATCGGCGGGCCGTTCTTCATCGTGCTGGCTCGGCGCCAGCGGCTGGCGGAGCTGTGATGAGCCAGCTCACCTTCCGCCTCTCGACGCCGCCCGTGTCGGGCGTGCTGCGCCCTCGGGTGGTCGTGGTGTGCCTGGCGCTGGCCGCCGTGACGTTCCTGGCCTTCTGCCTCGGCATCGGGCTGGGCGAGTTCCCGCTCGGGCTCGGCGAGGTCGTCCAATCGCTGCTCGGCACCGGCGACCAGGGCATCTTGTTCGTCGTACGGGAGCTGCGCCTGCCCAGGGCGCTGACCGGGCTGCTCACCGGTGCCGCGTTCGGGCTGTCCGGCGCCCTGTTCCAGACCATGACCCGCAACCCGCTGGCCAGCCCTGACATGATCGGGGTCACCCAGGGGGCGGGCGTCGCCGTGGTGGCCGGGATCGTGCTCGGCATCGGATCGGGGCCCGGCGTGCAGGTGCTCGGATTCTCGGGGGCCGTGCTCGCCGCGTTGCTCACGTACCTGTTCGCGTGGCGGCGCGGCACCACCGGGTATCGGATCGTGCTGGTCGGCATCGGCCTGTCGTGGATCTTCACCAGCGCCACCGAATACCTCATGGTCACGAGCAACACCTTCCAGGCCCAGGCCGCGCTCGGCTGGCTCTTCGGCAACCTCAACGGCCGTACCTGGAGCCAGGCCGTGCCGCTGGCGCTCGCCCTGGCCGTGCTCACGCCCGTCGCGCTGCTGCTCGGCCGCTGGAGCCGGGCGCTGCAACTCGGCGACGAGGTGGCGGTGGTGCTCGGCGCGCCGGTGCAGCGGGCGCGGCTGACGCTGCTGCTGGTGGGCGTCGCGCTGGTCGCCTTCGGCACGGCCGCCGCGGGGCCGATCGCGTTCGTCGCGCTGGCCGCGCCGCAGATCGCCCAGCGGCTGGCCCGCACCGCCTGGCCACCGCCGATCGCCTCGGCGCTGGCCGGGGCGTTCGTGGTCCTGGCGGCCGATCTCATCGCCCGCCGCCTCATCCCGGACGTGGAGCTGCCCGTCGGCGTGGTGACCGGCGTGCTCGGGGCGCCGCTCCTGCTCTGGCTCCTCGCCCGGGGCCGCCGCGCCTAGGGTGCAGGTGCGCGTTCGACTCCGCGGACGCGGTGCGCGTCCGCTTTCGCGGACGCGCACCGGTCATGCCGTGGGGCTATCGGGCCGCGTTCAACGCGTCGACGATGCCCGAGCCGTAGAAGCCGTTACGCGACCTGCCGCCCTCGCAGGTGTGCGTGGCCGTCGTCGTCGTACCGTCCGGCAGGATCCGGGTGTAGGTGAATGCCCGCGGCTCCGGGCACGGGGTCTTGGTGGCGGTCGCCTTCAGCGCCGCCTCCACCGCGTCCGGGTTCATGGTCAGGCCGCCGTGAGCGCGGTCGCGGTGGCCGAACCGGCTGACGATCAGCGCCGCCACGCCCGCGGCCCGCGGCGAGGCCATCGAGGTGCCCTGCAGGTAGGTGTAGTACCCGCAGACCGAGCCGCGGCAGTCGCGCACCACGGACGGGGTGTTCGGCGTGCCGTCGGGGTTGAGCTGCCCGTTCTCCACGGCCAGCGACTTCGGATAGGCCGCCAGCGTCGCCCTGGTCACGTCACGCGTGTTGGCCGGGTTGTCGTAGGCGTCGCCGCCGGGCGAGGCCACGTCCACGTAGCCGTTGCCGTAGTCGGAGTAGTACGCCTTGCGCTTGCTGATGCCGGTGGACGAGACCGCGATCACGTGGTTGCCCTCGCTGGGCATGGACACGCAGCTCGGCGGGATCGTCCGGTCGTACGGCGCCTCGCCGGGCACGCTGGCGAAGTCGGGGCTGGAGCCGTCGACGAGCTCCTTGGTGTAGTCGGTGCCGCCGTTGCCCGCCGCGGACACCAGCGTCACGCCCCTGTCGTGGGCGTAGTTCAGCGCCCGCTGGGTCGCCTTGATGATGGTGGCCTGCTCCACGCGGTCGGCGGGGGAGTCGGCCGGGTTGTCCACGCAGTTGAACAGCCACGGGTCGATGTAGTAGCTCATGTTGACCACGTCAATGCCGTGGTCGCCCGCGTACGTCAGCCCGTCCACACTCGGCTGCAGGAAGAAGAAGCCGGAGTCCTGGCCGACCCGGAGGTTGACGATGGACACCTTGGGCGCCACACCGGACACGCCGAGCCGGTTGATGGGCGAGGCGATGGAGGAGGCCACGTGCGTGCCGTGCTCGTTCTCGTCCACGTCCGCGGGGTCGGTGCAGGAGTGGTCCGGCTCGTCCTCGCAGGGCCCGTCGACCGGCTCGCCGTTGGCGTCGACCGGGATGTCGACCGTGAAGTTACGGCTCAGAGCCCGATTGAAATTGGGTGCTATATCCGGGTGCGAGGCGTCCACGCCAGTGTCCAGGATGCCGACCAGCACTCCCGGGTCGCCCTGCTCGTAGCGGTAGGAGCCGTCGGCGGTGGCGTGGATCTGCTTCATGTCCCACTGCAGCTCCGACAGCGGCTCGGCCGTCGGTCCCGGCTTGCCGAATGTGGTGGCGGCCGGGGCGCCGTCAGCGGCTTTCTCCACGGCGTCGCCGGCCTTGCGCGCCTTGGCGGCGGAGCGGGCGGCGGACGGGACCGTTCCGATGGAGCGGTTGTGCGCCACGCCCTCGATCGAGGCGTTCGCGGCGACGGCGCCGGCGAAGCCCGTGTCGGTGGTGGAGACGGTGGCCACGCCGACCGCGGTGTTCTCCTTGACCACCGTGCCGCCGGCCGCCTGGACGGCCTTGCGGGCGACGTCCGGCCGTACCCCTTCCTTGTATAAGACGATGTATTCGGTTGCTGAGGCGGTTGCGGTCCGGACTGCCTGGGCGGGGCTGACCATAGCGGTCGCCACGAGGGTGCAGGCAGCCAGGACGATGACACGCTTCACGCGTACCTCCGGGCGTAGTTGGATATGTCCACCAATCTGGGCATGTTTCCCGGCTACGTCCATAGGTCCCGCCTACCTCATAAGGTGTGCTCGATGAGGCATATCGCGTTCGAGCGCCTGCACAACTTCCGGGACCTGGGCGGTTACCGCACCCGCGACGGTCGTACGGTGCGCTGGAGGCGCCTGTACCGTTCCGATTCCCTGGCCAAGCTCGAGGGCGAGGACTGGCGGCGCTTTCTCGACCTGGGCGTGCTTACGGTGATCGACCTGCGCTACCCGTGGGAGATAGCCGCCAGGGGCCGCGTACCGGACAGCGACGGCCTGACCTACCACAACCTCAGCATCGAGCATCAGCCCTACGACCAGGCCGAGCTGGGCGCGGACATCGACACCGCCCGCTTCCTCGCCGACCGGTACGCCGAGGTCGCGCTGGACGGCGTCGAGGAGTTGGGGCAGGCACTGAAGGTGATCGCCGCCGAGGAGAGCGCTCCGCTCGTCATGCACTGCGCCTCGGGCAAGGACCGTACCGGGTTGCTGGCCGCGCTGGTGCTGTCCCTGCTGGGGGTGGACGAGGAGACCATCGTCGAGGACTTCGCCCTCACCGAACTGGCCACCGAACGGCTGGTCGCCGACTGGCGGGCGGCCCATCCGGACCGGACGCTGAAGTGGCCGGGCTACGGCCGCGCGCCGGGCGAGATCATGCGGCTCTGCCTGGCGGACCTGGCGGCCGGCCATGGCTCCGTACGGGACTACGCGGCCGACCGGCTCGGCGCCGACGACGAGCTGATCACGGCGTTGCGCGAGCAGTACCTGATGCCGCCCACGACCTGATACGGTCTCGTTCATGGTCTACATGTACGTCCGTCTTCGGACTGTCTGAGACGGTGTGTCGCGCCGATCCCTCTGTGATCGGCGGTTGAGGCGATCCCGCTACTAGCCGTTGCGGCGCGGATTCCGCGCGCCACGTTTCGCCCGACCAGACCCGTCACCATCACACCCGCTGGTTGACGCCCAGAGCCGCGTTCCGGCTTCGGCGCTCTGCCACCGCGTCCGCGATCGCCTTTGTGATCCCGTGGGCGATCACCTCACCGGCGGGCATGTCCACCACCCTTTCATCAGCGGCTCAACGCGCCGTGCCGACAGCACGCGTGTTCGCCGCGCCTCAATGCGATCGGACTGATCCACGTGCCATCCATCTCAACCAGCCCGTCAAGCCCTCGACCCGCCGCCCCCACGTTCGTGCTGGTCCACGGTTCCGGCTCCAGCTCCTTCATGTGGGCCCCCGTCCAGCGTGAACTCGCGCTGCTCGGCCACCGTAGCTTCGCCGTCGACCTGCCGGGGCACGGCCTCGACGCGCAATATCCGGTCGCCTACCAGGCCCCGCAAGACCTCTCCGCCTGGGCGGACGAGCCGTCGACCCTGGCCGGGGTCACCCTGCGGGACAACGTCGACATGGTCGTCGACGTCGTCCGCCGCGTGGCCGCACACGGGCCGGTGGTGCTGGTGGGTGCCAGCCTCGGCGGGACGACCATCAGCGGGGTGGGCAACACGGTGCCCGATCTGGTCGATCGGCTCGTGTACATCTCCGCGTGGTCCTGCGTGGACATGGCCAACCCCATCGAGTACATGCAGCGGCCCGAGTTCGGCGCCAACCTGCTGGCCCCCCTGGCCGCGTTGAACGTCGGGGACCCGGCTCAACTCGGTGTCGGCCGGGCCAACTACCGCACCGCCGACCCGGCCCTGCTCGCCGGCCTGAAGGCGGCGATCATGGCGGACGCCACCGACCAGCAGTTCCGGGCCTTCCTCAACATCCTGCAGCCGGACGAGTCCATCGCGGTGATGATGTCCGATGCCCGCGTCCACGCCGACACCTGGGGCACGATCGCCCGCAGCTACATCCGTCTCACGGGCGATCTGTCGCTTCCGATCGCGATGCAGGACAGGCTGATCGCCGAGGCGGACGCGCTTACTCCCGACAATCCCTACGACGTTCACACCCTGGACACGACGCATGTCGGGTTCCTGTTCAGAGCGGCGGAGGTGGCCGCCATCCTCGACGAACTCTCTGTCTAGCGACTGGGCGGAGGCTTGGGCTGGTCGCCGACTGGCGGGCGGCCCAAGCCCCATACCACGGCAATAGGGGCAAACTGGCTTATCCCCGGACGGCGTCGGCGCGCCTACCGTGACAGCACCCCCACTGTCCGAGGAGACCCGATGCACAAACCCCTGCGTCTCGCGCTCTCTCTCATCCTCACCGTCGCGTTCTTACTGGCCGCCTCGCCCGCACAGGCCGCGCCCCTGCTCAGGACCCTCCGGTACGACGCCGGCCGCGCGGCCGAGTTCCGCGGCGCGGTCGACCAGGCCGCGCAGATCTGGAACTCCAGTGTCACGAACGTCCGCCTCGTCGCAGGAACCCCCGCCGACTTCGTCGTCGTCGCCGACAACGGCTGGCCCCGGACCCTGCCCACGAGCCTGGGCCGGGGCACCATCTGGATGGGCAGGGAGGCCACCTCACAGGGCTACAACCCCGTGCGCATCGCGGCTCACGAGATCGGCCACATCTTAGGCCTGCCCGACCGGCGCACCGGCCTCTGCTCCGACCTGATGTCCGGCTCCAGCGCTCCGGTGAGCTGCACGAACGCGAATCCGAGCGCGGCCGAACGGGCCCAGGTGGATCGTAACTTCGCCGGCGCTACCCCGCAGGTCGAGTTCGGCCGAGTGCTCGTGGACCGCTGAACCGGTCAATGGTCACCGACCCGACCTGACCGGGTAGAGCGACAACACCGGATCTACACGGTATCTACACGATCTGAACGGGCTTACTACCGGTCACCGCCACTCTTGATCTCGGCCGCCAGAAGAGTCTGGCGGCCGACGTCAACGGGGAGCCGGTGGGAGCGCGGTGTTGAGAACTCGTTGGGCCCTTGCGGCGGTGTCAGCGATGGCGGCCATGACCTTGTCATGCCTCGCCGTCCCTTCCTGGGGTGCGGCTCCCGGAAGGGGAGCGCGGGCCGCCGGTCCTGAGCCCCAGGTGACCGAGGCCGAAGCGGCGCGGACTGCCAGGAAGTCGGGGCAGCCGGTGGAGGTCCTCGGCCTGCGCGGCGAGAGACGTGAGGTGCGGGCGCAACCACAGGGCGGGTTCGTCGCGGTCGAGCACCTGAAACCGGTCCGTACCTTGAAGGACGGCACGTGGGTCGGCATCGACACCACCCTGCGGAGGGATCCCGACGGGTCCATCCGGCCCGCGGCCACCACTGTCGATCTGCGGCTATCGGGCGGCGGCGACGCGCCCATGCTGTCGATGACCCGAGCGGGCCGCCGGATGTCGCTGTCGTGGCCCGGCCGCCTGCCCGCACCCGAACTCGACGGTGACACCGCGGTGTACCGGGGCGTGTTCGGGCCCGACGTCGACCTGCGGGTCCGGGCCACCGCGGACGGCGCGTCCCATGTGCTGGTGGTGAAGACGCCGGAAGCGGCGCGCGATCCCCGGCTGGCCAAGCTCCAGTTCGGGTTGTCGGCGCCGGACCTGCGGCTGGCGGCGGACACGCGAGGCGACCAATCGGCACTCGACCCGGTGACGGGCGCCGAGGTGTTCAGGGCGCCGCCGCCGAAGATGTGGGACTCGAGCGAGCCCGCCGGGGCATTGGCCGCCTCGGCGACGCCCGGGAACGGAGGGCTGCGCAGGCCGTCGGCGGCGGCGCCGGGGGACACCTCACGCGTCGCGGTGATGAAGACGAGCGCCGACGCCGGGCGCATGACGCTCGAGCCGGACCAGGGGCTGCTCACCTCTCCGGACGCGAAGTTCCCGATCTACATCGACCCCATGTGGTACGCGCCCGACCAGTCCGCCAACCTGATGGTCTCCAGCGGAGGCTGGGAGGACTACACCTTCACCGAAGAGGGCATGGGGCGCTGCCCCATCAGCCTGCCCCCGGCCGGCGCCTACTGCGGCAGTTCCCATGTCAAGCGGCTGTTCTACCGGATGCCGACCAGCCGTTTGGCGGGCAAGCAGATCCTGTCGGCGGAGTTCTCGGTCAAGGAGACCTGGGCGCCGTCCTGCGACGGGCGATCGGTGCACATCTACCGGACCACCGCGTTCGGCAAGAACTCGACCTGGAATTCGACCTCCGACAACTGGGCGGACTACCTCACCTACCGGGACGTCGCCAAGGGCCATTCGAGCAGCTGCCCGGCGGGCGATGTGGTCTTCAACGTGGAGCCGGCCGTCAAGGAGGCCGCCAAGAAGGGCTGGTCGAGCACAACGTTCGGCCTGCGGGCCGGGCACGAGGACGACGAGTACGGCTGGAAGCGGTTCGACGGGGACGCGACTCTACGCGTGTACTACAACAGCACCCCGCCGCAGCCGCAGATGAAGCAGCTGCACTCCAGCCCCGGCGGACCCTGCCCGGCCTACGGCCACACCACGCCGGTGAACCGGCTGCCGATGCTGTACGCCGACAACCTCACCGACCCCGACAACAGCGGCGCCGAGGGGGAGAAGCTCAACGCCGAGTTCCTGGTGTCGTGGAAGGACGCCGCCGGCACCGAGCACCAGTGGCGCACCACCACCCCCAAGAAGCAGTCGGCCAACGGCTCGCACCGTTCGTCGTTCTCGGCGCAGGTGCCTTCGGGCCTGATCCCGGTGAACACGGACTTCAACTACCAGGTGCGCGCCTACGACGGCGTGGCGTGGAGCCCGTGGAGCTCGGGCGGCGCCGCCACCAACTGCTACCTGCGCTACGACCCCACGGCGCCCCGCACCCCCGTGGTCGGCTCGCCCGAGTACCCGGAGCTGAACCCCGACGACCCGGACGTGAGCGCGCGCGACGGCGTCGGCCGCTACGGGTCGTTCACGATCACCTTCGACCCCGAGGTGACCAAGTACGCCTACGCGCTCAACACCACCCCCGCCCCCGCCTCGGCGGTCAGCCGCGCCGCCAACCCGCAGACGGTCAGGGTGGTCCCGACGCATCCCGGCGTCAACACCCTGTACATCACCGTGTGGGACGCGGCGGGGAACTTCTCGGTCGGCGACTACCGGTTCTGGGTGAGCGAGGGCGCCCCGGAGAAGACACGATGGAAACTGGACGAACCCGCCGGCTCCACCACGCTCACAGGTGAGACCCCGGGGATCGCGGCCCGGTCCGGCGCCGGGGCCACCCTCGGCGCGGAGGGCAAGGCCGGCAACGGACTCAGCCTCGACGGCTACGCCGGTGGCTACGCCGCCACCGACCTCGCCGTCGCCGACACCGCGCAGAGCTTCACCGTCTCGGCATGGGTCCGGCTGCGCAAGAACGACGCCTTCTACAACGTTCTGGCGCAGGACGCGTCCGTTCAGAGCGGTTTCCAGCTCGGCGTGAATCCCGCCCCCAGTTCATGGGTGTTCAAGACCCCGGCGAACGACGTGAAGGGCGCAAGCGGTCCGTGGACGGGGGCGATCGCGCCCACGCCGCCGGAGCTGAACGTCTGGACCCACCTGACCGGCGTGTACGACGCGCCCGCCAAGATGCTCCGGCTGTACGTCAACGGCACCAAGGCGGCCGAGACCCCGGTCACCTCCGTACTCGATGCCAGGGGCGCGTTCCAGATCGGGCGCAGCCTGTACGACGGCGGGTACGCGAACAACTGGCCGGGCGACGTCGACGAGGTCGAGGTGTTCGCCGAGGCCCTGTCCGACGCCGACGCGGCGAGCCTGGCCGCCGGTTCCACACCGGACGGCCGGAAGCTCGCGGCGCACTGGCGGCTGGAGGAGCCGGCGGGCAACGAGCGGGTCTACGGCGAGGGCGGCGGCCCCCTCTCCGCCACCGTGCGGGGCAGCGCCACTCTCGCGGTCCCCGGCCAGATCGGCACGGCCATGCAGCTCACCGGGCCCGGAGCGTACGCCTCCACCGCGGGCCCGGTGCTGAACACGACCGGCAACTTCGCCATCGCGGCCTGGGTGAAGCTGCCGACCACCGCCGCCACGGACATGACGATCGTCAGCCAGGACGGCGCCAACCAGAGCGGCTTCTATCTCAAGTACCGGGCCGCCAACAAGAAGTGGGCGTTCATGCGGACGGCGGCCGACGTCACGGCGCCGACGACGCTCACCGCGTATTCGGCCGCCACGGCGACACTCGGCCAGTGGACTCACCTGGTCGGGATCCAGGACGTCGTGGCCGGGAAACTCCGGATCTACGTCAACGGCGTCGAGAGCGGCTCCAACGACCTTCCACCGGTGTGGCAGGCCGGAGGCGGGCTGCAGATCGGCCGGTCCAAGTGGAACGGGGCAGCGGTCGACTATGTGACGGGCGCGATCGACGACGTGCGGGTCTACGACCGGATCGTCTCGGTCGAGGAGGCGCAGGACCTGTTCGCCGTCAAGTCCGACATCTTCGGCCGCTGGCGGCTCAACACCGCGACCGGCACCCCGGCGACCAGCCCCGACTCCGCGCCGGTGGCCGTCAAGCACCCGGTCACGCTGGCCGGCGCCGCGAAGATCACCACCGATCCCGCCCTGGCCGTCGTGACCCCGCCCGACGGCCAGGTGGCCGGAGCGCTCGACCTTCCCGGCGGCGACGGGGACTACGCCGCGGCCGACGGGGCGGTGGTGGACAGCGCCGAGAGCTTCACGGTGTCGGCGTGGGTGCAGACGGCGGGCACTCCCACCAGGTCCATGACCGTGCTCGGCCTCGCCGGCGCCACCAACAGCGCCGTGGCGGTGCGCTACGACGCGGCCAAGGGCTGCTACGTCCTGGACGTACCCAGCGTGGACGGGGCGGGCGCGACCACCGCGACGGTGGAGCACTCCAGCTTCCACCAGGGCGGCTTCGGCGACTGGGACCACCTGGCGGTCGTCTACGACGGCTTCAACAGCCGGATCACGCTGTACGTCAACGGCGTGCGGGAGGACGCCGCCGAGGCCCCGACGGTGTCGTACCGCGAGAACACCCGGGTCTTCGCGCCCATCACCTCAGTTCAACTCGGGCGGGCCAGAACCGGCGGCGCCTATCCAACGGGCCAGAACTGGCGCGGCCAGCTGGACGACGTCTGGGTGCTGCGCGGCGCGGCCACCGAGGAAGAGGTCGCCTACCTGGCCAACCCGACCGAGATCGACGAGCTCTAGCCGTGGAGGAAGTTGTGCGTAGCGGCAATGGCATGAAGCGCCGGCGGCGTTCTCCGCGCCTGGTCGCGACCGTGACGGCGCTCCTCGTTTGTGCGGGGCTGCTGGCGGCGGTGCCCGTCGAGGCTCCGCCGGTGGCGGCGGACGCCGCACGGCTGCTGCCCAAGCCGGCGGACCCCGACAAGACGGTGGCCGGGCACGAGGTGAAGGTCAAACCGCGCAAATTGGACGCGTCCGTGGCCCACCCGGCGCCCTCCGCCACCGTGACGTGGCCGAAGGCGGGGGTCGCCGAGGTCTCCCTGCCCGCCGCCGCGCCCGGCCTCCATAAGTCGGCCTCCACGGCTGCCACGAAGGCGGGCACACTCCCGGTCTGGGTCGGTGCCGTCTCACCCGCCGGTGCCGCCACCGCCCCGTCCGCCACCGCCCCGTCCGCCACCGCCCCGTCCGCCACCGCCTTGTCCGCCACCCCGGGCAAGGTGCGGGTGCGGATGCTGGACCGCGCGACAGGGCGGCGGGCCGGCGTCGACGGGGTGGTGTTCTCCGTCGAGCAGGCCGGTGCCGCGCCGATCCCCGGGAAGATGGCCGTGCGCCTGGACTACTCCGGGTTCGCCCGCGCGTACGGCGCCTCCTACGGCTCCCGCCTGCGGCTGGTACGGCTGCCCGCCTGCGCGCTCACCACCCCGGACGCCGCCGGCTGCCGGACGGCGACCCCGGTGGCCTCGGCCAACGACACCGAGCACCAGACCGTGAGCGCGGAGGTGACCACCGCGTCGGCGGACGGCGCGGCGACGGTGCTGGCCGCCGCGGCGGCGCCCTCCAGCGGCAAGGGCGACTACAAGGCGACGTCGCTGTCGGCGTCGGCGACGTGGGGTGTCGGCCCTCAGTCCGGCGACTTCACCTGGTCGTACCCGATGCGGGTGCCGCCGGTGCCGGGCGGGCTGGCCCCGGAGGTCGGCCTGTCGTACTCCTCCTCGTCCATCGACGGCCGGACCTCCAACACCAACACCCAGCCGTCCTGGGCAGGCGACGGGTTCGACCTGTGGCCCGGTTACATCGAGCGGCGCTACAAGTCCTGCAAGGACGACGGCGTGCCGAAGAACACCACGCTCGACCTCTACCCCGGCGATCTGTGCTGGGGTTACGACAACGCCACGATGACGCTGAACGGCAAGGGCGGCGAGCTCATCCCCGCGGGCGGCGACAAGTGGCGGATGAAGAACGACGACGGCACCCGCATCGAGAAGCTGACCAGCGCCTCCCTCGACAACGGCGACAACGACGGGGAGTACTGGAAGGTCACCACCCCCGACGGCACCCAATACTTCTTCGGCCTGAACACGCTGGCCCTGGAGAACCCGCAGACCCAGTCGGCCTGGACCGTGCCGGTGTTCGGCGACGACGACGGCGAGCCGTGCCACAAGTCCGAGTTCAAGGACTCCTGGTGCCGGCAGGCGTGGCGGTGGAACCTCGACAAGGTCGTCGACCGAGACGGCAACGCCATCACCTACTTCTACAAGCAGGAGACGAACCACTACGGCCGCGACCTCAAGGCCGAGGACGAGACGTCGTACGTACGCGGCGGCTACCTCGACCACATCGACTACGGCCTGCGCTCCGACAACCTGTTCCCGGGCAAGGCTCCGGCACGGGTCAGCTTCGAGTCCTCCGAGCGGTGCCTGCGCTCCGCGGACGCCGACTGCGCGGTGGACAAGATCAAGGACCACCCGGAGTACTGGGAGGACGTGCCCTGGGACCTGCACTGCGACTCCGGACAGGAGTGCAAGGAGGACCACGGCAACCTCTCGCCCACGTTCTGGACCCGTAAACGACTGACCATGGTCAAGACCCAGGTCCTCAAGGCGGACGGCAGCGACTACCGCCCGGTGGACTACTGGGAGCTGAAGCACGCGTGGGGGATGGCCGACGTCGACCGGCAGTTGCTGCTGACGTCCATCGTCCACACCGGTCTCGCCGGACCGGACCCGGTCGAGCTGCCCCCCGTGTCGTTCGTCTACACGCAGAAGCCGAACCGGGTGGACAAGCTCGGCGACGACCTCGGCCCGTTCGTGAAGGACCGGCTCGGCACGGTGTACAACGAGTTCGGCGGGGTCCTCGACATCAAGTACTCCGACGCGGACTGCACCACGAGCGACCTGCCGACCCCGCAGACCAACCGCCGTCGCTGCTTCCCCACGTACTGGACGAAGACCGACGGCGAGAGCGAGAACCCGACTCTCGACTGGTTCCACAAGTACGTGGTGACCGAGGCCGTCCAGACCGATCTGACCGGCGGGTCGCCGGACATGGTCACCAGGTACGACTACGGCGTCGGGCACCCCGCCTGGCACTTCGACGACGACGACGGCCTCACGCCCGAGAAGTACAAGACGTGGTCACAGTGGCATGGCTACGACAAGGTACGGGTGATCAGCGCGGCCACCAGCGGCGCGCCCGGCCAGGTCGACCACTGGTACTTCCAGGGCATGGACGGCGACCGCCTGAACACCTCCGGCGGCGAGAAGGACGTCAAGGTCTCCGACGACGAGGGAGGCAGCTATCCCGACCACGAGTCCCTGCAGGGATTCGAGGTCCGCACCGTGACCTACGACAAGGCCGGCGGCAGTGTCGTGTCCAAGAGCGTCTCTTCGCCGTGGCACGCCCAGACCGCCTCCCGCACCCGCTCGTGGGGAACCGTCACCGCCAACCTGATCGGCACCAAGACCACCCGGAAGCTGACCGCGCTCGACGACGGGAGCTGGCGGGAGACCAAGGCCACCACCAACACCTTCGACACCACGACGGGCGCGCCGACGCAGGTCGACGACTTCGGCGACGTCACCACCGACGCCGACAACCGATGCACCACCACGACGCTTGCGGCGCAGAACACCACCGATTGGCTGGTCGGCTTCCCGGCGCAGGTACGGACGGTGGCGGCGTCCTGCGGTCAGTCCGTGGACCTCAGCAAGCAGCTCATCTCCGACGGGCGCACCTACTACGACGGCGGGGCCTTCGGAGCGGCACCGACCAAGGGGCAGGTCACGGCGACCGACAAGGTCGCGGCCACCGGCACCACCAGCACCGTCGTGCGCTATGTGCCGGCCGCCAAGACCGCCTACGACGCCTACGGCAGGCCGAAGGCCGTGACAGTGGTCGACAACACCACGGCCACCCCCGTCGAGCGCACGACGACCACCGTCTACACCGAGAGCGGCGGCCTGACCACCAGGGCGACGGTCACGGGCCCGCCGGTCAAGAGCGGGGACACCGGCTCGGCGATGACCACGATCACCGAGCTCGATCCCGCCTGGGGGAGTGCACTCAAGTCCACCGACGAGGGCGACAAGACGACGGTCTTCTCCTACGACGCCCTCGGCCGGGTGAGCAGGGTGTGGGCGCCGGGCCGCGACACCGACCAGCTCCCGAACCGGCAGTTCGGCTACCAGACGGTGGCCGGCCAGATCACGGCGATCTACACCAAGGAGCTCAACAACGACGGCGGCCAGGACACCGCGTACGAGCTGATGGACGGCTGGCTGCGGTCCCGCCAGACCCAGCAGCCCGGCCCGGACGGCGGCCGCCTGATCAGCGACACCTTCTACAACGCCCAGGGCAGCGTGGACCGGACCTACGCCACGTACTACGCCGACGACGCCCCCGGCGCGTCCCTGTTCGGCGTGGACACCCCGGGCCAGGTGGAGAGCCAGACCGCCTACACCTACGACGGGCTCGGCCGCGTCGTCGCCGAACGGCTGCTCGCGGGCAACAGCGACGCCGGGGAGAAGTGGCGCACCACCTACGCCTACGGCGGCGACTGGACGACCGTCACCCCGCCCGCCGGCGGTATCCCCACGACCACGGTGGTCGACGCTCTCGGCAGAAAGGTCGAGGTCCGCCAGCACAAGCCGGGCGGCTACGACTCGACCTCCTACAGCTACACCCCCAGGGGGCAGTTGGCGTCGATCAAGGGGTACGGCGGCCACACCTGGACCTACGACTACGACCTGCGCGGTCGCCAGATCCAGGTGTCCGACCCCGACAAGGGTGTCACGAAGTACGCCTACGACGACCTCGACCAGGCCGTCCAGGCCGAGGACGCGCGCGGCAAGAAGATCGGCACCACCTACGACCCGATCGGCCGCCAGACCGCCCGGTACGACACGACGAGCGGCAGCCCCGGCACCAAGCTCGCCGAGTGGACCTACGACACGGTACGCAAGGGACAGCCGACCGCCTCCATCCGATACGAGAACGGCGCCGTCTACACCGAGGCGGTCAACTTCTACGACAACCAGAACCGGCCCACCCGCACGACCGTGACCCTGTCCGGCCTCCCCGCGGCCGAGTCAGCGCTCGCGCCGTCGGCCGGCTACCAGTTCAACACCGTCTACAACCTCGACGGCAGCGTGCAGTCGGTCAGCAGCCCGGCGGTCGGCGGGCTGCCGGCCGAGGTGGTCGCCACCACGTATGACGAGCTCAGCCGTGCGGTGAAGCTGACGAGCAACCTGGCGACGTACGTCATCGGGAGCGACTACAGCAAGACCAGCAAGCTGCTGGGCAGGCGGCTGTCCACCGGAGGCAAGCAGGTCGACCAGACCTACGGGTACGAGTTCGGCACCCAGCGGCTGAAGACCAGCACCACGGTCCACGCCGGCATGCCGGGCGTCGACCGCGACGCCACCTACGACTACGACGACGCGGGCGACATCACGCGGATCACCGACGTCTCCCGCGACGGCACCGACAACCAGTGCTTCCGCTACGACCACCTGAGGCGGCTCACCGACGCCTGGACCCAGGCGACCGACGGCTGCACGACCGATCCCGGCTCGGCGAGCCTGGGCGGCCCCGCGCCGTACCGGACCGCGTACACCTTCGACGCCTCCGGCAACCGCGCCACCGAGACGCAGTACGACACCTCCAACAAGCTCGGCACCACGCGCACCTATGCCTACGCGGGTGGCACCGGCGTCGGTACCTCGTACAAGGGGCACCAACTCGCCACCGTCACCACCCAGACCGGGACAGGTGGGCGCACCGACAGCTACGCCTACGACGCCACCGGCAACACCACCCGGCGGACGACAGCCGCCGGCGACCAGACGCTCTCCTGGGACGTCGAAGGCCATCTCACCAAGGTCGCCGACGCGGGCACCGGGGAGACCAACTTCGGCTACGACTCGGACGGCGACCGGCTGATCCGCCGCGACCCGACCGGGACCACGGTCTACCTCCCAGGGCTCGAGGTGCGCCTCAACAAGGGAGCCACGACCACCCAGGCCACCCGCTACTACAGCCACGACGACGTGACCATCGCCATGCGCACCACCGCGGGGGTCACCTTCCTGTCGCCCGACCACCAGGGCACCGGGGAGGTGGCGATCGACGCGACGACCGGCGGGTTGAGCAAGCGGCGCTACACCCCGTTCGGCCAGCCACGCGGCATCGCCGCCGGCGTCTGGCCGGGGGAGAGGGGCTTCGTCGGCGGCACCGTCGACTCCAGCACATCCCTCACCCACCTCGGTGCTCGTGAGTACGACGCGGACATCGGCCGCTTCATCTCCGTCGACCCGCTGTTCAACCTCGGCTACCCGCAGAGCTGGGACGGCTACTCCTACGCGAACCAGACCCCCGTCACGCAGAGCGACCCCGACGGCCTCGACGGCCCGCTCCGCGGCAATCCGAACTGCTACTACGCCAACAAGGGATGCCCGCACTCGAACCCCGGAGGAGGCAACAACACCTCTGGCGGCAGCAGCGGTGGTGGCGGTGGTGGCCATAGCGGTGGTGGTGGTGGCGGTGGTGGCAACTGGTTCGTCAAGTACGTCCTCAAGCCGGCCTGGAACGGCTATGTAGGCGCTGAGATGTGGGGCTTGCAGAACCCTGTGATGAACCCCCTTTCCGGTCTCTTCAATCTGCCCGGAGCCGAAGACAAAATCGCGGGCTGGGTAGGAGCGGACACTCACTCCAACTGGTACAAGGCCGGCAAACTTGCGCCAGACATCGCCCTTGCCGTGATCAGCGTCGCAAGCCTGGCCAAATCCGCGATAAAGCTCGGGCTTGCCGGGCTGACCAGATACGCCGCGGCGAGGGCAGCGGGCATGGCGGGCCGCGAGATCGCCGGGGAGGTCCTCCGGAAAGGGGCGACCTCCGCCGCTCGCGGCGCGGGCAGGATCCGATCGGGCATAAAAGCCGCCGCCAGGGCGATCGGCCGAGGCTGTAAAGGCAACAGCTTCGTCCCCGGCACGAAGGTATTGATGGCGGACGGATCCGCCAAGCCGATCGAGCGTGTCGAGGTCGGCGATTGGGTCCTCGCCACTGACCCGGGCACCGGCGGTACACAAGCGAAACAGGTCACCGCTTTGATCGTCGGTGAGGGCGTCAAGCACCTCGTCAAGATCACCGTGGACATCGACGGCGACCGAGGCGATCGCACCGGTAGCGTCACCGCGACCGAAGGCCATCCGTTCTGGCTGGACGACCTGCGCGAGTGGCGTGACGCGGACCAGCTGCGGCCGGGCATGTGGCTCCGCACCAGTGCCGGCACCCACGTCCAGATCACCGCCGTCCAGAAGTGGACCGCCACCGAACGCGTTCACAACCTCACCGTCAACGACGCCCACACGTACCATGTGGTAGCTCGGAACACCCCGGTACTGGTACACAATGCGAACGGCTGGGAAGTACCAGACGATTACGTCATCGTTCGTGGCGGACAAAGCCCGATGCCAGGAACGGGAGAAGTGTTCTCAGGTTCGATGGGACAGTCGGTCGAAGAAGCAGGTGCCGGCGTTCCTCATGGAAGCCTTAGGGCAACCACCGCCGGCGACATCCGCGCCGCTGGAGGTACGGTCACCTACGCTCCCGAGCCGACCGCCAGCGGTGCGACGAACTACAATCACGTGAATGTCACGGTCGGTGAGGGAAATCCGTTCGGCGATGTGCAGCAAAATCCGGTTCCCAAGAAGGGCCGCTTGGCTCCTGAGGCCCTTGGGAAGCCTCGTTGCTGAAGGGCGCGGGTGCGATCGGCAACGGTATCCCTCATGACTGAAGGACTTTCCTGGGGGGCGGATGATCTTGTCGGCGGTCCCGTCGACAAGATTTTCGCCGCTCTCAGGAAAGCGTTCGCGGATATCGAGGTTGAGCGGATATCGAAAACCCATGCGGCCGACGACGACAACGTGTGGTTCATCAGGCGACGATCCGGGGCCATCGAACTGCAGCTCGATTCAATGCCTAATGGCGATCCCCCGTTCCTGCTGGAATCCGATTCCGGGCGAGCCGGCACGAGCAGCGTAGAAGAGGCGATCACGCTCTTGATCTCCTGGCTGTGGTAGGTGGTGCGATGAGCGCTAGCTCGAGCTTTCAAGGGCAAGATCTCGTTCGTATGAGGCAATGTGGATAAAGGCCTGTTCCTTCCCGGGGCGACGCCGGAAAATGTCCCGAGGTACGGCGAACCTTTCACCTCGATCAAGGGTCGAACATGATATGACTACCAGGAAGCAAGAAAAGAGCAGGAATCGCACACACGTCCGGCGAGTGCGACCTTCGGTGATGGGCGCCGTCGCCGCAAGAGTCGCGCTGACCGGCGTCGCCGCTATATTAGTGGCGGTCCTTACGTCGTTCTCGGCAACCGCCAGCGCGTCGTCCTCCGGAACAGCCAGTGCTTCCGGCAGCTCCATCAAAAACCGCTTCAGCGCCCTGTGCGTCGGCGTCGGCAGCAAGACCAAGAATTCAACTCCGGTGATCCAGTGGCGCTGTAACAAAGCGTCGGATGAGCTCTGGGACTGGGTATCGACCACGGATAGCCACGGACGCCGGGCGTTCTTCCTGCGGAACAACTACTCGAAGAAATGCATAGGCGTGGCGTCCAGCCTCAAAGACGGTGCCGGCGCCATCCAGTACACCTGCAACGGCGCCGTCGATGAGAAGTGGTGGTACAAAGACGGCGCCATAGTCAACGTCTACTCCGGTAAATGCCTCGGTGTGGCCTCGAGCCGCAACGCCGGCCAGCAGCTCATTCAGTGGCCCTGCTACCGGGACGCCCGCGACGAAAAATGGCGCCGTTGATGGGAAGTGGTGGGTACAAAGACGGCGCCATGATCAACCTCTGCTCCGGCAAACGCCTCTAGCAGCATTGCCTGCTAGCGACAGCATCCCCGCTAGCAGGCAAAAACCGGCCCTGACCAGGCTGATAGCAGGCAGATCGGAGAAGGGGCGGAAACCCGTTCAGGGGGCGGGTTCGATGCCGCCGACCGGCGGCGAACTGACCACGCGTCGCGAGTCAGATTCCGCTCACCCGGGAGATGTGGCGGAGAGCCTGCTCCTCGGCGAACAGGCGCAGGAGATCGGGCATCTGGTAGCGACCCGGTTCGGGGGACTCCAGGAGGCGGGCGTCGAGGAGCCTGTCGAGTAGCTTCTCGGCCTGGTCGGGCGCTGTGCCCGAGATCGTGGCGGCGAGGGGGATCGTCACCTGGGGCGGACGGCAAAGGGCGAGGCGGCGGAGCAGACGGGTCAGTTCCTGCCCGCCGGGATCGCCCTCCAGGTCGCGCAGGCTGACGGCGAAGGCGGAGCGAAGGGACAGGTCGTCTATTTGCAGTTCGTCCAGGCGGTGCTGTTCGTTCTCCAGCTTGTCCGCCAGCCAGCCCAGAGGCCAGTGCGGGCGGGACGTCAGGCGGGCGGCGGCGATGCGCACGGCGAGGGGGAGGCCTTGGCAGGAGCCGACGATTCGCCGGGCCCCGTCGGTGTCGGCTCTGACGCGTTCCTCGCCCGCGAGGCTGCCGAGCATGGCCAGTGACTCCTGCTCAGACAGGGCGTTCAGGTGGTGGACGGCGCAGCCCAGGGTCGTCAGGGAGCGGCGGCCGGTCATGAGGACGCCGCAGCGCTCGCCGGGGAGCAGGGGTTCGACCTGGGCCGTGTCCACCGCGTTGTCGAGAAGCACCAGCAGGTCGCGGCCCGACGTGAGCGAACGGAACCGGGTCGCCGCCTCCGCCGGTTCCGCCGGCACATCCGCCGGCGCGACGCCGAGGGCCCGCAACATCCGGGCCAGGGCTTCGGTGGGCTGGAGGGGCGTCGCTTCTTCGCGGGATCCTTGCAGGTCGACGTAGAGTTGTCCGCCGGGGAAGTGGTCGCGTAAGCGATGTGCCAGATGAATCGCCAGTGCCGACTTGCCCATGCCGCCGCCCCCGGTGATCACGACGGCACTCGACCCGCCGGGGTCGGTCATGAGTCGTTGCAAGGACGCCAGATCCCGCTGCCGCCCGGCGAACGTCGGGACATCCCGGGGCAGTTCCCAGGGTAGTTCCAGGGACGGTGATGCCGAGGCGGGGCCGTCCTGAGTGGCGCCGGAGATGGCTGCGGGGCGGGGGGAGGCGCCCGTGCCGGGTAAGGATCTCCCCTCGAGAATGGCTTGGTGGAGTTCTCGCAGGTCAGGGCCGGGCTCCAAGCCGAGTTCCGCCCTGAGCGTCTGCCGCGCCCGCCGGTAGGACTCCAGGGCGTCGGCGCGCCGGTCGGCCGCATACAGCGCCCGTATGAGCTGCGCCCACAGGCCCTCCCGCAAGGGATGCTCCCTGGTCAAGCCCTGGAGCCCGTGGATGAGCTCGGGCCCCCGCCCCTGCAGCAGGCCCGCCTCGATGCGGGCCTCGGTGGCGGTGAGCCGGCGTTCGCCCAGCCTGCTCACCTCGGCGCTCACCACCGCAGTGGGCAGGGTGTCGGAGTACGGCTCGCCGCGCCACAGGGCGAGCGCCTGGGAGAGCAGTCGGTGGGCCTCCTCGGCGGCACCTTTGACCAGCGCGGTGCGCCCCTGCGCGGTCAGCGCGTCGAAGCGGGCGACGTCGGTCTCGTCGGCGGCGCGGCGAATCTCGTAGCCGGACGCCCGGGTGACGATCGTCTCGCCGCCGTCGTCGCCGAGGGCGCGCCGCAGCTGCAGGATGTAGCCCCGGAGCAGAGTGGCCGCCGTCGGCGGTGGTTTGGCCGGCCACAGCTCGGCGATCATGCGTTCTGTGGTGATCGGCCGCCCCGCGCCGATCGTCAGCAGGGCCAGCAGGGTTCGGGGGCGCGGGCTGGGGATCGGAGCCCAGTCGCAACCGGTCCAGAACCGCATCGGCCCGAGCACCTGTAATCGCATATGGACCCCCGTCGCCTCCCCGATGCGGCGCCCCCGCCGACACCAGGACGATCTGCCCCTGCGGAGCGGAACGTGCCTCCACACCTTCGTCGAGTTTGTGAAGGACAACGCTTTCCCCGGTTCCTGGCCAGGCTGCCGCAACACGTCGGCACCATCCAGAGGTTTCCGCCTGAGTGCAAAACTCCAGTTCAAGGGGCCAAGCGACTGCAGTGACTCCCATTCGGCCGCGGACACGACAACGGCATGTTCTCCGCGTTATGCGATACCTAGTGGCATACTGAACCCATGTCCCTGCCGCAGCCCACAGACCCGACGATCAAGAAGTCAGTGACGCTACGCCGCTCGCTCGCCGAGGAGATCGAGAGCCGGACCGGTCCTCGCGGGTTCTCCCGCTTCGTCGACCAGGCCGCCGAATACGGGCTGGCCTTGTTGAAAGCCGAAGAGATCGTCGTCGACCACGAACGTAGAGCCGGTCCGTTGTCCGATGAAGTCATGGAAGAGGCCAGGCGGGCATGGTCCGGCGAGTAAAGCACGCGGGGGCCTCGTTCCCTACGCCGTTGCTCGTACTGGACGCCCAGCCTTTCTCTCTGCTCGGTGAGGACGATCCGAAGGTCGTGGCGCGGATCGCTGTCGCCCGGGAGGAAGGGTTCATCCCGGCGATCAGCGCTGTGACGCTCGCTGAGGTTCGCCGCACGGGCGCGGTCGGCAGGCGGCTCATATGGCAGCGGGCGCACCTTACCGTCATACCTGTGACCGAAGGCATAGCAGACCTTGCCGGGCTGTTGCTGGAGGACGCGGGCCTGGACGGGCATGAGTGCGTCGTGGACGCCTTGGTCGTGGCTTCCGCCGCGGCGGGCAGCGGACCAGCCAAAGTGGCCTCGAGCGACGGCTCGCATATTCCCAAACTGGTTGCCGCGGCCAGGCTCAGACGTGATTCGCCGATCGGGTGGGTGCCCGTCTGACTTGATCGACGCCGACCAGCCTCGGGGCCGCCGGTGCTTCTCCGGAGCGGGCGACCAGGCCGCTGGCCAGAGGTGAGGCACCCCGAGTCCGGGGTGCCTCACCTGTTCAGCCGCTGGACCTCAGTAACCCAGCCGCTTCAGGTCCGGCTGCTCGAACGCCATCTGCGGAATGTCACCCCGGTAAGGACCCGTGATGACCGGCGGGACGAAGGTCTCCTTGATCGTACGGGCGTTCACCCAGCGGATCAGGTTGAAGATCGAGCCCGCCTTGTCGTTGGTGCCCGAGGCGCGGGCGCCGCCGAACGGCTGCTGGCCCACGACCGCGCCCGTCGGCTTGTCGTTGATGTAGAAGTTGCCCGCCGCGAAGCGCAGCCGCTCCGAGGCCGAGGCGATCGCGTAGCGGTCCTGGGCGATGATCGACCCGGTCAGCGCGTACGGCGAGACGCTCTCCATCTGGTCGAGCACCGCGTCGAAGTCGCCGTCCTCATACACGTGTACGCCCAGGATCGGCCCGAAGTACTCCTTGACGAAGATCTCGTCCGTGGGGTCGGCGCACTCGAGGATCGTCGGCTTCACGAAATAGCCGGTGGAGTCGTCATACGAGCCGGTGAGCAGGTCGATGTTCGAGGCGCCGCGCGCTCGGTCGATGGCCGCCTTGTGCTTGGCGAAGGCCCGGTCGTCGATGACCGCGCCCATGAACGTCGACAGGTCGCCCGCCACGTCGCCCACGGTCAGCGACTCGGCCGCGGAGACGAAGTCGTCACGCATGCGCGACCAGACCGAGCGCGGCACGTACGCCCGCGACGCCGCCGAGCACTTCTGGCCCTGGTACTCGAAGGCGCCCCTGACCAGCGCGGTGGCGAGCACGGCCGGGTCGGCCGACGGGTGGGCCAGGACGAAGTCCTTGCCGCCGGTCTCGCCGACGAGACGCGGGTAGCCGCGGTAGGAGGCGATGTTCGCGCCGACGGTGCCCCACAGGTGCTGGAAGGTCGCCGTCGAGCCGGTGAAGTGGATGCCCGCCAGCTGCGGGTGCGTGAGCGCCACCTCGGAGACCGCCTGGCCGTTGCCGGTGACCATGTTGATCACGCCCGGCGGCAGGCCCGCCTCCTCCAGCAGGCGCATCGTGAAGTGCGCCGCGAACTGCTGCGTGGGCGAAGGCTTCCAGACGACGACATTTCCCATCAAAGCCGCCGACGTCGGCAAATTTCCGGCGATGGCGGTGAAGTTGAAGGGAGTGATCGCCAGCACGAAGCCCTCGAGCGCCCGGTATTCCATCCGGTTCCACACCCCGGGCGACGACGCCGGCTGGTCGGCGTACAGCTGCCGCGCGTAGGCCACGTTGAACCGGAGGAAGTCGATCAGCTCACAGGCCGAGTCGATCTCCGCCTGCTGCGCCGACTTCGACTGCCCGAGCATGGTCGCGGCGTTCAGCGTCGCCCGCCACGGCCCGGCCAGCAGGTCGGCCGCCTTGAGGAAGACCGCCGCCCGCTCGTCGAACGACAGCGCCCGCCAGGCCGGAGCCGCGCGCAGCGCGCTGTCGACGGCGTCCTGTACGTCCTGAGCCGTGGCGTCCTGAATGCGGCCGAGGACGGAGGCCTTGTTGTGCGGCTGCACCACGTCGATCGGCGCGCCGCCGCCCAGCCGCCGCTCGCCGTCGATCGTCATGGTCAGGTCGATCGAGGACCCGGACAGCTCCTTGATCCGGTTCTCCAGCGTCGTACGCTCCGGGCTGCCCGGCGCGTAGCCGTACACCCGCTCGTTGGCGGGAACGGGCACGTTGCTGATGGCGTCCATTTACTTACCCCCAAGGGCACGAAGGAAGAAGGCGACGTTGGCGGGCCGCTCGGCCAGGCGGCGCATGAAGTAGCCGTACCAGTCGTCGCCGTAGGGAACGTAGACGCGGACGGTGTGACCGGCCCCGGCGAGGTCCTCCTGCCGGTCGGTGCGGATTCCGTACAGCATCTGATACTCGTAGGACCCGAGCCGGCGGCCGAAGCGGTCGGCGAGCAGCTCGGTGATCGAAATGATCCGGTCGTCGTGCGTCGCCACCATGGGGTACCCCTGCCCCGCCATGAGGGTTCGCAGGCATCGCACGTACGCCTTGTCGACCTCGCTTTTGCCCTGGTACGCGACCGAGGCGGGCTCCCGGTAGGCGCCCTTGACCAGGCGTACCCGCGAACCCTCGACCGCCAGCGCGCGGCAGTCGTCCGCGCTGCGGAACAGGTAGGCCTGGATCGCCACGCCGGTCGACGGGAAGTCCGCGCGCAGCTTGCGCAGGATCGCGAGCGTCGAGTCGACGGTGGTGTGATCCTCCATGTCGAGCGTCACGGTCGAGCCGTTGGCGTCGGCCGCGGCGCAGATCTCGCGGGCGTGCTCCAGCGCCATCGCGTCGTCGAGCCGCTGCCCGACGGCCGACAGCTTCACCGACACCTCGCCCCGGGGGCCGAGATCGAGCGGGCGCAGCGCGTCGAGCAGCGTGATGTACGCCTTCGCGGTGGCCGCCGCCGCGCTCGCGTCGCGGGTCTCCTCGCCGAGATGGTCGACGGTGACGGCGAGTTTGGCGTCGCGCAGCCGTTCGATGGCGGTCCGGGCCTCCTGAACGCTCTCACCGGCGACGAACCTGTCGACGACCTTGCGGGTGAGGGGGAAGCCGGATACCGAGCGGCGTACCAGCGCGCTCCGGGAGGTGGCGAGTAGCAGTTGACCCAGCATGTTCTCAGCCTAAAACCGCAGCTCACAACCGGGCCATCGACGCGCGTAACGCCACTTGTGGCAGGCTGTCATACAAATGCACAACTCGGCAGATCTACAGGAGACCGTCGACGAGCTCGCCCGCCTGCTGGGGGCGTCCGCGACGCTGGAGGACCGCTCGTTCCGCCTGCTGGCATATGGTGCGCAGCACGGCGACATCGACACCGTCCGCCAGGAATCGATCCTGCGCAGGCGCGCCACCGGCGAGGTCCGCGACTACTTCGAACGCTACGGCATCGCCCGCGCCCACGGCCCGGTCAGGATCCCCGCGGACGCCGACCTCAAGGTCCTGGCCAGGGTCTGCTGGCCGCTGCGCCACGGCGAGGTCACCTACGGCTACCTGTGGCTGCTCGACTCCGGCAGCCTCACCGAGGCGGCGCTGAGCCGGGCGGCCCCGCTCGTGGCCAGGGCCGCCGCCGCGCTCGCCCAGGAGGCCAGGAGCCGTCACGACCTCGGCCGCGGCCTGCGCGCGCTGCTCTCGGCCGACCCTGAGGAGCGGGCCGGCGCCTCCATCGAGGTACTCGGGCCCGTCACCGCGATCGCCGTGCGCGAGTCGGAGGAGCGCGTCGCCGCCCTCTGGACGCTGCCGCGCGGGGTGCTGGCCCGCGCCGGCTCGCCCGTCGCGCTGCTCGCCCCCGCGCACCTGGCCGCCGAGGTCGCCCAGACCCTGCAGAACGCGTACGGCACGGCGGCCGGCACCGGCGCCCCCCGGGCGGACCCGGCGGACGCCTGGCAGAGCTGGCGTGAGGCGCGGCAGGCGTTGCGCGTCGCCGAGCACTTCCCCCGCTTCGCGCCCGTCGCCCGGTGGGAGGACCTGGGCGTGCACCGGCTGCTGGCCCGGCTCGGCCAGAGCGACCTGCGCGAGCTGGCGGCCGAGACGGCGGCGCTGGACGCCGAGCTGGCGCACACCGTGGAGGTCTACCTGGACCACGGCGGCCACGCCCAGAAGACGGCCGCCGAGCTGGGCATCCACCGCCAGACGCTCTACTACCGGCTGGGCAAGGCCGAGCGGACGCTGCACCGGGACCTGTCGGAGGGAGACGACCGGCTGACCATCCACCTGGGCCTCAAGGCGGCCCGCCTCCTGGCGCCTTAGTCGGCGGGTCTTACAGGTGGCTGAGGGCGGAGGTGTCGCCGGGCCCGCCGCGTTCGGTCAGCCCCTTGGCGACCCGCTGCCGGTGAGCGTCGTCCTTGTGCCCGTCGTACTTGAACTTGCCGCGGATCTCCTCGATCGCCAGCCGGATCCCCTGGATGCCCGACAGCAGCCGCGGCATCCGGGCCGGATCGCCCTGCCCGGGTTCGAGGTCGGCGAGCTGCTCGCGCAGGATCTCCAGCTTGCCCTCGGTCTCCTTGACGATCTCGGCCCGGCAGATCAGCTGGACGGAGGAGTAGAACGTGGTCGGCACGCCCAGCTCCGGCTCGACACCGGGCTCGGCCCGCCACCGGCCCGGGATGTAGGCCCAGGGGCCCGCCACCGACATGACCACCTTGGGGTTCTCGTCGATCGCCGCCCAGATCGGATTCGGCCGGGCCAGGTGGAGGACGATCGTCCGCTCGTCCACGAGCAGGAACTGCGTCGGCACCACGACGGGCACCTCACGGCCGCGGCCCGCGGCTATCAGGTGCCCGAACTGGTTGTCCTTCACGTACGCCAGGGACTGCTCGTCGGTGCCCGCGTCCCAAGGGTGAATCAGCATAAAAGGAACTTTAAGCGCAGGCGAGTTCGTACACCCGCACCAGCTCCTGGCTGACCCGCTCCCACGAGTAACGCGAACGGGCGCGGTCGGCGCCCGCGTAGCCGAGCGCGGTGCGCAGCGTCGGGTCCGTCAGCAGTTCGCGGGCCAGGCGCGCGGTCCGCGCGGGGCGGTCCGGCGGCACCAGCAGGCCGGTGACGCCGTCGATGATCGAGTCGAGGTGCGCGCCCACGGCCGAGGCGATCACGGGTACGCCGCAGGCCATGGCCTCCAGCGCGACGATCCCCGTCGTGGCCTCACGTGGCACCGACACCACGGCGTCGGCACTGCGCATGAGCTTGGGTACCGCGGTCCGCTTGACCTGCCCGAGCAGGGTCACCCGGTCGGCCACGCCGAGCTGCTGGGCCAGGGCGCGCAGGCGGCGTACCTCCCGGTCGCCGTCGAGCAGGTCCGGCTCGGGGCCGCCCGCGAGCACCAGCTCGACGTCCTGGAGGCCCTGCAGCGCGCGGATGATCGTGGGGGCGCCGCGTTCGGGGGTGAGCGGGCCGAGGTGCAGCAGGCGCTTGCGGCTGCCGCGCGTGGCGACCGGGCCCTGGCGGTGGAAGCGCTCGGTGTCGACGCCGTACGGCACGATGGCGATGTTGTGGCGCGGCACGCCGAGCCGGATCAGCGCAGACTCCTCGTCACCGGAGCCGGCGATGACCGCTCTGGCGCTGCGGCCGAGCGCGCGCTCCAGCTTCAGGTGGGCCGCGTCGACGGTGTGGAAGGTCTGGGTGACCGGCACCCCCAGGCCGTTGGCGCCCGTGACGGCGGCGAGGCCGCCGGTCCAGGAGTGGGCGTGGATCACGTCCGGGCGTTCCTGGCTCCAGCGCCGGCTCAGATATTGGCCGACGTCCTTGAGGTACGGCATGACGTCGGCGGGGGCGAGATCGCGGGCCGGGCCCACCTCGATGTGCTCCATCATCACACCCGGGGCCACCCGCGTCCTGGCCTTGCCCTCGGCACTGTCACGACGGGAGTAGATGGTGACGTGGTGCTCGCGTCCCAGTTCACGCGCTACGGAGAGAATGTGGTGACGCTTGTTACCGGTAGCGGAAGCGACGATCGCGATATTCATGGCACACCTCAGCGTGAAAACAGCTTTCAAGGTGTGCCTGCGTCTTAGGCACGTCGTTCTTCCCCCGACCTTACCCAAAGATGGCTCAACCGCAAACCCCCGCAGAGCCGACACCGCTTAGACGCCGCGCAGAGCCAGCACCACGATCTCGTCCCAAACCTGTCCGCCGGAGAACGCGTGCCGGTCCGCCTCGACCGCCTTCACGATGGTCGTAGGCGCCTGACCGGCGCATCTGCCCAGCACGTCGGCCAGCCGCTCCTCGCCGTACGGCTCGCCGACCTCGTTCCTGGAGGAGATCAGCCCCTCGGAGTAGAGCAGCAGCGTCTCACCCACCGCGACGGTCAGCTCCTCGGACTCGGTCTCGGCCTCCGGCGAGATGCCCAGCGGCACGCCGCCACCCGAGGCGAACCGGACGCTCCCGTCGGGCAGCAGCAGCGCGGCCGGATGATGCCCCGCGGACGACAGGCGGATCCTGCGGCCCCGTACGAACCCGGCCACGACCATCACGAACATGCCGGTCCCCTGCGTCACCAGGGCCTCGTTCACCTTGCGCAGCACCACGTCGGGATCGGACTCCCAGACGCTGAGCACCCGGACCCCGCCCCTGACCATCGCGCTGACCGACGCCGCCTCCTCGCCCTTGCCCGCGGCGCCGCCGAGGGCGAACGCCCAGCCGTCCGCGACGGGGAAGACGTCGTAGAACTCGGCGCCGACCGACGCGCCGGGATTGTAGATCGCGGCGGCCTCGTACCCGGGCACGTCCGGCAGGTTGCGCGGCGCGACGGTGGCCGACAGCGCGTCGGCGGCCCGCGAACGGCGCTGGAAGCTGCTCTGCGCGCGCACCGCCAGCCCGAGCTGGAGCCCGACCTCCTGCATGACCCCCAGGTCGGCCAGCGTGAACGGCGGCCGGTCGTGCGACCTGACCAGCGTGAGCACGCCGTCGCCCGGGCCGATGGGCACGCACAGCATCGAGCCGGCGCCCATCGCCGTCAGCAGCGGCCCGTCGGAGCAGAAGCCCAGCAGGGTCTCGTCGTCGACCATCTCGTGCACCACACCGGAACCGCGCTCCAGCACCTGGGTCACCACGTGGCTCGCGGCCGGCGGGGCGGACTCGATCTGGCGTACCAGGTCGCCCAGCGGGTGGTCCTTGGGCGCCACGACGGCCGCGCGGCGGGCCAGACCGTCGCGTACCACGTCCGCGATCACCCAGTCGGCCCAGCCGGCCGCCAGCAGCCGCGTCGCCCTGGGCAGCGCCACAGGCTGCCGCAGCGCCTCCTCGTCCAGCAGCAGCGTGGTCATCGTGGCCAGCAGGTCCTGGCGCTTGGCCGCCGCCAGCAGCAGCGCGCCGTCGGACTGCTCGGGCCGCCGCGCGCCCGGCTCGGGCAGCTGTACCTCGGTCGGCAGCGCCACGGCCGCCACCATCTGCTGCGGCTCGCCGGGCATCGTCAGCCTGGTCAGAGCCACCTGGACGGTATGGGTCCGGCCCTGGTGCGCCAGCCGCGACTCGAACGCGGCCGGCTGCCCGGTCTGCAGCACCGACATCAGGTGCGAACGGAACGCCGCCCGCCGCGACACGTCCACCAGCAGCGGGAACGACCGGCCGACCAGATAGCCGTCGGGGCTGCCCAGCATCCGCGAGGTCTCGGGGTTGATCCGCCGGACCACCCCGCCGCCGTCCAGCACGATCACCGGCACGGGGAAGGCCCGGTAGACCTGGCGCAGCAGCTTCAGCTCCCGCTGGCCCCCGTCCTTCTTGCCGCCCTGCCGCTTGGGCGCGTTGCGCAGCGCTTCACGCGCCTCGGCCAGCAACTCGGCGGCGGTGTCGAGCTCGGCGAGTGCCGCGTCTAGAGTCGGCGCAAGGTCGGAGGGGTAGGCCGCCCGCGCCTCGCGCAGGGAGGAAACGCGTCCGGACAGAGCGTCCAGGGCGTGTTCGAGGCCGGGCATGGTCATTCTCTGACGCTACGCCACGCTGGATAATGCTAGCTATAAGGGGTAGGGCTTGCTTGCTATGAAATCAACGGCGATGATCACCCCCGGACTTGCCCGTGACCTGGCGACTCTCGGGCGGCTGGGCGAAGACAACTCAACGGAAAGTGTGCTGCGCGGTCTGACCACCGCGCTGGCCGACGGAGTCCCCGGTTGCTCGGGCGGTTCCGCCGAGCACTGGCGGGACCAGCGGGTGCTGGTGTCGGGCTCGCACAGCGAGCTCATCATGCTGGTCGAAGGCGAACGCGACATCGGCGAGGGCCCGTCGACCGACGCCAGGCTGACCGGCGGCCGGGTGGTCGTGACGGACGTGCTCAGCGACTCGCGCTGGCCACGCTACGCCCCGCTCGCCGCCCGCTGGGGGGTGCGCTCGGTGCTCACCGTGCCGATCCGGCTCGACCCGGTCCTGCTGGTCATCGGCCTCTATTCGGTACGGCCGGCCGCCTTCTCCCCGCAGGCCGCCCAGGCGCTGGCCGACATGCTGACCGAGCAGGTGGGCGTGGCCATGGCCAACCTGTGGGACTTCGAGGAAGCACGTACGGACGCCGCCCAGCTCCAGGAGGCCCTGGCCGGCCGCTCGGTGATCGACCAGGCCAAGGGCATCATCATGAAGACCAGCGGGTGCTCGTCCGAGGCGGCCTTCGAGGAACTGCGCCGGATCTCACAGCACCACCAGGTCAAGGTGGCGGACCTGGCCAGGCTCCTGGTCGACGAGCATCAGAAAAAGTCCCGCCGCTAGTGGCCCTAGGGGAATGTGCTCAGCCAATGGCGGCCAAGGCGTCGTCGAGCGTGTCGTACAGCGGCAGCCGCTGCGCGAGCCCGGTGATCCACATGACCTTTGACTTTGAATATTCCACGCCGACCAGGGCAAACCTGGCACCCGACGCCAGGCTGGTCTGCCAATGGTGGACGATCAGGCCGAGCGCGCGCGAGTCCATGAACGTCACTCCGGCCAGGTCCAGGATCAGCTCGGAACCCGCCAGAGAGAGGTAGTCGGCGAACTGCTCGCGCGTCGTGGCGTCGAGCACGCCATCGACCTTGATCACCGTGATCTCGTCCACGGTCGACGACGTAAGGCTCAGGGCCGTCACCGCCCCTTCGCCGTTCTCCGGCATTGTCACGGGGCAACCCTACTGTCACCGCACGAAGGAGGAATACTTCTGCGGTGAGGGGGGACACTGGATCCGAAGTCCAGCAGAGGGCTTCCGTCTCGGATGTAGAGCGAGGCAGGCCTCTGCATGGGCTTTTTCTGCAGGTGGAGGCGGCCCTGCGATCCATATGAGGAGCAGCCATGGCTGTGCGGGAATTCGTCCTCGAGGAGTTGACCGCCGAAGAGTTGCTGGCCGAAATGGCCGGCGAAGCCACTACCGACAGTCACCGCGAACGCCTGAGAGAGCGCATCGTCGAGATGCACCGCTCGCTCGCCATGGAGATCGCCAGACGCTACCGCTACCGCGGCGAGCCTCTGGAGGATCTTCTGCAGGCCGCGTACGTCGGCCTCATGAAGGCCGTCAACGGCTTCGACCCCACTCTCGGCCATGCCTTCAGGGGCTACGCCGTCGTCACGATGACCGGCGAGGTCAAGCGCCACTTCCGCGACCGTACCTGGGCCATCCGGGTGCCGCGGCTCTACCAGGAACGCCGCTCCGAGCTGAACCGGCTCGTCGCCGACCTCAGCCAGGACCTGGGACGCTCCCCGACCGTGGCCGAACTGGCCGCGAAGATGAACATCAGCGAGGAGGACGTCCTGCTCACGCTCGACGCCTCGGCCGCCTACAGCACGCTGTCGCTCGACGCGCCGCTCGGAACCGAGGACGACGCCGCCTCTCTCGGCGACATCATCCCGGAGGACGACGATACGTTGGGCAAGATGGTCGACCGGCAGGCCGTCAAGCCGCTGATCGACGCACTGCCGTCGCGTGAGAAGCACATCCTGCTGCTTCGCTTCTTTGGGAACATGACTCAAGCCGAAATAGCGGCAGAGTTCGGCATCTCGCAGATGCATGTATCGCGAATCCTCCGTAAAGTGCTGGACCAGCTACGTAGTGAGCTAGTCAGCTGATTAAGGCGGTTACCGGGTGAACGAGGATGTCGATCCTCAGGCGGGCTCCATCAGCCCGCCACCGGGCGCGCCGGTGAAAAAGCTGAGCTTCCGGTTGCCGGACCTCCCGCGGGTGCGCCAGTTCGCCGCGTCCGAGGCCCGCGAGGTGGGCATGGCGGAGGAGGCGGTGGGCGATTTCGTCATCGCCGTCAACGAGGTCGCCACCAACGCCGTCACCCACGGCACGGTCGACGCCCAGCTCCGCACCTGGGTCCACGACGGCGAACTGGTGGTCGAGGTACACGACGAGGGCACCTGGAAGCCCGGCCCGATGCCCGGCTCGGTCGGCGGGATGGGTCTCTGGGTGGCCCGCCTGCTCTCCTCGGACCTGTCCCTGCGGGTGGGCGGCGAGGGCAGCACGGTCACCATGCGCTTCCCCAGCAAGACCTGATTTCACCAGACATGAATCGACATGCGCGCGCGACGCCTCGTGATCATCTCGTGATCATCGAGTGCGCCGCGCGCTGTCGTGCTGTGTGTCCGCTGTCGGCGTTTGTTATCGGCGGGTACGGCCTCGCCAGCCGCCGTAGCTCTTGACGCTGGCCGTGCCGATGCCCGCCTGGTGCAGCGCCAGCAGGGTGAGGCCGAGCAGCATGAACGTCGTGCCGGAGATCCCTGACCCGATGCTCACGTTCAGCAGGTCGAGCAGGAAGCCCAGGCCGAAAATGATCGCCGCGACTATCGCCAGCATGTCCCGTTACCTCGTTCCGTAGGCCGTATCGGTTGCGTGGCTCGTCTCATGGCCGGTTGCGGGACCGGTCGCGTGGCCTGCTTCGTGGCTTGCTTCGTGGCCTGAAAGGGTGAGCAGCCGCTCCAGCACGACCCGGTAGTCGCGCAGGGCCAGCCGCAGCTGCTCGGTGTCGTCAGCGCCCTTCCAGCGGTCGCGCAGCTCGCCCGTACGAGCCGTAAGACCGCTGGTGATCGCCTCGACGACCTCTTCGACCAGTCCTTCGGCCCGCTGGACGGCGTCACTGGGGTCGTCCACGAACGAGGTCTGCAGCTCGCGCCAGCGACCCTGCACTTCGGCCGGGTCCTGGTCGAACAGGACGACGGACTGAGGGGCGGCGTGGGCCGGCGCGCTCTCCACCACCATGGGCTCGCCGGGCACGTCGTCGGTGTACTCGGGCTCGTCGCGCACCGGGTCCGGGCTCAGACCCGGCTCGGGCTCGGCCAGCATGTCGCCGCCCATCGGGGCGTACGGCTCGTGATGGCGAGCCCCATTCCCCTCGTCGTTCTCTTCGTTCTCTTCGTTGACGATCGCCCGCGACCGCTCGTCACGGACGCCGTCTTCCTTGCTGAGGTCGGTAGTGGGGGTGTCGTTCGCGCGGAAGTCGTCCCTGGGGGCGTCATCGTCATCGGTCTGGTCCGCCCGTTGCGACGGCACTTTCAGCTCGTCGCTCGTCATATCGGTCACCGTCCTCGCGTGGTCTCTTGTAGGAGCTCTTCGAAGAGCGCGCGGTAGTGCACCATCGCCTGACGGAGATCCTCGGTAGAGGCCTCCTTCCTGGCGGCGCGCCCGCTGATCTCGTGGGCCGCCCGGTAGTGGTCCAGGGTGGCACCGTGCCCGACGGACAGATCGGACACCCGCTGCTCGAAGTCATCCGTGGGGTAGCCTCGCTCCGCCATGACCGCCGCCACCAGCTGGTCGGCCTCGGATACCGCGAACCCGGGGGCGTCGACGAAGCGCTCCTGCACCTCGTTCCACCGGGTGGCGTAGCTGTCACGTGACTCCTCCGGCAGGGGCCGGATGTCCAGCTCGGAGTGGCGCTGCTCACGGGCGAGCAACTCCTGCTCCGCGTCGCGTCTGCTGTCGTGCTCCGCCATCAGGCGTTCGTACTCGGGGCCGAAACGTGCGCGGAGGCGGCTGCGGCGCTGCTGCTGCAACACCACGTAGCCGACTGCGGCGAGGGCCACCACCGCGACCACGACGACGACCACCCAGATCAAGGTGGACATAATGTTCGCCTCCGGTCTCTAACGTCGAGACCAGCGACTGCCCCCGTAGGAGCGCCCGAAACGCCGGTGTCAGCGGCCTTCCAGAGCTTTCCTGGCCGCTTCCAGCACTGTCGCGACGTGTGAGTCACCAGGGGCGGCGGGGACCTCCCTGAACCCGCTCACGCTGTCGTAGCCGACGTCGAGCCCGGCATCGACAAGCCGCTGCGCCCACCGCAAGGCGGTGTTCAACCGCTCGGCCGCCGGCGGCTTCCCCTGCGCGGCGGCGGACAGGTTCCGCAGGTTCGTGGCGGGCCCGGACTGCGCGTGCTTCCGCTCCAGCTTCCACGGTACGGCCCGGCTGTGATCGAGCATCGGCTTGGCCAGGCCCGCGGCCCGCTTGGCCTGCAGCACCCCGGACTCACTGACCCCGAAGTGCGCGGCCAACTCCTGCACGTTCATTCCCTCGGCGACGAGCCTGGCCAGCTCACTCCGATCGACGGTCGGCCTGCGCCCCACGAGCCCCTCCTGCTGAGTACACGTGCGGTTCTGATGTGCGCTAAGGTTATGACGTCTCGCCCCGCAGGGGGTGATCGACACAACCGGGACGTAGCGCAGCTTGGTAGCGCACTTGACTGGGGGTCAAGGGGTCGCAGGTTCAAATCCTGTCGTCCCGACCAGGTTTTCTCTGGTCGAGCAGGGTGTCACTCGTTAGGGTGGCACCCTTTCGCATTTGTGGGTGACTACCGGCAAAGTGGGTGTCCATCGCCGCAGCTCCTTGCAGGAGTACGGGGCGGATCTGCTTGCGGTAGACGGCTTCGGTGACCGCCGTGCCGCTGTGGCCGACAAGGCGGGCGATGTCTTCCAGGGGGACGCCCGAGTCGGAGAGCAGCGAGACGAAGCTGTGGCGCATCTCGCGGGGCGTCCAGTAGTAGGCGGGCATCCCGGCGTCCTTGACGATCTTCCGGAACGCTCTGCGTACGTTGTGCGCGTCGAGGGATGTGCCGACGAGGGAAGCGAAGACGAGACCATGATTTTTCCACTTCTCGCCTGCCTCCTTCTTGTCCCTGCGCTGCTGCTCCCGGTGCGCCTTGAGCGCTTCCACGCAGCGCTTGGGCAGCGCTAGTGATCTCCGTGAGCGCTTGGTCTTGGTGTCGCCTCCTTCGCGCACAGAGCGCCACACGGCGATCCACGGCGGGATGTCCTTGTCCGGATCGCCGACCAGATCGACCTCCTTCCAGGTGAGCGCCCGCAGCTCTTCCGTGCGGGCACCGATCAGCAGCGAGAGGACCACGTAGGCGTACAGGCGCGAGCCTTCAGCCGCGTCGAGGAGAGCCGTCGCCTGGTCGAGCGTGAGGGACTTCGACGGACGACCCTCCTTGCCCTCGGGGATCTCGCAGAGACCCACGACGTTGCGCTTCACCTTGTCGCGGGCCTGAGCGAACTTCACCGCGCGGTTCAGGCACGAGTGGAGCAGCCGCACCGTTCGGGCGGCGAGCACCTTGGCCTTGCCGACGAGCCACCGGTCCACGTCTTCGGCGCTCAGCTCCCGCAGCTTGCGCGCGCCCAGGTCGGGGATGATGTGCTTGTCGCACAGGGTGCGGTAGTTGGTGACCGTGTTCTGGTTGCGGCCATGTAGACCATAGGCAAGCCAGCTCGTCACGGCGTCCGCCACGGTGTAGTTCGCCGGGCCGCTGGCAAGCCCGTCCTCGTGGTCGCGGATGATCCCTTTGAGCTTGGCCTTGGCTTCGGTCTTGGCCTTGCCGCTGGCCTTCTTGACGATGCGCTTGCCGGCCGGGGAGTAGCCGACCGTCACGGAGGCGATCCAGCGTTGCCGCGTCTCGTCCCAGTGCAGGCCGCCGTCTCCTCGACTGCGTCGTTCGGTCATGAAGCCTCCTGTTCGAGTAGGGAGATGTAGTCCTCTATGGCTGAGGCGGGGATGAGCCGGGCGCGCCCCTGGGTCACGGAGCGGAGGCGCCCTGAGCGGATAAGTTCGTAGATCACACTTCGACTGAGGCTGAGCAGGTACATGGCCTCGCAGACGCGGTAGAGCCGCCGGTCGTGGGCGGGTAGGGGTGGGGTCATCCATCCCCCTGCTCTGCCGCGATCTTGCGGGCGATCTGGACACGCTGGCGAATGTGTTCGGCCATGATCGCTTCGCCCGGGGTGTAGCCGATTCCGGCGAAGCGCCAGTGACCCAGAACGAGCGTGGTGGCGTCACCGAGGGCGGGCAGGCCGTGACGCTCGCAGGCTTCGGCCGCACGATGGGCGGCACGAGCATTGCGCAGGTCGGTGAGGTTGAGCGAGTAGGCACGGCTCTTGCTGGAGAAGTGGCCGCGAAAGCCGAGCATGTGCGCCCAAGGGCGGAGCCGCAGCGCCCTGAACTCAGGACGTCCGCCGAGGTCCCAGCAGGTGCGGATCATGCGGCGCGCGTGGTCGGTGACGGGCAAGGCATCAAAGCTCAGGCCGGGCTTGAGGCCCGTGCCGTGGCAATGCCCGCAGGCGGCCATCAGGCTCAGCCGTCCGCGTCCGGCGCAGGCCCGGCAGGACAGGCGATGATCGACGGTGCCGGAGGCTTCGGCACCCTTGGTGGCGTACTTGGCGATATAGGAGGCGACGGCTCGCTCGCTGAGCCCGTCGGCGCTGGGGTCGAACAGGATGGGGCGGATGTCGAGCTGATCGCCCCAGGTGAGGGTCCACCGGCCGAGATTGCTCGGCGGGGTGGTGACGGTGACTTGATGGGCGGCGGGTGGGATGGCCTGGGTGAGCAGGTGGTGGTCGGCCCAGTCGGGTGGCGGCTGGTTCGGTCCGGCGGGGCCGTCGAGGCGAATGATGGCGTGGAAGTGGATCAGGCCGCGCCGCTGGTACTCGGCGACCTTGGCGAAGGACACCTTGGCATGCTGGGCGAAGGAGCGGCGAGTCATCCCGGTCTGGTTGGCCAGCTCCTGGCGGATGGCCAGGGTGAAGCGGTGCCACAGCGCGCCCGCGTGTGCCTGCCACAGCACCGCGCCCGTGTAGTCGTAGCAGTCGGGACAGATCGGCTGGCCGAGCCGTTCGTCCTGGGGCTCGTGTCGGAGGTGGCAGCCGACCGGCCGCCCGTGCTCGCACCGCCTGTCGCGGTTGCGGGGACGGCAGGGACGGCCGTCGCGGTGAGAGTGGACGGGGCCGAAGGAGGGGGCGGTCAGAGTGACGAACGCCCGCGGGTGCGCGCTGACCGTCTCGGGTACGCCCTTGCCGCCGGACAGGCCTGCCCGGATGAGGTGGAAGGTGTCGGCCTGGTAGGTCTGCGAGCACGCCGGACACACCGACGCGCGGCGGTTGCCGCAGGCCACCAGGAGATGTCCCGAGGGCTCACCATCGGTTGTGTACGCGTGCAGGATCTCGCCCGTGCCGGCGTCCACGATCATCGACTGTCCGGCCAGGTGCACCGGATGGGCGCACCCGCTGATCGCCGCGACCATGGAGCGCCACCGCCCATAGCCCGGCGCGTTGATCAGGCGGGCCAGATCGGCCATCCACTCGGCGCCGGATGGCTGATCGTCGTGCCGTTCCTCCTTGCTCATAGGGCACCACCTCCTTCGCTGGACCACTTGTACTACAGGTTGACAGACATGGTGCTTGCTGGTCAACCTGTAGTACAAGTAGTCCTGAGGATTTACCGAGGAAGGCGCACCATGGAGACCAGCACCTACGACAAAGACGCCCGCTGGCGCGTCATCGCCACCGACCTACGAGCCGCCATTCTGGACGGGCGCTATCCCCCCGGCGGCGCACTGCCCAGCGAACCCGAACTCGTCAGGAAGTACGACGTCTCCCGCCCCACCGTCCGTAAGGCCATCGACACCCTCGTCTCCGAAGGGCTGGCCTACGTCATGCGCGGACGTGGCTCCTTCGTCCGCCCTATGCCCGAACGTCGCACCATCCTCATCACCGACCGAGACCGGCCCGACCTCGCCACCCCCGGCAACCACCCGGACGTCCAAGCCTTCGGCTGGGACCTCGCCCCACGCGACCAGGACGCCCCGCTGTTCACCGGCGAGAAGACCACCGCCAACCGCGACGTCGCGATCATGCTCAGCGTCCGCCCCGGCCACCCAGTCATCCACCGCCGCAGCATGTGGCACCGAGGCCACACCGCCGCCATCCACGGCGCATCGGCCCGCCTGGAGATCAACTCCTACACCAACGCCGACCTGCTCCCCGACTGGGACGACCCCAAGCGCCACGCCCAATACCGCAAGCGCCCCGGCTCCTTCTACCAGTCACTCATCCGCGAACACGGCCCCGTCCGATGGATGACCCTCACCACCGCACGCATCGCCTACGAAGACGAACGCACCGCACTCGGCATGGACTACGCCGAAGCCGTCCTCATCATCCGCCGCACCATGGCCCACCCCAACGGCCACCCCATCGAAGTCACCGAGGTCAAAGCACCCGCCAACCGCTACGAGATCGGCTACCACCGCGAACTCGCCGACAACGCCGAAGCCGACTTCACCCCGCAGGAACTCAGCGACAACGGCATAGACCTCGTGATCTAGTGGCTCGTCTCGCTTCGTTGACCAAGTAATCGACGTGCCGCCCGGCGGCCAGCAGACTATCTCGCCGAACCGAAGAAGCTCCGCTACCGGCTGCTGCCTGCAGCCGCTCGCATCACCCGGGGCGGTCGCCGCTTCCATCTGCGCATCTCCGCAACCTGGCCCTGGCGAAACGAGCTGACCAGCGCATTCGTAGGCCTCACAGCCATGCCCCGGCCAGCCACCTGAAGCATGACAGCGCCCCTGCCCGCCCACCACCCGAGGAACCCTGGAGAACCCGACCCGCGCGTCGGGCCACGGCCATGCCTGCCGACGAAAAGCAACCGAACCACCACTGCACACCAGCTCAGACCGGCTCAGCCACTCGAAGCGAAACAGGGAGGCTAGGCGGATTCTTCGCCCGGCACCTTAGCGAGTTGCACACCACGCAGGCTGAGCAGCACCAACCCAGCGCACCCGCAGACGAGCGCGATGTCGGCGACGTTACCCACGAACGGGCCGTAGTCGATGAAGTCCACAACATGCCCGCGGCCCAGGCCGGGCTCGCGGAAGAGTCGGTCGCCCAGGTGGGATACCGCACCGCCGAGCAGCACGCCCAGCACGAGCGCCCAGCCCGCCGAGGCCAGTCGGCGTGCGGTGTAGAGAATGCCGACCATTGCCGCTGCCGTTGCCAGGGTGAACACCCATGTCGCCTCGATGCCTATGGAGAACGCGGCGCCAGGGTTGTACAGCAGCCGGAAGTAGATCAGAGGCGGGATCACGGCGACGCGCTCGCTGTCGGACAGCGCGGAGACCGCCCACAGTTTGGTGAGCTGGTCCGCGAGCAGGACTACCGCCGCCAGTATGAGCATCACGCCGTACAGTCGGCTTGAACCCCGCGCCAACCGCATCATCATGGCCTCCGTGCGTAGCGATATCCGAACCAAGATTCCCTGAGACTATCGGCCCCTTCGCCGTGGCAAGGTGCACGTTGCCGCCGTGGGGCAATCGGCTGAGCTCGTGGATTGTCAGGCAGCCTTGGCCGGGTATTCGGTCCACTGACGGATCGATGACTCGGGCGCGAAGCGGGTCTTCGGCTCGGCTCGGCTGTTCCGCCAGCGGATGTAGGCGGCGATGGCGGCGTTCTGCTCGTCGTGGGTGCGATGATCGGTGCCGTTCAGCGCGAAGTAGCGCAGGGCTGCGAACTCGGATTCGATCCAGTTCAGCCAGGATCCGTAGGTCGGCAGGAAGACCAGTTCGACGTCGTTGTCGGCGGCCCAGGCGCGTACCTCGGCGTGCCGGTGCGGGGAGAAGTTGTCGAGCACGATGTAGAGCTTCTCCCCAGGCCAGCGCTCTCGCAGGGCCTTGAGCAGGCCGAGGAACTCGCGCCACCGTTTGCGCTTGCGGATCCGGTAGTAGATCTTGCCGGTGGCCAGGTCGAGGGCGGCGAGCATGTGCATCACCCCGCCGTAACGGTTGTAGATCGCCCGCAGGCGGCGGGGCCTGCCGGCCGGGCGCCAGGCCTTGCCTTTGCGCGGCTGGAGGTTCAGCGGGCCGAACTCATCGACGGATATCACCCGGCAGTCGGTGGGCGGGGTGTCGTATAAGGCCAGGATCCGGTTCATCTTGGCGATGAAGTCCGGGTCGGTGGAGGCTTTCCAGGTGGTCGTGGTCTGCCAGGAGACCTTGCCCTCGCGCAGGATCCGCCGGAGCGTTTCACGGCTGATGCGGGGGACCACGAGCCGTTCGGTCAGGTGGTCGGCGAGCTTGGCCAGGCTCCAGGTGGCGAAGCCGGTGATGCCCCAGTCGGCGGGGGACGTCAGGGCGATCAGACGGATGTGCTCACGCACCCGCTCACTGATCCCCTTCGGGCGTCCCCCGCTCCATTTTGGGTCCAGGGCGTCGAACCCCCGCTCGTTGAACGCGTGGATCACGTCGCGGACGTAGTCCTCGCTGACCTGCATCAGCGAGGTGATGTCCTTTGCCGTCTGGCCCTGGGCGGACATTAGCACCACGATCGCCCGCCGCAGCCGCACCGGATCCTTCGACGTCCGGGCTGACCCGCTGCAGCCTGCGGCCCTCCTCCATGCTGACCGGCCGGACGAACACACTCGGTCGACGCCCCACGACCCAGGGCCGAAGCGTTCTCAGGTCGTGAGACCGAGTAGGTGCATGCCATCGGCTGGGTGGCTGCGGTAGTAGTCGGCGGCGGAGGCGATGTTGGTCCAGCCGAGCAGGCGGGCCAGGCCGATGGCCAGGTTGCGCAGGCTGGCCATGATGCGGGGTGCGGTGCCGGTGCGGACGCGGGAGGCGTCTTCGCGGTAGGTGACGTCGCGGATGTGGTGCAGGGCTTCGATGCTCCAGTGGCCGCGGATCAATGCGGCGAGCTGAGTGTGGGTGATCCGGCCTGGTGGCAGGCTCGTGATCGCGTAGATCGTGACGATGGTGGTCTTGCCGGTCCTGCGGTCGGTACGGCGGCGTTTGACCTGGATGGCCTGGGCGGCGTGGGGAAAGGGCAGGCCGGGCCGGACGGTGCAGATCTTCATGCGGCGGATCTCGCGGCGGCCGTGGCCGGTCTCGTCGGTGCGGTCGTTGAGGATGGCCTCGCGCCAGGGTAGGGCCTTGAGCCTGCGCAGGAGCGTGGGCTGGTTGCCCTTGACGACGAAGAGGTAGTGGCCGCCGGCCGCGATGATCTGCTGGGCGTGGTCGTGCTGGGTGTGCAGGGCGTCGGCGGTGATCACCACGCCGGTCAGGTCCAGGCTGCGCAGCAGGGGTGTGAAGGCGGGGATCTCGTTGCTCTTGGCCTCGATCTGGCGTTGGGCCAGGACGGTTTGAGTGTCGTGGCGGATGGCGGCCAGCAGGTGGACTACGCCGTCGCGGGTGCGGCTGCCGCGCAGGGTCTTGCCGTCCACGGCTAGGCCGAGCAGGGGCGTTCGGGTGGATGTCGCCTGTTCGGTGGATGTTGCCTGTTCGGGTGGCCGGCAGGCGGCCAGCGCGGCGAGGTAGCCGCAGGTCACGGCGTCGAAGGCGTCGCCGTCCAGGCGGGCCAGCAGCCGTCCCAGGATGGAGGCGGCCGGTCGCGTGGTGGCCGGAAGGCCGAGTTGGATGCGCAGTCCGGGGTCGTACCCGGCGATGAACCTGGCGAGCTGCGCCAGTGATGTCGCTCCGCTGAGGACGGCGAGGAGGGTTAAGGCGAGGAGTGGTCCGAGCCGGTAGCGGCGTCCTCTGCGGCTGCGGGGGTCGGGCACGGTGTCCAGTACCGCGGCCAGAGTGGGCAGGTCGATGGCCGGGTCGGTGAGGGTGACGTGCTCCAAGTGGCGACAGAGCACGTCGATCGGGGATGATGGCACGCGAACGCGGCCCCTGTTCTTGATCGACTGGCTAGACACCGCCGATCATCAGGGGTCGCGTTTGTCATCTCCGCACCGGGGCGCCCTTACTCGGCCACTCGACCCAGGGGTGCAGCAGTCTCACCAGCCGAGAACGCAACGGCCTTGCCCCACGACCACCTCCAAGATCGATCACTGGAGATAGTCTGCTGGCCGCCGGGCGGTACGTCGATTACTCGGTCAACGATGCGAGACGAGCCACTAGTTGTCACTGCCAGCCGTGGGATACTTTTGGCCTTCCTAGACGGTCTCAGTGCAATCCTCGTCGTTTTGCGACGAAGGTGCATCGCATGGGTGACCAGCCGAACGAAAGAGGTGCCGTGGTCAATCCCTTATTGGGGCGCAGCCCTTCTAGGCCAAGAGTCAAGCGTGATATCTCGTTCATTCTTCAGAAAACGCGTGAAGGCAAGGTACGCGAAGCGACTCTTATCGACGATGAGCAACGCATCTCCGTCTCCACGATCGATGGTCAGAAGTGGTACGCCCACTATGGGCCACCCGGCCTCTCTCAGGAGGCACTCATGGAGGAGCTAATCAGGGCTGACGCGCTCGGCAATCTCAAGGTCACTGTTGAGGTGTCTGTGTGGGGCATGAGACCCGACAGCACAGGTCTGACAGCACAGGTCTGAGTGGCTCATAGTTTCTTTACTGGTTCAAGGCCGCCCGCCTGCGGCGGTCGGCGTGCGTCAGGCGGTGCTGGGCGCGCTGCGGCTCTTCGGCCGGTCGCGCCCAGCACCGCTCACGCGCCGACACCGGCGTTCGAGCCTCTTCCCTGGCCGGGCGCTCTGGGTCACAATTGCACCAGCGTCCTCGTGCCAGGCTAATGCCTGTACCCTCCTACCGAACAGCGAAATATGGCAATCACACAGCGCACAAGAAAGCTCCTCTGGGCACGCAGCGCAAACATGTGCGCCTTCAAGAATTGCGTACAAGAGTTGACTTATACGCTTAATAAGTCGTCCAGTGACCTAAGTCATCATATAGTGCTTGGCGAGGAAGCTCATATCGTCGCTCGTGAAGATAACGGCCCACGAGGGAATCCCTCGATGCCTGCCAGTGAACGGGATTCATATGAGAATCTGATCCTACTTTGTCCAACCCACCACGCTGTGATTGACGAAGATCACGGAATTGGCTTCACTGTTGAAGAGCTAATCACGATGAAGCGGTCTCACGAAGAAACGATCGCCACACGGATTCGGGGAGATAGGGCAACGCAAACCGCTACCCCGTCAATATTCGGTGATCTTAACCCACGAGATCTTGGTGTGCAGCAAAGCTTGGTTCTCGATAGGGGAAGCCGAGGTGAGCGGGACGCTCTCACGCCATATTTCCACAGAGATCACGACACGGCGCTATGGATAGAGATGGAGAGAAATAAGGCCGAGGGTGCATCAAAGCTGATACTAGTCGCGGGATCCTCGACCACAGGTAAGACCCGTGCTCTCTTCGAGGCAACACATTCACTACTCCAGGAGTGGAATGTTCACAGACCGGATGACTCATGCACTCTTCTCGAAACGCTACAGTCTCCATTGCAAGAAAATGTGATCATCTGGCTGGATGAGGCTCAGGTCTTTTTCTCGGACGAGAGGCGTAGCGAGATCGCGACTGCGTTGATCAGAGTGCTATCTAACTCGCGAAACTTGATGGTCCTAGGAACCATATGGCGAGTGCCCTATCTAAATGAACTCATGGCCCGAGGTCGACTACCTGACATTAACGCCCAGATTCGCAGACTACTCGAATCCCGCTATACGACCATCATTGGCGTGCCATCATCATTTACCAGTAATGAGATGGACTCTATTGAGGCGCTCGCTAAATCGGATACTAGGATCTCTATGGCCCTTAAGGCCGGAAGAAGCTATGGCCAGATAATACAGCACCTCACAGGCGGACCAGAGCTGATCAGTAGAATCAACGATGGCTCATCTTTTCGCCCCCACGAGAAGGCGCTCATATACGCAGCAATAGATGCAAAACGAATTGGATACGGAAAATCACTCTCCAGGGAATTTCTTGCCAAGGCTGCTGATGGCTACATGAGCCCTCGAGAGCGCCCGGGTGAGGACGATTGGGCTGTTAGCTCACTAAGGGATCTTTCTCGCGGTTATCGAGAGGACAGCTCGCGCACTGACGTTCGCAACACATTGAGTGCCATCAACTCCCATAGAATGAGATCGGGATCCTCGAGAGAGCTCTATGTGCCGAGCGATTTCATCGTGCAACACTATCTAGGAGTGCGCAGTTCCCAGCTCGGGCCTGCAGAGCTATGGGAGGCTCTTTGCGAGCACTCGCGCGATCCCTCAGACCTGGGACAGGTGGCAGAGTTCGCCTGGATCAGAGGGCTTTACCGATACAGCGCGATGCTTCACGCGAGATCGGCCGCTCAGGGCTCGTACAATAACCCCGGTCTTCTCGGCGCGATGAAGTTCTGCGACCCCACCGACATCTCGCGCGCCGCAGACTGGGTAGTGGCACATATCGACATGTCCGATTTGCGTTCGGTCGGAAATTTCTTGGAGGAAGCGAGAGAATACAATCAAGACGACGTTATTCAGAAATTGTTGGCTCGTTTGCCTAGAACCGGTTTGACTCAGGCCAAGCTATCCGACATCGGGGCCATTATCCGCGAATTGTCCAGGCCGGAAATGTTCTCAACGCATGGCCGACAGTTCGCCGTTGATTCACTGCAACATGTACAGATCGATAGCCTGCTGCACGCGGGCGTTCTCCTCAGCTATCTCAGGGAGCCCGATCGGCTTGATCTGGCTGACCTAATAGCTTCACGTATCGCCAAAGAAGCAATCGTGGATTCCCCTGTAGGCGTTGGTGCAGTTCTAGTCGGAATGAAAAGCCTCGCCCTTTCCGCACCCTTGGAGGCATTCGTCAAAAGGCTGATTGCCGAGTCGAATATTCTAGACGTCGAAAGCGTCTATGGATTCCTTGACTGGTGCGAATACGTAGACGATCGTGATTCGGCAACGAAATTCCTCGAAAGGGGGGTTGTCGAGCTTCTTCCCATAGCCGATCCGAGAGCACTGCTGGAGATATGCAAGATCCTTCTTAGGCTTGAGAGAGAGGACGATGCTCAGCGTTTGACGGATCGCGTACATGAGGCAGTGGATGTTAGCGATCCGATCAGCGTTGCGGATGCAATTGTTTTCATGGACAGCGTGCGTACTTACGGCTTGAAGGAGCACTTGATTGATGAAGAAGTACTTGTCAACGTGCCTCTCGGAGCTACTCATGCCGCAACATATTTTCTGAGTACCCTCTCCCAGAGGGGAGATCACGCACTGCTTTCTCGAATCCAATCACGACGCCCGCTCCAGAATATCGAGCTGGGCGACGGCGCGGATGTAGCGAATCTCATGAACGTTCTACAAAATTTGAACTTCTATGCGGAAATCGAATACATCCTCGGACTCCTTCCCGAAGTATCTGCAATATATAGGACTCCGTTGGATGTGGCAATGATGCTGGAGACCTTGAGGTCTTTGGAGGCCGCCGATGCTATTCAACGACTCCTTGATCAGGCTCATGAGGCGTCTATCAAGATCGACGCCTGGGAGAAGGCGCACCAAGTCTTCCTTCTCGAGGAATTCCGCGCCTCTGGAGCAACAAAGTCCGTGGACAGATTTCTTAGAAGGTGTGCTAACGAAGGATGGTATGAGTTGGCGCTACAGGAGCAACCGGCGCTCGTTAAAACCTTTCCATATGGTCGCGAGCCGGACGAAGCGCCTTCTCCCCGATGGGGATGGGCCGATGTGTGCCCACCAGAGTAGGCCTGTAGATCGCTTCCGGTGCTCAGGCGTTGGTGTGGCGTTGGTGGTCCTACGGTTTAGGTCTGCTTCGCATCTATCTGACGAGGACACTTTGATCAGCGGGCTGGCCGCGGGACATGTGCGGGATGATCGCACTTGTCATACGAGCTCAGAGGCGCATTTCAGCGGGCGGGCCAGATAGCCGAATCATTCTGCTCTCACTCTCCTAATGCGGAGCTGTTTTGCTGCCGCGTGGCTTCCGCTCCTCGGGCCTGGGGGTCCTGCGGTGCGGGTCCGCTTGTCATCGGGCAGGATGACTGATCACGACGTCGTGCTAACACGGTTCCTAACAACGGGCCCGCACGGACGTGGATATGTGTGGACTGGCGGGCTGTGCGAGTGGCCGTCGACCAGGGCGGCGGGATGATGAGGACACCGGTGGATGGCCGTGATCAGACTACGGATCAGAAGGCGGCGTGGTGGCTGAGGCCGTGACGATCGCACACTTCGGTGCCCGCCATAGGGGCTGGGGCGATCGCCGGCAAGGCCCTCCTTCGTCGGGCCTTGCCACCGGGTGACCATGGCTGAGGTGACAGCAGCGCTGACAGCAACGTCCCCACATCCAGACGCGTCTGCGCCACCGTCTGTACCCGCCTGACCGCGGCCTCGTTCAGGCGAGCAGGGTGATTGCTCCGCCTGAAAAGCGGACGGTCGATAGTTCACCCCTGCGCTACCCCTGCCCACAGCGGATGAGTAGCAAAGACACCCGATCGATCATTATTCCGGCCTCTATCTCCAGCAGCAACGCTCTTAAACGCTCTTAGCCGTAATCCCTGCGCACCTTGAAGTGTTCGCTGAGCCCCACGTGTGTCCCAGAAAGGAAGTTGGCCACCTCCTGCATCCCACTGTGAAAGATGCGCATGTCGAAGTATACGATGCTCTCAAGCGTGGGTGCGCCCTTAGTGGTCATTGGGTAACGGGACTCTTGGGCCGTTGGGTCTGTCTCATGGAGTTGGAGAATGAGACGTTCCGCGTGGCTTATCGCCTTGTCTTCGTCGAACGCCGTTACCTGGTCGAGCAGGACGACGGTATCGCGCCAGAGTCGGTCAATCTTGTGATGTGAGGGGACATTCACCGGTGCGCGTAGCCCTCTCTGCATCAAGGTGATCAAGGACTTGAGTTGGAGCTCGACGTGGTGACGCCAGCACATCAGGAACGGAAACACCAAGCTGTCCTGATCAAGACCAGTCTCCTCGACACGTTGAAGGATGGCATCGGCGGCGAGACGGTAGCCCTCTACGTATCCGTACCATGGATCTTCGGAAGATCGATACCAGCCCGGAAAGGCTGTAGTTATAGTGTCGTCCCCGGCGCGAGAGAAAAGATCGCTTTTGGGATCGGGCGAGGATCGAGCGGTGGAGGGTCTTTCCCATTCCATAGCACGAGTGTGGACCACAAACGATCAGCGCATCAACCCATTTCGGCCGAGACGCTGTCGTCGTTCCACGCGCTAGCCAAGGTGTCGTTCAGCTTACCGGCCGCTCCAGAGCGGCGTAGGGGAAGGTGAAGCGGACGGAGGCTTGCCGCAGGGTGATGAGGGTCATGGTCGCCGCTTCGTCAGGACGAAAGAGTGCCGAGGAGACGTCTGCCCTGCCCTACGGATTAAGATTAGGGGCTTGAGTCCTCTCGGCCCTCACGCCAGCCCTTCATTGAGAGGAGCCACCTCTTCGCGGAGACGCTCGAGGTACCCGAGTAAGTTCGAGGTGATCTTGTCCAGCACAAGCGGGGCGTACGCGGCGATGTCCGGCAATGTGGAGCTGGCGCCCAGCGGCTGACCAGGCAGCTTGCCGCCGTGGTATCGGTTGAGGTAATTGACAACCTCATCTTTTTGGTCGTAGGCCTGGCACGGATCTACGTCTGCGTAGTCGTGCGCGTCGGTTAGATGCACGAACTTGTTTCCGAACCTATACACGGCATTTACCCAGTGGTTGTCACCGGTAGCGACGCTGATCATTTGTCGATCAGGGATACGGTTTCGGCCGTCCTTAAATCCGTTGCCGGTAACGCAGGATGCCAAAATACGGTCCCGCGTATCCGGACTGTGCAGCAGGTAGATGACGCGGATCATGGAGTCGAGCTCCATGCGCAGCACGCTGCCAGCAATCGCCCACCAGCCCCGCTCCAGCGCGATTTCCATGGCTTGGTGATGTTCCTGCGAACGGGCCTTGACCGTCCTGCAGAAGGTGTAGAAGTCCTCGGCTGCCGTCACAAGGGGAATGCTACGGGCGGAAGCCGTCGTCCCGCGCCGTCGTGGGCCCCGAGGGAAGAGCGATTGATCAACTGCTTTCGCGGCGGGAGGGGCCGTGGGTGCCGAACGGGAGAACGAGGGACGGAGACAGAGAGGGGTTCTATGGGGAGCTGGGCCGCCTGCGCCTGATGAACATAAGAGCCAGCCAGGCGTGGCCCCCGTCCATGAGGCGCGGTGTTCGCCGTTGTTCCGTGGGATCGCCGAAAGCAGTGAGAAGCGATGCGAGACGGTCATGGGCGTAGTCCCTGCTCAGCGGCGTGATCGGGCTGTTTCCGCAGATGGGCGTAACCCGTGTCGGAGATTACCCAGATCTACGACGGGGGACAACGCGAACGGAGCTGGGACGTGCCTGTATTGGTCGACGAACCGCGGTCGGGGCCGGATGACACCGGCCAAGTCTCAGACAGCGCTCTTCGAGAAGTACTTGTTGTCCTTATCCCCACAGCGGAGTGCCGTGAGATGTCATTGGCGTCCGGTTGGATGGGGTGCATGACTGCTCGCGATGTGGCCTCTCTGTTGCCCGACGTCCTGGCCCTCCGCGATCTCTGCCAATCTATGGCGGTGCTGGAGGCCATCCTGAGCCCGGATGACTGGGAGAGCCGCTACCACTCCTTTAGCGCGAGTTGGGGCCCGGCGGAGGAGATGGGTTCGATGCAGAACGGCTCTGGAGATGAATACTCCATCGTCTTCTCAGCAGGTGGCGCTTACATTCGCGGCTTCGATCATGAGGCGGTAATGAGCCCATACGGGAACGACGGGCCGTGGCCGGGGGTGCTCGACTCAGTTCCTGATGTCTTCCGCCACTTCGTGGAGGAGCCCGCGTTCTGCGACGAGGACGGTATGCCGGTCGTGACCGCCTGTCTGTGGCGCGAGGCCGGCGACGACGGATGGCGGGTGGGCGACATCGACTATCCGGACGGTGAAAGCGACCCTGACGGATCAGCTCACCTGTTCGCGCTGCTCACGGATCCGAAGCCAGAGGCGTTCCAACGGTTCGCTGAGGACTACTACGAAGTCCGTGTGAATCTCGATGCGGTACGGCATGTCTATGCTCTTCGCCCTCTGACGCAGGCGGTCGTCACCGCGTTGAACGCCGAGCTCACCTTGGCGGACCTTGCCGAGGACCTCGAGACAGTCCGGTATCCATCCCACCTTGGATGATCTTGCTAACCAGTACTCATGCACTCAGTGAGCATGGGCGAACACTCAAAGAAGGCGATCAAGGAAGAGATCGCGGGGGAAGGCCATGGCGCGGCCGTGGAAGGATCAGGACGATCACGAGCTGGCTATGGATGGAACGGCTGAGGTCCTGCCGCATGCTGTACAGCAGAGAAGTACAGCAACGAGGTCTCACACGATCACACGCTGCCACTCGCCAACAGCCCTCTAAGCTGGGCACCGCCGGGTTCAGGTGGTGATTGGCTCCCGTTTGCAAGCAGGAAGTCAGGAGTCCGAAGTCTCCAAGGCTTCAGTCACATAGATCTTTAGTGAGGCTGATTTCGCGGTGACGGGAAGATCACGTCCGTACGTCAGGCGTTGCAGTCCTGTTTGGGCAGGCGCAGCCAGGTATCGGGTGCGATGATCGGCCGGGCATCCATCAGACGCAGCCCTGCGCCAGCGCAGCAAAACGCTACAGGGTGGTTGCGGTAGAGGTAGGCAGCGAGGATCTTGTCGGCCACGGCGTCAGGGGCGACCATGTAGGCACTGTCCGGCTCCCAGGCTACGACCGCGCCGTCTCGGGCGATGTACCCGAAGATGCCGCCTTTGGGATTGGAGTACACGCTGTAGCAGACCGTGCCCCGTGAGACGCGCTTAACGACGCCGGGCGTGGACGGGATGTAACCCCAGGGCTGGGTGATGACGCAACCGCCGGGCACGTCCGTGATGCCGACGATCAGATCAGCGTCCGGGATGTTCCACCAGGCCTCGTAAAGAACGTCGATGTCCACGTCGTCGGCGGGTGCGGCTTCCAGGCGCGCTGTTGCCTCGGCCGCGCTGACGCCGGCCACGCAGGCCAGGCTCAGGCCGCCGTGATAGAAGTCTCCTAGCGCGGGGATCAGACGTGCGGCCTCCGCCGCTGCGGCGGCCTCCGCCTCGGATAGACCGATCTCCGGAGAGGGGGCGGGGAAGAGGTTGGGGGTGGGGCCGGCCAGACTGAGACGGCCGGGGGACCAGCCGTCCATCATGAGGCGCCACGGGTCCGCTCCAGCGGCGAGAAGGGCTCGGGCGTTGTCTACGCGGCCTTCGAAGACGGCCATCCAGAGCGCGGTACGGCCTCGATGTTCCGTGTCGACGTCGTCGACCCGCATAGCCAGCTCGGCGACCACTTCAGGCGATCCCTGCTCGGCCGCGACGTGTAGCGGCTTGTCAAAGATGCGCACGCCGGAGTTGGGATCAGCACCCGCGGCGAGCCGGTCACGGATCAGGTCGAGGTCTGACCACCCGCCATAGCCGACAACCCACCATCCGACGTCGTCGGTAGCAGCCATGACACTCCTTGGATGACACAGGGACACGTGCGTCACTGATCATGACCTACAGGGCCGACATTTTGGTCGGCACCTTGCGAGGCATCGGAGAATGAGCAGTCCAAATGGGCCCTGCCTCGGAAGGGTTCCGTGACCCAGACGTCATGATCTTGCTAACGCTGATGCTAGCAACGGCCTTGGACAATCGTGAACGCTCGTGGGCGGGCCAACCCTCACGGTGATGCGCGAGCTGGGTGATCGGAGAGTCGTGCACGGCTGTGGATGACCTCGAACTGGCTACGGATCAGAAGGCGGCACGGTGGCTTAGGCCGTGACGATCGCGGACTTCGGTGCCCGTCGTACGGGCTGGGGCGATCGCCGGCAAGGCCCGACGGAGGAGGGCCTTGTCGGCGGGTGACCATGGCTGAGGTGACAGCAGCGTCGACAGCAAAGTCCCCCACGCCGACGCATGCGCGGCACCGTCTACATGCTCCTGACCGCGGCCCTGATCACCCGAGCAGGGTGATTGCTCCCCCTGAAAAGCGGACGGTCCTATGATGCCTCCACTGCCAAGCGGACACAGGCGGGGCAGGCCCGAGCTGCCCCTGGCGAGAATGGCAACGACCATCCGCAGATCGGCAGCGGATGTGCTGGCTCACCGCAGAGGCTCCTTCCGCTGTCACCTTGTACGGCATGCTGAATGGCGCCTCGTTCAAGGCCGGATAGCCCGAGCCGGTAGCCCTCTTCGATGTTCACCGGCTCGGACCACGGTGTAAACCAGCAGGTCATCCCAGTGGATGGGCCAGCGTCGTGCTCCGCCGGGCTCGCCGTCGAGCTCCACGAGTGCCAGCGTGCCATTACGTAGGATGCCCACCACCGTGGCACGATGTCCAAGGAGCCATGATGTGAACGCTCGTGTCCTGGCTGGGCTGTGGAGCATGTCCACGATCTTGACTCGGCTGCCGATGGTGCTCCCAGCCGTCGTCATGGCGCGTTCTCTTCCAGGGTGGCGCTGGCGGCGTGTCCCAGGTCGCCGATCGCCTGGGAGAGCGGGTGGTCGGCGCGTAGATCGGCGTACCGGAAGGCGATGCGGCGGGCGGCTCGTCCAGGTTCGATGGCCGGGTGCCAGGCGTAGACGGGGCGCTTGCGTTCGGGATCCCAGCCGGTGCGCCACCAGAACCGGTGACCGTCGCACCACACCACCAGCCCCACCCAGACCGACACCAGGGCGAGGTCGTATCCCACGTGGATGTCTGCTTGTATGCCGTGCTCGGTCTGGAGGGTCTGGCGCAGGAGATCTGCGGACAGCATGGCTTGCGTTTTCTTGCCGTTCCCAGGCCCGGCGATAATCTGGTCCTGCATCGTTGACACCCCAAGCTCTCGATGCTTTGGACCCCCGTCTGCGGGTGGTGTTGCAGCACCGTTCGTCCCGCAGGCGGGGGTCTATTCAAGGGCCCCGCTTTAGGGGGACTAAAGTTGAGAGTAGAGCCCTGGCCATGCCCTCGCAATAGGGGGGCTAAAGTGCGCCGAATGTCGGTCGCTGAGGAGGCAACGCCCGGATGGACTTGAAGACGCTGAGAGAAGTCGCGCAGGTCAACGATCCCGTGGAACGAGCCCGCATGCTCAGCCGACTCATGACCGAGGAGCAGGGGTTGGTCACCGAGGCGGCCAAGATGCGGCGGCAGGCCATCGCGGAGGCACGGGAGTCCGGGATGAGCCTGGAGGAGATCGCCGGGCGGCTGGGGGTCTCCCCTGGACGCATCTCGCAGATGAGAAAGGGGCCGACCGCTCGTGCGCCGGAAGGCTCTGCCTCGCCGGCCCCTCGGGTGCTGGTGCAGCGGGCGTTGCCGACCGAGCCCGCCGTCAGGGGGTCCAAGTCCCTGTTCCTGGCGGAAGCGGAACGGCAAGGGCTCAAAGCTGATCGCCGGATGCTCTATGTCGGGCTGGAACCCGCCAGTGATCACGTTGCGGCCTGCCTGCGTGTCGAGCCCGGTACGGACATCGTGGCCCGGCGCAAGATGATGACGGCGAACGACGTGCCGGTACGCATCGCGACGAGCTACTTCCGCGCTGACCTGTTCGGCGACACCAGGATCGCCGAGCCGGAGTTCGTCAAGCCGTCGCTTCAGTCCGCGTTGACCGCGCTCGGCTACTCGTTCGGTCACGCGGAGGAGAACCTGACCGCTCGGCCGCCGACCACCTTCGAGCGTGAGACGCTGGAACTCGAGCCCGGAGAGTGGATCGTCCAGGTGCTCCGCGCGAGCTACTCCACTGAGGACACGCCCATCCACGTCTTGGAGACGATCTGCGCCGCCAACCGGCACATCTTCTCCATCGGCCAGGTCTCCGGGTACGACGAATTCTGAGTGACAATCGCGCCGGACGACCTTGGACGCTGAAGGACCGGCAAGGACTATAACCTCAGGTGGGGGCGGGTATCGGCCGTGATCTCGCCCCCTCGTGATGTGCCTGGGGGTCAAGGGGTCGCAGGTTCAAATCCTGTCGTCCCGACCAGGCGAGGTCCTCCAAGGGGACACCGGAGTCGGTGAGCAGCGAGACGAAGCTGTGGCGCATCTCGCGGGGCGTCCAGTAGTAGGCGGGCATCCCGGCGTCCTTGACGATCTTCCGGAACGCTCGTCTGACGTTGTGGGCATCGAGCGGTGTGCCAACGAGCGAGGCGAAGACAAGCCCGTGATCCTGCGGTCTTGGTGTCGCCTCCTTCCCATGCGGAGTGCCACACGGCGATCCACGGCGGAATGTCCCGGTCCGGATCGCCGACGCGATCGACCTCCTGGCCGAGTACGAGCAGGACTGTGCAGCGTGTCCACGATCTCGGCCCGGCATGGTCCGGCGGGATTGGCCCGGCGGCAGCTTCAACGGTCTATCCGGAGTGGAGGGCCATGCGGCTGAGCATGGTCATGAGAGCTCGCGTGAGCGGATGACGTTGGCGTACCAGCGGGCGCTGTCCTTCAGCGTGCGGGCCTGGGTGTCGTAGTCCACGCGGATGATCCCGAAGCGTTTCGAGTATCCGTACGCCCACTCGAAGTTGTCCATGAGCGACCACAAGAAGTAGCCGCGCACATCGACGCCTTTCTCGATGACGTCGAATACTGCCTGAAGGTGCCGCCGGACGTAGTCGATCCGATCCTCGTCGTGAATCATCCCGTTGTCGACGGTGTCCGGGAAGGCGGCGCCGTTCTCGGTGATCATGAGGGGTTGGTTCGGATATCGCTCATGAAGGTCGGTGAGGAGGTCACGGAGGCCGTCTGGATCGATGTTCCAGCCCATCTCGGTCAGCGGACCCCGCTGGTTGAGGAACTCGACGTCTTCGGCGCCGGGCCAAGGAGAAGCGGTCGAGCGGCCATGTCCGTCAGACCGCTCCCGGTCGTCCGACCCGTCCGACATCCGCACCCGGTTGGTGTTGTAGTAGTTGACGCCCAGGACGTCGATGGGCTGGTGAATGGTTTCCAGGTCCCCATCCTGGACGAAGGACCAGTCGGTGATGCCGGCCGTCGTTTCCAGGAGACGGTCGGTGTAACGACCCTCCAGCATCGGCCCCAGGAACGCGTCGTTCGACAGCGCCTCCACTTTTGAGCGCGCGGTCTCGCCACTCGGGCCGTCCGGGCGGAACACGTGCAGGTTGAGCGTGACGGAGAACTTCGCGTCGGATTTGACCTCCGAACGCATCGCCTGGATGGCCAGGCCATGCGCGCGATTGAGATGGTGCACGGCCAGCAGCGGCTCCAGCCTGCTCGTGTGTCCGGGCGCGTGCACGCCGCTGCCGTAGCCGAGGTACGCCGAGCACCAGGGTTCGTTGAGCGTGGTCCAGGTGTCGACACGGTCCCCGAGCGCGGCGCTGATGACCCGCGCATACTCGGCGAACGCGTCGGCGGTGGCTCTGCTGGTCCACCCTCCCTCATCCTCCAGGGGCTGGGGGAGGTCCCAGTGATACAACGTCGCCACCGGGCGGATGCCGCGTTCGAGAAGTCCGTCGACCAGGCGCGAATAGAAATCGACGCCCTTGTGGTTGGTCGGGCCCACGCCGGTGGGAATGACCCGCGGCCAGGCGATGGAGAACCGGTAGGCCTCGAGTCCGAGCTCGGCCATCAGGTCGAGGTCGGACTCGAGACGGTGGTAGTGATCGTCGGCGACGTCTCCGGTGTCGCCGTTGAGCGTCCGGCCGGGCGTGTGGCTGAATGTGTCCCAGATCGACGGGCCGCGCCCGTCCTCGGTGGCGGCGCCTTCGATCTGGTACGCGGCTGTCGCGGACCCGAAGACGAACTCGTGGGGAAACCTCACTGGAGCTCCTCGCGAAAGGTTTGAGTCATGGAGTCATGGCCGGGGATCGAGGTAGGCGTCATCCGCCTCGTACCGCACAGAGGCGACTTCCACCGTGCCGCTGATGGCGCGGACGCCGGCGACCCGGCCGGTGAATCCGCCGGCGACCTCGGTGGAGAGGTATCGGCCGTCGAAGCGCGCGAGCATCACGCTGTGGCCGTCACGGATCACCGACAATACGATGTCATCCGGGCCGTCGTGGGTGGCGGGCAGTGACTCGATCCGCACCGTTGGCGTCGGCCCGAGGCCGGCCGTGACCTCGCCGATGGGGGATTCGAGCGGACCGACGCGCAGGACCGCGTGCGCGGAGCCGTCGTTCACCCGCAACTCGCACCAGTGGCGGTCATCGAGTCGGAGCAGGACGCCCGCCGCGCCGTCGGCCGTCCGTAGCGCGACGTCGAAGCGCCAGCGCTCGTCGGTCACCCGGGTCATGAGGGCGCTGACGTTCCCGCTGGCGGAGGCGGCCGGGATCAACGCAATGCCGGGTTCGGCGGGTGAGACGAATTCGCCGAGAGGAGCGCCGGGGGAGACCCAGCGAGGATGGAGTGAGGGGTCGGCGAATCGATCCAGGAAGGAGCGGTCGGGGATCTCGTACACGAAGCGACCCTCGTCGAACTGCGGCCACCCGTCGATCCAGTCGATGCCGGCGAGGAATGTCTCGCGGCCGTTGACGTGGAACATCGGGGTCATCCCGCGCGGGCGGACGCCGAGATACACGGCCGCCCACCGTCCGTCGGGGGCTTCGACGAGGTCCGCGTGCCCCGTGTTCTGCACCGGATGCGTGGTGCTGCGATGCGAGAAGACGGGATTGCCGGGGGCGGGCTCAAAGGGGCCGTCGGGGTTTCGGGATCGGGCGATGGTGATGGCGTGGCCGCGTTCCGTGCCGCCTTCGGCGATCATCAGGTACCACCACCCGTCGCGGCGGTAGAGATGTGGAGCCTCGGGGAAGGCCAGTCCGGTCCCCTGCCAGACGGGCCTTGGCTCCTCCAGCGCCACCCCCTTTTCGAGATCGACTCGGGCTTGGGCGATGCCCTCCAGGCCGGGGCGTGTCGAGCAGTACGTGACGTAGCAGGTGCCATCGTCATCCCAGGCCAGGTCGGGATCGATGCCCGCCAGGCCGTCGATCACCACGGCCGGAGCCCACGGGCCGGCCGGGTCCGTCGTCGACGTCAGCAGTTGGCCGCCGCTGGTGGAGACGTTCGTCGTGATCAGCCAGAAGCGGCCCGCGTGATGGCGGAGTGTCGGAGCGTAGATTCCCTTGCTGGCGCCGGCTTCTCCCGCCTGGAACCCATCGGTGCCGGTCAGGGCGTTGCCGATCTGGGTCCAATGGGTGAGGTCGGTGCTGTGCCAGACCGGGACGCCTGGGGAGTATTCGAAGGAGGAGTTGACCAGGTAGTAGTCGGCGCCGGCGCGGCAGACGCTCGGGTCGGGGTAGAAGCCGCCGATGATGGGATGCACGCCGGCCGCCTCGCGGTGCCTGCCTTTTCGTGTTTCGAAGGTCATTTGATTCCGGTCGCCGTGATTCCTTGAATGAAGTAGCGCTGCAGGGCCACGAAGAGCAGCAGCACGGGGGTGATGACCAGCACGGAGCCGGCCAGCAGGACTCCGTAGTTGGTCGCGTTCTGCCCCACCGAGTACAGGGAGAGCGCGACGGGGAGGGTGTACATGTCCTCGGTCTGCGCGACCACGAGCGGCCACAGGAAGTTGTTCCACGATCCGAGGAAGGTGAGGATGGCGAGTGTCGCCAATGCCGGCCCGCAGAGCGGCAGGATGATGCGCGTGAAGATGCGCACCTCGCCCGCGCCGTCGATGCGGGCGGCTTCGATGAGCGCGTCGGGGATCTCACTGATGAACTGGCGCATGAGGAAGACGCCCATCGGCCCTGCGAGGAACGGAATGATCAGCGCAGGGTAGGTGCTGACCATCCCGAGTTTGCTCACCACGACGAACAGCGGGATGAACGTGACGACGCCGGGAACCATGAGCGTGACCAGCACGAGCAGGAAGAGGGCCCGCTTGCCGGCGAAGTCGAGTTTCGCGAGCGCGTAGCCGACCATGGAGCAGAACAACAGCGTTCCGAGGACCGTGAAGACGGCCACGATGACGCTGTTGAGAAAGAACGTCTGGAAATTCAGCCGGCCGAACCACGTGGCGAAGTTCTCGGACGTGAAGGTCTCGGGCCACCATGTGGGCGGCCGCCTCAGCAGTTCCGACTGGGTCTTCGCCGAACCGAGGTACATCCAGACGAACGGGATGAGCGTGGCCGCAACGGCGATGACGAGCACGATGTACACCAGGGCCCGGCCCGGGATGGTGGGCTTCCTCATGGCGCTTCCTTGGGGCGGAAGGCTCGGAACTGCACGACGCTGAGCAGCGCGATGGCGATGAAGAGCACGTAGCTCGCCGCCGACGCGGTGCCGTAGTTGCCGAAACCGAACTGGTTGTAGGTGAAATAGCTGATCGAGAGCGTGGAGTCCAGCGGGCCGCCCTTCGTCATGACGAACGGTTCCTCGAAGAACTGCAGATAGCCGACCGAGAGGAGCACGGCGCCGAGGAGCAGCGTGGGGCGGAGCATCGGAAGGGTCACCCGGACGAATCGCTGCCAGGCGGTGGCGCCGTCGACGGCGGCCGCTTCCAGCACGCTCGCGGGGATGTTCTGCAGCCCGGCAAGGAAGATGATCATGAGGGTGCCCATGTTGCGCCAGATGGCCATGAGGATCATGGCAGGCATCGACCAGAGCGGGTCATTGAGCCAGTCCGGGCCCTGGATGCCGACGGCGTCGAGCGCGGTGTTCAGCAGGCCGTCCGGTTGGAGGATGAACCGCCACACCACCGCGACCGCCACGATGCTCGTGATCACGGGGGCATAGAAACCGACGCGAAATGCCGTGCGAAATCGCGTGATCCCGTTGTTGAGCGCCACGGCGAGGGCGAGAGCCGCGACCATCGTGAGCGGGATGCCCACCGCGACGAAGTACACGGTGTTCAGCAGCGACCGCACGAACTGCTGGTTCTCGAACAGCCGGAGGTACTGGTCCAGCGCCACGAACTTGACGGCCAGCGGGCTCTCGATGTCGCTGTTCCTGAAGTCGGTGAAGGACATCAGGAACGACGAGACGAGCGGGAACACCATGAAGACGGCGAAGCTCAGGATGAACGGCAGAGCGAAGAGGTAGGCCACCACCGTCATCCGGCGACGACGCGCCCTGGTGGTGCCGTCGCCGCCGGAGCGCGACAACGCTCCGGCGCCGGCGACTCGGGTCACGGCCATGCCTATTCGCCGGTTCCCAGCGAATCGGCGGTCGACTGCAGCTGCTTGACCGCGTCCTGCGGGCTCTTGCCGCCACGGGCGATCCGCTCGATCTCCGTGTCGGCGGCCGCCGACACCTGCGTCCACGAGGTGAGGGCGGGCGCCGTCTTGACGCTCTTGAGCTGCTCACCGAACACCGACACCTTCGGGTCGCTCGTCAGCGCGGTGTCCTTCCACGCTGTCTGCCGCGAGGGAAGGTCGTTGACCGCCTTGAACCACGCGACCTGGACCTCGGGCTGCGTGAGCCACTGGATCAGCTTCCATGCCGCGTCCGGGTTCTTGGAGTTCTTGAACACGGCGAGGTTGGCGCCGGCCGCGAACGAGGTGGACGTCCCGCCCGGCGGGGCCGGGATCGGCGCCACCGCGAACTTTTCCTCGAAACCGGCGCCGCCCGCGGTCTTCAGCCCCGGGATGTCCCACGGGCCGCTGATGAACATCGGGACGGTACCGTCAACGAAGGCCGAGGCCGTGGACGCCGACTCGGAATCGGGATTCTTGTTGGCGATGCCTTCTTTGAAGAAGCTGTTGACGTATTCGAGGGACTCGACCATCTTCGGGGTGTCGAACGTCCACTTCGTCTGGTCGGAGTTCATGACGTCGGCTCCGTTCGACCAGGCGAACGGCAGACTGTTCAAGAAACCGTTCCATCCGCCGGACGGAAGCACGACGCCGTATTTCGCGCCGGCCTTGTCCTGGTACGCCGTGGCGAGCGCCTTGAATCCCGCCCAGTCTTTGGGGAAGCTGTCGAACCCCGCCTTCTTCATCAGGTCGGTACGGTAGTAGATCACTCGAGTTTCGACGTACCACGGCACACCCAGCTGCGCGCCGCCGATGTTCGTCGTCTGCCGCGAAACCGGGAAAATGTCGCTCGTGTCGATCTCGGCGGGCGTCGGACGGAGCGCCGAGGCGAATGTCGGCATCCAGTCGGTCCCCAGCATGCCGATGTCTGGAGTCGTTCCGCCGGCGATCGCCGTCTGATATTTGTTCTGCGCCGAGTCCCACGGGATCGGGGTCACCTTGACCTCGATGCCGGGGTTCTTCTCTTTGAAGGGCTTGAGGAAATCGGCGAGCGCTTCACCCTCTGTGCCCTGCGCCCAGATAGTGACGGTGCCAGTGGCCGGGCCATTCGTCAGGCGACTTGCCGGCACGTCGTTCTGTGGGCGGTCGTTCGAACGCCCACAACCGCTGAGCATGAGTGCAAGCGTCGCGGTGACGGCCGTGGCCGTCGCCATATTCCGTCGGATCATCATCGTTCCCCTTCGTGCATGGGGGGTTGCGGGGTGCGCGAACGGTGCTCCACTGCGAGCACAGGTCGTGCCGGATCGACTCCGTTCCGGCATCTAAGCGCATAACATGGGGTGGCGCAACCATGCTCACTGCTGAACTCTTCGCACGGTGATGCGCGCGCCGCACGCCCGACGCGGATCGCCGTTCTTGATCCATGCGGCGATAAGTCCTGGTAGAAGGGATGGATCTCAAGATCGACGCGGTCTGCTCGCCATCCCGGGCGCGCGGCTTCCGTACGGCGGCCGCGTTTCCCAGGGGCGGCTCTCCTCGTGCGGGACATGATCGTGATGAGCGTCCCGGCTGACCGTGTCCACCGCGCGGTCGCGTGCCAAGGCTGAGCCTTTCCGGTCACCGGGCGACAATCGAAGGGAGCGCCTTGGAGCGCCGTCGAACCGGTACTGTACGAGTGCTCTTGATGGGTTCCTGACGTGAATTGGGGCGGACGTGACGAGGCGACCGACGGTATACGATGTCGCGCAACTTGCCGGAGTGTCGATCGCAACGGTTTCCTTTGCGTTCACCAAGCCGGAGCGGGTGAAGGCGGACACTTTGCAAGCGGTTCTGCGCGCTGCCGACTCCATCGGCTATGTGCCCAGTGCGAATGCCCGTGGACTTGCCAAAGGAAAGACCGGAGCGCTGGGCCTGTATGCGTTCGACTATCTACTCGAGCCGGCCGCGGATTTCCCGGATTCCGCTCCGCTTGATTCGACTCGCGTTCCTGACGGACGGCTTTTCCCGTTGTATTCGGACGAGGTCCAGCGGGGTGTCCAGTTGGAGTGCCGGCGGCACGGTTACGCGCTGATGCTCGGTTCCGGCCATAATCCTGGACATTTGCCGAGCGTGATCGATGTCGCGGGGCGCGTGGACGGCCTCATAGCGTTCGCCGGTGCCGCATCGGGCGCTCTTTTGGAACAGATCTCAGCCCGTATACCCGTCGTCGAACTCGGCGGGGAAATCCGGCGAGAGGGGATGCACACCGTCTTCGTCGACAACCGCGCCGCCATGGCCCGTCTTACCGAGCACTTGCTGATCGATCACGGTTATCGCGACTTCGCGTACCTCGGCGAGTTGGGCACCCCGGAGTTCGTGGCGCGCTATGAAGGCTTCTCCGAAGTCCTGCGGCAGGCGCGCATCGCCCCTCCGCCCCCGGTGAGAAGCCATCCCGGCGACGATCAGTCGACGATCGACGCCGTCCGCGGCCTTCTCGATCGGCCTTCCTTTCCGCAGGCTCTCGTGTGCGCGACCGATCAGGAGGCCATCGTCGCGATCGACGCGCTTCGGGGACAGGGCATGGACGTGCCGGCCCAGGTGGCGGTGACCGGCTTCGACGGAATACTGGCGGGACGGCTGATCACCCCACACTTGACGACGGTGCGACAGCCAATGGAGGACGTCGGGCGGGTCGCGGTGCGGATCCTCCTCGAAGCCCTCGAGGGTAACGAAGACGCGAGCCGTCATGAAACTCTCGCGTGTGTGGTGTGGCGTGGCGAAACCTGCGGTTGCTCCAACGACTGACAGAAACCTGCTGCCGGCTGTTGCGAGATCGAGCGACACGACCTCGAGCCAATGGCGATTCACCCCCGACGTAGAGACCAGTTCAAGCCGCATAAGGGTCCGGTTGTTTATGGGAATGGGATGGTCTGGAAGTCCTGTCGCGCCAGGGTTTACCGTTCGGCAAGGGATACTCGCAGCTACCCAGGGCTACGAACCCTGCATCCGACATCGCTGAGGTCAGCGTCTCGGGGTCGATGTCCGATGACACCGAGGCGAGGGCGTCGAACGACGATCAGACGAGGTGGTCCCCAATCGCGCGGTGGCGAGCGCGTCCGGTTCCTGCGCGTTGCAGCTCAAGCGGGTTCATAGGGCGGGTGCTCCTCGGTGGGCGGGGACAGCCGGGTCACGTCCTCGTCGGCGCGGGCCAGAATCTTTGGTCTTCGAGGTCCTTCAGCGCGCCGTTCGCCGCGGCGATGGTGAGCGGGGTGTCACTCGCGGCCGGGCGCAGGCCGGCGAACAGGTCGTCTTCGGGAACGGTGCCGTCGACGTGGGACCGAGCGAGGTAATAGTCCTCGACGGGCCATACCTCCCGCTCCACATCACGATCGTGGAGCATGAACCCGGTAGTGGGGTCGATCTGCGTGGCGTGGGCGAGCAATGCCCGGTCCCGGACCTCGAAGTACTCCGCGCAGGCAATGCGGGTAGTGATCTCCAGGGCGGGGGCGTCGTCCGGGAGCTCTGCCAGCACGGCCTCCATTCCCGAGTCGATCCCGCGCGCTGTCAGGGCATCGTGCATGGCTTGGAACCAGGCTCGCGACAGGGTGCCCAGATAGTAGAGCTTGAGGGGCTGCCAGTGTTCGCCGTTTCCCGGATGACGAGTGGCGTCGAAGGCCGCCACGGTCACCTGGTGCGTCTTGATGTGGTCGGGGTGTGGGTATCCGCCGGTCTCGTCGTAGGTCACGATCACGTGCGGGCGGAATTCGCGGATCAACGCCACCAGGCGCCCGGCCGCCTCCTCCAGCGGCTGGACCGCGAAGCAGTCGTCCGGCAGCGGCTCGCCGGCCGTGGGCAGGCCCGAATCGATGAAGCCCAGGAAGTGCTGCCGGACGCCCAGGATCTCCCTGGCCGCCGCCATCTCGGCCCGCCGGATCTCGGTGAGGTTCTCCCGTACGCCGGGCCGGTCCATCGCGGGGTTCAGCACGTCGCCGCGCTCCCCGCCCGTACAGGTGACCACCAGGACGTCCACCCCCTCCGCGGCGTACTTGGCGAGTGTCGCCGCGCCCTTGCTCGACTCGTCGTCAGGGTGGGCGTGCACGCTCATCAGGCGGAGGGGCTCTCCTGGGGTGATCCGCGGACTCATCGCTGCCTTTCTTCGGTCCACTCCGCCAGGCGGCGGAGGAACGTGGTCGTGGTGGGGAGGGGTACGCCCGGCAACATCGCCAGGTGGAAGACATGGGGCATGCCCTCGTAGACATCGAGGGTGACCTCCGTTCCCGCTGCCGAGGCCGCTGCCGCGAAGCGCCGGGCATCGTCGAGCAGCACCTCCGCGGAACCGGCTATCAGCAGAAGGGCCGGCAGACCACGAAGATCGCCGTACAGGGGGGACTGAGGCGCCAGATCCGGTCGCGCTCCTGCCAGGTATTGGGTGGTGACGCCCTTCAGTACCGCCCGATTGATCATGTCTCGTTCGTCGTTGATGTCCAGCGACGGGCTGGACAGGGTCAGATCGGTCAAGGGGGACACCGCGATCACCCCGGCCGGCATTGGGGCCGCGATCTCCTTGAGTGCCAGCAGCGCCGACAGGGCGAGGGTGCCACCTGCCGACTCACCGAACAGGACGATCCGGGACTCCGGTACGCCCTGATCGAGCAGCCTGCAGTAGACGGCTGTCACGTCGTCGAGCGCCGCCGGGTAGGGGTGGGCAGGGGCGAGCCGGTAGTCCACCGCGAAGACCGGCCGAGCTGTCGCCTTGGACAGGTGGCAGGCCATGAGTCGTTCCATCCGGGGTTCGGTGTGCGCGAAGCCGCCGCCGTGGATGTACAGCGTGATACCGGCCTCCGCCGCCGAACGCCCAGAGGTGTTGACCCACTGCCCGGCGGCCCCCTCCATGCGCGGAAGCGCCACCGTGAAATCGGCGTCCGCGGGCGGCTCCGGCGTCCCTGCTGCCGGCGCACGCATCTGCGCCATGACCGCTGCGGTCTCGTCGGGACCGGCGGGGATGTTCAAGGGTTCTCTCCCGTATCACTTGGGTGAGACATAAATTTAGGATGGACATAAAAATGTGTCAAGCATCGATTTATGATCGGCCTATGAGAGGATGTGGTGTCATGGCCACGGGACTTCGCGAGCTCAAGAAGCAGCAGACGAGGCAGGCGATCTCCAACGCCGCGACGAGACTGTTCATCGAGCGCGGCTTCGAGGCGGTGACCATCACCGAGATCGCGGCCGCCGCCCAGGTGGCCAAGATGACCGTCACCAACTACTTCCCCCGCAAGGAAGACCTCGCCCTCGACTATCACGAGACGTTCGCCGCCAGTCTGGCCCGCACCGTCGCCGACCGGTCGGCGGGCGAATCCGCGCTGGCCGCCCTGCGTCGCGAGTTCCTGGCCGGGGTGGAGCGGCACGACGCCGTCATCGGCTTCTCCAGTCAGGGCTTCGCCCGCATGATCAGCGACAGCCCCACCCTTACCGCCCGGCTGCGCGACCTGCACGACCAGCGCGAAGAGGCTCTCGCCCAAGTCCTTGCCACCGATACCGCGTCCGCCCCCGGCGACCTCACGGCCCGCGCGGCGGCCGCCCTGCTCGGTGCCGCCCACCGCACCCTGTTCGAGCACATCATGGATCTCACGAGACAGGGGCAGAGCAACCGCCAGATCGCCGCCACCGTGACCCGCTCGGCCCACCAGGTCTTCGGCCTGCTGGAAGTCTCCCTGGCCGACTATGCGACGCGGTGACAGCACGATCAGAGGCGATCTGTGGGAGCACCACGTCTACCTGCCGACCTTCTCGTACGGAGGTGCTGGGTCTTGTGGGAGTCGATGCCCGTGAGCTGGGCTCTGTCAGGGACGGACTGCTCCGAGCAGGCGGTTGCGCCAGTAGTCGTCGAGATCGACCACCTTGACGACGTCGCCCGTCTGAGGTGCGTGGACCATCTTCCCGTCGCCCGCGTACATGCCCATGTGCCCCAGCCCTTTGCTGAAGAGCAAGTCGCCGGGCTGCAACGCGTCGAGGGGGACGTGGCGGTTGGCGCCCCAGCTCCATTGGGTGTACGTGGTGCGCGGGATCTCGACTCCCGCGCTACGCCAGGCGGCCTGGGTGAGGCTGGAGCAGTCGTAGGAGCCCGGCCCTACCGCGCCGTACTGGTAGGGCTTGCCGATCTGGGCGAAGGCGAACTGGAGCGCCAGGCGGGCGTTGCCGGAGGCCGGTCCGGTGTACGGGATGCCTGTGCTGTTGGGGTCGCCGGTCTTGAAGGCGCCCAGTCGGCGCAGCAGCTTGGTCTGCTCCTTGACGAGCTTTTCCACCTTCTCCTTCTCGCCGCGTACCTTGTCGCGCGCCGCGTCGGCATCAGCCAGGACGCGTTTTGCCGCGGCGCGGCTGTCGCGCAGGTCCTTGGTGGTCGCCTCGAAGGCGAGGACCTTCGCGGCCCTGTCCTGCGCGATCTGGTCCAGAGAGGCCATGCTGCTCAGAGTCGTTTCCGGGCTGTTCTGGAAGGCGAATCGTTGCCAGGTCAACGGGCCGGTCTGGTAGTCGCCGACGGCCGCCGTGACGAGGTCTCTGCGCAGTGTGGCGACTCGATCATCCTTGCGGCCGATTTCGGTGTTGAGGGCGTCGTACTTCTTCTTGGCCGACTTGTACGCCTCCGTGGCCTGGTTGTGCCGCTCGACCAGGTCGTCCGCCTGCTCGTTCAGCTTCACCAGCTTGGCCCTGGCCTTGGCGGGCGACGGAGGCGCGGCGGCGGCACCGCCGGGGTTGGAGAGCAATACGGCCGAGGCCAGTGCCGCCGCCATAGCTGTCTGCCCAAGCCTTGTCGGCACGGCCACTACGATGCCTCCTCGTAAACTCCAAACCTGGGGCGCAATCGTACAGAAGGTGGAGGGTCGGTTGGCCTGTTCGCAGTGATTGCTCTCGCTGGCGGAACATACTATCTGGCCTAGCGGATGTCATCTCATAAGAGATAAGCGTGCTGTTCAGGGACAAGAAGACGCCCGGCTCCCAGAGCATGGGAGCCGGGCGCGGTGTTGGGTGTCACTCTCCTTTGTTCGCGGTAGGTCACCGGCGGGTGGTGGCGGGCTCGGCGTGTACGGCCGTACGGGTGCGCAGTGTCAGTGCGGCGAGCAGGGTGCCCGCGGCGGCGATGCCGGCGGCGCCGATGAAGGCGGAGGAGAAGCCGTTGGTCAGGGCGGGCAGGTTGCCGAGTTGTCCGGCGCCGTTGGCGGCGGCGACGGCGGTCATGGCGGCCAGGCCGAGCGCGGAGCCGACCTGGTAGCTGGTGTTGACGATGCCGGAGGCGAGGCCGCCTTCCTCTGGGCGGGCGGAGGAGATGGCGGTGCCGAGTGAGGGGATGAAGGCCAGGGACATGCCGAGGGCGGCGACGAGGCTGGCGGGCAGGACGTCTCCGGCGAAGGTACCGTTCGGGCTGATCAGGGACAGCCAGCCCATGCCGGCGGTGAGCATGGCCAGGCCGGTGATGGTCGTGGCCTTGGGGCCGAACCGGTTGATGATCCGCGGTGCGAGCACGATCATGCCGATCATGATGAGTACGGTCATCGGGAGCAGGGCGGCGCCGCTGGGGAAGGCACTGTAGCCGAGGACCTGCTGCAGATAGAGGTTGAGGAAGAACCACATCGGGATCCACGCTCCGCCGAGCAGCAGTTGGGTGAGGTTGGCGGCGGCGAGGTTCGGGGTGCGGAAGATCGACAGCCGCATGAGCGGTTCGCGACGGCGGGCCTGGATGACGACGAACGCGGCCAGCAGAGCCACCGCACCGGCCAGCACGAGCCAGGTCTGCGCGGAACCCCAGCCGATCTCGGGCGCCCGGACGATGGCGTAGACCGCGGCGCCGAGACCGGCGGTGACAGTGAGCGCGCCGGTCACGTCGATGGAGCCGCGCTGGGCCTGGGCGGCGGGCATCAGTGGGCCGGTGGCCAGCAGTGCGACGATCGCGATGGGGATGTTGATGTAGAAGACCCAGGGCCAGCTCAGGTATTCGGTGATGAGGCCGCCGAGGAACACTCCCGCGGTGCCGCCCGCCGGGGCCGCGGCGCCGTACAGGGCCAGGGCCTTGGTGAGCTCCTTGGGGTCTCGGCCGAAGAGCATCATGAGCAGGGTGAGCGCGGAGGGGGCGATCAATGCCGCGCCGATTCCCTGGACGGCGCGGCCGGTCAGCTCGACCCACACCTCGGGGGCGATGCCGGCGACCAGGGAGCCGGCGAGCAGGATCAGCCAGCCGGCGGCGAAGAGCCGGCGGGCGCCGAACAGGTCGGACAGTCGGCCGCCGAGCAGGAGCAGCCCGCCGAAGGCGACGACGTAGGCGTTGAAGACCCAGGACAGGCTCTCCTGGGAGAAGCCGAGGCTTTCCTGGATGCGGGGAAGGGCCACGCCGATGATCGACGTGTCCATGATGACGATGAACTGGGCCATGGCGATCAGGGCCAAGGCGGTCCAGCGCCTGGGGGATGGTGCGGACATGGTGCACTCTCCAGACATTCTCTACCGGGGTGGGGTATGTCGCCAGCAGATTTATACCCCCTGGGGGTATGTGTCAAGTGTGGTGCCGTAGCCGCATCGCCGTGGTGGCGGCGTGAAGAGCGGTGCGCTGTCGGCTCGAACGGGAGTACAAGGCATGGGCCTTCCGCTGTCCGGAAGCGCAGTACTATGAGTGATAGTTGCAGCGAGCCGACGCGTGAGCGCACGCTCGGGTCTCAAGTGCTGAGCAGCGTGCGGGGGAGGAGCGGCGCATGGGCGAATCGGCCCGCTGGTCGTCCCTTCCCTGCCTGCGATGGCTGTTGCCGGTGATGCTTGTCCTGGGCGTCTGGGGCATGCACACGCTCGGGCATCTGGCCGCGCATCACGGTGCGGCCTCCTCGCCCCTCAGCTCGTACGCTCCGGCGCACACGGAGACTTCCGAGAAGGCGATGCCGGAGGGCGGGACCGAGCTCGTCGGTATGCTCAGCGGGCCCTTGCTGGGCTCCGGGAGCTCGGTCTGGCTGGATCCGACCGATGTGTGCCTGGCCGTGCTGCCCTTGATCGCCGCGCTGCTGATCGCCGCGATCTGGGCCAGCATGCGGCCGTGGCCAGGAGCGATGGCCGCCGGGAGGCCATGGGTGGGCGGAGTGGCCAGGTCGCCGCCACGCCGCTTGGCCCCTACCCTGGCCGGGCTCTCAGTGATGCGTACATAGGCCGATCCATCTGCGGACGATCCTCAGGGTCGTCCGGGAGGTGTCAGCCATGCACGTCAATCTTCAGAGAGGCCACCATGTTCATGAATATCGGGAAATTCTCCGCCGTCGTCGCCACCTCGGGTGCCGCGCTGATCCTGCTGACCGCGTGCGGCGGTACGGACAGTGCCTCGATGGACGGGAAGGACATGTCCACCATGTCCAGCGCTCCGGCCGCCACGTCGGCGAGCGCTCAGGCGAGTGCTCAGGCGACTTCTCAGGCGGCGGCGACGTTCAACGACGCGGACGTGATGTTCGCGCAGATGATGATCCCGCACCACCAGCAGGCGGTGGAGATGGCCGAGTTGGCCGAGACGCGGGCCTCCGACAAGGAGGTCAAGGAGCTGGCGGCGAAGATCAAGGCGGCTCAGGATCCGGAGATCCAGACCATGAAGGGCTGGCTCACCGGCTGGGGCAAGCCGCTGCCGTCCGGCGGCATGGACCAGGGGATGGGGCATGACATGCCCGGGATGATGTCCGCGGCGGACATGAAGAAGCTGGAAGACGCCAAGGGGACCGCGTTCGACAAGGGGTTCGCCGAGCTGATGATCGCCCACCACAACGGCGCGATCGACATGGCACGCACCGAGCAGTCCCAGGGTTCCAACCCTGAGGCGAAGGAGCTGGCCAAGGCCATCGAGAACGCCCAGCAGACCGAAGTCGAACAGATGAAGAAGATCCTCGACCGGCTCTAGCGGCGAGTGCCGGCTGCCCGGTCGCCGGGCAGTCGGCCAGGCTTGTCGCCGGGGTGAAACGCCCTGGTGAGAGCCCTTCTGGGCAGGGTAGGAGCCCTCCTCACAGGTTGATGTCCTGCGATCGGGGGGTTCAGCAGTGATGATCACCAAACCAGCCGGCGTTTCCTTGGTGACGGGAGCGCTACTGCTCGCTGCCTGCGGCAGCATGACGGCGGGCCGGAGTACGTCCGCCCTTCCCAACATCGTGCCGGCGGTCGCGACGCCGACGACGAGCGCACAGCCGGGAGCCGCATTCAACGACGCGGACGTGATGTTCGCGCAGATGATGATCCCGCACCACCAGCAGGCGGTGGAGATGGCCGAGTTGGCCGAGACGCGGGCCTCCGACAAGGAGGTCAAGGAGCTGGCGGCGAAGATCAAGGCGGCTCAGGATCCGGAGATCCAGACCATGAAGGGCTGGCTCACCGGCTGGGGCAAGCCGCTGCCGTCCGGCGGCATGGACCAGGGGATGGGGCATGACATGCCCGGGATGATGTCCGCGGCGGACATGAAGAAGCTGGAAGACGCCAAGGGCTCGGCCTTCGACAAGGCATTCCTCCAGATGATGATCGCTCACCACAAGGGTGCGATCACCATGGCCCGCACCGAGCGGGAGCGCGGGAAGAATCAGGAGGCGAAGCAACTCGCCGACACGATCGAGACCGGGCAGCAGGCCGAAGTGGAACAGATGCAGAAGATCCTCGCTCGGCTCCAGTAGCGCGACGGGCCACTGGGTTGCAGCAGGGTGAGGAGCGTGAGACTCCGATAGTGCGACGGGGGCTTCGTCGGGGGAGGAGCGCGTCCGTCAGGCGTGGGTTTTGTCGGGGAGGGGCGCGTCCGTCACGCGTGGGCGTCAGCGGGTGAGGAGGGCGTCCGCCACGCGGCGTATGCGCTCGCGCAGGTCCGGCGCGTCCGGGCCGCGCGTCAGCAGGAGTTGATGCGCCGCCCCGACCAGGGCGAGCGCGATCGAGGCGGTGTCGGCGCCGGCGGGGATGCGGCCGAGTCGTTGCTCGGCCTCCAGGTAGTCGGCGATCACGCGCTCGTTCGCATCCAGCTCCAGCGCGCCCTCGCCGTGCGTGCCCAGCTTGCTCACTATGGACGGCCTGGCCAAGGCGAGCCCGCCCAGCGCGAGCAGGTTGCCGGCGAGCAGCGGCTCGATGGTCGCCATCACGTTGTCCACCACGGTCCCCGATCCGGCGTGGGCGGCCAGTTCTCGGAGGCGTACGTTCGCCGCCTGCGCCCGGTCGACGAAGAGCGCGGCCAGGAAGCTGTCCAGGTCGCCGAAGTGGTTGTGGAGCAGCCCGGCGGCGACCCCGGCCTCCAGGGTGATCGCCCGGCTGGTCATCCCGGAGGGTCCCTCGCGCAGCAGGACCTGCTCGGCGGCGTCGAAGAGCTGCTGCCGTACTTCGGGGATGGTGACGCCGCGCGGTGACATGGCTCCGGAGTTTACCGGCCTTGCCAGAATGAACACTCGCTCATACTGTATGAGCGAGTGTTCATTCTGGGGAGGGATATGGAGACGCGGGAGTTCGTGTGGACGCGGGGGCATGTGGTGGCCTTGGTCGCGTTGTGCTTGGCACAAGTGCTGGACGCCGTCGACAGCACGGTGGTGAACGTGGCGTTACCCGCCATCAAGGATGAGCTGGCCTTCTCGGCGGCTGATCTGTCCTGGGTGGTGAACGCGTACATGGTGCCTTTTGGAGGTTTTCTGTTGCTCGGCGGGAGGCTGGGCGATCTGCTCGGCCACCGGCGGGTCCTGGTGGGCGGCATCACGCTGTTCACCGGGGCGTCGCTGGTGGCCGGACTGGCGCCGAGCGCCGGCGTGCTGGTCGGGGGCCGGGCCGTTCAGGGGCTGGCGGCCGCGCTGGTCGCGCCGATGACCCTGGCCATGATCACCTTGATCTTCCCCGAGGGGCGGCCGCGCAGCCGCGCCCTGGCGGTGTGGGGGACGGCCACGGCGGTGAGCAGCGCGCTGGGGCTGGTCGCGGGCGGGCTGCTCGCCGACGGGCCGGGCTGGCGGTGGATCTTCTTCATCAACGTGCCGATCGGCGTGCTGCTGGTGGTGGTGGCGGGCCGTGTTCTGCCCGCGCGTCGCGAGCCGCAGCCGGGGCGGGGGTTCGATGTCGTGGGGGCGGTGACCGTCACCGTGGGGGTCGGGCTGCTGATCTACGCGGTGCTACGCGCGGAATGGGGGCTCCTGCTCGTCGGGGCGGCGCTGCTGGGCTACTTCGCCGTCCACGAGAACGCCGTCGCGCGGCGGCCGCTCATAGATTTCGGGTTGTTCCGTATCCGCTCCGTGGCAGGGGCCAACCTGATCCAAGTGGTACGGGCCAGCGCGTTGTTCGGCCTGTTCTACCTGGCCACCTTGTTCATGCAGGAGGTGCTCGGGTTTTCGGCGCTGGTGACGGGTCTGGCGTACGTGCCGATGACCGTCGTCATGGTCGGCGCCTCGTGGCTCGGCCCGTTGCTGGTCCGCCGTCTGGGCGCGCGGCCGGTCCTGGCGTTCGGCGCGCTGGTCGCCGCCGCCGGCCTGCTGCCGCTGGCCTGGATCTCGCCGGAGGCCGGGCTGCTCGTGAGCCTGATCGTGCCCATGGTGGTCGTGGGCGCCGGACACGGGATCATGGTCGTGCCGCTCACCGATGCCGCGCTGTCCGGCGTGCCGTCGTCCGAGAGTGGTGTGGCCGCCGCGGTGCTCAACGTCAGTGCTCAGCTCGACGGCGCGCTCGGGCTGGCGGTCCTGGCGACCGCGGCCGCCGCCCGTACCGATGATCGGCTCGAGGCGGGTACGCCGCTGAGCACGGCGCTCACCGACGGGTACGGCCTCGCCTTCGTCATGTCCGCTGTCCTGATGGCGCTGTGTGCCGCCCTCGCGATCACGTTCTTCCACGGCGGAAAGGATCCAGCGGTATGAAAGGGGCCGAGCGTTCAGTGGCCGTGGTGGTACTGGTGCATCACCGCATGGCCCTTGCCCCGGCCGATCAGCCACTTGTTCACCGGCGTCGTCAGCAGGAAGGCCACCAGCAATGATCCGGCCAGCGCCACCCAGAACAGCCAATTGGCCAGGCCCGCGTCCATGGCGCCGGGCACGATCAGCATCACCGCGTTGTCCAGGACCTCCATCACCGCGATGGAGACGGTGTCGGCGGCCAGCGCGACCTTCAGCGCCGTACGGAAGTCGACTCCGGCACGCAGCACGCCGCGCATGGTCAGCGCGTAGCCGAACACGAACGCCAGCGCCACGGACAGCACCACTGTGGTGAGGTTGGACAGGCCGGCGGCGGTGCCGATGACCATGCCCAGCACCTCGCCGATCGCGCAGCCCGTCAGGCAGTGCAGGGTCGCCTGCGCGGCCATGCCCCAAGTGGCGGCGGGCGGGGTGGACGGCTGGTGCTCAGTGTGGGTCTGTCCGGGGCTCTCGTGGTGGTGACTGCTGTGGCTCATGATGATCCTCCGTAGTGGCAACGCGCATTCCTCGCACGGCACGGAGTCTACTAGGGGAGATCGTAGATCAAAGAATGAAGAGCGAATGGCAGTGATGGGCGAGGAAGGAGCTGACGCCGGGCACCAGTGCCACCATCGCGGGCCCGCCCAGCAGTACGGCGACCGCCGCCAGCCCGGCCAGGCGTTCTCGGCGGCGGAGCGGCGCCTCGGGGTTGAGCATGCGGCGTACCCGGGTGAGTGCCGTCTCGCCGCCCGCGCCCAGCGTGAAGGCGGGCGCTCGGCCGGTGGCCAGGCGGACCAGCGCGGCGGCGATCTGCGCGCGGGGGTGGCGGCGGGCGGCGACGTCGTCGGCCAGTAGCTCGATCAGCCGGGTGATCTCCGTCCTGGCCCGCTCGAACAGCGGGACGCCGGGAAACGCCCTGGCCAGGGCTTCGGCGGCGGCCAGCACGAGGTGATGGCGGCCGCGGAGATGCGCACGCTCGTGCTCCAGGACCGCGGTGACCTGCTCGGGCGCCAGGGTGTGCAGCGCACCCGTGGTGATGACCATCTTGGCGCGCCTGCCGGGCACGCAGTACGCCAGTCGCTCGTCGTAGTCGATCACCACCGCGCCCAGGTCATTGTCATGCCGGCCCAGGAGGTCGAGCATGGCCGCGTGCTCACGGCGTTCGACATGGGCTCTGAGTAGCACCGCCGCGCCACAGTAGGCGGCCCTGGCCAGGAGCAGGGCAGCCGCCGACAGCCCCACGGCGCTCGTCCACGTCAGGCCGGAACCGTCGCTCAGCATGTCGGCGCAGATCGCGAACAGCTCCGCCAAGCCGTGCCCGACGACGTCCGCGGGCACGGCGAAGGCCAGCGCGGCCAGCACCGCCGAGGCGACCACCGACACGCCGGCCGCCTGCCACAACACGATCGCCAGCCGCGGCGCCCGCTCGGCCCAGCGCGCCGCCCGCCGCCCCAGCTCGGGCAGCCAGATGGCGGCGACGATCGTGTAGAGCACCAGGACGATGGCGGCGATCATGCCGGCCTTCCGCGGGGCGGGAACACCTGCAACGCCGCCTCCAGCGCCGCGGCCTCCTCTGGCGTGAGCTGCTCCAGGAAGTGCACGAGCGTGGCGGCCTGGTTGCCGCTGCCCGCCAGCGCGCTGCGCATCAGGCCGGCGGTATAGGCCTCCTTCGACGCCACCGTCTCGTAGACGTAGGCCCGGCCGACGGGCCGGCGCTTGAGCAGGCCCTTGGTGTGCAGGTTGTCCATCACGGTCATCACCGTGGTGTACGCGATCACCCGCTCCTGACGCAGACCCTCCAGCACGTCGCGTACGGAAGCCGGTCGGCGCCGCGCCCACAACCAATCCATGATCGTGGATTCGAGCTCACCCAGGCCTCGTATCATGCACTGATCCTACCGGCGATCGTAGTCATACCGCTCGCCGGCGCTAGCGAGTCTCGGTCGCGCCGAAGGCGAGCCACCCCAGGTCGCCGAAGCCCGCCGCCTCGGCGACCGCGGCGGAGGCGTGGTTCGCGGGATCATGCATGTAGGTGGGGACCGCGCCTTCGTCCAGCACCCGCCGGGCTGCCTGGGCGACGAGCCTGCGCGCCAGGCCACGGTCGCGTGCTTGGGGGGCGGTCACGACGGCGAGTTCGTGCCCGTGGGCGTCGTGTCGTTTGATCCCCACCCCCGCCAGGTGTTCTCCGGTTGCCGGATCGGTGGCGATCAGGACGTCCCCGCCAAAAGGCCGCAGCCAGTCGGGGGTCTCCGGGGAATCTGCGGGCACCCAGACGCCTGCGTCAGGGAAAGGCGGTGGGTGTGTGGTCCACCGATAGACGGCGGTGAACCAGCCGCGCTCGGGAAAGCCGACCAGGCCGGGGATCCGTGGTCCCAATGCGGTGAGGTCCTTGTCGTCCTTGGCGTACTGCTCGGCCACGGTCGCGGCGTGCTCGGCCGGGACCGACAACACGCCGCCCTCCGGGCTTGCGACTCCCATGACCGGGTGGATCTTGCCGTCCCATCCTGGGCTGGTGCGCTTGGGCGTGCCGATGATGTCCAGCCCGCTCGTGGCAGGCCAGCCGCCAAGCCAGCAGGACAGGTGCTCCATGAGCCGTCGTTCCATCGCCTTCCCCTTCATACATTAGGGGGGTAGGGTATCCGAGAATCTTTAGGAGGACATATGCGACGGTTGGCCCCCCTCGATCCCGCTGAGGCGCCGGAAAAATCTAGAGAGCTGCTGAACGACATCATCGCCAGGAGGGGCGGCGTGGGCGACATGGTCGCCACCATGGCCCACTCACCCGCGCTGCTGCAGGGATACCTGGACCTCTCGCGAGCCATGAAGCGCGTCAAGCTGCCGCGCGCGCTCAGCGAGAAGATCTCGCTCGCCGTACAGGAATGGATCGGCTGCGGCCACTGCCTTCAGGCCCATGCCGAGGGCGGGCGCGCGGCGGGGCTCAGCGAGAGCGACATCGCGCTGGCCCGGCAGGGCACGTCCACCGACGCCAGGGAGGCGGCGCTCATCGCCCTGGCCGTACGCGTGCTGGCCGAGCCGTCGGCCATCACGGATGAGGACGTCGCGGAGGTGCGGGCGCATGGCTGGAGCGACCGGATCGTGGCGGAGATCGTGGGCGTCGTCGCCCTCAATCTCCTGACCGGCGCTTTCAACCTCCTGGTGGGCTTGGAGCCGGCAGAAGAGACCGCGTAGCTCGCCTGACGGGTGAGGCCGGGCTCGCAGCCGCTTGGCGGACCGGGGCGGCATGGCGGCCTCCTACAGTGGATATTTGTGCTTTATGGAAGATCTGTGGAGATCAGCGCACTCGACGAGGTGATCGCGCGGGCCCGTGTTGGCGTCGGGAGTGCGGTGGTGTTGCGCGGCAAGGCGGGGGCGGGCAAGACCGCCCTGCTTGACGCGGCGGCCGCGCGCGATGGCGGGATGCGGGTGTTGCGGACCACTGGCGTTGAGTCGGAGTCCGACCTCGCGTTCGCGGCGCTGCACCAGGTGCTGTGGCCGGTGACCGGCTCGCTGGACGCGCTGCCCGAGCCGCAGCGCGTGGCTGTGAGCGCGGCTCTGGGGCTTGCCGCGGGCAGTGTCGGCGATCGGTTCCTGGTGGGGGCCGGCGTGCTCTCGCTGCTGGCCGAGGCCGCCGCGCCGGACGGGCTGATCTGCGTGGTCGACGACTTCCAGTGGGTGGACCGGGCGTCGGCCGACGCGCTGCTGTTCGCCGCCAGGCGGTTGGGGACGGAACGGATCGCGATGTTGTTCGCCGTGCGCGGGGACGCCGCTGTCAAGGGTGTGCCGCTGACGATGGACGTGCGCGGCCTGTCCGAGTCCGCCGCGGCCGAGTTGCTGGAGTCCCGCTGTGGTGTGCTGCCCGCCCAGGTGGCACGCGAGCTTGTCACGTTGACCCGCGCGAACCCGCTCGCCCTGGGCGAGGTCGCCGCTCGCCTGACGCGCGCGCAGCTCGCCGGGCGCGAACCGCTGCCCGACCCGCTGCCCGGTGGTGCCCGCCTTTTCGGTGATCAGGTGGCCGCGCTGTCCGCCCCCGCCCGGCTGGTCGCCCTGGCCGCCGCCGTCGAGGCCGGCCTCGACCTGGTCCTGCGCGCCACCGACCGGCTGTTCGCCGAGCAGGCGATACGGCCCGGTACGAGCACGCGGGTGGCGTTGGCCGAGCTGGAGGAGTCCGGACTGGCCGGGGTGTCGGGCACGAGCGTGCGTTTCCGTCATCCGCTCATCCGATCCGCCGTGTACGAGGCGGCCGCCCCCGCCGACGTCCGCCGCGTGCACGCCGTTCTCGCGGAGCTGGCCTCGGATGACCGCCGCGCCTGGCACCTGGCCGAAGCGGCCCTGGGCCAGGACGAGCAGGTCGCCGCCGCGCTGGTGGCCGCCGCGGAGCGGGCGCGTGACCGTGGCGGGTACGGCGCCGCCGCCACCGCCCTGGCCAGGGCCGCCGAGTTGACCCCCGAGCCGCGCGCCCGTGCCGTCCGCCTGAAGGACGCCGCCGTCGCGGCCTGGCTCGGCGGCCGCCCGGGACAGGCGGAGTCGCTGCTGGCCGAGGCGCGCGAACGGGCCGACGGGGACGCCATGCTCGCCATGGAGATCGCCCAGCTCCGGGGCCGGTTCGAGCTGAACTCGGGCAACGCCGCCGAAGCCGTACGGATCCTGGCGGCGGGTGAGAGCCTGGACATGCTGGCCGATGCCGTGGAGGCGGCCTCGTACGTCGGCGACACGGCGGCCATCGCCGAGCTCGGCCGGCGGGCCGCGGCGCATCCTGAGGGCTTCCTGCGGGACACGGTGGCCGGGATCGGCCTGACGCTGGACGGCGACGCCGCCGGGCCGGGCCTGCTGCGGCGGGCGCTGGCCCGGGTCGGTGAGCTGGAGGACGCGGCGGAGTACCTGTGGGCGGCGGCCGCGGCCAGCTACCTGGGCGAGGGAGACCTGGCCGCCGAGATGGCCGGTCGGGCCGGGCGGGTGGCCAGAGTGTCGGGGATGAGCGGCCAGCTGCCGGTCGTGCTGGAGTTCGTGGCGACGGCCGAGCGGATCGCGGGGCGGCTGGCGCGCAGCCAGGCCGTCTCCGAGGAGGGCCTGGAGCTGGCTCGTGAGGCCGGGTACGAGAACACGGTGGCCGCGCACCTGGCCAACCTGGCGGTGGTGGCGGCGCTGCGGGGCGAGGAGGAGCCCTGCGAGCGGCAGGCCCGCGAGGCGCTGGCCATCGCTGTTCCGCACCGGGTCGGGTTGCGCGCGGGCGTCGCGTCGTACGCGCTGGCGCTGCTCGACCTGTGCCTGGGCCGGTTCGCGGCGGCGCACGACCGGTTCGCGGCCATCACCGCGGCAGGGCCGGGCGCCGGGCATCCGACCGTGGTGTGGCGGACGGCCCCGGACCGCGTCGAGGCCGCCGTGGGCGCGGGCGACGAGGCGGGCGCCCGGGCGGTGCTGACCGCGTACGAGCAGTGGTCGACGCACGCCGCTACGGCCGAGTCGCACGCCCTGCTGGCCCGTTGCCGGGGCCTGGTCGAGTCGTCCGAGGACGCCTTCGGCGAGGCGCTGCGGCTGCACACCAACTCGTTCGAGGCGGCCAGGACTGCTCTGCTGCTGGGTGAGCGCCTGCGCCGGACGCAGCGGCCGGGCGAGGCGCGGGCGCATCTGCGGACGGCGTGGGAGACCTTCGAACGGGCGGGCGCCCGGCCGTGGGCGCGGCGCGCGCAGGAGGAGTTGCGGGCGGCGGGGGAGAGCGGGCAGGCCCCGCCCGCGGCCGTGTTCGACGCGCTGACCCCGCAGGAGCTGCGTATCGCGGGACTGGTCGCCGATGGGTTGTCGAGCAAGCAGATCGCCGCCCAGCTCTTCCTGAGCCCGCGCACGGTCGAGTATCACCTGTACAAGATCTATCCGAAGCTGGGCATCGGCTCCCGTACGGATCTGGCGCGGCTGGTAGTTCTGCAGAAGGCGCCCGTTGGCGGCGGCGTGCAGTGAGGCAGGCGGCAGTCCTGGGCCTATGCCAGCGGAATGGACCTCCCCTGATCACCGGCCTGGCGTGGGCCGAAGATGCGGCGCTCCTCGGCGGTGATCCGGAGGTCGTTGATGCTCGCCTCGCGCCGTCGCATCAGCCCATCGGCGTCGAACTCCCAGAGCTCGTTGCCATAGCTGCGCCACCATCGCCCGTCGGCGTCGTGGCACTCGTACTGGAAACGGACGGCGATCCGGTCGCCGGTGAACGCCCAGAGGTCCTTGCGGAGCGCGTAGTCGAGTTCCTTGGCCCACTTGCGGGTCAGGAACGCGATGATCTCCGCTCGGCCGGTGACGAACTCGTCGCGATTGCGCCAGGTCGAGTCCGGCGTGTAGGCGAGTGCCACGCGCTCCGGATCGCGGGTGTTCCAGGCGTCCTCAGCGGCCTGCACCTTGGCGTGCGCGGTCTCGGCGGTGAAGGGCGGGAAGGGTGGACGGGTCATTTGTGCTCCTTGGTCAGCAGGTCACGGTAGGTGGGTGTTCCAGTGCCCTACCCCGATCAGCTACCCGAGTCAGTTCCCGTCCAGGTAGATCGCCTGTACGGGGCAGGCGCGGGCCGCCTCCTCGATGGCGGGCCCATGGGCGTCGGCGGGCATGGCGTCGTACACCAGCTCGTCATCGTTGCTGAGGGCGAAGACGTCCGGGGCGGCGAACACGCACTGGGCGTGGGTCTGGCACAGGGCCATGTCGACACGGACGCGCATGGGTCTCTTTCAGATGCGGGACGTTCAGGCGGGATTGAACCTGGAGTACTTGTCGAAGGACCATCGCTGGGGGAGGCCCCCGGCGATCTGGATGACTCTTTCGACGTCGAAGTCGATCAGCCGTTGCGCGCCGGGCACCGCGGCCGCCCGCTCCTGGTCCCAGTCGACGCGGGCGCGGCCGGTCAGGTGCAGGGTGTGACCGTTCTCCCAGTCCAGGAACAGCAGCCCGCAGCGCGGCTCGAGCTCAAGGTTGCCCAACGTCATGTACATCGAGTTGCCGACGTAGTCGGGCCAGGTCAGCCGGCGGCTTCCGGTCACTGCGACGAAGCCGGGGTTGCCGCCGCGGTGTGAGGCGTCGGCCCCGAGCCCCGCCGCATAAGTGCCGATGAAGAACGTGTCGGCCGCGGCGATCCACTGCTGTTGACCGGTGGTGAGCTCGCCGGTGACGAATGCTGTCCTGCGTGCGGAGGGTGAGTCGTCGATGTAGGCGCGGGTTTGAAGGTATTTCGGGCAGTTGGAGTACACCTGTTCGGTGCGTACCAGGAGCTGATCTCCGTGCCGGCGGGCGCGGCCGTTGACCCGCATCCGTCTCCGGGTGGCCGGCTCGATCATGAGCATGCCCACCGGCCGCTCGGTGTCGAAGAGGTCCGCCAGCGGATCGCCGGTGCCGGGAAGCCGGTCGGCGATGACGGTACGGTCGTCGGGGGCGGTGGCGAAGCCGGGCGGGCCGGTGAGCACGCCGGCCCAGGCCGCGCCGGTGTCGTCGGCGGTCGCGAGCACCATCAGGCGCTGCCGGCTGAGGAACTCCGCCGCCACTGACGGGATGGTCGCCCGCACGCCGGCTGATCCCAAGCCGTCGGTGCTCAGACCGGCGCGGCGCTGTACTGCGTGTTCCCCTTGGTGAAGCATGAGGGATCCCTTTCCGGCGCGGGCGCCTCTTTTAGAAGAAGCCGCAGGTCGGTGCGCCCGGCGTGGGCGCGGGCGCGGTGTCGGCGCCGCTCAGCGCATAGATCTCCAGGCGGATGCCGTCCGGGTCGGCGAAGAAGACACCTCCGGACGACGAGCCCTCGCCGTGCGGAACGATCCCGTCATAGGCCGGCTGTACGCCGAGCTCCCGCAAGGTGGCCTCGGCGCGACGAACCGCCTCGATGTCGGGCGCCTGGAACGACAGGTGGTGCAGGCCGGGCCGGTCGGTGGCGAACGTACCGCCGCTCTGCTGCCACAACGTGACCAGCAGGGTGCCGTCGCGGCCGAGGAGGGCGAATCTGCGGTCGCCGTCGGTCCGCTCGCTCATGACCTCGAAGTCGAAGACCTGGCGGTAGAAGGCGATGGAACGCGGCAAGTCGGTCACGTTCAGGCCGACGTGCCCGGTCTGCAGGGCCAGTGTGCTCATACGGGATCTCCAGTGTGAAGGTATCGTTCTCACGGTTCACCGCTCGGTGAACCATTAGAATATGGCGCGTAGTTTGTAACGGTGTCAAGCTGGAGATAGCGTTAGAAGAGTGGAAGTGGCACACCTCGCGGATGGCGGCGCTCCGTTCCTCGGTGGACCGCCGTCCATCGAACTCGGCAACACCACGTACGCGGTGAGAGGCCGCCGCAAGGATGGCTTGCGGAGCGTCGAGCATCTGGCGGCCTGGCTGCGCGACATGCGCCCACGCCTCGCGGTCGCACTCGCCGATGCCGACATTCAGGGTGTGACCGACGGTGATCTGCGCCTCGCCAGAGAGCTCCGAGACGCTGTCCGAGCCCTCGCCGCCGCGGCCGTGAACGACCGTGAGCCCGAGCCGGACGTCGTCGCGACCCTCAATCGTCACGCGGGGCTGACCCCGCGCTGGCGCGAGTTGCGCACCACCCCTGAGCCGCACACGACGGTGCGCGCCGCGGGCCGTCCCGTAGCGGCTGCCCTCGCCGCACTGGCCGAAGACGCCATCGACCTGTTCGCCGGGCCACTGCGTGAGCAGTTGTCCGCCTGTCATGGTCCGGGCTGCGTGCTGTACTTCGTCCGCGACACCGCACGGCGTGAGTGGTGCTCGCCCGGTTGTGGCAACCGGGCGCGAGCCGCCCGTCACTACGCCAAGGTGCGGCAGGGGGCCGAGGGCTGAGGGTCATGACCCTGGGCGCATAGTCGGCCTGGCGTCGATCGAGAAGCCCAACCCGCCACCTGCCTCGACGTCCCGCCCGTTCTGCGATTAACTTGAACACCGATGTTCGAGTTAATGGTTTACTGGAGGGGCCGTGTCCGTTGCCGAAAGCAGTGGTCGATCCATGCCGGACGATGCGGCCGGAGTGGTCGTGGAGACGGCCTTGGCCCGCTTTCACTACGCGCGAGCCGGAAACGGTCCGCCTGTCCTCCTGCTGCCGGGAGCCGGCGGCTGGCGGTTCACCTTCCAGGACCTGATCCCGGTCCTCTCCCAGCGCCACACCGTCTATGCCCTGGACCCGCCCGGGCAGGGCGCCACAGAGATCCTCGACCGCGGTCTCTCCCTGGGGGTGGATGGAGTGGTGCGTCTCATCGGGGACTTTCTCGATGCTGTCGGCCTCGGGCGAACGGCGATCGTCGGTCATTCCTGGGGCGGCGGCTTCGCCCTGCGCTTCGCCGAACTCCACCCGGACACCGTGACCCGCCTGGCCCTGATCGCTCCCGGCGGCCTGGATGTCAAGGACGCGTGGGAATTCCGCCTCGCCCGGCTTCCGGTCGTCGGCGAACTGGTCCTTCGCCGGTTGCTGCGGCCCTCGATCCGGCACATGCTGATCAAATCCTTCGCCCATCGAGACCGTGTTCCCGAAGACCGGATCGACGACCTCGTACGCACGATGCGATCGTCCCGGCTCGACGACGTCCTGCGGGTGGAACGCTCGGTGAGCTGGGCGGCCACCGAAAGGGACCTCCATCTGGTACGAGCCCCCGTCCTGCTGCTGTGGGGCGACCGGGACCGCTACTTCCCGGCGAGCCTTGCCAGGCGGTTCGTCACACGCCTGCCCCAGGCCGAAGTCCGCACCGTGCCGGGCGGCGGACACTCACTCCACGACGACTGCCCCGAGGAGACCCGCGGACTGCTCGTCCGATTCCTGGCGGGTACGACCGCAGACGCCGCTGGGCCGGGCCGTTGAGGTGCTCGTGACGTAGGGAGTGTTCGACGTAGAGAGTGCTCACAGTGCTTGTTCTACGGCGTCCTGCCCCCTCAACTGCTCGGCGAGTTGGGCGATGTCGTCGGCATCGACCGTCTGGTAGAGGCCGTGATCCACCTCGTACAGCGATAGGTGTCGGCCGTTTCGAGTTGCCCAGAGGCGTCCTGCGGAACTGCGCCAAATGCGCCAACCAGGAAAAGTCTCCTGGAGGTCTTCGAGAATTACCGGCGTGAACATGTGGTCAGCGTGCTTACTGAAGAGCGACGAACCAACCGCGTTATTTAGACGTCCAGGACGTTATGGCGTTACGCTCAAAACGTCCCTGGCGTCCTCCACCCCAAGGTGTCCCGTGGCTAACGTCGCCCTACACAGCGCCATGCTGAACGCCCAGGTCACGAACCAGAATTTGGCCGACCGGTGTGGCGTGGACGTCAAGACGGTGGAACGCTGGCTGCAGGACGAGACTCGTGTCCCGCACCTGCGGCACCAGTGGGCCGCCGCAGAGGCACTAGGAGTTGAGACAGCCGTGCTATGGCCAGACGCAATTCGCAATGCGGTGAAAATGGGGCCGGACAAGGAAGTCTTGACCACTTATCCGTATCGTTCGGCATGCCCGACATCAATTTGGCGCGACCTCATCAACTCTGCGCGAAATGAGATCGTGTTCGCCGGTTACACGAACTACTTCCTCTGGCTGGAACACCCGAACCTGGCAAAGGTCCTCAAACGGAAGGCTCAGCAGGGCTGCAAGATCCAGTTTCTCGTCGGCGACCCGGAGAGCGACGTCACGCGCAGCCGTGAGGAAGTGGAGAACGTCCCGTTGACCGTCTCCACGCGTATCCGGATCACGCTGTCGGAGATCAAGCAGCTGCGCGACGTTCCCGGGATCGAGGCGCGGTACGGGGACGCGCACATCGCCATGAGCGTGTTCCGGTTCGACTCGGACATGCTCGTCACGCCTCATCTGGCCAAGCTGGTCGGGCATGACTCGCCCATGCTGCACCTGAGGCGGTGCCAGGACGACGGCCTGTTCGACCGGTTCGCCTACCATGCCGCCGAGCTGTGGAGCAACGGCCGTGACATGTGGCAGCAGCCCCAGCCCACGGCCCAGATTCTGGGCGACTGACGGAGTGACGATCGGCCCGGACGGTGCCTCGCCGCTCCCGTACGGGGCCGCAGGTCGTCGGCGTGCGGTCAGTGGGTGTCGAGCCAGCCGAGCCGGGCCGCTCGGACGCCTGCTTGGAAGCGGCTGCCCGCGCCCAGCAGCACCGTCAGCTCGCCCACCACGCGGGTGACGGTACGGGTGGAGACGCCCATGCTGCGGGCGATGGCGGAGTCCTTCACGCCGGCGGCCAGCATGCGCAGCACCGCCTGCTGCTGTTCGGTGAGTGAGGAGCCGTCGGCGGAGCGGGGCACGTCCTCGGGCTCGGAGGCGGTCGTCCAGCAGTAGTCGTAGATCGCCGCGAGGGATTTCACCACGCCGGCGCCTCGGATCAGGACAGTGCCGGCGTTGAGGTCTGCAGGGTCGGTCTGGACGACGGCGGTCGTACGGTCGTAGATGACCATGCGTGTGGGGATCACCGGGGTGACCCGTATCTCAATGCCCAGCTCCCGCCACCGCACCGTGTACTCGCGGATCAGCGGGTTCGACATGGCGATCTGGGCGTGCAGACTCCGCACCCGTACGCCGTTGCGGATGTTCGCCTCGCTGCGCGCCAGGCCCGCGTCGAGAGATTCACGCGTCCAGACAGCGATCGGATGCATGCCGAGCACCTCGTGTTCGGCCAGTTCGGACAGCTCGCTGAGCCGGTCGTGCAGTTGCCGGCGGTGGTCGGGCCATGGGAAATACTCAATGTTGGCGTGGTTGTCCGTCCGCTCGGGCAGGCCGAGGTAGTGCTTGGCCAGTTTGGCGATCTTGACGTGCTGCTCGACGAGGTCGTCGAGCATGCGATGGCTGCCTTGCAGGCTGCGATTGAGCGCGGCGGTCAGGTCGGCGGCGGCCTGTGTCTCCGGGTTCAGCAGGTGGAGCCGGGTGAGCTCGTCGCGGGCCCGATCGATGTCCGCCACTGTCAGGCCCAGCTTCGCCGCGGCCTCGGAAAGCGACTCGCCTCCCTGGCGCATGCGGGCGTACAGAGAGCGCGCAACGTCGTCGTCCCCGGAAAATGCCCCGCTGCCCACCCGGCTCCCTCCGTGTTGGATCAATCCTGCACATTGGCATATCAGCCCCTTTGTCGGCAAAGAGTTTCTTATTTCCGCCATGTCCTACTTCGGAATCTCTCGCACCCTCCACAAGCACCCTGGCCTGCAGCACGATCGGGGAGTGAGGCGAAACATCATCGCCGCGAACGAGGAGGAATCCCATTGATCACCGTTGCGTACAGCCTTGTCGCCTATCGTGTCGCCGGCCTGACGCCGGAGACGTGCGCGCACTGCCTTGGCGCCGTCAAGGCGGAGCTCATCCAGGTGCCGGGAGTTGTGGGGGTGGACGTCGATCCGGCGCAATCTCGGGTGAGCATCCTGACCGACGGTCCCGTGAACGAGCTGGAGGTGCGGGCCGCCATGGAAGCGGCCGGTTGCGACGTCGTGGCAACGTGATGTGCTGCGTGGATTGTCACGTACCCTCGCCCACGTCGCGCAGTGAGCCGAGCGGCGGGAGTCTATGGGCGCAGGAGGACCTTGATGGCGCGGCGTTCGTCCATGGCCTGGTAAGCCTCGGCGGCCTGTTCGAGCGGTAGTTCGAGGTCGAAGACCTTGCCGGGGTCGATCTGGCGGTCCAAGATCAGGTCGACGAACTCGGGCAGATACTGACGGACCGGGGCCGGCCCGCCGTGCAGGTGCACATGGGAGAAGAACAGCTCCTCTCCGGGCAGCGCGACGTCGTGGGCGACGCCCACGAAGCCGACGTGGCCGCCGGGGCGGGTGGAGCGGATGGCCTGCATCATCGACTCCTGAGTGCCGACGGCCTCGATGACCGAGTGGGCGCCGAGGCCGCCGGTGAGTTCCTTGATCATCGCTACGCCCTCGTCGCCGCGTTCGGTGACGATGTCCGTCGCGCCGAAGTCGTGGGCGAGCCGCTGGCGGGACTCGTGGCGGCTCATCGCGATGATCCGCTCCGCGCCGAGCTGCTTGGCGGCCAGCACCGCGAGCAGTCCGACCGCGCCGTCGCCGACGACCACGACCGTCTTGCCAGGGGCGGCCTGCGCGGCGATCGCGCCGAACCAGCCGGTGCCCAGCACATCGGACGCGGCCAGGAGGCTGGGAATGAGATCCGGTGAGGGGACCTCCGGGGTGGCGACGAGTGTGCCGTCGGCGAGCGGTACGCGCAGCCGCTCCGCCTGGGCGCCGAGCGGGCCTATCAGCTCCCGGTGAACGCAGGAGCTCTGGTAGCCGGCCCGGCAGATCTCGCAGGTGTTGTCGGAGGCGAAGAAGGACCCGATCACGAACTGGCCCGGCCGGATCGTCGTGACCCGGCTGCCGACCTCCTCGACGATGCCGACGTACTCGTGACCCATCGGGGACGGTTCCTGGACGGCGTCGATCCCGCGATACGGCCACAGGTCCGACCCGCAGACACAGGTCGCGGGCAGGCGGATGATCGCGTCGGTGGGGGCGAGGATCTTCGGGTCCTCGCGCTCCTCCACCCGGACGTCACGGGGAGCGTGCAGTACGACGCCACGCATCAGGGATCTCCTTGCTGATGATGCGTAGACCAGTGTCGATGCGCTCCAGGCGGATCAGGCGGGGTCACGGGGCCGTTTGACCGTCATCGGCATAGAAGATGGCGATGTCGTTGCGGGGCGACAGCGTACGGTCGAAGAGTGGACAATCGTCAGGAGGTCCGCGAGTTTCTGGTCTCGCGGCGCGCCAAGATCACGCCGAAGCAGGCCGGACTGCCCGCCGGCACCAACCGCCGGGTCCCGGGGCTCCGGCGCGGCGAGGTCGCCGCGCTGGCCGATGTGAGCATCGAGTACTACTCGAAACTCGAGCGAGGCGCCCTCGCCGGAGTGTCAGCCGGCGTGCTGGAGGCCGTCTGCCGGGCGCTCCAGCTCGACGAGGCCGAGCGGGCGCATCTGTTCGACCTGGCGCGGGCCGCGGACGGAACGAGCGAGATCGTGCGACCCCGGCGACGCGTGGCCAAGCAGTGGACCGCCCGCCCGAGCCTGCAGTGGACCCTCGACACCGTCAGCGAAGGGTGCGCGTTCGTCCGCAACGGCCGGATGGATCTCCTGGCCGCCAACCGGCTCGCGCGCGCCTTCTACGCCGACGTCTACGCCGGGCCGCACCGGCCGCCGAACCTCGCCCGGTTCACCTTCCTCGATGACAACGCCCACCGGTTCTATCCGGACTGGGGGCTTTTCGCCGATACCTGTGTTGCCATCCTCCGTACCGAAGCCGGTCGAAACCCGCACGACAAAGAGCTCCACGATCTGGTCGGCGAGCTGTCGACGCGCAGCGACGAGTTCCGCAGGCGGTGGAGCGCCCACAACGTCCGCCACCACGGCACCGGTATGAAGACCTTCCACCACCCCGTCGTCGGCCGGCTCACCCTCGCCTACGAAGGGCTGGAGATGGCGGCGGAACCCGGCCTCACTCTCACCATCTACGCCGCCGAACCCGGCTCGCCCTCGGAGGAGGCGCTGCGCCTGCTCGCGTCCTGGGCGGCCGCGCAGGAGACGGATTCCCGCCCACGAGCCCTCTCGACCGATTGAACCGGTCGAGCCGATGCCCTCTCGTGGGGGACGGCCGCGAAGTCACGGCAGCGCCGGGATGGTGCGGTCGGTGATGAGGTCGCGGTACCAGTGCGCGCTGTCCTTCGGGGTACGCCGCAGCGTGTCGTAGTCGACGTGCACGATGCCGAACCGCTTGGAGTAGCCGTACCCCCACTCGAAGTTGTCCATGAGGGACCACACGAAATACCCGCGCAGATCGACGCCGCCCTGGAGGGCGCGGTGGGCGGCCACGAAGTGGCGCCGGAGATAATCGGTGCGCAGAGCGTCGTGCACGGCCCGCGTCCCGTCGGCCTCGACGGTGAGCTCGTCCGGGAAGGCCGCGCCGTTCTCGGTGATGATGAGGGCCTGGCCGGGGAATTCGGCGTGCAGGTGGAGAAGGAGTTCCTCCAGGCCGCCCGGATCGATGTTCCAGCCCATGTCGGTGTACGGTCCGGCCTGCGCGACGAACTCCACCTGGTCGGCCCCCGGCCAGGGCGAGCCGCCCATGTCCTTGTGGCCGTCGTTGCTCTGCCGCGGGCTCACGCCGTCCCAGAGCCGTACGGTCGTGGTCGAGTAGTAGTTGACGCCGAGCAGGTCGAGCGGCTGGTGGATGACCGCGAGGTCACCCTCGTGGACGAACGACCAGTCGGTGACGCCGGCGGTGTCCTTGAGCAGGTCGGCCGGGTATTCACCGCGTAGCAGCGGCCCGGTGAAGGCGCGGTTGGCCAGGGCGTCGATGCGGCGCACGGCCTCCTCGCCGCCGTCGCCCTCGCCCCGCAGGACGTGGAAATTGAGGGTGATCGCGTATTGGGGCGCGTTGGTGACCACCTGCCGCAGCTCCTGGACGGCCAGGCCGTGCGCCAGGTTGAGGTGGTGCACGGCCGCGAGGGCCGCGGCGCCGTCGGTACGGCCGGGTGCGTGCGCGCCCGAGCCGTAGCCGAGGTAGGCCGAGCACCAGGGCTCGTTGAGGGTCGTCCACACGGCTACGCGGTCGCCCAGCGCCTCGCCGACGATACGGGCGTAGTCAGCGAAGGCGTACGCCGTCCGGCGGTCGGTCCAGCCGCCCTCGTCCTCGAGCGCCTGGGGCAGGTCCCAGTGGTAGAGGGTGGCGACGGGGGTGATCCCGCGGGCGAGGAGGCCGTCGACGAGGCGGCTGTAGAAGTCCAGCCCCTTCGGGTTGGCCGGGCCGCGGCCGGTGGGCTGAATGCGCGGCCAGGCGATCGAGAAGCGGTAGGCCTCCAGCCCGAGCTCGCTCATGAGGTCGAGATCCTCTTCGAGGCGGTGGTAGTGGTCGTCGGCCACGTCTCCCGTGTCGCCGTTCCACACCTTGCCGGGCATGCGGGAGAAGGTGTCCCAGATGGACGGCCCGCGCCCGTCCTCGTCGGCCGCGCCTTCGATCTGGTACGCGGCGGTGGCGGAGCCGAAGAGGAAGCCGGCGGGGAAGGTCAGGCCGGATTCGCGGTAGTCGTCGCGGTTGGGCGTCATGAAGAATCCTCGTTTCGTGGCGCCGTCAGGCGAGTTCGTAGGTCCAGCCGGAGGCGAGGGAAGAAGAGATGGAAACCTGGCCACCGGAGCGGGTGATGGTGAACACCTGGTCGGTGACCGTGAGGGTGGTCTCGCCGTCCGGTCCCGGGTACACGCGGAGGGTCAGGCCGTCGAGGTAGTCGTAGTCCGGCCGGTCGTCCCTGGCCCCGATGGGCAGGACGGCGCCTTCGCGTACGTAGATCGGCATCGAGGTGAAGCCGTGCGTCTCGGTGCGCCAGCGTCCGCCCTCGACGCGCTCGCCCGTCAGATGGTTCGTCCACGTGCCGTCCGGTAGGTAGACCTCGACCGTACCGTCTGGGCTGAAGACCGGCGCGACGAGCAGGTCGGGGCCCAGCATGTACTGGGTGTCGAGGTGGGTGACGTTGCGGTCCTCGGGGAACTCCATCGCCATCGGCCGCATGACGGGCGTCCCGCTCTCGTGGGCTTGGAGGCCCACCTGGAACAGGTACGGCATCAGGCGGAGCTTGAGTTTCGTGAACAGCCGGGTCACCTCGACCGCCTCCTCGTCGAAGGCCCAGGGCACGCGGTAGGAGGAGGAGCCGTGGAGCCGCGAGTGGGAGGACATCAGCCCGAAGGCTACCCAGCGCTTGAAGACGCCGGGATCCGGGGTGCCCTCGAAGCCGCCGATGTCGTGGCTCCAGAAGGAGAAGCCGGAGAAGGCGAGCGACAGGCCGCCGCGCAGGGTCTCCGCCATGGACTCATACCTCGACCCCGTGTCGCCGCCCCAGTGGACCGGCAGCCGCTGGCCGCCGGTGGTCGCCGATCGCGCGAACAGCACCGCCTCGCCCCGGCCGCGCTGTTCCTCCAGCACCTCGAACACGGCCGTGTTGTAGAGGTGGGTGTAGAGGTTGTGCATCCGTTCGGGCGTGGACCCGTCGAAATAGGCGACGTCGAGCGGGATGCGCTCTCCGAAGTCGGTTTTGAAAGCGTCGACTCCCTGCTTTTGAAGTGCGCGCAGCTTGGACTGGAACCACCGGGTCGCGTCGGGATTGGTGAAGTCGACCAGCCCCATGCCGGGCTGCCACAGGTCCCACTGCCAGACCGACCCGTCGGGACGCTTCAGCAGGAAGCCCCGCTCGGCGGCCTCGGCGAACAGCGGCGAGCGCTGGGCGATGTAGGGGTTGATCCACACGCAGACGCGCAGGTCCTTCGCGCGCAGGCGGGCGAGCATGCCCTCGGGGTCGGGGAAGACGCGCGGATCCCACGCGAAGTCGCACCAGTTGAACTCGCGCATCCAGAAGCAGTCGAAGTGGAAGACCGACAGCGGCAGGTCGCGCTCGGCCATGCCGTCGATGAAGGACGTCACCGTCCGCTCGTCGTAGTCGGTGGTGAACGAGGTCGACAGCCACAGGCCGTAGGACCACGCGGGCAGGTGGGCCGGACGGCCGGTGAGCGCGGTGTAGCGTTCGAGGATCCGCTTGGGCGTCGGCCCGTAGATCACGAAATACTCGAGGCTCTCTCCCGCGACCGAGAACTGCGCGCGCTGCACCGCCTCCGACCCGATCTCGTACGAGACATGCCCGGGATGGTTGACGAAGACGCCGTATCCGCGGTTGGTCAGGTAGAACGGCACGTTCTTGTACGCCTGCTCGGAGGAGGTCCCGCCGTCGGCGTTCCAGATCTCCACGGTCTGGCCGTTCTTGACCAGCGGCCCGAAGCGTTCGCCCAGCCCGTACACCACCTCGCCCACGCCCAGCGAGAGCTGCTGGGCGAGGTGGACGGAGGAGCGGGCGGCGCCGACCGGCGCCGAATCGACGTGCGCGTCCTCGGCGAGCCGGAAGTAGCCGATGGACTTGTGGCCGCTGGCGGTCAGCGGGCGTCCGTCACCGTGGAAGGACAGGTTCCACGGGGCTCCGGGCGCGATGGTCGCGCTCAGTGCCCCACTGGTGAGCGTCGCCCCGTTCGTGTCGTCCGCTTTGACGACGCCGTGGCCGTCCTCGGCGCCGGGCAGCTCGAAGCCGCGTTCCTCGCCGCCTCCCACGTGGTGGTCGACGCGTACGCGGATCACGTCCGGCAGCGGTGACGACAGGGTCAGCGAGAGCACCGGCCGGTTGAGCGTGTCGCCCCGGCGGTGGATGACGGTGGTGGGCGCGGTCACCGTGACCGTCCCGTCCTCCGCCCAGATGTCGTGGGCCTCGGCGGCGTAGAGCCCGGTGACGCCGGGACGCAACTGCCAGAGACCGTCGGTGAACTTCATTAGTGGATCATCCCTTCAATCCGCCGGCCAGCAGGTCGGCGCGCCAGAAGCGCTGCAGGACCAGGACCAGAACGATCAGCGGGATGACGGACACGGCCGAGCCCATGATGACCAGCGAGTACAGGTCGCCGTCGCCCGCGCCCTTGCCCATGAACGTGTACAGGCCGAGGGTGATGGGGTATTTGTCCTGGTCGGAGAGCATGATGAAGGGCAGCAGGAAGTTGTTCCAGATGCCGACGAACTGCAGCAGGAACACCGTCACCAGCCCCTGCGTCATCATGGGCAGCACGATGCCGCCGAAGATACGGAACTCGCCGGCGCCGTCCAGACGGGCCGCTTCCAGCGTGCTCTGGGGGACCGCGGCGTTGGCGAAGACCCGGCACAGGAAGATGCCGAACGGGTTGATGATCACCGGCAGGAGTACGGACCAGTAGGTCCCGGCCAGGCCGACGGCCGCCATGAGCAGATACTGCGGAACGGCCAGCACGATGCCGGGCACCAGCACGCCGGCGAGGATCACCGAGAACAGGACCTGGCTGCCCCGGAAGCGGAACTTGGCCAGGGCATAACCGGCCATGGCCGACACCAGCGTGGACAGGACCGCGCCGAGCCCGGCGTACAGCAGGGAGTTGAGCCCCCACTGCCAGAACTGGCCGTCGCCGTAGGCGCTCAGGTTGGCGAGGTTGTCGAAGAACCCGCTGCCGGGGGCGAAGGAGAAGGTGGTGAACAACTCGCGCGAGGTCTTCGAGGCGGCGGCGACCACCCAGACCACGGGGGCCAGACAGTAGAGCGCGCCGAGCAGCAGCACGATCAGCGCCAGCCGTGGCCGCCGCGCCGCACCCGCGCGGCGCCTGCGGAACTGGCGATCACCGGTGCGGCTCTGGAGGGCGGCGCTCATGCGTTGTCCCCGAAGGTACGGCGCTGGAAGAAGCGCAGCAGCAACATGGACAGGACCAGGATGCCCACGGCCAGGACGACGGAGGCGGCGGCGGCCCCGCCGAGATTGTCGTTCATGAACGCCTCTTGATAGATCTTCATCAGCGGCACCCAGGTGGAGCTGATGGTGGTCGACATCGGCCGCAGCGTGGCCGGCTCGCTGTACAACTGCAGGGTGCCGATCACGGAGAACAGGCCAGTGAGCACAAGCGCGGGCGCCACCAGGGGGATCTTGATGCGCCAGGCGATCTGCAGTTCGCCGGCCCCGTCGATGCGGGCCGCCTCGTAGATGGAGGTGGGGATGGCGCGCAGCGACGTGAAGATGATGATCATGTTGAAGCCGACGCCGGACCACAGCGCGATGTTGGCCAGGGAGAAGTACAAGGTGGGAAAGCTGAAGAAGTCCAGCGGCCCGGCGTGCAGCTGCTTGGCGAGGTAGTTGAGCGGGCTGGTGCTGGGCAGGTAGAGGAAGCCCCACAGGAGGCTGGCGATGACGCCGGGCACCGCGTACGGAAGGAAGATCGCGGTACGCGTGAAGCCGCGCGCCCGCACCCTGGGGGTGTCCAGCAGCAGCGCGAACAGCAGCGCCAGGCCCAGCACGCTGGGAATGGAGATGAGGCCGTAGAGCAGCACCCGGCCGAGCCCGGCGACGTATTCGGGATCGGTGAGCGCGGCGAGATAGTTGTCGAAGCCGACGAAAGTCTGCACCCGCCGCCCGAACGCGCCGCCGCCGTCGATGCGGAAGCCGCGGAAGCTCAGGTAGATCGCGTAACCGATCGGGATGATCAGAAACAGGGTGAACAACACGATCGCGGGCGTGGCGAACAGCCACGGGGTGGCGGCGCCGCGGAAGCGGAGGCGCGGGCGCCGGCCAGCGGGGTTGGCGGGCATGAGACATCCAGGATGGGGTCGGACCGAGGGCCCCGACGGGCCCTCGGCGTCTTACTTGGTGACGGTGTAGCCGGACTTCTCCAGGTCGGCGACGACTGCCTGCTGCGTGGCCTTGTATACCTCGCGGAAGGAGCTCTTGTTGAGCGCGGCCTTGTTGAGCGCGTCTCCGAACGCGGTCTGCGACACGTTCACGTTGGGTCCCCAGGTCACCGGGATGGTGGTGTTCTTGATCACCTGGTCGGCGACCTGGTAGAAGTCCTTCTGCTGCGGCATCAGCTTGGGCGGCTCGTGGCTCAGGGTCGCCTGGCGGCCGGCGTTGCCGCCGGGGTAGATGTCGAGGGAGAGCTGCAGCTTGGAGCCCTCGTCGGAGGCGCCGAGCCAGGCGGCGAAGGCCGCGGCCTCCTTGGCGTGCTTGGACTTGGCCGGCACCAGGAAGGCGGAGCCGCCCAGGAACGGGACGGCGGGGTCGCCGGCCGTCCACTGCGGCAGCGGCGCGGACTCCCACTTGCCGGCGGTGTCGGGCGCCACCGAGTGGATCACGTTGGGGGCCCAGGCGGCGGCGGCCCAGCTCAGCAGCTTGCCGTCGTTGACCTGAGCGTTCCATTCCGGCGTGAGCAGCGGCTCGACCTTGACCAGGTCCCGCTTCACGAGGTCCTCCCAGAAGTCGGCGGTCTTCAGCGACGGCTCGCTGTCGATGCCGACCTTCCAGGCCTTGCCGTCGTTGCTCCACCATTGGGCGCCGGCCTGGGCGGCCTGCGCGGCGAAGAACTCCAGCTGGGCGGCGGAGAAGCTGGCGATGTAGGCCTCGGGGTTCTTCTTGTGGATCTGCTCGGCCGCCTTGGCGTACTCGGCCCAGGTGGTGGGGACCTTGGCGCCGTACTTGTCGAACAGGTCCTTGCGGTAGGTGAACATCATCGGCCCGATGTCCTGGGGCACGCCGTAGACCTGGTTGTTGAAGGTGGTCAGGGCCCAGATGTTGGGCTCGATGCCGGACTTGACGCCGGCCACGTCGGCGGTGACGTCCTTGACGGCCCCGGCCACCACCAGGGCGGGCAGGCCGCGGTACTCCACCTGCACCACGTCGGGGGTGTCGCCGGCCTGGTCGGCGGCCAGCAGCTTGGAGGCGGTGTCGGCGGTTCCGCCTACCTCCGACAGCTTGACGGTGACGTTCGGGTTCTCCTGGTGGTACTTGTCGATGATCGCCTTGGCCCGCGGATCGTTGCCCTTGAGGTTCCAGGTCCAGACCTGGAGCGTGACCGGCCCCTTGGCGGCCTCGGTGCCCGAGGTGCCCGAGGTGCCCGAGGAGGGCGTGTCGCCGGACGAGCAGGCGGCCACGGTCGCCGTCAGGGCGACCGCGAGCGCGGCGGCCATCGTCCAGCGACGGCGCGGTCGGGGGGTCGGTGGGGTCATCTACGGTCTCCTCGGACGGGTGGTGCACCACGGCGGAATGCCGGGTCGTGCGTTGGGAACTAACCTGATGTTAACGTTGTCATCCTGTCAAGCCCCCTGCTCGTAACAGAGCCGACACAGCTTCGGAGTCCACCCCCGTGCCCACCTTCCGCAACCCGGTTCTGCCCGGCTGCTATCCGGACCCGTCGATCTGCCGGGCCGGTGAGGACTTCTACCTGGTCACCTCATCATTCGCCTACTTCCCGGGCATTCCCCTGTTCCACAGCCGGGACCTGGTGAGCTGGCGGCAGCTCACGCACGTGCTCGACCGGCCGAGCCCGCTGTCGCTGGAGGGCCTGGACGTCTCCGACGGGATCTGGGCGCCGACCATCCGCCACCACGACGGCACCTTCTACGTGGTCTCCACCCTGGCCAGAAATCGGCAGGGCAGCGTCACCTTCGTCGTCACCGCCGACGACCCGGCCGGGCCGTGGTCGGACCCGGTGCCGCTGGAGGCCGAGGGCATCGATCCGTCGCTGTTCTTCGACGACGACGGCCGGTGCTGGTTCACCGCCTGCCGGGACGCCCGCCAGCCGACCGGCGGCGGCCCCGGCGAGCTGTGGATGCGCGAGCTCGACCTCGACCGGCTCAAGCTCGTCGGCCCGACCCACGTGCTGTGGCACGGCGCGGTACGCGGGGCGTGGGTGGAGGCACCCCATCTGTACAAGCGTGACGGCGTGTACTACCTGATCGCCGCCGAAGGCGGGACCGAGAGCAACCACAGCGTCACCGCGGCCCGCTCGAGTGCCATCACCGGCCCGTACGTCACCGATCCGCGCAGCCCGTTGCTGACCCACCGGCACCGCGGCTCGGCCGAGCCCGTCCAGAACGTCGGCCACGTCGACCTGGTGGACACTCCCGACGGCGAGACCTGGGCCGTGGCGCTCGGGGTCCGGCCGATCGAGGGGACGCACACGCTGGGCCGCGAGGTGTTCCTGGTGCCCGTCGCCTGGGGTGCTCATGGGCCGGTCTTCGCGCCGGAGGCGGGGGGCGTGCGGCTGTCGGAACGGCTGCCGTCGATCGCCACCGCAGGGCTGGGCGATGGTGCCTCTGCGGGGCTGGGCGATTGTGCCGCTGTGGTGGCGGGCCGGGTGCGTTTCGACGCGCCGGTGCTGGCCTTGGAGTGGAACAGCCTCCGGGGACCCGTCGATGACCGCGTCAGTCTCTCGACCGACGGGGGCGGTCTCGGCCTCGTCCTCGCCGCCGAGTCGCTCGCCTCCACCGGCGTGCCCACCTTCCTGGGGCGGCGCCAGCAGCATGTCCGCTTCGACGCGCGGACGCACATCAGCTTCTCCGCGGCGCATCCGGCGGAAGAGGCCGGACTCGTCGTCTTCCAGAACCAGGACCACCACGCCACACTCGCCCTCACCGTGGACGACGGCGGGCGGTCTCAGGTGGTGCTGACCGTACGCCAGGCCGGTACGAGCGCCCGCCTGGCGTCCCTACCGGTGGCGACGGGCGACGTGGTGCTGGCGGTCGAGGGAGACGAGGCCCGCTACGCCTTTCGCCTCAGGGAACCTGACACCGGGCAGTGGATCAGCCTGGGCGACGTCGAGCGATCCTGTTTGAGCACCGAGCGGGCGGGCGGGTTCGTCGGGGTGTACCTCGGCCTGTACGCGACCAGCAACGGCCGCTCCACCGACGGGCGGGCGTACGCCCGCTGGTTCGACTACCAGCCCCACGCCGAGCAGACCAGCGTGCCCCGGACGACGGGTTAGTCAGCGCGGCGGCCGGGGCGGCGCTGTGCTGCGCCGGACCACCAGCTCCGGCGCGATCCGCTCGGAGGAGGCCGGCTCGCCCTTCATCATGCGCAGCACCTGCTGGATGGACCGCTCGCCAAGACCGACGAAGTCCTGGCGGACCGTGGTGAGCGCGGGCACCAGGTAGGCCGCGCCGGCGATGTCGTCGAACCCGACGAGCGAGATGTCGTCGGGCACCTTGACGCCGAGTTCGGCGAAGGCGGCCAGCACCCCCATGGCCACCTGGTCGTTGCCGGCGAAGATCGCCGTCGGTAGCTCGCCCGTACGGCGGGTGACGAGGTAGTGGGCCAGCCGGTAGCCGCTGTTGCCGGTGAAGTCGCCCTCGAGCAGCTCGCCGTGCGCGTCCGGCGTCTCGGCCAGCGCCGCCCGCCAGCCCTCGACGCGTTCGCGGGCGTCGAAGGTGCGCAGCGCGCCGGTCAGATGAACGATGCGGCGATGCCCGAGCTCCAGCAGGTGGCGTACGGCGAGCCGCGCGCCGAGCTCCTGGTCGAGCTCGACGAAGCCGACATCCGGGTTGGGCACGTTGCCGGACATGATCACCGACATGGGCACGCCGGTGACGATGTCGGCCAGGGCGTCCATCACCATGGGCCGGTCGGCGATGACCGCGATGGCCTCCACCGCCTGGTCGGTGAGCCGCTGCAGCGTCTCGGTCAGGTCCTTGGTGGTGCCGCCCTGCCAGGCGGCCAGGTTGAGCCAGTATCCGGCCCGCTGCGCCGCGGCCTGTACGCCACGCAGGACGCGGGGCAGCTCGTACAGCTCGGCCCCGGCGAGGACCACGCCGATCGTCGAGGACCGGCGGCTCTTGAGCGCGCGGGCCACACTGTTACGGCGATAGCCGAGCTTCTCGATGGCGGCCTCGACCCGGGCCCGGGTCTCCGGCCGGACCGACGGGTGATCGTTCAGGACACGGGACACGGTGACGTGCGACACGCCGGCTTCGCGTGCCACATCCACCATGCCTGGTGCCCGGTTCATGTCCCTCACTCAGCTTCCACCGCGACAGCTTCCACCACGACGCCCTGGCCTGCCCGGTGTCAGGTCGATCGTGTCACACCCGCCGCGCACTCCGGCCGGGCGAACGCGCACGCGAAGGTCGATGGTGTCACACCCGCCCCGTACTCCGGCCGGAGAAGGAATGGCGACCACGCGAAGCCGGGCTTGACGCTGCGTCCCCGGCCCGCCGTATCAAGGCGCGTAGACCGCGTCAGCCCTGACCGCCGCGCAGTTATGGCGCCGACCACAGTGTGCCGATGATCTGCTGGAGGATCTCCGGGGTCGCCCCGGCCGGCTGCGCGTAGACGCTCAGCTGGTTCAGCAGATGGCGGTACGGCCGGACGTCGGCGTCCCTGGTGAGGTACTGGGTGTCGGCGGTCTGTTCCAGATGGACCACGTCAGGCAGGTCCGCCTCGGCGAAGCGCAGGACGGTGAAGGGTTCCACCCCCTTGCCGTGCACGAAGGGCAGCACCTGGAGGGTGACGTGCGGCAGCTTGACCATCTCGTGGAGATGCTCCATCTGGGCGCGCATCGTCGCGCTGTCGCCGACCTGACGGCGCAGCACCGACTCATCCATGACCACCCATAACGTACGGGGCGTGGGTGGCAGCAGAAGTCGCTGGCGGTGCATCCGCAGGGCGACCCGGCGCTCGATCAGCTCGGCGTCGCCGCCTTCGTGGCTCTGCGCGATGACGGCTCGGGCATAGTCCTTGGTCTGGAGCAGGGCCGGGACGTGCTGGTCCTCGTAGGTGCGGATGATCGTGGCGTCCTGCTCCAGCCCGAGAAACGCCTCGAACTCGTCGGGAATCACGTCCCGGTAGTCCTGCCACCGGCCAGGAGCATTGGCCTGTACGGCCAGCGCCAGCACGATCTGACGTTCGTCCTCGTCGACGCCGTACAGGCTGAGCAGGTCGGCCACATCGCCGAGCGGGAGACCGATCCGTCCGCCTTCCAAGTTGGTGATCTTGGATGCGGAGCAGCCGATGGCGGACCCGGCCTCACTGCGGGTGATTCCGTGGGACTCGCGCAGCCGACGCAGACGTACGCCGACCAGCATCCGCAAGGCCGTCGGCCCGGAACGCTGCCCTGCGTCGCCTGAGATTTCCGTCGAGTCGCCACTGCCCCGAGGAGTCGGCATTTATGCTCCCAATTCGGCAAATCGCCACGCCGCGATCGTCATCATCTTGTCACATGAGACAGCTGAGACACCATATTTCCTGTCGGTCCCATCCGGCTGCTCCTTCTTCACCGTGCACTTGTTCGGTTCCATCATCGCTGAGGGTGGCCGACCTCGCCCGGACTTGGGGAACTACCCCGCCACTTCATGCGGAAATATCCAACTTTATCGTCCTTCGCGGTATAGCGCGGGTAAAGCGCGGCCACTAGGTTTCAGAACCACGGAGGCGACATTAGAGGAGGGTTTCGTGACGGACGAATCGCCTGTAGGGGGCTCGCCGATTCACCGGCATATCGACACGTCTGTCCCGCACGCTGCGCGGATGTGGAACTATTGGCTCGGCGGCAAGGACCACTATCCGGTCGACCGCCAGGCCGGTGATGCGTTCAGCGAAGAGTTCCCGGAAATCGTGAGGATCGCTCAACTGTCTCGGCATCTGCTGGCCCGCATCGTCCGCTATCTGGTCCAGGAGCAGGGGATACGTCAGTTTCTCGATATCGGCACCGGGCTGCCCACCGTGGATAACACCCACGAACTCGCCCAGCAGGCCGACCCGACCAGCCGCGTGGTTTATGTGGACAACGATCCGCTCGTGCTGGTGCACGCCCAGGCCCTGCTCGTGGGCACTCGCGAAGGCGCCACCGACTACATCGAAGCGGACTTACGCGACCCGGACGCGATCTTGGCTGGTGCCTCCAAGACCCTGGACTTCAGCCGGCCGGTCGCGCTCATGCTGATGGGCATCATGGGCTATGTACGTGACGACGAGGGACCGACGGAGATCGTGACGAGGCTGATGGAGCGCCTGGCCCCCGGCAGCTACCTGGCGTTGTGGGACGGCGTCAACCTCGTCACCGGCCAGGCGTTGGACCAGGCCCAGGAGAACTACAACGAGGGCGGCGGCGTGCCCTACAACCTGCGCGACGAAGGGCAGATCACCGCCTTCTTCGACGGCATGGACCTCGTGGCGCCCGGCGTGGTGTCGTTGCCGCAGTGGCGTCCCGACCCCGACCCGTTCCAGGACTCCACGGAGCGGGTGGACGCGTTGTGCGGGGTGGCGCGCAAGCGATAAGCCCGCCGATGACGCCCGCACGAGACCTTCGCCTGAGCCCGCCGATGACGCCCGCACGAGACCCTCGTCAAGCCCGCCTATGACACCCGCACAAGTCCCTCGTCGGCCGAACATCAACCTGGCGGTCCTTCGGAGCCCCGCCTTCCGGCTGCTCGCCTCGGCGCAGCTCGGCTTCGTGCTGGGCGAGCAGGTTCTGGCGATCGCCGTCACCGTCTCCGTGCTCAATGCCGGGGGTGACGCGTCCGCGGTCGGCTCCGTGCTCGCCGCCAAGGGCATCGCGTCATTGTGCCTGCTCCTGGTGGGCGGCGCCTGGGCGTCATCGCCGGGCCCGTGGTCGGCACCCAACTGGCGAGCGGCGGCGAGGCGCTCCCGTTCGTGCTGGCCGGGGTCGTCTTCGCGGGCGGCGCGGCCGTGTTCCGCCGGGTGCCGGAACCACCGTGGACGCCGGTGCCACGCCGCTCGCTGCTGGGTGAGGCGCTGCTGGGGTTCGCCGAGGCGGGGCGCCGGCCGTGGTTGTCGGCCCTGCTGCTGTTCTCGCCCGTCAGCCTGATGTTCGTGATCGCCCCGAGCCAGGTGCTTCTGCCGCTGATGAGCCGGGAGACCTTCGGGTCGTACGCGGCGTACGGCACGGCGCTCGCCTTCTACGGTGCCGGCGGTCTGATCAGCAGCGTCACGATGATGGCCTGGGAACCGCGGCGGCCGGGCGTCGTGGCCATGTGGTCGATGTCCCTGTACGCGCTGGTCCCGCTGGCGCTCCTCTTCGCCCCCTCCGCCTGGGTGCTCTTCTGTTGCTACCTCGTGGCCGGCTTCGGTGTCGAGACGTACGCCCTCACCTGGGACGTCGCGATGTACCGGGAGGTGCCCGACCAGCTGATCGGGCGGATCACCTCGCTGGCGTGGCTCAGCACGTTCGGCCTCATGCCCTTCGGCCAGGCGCTGACCGGGCCGCTGACGAACCTCATGGGCGACCACGCCGTCCTCTTGGGCGCCGCTGGGTTGGTGCTGGTGATACCGCCATGCCTGCTCCTCGTCCGGGGGATGGCCGAGATGGGCGGTACCCGTACGCCGACGAAGGACGGATGAGCGCTCAGAGGGCCTCCGCCGCGGGATCGGTCCGGTACGCGCGCCAAAGCGTGATGTCATAGCCGATGCCCAGCACGGCGCCGACGATGAGGGGCGCGCCCAGCGCCACCAGGGTGCCCGTGAGCAGGGCCGTGGCGGCGAGCGGGCTGACGGACACGGCGATGCTCCGCGCCAGGCTGGTCATGCTGGCCGCGGTCGTCCGGTAGGCAGGGGGTACGACGGCGGCGGTGAAGGCCTGCCTGGCCGGTACGTCGATCTTGGAGACCGTCTGGCGGAGCAGCAGCAGCGCGACCGCGCCACCCAGGGTCGGGGCGAACGGGATGCCGGCCAGCAGCAGGTTGGCGGCCAGGTGGGGGAGCAGCATGGCGGCCAGCAGCCCGCGCCGGGCGGCCAGCAGGGGCGCGGTGAGCTGGGCGAGGGCCGGGAGCAGGTTGGCGGCGAAGCACACCAGGCCGAGCTGCGCGGTGGTGGCCCCGTAGCGGTGGGCGAACCACCAGGCCAGGACGGCCTGGACGGCCATCCCGCCGGAGAAGGCGTCGAGGGCGAACAGCGCGGCCAGGCGGCGGACCGGTCCGGGCACTCGTACCCGGGGCCCGGTCTGGCACTTCTCAATAGACGCGGCCTCGGCGTCCGGTGTGAGGTGCCAGAACAGCAGTACGGTGCCGCCCGCGAGCAGCGCGTACACCGCGAAGGCGGCGTCGGCGGCCGACACCCACGGCTGGAACGACAGCGCGGCGGCGGCCAGCCCGCCCAGGGCGCCGGCCGCCATGGCGGTGACGTTGTAGCAGGTGAAGACGAGGGTGTGCCGGACCGGGGCGCAGGTCTGGGCGAGGATGGACTGCTCCACCCCGGAGAACGGGGTGTTGTCGTTGGTGGACGGCGAGATCGTGCCGATGAAGGCGGCGGCGAGCAGGACGGGATAGGACTCACTGACCGCGAACGCCAGGCCGGCGACGGCCATCAGGCAGCCGCAGGCGATCAGCGTGCGCCGGCGTCCCCAGCGGTCGGCGAACAGGCCGAGCACCAGGCTGGCCAGCACCGAGCCGGCGGCGGCCACGGTCAGGAGCAGGCCGGTCTGCCAGGGTTCGGCGCCGTCCTGGGCGAGCAGTTCGGCCAGGAGCACGCTGGTGCATCCGTAGCCGAACGTTCGCAGCGCTCGGGCGGCCATGACGAGCCGCCCGTTGCGCCCTACTTCGACCAGAAAAGGGGTCCTGACCTGCTTGTTCGTCATGCGGCATCATCGCGCGGGCGGCCGTGCGGACGCGCGGCAACGCCTATAGATCTTCCTGCGCCGGGGCCGATCATCGGAACACGCCGGTGTGGCCGAGGGAGTGGCGTCCGGGCTGGGGGTAGATGCACAGGCCGTGCGGGCCCCGGCCGACCTTGATCTTGTGGAGCAGCTTTCCGGTTCTGGTGGACAGGACGTAGACGACGCCGTCGTACCTTCCGGACAGCCAGAGCTGCTTGCCGTCCGCCGACACCCCGCCCATGTCGGGCGAGCCGCCGCCTGGGATCCGCCACCGTTCGACCACCTCACGGGTGGCGAACGAGACGACGGAGACCGTTCCCTCGCCCCTGTTGGAGACGTAGAGCCGCCGCGAGTCCCTGCTGACGTACAGGCCGTGCGCCCCCGCGCCGGTGCGCAGGAAGCCCACCCGCCGGAACGTGGTGGCGTTGATGATCCACACACCGCCCGCCATCATGTCGGCGACGTAGAAGAGCCGGCCGTCGGAGGACAGCTTGACGTCCTGCGGCATGTTCGCCGACCCCACACCGATCACCTTCTTCACGTGGGGGCGCTCCCAGTCGATGGCCACGATCTGGCCGGAGAACTCGCAGCTGGCCAGGAAGACCGATCCGTCGGCGGTGAAGTCGCCGTGGTTGATGCCCCTGCAGGGCATGTCGAGGGAACGGATCAGGCGCATCGTGTGCGGGTCGCGGAAGTCGAGGCGGTTGTTGCGTTCGGCCATGACCAGCGCGTACGAGCCGTCGGGGGTGAAGTACAGGTTGTACGGATCGTCCACGGGCACCGGCTTGCCGGGGCGGCCCGTGACCGGGTTGATGGGGACGAGCCGGTTGCCCTGGTTCTCGTTGATCCACAGCGTCTTCAGGTCCCAGGAGGGCACGACGTGCTGCGGCAGGGCGCCGACCCGGAAGCGGCGCACGACCCGGTAGGTCCGCGGATCGATGACGTCCACCGTGTCCGACTCGCTGTTGGGGACGTACACGCGAGGGGTCATCTTCTCCACCCGTGGGCTCAGCATCCCCGGCCGGTCGTGGGCGTAGACGTCGGTCACGCGTGCGGCTACCGGCGCGTGCCGGTGCGGTCGCGGCTTCAGCGGCTTCAGCTGCTTCGGTAGTGGCGCGGCGGCGTGGTCCGCAACCATGGGGGCGGGGGGCGAACCGCAGGAAGCGGCGGCGACGGCGACCGCTCCCAGCATGATCGTCATCCTCGGCAGTCGCATGCGCCACAGCCTAGGAAGGCGTTCGGCAGCGCCTGTCGACGTCCGGGTCAGGGTTGCGTCAGGAAATCACGGTGGCCATTACCCGCCTGTGGGGATAGGCAGAACATGCTGGAAGTAGCGCTCGAAGAGGCAAGGAAGGGATTCGCCGAGGGCGGCGTACCGGTGGGGGCGGCGCTGTTCGCGGCGGACGGCACGCTGCTCGGCCGGGGCCGCAACCGCAGGGTCCAGGACGGCGACCCGTCGGTGCACGGCGAGACCGCCGCGTTCCGCGACGCCGGGCGGCAGCCCACCTACCGGGGCACGACCATGGTGACCACGCTGTCGCCCTGCTGGTACTGCAGTGGCCTGATCCGCCAGTTCGGCATCCCGCGGCTCGTCGTGGGGGAGTGCCGGACCTTCATGGGCCAGCACGAATGGCTCGCCCGGCACGGCGTGGAGGTGGTGGTGCTCGACTCCCAGGAATGCGTCGACCTCATGACCGCCTTCATCGCCGCCAACCCCGAGCTGTGGAATGAGGACATCGGGAAATGAGCCCCGCCCTCGGCCGTCGAGCCTGGCAGGCTGGCGGCCATGGGATTCGGGGTTCGTCAGTTCGAGCTGACCTTGATGCATCGGATGCGTGATCTCAACGCCGAACGGGTGGAGGACGCGCTCATGGACATGGGCGCGTCCCGGGCCGAGCTTCGCGCCGCGCACACGCAATGGACGAGGATGGCCCACTCCGTCCGTAGCAGGAAGGGCCTGGGCGCGTTGCGGACGATGCTCGGTCCGCCGTCGTACGAGGGCACGACCCCGGTCGGGAGCCTGACCTGCCGGGTGGCTCGGTGGGCGCTGCCGTCCTGGCCGGACCTGGAGTTCGAGGCGCTGATCGGGCCTGACGGCGCGATATGGAACCAGTGGTTCGTCCGTCCCCACGGCGACAAGGCGCTGGCCTTCGTGGACCTGGTCCCGTGGGGGTGCGTCGTCGGCGACGTCGTGACGAGTTTTCCGGGGGCCGCCCAGGGCGAGGGCTCGGCGCCGCAGCATTGGGTGGTCGACTTCGCCCATGAGGGCACGGACTACCGGGCCCGGTTCGTGTACGGCCTGTTCCAGCGGCTCGACCGGGCCTGACCGGGGCGCGGCGGCCGAGGCATCAGGGAGGCTTACGTCGGCGGCCATCTGACCAGGGGCCACGTGTCTCAACCGGGGAGCGTCTCGCCGCCGATCGGGGCCAGGATCTCGCCGGTGTAGTACGACGACAGCCGTTCGGCCGCGAAGAAGACGTACGAGGGCGCGATCTCGTCCGGATCGGCGGCCCGCTTCATCGGTACCTGCTTGCCGAACTGCTCGACCTTCTCCTTCGGCATCGTCGCGGGGATCAGCGGGGTCCAGACGGGGCCCGGCGCCACGGCATTGATCCGGATGCCCCGATCGACGAGGCTCTGCGCCATCGAGTAGGTGAAGGCGTTGATCGCGCCCTTGGTCGTGGCGTAGTCGATGAGCGACTTGTTGCCGCGCAGACCGTTGATCGACGAGGTGTTGATGATCGCGGAGCCGCTGCGGAGGTGGGGTAGCGCCGCCTTGGTGACGTGGTAGTAGCTGTGGATGTTGACCGCGAAGGTGTGCTCCCACTGCTCCTCGGTGAGCTCCTCCAGCGAGTCGACCGGCGCCTGGTAGGCCACGTTGTTGACCACGATGTCCAGCCCGCCCAGCTCGGTCACCGTCTGCGCGACGACGGACGCGCAGTGTTCGCGCTCGGCCAGGTTGCCGGGGAGCAGCACGCAGCGCTGCCCCGTCTCCTCCACCAGCTTCCTGGTGTGGGCGGCGTCCTCGTGCTCACTCAGGTAGGCGATGGCGACGTCGGCCCCCTCCTTCGCGAAGGCGACGGCCACCGCGCGGCCGATACCCGAGTCGCCCCCGGTGATCAGCGCGCGCTTGCCTTTCAGCAGCTCAGTGCCGGTGTAGTCGCGCATCTCATCGCGCGGCTCGGGGGCCATCTCCCCGGTATGTCCGGGATAGGGCTGGTTCTGGGCAGGTGGCGTGCTGTCTGGTTGCTCGGGCATGGCCCCCGAATGCCCCCGCCCGGGTACGGATAACGTCTGCCGGTCGTATATTTCCGCCCTCGCGGGTCTGTGGTGTCCCGCGCGGGCCAGATTGGCGCACATGGGCAGATCATCCGGCCCACGCCAATGAATCCGATCTTCGGCAGTCGCGAATCGAGCATGCGGACTTCCTGTCCGCCCCGCTCACGAATCAACATCCGCCTCGCTCACGAATCAACATGCGTAAGAACCTCTTCGGCTACGCCCACAGATGGCCGTGCTCGACCGCTTCCTCCGGATCCGGACATTCGGCGATCCTGGACCCGTGCGGACAGCGACCGTCGAGAGGCGTGAGCGATGATGTCTGCGCAAACATGAGTGAGCGGGGAAGGAGGTGGCCATGAGCGAAACCGGACGCCGGCTGCCCGCGCGGGCCTCAGCGGTCGTCATCGGGGGTGGCGCCATGGGCGTCAGCTCGGCCTACGCGCTGGCCGCGGCCGGAGTCGGCGACGTGGTCCTCATCGACAAGGGGCCGCTGGGCTCGGGTTCGACCTCGAAGGCCGCCGGGGGAGTGCGGGCGCAGTTCTCCGACCGGGTCAACGTCCAGCTCGCCGTACGCAGCCTGGAGACCTTCGACACCTTCGCCGCCCGCTTCGGGCAGGAGATCGACCTGCACAAGGTGGGCTACCTGTTCCTGCTCGACTCGCCCGAGTCCGTGGCGGAGTTCGAGAAGAACGTCGCGATCCAGAACGACCTCGGCGTGCCCAGCAGGATGATCTCGGTGCGCGAGGCCGCGGAGCTGTCGCCGCTGATCGACACCGACGGCCTGCTCGCCGCCGCCTACTCGCCCACCGACGGCCACTGCACGCCCGAGTCCGTGGTGCTCGGCTACGCGGGCGCGGCCCGCCGGCTCGGCGCGCGGCTGCTGCCCAACTGCGCCGCGACCGGCATCGAGACGGTGGACGGCCGCATCGTCGCCGTCCAGACCGAGGGCGGCCGCATCGAGACCGACACCGTGATCTGCGCGGCCGGCGCCTGGTCACGTCCCATAGGCGACTGGGTGGGCGTCGACCTGCCGGTGAGCCCGCTGCGCAGGCAGATCCTGATCACCGAGCCGATCCCCGCTCTGCCGCCCACGACGTTCACCATCGACTTCGGCACCACGTTCTACTTCCACCGCGAAGGTCCCGGCCTGCTGCTGGGCATGTCCGATCCGGACGAGACGCCGGGGTTCAAGTTCGACCGGTCCGACGCCTGGCTGCCGAGGCTGGGCGAGGCCATGGCCCGCCGCGCCCCGGCCCTGCTGGAGACCGGCATCGCCACCGGATGGGCCGGCCTGTACGAGGTGACGCCGGACCACAACGCGCTCATCGGGACCGCCCCGGACGTCGACAGGTTCATCTACGCCACCGGTTTCTCCGGCCACGGCTTCCTGATGAGCCCGGCCGTCGGCGAGGTGGTCCGCGACCTCTACCTCGACCGGACGCCGTTCGTCGACGTCAGCGGCTTCGACGCGAGTCGCTTCGCCCTGGCCGGGGCCAGACCGGAGCTCAACATCGTCTGAACGCCGGCACGCCGTACGGGCGGGCGGCGGACGTCGGGCCCTGTGACCGGGCCCCTAAGCTGGCCACATGGGTATGGTCGGGACGGTCGGGCTGGTCTTGCATCCACGGCGCGACTCCAAAGAGGCGATCGACACCATTTTGAGCTGGGCCGCCGCCAGAGGCGTCACCGTCATGGGGCTCCCGGAGGAGGTCGGCCGCATCGACTGCAGCGCCGTGCCGGTCGACGTCGACCTGCTGACCGAGCGGGCCGACCTGCTGGTGAGCCTCGGCGGTGACGGGACGATGCTGCGCACCATGCGGCTCATCGCCGGGCGGAAGACGCCGGTGCTGGGGGTGAACCTGGGACGGCTGGGGTTCCTGGCCGAGATCGACATCGCGGAGTTGCCCGCCACGCTGTCCGCCATCGACGGGCACCGCTACACGATCGAGCCGCGCATGGCCGTGCGGACCAAGCTCGACGGGGCCGAGGAGCTGATCGCGTTCAACGACATCGCCCTGGTGCGCATCCCGGGCGACGGCATGGCCGCCGTCTCGGTCATGCCGGGTGACGATCCGTTCGTGCGCTACGCGGCCGACGCCGTGATCGTGGCCACGACCACCGGGTCCACCGCCTACAGCTTCGCCGCGGGCGGCCCGATCGTGTCGCCGCGGGTGGCGGCGCTGCTGGTCGTGCCCGCCGCCGCCCACTCATCGTTCAACCGGGCGCTGGTCCTGCCCGCCGACGAGGAGGTGACGCTGGAGCTGCTGCCCACGAGCGGGCGGCTGGCGGTGGAGGTGGACGGGGCGGTGCTGGGGCATCTGTGCCCCGGTGACCGTGTCACGGTGGCCGCCATGCCGGCCGCGGCCAACGTGGTGCGCATGGGGACCACGTTCTACGAGCGGGCCCGGCGCAAGCTGCGGGTGGACGGCAGCGCCGAGGTCGACTGAGCATCGATACGGCGCCTGACGCCGAGGTCGACTGACCGTGGATAGGGTGCCTTCCGCCGGGTAGGCGCCGGGGTATGGCGACGCTGGTGGGCACGTCCGGGTGGCAGTACAAAGACTGGCGCGGCATCCTCTATCCGCAGGAGGTCCCGCAGCGCCTCTGGCTGGAGACGTACGGCGAGACGTTCCCCACCGTCGAGAGCAACAACGCCTTCTACCGCCTGCCCTCACCCGAGTCCTTCGCCGGCTGGCGGGACCGCACACCCGACGGGTTCGTGATGGCCGTCAAGGCCAGCAGGTTCCTCACCCACATCAAGCGGCTGGCCGATCCGGAGCAGCCGGTGGAGCGGCTGATGAACGCCGCCTCGGCGCTCAAGGACAAGCTCGGCCCGATCCTCCTGCAGCTCCCGCCGACCCTGAAGGCCGATCCTGACCGGCTCGCCCGCTGCCTGGACTGCTTCCCGAAGCACGTGCGCCTCGCGGTCGAGCCCAGGCACCCGTCGTGGTGGACGGACGAGGTCCGCGAGATACTGGCGGCCCGTGACGCCGCCCTGTGCTGGGCCGACCGGCTCGGCAGGCCGGTGAGCCCGTTGTGGCGCACCGCCGGCTGGGGATACGTGCGGCTGCACGAAGGGCGGGCCACCCCTTGGCCGTCGTACGGGGACACGGCGCTGAAGACCTGGGCCGGGCGGGTCAAGGAAGCCGGTTGGCCCGACGTCTACGTCTACTTCAACAACGATCCGGGGGGAGCGGCCGTGCGGAACGCGATTCGCTTTGCCAAACTCGTCTAGTGCATACCCGCCTTTATCGAAACGGTGTCCTGGAGAAAGAGGGCTTCCCGGTCGAGGAAGTCTCGGACTATGTGGGCGACGAGGGGAACACCGTCTGGTTCGACCTGTGCGCGCCGACAGCGGAGGACCTCGCCGTGGTCGGCGAGGAGCTCGGGCTGCACGAGCTCGCTGTCGAGGACGTGCTGTCCGACCACCAACGCCCCAAGGTGGACATCTACCAGAATCACCTCTTCATCACCGTCTACGGGGTGCACTTCGACGACGGGCGGCTCGATCCGGTCGAGGTCAACGCCTTCGTGACGAAGAACGCGCTGGTCACCATCCGCGAGAGTGACCACTTCGACATCGGCGAGGTGGTCAAGCGCTGGGACGCCGACAAGCGGCTGGCCGGCCACGGGGTGGCGTTCCTGCTGCACGGCCTGCTGGACTACGTGGTCGACGGGCAGTTCGACCTGGTCCAGGAGTTCGACACCAGGGTGGAGAACCTGGAGGAGCTGCTGTTCGAGGAGGAGCCGATCGACGGCAGGCAACTGCAGCGGACCATGTACGACCTGCGGAAGAACATGGCCGGCTTCCGCAAGATCACCATGCCGATGCGCGAGGTCGTCGGCACCCTGCTCCGCCGCGACCAGGAAGTGGTCGCCGACCCGGTCATGGCCCCCTACTACGAGGACGTCTACGACCACGTGGTGCGCGTGGCGGAGTGGACCGAGTCGCTGCGCGATCTGCTGGCCAACATGCGGGAGACGCGCCTGGCCCAGCAGGGTTTCCGGCTGAACGAGATCATGAAGCGGGTCACCAGCTGGGCGGCGATCATCGCGGTGCCGACCGCGATCACCGGCTTCTACGGCATGAACGTGCCCTACCCGGGCGCGGGTCACCCTTGGGGCGTTTGGGTGGCGTCGGCGCTGGTGGTCGTGGCCTCGGTGGCGCTGTACGCGATCTTCAAGAAGAAGGACTGGCTGTAGGCGCGGGGGCAGGGGCCGCCCCGGCCGTCGAGCGCGAGCCGCACCGTCAGCCGTACCTGCGCGGCTCCCGAGGCGGGGTAGAGGGGCAGGCAGCGGCCGCCCGCGATCAGCGTCCTGCGTCCGATCGGGGTGGCGATCAGCGGCAGCTCGTCGTAGGTCGCGGGGACGGCCAGGCGGAGCGTCCAGAGGCCCGCCGCGTGGCCGCGTTCGCCCTCCAGCGCGTAGTAGTCGAGCACGCCGCCGCTGGTCGAGACCACGGCCCGCATGGTGAAACGGCGCCCTTGGACGGTGAACACCTCCGCCGACGGGGCGTGGTAGATCGAATGGATGTAGCCGATCGCGAACACGCCGGACGGCGGCAGGAGCAGCCCGTCCACGGCCGGGCGTCCCGCGCCGGAGGCACCGGCCGCCAGCAAGGTCACCAGCGCGAGGGCGAGGCGGATCAGCCCTTCTCCTTGTAGTAGCGGGCCGCGCCCGGGTGCAGCGCGACCGGCTCCACCTGCTGGCCGATCTTGACATCGAGCTTGGCCGCCTCGGGGTGAACGGCCGCGAGCTGGGCCTTCTTCTCGAACAGCGTCTTGGTGATGTCGTACGCGAGCTGTTCGTCCATCTTGTCGGGCACGAGCAGGACATTGGCCACCCCGACCGTCTTGACGGTGCCCGGCAGCTTGTAGAGGGACATGTCGATGTCGAGCCCGATGTACTCCTTGCCGTACTTGGCCTGCATCGGCGCGAGCAGGTCGGCGGTGTCGAGCAGCTTCATGTCCGGCTTGCTGGTGGCCAGGTCCACGATGCCGCCCGTGGGCAGCCCGCCGACCCAGACGAACGCGTCGATCGTGCCGTCCTTGACGGCCTGGACCGACTCGTTGATGGACAGTTGCTGCTTGGAGATGTCGGACTCGGGGTTCAGGCCGGCCGCCTCCAGCAGGCGCCTGGCTAGGACCTGGGTGCCGGAGTTGGGCGGGCCGATCGAGACCCGCTTGCCCTTCAGGTCGGCGACCTTGCTCGCGGCGAGGCCGGGGGCGACGACGACGTGGGCGTAGTTGTCGTAGATGCGGGCGATGGCCTTGATCGGCTGCTTGGCGGTGAAGGACCCGGTCCCGTTGACGGCGTCGGCGGCCGTGTCGCTCTGCGAGAAGGCGATGTCGGCCTTGCCGGTGGCCAGCAGCTTGATGTTCTCGACGGAGGCGGAGGTGACGGACGCGGTGGCCTGGGTGTTGGCGATGTTGTCGGTCAGCTGCTTGGCCAGGCCCCCGCCGTACACGTAGTAGACGCCGGTCGTGCCGCCCGTCGCGATCGACAACCGGTGGCCCGAGCCGCTCACGTCGCCGCAGGCCGCCGCCCCGGCGGCCAGTGCCGTGGCGGCGAGTACCGCAAGGATCCGCTTCACGCTGGGACTCTCCTTCTCCTGATGAGGTGCACGGCCGCCGCGACAGCCAGGACGGCCAGGCCCGCGACGATGGGGCCGGGTTCGAGGAACAGCAGCAACACGGCCGCCACGGTGGCCAGCAGCCGCTCGGGCCACCCGGTCACCCCACCGGTCGCCATGGCCAGGGCCGCCACAGCGACGGCCGAGACGGCGGTCATCAGCAGCACCGTGCCGATCGGTCCCTGCCCGAGCAGTGCCTGGCCGTTCGGCGTGAGCACGAACGCGAACGGCACCAGGAACGCGGGCAGTGTGTAGCGCCAGGTCATCATCATCGTCTTGTAGGTGTTGCCGCCGGTGATCGCCGCGGCCGCGACGGCCGACAGCGCGGTCGGCGGGCTCACCTCGGACAACACCGCGTAGTAAAAAACAAACATGTACGCCTCGGCGGACGTGACGCCGAGCGTGGTGAGCGCCGGCGCGATGATCACCGCCGCGATGATGAAGCTCGCGGTCACCGGTACGGCCAGGCCCAGCAGCATGACCGCGACCCCGGACATGAACGTCGTCAGGATGAGGTTGCCCGCGGCGACGTCCACGATGATCGCGCTGAGGTTGAGCCCGAGCCCGGTCTGGGTGATGACGCCGACGATGATGCCCGCCGCCGCGCACACCGCCGTCACGGGCAGCACCTCCAGCGTGCCCTTGGCCAGCGCCTGCGCGGTCCGCTTCGGGCCCATCCGGTGCTCAGGATCGAGGAAGGACAGCGCGAACGCGATGGCGGTGGCGATCACGACCGACTGGAACGCCGACCGGTCCAGCGCCATCAGCACGATGATGAGGATCAGCGAGCTGAAGTGGTAGCCGAAGCGCAGCAGCAGCCGGCCCGCCTTCGGCGCGTCCACCGGGACGGCGTGGGTGCCGAAGCGGCGCGAGTCGATCTCGATGGACAGGAAGATGCCCAGGTAGTACAGGATCGTGGGGATCGTCGCGTAGACGAGCACCTCGAGGTAGCTGACCTTGAGATACTCGGCGATGATGAACGCCGCCGCGCCAAGCGTGGGCGGGGAGAGGATCGCCCCGATGCCGCCCGAGGCGAGGATGCCGCCCGCCGCCTCCTTGGGGTAGCCGGCCCGCCGGAGCACCGGCCAGGCCACGCTGCCGAGGCTGACCGTGGTGGCCACGCCGGAGCCGGAGACGGTGCCGAGCAGGAAGCCGGCGGTGGTGACCGTACGGCCGGGGGCGGCGCGGGATTTGCGGAAGGCGGCGAAGCTCAGGTCGATGAAGAACTTGCTCGCGCCCGAATAATCCAGCACGGCGCCATAAATTGTGAAAAGGATGATGTAGCTGGCCGCGACCTGCATGGGGACGCCGAAGAAGCCCTCGGTGCCCGTGTAGAGCTGCGACACGATCTGCGCGAGGTCGAAGCCGCGATGGCCAATCGTCCACCCAATCGGCAAATATGCTCCGAAATAGGCATAAGCCAGGAAAATTAGGCAGATGATGGTGAGTGACCAGCCAACCGTGCGGCGGACCGCTTCCAGCAGCAGCACGGTCAGCACCAGGCCGGCCGCGATGTCGAGCCCGGTCAGCGCCGCGCCCGAGCCCCGGTCACGGAACGCGTCGATGTCGAGCAGCGGGTAGACGAGCACCGCGAGCGCGGCCGCCGCCAGCAGCCAGTCACCCACCCCGGGCCGATCGACCACGTCACGGCGCGCCTCCTCCTGCGACGGGGGCGCCGCGCCGCGTACCCGCCGGAGCGCCGACGAGATCCCCGAGCGATAGCAGAGGAACACCAGCGGCAGCGCCACCGCCAGGAACGTCAGCCGATGCTCCAGCGCCTCGACCGGCCTGAACACCACCACCAGTGAGTACGCGGACAGCAGCCCGCCGACGATCCACACGCCGAGCCGCAGCGTCCCGGTCAACCGCCGGGCCGGACGCTCCTGCTCGTGGGCCGACACCAGCTCCGCGTCGCGGTCGCTCAGCTCGGTCAAGTGTCCTCCCTGACAGGGCGTTTGAAGGGACTTTACGAGTCCTTTACGCAATGAGGAAGGCCCAGTTCGGTACAGGAATCTGGACGGCGGCGATCGGCGGGCAATTCGGCCGCGACGCTTGGCCGGTGTTCCGGAATGGCAGGCCGCAGCCGGAAACCGCAGTGTGTGCGTGCACACACTGCGGCCGGAGACCTCGGTGCGTGCACGCACGCACTGATATAAAGAACCGTGGCCGAGATCACCCTGAACGTCCGCCAGCTGCAGGCGTTCGCCGAAATCGGCTACCAGGCGGCGGGCGGCGGGGGTGGTGGCGCGCGCGGTGCGATGGCCGCGCTGCGCCGGGTGGTCCCGGTCGACGCCTACGAGTTCGTCGCGTTCGACCCGGCCAGCGGGCGGCATCACAGCGTCGTCTCCGACGGCCACCGGCGCATCGACGGCGACGCCGCAGAGGAATACATCGGGCTGGAGGCCTACCGCACGGCGATGGCCACGCGGGCGCCGGTGCCGATGCCCGAGCCGGGCACCGAGCGCTATTTCCGCCGCCATCTCGCCCCTTACGGGTGGCGCGCCGGGCTGACCGCGCCGCTGTTCCTGGCCGAGGGCCGCTACACGGGCCTGCTGCACCTGGCGGCCAGAGAGGCTTTCCCCGAGCTCACCGGCTCGCTGGTCGCGGCCGTGGCGCCCATGCTGGCGCATGTCACGGACCTGACCCGATGCGTGATCGACCCTGTGGGCTTACCGGCCGGGTTTCTCGCGGCCGCCTTCGACCGGCTGGGCGTCCGCCGTGAGGTCCCCGGCGTCGCCAGATCCGCGGCCTTGTGGGACGAACCGGCCATCGCGGGGCTCGCCCGCGCCTTCATCGACTCGCGCGAGCTGAGCCGCCGCGGTCTCTGGCTCGACCGCGACGGCCGCTGGCACGAGGTGCGGGTGCTGCGGGCCGGCGTCGGGTTCCAGGGCTCGCTCCAGGGCGCGGTGGTGGCCGAACGCCCGTGCTCCCTGCCGTACGAGCTGACCGGCAGGGAGGTGGACGTGCTCACCCGGGTGGCCGCCGGCGACTCCAACCCGCAGATCGCCGCCGCCCTGGTGCTCAGTGTCCGCACCGTGACGACCCACCTGGAGCACATCTTCGCCAAGCTGGGCTGCGACAGCCGCACCCGCCTCACCACCAAGGCGCTCGCCGAGGGGCTATGCCGCCTCGACGTCTAGCCGGCTAGGAGATCTTGCCCAAACCGCGGGCGAGGACGGTGGCGGTATCGGCGATGACCTTCTCGTCGTTGGCGGCATCGGCGGCCGGGCGGTTGGTGTAGATCGCCAGGATGATGGGGGCGGCACCCTTCTTGGGCCAGGCGATGGCGATGTCATTGGCCGTCCCGTACGACGGGCCGGTGCCGGTCTTGTCGCCGACCGTCCAGGTCTTGGGCAGGCCGGCGCGGATGCGGGCGTCACCGGTCGTGTTGGCGATCAGCCAGCCGTTGAGCGTCTCCCGGTCCTTGGCGGTGAGCGCGTCGCCGGTCGTGACCTTACCGAGGTCGCGGGCCACTGAGGCGGGCGTGGTGGTGTCCCGCTTGTCCTTGGGAGTCCAGTCGTTGAGCTCGGTCTCCCAGCGGTCCAGGCGGGAGATCGGGTCCTTCAGCGTACGGAAGTAGCGGGTCAGGCCCGCCGGTCCGCCGATCTGCTTCAGCACCATGTTGCCGGCGGTGTTGTCGCTGTAGGTGATCGCCGCCTTGCACAGCTCGGCGACGGTCAGCCCGTCCTTGACATGCTTCTCGGTGACCGGCGAGTTCGGCTTCAGGTCGTCGGCCGTCCAGTGGACGACCCGCTCCATCAGTCCCGGGTCGGAGGTGCGGGCCTTGTGCAGCGCGGCGGCGGAGACCATCGCCTTGAAGGTGGACAGCAGCGGGAAACGCTCGCCCGCCCGGTAGGCGATCGTCTTCCCCGTGGCCGTGTCCAGGGCGTACGCGCCGATGCGGCCCTTGTAGGACGCCTCCAGCGCGCGCAACTCCTTCTTCGCGGCTGCCTGACCGTCGCTCACCACCTGAGACGGTGCGGTCGCGGCCGAGGCGGTGCCCGCTCCATAGGCGCCGCCCGCCAGGAGGGATACCGTCAGCGCGGTCGCTTGCAGTGCGGCCGTGAGGCGGCGAGGGTGTCGCATGCCATGTCCTTGCTCTCGTCCGTCAGAGGAGAGGAGCACAGCAGATCGGATCAGATGGTGTCCAATATCGATATGGAGAAGGGATCTATATCGGCTGACAAATGATCGCAGGTCAGACGGCCTCCGCCGACCGCTGCGCGGGGATCATCACCTGCCGCAACTCGAACCACACGGACGTCGCGCCGTTCTCGCGGACGAACCCCCACCGGTGGCTGAGCGTCTCGATCAACGGCAGGCCGCGTCCGCTGGTCGCCTGCGTCTCGGTACGGCACGCGCACGGCGGCCCGCTCGAACCCCCGTCCCTGACGAGCACCCGCACCAGGGACCCCGCGGCGAGCACCGACACCGTGAACGACCCGCCCTCACCCGAGCGGGAGTGCAGGATCGCGTTCGTGGCCAGCTCGCTGGTGAGCAGCACGCAGTCGTCGTACAGCGGATGATCACGCCCGAGCGCCGCCGTCACCAGCCCCCTGGCCCTGGCCACCTGGGACGGAGTCCCCGGGAACCGTACGACGAGAGCATCGTTGCCGGGCTCCTCGCCCCCTTGCTCCAACTGGTGAAAGTCCGGCGGTGCCACGGCGACCTCCCCGATTACGGCGACGTCATGAGACGCGTCAGAGGGGTGCGGGAGATTATCGCTAAAAGGTAGGAATGCCCTTTCCCATGGCCGCCCGCGCGATCGTCCGGGCGGACCGAGTACGCTGCGATCGACGAGTCGACTAGGAGGGGTGCCTGCGTGAGCAGCCTGGAGGCCGTCTGGGTGCAGCCGTACGATCACCCGGGGGCAGTGTTCGTGACCGGAGTCTTCGACATCCTGCACGTCGGACACGTGCGTTACCTGGGTGCCGTCGCCGGGCGCGGGCTGCCGCTGGTCGTCGGCGTGGAGGACGACCCGCGCGTGCGCGCGTGGAAGGGGCCGACGCGCCCGTTCAACCCGGCGGCGGAGCGCGCCGAGGTGCTGGCCGCGCTCCGCTTCGTGAGTGGGGTGTTCATCGTGACCGGGCCCTCGGCGGCGCACGGCCCGGAGGACTACATCGACCTGCTCGCCCCCATGCGGCCCGGCGCGCTGGCGCACACCGCGGGCGACCCGCACGCGGGCGGCCGATGCGCGGCGGCCGCGCTGCTGGGCGCCGAATGCTGGGAGCTGGAGGCCATCCCCAATCGCTCGACCACCAGGATCGTCAACGCGGCGGGCAAGGGCTGACCGCCTTCTGGCGGGCTGGTCCTTTCAAGATCGCGCAGTCATTGAAGGCCGGCCCTTTCAAGATCGCGTAGGCTTTGCTGCCATGACGGTCGATCTGGTAGCCAAGCGGGTGACGGACCTGCTGGCCCCGCAGGTGCTGGTGATCACCATGCCACCGGCCGTGGGGCTGATCGCCCACGGCTGGAGCGGCGCCGCGTGGGGCCTGGCGGCCTCGGCGCTGTGCGGCGGTGTGCCCGCCGGGGTGATCGCGCTGGGCGTCCGCTCGGGGCGGCTGGACTCCCACCACATCGTCGACCGGACCCGCCGCACCGGGCCCCTGCTGGCCGCCGTCGCCGCCGTACTGGTCGCCCTGGTGCTCCTCGTCGCGCTGGGCGCGCCGACGCTGCTGGTGGCCACGGTGACCGCGATGCTCGTCGCGCTGGCCGTCACCGTGCCGGTCACGATGCGCTGGAAGATCTCCTTCCACGCCGCCGTCTGCGCGGGCACCGTGGTGGTGCTCGCCCACGTCCTGCCCGCCGTGCCGACCGGCCTGGTGGGGGCGGCCGTGGTGGCGCTGGTGTGCTGGGCCCGGGTACGGCTGGCGCACCACACGTGGGCGCAGGTGGTGGCCGGGGCGCTGGTGGGCGTGGCGGCGACGTGGACGACCCTGGCGGCCTTCGGCATCCGGTAGAGCCGGATTTGTGGGGAATAGTGGTGACTCCACGGGGGTTGCCGCGAGCATGGAAGCCACGAACCGCGGCCGGGTGCGTGTCGAGCACTCCGCCAAGCGCGTCAGGACCTACCTCGGCGGCCGGGCGGTGGCCGACACCAGCCACGCCCTCCTGGTGTGGGAAGCGCCCTACTACCCGACGTACTACTTCCCGCTCGCGGACGTCGACGAGTCGGCGCTCAAGCAGACGGGCGCGACGAAGCACTCGCCCAGCAGGGGAGAGGGCGTCGTCTACACCGTCACCTCGGGAAGCGCGGAGGCCCCGGAGGCGGGGCTGGCCTACCCGGAGTCTCCGCTGGCCGACATCCGCGGGCACATCCGCTTCGAGTGGGACGCCATGGACGCCTGGTTCGAGGAGGACGAGGAGGTCTTCTTCCACCCGCGCGACCCGTACACCAGGGTCGACATCCTGCCGAGCTCGCGGCACGTACGCGTCGAGGTCGACGGTGTGACGGTGGCCGACTCGCACAGCCCCCGCATCCTGTTCGAGACGGGGCTGCCCGCCCGCTACTACCTGCCCAAGACGGATGTACGGCTCGACCTGCTCGAACACACCGACACCGCTACCAACTGCCCGTACAAGGGGACGGCGGAGTACTGGACGGTCAACGGCGTCAAGGACCTCGCCTGGTCGTACCGGACGCCGCTGCCGGAGAGCCAGCGGGTCGCGGGGCTGATCGCGTTCTACAACGAGAAGCTCGACATCTATCTCGACGGCGAGCTCCAGGAGCGGCCGAAGAGCAAGTTCGCCTGACGCGCCGGGGATCGGCATTTGTCACCAAGCCTGCCAGGAGGGCTGTCTGAGCGACTACACGTGCGTGTAGTAGGCTTTCTCATCGCGTAGTCATATATACGCGCGGATAGGCGTCGGAGCTCGGTCTTCTTGATCGGGCCGCAGACGCTCGGATCCGGGACGCGGCGCCGCGAACAAAGGGTCGGCGCCCACGAGAAAGGCTCATGATGACTGCCCCCATCTCAGTGAGCGGTCTGGTCAAGACGTTCGGCCGCACCAGGGCGCTGGACGGGCTCGACCTGACCGTGAACACCGGCGAGGTGCACGGTTTTCTCGGACCGAACGGTGCCGGCAAGAGCACCACGATCCGGATCCTGCTCGGCTTACTGCGCGCCGACGCGGGCACCGCCCGGCTGCTCGGCGGTGACCCGTGGGACGACGCGACCGGACTGCATTCCCGGCTGGCCTACGTGCCCGGAGACGTCACGCTCTGGCCTGGCCTGTCCGGCGGCGAGGTCATCGACCTGCTCATGCAGTCGCGTGGCGGCGCCGACCGTGCCCGGCGCCAAGAGCTGATCGAACGCTTCGACCTGGACCCCGGGGTGAAGGCCCGCGCCTACTCCAAGGGCAACCGGCAGAAGGTGGCGCTGATCGCCGCGCTCGCCTCCGACGTCGAGCTGCTGATCCTCGATGAGCCCACCGCGGGCCTGGACCCGTTGATGGAGGAGGTGTTCCGCGACGTCATTCGCGAGACGCGGCAGCGCGGCGACCGTACCGTACTGCTGTCCAGCCACATCCTCACCGAGGTCGAGGAGCTGTGTGACCGGGTCACCATCATCCGCGACGGCCGGACGATCGACACCGGCAGCCTGCCCGACCTGCGGCACCTGACCCGCACCTCCATCCAGGCCGAGCTCTCCGCCTCTCCCGGTGAGCTCGCCGAGCTGCCCGGAGTGCACGACCTGCGGACGGAGAACGGTCTGGTGCGCTTCGACGTCGAAGCCGACGCGCTCGGCCCGGTGCTGCGGTGCCTCGCCTCGCTCGGCGTCCGTGGTCTCGTCAGCCAACCGCCCACGCTCGAGCAGATGTTCCTGCGGTACTACGACAGGACGCGCGCGGAGGCGGGCCGATGAACGCGCTCACCGGGACGGCTCGGTCGGCACGGCTGGCGCTGCGCCGCGAAAGACGCATCGCGCCGTGGTGGATCATTCTGCTCGTCGCCTTGGCCCTGGCACTGGTCTCCTACATCAACCGGAACATGCCCACCCCCGAGGTGATGGCGACCTACACCACGATGATCAACCGCAACAGCTTCTTCCGGGCGCTCGGCGGCGGCTTCGTCGTGCCTGACCTGGGCTATATGCAGGCCTGGCGCAGCGGCGGGTTCCTCTACGTGCTGAACGGGCTGGCCGCCCTGATGGCCGTCGTCCGCTACACCCGCGCCGACGAGGAGGCCGGCCGGATCGAGCTGCTGCGCGCGGGTGTGCTCGGCCGCAAGGCTCCCCTGACCGGGGCCCTGCTGGTGGCGGGCGGGGTCAGCTTCGCCGGTGGCGCGGTGACCACGATCGCGCTGATCGGGATCGGGCTGGATCCGGCCGGGTCGATCGACTACGGCGCGGCCATCACCATGGCCGGGTGGGTGTTCGGCGCCATCGCCGCCGTGGCCGCCCAGCTCGCGCAGACCGCCCGTATGGCCAGAGCCATCGCCCTGTCGGTGCTCGGCATCGCCTACATCCTGCGCTACGCCGGCGACGCCTCCGGGCAGTACTGGATGAAGTACATCTCCCCGATCGGCTGGAGCCATCTGGTCGAGCCGTACTGGAGTAATCGGTGGTGGCTGCTGGCGATTCCGGCGGCGGTGACCGCGGCCCTGACGGCCATCGCCTACCGTCTGGCCGGCCGTCGTGACCTCGGCGCCGGAGTGATCCAGGAGCGTCGCGGGCCCGTGACCGCCCCCGGCCTGCGTGGCCCGATCAGCCTGTCCTGGCGGCTCCACCGCGGTCTGCTGATCAGCTGGGCCGCCGGAATCGCGTCCTTCGCGGCGGCGGCCGGGGGCGTCAGCACCCTGGCGTACCAGTTCACCGAGGCGCCCGGCGTCACCGTCGACAACCTGCTGAAGGCTTTCGGCGGCAGTTCGGGGGGCGGGGCGGTCGACTTCGCGCTGTGGGCCATCATCCTGATCTTCGCCCACGTCATCGCGCTCTACCCGGTCCTCATGGTCCAGCGGCTGCGCGCCGACGAGACCACCGGGCGCGCGGAAGCCGTACAGGCCACCCCGATGACCCGGCTGCGCTGGGCCGCCGGGCAACTGGTGGTGGCCGGTCTTGGCACGGCGGCCCTGCTCGCCGTCGCCGGAGTCGTCTTCGGTACGTTCTACGCCTTCCTCGTCGGCGATCCCGCCTCGGACATCGTCCGCATCCTCACCGGCACCCTGGGCACCATTCCCGGCGCCTGGCTGGTCGGGGCGGTCTGCATGCTCGCCTACGGCCTGGTCCCGAGAGCCTCCGTGACGATCGGCTGGATCACCTGGGTCGCGGTGGCGGTCATGGGACGGGCCGCCGGCCCACTGTACGGACTCTGGGGCGGGACCCCCTTCGAGCCGTTCCACTACATCCCCAACACCGTCGCCGGAGCCCCCTTCGACCCGGTGCCCGCCCTCACCATGGTCGCGCTGTCGGCGCTGCTGCTCGGTGGCGGCCTATTCGCCCTCCGCCACCGCGACTTCGGCTGAGCCCGCTCCGGACTTCGGGCCGGTCGCTCAGGCGGTCCAGGCCGGGTTGCGGCCCAGGTAGCGGAGGAGATCCGCGACCTGGTCGTCGCCCGGCTCGGCGGGCACCACCGCGGCGTAGGCGCCCCACTGGCGCAGCGGCTCGACGATGGCCTTCGCCACCGGCAGCAGCTCCCCGGCCAGCTCCGGGGTCAGCGGCGAGGACTGTCCGGTGGCCACGGCGATGTCCCAGGCGTGCACCGCCGCGTCGAGCGCGCAGGCGCCCGCGCCGAGCGCCGGTGCCATCGTGTTCGGCGGCACCGGGACGGGCACCTGCTCGGCGTTCTTGTCGACACCGGCCCAGGCCCTGGCCGAGCGCTCCATCGCGGCCTCCGCGTACGTCCGGGGGTCCTCGGCCAGCTCGCCCGTCGGCTCGAACGGGTTCTCGGCGGGACCCGGCTCGCCGGTCAGGAAGGCGGCGAAGCCCACCTGGTCGCCCGCGGCGTGCTGGAGCACCTGAGTGACGTTCCACTTCGCGCAGGGGGTGGGGAGTTTCCAGCCGTCGGCGGGGACGCCGGCCACGGCCTGGCGGAGCGCCTGGTGCGCGTCGTCGAGTACGTCCCAGCCGGTCGGCATGTTGTCGCTCATGGGGGGTTCCTTCCGTTCGTTCCGCTGTGTCTCCACACTATCAGAACGGAATGCTTTGTTCCAGTCCGAGGATGAGCATATCCAGCGCGCGCTCGAAGTCGGTGGCGGGGTCGGTCGGCGGGATGTTCCGTAGCAGCCTGCTGAAATGCGGGAGCTGGGCCGGGTCCATCTCCTGGATGTAGACGCCGACCTGCTTTCGTCCCGCGTGCTCGCCGGTGTCGACGTTGAACCCTCCGGTGGACAGCAGCAGTGACCCGAAGATCAGGCTGTTCACCGCGCCGAGCGCGCGCCACACGGCCGCGTCGTCGAAGCCGGCCTCGTACAGGGCGCCGACCACGCTGTCGATCGGAGCCAGCGCCCGCACGGAGGTCGGGTTGGACTGGTCGGTCAGCAATGCCATCGGCACCACCGGAGAGCGGGCGAACACCTCGTACATGCTCAGCGCCACCGCCCGGAGCCGTTGCGGCCAGGGCAGCGCCGGGTCGGGTAGCTCGACCTGGTCGAAGGCCCGCTCCGCCAGGCCGTCCAGGATGTCGGCCTTGTTGGAGACATGGTTGTAGAGCGACATCGCCTCGACGCCGAGCGACTTCGCCAGCCGCCGCATGGACAGCCCTTCGAGGCCCTCTTCCATGGCCAATTCCAGGGCCGCGTCCAGAACCTTCTCCCTGTTCAGCGGCTCGCGCCGGGCCATTCGCCACTCCTCCTGCCGTAGAACTCCGGTTGACAGAGCTTACGGTGTATGTATGTACTTACGGCGTAAGCATACACCGTAAGTAGGGAGATTCCGTGAACGCGGACGTACTGATCGTCGGTGGCGGGCCGGTCGGCCTGCTGCTGGCCTGCGAGCTGAAGCTGGCGGGGGTGGACCCGCTGGTGCTGGAGGCGGCCACCGGCCAGGAACGGATCACGCGCAGCCTCGGGATGCGCTCGCTCAACGCGCGCACCCTCCACACGCTGGGCCTGCGCGGGCTGGTGGAGCCGCTGGCCGAGGCGCAGTGGGCGCTGTTCGACGAACTGAGAGCCGGTCGCGAGCCCGCCGAGGGGGACATCGTCGACGGGCTGGTGTACATGCTCAGGGAGGGCATGAGCGGCGGCCACTTCAGCGGCCTGCCGCTGATCGGCGAGGCCGGTAACCGGGTTCCCGAGATGCTCATGCTCAAGCAGCACCAGTTGGAGCGGGTTCTGGCCGAGCACGCGGCCGGGCTCGGCGTCGAGGTCCGGTCCGGGTGCCGGGTCACCGAGATCGCCGACGAGGGCGACGGCGTGGTCGCCACACTCGCGGACGGCCGGGTCGTACGGGCCGGGTACCTGGTGGGGTGTGACGGCGGCCGGAGCCTCGTGCGCAAGCAGTCCGGCATCCCGTTCACCGGCACGTCCGCGACCATGACGGGGCGCACCGCCGTGGCCGAGCTGGCCGACCCCGGCGCGCTCACCTCGTCCCTGCGCGCCCCCGGCGGCCTGGTGAACCTGTCGCTGGTGCCGGGGGAGGTCGCCACCATCGAGTTCGACGGCGGTCCCACCGAGCGGGACGCGCCGGTCACCGCCGAGGAGATGCAGGCGAGCATCCGGCGGGCGAGCGGCACCGACGCGGTCGTCCTCAGCCTGGAGGCCGGCATCCGCTACAGCGACAACACCCGCCACGCCGAGACATACCGCCAGGGGCGCATCCTGCTCGCCGGGGACGCGGCGCACGTCCACTCGCCGATCGGCGGCCAGGGGCTCAACCTCGGCCTCCAGGACGCGGCCAACCTGGGCTGGAAGCTCGCCCTGGTGGTCCGCGGACAGGCGCCCGAACGGCTCCTGGACACCTACACCGCCGAGCGGCACCCGGTGGCGGCCCGCGTCCTGCGCAACACCAGGGCCCAGGTCGCGCTGATGCGTCCGGGACCGCAGGTCGACGCGCTGCGTGAGGTGATCTCCGAGGCGCTGGAGCTCCCCGAGACCAGGGGGCACTTCATCGCCATGGCCAACGGTACGGACATCGACTACGCGCCGGACGCGTCGCGGTCGCTGGTCGGGCGGTTCGTACCGGATTGGGAGATCGAGGGCGTGGGGTGGGTCAGGGAGTCGCTGGGGGACGGCCGCGGCCTGCTGCTGGACCTGGCGGGCGCACCGGAGACCCGCGCGGCCGCGAAAGGCCGCGACGACCGCGTCCGCGTGGTGGGCGGAACCGTGGATCAAGCCGACGCGGCCGCCGTGCTGGTACGCCCTGACGGTTATGTCGCCTGGGCCGGTTCCGGCGAAGCCGGTCTCGCCGAGGCCCTCGACGCCTGGTTCGGGGTCGGTTAGGTCAGCAGCCGGGTCAGCACACGGGTGCCGAACTCCAGCCCCTCCACCGGCACCCGCTCGTCCTTCCCGTGGAACATCCCGAAGTAGTCCAGATCGGGCCGCAGCATGAGCGGCGCGAAACCGTACCCCTTGATGCCGATCGTGGCGAACGACTTGGCGTCGGTGCCGCCGCTCATCACGTACGGCACCGGCCGGGCGAGCGGGTCCTCGGCCACGAGCGAGCCCGCGAGCGAGTCGAAGAACGACGAGGGGTACGGCGCGTCCGGCGCGTCCTCCAGATTGACGAACTCCCTGGTGATCTTCGGCCCGAGCAGGTCGTCCATGGTCGCCAGGAACTCCTCCTGGAGGCCGGGCAGGTAGCGGCCGTCCACGTGCGCGTGGGCTGTGGACGGCACGACGTTCACCTTGTAGCCCGCGTCGAGCATCGTCGGGTTGGCCGAGTTGCGGATCTGTGCCCTGAACAGGTGGCCGAGCGCGCCCAGCCGGGTCGCCTCCTCGTCGAGGCGGTCGAGGTCGATCGGCTGGCCGGTGATCTCCGACAGGCTCTGGAGCAGCGCCGAGACCGACGGCGTCAGGCGTACCGGCCACTGGTGGGCGGCCACCCGCGACAGGGCGTGCACCAGCGTCGCGACCGGGTTGTCCACCGCGGGCCGGGAGCCGTGGCCGGCCACGCCGTGGGCGGTGAGCTTCATCCAGGCGGTGCCGCGCTCGCCCACGGCGATCGGGTAGACGCGGTGGTCGCCGGCGGCGACGCTGAAGCCGCCGGACTCGCTGATCGCCTCCGTCACGCCGTCGAACAGCTCCCGGTGCTCGGTGACGGCGTGCCGCGAGCCGTAGTCGCCCGTCGCCTCCTCGTCGGCCAGGAACGCCAGCACCAGGTCGCGCTTGGGACGCAGGCCGCGCGCCGCCATGCCGAGCACGGCCGAGAGCGTCATCGCGCACGACCCCTTCATGTCGACCGCGCCCCTGCCGTAGACGCAGCCGTCGACGATCTCGCCCGAGAACGGGTGCATCCGCCACTCGGCCGGGTCGGCGGGCACCACGTCGAGGTGGCCGTGGACGAGCAGCGCGTCGCGAGAGTCGCCGTCGATCCTGGCGACCACGGTCGTCCGCTTCGGCGCCGACTCGAACACCACCGGCTCCAGCCCGGCGTCGGCCAGCAGCGTGGCCACGTACTCGGCCGCCGGGCGTTCGCCCGACCCCGGGTTGGAGGTGTCGAACCTGATCAGGTCCGAGCAGATCTCGCCGACGCTCTTCACGACCGTCCCTTCAGCTTGAGCGGTGCCACCTCGGGCGTCTCGAACCCGAAGATCAGTCCATAGAAGGCCAATTCGGCCTCCAGCACCGCGACGATGGTCTCCTCCCGGCGCCAGCCGTGCTGCTCGCCGGCGAAGGTGAGCAGGGCCCACTGTTTGCCGTGCCGGTCCAGCTCGGCGACGAACCGCTCGGCCTGGCCCACGTCCACGATCGCGTCCTCCAGGCCGTGCAGCATCAGGCACGGTCCGGACGCCCGCGCGGCATGCAGCAGCGGCGAGCGGTCGGTGTAGCGCTGGCGGGTCTCGGGCAGCGGCCCGATCAGGCCGTCGAGGTAGCGCGACTCGAAGTCGTGCGTCTCGGCCGCCCAGCTCTCCGGGTCGGTGATCGCGTAGTGCGCGACGCCGCCCGCGAACACGTCACTGTGCACCAGTGCAGCGACCGTGGTCCAGCCACCGGCGCTGCCGCCGCGAATCGCGATCTTGGCGGCGTCGGCCCGGCCCAGCTCGACCAGCCCGCGCGCCACCTTCGCGCAGTCGGCCACGTCGACCACGCCCCACTGGTGCCGCAGCCGCTCGCGGTAGGCCCGGCCGTAGCCGGTGGAGCCGCCGTAGTTCACCTCGGCGACGCCGAGGCCCCGGCTGGTGAAGTAGGAGACCTCCAGGTCGAGGGTCATCGTGAAGTTGCCGGTGGGCCCGCCGTGCGCGAAGACGACGTACGGCGCGGGACCCTGAACCCCGGTCGGGTGGTACAGGTGCGCGTGCACGCCCTCGATCGTCACCGTCTCGGGCGTCGGCAGCAGCGCCCGGTCGGGCAGCGGCTTCGGCGCCGACACCGCCTCGTGCGCGCCGCCGTCGAGGTCGACCACGGTCACGCGGGTGGGCGTGTACGGAGTGGCGGACACCGCCACCGCCTTGCCCTCTGCCGCCGAGATCGTCGGCGCCCAGTACGTCGCCGCGCCGCCGATCTCGCGCAGGTCGCCGCTCTCCAGATCCAGGACGCTCAGCAGGCGGCGGTCGGGGGTGCCGTGCACGAGCACCAGGCGGTCGCCGGCGATCGCGAAGTAGGTGCTGCCCGGCTTCCAGGGCGCGGTGCCGACCTCGGAGGCCATCGGGGTGAGGTTGCGGGCGCCGGAGCCGTCGCGGGCGACGAGGTGGATGTTCCACCAGCCGGTCGGGTCGGCGACCGCGTACAGGGTGCGCTCGTCGCGCCACTCCGCCTGGATCACGGACTCCGCCGGGCCGCCCGCGATCACCTGGTACGGCCCGGCGGTTCCGTCCTCGTCGAGGGGGGCTACGCAGAGCTCGGTGCCGTCCCAGGGCATGTTCGGGTGGTCCCAGCCGATCCAGGCGACATATCCGCCGCCGGGGGAAATACGGGGGTTCATCAGGAAATGTTGGGCTTTGGTGATCACTCTGAGCGGGCCGCCGCCGAGTGGCACCGCGACCAGGTCGCGCACATTGTCCTGCTCGCGTACGGCCCACACCTCGTCCCGGCCGGGCGGCAGATAGAGGTCGGCGTAGCGCGCCGTCCCCTCAGGCGTGAGCGCCACGGGCTCCCCGACTACGGGCTCCCCGGCCGCGGGTTCGCCGGTCGTTGGTGGGCCGTCCAGGCGGTAGACGCACTGGTCGGACCAGTTGGTGAAGACCAGGCCGCCGCCGGGCAGCGGGCGCCAGGATCGCCCGCCGTACTCGACCACGCGGTTGCGCGCGTTCCACCCCTCGGGCAGAGCGTCGACCAGGGAGCCGTCCGGCAGGCGGCGCACCACGCAGCGCCGGCCGCCCTCGTGCGGGCGTGGCTCGTCCCACCAGACCTCCAGTCCGGCGGGCGTGGCGACGGCCTCCACCCACTGGGGGCCGCCGTCGGTACGGGCCACGTCGATCGGTCGAATGCTGCTCATATCTCACCAATTGCCATCGGAAGGGGGCAAGGAACGCTCGGGCGGGTGGAGGACGTACACGATGCCGCCGCTACCCGAGCTCCGGAGCCAGACGTTCTCGAACGCGGCCCGCGGATAGACCCGGCGCACGTCGGCGTCGCTCGGCGCGGCCGGGTCGTTGACGACGACGTCGCCCTCGGCGGTGAAACCGGTGACGACCATGATGTGCCCGCCCGAGGAGTAGCCGGACCCCGGCAGCTCGTGCGCCTTGAACGACAGCGACACGATCACCGGGATCCCCGCCCGCACGAACAGGTCCAGCTCGGCGGCCGACCGCAGACGGGTCACGAACCCGGCCAGCCCGAAACGGCCCGCGTAGGCCACGTTGAACGGCCAGTTGCCGGTCCCCTGGTAACTGTGGTCGAACGTGCCGCGCGCCGCGTGATCGACCACGGGACTCGGGTCGCCGGCCACCACCCAGGCCAGCTCCTCGGGACCGGGACCGCGACCCCAGAACCCGAGGACCATCGCCACCGAGGCGGGGCTGCACCAGTTGGCGCCGCCGCCGTCCAGCTCCGGATGGTGACCGGTGTGCGTGTACTGAGAGTGCCGGGGCACCACCAGCTCGACGGCTCCGGCCGTACCCGGAAGGCTCGGGACAGGGGGACCCTGGGGGAGCGCGGAGGCCATCACGCCCAGGCAGTCCACACGCGCGCCCGCGCCGTGCGGCGTGACCCGCACCCGGTAGGCCGTGACCGGCCGGCGCGCCACGAACGTGTCGACGGCCACGTCGCCGTCCTCGTCACCCTGACCGGGAAAGGAGGTGCGGATCTCGTCGTGCTCGGCCCAGTGGCCCATGACGTACCACTTCGACTGCTCGCCCGTCGCGAGCCTGACCTGCAGCTCCACCTCGATCCACGTGCCCGGCGGGGTCCGCGCGGTCCACGAGGGGACGAGCTGGGTCGCGGTGAAGCCGATCGGGTGTTCCGGGCTGGTCCACGAGGTCAACGGGGTGGCGGGCACGGCGAAGCGGGCGAAGGCGACGCGGGCCGGGTCCACGGTGAGCACCGGACCCATTGTGGTTTCGCACCGGTTGTCGCGCATCGGAAGGTTTACGTACTGCGGTGATCTTGTCGGTGGTGATCTCTAATGTTCCGGCCATGACTCAAGCAGTGCAGGCGTATTCCTACGCCGGACCCTCCCTGCTCACCGATGGCAGACCCGCTCTCTCGACCTCCGGTGGGACGGCGTTATCCGGCTCCCGGACCGATCCCGGAATCTTCAGCGGCCGGCTCAGGTTCGAGGACAGGGCGTGAGCGGTTGGGAGGTCGTCGAGGAGGCCATCGCCACCCGTGACGCGGTCAAGATCGCGGAGATCGCGGAGACCGTGCGCGCGGGCGTGATCGACCGGGAGCTGCTGCTCGACGGCTGCGTCCGCCGCTTCCTGCGTGGCGGCCAGGCCGCTGACCTGCGCTTCTTCGCCCGGCTGCACGAGCTCGTCGAGCCCGCCCCCGCCGAGGTCGCGGCGCGGGCCCACGACTACCTGCGGTTGCTGCCCGCCGCGCCACCTGTGGTCGCCGAGCTGGCGCTGCGGCACCTGCGCCGCCTCGACACGCTCGACCCCGCCGACGTGGCCGAGGCCCTGCAGGCGCTGCTGTTCAGGCCCGAGCGCAAGCTGGTGTCGATCGGGCTGAGCTGGCTCGACCAGGCCGCCCGCGACGCCGCTGACGATGCCGACGACTACGCGCCGGCCCTGGCGTACGCCTTCGCGTGCGACGCCCCCGACCTCCAGGAGCGGGCCGTACGGCTGGCGCTCAAGCACGCCGCCCGCTTCACTCCCACGGGCGCCGAGGTGATCCGTGACGCGCTCGGGTTGCTGCCGCCGGACCTCGGCGAACAACTCGTGACGGTGTTCGGCGGTGAGGTGGCGGCCGACGAGGACGACGCCTGCTTCATGCCCATGCCGCTGCCCGCGTCTCCCCAGGAGGACGCCCGTTTCCCGCTGATCGGTGACATCCGGGAACTGGGCGCCTTCCCCGAGCGCGAGGACTGGCAGGGCGCCGAGCGGTGGCTGGAGGGGTTCGTCCGGTTCTGCACTGACGACCGTGACCTGCTCCGCTCGGTCCTGGCCCGCTGGACGAGCTGGCCGACGCGCCTGGACGTGCAGCCGGAGTGGCGCTACCTGGACCAGTGGTCCGAGGCGATGGCCAGGCAGATCGTCACGCCCGAGACCTGGCTCGGCCGGTCGTCGTCGCTGCTGCCGTCGCCCGTGCGGGTGTCGCCGCCGCACCTGTTCCTGCTGCGGCGCTGGGCCGAGGTCCACGCGGCGCTGCGGGCGGGTGCGCTGCCGCCGTACCTGCTGGCGACCCCCACGAGCGGCACCGGGCACCTGGATCCCGGCGTGCTGGTCGACCGGCTGGAAGGCTACGAACGTACTGGTGCCAAGGTCATGGACGCCGACCTGTGGCAGGCGCTCCTGCGGCTGCCCCGCTCGGTCGCGCCCGAGGTGGCGGCGCGGGCGGGCGGGCTGACGTCCGCGGCGGGCGTCACGGCCGCACGCTGGATGAGCGGCGGCCGGCCCGTGCCGGTGACCGCCGTCGAGTGGACCCGCGGCTCCACCACCTACACGGGCGACCACGAGCCCGCCGGCGGGAAGCATCCCGACCTCGTGCCCAGGATCGCCCTCCCGTGCGGCGAGTCGGGGCCGCTTGGTCTCTCACGTGGTGAGTCGGGTCTGCCCGGTCTCGCGCACGGCGAGTCCGGTCCGCTCCCTTCCTTGTACGGCGGGTTCGGGCCGCTCCGTGATCTGTTCGACGATCCGGACGCGTCGCGCCGGGACGGTCACGGCGTCTACCTGTCGTGGTGGCCCGCCGTTCTGCCGTCGGACCGGGAGGCGGTGGCGGTGCACTGCCTGCCGTTCCTGCTCTACCACTGGAACGCGCCCGGGGTGGAGCCCGACATGCTGTGGGCGCTGGCCCGAGCTGGTGGGCCGGCGGGTGAGGGGGTCGCGCTGCTCCTGGCGTACTTCCTGGTCGAACGGGACTCCTGGGCGGGCGGGAAGCAGCCCAATGAGGGGGTCCGGGTGCTGGTCGAGATGGCCGGGCGGGGCGATCTTCCCGCCGCCGAGGTGGGGCGGCAGCTCGCGCTGCTGTTGCGCAGGGCCTGGTACAAGCTGAGCGCGGTGGTCGAGTCGCTGGAGAGCGCGGCTCGGTATGGGGCGCATCGGGAGGTTTGGGAGGTGGTGGCCGCGTTTCTGACGGTCTATCTGCCCGGGCCCGGGGAGCGGGCGCGCACCGCCCACACGCAGGCGCTCGGCTTCGCCGTACGGGCCGCGTCGTGGGCGGGGGCGCGGGGTGAGCTGCCGTGTGTCGCGGAGATCGCGCGACGCAAGGGGAGCAGCGGCATCGTCCGCGAAGCACGCCGCCTCCACGCCCGGCTCACCTGAACCGGCTCGCCAGAACCGGCTCGCCAGAATCGGCTCGACGTCGGGCTCGCCTGATCCGGCCGCCCGCCTGCCCGGCCGGGGCATGTCGCCTCGGCCGGTGGCGCGGGTGGGAGGTCAGAGGTACAGACCGGTGGATTCGCCCTCGGTGGGTGGGGAGATCGCGCGGCCCGAGCGGAGCGCGTACAGCTCCGCCAGCGTCGCGCCCGACGGGCCGACGCCCTCGGACGAGCCGAGCCAGCCGACCGCCTCGTTCCTGGTCAGCGGGCCGATCTCGATCTGGGCCAGGCACCGGCCCGGACGTACGACGGCGGGGTGCAGCCGGGTCAGGTCCTCGTTCGTGGTGATCGCCACCAGCACGTCACGGCCCTGTCCCAGCAGGCCGTCGGTGAGGTTCAGCAGCCGCGACAGCCCCTGGCCCGTCTGGGCCTTGGCGGAGGAGCTGATCAGCTCGTCGCAGTCCTCCAGCACGAGCAGCCGCCACCGCTGCGCCTCCTCGTCGGTGTCGTAGCCGACCGCCACCTCCATCAGGTAGCCCGGCTCGTTGAACAGGCGCTCCGGATCGAGTACGCAGTCCACCTGGCACCAGTCCTGCCACTGCTTGGCCAGCGAGCGCAGCAGCGTGGTCTTGCCCGTGCCCGGCGGCCCGTGCAGCAGGACGAGGCGGCCGCCGATGTCGGCCGGGGTGACCGCCATCAGGCCGTCGAGCGAGCCGCGTACGCGGGCGGAGTAGTTGCCGCTGATCTCGTCCCAGGGCGAAGCGGTGATCGGCTTCTCGGAGCGGGTGCCGCCGTGCGCGCCACGCCACCAGAAGCCCATCTCGACGTGGTCGGTGTCGGGCTCCGGCTCCTCGGCGCCCTCGGTGCACTCCTTCAGCACGGAGCGGGCCAGCTCGTCGCTGACCGCCGTGACGCTGACGGTCGCGGTGCGGTTGCGGTGCCGGATGACCCGCAGGGTCCAGCCGTCGCCGCAGATCAGGCTCGACACGGAGCCGTCCTGTACCTGCGCGGTGCGTACGGTCCGGCCCTGCTCGGGGCGGAGCGCGGCGTCGGGGCGTACGCGCTCCAGGTTGGCCAGGCGGGACCAGGGCTGGACGCCGGTCGCGAACGGCGACAGGGCCAGAGCGTCGATGACGTCGATGGCGGAGTCGGCGTCGTCGATCCAGATGTTCATCGGGAGCTCAGGGGAGTCCGGGCTGGGGAACGGCACCTCCTTAATCACAGACATAACAGTAATGATCCAGGTTCGCGGCCCGGTCTGTCGACGGCATTTGCGCAATTCCAGAGGTATTGCTGGCGTTCCGGGTGTCAGCCCTTGCTCAGGTCCCCGGTCTCCTCGACGATGCCGGGCCCCGGTACGTCGCGCCACATGTAGGTGAGCTTGCCGCCGTCGAGCGTGAGCCAGACCGTGCCGGCGATGCAGTCGATGGTGTCGGGCTGGAGGGAGAAGGTGAGCTTCGTCCCGGCCACCCGCGTCAGGGTGATCTTGCCGGTGCAGCTGGTGGCGCTGTCCTTCTCGGCCCACCCGGCGGTGGACTGCCCGGTCTTCAGGTCGATCGTGACGGTGGCGCCGTCGGAGTCGATCGGGTTCGTGGAGGTGGTGCGGCCGGACCACTTGCCGGCGAACGTGCCGGGGATCTTCAGCGAACCGCTTTGCGGCTTCTGCTTGGTGACGTTCTTCTCGTTGGCGGTCGCCTGAGGGGTGCTCGTGGGTTCCTGGGTGGTGCTCGAGGACGTCTGGGCCGTGGTGTCGCCCGGGGCGGGGCTGGCCCACCGGATGGTCTCTCCCGCCGCCACCAGGGCGAGCACAGCCACCGCCGCGCCGATCAGCAGGCCGTGCGGGCGGTTCCGCTTGGAGACGTCCGTGGTGAGCGCCGCGGCTCGCGGTCCCGTACGTTCTCCCGCGCTTGTATTGGGAACGCCCGGCCTCTCGGTGGCCTGGCCGGCAGGGATGCCCGGCGCGGGGGCGGGTGGGGTCGACATCGGATTGACCAGGGAGACCATCAGGTCGCGGGCCGTGGGTCGGTGCGCGGGGTCCTTCGCCAGGCACGACGCCATCAGCCCGCGCAGCCGGGGCGGCAACTCCGACAGGTCCGGGTCGGCGTGCAGGACCCGGTGCAGCACCGCGGGCACCGTGTCCGCGCCGAACGGGCTGCGACCGGTCGCCGCGAACACCATCGTCGCCGCCCACGCGAACACGTCCGACGCCGGGGAGGCGGGCGAGCCGGCGATCTGCTCGGGCGACAGGTAGGCGGGCGTCCCGATCAGTCCCGAGGTCAGCGTCGCCGCGCCCTCCGCCCTGGCGATGCCGAAGTCCACCACGCGGGGCCCGTCCGGGCCGAGCAGGACGTTGGCCGGCTTGAAGTCGCGGTGCACGATGCCCGCCGCGTGGATGGCGGCCAGGGCCGTGGCCGTGCCGACCACCAGGCGTTCCAGCTCGCCGCCGCGCAGCGGGCCGCGTTCGCGGGCGCGCTCCGCCAGCGACAACCCCTCCACGAATTCGCTCACGACGTAGGGCCGCGGCCCGTCGATCGAGGCGTCCAGCACGCGCGCCGTACAGAAGGAGGCGATGCTCTCCAGCGCGTCGAGCTCCCGCGCCAGCCGCGCGCGGGTCTCCTCGTCACCGGTGCTGAGCAGCTTGATCGCGACCGCCTCGCCGTCGCGGGAGTGCGCCAGGTAGACGACGCCCTGCCCGCCCTTGCCGAGCCGCCCGGCCAGCCGGTACGCGCCCAGCGACGCCGGGTCGTCCGGGGTCAGGGGGGTCGCCATGGCGGATACGTTACCGCTCGCCATGCATCCGTAGAGATAGCCCGGTACCTTGTGTCCTCGATCGAAAGTGTCCTTGATCGAATCACTGCGTACGTGGGGGTTTCTGGGGTGGCGAGGGTGACGTTCCGCGAGCGGGCGCGGTACTGGTTCGACAACACCATGTCGAAGGGCACGGCCTCACTGATCGGCTGGCTGGCCGTGGTGTCGGTCGGGCTCATCGTGGTGGTCGCCGGGCTCACTCTCTGGCTGGCTCCAGAGGAGCCCGAGGGCGTCGGCGGCGCCGGCCACGTGATGTGGATCGCGCTCATGCACGCGCTCACCCCGAGCAAGGTCGCCAGCGACAAGGGGTCGGTCGCCTATATGGCGGTGATGTTCGCCGGGTCGCTCGGCGGCATCTTCGTCGTCAGCATGCTCGTCGGCCTGCTGTCCAACGGCCTCAAGCAGAAGGTCGACCGGCTGCGCAGGGGCCGCTCCCGCATCGTCGAGTCCGGGCACACGGTGGTGCTCGGCTGGTCGGACCAGGTGTTCACGATCGTCGCCGAGCTGGCCAAGGCGCATGCCAGCCAGCCGGGCTCGGTCATCGCCGTACTGGCCGAACGCGACAAGCTGGCCATGGAGGAGGACATCCGCGAGAACATCGGCGACCTGGGCAGGACCCGCCTGGTCTGCCGTACGGGACGGCCCACCGAGTCGCGTGACCTCAACCTGATGAACCTGGCCGCCGCCCGGTCCGTCGTCGTGCTCTCACCCGACGGCGAGGACCCCGACGCGCATGTCATCAAGATCCTGCTCGCCCTGGCCAAGCGCCAGGGCACCCGCCCGCCGGTGGTCGCCGCCATCGCCGCCAGCCGCAACATCGCCGCGGCCCGCCTGGCCGGCGGCAAGGACGTGCACCTGGTCGACTCCGACGACACCGCCGCCCGGCTCATCGTCCAGTCCTCGCGGCAGTCGGGCATGTCCGTCGTCTGCATGGACCTGCTGAACTTCGACGGCGGCGAGATCTACCTGCGCGCCGGGACGGAGCTGGCGGGCAGCACGTACGGCGACGCGCTGCACGCCTACGAGACGGCCACGGTCATCGGCCTGCGCCGGCCCACCGGAGTCATCCTGAACCCGCCCATGGACACCGTCATCGAGGCCGCCGACCAGATCATCGTCATCGCCCACGACGACTCCGCCATCCGGCTCGCCACCGGCGCGCCCGCCCTCGAGCAGAGCGCGATCGCCGTCGCCGGCGGCTCCCCGCTCGAACCCGAACGCACGCTCCTGCTCAACTGGAACGGCCGGGCCGACCAGATCGTCCACTACCTCGACGCCTACGTCGCCCCCGGCTCCGTCCTGGAGATCGCCGCCGACCACCCCAAGGCCGGGACCGGCCTGGCGGACCTGGTCAACCTCACCGTGAACGTCAAGGAATGCGACACCACGGACCGGTACGCGCTCGAATCCCTCGGCGTCGGCCTCTTCCAGCACGTCATCGTCCTGTCGGACGACCGCTTCAAGCCGCACCACGCCGACACCCGCACGCTCATGACGCTGCTGCAGCTGCGCGACATGCAGAGCGCGATGGGCGAGCACTACTCGATCGTCAGCGAGATGCACGACGAGCACAACCGCGCGCTCGCGGAGGTGACCGAGGCCGACGACATCGTGATCAGCGACACGGTGATCGGCCTCCTGCTGGCCCAGCTGGCGGAGAACCGCCACCTGGCGGACGTGTTCGGCTACCTGTTCGACTCGCGCGGTTCGGAGATCTACCCGCGCCCCGCCGGCTCGTACGTGGCCTCAGGTACGCAGTTCACCTTCTCGACGGTCATAGAGGCGGCGCGCCGCAGAGGCGAGACGGCCATCGGCTACCGCGACAGCTCGGCGCTCAACGTCCCGCCGCACTACGGCATCGTCCTCAACCCACCGAAGTCCCAGCCCATCGTGCTGAACCGGCAGGACGCGGTGATCGTCCTGGCCGAGCGCTGAACCCGGGCGACGGCGCGGACTTGCCCGGAAGGCTACGGTTTGGGCGTGAGGACGATTGACTGGGTAGACGGCGCGGTCGAGCTGGTGGATCAGACGCGCCTGCCGGACGAGTGCGTCATGGTGCGGATCGAGACCGTCGCGGACCTGATCGACGCCATCCGGCGGCTGGCCGTACGCGGGGCGCCCGCGCTCGGCGTGGCCGGGGCGCTCGGCGTCGTGCTGGCGGCCGGCGACCAGGACGCCATAGCCAGGCTGCGCGCGGCCCGGCCCACCGCCGTGAACCTCGCCTGGGGCGTCGACCAGGCCGCCACGCACCTGCCCAAGGGGCCGCAGGCCGTGCTCAAGGCCGCGCTGCGGATCCGCGACGACGACATCGCCGCGTGCGAGGCGATGGGCCGGCGCGGTGCCGACCTGCTCGAAGGCGACCGGCTGCGCATCATGACCGTGTGCAACACCGGCGGTCTGGCGGCCGTCGAACGGGGCACCGCGCTCGGCGTCGTCCAGACGCTGCACGAGCGCGGCCGGCTGGCCGAAGTGCTCGCCCTGGAGACCCGTCCGCTGCTGCAGGGGGCCCGGCTCACCACGTGGGAGCTCGGCAGGATGGGCGCGCCGCACCGGCTCGTCGCCGACTCCGCCGGGCCGTACCTGCTGGCCAAGGGGGACATCGACGCGGTGCTCATCGGCGCCGACCGCATCGCCGCCAACGGCGACACCGCCAACAAGATCGGCTCGTACGCGCTGGCGCTCGGCGCGGAACGGGCCGGGGTGCCGTTCATCGTCGTCGCGCCCGAGACCACCATCGACCAGGCCACCCCCTCGGGCCGGCAGATCGAGATCGAGGACAGAGGCGCCGACGAGATCGTCTCCATCAGGGGCATGCGGGTGGCGCCCGAGGGCACGCGGGCGCTGAACCCGGCGTTCGACGTGACCCCGCACGACCTCATCACCGCGATCGTCACCGACAAAAGGGTGATCAGACCGTAAGAACCATAAAAAATCCAGATCTACCGACCTTTCCGCGCACTCCGGGCTACGCTCAGTGGTCACATTCCCCTACCCCCGGAGACACAAGGTGGCCATCGACCTCGTGTTACGGCGTGACTGGCACGCCCGTGCCCCGCACGGTGACTACACACAGCTCGACTCCACCAAAGGAGTAAAGGTCCACTACACGGGCGGCCGGGTCGAACCGGGCATCCTCGCCGACCACGCGGGCTGTGTGTCGCTGGTGCAGTCCGTTCAGGGCTACCACATGGACGGCAACGGCTGGATCGACATCGGTTATTCGTTCGTCGCCTGTCCGCATCGGAAGGTGTTCGAGGGGCGAGGGCTGCACCACTTACCGGCGGCCAACGGGGCCGGGCTCAACTCGGGCCATTACGCCGTGCTCGGCCTGGTCGGCAACGCCGGGCTGGTGGAGCCGCCCGACGGCCTGCTCAACGGCATCCTGGACGCGGTCGAGTACGTCCGGGAACGCGGCAAGGCGGGCAAGGAGATCAAGGGGCACCGGGACGGCTACTCGACCGACTGCCCGGGCGAGCCCCTCTACGCGTGGGTCAAGCGCGGCGCGCCCCGGCCGGGTGGCGGCGGCGGTGGGCCCGAGGTGCCGACGGCGCCGCCGTTCCCCGGGCGGCTGCTCAAGTACCCGCCCGTGATGCAGGGCGAGGACGTGCGTACGTGGCAGCAGCAGATGAAGGTACGCGGCTGGGAGATCGAGGTCGACGGCGCCTACGGCAGTGGCTCGCGCGACGTGTGCCGTCGTTTCCAGCGCAGCGTGAGCATCGAGGATGACGGCATCGTCGGTCCGACCACCTGGCGGCTGAGCTGGGAGGCACCGCTGCCCTGACAGTGGGGTCGGTCAGGGGCGAACCCGGGGTTCCTCGCCTAACAGGGCAACGCCTACTATCCGAACATGCATCTGGTAGCGGGTTTTCCCCCCACCAATCGGGATGACTGGCGGGCGCTGGCGCTTGAGGTCCTGCGTAAGACGGGTGTCGAAGCGGAGTCGCCCGAAGAGGCGCTGTCCAGCATCACGTACGACGGGGTGACGCTCGCGCCGCTCTACGACGCCGCCGATCTCCCCAAGACCCTGAGGAAGGGCGCCCCTGGGGCGCGCGCCGGGTGGGATGTGCGGCAGCGGCACGCCGTGGCCGACGCGGAGGCCGTACTGGCCGATCTGGAGCACGGTGTCACCTCGCTCTGGCTGGTCCTGGGTGCCGGCGCGATCCCGGTCGAGCGGCTCGCCGACCTGCTGCGGGAGGTCCTTCTGGACCTCGCGCCGATCGTCCTGGAGGCCGGGCCCGAGGTACGGGAGGCCGCCGAGACCCTGTTCGGGCTGGCGGCGGAGCGCGGCGTCTCGCCGACGGGCAACCTGGGCGCCTCGATCGGTACGGCCGGCCGGGACATGACGGCCGAGCTGGCGGCGCGGTGCGCGGAAGGCTTCCCGGGGATGCGGGCCGTCCTGCTGGACGCCACACCGTACCACGACGCGGGCGGGAGCGACGCCGACGAGCTCGGCTGCTCGATCGCGCTGGGCGTCGAGCACCTGCGTGCGCTCACCGGTGCGGGGCTCCCGGTCGAGCAGGCGTTCGGGCAGCTGGAGTTCCGTTACGCCGTCACCGACGACCAGTTCGCCGCCATCGCCAAGCTGCGGGCCGCCCGTACGCTCTGGGCGCGGGTGGCCGAGGTGTGCGGGGCGCCGGACGGCGGGCAGCTGCAGCACGCGGTGACGAGTTCCGCCATGATGACCGCCCGCGACCCCTGGGTGAACCTGCTCCGCACCACCATCGCCTGCTTCGCCGCCGGAGTGGGGGGCGCGGACGCGGTGACCGTGCAGCCGTTCGACGCGTGCCTGGGGGTGCCGGACGCGTTCGCCCGGCGGATGGCGCGCAACACGCAGGCGCTGCTGCTGGAGGAGGCCGGGGCCGGCCGGGTGGCCGACCCGGCGGCCGGCTCCTGGTACGTCGAGCGCCGCACCGCCGACCTGGCCGACCGCGCCTGGGCCTGGTTCCAGGAGATCGAGGCCGCAGGGGGGATCACGGCGGCCTCCGGCCTGGTCGCCGAGCGGATCGCGGAGACCAGGGAACGCCGTGCCGACGACATCGCCCACCGGCGCTTCCCGATCACCGGCGTGAGCGAATTCCCCCACCTCGACGAGAAACCGGTCCGCCGGAGCCCCGGTGACGGGGGCGCACTCGCGGGGGAGGGGTTGCCGCGGATCCGGTACGCGCGGGAGTTCGAGGAGCTGCGGGATCTCGCTGACGCGCAGCCGGAGCGGCCCGTGGTGTTCCTGGCCACCTTCGGACCCGTCGCCGCCCACACGGCCCGCGCCGCGTTCGCCGCGAACCTGTTCCAGGCGGGCGGCCTGGCCACCCAGACCGCCGGGCCGGGGACCGACCCCGACCAGATCGCCACCGCCTTCGCCGTCAGCGGCAGCGACGTGGCCTGCCTGTGCTCCAGCGACAAGATGTACGGCCTGCACGCCGAGGCGGTCGCCGCCGCGCTGAGACGGGCGGGCGCGAAAAAGATCTGGCTGGCGGGGAAGGGGAGCTACGAAGGCGTCGACGGCCGCCTCTACGCCGGGTGCGACGCGCTCGCCGTGCTCCGCACGACCTTCGACGACCTGGAGGTGACGCGATGATCCCGGACTTCTCGGCCATCCCACTGACCGACCCGACCCCCACCGAGCCCGCTCAGCCCGCCGTAGATGCCGCCGTAGAGGCCGCCGAGGTCTGGGATACGCCCGAGGGGATCGGGGTCAAGCCGGTCTACACGGCCGACGACCTCGACGGGCTCGACTTCCTGCGGACCTATCCGGGTGCCGCGCCGTACCTGCGCGGCCCCTATCCGACCATGTACGTCAACCAGCCCTGGACGATCCGCCAGTACGCGGGCTTCTCCACGGCCGAGGACTCCAACGCCTTCTACCGCCGCAACCTGGCCGCCGGGCAGAAAGGTCTGTCGGTGGCGTTCGACCTGGCCACGCACCGGGGCTACGACTCCGACCATCCGCGGGTGGCCGGTGACGTGGGCATGGCCGGGGTGGCGATCGACTCGATCTATGACATGCGGCAGTTGTTCGACGGGATCCCGCTCGACCGGATGTCGGTGTCGATGACCATGAACGGCGCGGTCCTGCCCGTACTGGCGCTCTACATCGTGGCGGCCGAGGAGCAGGGGGTGGCGCCCGAGCAGCTGGCCGGGACCATCCAGAACGACATCCTCAAAGAGTTCATGGTCCGCAACACCTACATTTATCCCCCAGGCCCATCGATGCGCATAATTTCGGATATTTTCGCGTTTACCAGTGAAAAGATGCCGAAGTTTAATTCCATCAGTATCTCCGGCTATCACATCCAGGAGGCCGGGGCCACCTGTGACCTCGAACTCGCCTACACGCTGGCCGACGGGGTCGAATACCTGCGGGCAGGCGTCGCCGCCGGGATGGACGTCGACAGGTTCGCGCCCAGGCTGTCGTTCTTCTGGTGCATCGGCATGAACTTTTTCATGGAGGTCGCCAAACTCCGGGCCGCCCGCCTCCTGTGGGCGAACCTCGTTTCCGGATTTAATGCGAAAAATCCGAAATCGCTGAGCCTCCGTACCCACTCCCAGACCTCCGGCTGGTCCCTCACCGCGCAGGACCCGTTCAACAACGTCGCCCGTACGTGCGTCGAGGCCATGGCCGCCACCCAGGGCCACACCCAGTCCCTGCACACCAACGCCCTCGACGAGGCGCTCGCGCTGCCCACCGACTTCTCCGCCCGCATCGCCCGCAACACCCAGCTCCTCCTCCAGCAGGAGTCGGGCACCACCAAGGTGATCGACCCGTGGGGCGGCTCCTACTACGTCGAACGCCTCACCCACGATCTCGCCGAACGCGCCTGGGCCCACATCCAGGAGGTCGAGGCCGCCGGTGGCATGGCCCGCGCCATCGAGGCCGGGCTGCCCAAGCTCCGCATCGAGGAGGCCGCGGCCCGCGCCCAGGCCCGCATCGACTCGGGCCGCCAGCCCGTGATCGGCGTGAACAAGTACCGCACCGACGCCGACGAACCGATCGAGGTGCTCAAGGTCGACAACAGCGCCGTGCGGGCGCAGCAGCTCGACAAGCTGCGCAGGTTGCGGGCCGAACGCGACGGCGGCGCCGTGGCCCGCGCGCTCGACGCCTTGACGAAGGCCGCCGGCGAGCCCACTCCCGGTCTCGAGCACAACCTGCTCAAACTGGCGGTCGACGCCGCCCGCGCCAAGGCGACCGTGGGCGAGATCTCCGACGCGCTGGAGCGGGTCTTCGGGCGCCACGCGGAGCAGGTCCGTACCATCTCCGGCGTGTATCGCGACGAGGCGGGCCCGGCCGCCAACATCGAGCGGGTACGCCGGGCGAGCGCCGACTTCGAGCGCGCCGAAGGCCGTCGCCCGCGCATCCTGGTGGCCAAGATGGGCCAGGACGGCCACGACCGCGGCCAGAAGGTGATCGCCACCGCGTTCGCCGACCTGGGGTTCGACGTGGACGTCGGCCCGCTGTTCCAGACGCCGGAGGAGGTGGCGCGGCAGGCCGTCGAGGCGGACGTGCACATCGTCGGCGTGTCCTCGCTGGCGGCCGGGCACCTGACCCTGGTGCCCGCGCTCAGGCAGGCACTGGCGGCGCTGGGCGCGGACGACGTGATGATCGTGGTCGGCGGCGTCGTCCCGCCGGGCGACTTCGACGAACTGCGCGCGGCCGGCGCCTCGGCGATCTTCCCGCCCGGTACGGTGATCGCCGACGCCGCCCTGGACCTGCTGGAGGAGCTCGCGTCCCGCCTGGGGCACTGACCCGGGCTCAGTCCAGCCGGTCCAGCACCTTGACGGCGACCTGCGTGCCGTCCGGGGCGTACCCCAGGTAGACCACGCCCTGACCGCCCGCGCCCAGCCGCCTGGTCAGCCGGTACGGGCCGATCTCGGTAGGGTCCCGCTCCGTCATCAGTCTTCGATGGAGCAGACGGAGAACGTCGTGGATCTGCTCTTGACGACCGGCGACGTCAACTTGAACGTGACCGTGTGCGTGCCTTCCTTCACCATGTAGCCCTGCGACCCTTCCCAGCCGGTGTACTCCCCATGGCCGATCAGGCCCCCGCGCCGCATGACGGTCTTGCCGTCGATGAGCCAGGCGAAGTTGTACTTCAGCACGTCGTACTCGCCCGGCGGGGTCTTGTCCGTCTCCACGTTGGTGTCGAAGTTGACCGGCGGCATGAGGCAGCCGTTCGTGGGGTGGGCGCCCATGGCGCGGATGGCGAGGATCGAGAGGTTGCCCTTGGTGACGGCGGGCTTCTTCGTGGTGCGGGTGGGGGCGGGCGTCGAGCGTTCGGGGGAGGACGTGGGCTTGGTCGTGGGCTCCGCGGTGAGCTTTGTCGTGGGTTTCACGGTGGGGCTCACGCTGGGTTTTCGCGTGGGCTTGCGGGTGGTGGTCTTGCGCGGCCGGGGACTCTTCGACGGGGTGGTGTCCGCGGTTTGGACGCCTGTCTTGGGCGAGGAGGCGGCCGCGGGCGGCTGGGTCCCCGTGCCCGGCGGGAACGCGAGCGTCACGGTGGTGGCGATGGACGCCATGATCGCCACACTCCCGCCCCCGGCTAACAGCGGGATGAGCACCCGCCCACGCCCCGCCGCCTGTCCCTGCTCCATGCCTTGGCCGGGCCCGATCGGTCCCGTGGGCTGCGGGCCGTGCCCGGCGCCCATCGAGCCGTGCGCGCCGGGCACGGCCCCGTGGGCCCCGGTCGCTGGGAAGCCGGGCCCGGCGACCGGCGTACCGGACGACTGGCCGCCGAGGAGCCGCAGCAGGACGTCCTGCATGGTCGGGCGGCGGGCCGGGTCCTTGGACAGGCACGCGTACACGATCGCCTGCAGCGACCGCGGCAGGTCCCCCAGCTGGGGTTCGTTGTTGAGGATGCGGCTGATGACGGCGGGCAGCGAGTCCTGCCCGAACGGCGGCTCCCCGCCGGCCGCGTACACGATCACCGACCCCCACGCGAACACGTCCGCCGCCGGCCCGGCGGGCGCCCCGGCCAGCTGTTCCGGCGCCATGTAGGCGGGCGTGCCGACGATGCCGCTGGTGACCGTGAGCGCGGAGTCCGTCGCGCGGGCGATGCCGAAGTCGATGACGCGCGGGCCGTCCCGTCCGAGCAGCACGTTCGCCGGTTTGAAGTCGCGGTGCACGATGCCGGCCGCGTGGATGGCCGCCAGCGCCGTGGCGGTCGCCACGGCCAGTCGCTGCAGGTCGCCGCCGCTGTGCCGGCCCGCCTGCTGGAGCGAGGGGCCTTCGACGTACTCGGTCACGATGTACGGCCGGGCGCCCAGCGAGGCGTCCAGCACCTGCGCGATGCAGAACGGCTCCACCCGCCGCGCCGCCGCGACCTCCTTGGCGAAGCGGTCGTCCCCGACCAGCCCGTCCAGCAGCACCTTGACCGCGACCGGCCCACCGTTCGGCGCCTGCGCCAGGTAGACCACGCCCTGGCCGCCCTCGCCCAGCCGCCCGACCAGCCGGTACGGGCCGACAGCGCCGGGGTCCTCCGGCAGGAGCGGTTCCGCGGCCATCGTCAGTTCGTCTCACCCGGGCACAGCGTGACGGAGACGCTCCGCTGCCTGGCCACGGGCGAGGTGATCCGCAGGGTCGCGAGGTGGGTGCTTCCGGCGCCCTTGATGTTGCGGGGCGAGGTCAGGTACAGCTCGCCGTCCTGCGGGATGGTGGCCGTCGACCGCGACACCGTCCTGCCGTCGATGACCCAGGCGAAGCTGAAGTTCAGCGGATTACCCTGGCGCTGGACCAGCCCCCTGAGCGTCACCTGGCCACCGGAGTAGCACCCGTTGTCGAGCGCGCCGCCGGCGCGGACGTACCGGACCTTGAGCTGCCCGCCCGCGACCGAAGTGGCCGTCGGGTCCGTGCTGGGGGTGCCGTTCTGGCTCGCGGGGTCCGGGGTCGGCTGGGACGTGCGGGTCTTCTTCGGACGGGGTGTACGCGTGGGGGAGGCCGATGGGGTCGGCGTGGAGACGCCGGACAGGTTCTTGGTCTTCGGTTGCGGTGTCGAAGGGGTCAGCCACACGATCGCCGCGCCCAGCGCCAGCACCGAGATGCCGGAAGCGCCCGCGATGGCGACGGTCTTCACACGCCGCCGCCGGGGCCGCGCCTTGCCGTCGCCCCCGGCCGCCTGCGGGCTCACCTGAGTGGCGTCCTGATCGGGCGCGGGACCATATCCGCCCTGATCCGGCACGGCGTCATACCCGGCCTGGTCCGGCGCGGGAGCGTAGCCAGGCTGCTCGGGCGCGCCACTGTACCCAGAGCGGTCCGCGCCGTATCCAGGCTGTTCCGGCGGCGTCGGAGGCCGGGACTGTCCGCCGAGCAGGTGCAGCAGCACGTCCTGCATGGACGGGCGGCGGGCCGGATCCTTGGCCAGGCAGCTCAGCACCACCGAACGCAGCGGCTCCGGCAGCTCACCCACCTGCGGTTCGCTGTGCACGATGCGGTTGATCACCGCGGGCAGCGAATCGTCGCCGAACGGCGGCACCCCCGACGCCGCGTACACGATCACCGACGCCCACGCGAACACGTCCGCCTGAGCCCCCACCACCTGCCCCGCCAGCTGCTCCGGAGCCATGTAGGCGGGCGTGCCGACGATGCTGCTCGTCGAGGTCACCCCGGAGACCAGCGCGCGGGCGATGCCGAAGTCGATGACGCGCGGGCCGTCCCGCCCGAGCAGGACGTTCGACGGCGTGAAGTCGCGGTGCACGACGCCCGCCTGGTGGATGGCGGCCAGCGCGGTCGCCGTCGCGACCGCGAGCCGTTGCAGCCGCGCCCCGCTGTGTCGGCCCGCGTTCTGGAGGGACGGGCCGTCCACGTACTCGGTCACGATGTACGGCCGGCCAGAGGTCGACGCGTCGAGCACCTGCGCGATGCAGAACGGCTCCACCCGCCGCGCGGCGGCGATCTCCTTGGCGAAGCGGTCGTCGCCCGCGATGTCCTCGCGGAGCACTTTGATCGCGACCGGCGCCCCGTTGCGCGCCTGGCCGAGGTAGACCACGCCCTGGCCGCCCGCGCCCAGCCGTCCGACGAGCCGATAACGCCCCACCGCCGCCGGGTCGCCCGCTCGTAGGGGTTCGACATTGGGCATAAGGGGAGTGACTCCTGTGACAGCTGAGAATAGACGTCCAGCACCTTAGCGCCAAAAGTCAGGATCTGTCGGAAGTTAAGCTGACCAAGCCTGAGAAAGGAGGGCGAGTGCGCTCGCTGGAGGACTATGCCCGTGGGGTGCGCGAAGGCTCGCGTACCTGGATCGCCCGCGCGATCACGCTCGTGGAGTCGACCAGGGCGGACCACATCGCGCTCGCCCAGCGGCTGCTGGTCGAGCTCACCCCGCTGTCCGGCGGGGCCACGCGGGTGGGCGTCTCAGGGGTGCCCGGCGTGGGCAAGTCCACCTTCATCGACGCCCTCGGCACCATGCTGACCGGCCAGGGCCACAAGGTCGCCGTACTGGCCGTGGACCCCTCCTCCACCAGGACCGGCGGGAGCATCCTGGGCGACAAGACCCGCATGGCCCGCCTGTCGATGGACCCCGCCGCCTTCATCCGGCCCTCGCCCACCTCGGGCACCCTGGGCGGCGTGGCCAAGGCGACCAGGGAGGCCATGGTCGTGGTGGAGGCGGGCGGGTTCGACGTCGTGCTCGTCGAGACCGTGGGCGTCGGTCAGTCGGAGACGGCGGTGGCCGACATGGTCGACACGTTCCTGCTGCTCAGCCTGGCGCGTACCGGGGACCAGCTGCAGGGCATCAAGAAGGGCGTGCTCGAACTGGCCGACGTCATCGCGGTCAACAAGGCGGACGGCGAGCACGAGCCCGCGGCGCGCAAGGCGGCGCGGGAGCTCGCGGGGGCGCTGCGCATGCTGCGTTCCGACAGCGTGCCGCCGCCGGTCCTCACCTGCAGCGGCCTCACGGGCGCGGGGCTCGACGAGCTGTGGCGCAAGGTGCTGGCCCACCAGAAGTCGCTGGACCTGGCCGCCAAGCGCCGCCGCCAGCAGGTGCAGTGGACGTGGACGCTGGTGCGCGACCGGCTGCTGACCGAGCTCCGGGACGCGCCGGAGGTGGCGGCGATCGCGGAGGAGGTCGAGCGGGACGTCCTCGCGGGGACCCTCACCCCGGCCCTCGCCGCCGACCGTCTCCTGTCCGCTTTCGAGCGCCCACGCCGGTGATCGGCCTAGGTGAGTGCGTCTCGGGTTGAGATTCCTCCTCCGCTGGGTGGTATATCCCATCCGCTTCTACGCCCCGTAATCACTCAGTGACGTGATTCATGTCACTATTGCCCCCATCTACGCCTGGAGGGGCATATGGGTGCGGAGTCGGGGCTGCCGGAGTCGGTCACAGGGGCATTGGCGGAGTACGGGCGGCTGCTCGGCGAGCACGGCATCACCTGGGGCGAGCCGGAGATCCACTACGTCAAGCTCTTCGCCAGGCGCAGGGTCCTGCCTCCCGCCCAGATGGAGCTGTTCTGGCGGCTGGCCTACGGCCGCCTCGCCGACCGTCACCCCGGCGAGACTCAGGACCTGCTCGCCACCCGCCTGGCGGAGCTGGACTTCGACGAGCTCCTGCGCGACGCGCTCGACGGCGAACTGCCCGCCCACCTGGCCGTCCTGCGCCTGACGTCCGGCGGCGCCGTACTGGACTGCACGCCACGCGCGCTGCTGGATCGCGTACCGCACACTGTGCCGGACCCCACGACGGGCACGCAGCGGGACCCCACGGCTGGTGCGCAGCCGGACCCCGCGACAGGCGGGCCGCCGGACCGTGCGGATCGCACCGGACCGCCGCGGTTCGCGATGCTGGTCGATTCGCGGCGCGACGTCGCCAGTGCCGTCGTCGTGGACGGCGCCGAACGGGTCGTCGCGCCGAGAGGCGCCTGGCTGGTCGAGATCGACGGCGACAGCACGGTCACCGTCGACGGAGCACCCGTGCCGATCGACGGGCTGACCAGGACGGCCCCGGCGGCCACGTTACGGCTGAGCGCCGGGTTCCCGTGCCGGTGGAGCGTCGCCGGCGCCGACGGACAGGGCTGGTTCCCCGAGGCGACCCCGCACCGCCACGACTTCCACGGCCGCCCGTACTTCCACGGCGACGACCTCGTCCTGCGCGTCCCGGCCGAACCGCTGACGGTCACGGTGACCAGGGGCATGGAGTACGGCGCGGCGACCGCGGAGATCACTCCGGAGCCGGGCGAGGAGCACCTGGTGCGGCTGGCCCCGCGCAGGATCTACGACGCCGCGGCCCTCGGCTGGTACGGCGGCGACATGCACGTACACCTCAACTGGGCCGGTGACGTGGTCGGCCTGCCGGCCGACGCGGCGGCGGCGCAGCACGGCGAGGACCTGCATGTGCTCAACCTGGTGGCCGGCAACGTGTCGGGCAGCCGCGTCTACGACCGGGCGGCGCTCGACCACTGGAACGGCGCCGACCTGCCCTGGTCCGACGCGACCCACCTGGCCAGGATGGGCGCCGAATACCGCAACGATCTGCTCGGCCACGTCTACGCCTTCGCGCCGCGGGCGGCGCCGGAGCGCTTCCACACCGGGTTCGACGGGGACGCTGACTGGCCGCCCAACGCCGAGGGCCTGCGCGAGCTGCGCGGCCTGGGGGCGCTCGTCGGCTACAGCCACCCGTTCCACCAGCCGATCGGTGACTGCGACTCGCCCAAGTCCATCGTCTGGCCAGCGCCGCGCAACTGCGCCGCCAGGGAGCTGGTCGCCGACGCCGCGCTCGGGCTCGTCGACAGCCTCGACGTGCTGACCCACTCGTCGATCACGGCGAGCGCGGCCGTGTACCGGCGGCTGATCGGGGCGGGCAACCGGCTGGCCGTCACGGCGGGCACCGACTCGATGTTCTCCTTCACCCGGGCCGGCAACCAGTCGAACCCGCCGGGCTGGGCCCGCGTCTACGCCCAGGTGGAGGGCGCGCTGACCGCCGCGTCGTTCGCCGAGGCGGTACGGGCCGGCCGTACGTTCGCCACCACCGGACCCTGGCTGGAGCTCTCGGTCGACGGGTACGGGCCGGGCGACACGATCGACACGTGCCGCGGCGACCGGCTGACGGTCACCGCCACCGCCATCGGCCCGGAGGTCACGGCGGTCCGCGTCCGTACGGCGGAGGGCGTCCGCGCCGGGGCGGAGCGCCTGCCGGCCGGCGAGCGGTGGGGTGGCGAGGTACGCGGCCTGGAGCCCGCGACCAGCCCCGGCGAGTGGGCCGAGGCAGGTGGGCGCCCGCCCGCGGTCCACTGGCGCGGCGAGGAGGAGGTGCTGAGCGTGACGGTCGAGCTGGAGACCGACCGTCCCACGTACGTGATCGCCGAGGCCCTGTGCGATCCGCACCCGCGCACGCTCAACCACACCGGCTACGCCCTGACCAGCCCCGTGTACGTGGACGTCGACGGCAGGCCGGTGGCCACGCCCGCCGACGTGCGGTGGTGCCTCGACTGGCTCGACCTGCTGGAGGACCTCATCAAACAGCACGCCAGGCTGGCCGACCGCGACCAGCTCGTCGACCACCTGGCCGTGCTGCGACAGGCCAGAGCGGTTTACCAGTCGCGTCTACGCTGAAGGCGATGGACATCGATACGCTGCTCCGCGGCCACCCCGACTGGTTCGGCCACCTCGAATCCGGTGGTCCCGCCAAGATCGCCTTCCCCGACGACCTCGCGGACGAGCTGGTCAGGCTCGCCGTGCCGCACGAGGACATCGGCGCCGTCCTGGCCACGCTGCCGGAGCCGGGCGGCCCGCTGTGGTGGCTGGCCGAACGGTGTGTCGGCTCGCTGGTGACGGCCATGGGCAGCCTCGACCCGCCCCCTGCCTTTCCCGACCTGCCCGAGCTGGGCCCGTACTTTTTCGTGCACGTGTTCGTCGCCGCCCTGCCGTACACCAGGCGGTATCACCGCGAACACGGCGTCCCGGACGCGGTCTCCCGGGCCACGCTCGCCGACCTGGGCCGCAACATGGCCGTGCACCGCAAGCGGCACGGCACCGCCGGCCTGCAGTACCCCAGGTGGTTCATGCGGCACGCCCGCGGCATCCTGTACGAGCTGGGCAGACTCCAGTTCGAGCGGGTCAGGATGGGCACCAGGACCGGCGAGGGCGTCGCGGCGGCGGGGCTGCCCGCCGGGCCGGGGGATCCGGCGCTGGGCGTGCACATCCCCGACTTCAAGGGCCCCCTCACGCCCGCCGCCTGCGACGCGTCGTTCGAGCGGGCCAGGGAGTTCTTCCCGCGCTGCTTCCCGGAGGAACGCTTCCTCGTCGCGACGTGCCACTCGTGGCTGCTCGACGACCAGCTCGCCGGCTACCTGCCCGCGAGCTCCAACATCGTCGCCTTCCAGCGCCGCTTCCACCTGCTGCACCGGTGCGACACCAGCGCCGTGCTCGACTTCGTCTTCGGATCGGAGGCCCCCGCCGAGTGGCCCCGCCGTACGCGGCTGGAGCGGGCCATCGCCGACCACCTCGCCGCGGGCGGCGGATGGTACGGCCGGGCGGGCTGGCTCCGCCTCTGACCAGGGCAATGCGCGGATGATGACCGCATGTGTTAAATTTTGGCCATGCGGTCAGAAAATGAACCGAGCGGCCAGAAGGCGCGTTCGTTCATCGAAGAGGCGCGGCGGGCCCAGATCGTCGCGTCCGCGATCGAGGTGATCGCCGAGTCCGGGTTCGCCGGGGCGTCGCTGGCCCGGATCGCCCAGCACGCCGGCATCAGCAAGGGCGTCATCTCCTATCACTTCGCCGGCAAGGACGAGTTGATGGAGGAGGTCGTCAACCAGGTCTACACCGCGATTGGCAAGCACGTGCGGGCCCGGATGGAGGGGCAGGTATCGCCCACGGACCTGCTCAGGACGTACATCCTGGCGATCGCCGAGCACATGAGGGCGCACCGGACGCAGCTCAAGGCGCTCGGCCAGATCTTCTACAACCTGCGCACCGCCGACGGTCAGCCGCGTTACGGCTTCAAGGCCAACGAGGAGACCTACGCGGCGCTGGAGCGGATCTACCTCGCCGGCCAGGCCGCCGGGGAGTTCAGGACGTTCGACGTACGCGTGATGGCCGTCACGATGTCGTCGGCCATAGACAACATGTTCGGCTACTGGGTGACCTATCCCGACCACGACCTCGACGCTCACGCCAGAGAGCTGGCCGACCTATTCGAGAGGGCTGTCAAATGAAGACCGAGCCGAGGACTGCCACGCGGCTCTTCGCCATCGACAACCTGCGCATCGTCCTGACCGCGCTGGTCGTCATCCACCATGTCGCGGTCACCTACGGAAACATCCCGCTCTGGTTCTACACCGAGCCCGCCAAGGACCCCTCGGGGGTCGCGCTGGACATCCTCGTGGTGTTCGACCAGGCGTTCTTCATGGGCTTCTTCTTCCTGATCTCCGGCTTCTTCACGCCCGGCTCCTACGACCGCAAGGGCAGGCAGCCATTTCTGCGGGACCGCCTGATCCGGCTGGGCATCCCGTTGCTGGTCTTCCTGCTCGTGCTGCGTCCGCTGGTGACGATCGGCTCCTACCGGTCCGACTACGCCTCGTTGCCGTACTGGCAGTACTACATCGGGTCGTGGGATCCGGGACCTATGTGGTTTGTCGAGGTGCTGATCGTGTTCGCCGCCCTCTACGCGCTGTGGCGGCGCTTCAGCGCGCCGGTCGAGACCCCGTTCGGGGCGCCACACGCGGTGTTGCGGGCGCGCTGGATCGTGCTGTTCACCGTCGGCCTGTCGGTGGCCACCACCTTGTGGCGCATCCCGGTGCCCGTCGGCTCCTACGTGCCGGTGCTCGGGCTGCCGACGCCGTACTTCCTGCCGCAGTACGCGGCCATGTTCGTGGTCGGCCTCATCGCCTTCAGGCGCGGCTGGTTCATGACCCTGCCCACCAAGGCGGGGCCGCTCGGGTTCGGCATCGCGGCCCTGGTGAGCGCCGTGCTCCTGCCGCTCTCGCAGGTCACCACGGGCGCGCTGTCGACCGCCGTGACCGCCACCTGGGAGTCGGCCTTCGCGGTCAGCGTGATCATCGGGCTCACCGTGGTCTTCAGGGAGCGCTTCAACCACCAGGGGCCGCGCGGCAAGTGGCTGTCGGCCCAGGCGTTCACCGTGTACATCATCCACCCGCTCGTCCTGGTCGCGATCGGCTACGCGCTGAGCGGGCTGCACGCGATCGCGATCGTCAAGTTCGCCGTCGCAACCGTCATCGCGCTGCCGGTCTGCTGGGGGCTGGCCTACCTCGTACGGTCGCTGCCGGGCGCCAAACGGGTGCTGTGATGTCTGAAGATCACGCGTAGAAGGAGTCGAGGGTGTCGCCGTAGCGCTCCTCGACGGCCTTGCGCTTGACCTTCAGGCTCGGCGTGAGCTCGCCCGTCTCCACCGTGAAGTCCGCCGCCAGGATCGCGAACTTCTTGACCGTCGCGTAGCTGGCCTGGTCGGCGTTCACCTGCTTGACCGCGCTCTCGACCTCCGCGCGCATGCGCGGATGCACGCGCAGCCGCTCGGGGTCGAGGGGCAGTCCCTCGGCCTCGGCCCAGGGCTTGACGACCTCCATGTCGAGCGTCACCAGCGCCGTGACGTAGTTGCGCCGGTCGCCGTGGACGAAGACGTGCGACAGGTACGGGCAGGTGGCCTTGATGCGGCCCTCCAGGTAGGTGGGGGCCACGTACTTGCCGCCCGAGGTCTTGATCAGCTCCTTCTTGCGATCGGTGATGACCAGCCGCCCGGCCTGGTCGAGCTCGCCGATGTCGCCGGTGTGCAGCCAGCCGTCCGACAGCGTCTCAGCCGTCTCCTCCGGCAGGTTGTGATAGCCGCGCATGATGCCGCGCCCGCCGATCAGGATCTCCCCGTCCTCGGCGATCCGCACCCGGGTGCCCGGGAACGGCGGCCCGACCGTGCCGTACTTCACCGAGTCCGGCCGGTTGAGGAAGCTGCCCGCCGACGACTCGGTCAGCCCGTAGCCTTCGAGGATCGTCAGCCCGGCCGCGTCGAAGAACTCGGCGATGTCCTGGTTGAGCGGCGCCGAGCCGGAGATGAAGTAGCGGATCCGGCCGCCGAACCGCTCCCGCAGCTTGGCGAACACCAGCCGGTCGGCCAGCCCGTACTCCAGGCGGACGCTGAGCGGGATCGCGGCGCCGCGCCGGCGCGCCTTGCTGACCCGGATGCCCGTCTTCCTGGCCCAGGCGAAGATATGCGCCTTGACGCCGCCCTCGCGCGCCACCGTGGACGCCACGGTGTTGTGGATCTTCTCGAAGATGCGCGGTGCGGCGGCCATGATGGTCGGCTTGAGCGCGCCGAGATTGTCGGCGATGCGGTCGAGGCGGCCGTCGATCGCGGTGGCCACGCCGATGTCGATCATCACCACCTCCAGCAGCTTGCCGAACGAGTGCGACAGCGGCAGCCAGAGGAAGTGCAGGTCGTCTTCGGAGATCAGCTCGATCTTGCGGACCGCGTCGGCGGCGTACAGCCAGTTGTCGTGGGTCAGCTCCACGCCCTTGGGGCGGCCGGTCGTGCCGGAGGTGTAGATGAGCGTGGCCAGATCGTGCTCGCCGATGGCGTCGACCATCGCGTCATAGTCAAGGTGGGCGGCGTCGTGCGTGCTCAGCGAGTCGAGCGTGACCACCCAGCCGTCGTCGGCGGGCGCGCCGTCGATGACGACCACCTGCGTGACGTCCGGCAGTTCCTTCTGTACGGACCTCAGCTTGGCCACCTGGTCGTCGTTCTCGGCGACGACGATCGTGCTGCCGGAGTCGGTGATGACGAAGGCCGACTCGGCGGCGGTGTTGGACGGGTAGATCGTGGTGGTCGCGGCCCCGGTGGACAGCACGGCCAGGTCGGTCAGCACCCATTCGAGCCGGGTGGAGCAGAGGATCGACACGCGGGTGCCCGGACCGGCGCCCAGGGCGGCCAGGCCGAGCGTGAGCCCGCGTACGCGTTCGCCGACCTCCCGCCAGGACAGTGAGGTCCAGCCGTCGTCCGACGGCACCAGATAGGCGGCCGCGTCGGGGGTGGCCGCGATCCGGTCGCGCAGCAGGGCGGGGATGCTGGACATGCCTGGCCTCCTGGTGGGGACGTTGCTGCCGACTCTAGGTGCCGCCCCCCATGCCAGTCGATGCCCGAGCGTCAGACGTGCTGCCGTACGCCCCCGCGCGGGCGGGCGGTGCCGACCAGGCGCGCGGTCCGTACCTCCCACGCGCCGCAGGCGCAGCGCAGGTAGGACACGACGCCCTCGGAGGTCATGTGGGAGGAGACGACGGCGAGAGCCAGCGGATCGTGGAGGTCTCTGGAGTGCATGACTCCAGCCTGATGTAATGGTCTTATGCATTTCAATGCTTACGGAGGCAACGGCGCCGCTCTGGCGGCCGCCCTGGTCAACGGCACCGACTTCCGGCCGGAGGCGGTCGAGGCGATGCTCGCGGAGCACGCCATGCTCCGTCCCCAGGTCACGCCCGAGCAGGCGGCCGAGCTGGCGGAGTGGCGGCACCGCCTCGCCCCGCTCTTCGGGGAGCAGGACCAGGACACCCAGATCAAGCTGATCAACGACCTGCTCGACATCACCGCGTCCAAGCCCTATGTGAGCGCGCACGACGGCCGCGAGCCGCACCTGCACTTCTTCTCCGTGGACGCCGACATCGTCAGCAGGGCGAAGGACACCACGGCGGGCGGGCTGGCCATGGCCATCTCGTTCTCCGACGGGCGCCGGCTCGGCCGGTGCGACCGGCCGGGGTGCGAGACGGTCTACGTCGACACCTCGCGCAACGGTCGGCGCCGGTTCTGCTCGCTGGCCTGCGCCAACCGGGTGAACGTGGCGGCCCATCGGGCCAGGGGCCTTGCCGGATAAATGCTTGCCGGATGATTTCCGGCCGGGTACAGTCCTCTGCGACGTATCGCCGAGCCCTGGGGGCAGTTGACGTGAGGGTCTGAGGTCGCGGGCACCGCACCTGGCCGATTCCTTCGGCGTACGATCCTTTGTCGCATCCAGCTGTAGTCATCAGGCGTCGTATTCAGCGGTGTTTCCCGCCAAGTCACGGAATTTCGTTGTGACGGGAGCCACCTCATGTCATTCTCCATCGTCGTCGACGGCGTGTCCTTCGCCTGGTCCGACGGCACCCCTGTGCTCGACGGCCTCGACGCCGCCTTCCCGGCCGGGCGCACCGGCCTGATCGGGGCCAACGGCTCCGGCAAGTCCACCCTGCTCAGGATCATCGCCGGCGAGCTGGTCCCCTCCACCGGATCCGTCTCGGTCATGGGAGAGGTGGGCTACCTGCCGCAGAACCTTCCCCTGCATGCCGCCCGTACCGTCTCCGACCTGCTCGGCATCAGCGCGGCCCGCAAGGCGCTGCACGCCATCGAGGCCGGCGACGTCGCCGAGGAGCACTTCACGGCCGTCGGCGACGACTGGGACGTGGAGGAGCGCGCGCGGGCCGAGTTGGACCCGCTCGGCCTCGGCCACGTGGGGCTCGACCGTACGGTCGCCACGTTGTCGGGCGGCGAGACCGTCATGGTCGCGCTGGCCGCCCAGTTCCTCAAGCGGCCCGATGTCCTGCTGCTCGACGAGCCCACCAACAACCTCGACCTCGACGCGCGGCGGCGGCTCTACGCCGCGGTCGCCGCGTGGCCGGGCGTGATGGTGGTCGTCAGTCACGACCGGGCGTTGCTCGAGCTCGTCGACCGCATCGCCGACCTGCGCGAGGGCACCGTCCGCCGCTACGGCGGCAACCTGAGCGCGTACGAGGAGATCCTCGCCGCCGAACAGGAGGCCGCGGAACGCGGCGTCCGGGTCGCCGAGGCCGACGTGAAGCGGCAGCAGCGCGAGCTGGTCGAGGCCGGCACCAAGCTCGACCGGCGCCAGCGCTACGGCGCGAAGATGTACGCCAGCAAGCGCGAGCCGAAGATCATCATGCAGGCGCGCAAGCGCCAGGCCCAGGTGTCGGCGGGCAAGCACCGCAACATGCACGCCGAGAAGCTGGAGGAGGCCCGTGACCGGCTGACCGAGGCCGAGCAGGCGGTCCGCGACGACGCGGAGATCCGCATCAAGCTACCGGGCACCGCGGTGCCCGCCGACCGCGTCGTCCTGGAATTCCCGCTGTCCCGTACGGCGCGTGAGTCCGATCAGGCGCTGAAGCAGCTGGTCGTGCGCGGACCCGAGCGGATCGCGCTGCTCGGCCCCAACGGGTCCGGCAAGACCACCCTGCTGCGGCGCATCACCGAACACGGGGCGAACGTCCCGGTCCGCTACCTGGCCCAGCGGCTCGACCTGCTCGACGACTCGCTGAGCGTGCTCGACAACGTCCGCGCGCTGGCGCCGTCCGCGCCGGTGAACGACGTACGCGCCCGCTTGGCGCGGTTCCTGTTCCGGGGCGATCGGGTGGCGCGGCCGGTGGGCACACTGTCGGGCGGCGAGCGGTTCCGCGCGACCCTGGCGGCGTTGCTGTCGGCGGAGCCGCCGCCGCAACTGCTCCTGCTCGACGAGCCGACCAACAATCTCGACATGCCCAGCGTCCGCCAGCTGGCGCAGGCGCTCGCCGCCTACCGGGGGGCGCTGATCGTGGCCAGCCACGATCTGCCCTTCCTGGAGATGCTCGGTTTGACCAGGTGGCTGCGGCAGGACCGCGAGGAGGGACTGACCGAATCGTAATTGACGGGTGGGGATCAATCCGGCGATAGTGTGGCACGTGGCTCCCCCTCGCTTGATCTGTTCCACGCTCGCGCTCGCGAGCCTCACACTGGCCGCGTGCTCCGCCACGCCCCAGCGGCCGAGCGGCGGCGAGGCCAGTGTGAGCGGCGTCGGTGGCGGCACCGGCTCGATCGTCGCGAACTCCGGTCCGGCCACCCCGCAGAGCAGCGGCCCGACCGGCCCGGCCGCGCTGACCGCCGAGGCGTACAAGAGCGAGCTGGGCACCAAGCACAAGGCCATGCTCGACGCGATCAACGCCATGGCCGGCGCCCGTACCGTCAAGACGCTCAACCAGCGCGTGCAGAGCGCCCAGGAGCAACTGCTGGGCGCCGCCAACGAGCTGACCGCCATCGCGCCGCCGCAGGAGGTGCGCGCCCAGCACGACGCGTACGTGGCCAGCCTGCGCGAATTCGCCACCCAGCTCGGCACCACGGCGGGCAAGGTCCGCAGCGGCAACCTGTGCACCTCGTCGGCCGTGCTGACCGACCTGGGCGACCGGCTCGACTCGCTCGACCAGGCGGGCGAGGCGCTGCAGGGCGCCGGCGGCTATCCGGCCGACGTGGTCACCGTGAAGGCCAAGGGCAAGCAGTCGAGGCGGCTCGGCAACGGCCACTATCTCCGCAAGACCAGCATGTCGGGCCGCAGCTCGCTGCAGATCGACAACGGCGGCACCCGCGACGCGGTCGTGACCGTCCTGAAGGGCAAGTCCACGGCGTTCAGCGTGTACGTGCGCAAGAAGGCGAAGTTCAAGGTCAGGGGCGTGCGCGACGGCAGCTACAAGATCTTCTTCACGCACGGGGTGGACTGGGACGGCAAGAGCAAGTCGTTCACCCGTGAGTGCAGTTTCGAGCGGTTCCAGAAGACGGTGAAGTTCAAGACCACGTTCACCGCGACGCAGATCCGCTGGCACGACTGGCGGGTCACGCTGCACGCCATCTCCGGCGGCAACGCCCGCACCTCCGACGTGGATCCGGAGCAGTTCCCGCACTGACGGGCCGGGGCCGCGTACTTGGAGTTGGAGTACGCGGCCCGCTGGATCGGGGGAACAGGCCTGATCGGGCCGAGACTGGATCAGGTCGAGAACAGCATGCCCACCCAGCTGCGCTGGCCACGGTGGTGGCCGTAGTGGTGGCCGCCACCGTGGTGCGGGGCGCCCCACGCCGGGCCCGGCGCGGGCGGCGGGGCGGCGTGGTACTGCGACTCCATCCGGGTCAGCGTCTCGAGCTCGCCATAGTCGAGGAAGATCCCCCGGCAGTTGTCGCACTGCTCGATGTGGACGCCATTACGCTCATATGTCCGCATATTGCCGCGGCACTTCGGGCACTGCATTTCACGCTCTCCTCGGCTTGGAGTTTAGGGAAGAACCTACCGCGCGAAACACCGTCACGCTCGGACGATTCTGTTGCACGACTCGACCAACGAATGCTCCACCTCGTCCAGTTCCCGACGCTCCCGGAAGGCGTTGAGCACCGCCACGGCGGCCAGTTGCACGGTCAGCGCCCGGGCGGGAAGGTCCAGCTGTTGCCACGGGTCGTCGCCCCGGCCGAGCGCGGGCCCGCCGGAGGCGAGGTAGGCGCCGAGGAACCGGTCCCAGACGACCGGGTCGAGCAGCCCCGCGGCGTACCAGGCGGCCGGTCTGGCCAGGTCCCAGGCGGGGTCGCCGACGCCCAGGTCGTCGACGTCGATGAGCAGCCAGCGGTCGCGGCAGACGAGCTGGCCCAGGTGCCAGTCGCCGTGGGTGAGCAGCCCGGGGCCCGGCTCGGGCTCGGGGAGCTCGCTGAACGCCCGGCGTACGAGCTGCTCGACGGGACCGTCGCCGGGCATCCGCCGCACCGCGCGGGCAGCCCGAGCCGGTCCGCCGGCCGCGGGCAGCGGCGGTAACAGCGTCAGGGGTACGGCGTGTAACCGGGCGAGCAGCCTGGCCCCCTCCTCCCAGGGCGCGGCGTCGGGGGCGTCCTGGGAGACCGGGCGTCCCGCCGGCCACACCGTGACGGCCCGGCCCGCCACCGTCAGCACCTCGGGATCCAGCGGCGCCAGCATCAGGCCGCTGAGCGCCGCCGACGCGGCCGCGCGCAGCCTCGGCCGCAGCGACTCCACCTCGTCGCGCGCCGAGTGCGCCTTCACCACCACCTCGCCCCGGCGCAGGACCACCACGTCCGTACGTGTCGGATGGCGCACGATGTCGCCCGTGCCGCCATAAGCGCCGGCGATCCCCGCCAGCTCCTCCTCCAGAGCCACTCGTACAGACTAGAGGTCATGAGAATAGGTTTCGCCGTGCCCCAATCCGGGCCGTGGGCCACGCCGGGCAACATGCGTCGTGTCGCCGCCCGCGCCGAGGAGCTGGGATATCACGAGCTCTGGACCTTCCAGCGGGTGCTCTATCCGGTGGGGCATCCGATGGGACCGACATATCGCAGCGTGCACGACCCGCTCGTGACGCTCGCCTACCTGGCCGGGGTGACCAGCACGATCCGGCTGGGCGTGGCGATCGTCAACGCCTTCGTCCAGCCGGTGCCGCTGGCCAAGCAGCTCGCGACCCTGCAGAGCGTCTCCATGGGCAGGCTGACGGCCGGGCTCGGGCTGGGGTGGCTGCGGGAGGAGTTCGAGGCCGCGGGGGTCGGTTTCGAGCACCGGGGGCGCAGGGGCGAGGAGTTCGTCCAGGTCCTGCGCAAGGCGTGGCAGGACGAGGTGGTGGAGCACCACGGGGAGTTCTACCAGGTGCCGCGCTCCCACATCGATCCCAAGCCGTCGCCGGTGCCGCCCATTCTGCTCGGCGGCACCGCCGACGTCGCGCTGCGGCGGGCCGGGCGGCTCGCGGACGGCTGGATCAGTTCGAGCCGGGAGGACCTGGCGGCGGTCGCCGGGCGGATCGAGCTGATCAAGTCGGCGGCCGCGGAGGCGGGCCGCCGCGACGCCGACGCGCTCCGCTTCGTCTGCCGTGGCGTGACCCGCGTACGCCCGGAAGGCGCTGCGGATCGGCAGCCACTGACGGGCACCTACGAGCAGATCAGGGCGGACGTCGGCGAACTGGCGGCGCAGGGCGTGACGGAGGTCTTCCACGACCTGAACTTCGATCCGGAGATCGTCACCTGCGATGCCAAGGAGGCGATGCGCCGCGCGGAGGAGGCCCTGGAAGCCCTGGCACCCTCGGCTTAGCGCTTGGCTGTTCCTGGCATGGTGGGCGCATGCGCTTGATCAAATACGGTCATGCCTGTGTGCGTTTGGAGGTCGATGGCCGGGTGCTCGTCATCGACCGGGCACGTTCTCCGAGAGCGAGGCCCTCGACGGGGCCGACGAGGTGCTGGTGACCCACGAGCACCCTGACCATATGGACCTCGACCAGCTTTCGGCGGCACGTGAACGCAACTCGGCGCTCAGGGTCTACATGCCGCCATCAGCCGTCGAGAAGGCACTAGAGCCGGGCGCGGCGGCGATCGCCGTCGAGGTGGGGCAGCGTTTTACCGCGATCCGCCTCGAATGAACCGGCTGGGCCACGGCGGTGTCGTCCAGCCACGCCAGCACGGGCAGCTGATCGCGCACCACCCACTCCGCATCCGTCATGTCGGAGGGACAGGCCCGCGCCCGCTCGGGCCGGTCGGCCGCGTTGCCGTACAGGTGTGCGCGGCAATCACACGACCGGAAAAGCGAGCTGGACTCGCGGGGAGCCGGCACGTCCGCGAACGGGGTCCGGGCGCCGGCCCGTGAGACCGCCCGGCCGCGGGCTGTCGTGTGATCGTGGCGAAGCGAGCCCGCCGGTCAACAGCACCGGGAATGATCGCGTCCGCCTTTCGCGTTGCGCGGATCGGACATTCTCGACAGCTTGAAGATACGCAACACGCCACTCAAAGGCGAGTACGAGCCGAGCACGACGCAGTTGGTACGTGACCATGTGGAGCTGTACGAAAGCTCCGGCGGTACGGAAGGAACCACGCTGGGCAGTCTGATCGGGTCGGAAGACGCGAACCGGCGGGACCTGCCTGTCGTCATCCTGACCGCCCTGGGCGTGAAGAGCGGCAAGATCCGCAAGTCCCCGCTGATGCGGGTGGAACACGACGGCTCCTACGCCGTGGTCGCCTCCTTGGGAGGAGCCCCCAAGCACCCGGTCTGGTACCACAACGTGGTGGCCGAACCCCGGGTGGAGCTTCAGGACGGCCCGGTGCGCCAGGACATGCCGGCACGTGAGGTGACCAGGGACGAGAAGGCCGTGTGGTGGGCTCGAGCCGTCGAGGCGTACCCGGACTATGCCGACTACCAGAAGAAGACGGACCGTGAGATCCCCGTCTTCGTTCTGGAGCCCGCGGCCGAGGAACACTGACACGTGCTCGAAGCACAGTGACGGGCTCGTGACGCGGCTCTGGCGTCGCCTGACAAAGGACCACAACGGGCCAAACCCTACGCCGTCGGCGGGCGACCACCCCGATTTCCAGCCCGGGATAACTTGTCTGTGGACGGCCACGAGGTCTCAGGGCTGTTCGTCGCTCACGGCACTGCGAAGACGCGCCATCGCCTTTACGAACAACACGGCGCCCGCCGCACAGATGAGCAGATGTGCCGTTTCGAGCAGGGTTTTGAACTGCTCCAGTTCGAGTACGCCTGGGGCGATGAACTTCATGACGTTGACGCGGTACTCGGCTCTTGACTAGGGCAGTAGGACCCACAGGTCGTAACCTGCCGGAGGATAATAGCAGGCCCAATCCTTCCATCGACCGGCCTCCTTACCTGCCCTTCCTGCTGCGAGGCAATAGTCAAGTCGGCTGAAGTGAGCCCACTTCGTCCAGCCTGGAGGAGCCTGTACGGACTGGATATACCGGGCCGTTGCTTGGTCAGCAGCCGATGCAGGTGTTGTGGTGGATATTGCGGTCGCGGCCGTTGCCGGCGCGATGGAGACCAGGGCTACTTTCGCGTTCATTGGCGGCTTCTCAGTTGCTGTCGCCGGCAGGGCATTGCTGGGCGGACATTTCAATCCTGGCTGTCCGTAAATCCTTTCTCCAGGGCTTATGCGGGACATTTCCCGGACATGCGCGGGGCGAATTCGTAGAGACATCAGCCGTGACTGTTTGGTTTCGCGGGACTAACGGGTCAGTGAGGTGATCTCAGGGAAATAATTCGGACGATGAGGGATGTTCGGGACGGCGGCGGTGGCGTTTCGGGCCTTTCGGGAGGAGTCGTCGAAGGCCG